>JAJCXN010000001.1 GCA_029263415.1 Acidobacteriota bacterium
GATGGTGATGCCCGGCGACAACGTTGAGTTGGATGTCGAGCTGATTGCTCCGATCGCGATGGAAGAAGGCGTGCGCTTTGCAATCCGCGAAGGCGGCCGCACAGTTGGCGCCGGCACAGTTACCAAGATCGTCGAATAGAGACGTCGGCCCGAACCCGCTGGAGAAGCAACGCAATGCTCAATGAAAAAATCCGTATCCGCCTGAAGGCTTTCGACTATCGCATTCTTGATACGTCGACTCACGAGATCCTTGATACCGCCCGTCGCACAGGAGCGAGAGTGGTTGGCCCAATTCCGCTTCCGACCCACATCGCGAAGTACACGGTGAACCGGTCTCCTCATGTCGACAAGAAGTCCCGCGAGCAGTTCGAGATCCGCACCCACAAGCGGCTGTTGGATATTTTCGAGCCGACGTCGCAGACCGTCGACGCGCTGATGAAGCTAGAGCTGCCCGCGGGCGTTGATGTAGAGATCAAAGCCTTCGGCCAAGCGCAGGCTTAGTTGAATTTTAGGTTAAGAGAGTTAGGGAACTTCCCATGAACGGAATACTCGGCAAGAAGATCGGCATGACCCAGGTCTACAAAGACGATGGCCAGGCAGTCCCGGTGACGGTGATCCAGGCAGGTCCCTGCGTAGTAGTGCAACGGAAGACCAGCGAGGCTGACGGCTACGACGCTGTGCAGATTGGATTGGTCGAAGGGCCTCGCAATGCTGAGGGCAAGTTGGTCCCCAAGGCCCCCAACAATGTGAACTCGCCGCGGCGAGGCCACTTTAAGAAGGCGGGGGTTGCCCCGACTTATCAGTTGGCGGAATTTCACGTCGAAGGCGATAGTGAGGTCCAGGCCGGCGATGAGATCGACGTGTCGATTTTCGAAGAAGACAGTTACATCGACGTAGTCGGAACCTCTAAGGGTAAGGGCTTCCAGGGTGTTATGAAGCGCCATGGTTTTGGTGGCGGTCGGGCTTCCCATGGTTCCTCGTTCCATCGTGCTCCTGGCTCGATTGGACAGTCAGCGTACCCGTCTCGCGTCTTCCCTGGCATTAAGCTGCCGGGGCAGATGGGGAATAAGCGGATCACGACTAAGAACCTGCAGATCGTCAAGGTCGATACCGACGAGAACCTCCTCTTTATCAAGGGTGCGGTTCCCGGTGCGCGCAACAGCTACGTCCAGATTAGACCGGCCAAGAACGGCTAGCAACGTTTCCTAGGGCCGGAATCAAATTCCGACCCCATAGTGAACTCGGAGTTCAACGATGAAACTCGCGGTAAAGAACCTCAACAACGAAGCGGTCGGCGAGACCGAAGTGCCCGACGAGATTTTCTCGTACCCTTACAAGGAGCACCTCATCCATCTTGCTGTTGTTTCAGTGCGCGCCAGCGCTCGATCCGGCACCCACAAGACCAAGGGAAGAGGCGAAATTCGCGCTTCTGGTAAGAAGCCGTATCGCCAGAAGGGCACCGGTCGGGCCCGCGCGGGTAGTGTCGCTTCGCCTTTGTGGCGCAAGGGTGGAGTCGTTCACGGTCCGGTGGTGCGGGACCACAGCAACAAGCTCACACCTGGTGAGAAGCGCAATGCGCTCAAGTCGGCCTTGTCACGCAAGTTCGCCGACGAACAGATCGTGGTTGTGGATAGCCTCGATTTGGCCGACCACAAGACCCAGGCTCTTGACTCTGCACTCACCAAGATGGGCATTGCAGGTAAGGCGCTCGTGGTCGACGACTTCAACAATCGTAATCTGGCTTTGGCCTCGCGCAACAACAAGCGCCTGAAGCCGGTCGATGCACTCGCGGTGAATGTCTATGACGTTGTGGATCGCACCCACCTTGTGGTGAGTCAGCAGGCACTTGACCGCTTGGTTCAGGTTCTCGGCAAATAGAGCTCGTTAAGTCACGAATAGGCAAGAAAGAGTGGAGCATTCCTAATGCGCGTCCAAGACATCATCATCAAACCTCTGATAACCGAGAAGTCGACTGCCCTGCGCGACGAAAAGAACGTTGTTGCGTTCCATGTCGACCGCCGGGCAAACAAGGTTCAGATCAAGACCGCGGTCGAACATCAGTTCAAGAATGTTGTGGTCTCCGAGGTCCGAGTGGCCAACGTGCACGGCAAGATTCGTCGTCAGGGTCGCTTCGTCGGTAAACGACCAGATTGGAAGAAGGCATACGTCCGACTCGCGTCGGGCCAGATCGATCTCTTCGACGGGATCTAGCCTCGTCAAGTCAACACCAGGTCTGGTGTTGGCGGCAGGAAAACAAAGAACAGCAGGCATTCAGTTTCGAGAACGATGGTCGAGCGGCCGATAAGCGCTCGCTGACGATAGGCAACGGGCTACGTCAGCATTTGCGAAGTGTACTTCGCCTAAGGAAAGCCCGATGGCACTAAAGAGACGAAGACCTACGAACCCGGGAAGCCGGTTTCAAGAGTACGCAGGGTTTGAAGAGGTCACGACCTCTACCCCGCATAAGCCCCTCACCAAGGGAAAGAAGCGGATTGGCGGTCGTAACAACGCCGGGCGCCAGACGATTTGGTTCCGTGGTGGTGGCCACAAGCGGCGTTATCGCTTGGTTGATTTCCGACGCGAGAAGCACGGCGTGCCCGCGAAGGTCGCCACTGTTGAGTACGACCCGAATCGCACGGCGCGCATCGCACTGCTGCACTATGCGGATGGCGAGAAGCGCTACATCCTGTGCCCAGCGGGGCTCGTGGTAGGCGATACTGTGGAATCCGGCCCCACCGCCGAAGTCAACGTTGGCAATGCCCTGCCGTTGCGCGCGATTCCACTCGGTACCGTGATCCACAACATTGAGCTCAAGATCGGCAAGGGCGGACAGATGGTCCGCAGCGCCGGTGGCTCAGCTCAGTTGATGGCGAAGGAGGGGGCCTACTCGCAGATCCGTCTTCCCTCCGGAGAAGTGCGGCTGGTGCACCTTGATTGCTACGCAACCATCGGCACTGTGGGCAACTCAGAGCACTCCAACATTTCATTGGGCAAGGCTGGTCGCAACCGTTGGAAAGGCCGCCGGCCTCACAACCGAGGCGTAACCATGAACCCGGTTGATCACCCGATGGGTGGTGGTGAGGGTCGCTCCAGCGGCGGTCGTCATCCCACCACACCGTGGGGCAAGCCGACCAAGGGATACAAGACGCGGCGCAACAAGCGCACCAGCAACATGATCGTGCGTAGGCGCAAGAAGAGGTAGTCATGTCTCGTTCACTAAGAAAAGGCTTTTTCATCGACCATCATCTGTACGACAAGGTTGTCGCTCAGAGCGAAGGCGGCAGTAACCGAGTCATTCGAACTTGGTCACGTCGCTCCACGATCGTTCCGGAGATGGTCGGCCAGACCATCGCCGTCCACAACGGTCAGAAGTTCATTCCCGTTTTCGTGAGTGAGAACATGGTCGGTCACAAACTCGGCGAGTTTGCTCAGACCCGGACGTTCCGCACTCACGCTGGCGACCGGCGAGGTCGGGCGCGCTAAGCGGCCCGCTGGAGATAATCATGGAATTCACTGCAAAACTCCGCTACCACCAGGGCTCGCCTCAGAAGCTTCGGTTGGTGGTAGACACGATCCGTGGGAAGGGCGTCCAGGACGCCGTCAACTCACTCAGTCTCTCGAAGAAGCACGCTGCGCAACCGCTGAGCAAGTTGCTCAAGTCGGCTATCGCGAACGCCGAGAACCTGGACGACAACGTAGACATTGACAACCTGTTCATCAAGGAAGTGTTTGTCGATCCGGGCCCGACCCTCAAGCGGCTGCGGCCGCGAGCACAGGGTCGTGCCTTTCAGATCCTCAAGAGGCAGAGCCACATCACTATCAAGCTCGACTCGCGGCCGGTTGCCGCTGAAGCTGCTACAGCAGGCGACGGAGACTAAGCCATGGGACAAAAGACACATCCATACGGGTTCCGACTCGTCTACAACAAGAACTGGCACTCTCGCTGGTACGCAGACAAGGACTACGCTCAACTGCTCGAGTCCGACATTGACCTGCGAACCAAGCTCAAGAAGCGCCTCGCTCATGCGGGTCTGAGCCAGGTTGACATCGATCGGGCCGCGGACCGCCTTCGCGTAACGATTCACACGTCGCGTCCTGGCATCATCATCGGCCGGAAGGGTTCGGAGGTCGACAAGCTGCGCGACGACCTGAGCAGATTGATGGGCCAGGAGGTCCACATCAACATCCAGGAGATTCAACGACCTGAGTTGGACGCGCAGTTGGTCGCAGAGAACATCGGTAATCAGCTTCTTCGGCGCGTCGCTTTTCGGCGTGCAATGAAGAAATCGATGGAGTCGGCCTTCCGTTTTGGAGCGAAAGGCGTCAAGATCATGGTTTCCGGCCGCCTCGGTGGCGCTGAGATCGCGCGCTCCGAGTGGTACCAGGAAGGCCGTCTGCCCTTGCACACTCTCAAGGCAGACATCGACTATGGCTTTGCCGAAGCCCGTTCCGGTTACGGAATCATCGGGATCAAGGTCTGGGTCTACAAGGGCGATGTCTCTCGCGAACGCGGCCATCGCGCTACCGCCTAGCGTCTTCGCTGGTGCTTTCGGGCCCCGCCCACTCTTTGAGCGTCGGCTCTGCGAGGAGTGATTAGCGCTCGATGCGCCGGTCTCTCAGCTTCAGTTTTCGTTTTCCGAATTCAGCAACTTTTAAGTAGATATAGAAGGCTATCGCCATGTTGATGCCAAAGAAGGTCAAGTACCGCAAGCACCAGAGAGGCCGCCGTGCCGGTCTCTCGAAGGGTGGAACCAAGGTCGATTTTGGCGACTTCGGCTTGCAGGCTCTCCAGGCTGGTTGGATCACCTCCCGCCAGATCGAGGCCGCCCGTATCGCGATCACACGCCACATCAAGAGAACCGGCAAGGTTTGGATCCGCGTGTTCCCCGACAAGTCCGTTAGTAAGAAGCCGTTGGAAACCCGAATGGGTAAGGGTAAGGCCAACCCCGAGTTCTGGGTGGCGGTCGTCAAGCCAGGTCGCGTCATGTACGAGCTCGAAGGTGTCCCCATGGAACTGGCGAAGGAAGCCATGAAACTGGCCAATGCCAAGTTGCCGATCAAGACCCGCTTTGTGGTCCGACACGGCTTGCAGGAGCATTCGTAATGAAAGCAAACGATTTTCGCGAACTGACAGTCAGCGAACTCGAGGGCAAAGAAAGTGAACTCGCGGAGCGACTCTTTTCGCTCCGGATTCAGAAGGTAACGGGCCAACTCGAGAAGCCACATAAAGTAAGTGAGGCAAAGCGCGATCTGGCAAGGGTGCTGACGGTACTTCGTGAGCACTCGACCTCAGATCAGTAGAGCTGTCTCCCGCTTCTGCTGAGAGACGATCTCTAACCAAAGCCTCCCTGCTCAAGCCTGACCTCTTAGGAAAGAACAATGTCTGAAGAAACACAATCCACTGACGCTGCTGCCGCGAACGCACAGCGTGGAGCGCGGCAGGTCCGTGTTGGCCGGGTGACCTCGGCGAAGATGGACAAGACCGTGGTCGTCGCGGTTGACAAGCCGGTTCTACATCGCTTGTACAAAAGCCGTATGACCAAGTCGACTAAGTTCGTCGCACACGACGCTGAGAACACCTGCCGCGAAGGCGATCTGGTGAGCTTGGTTGCAACTCGGCCGTTGTCCAAGACCAAACGTTGGCGTGTGCAGTCTGTGCTGCAGAGAACGGAGGGCTAGCGCCATGATCCAGATGGGTACCATCTTGGAGGTCGCCGACAACTCGGGCGCCAAACGCATCTCGTGCATTAACACTCGGGGGGTTGGTGCTTCCCGATATGGCTATCTTGGCGACACCATCACTGCATCAGTGAAAGAGGCAACTCCAGACGGCACGGTCAAGAAGGGCCAGGTTGTCCAGGCGGTCATCGTTCGGACGCGCAAAGAGCGCCGCCGCCGCGACGGTAGCTATATCCGCTTCGACACCAATGCTGCGGTTCTAATCAACGAAGCCAAGGAGCCCGTCGGCACACGCGTCTTCGGTCCCGTGGCTCGTGAGCTGCGCGAACGGCGATTCATGAAGATCGTGTCGCTAGCTCCGGAGGTTCTGTAATGGCCAAGGCCAAGATTAAGAAAGGTGACACGGTTCTCGTGATCGCGGGCAAGAACAAGGGCGCTCAGGGCAAGGTCATGCGCGTCTATCCGCAAAACGACCGCGTCCTCGTAGAGAACGTCAACAAGATCAAAAAGCACACTCGCCCTAACCCTCAGCAGGGGATTCAGGGTGGGATCGTGGAACGGGATTCTCCGATTCACATTTCCAACCTCATGTTGATCGACCCGGAGTCAAAGAAGCCAACGCGGGTCGGCCGGACCCGTCTGGAAGACGGCAAGGTCGCTCGGCTCGCGAAGGTCACCGGCTCTGTCATCGGTTAACGGGTCATCGGTTAGCGGGTCATCGGTTAACGGATCATCGGTTAGAGGTTTATCAGTTAGAGGGTTATCGGTCAGCGCGTCTAAGACCACTTGGTCTCAGGCCACCATCATCGGCTAGCGCGTTCAGCGCGACCGCAAATGCGGTTTGCGCCAACGGTCCAACGAAGTCTCGTAGCCGCCCAAGGAAAATTTCATGTCGACATCTACTTACATCCCCCGCCTCAAGCAGCAGTACCAAGATGAGGTGCGCTCGAAGCTCAAAGAAGAATTCCAGCTCAGCAATCCCATGGAGATCCCCGGTCTGGACAAGATCGTGCTCAACATGGGGCTCGGCGAGGCCAGCAAGAACATCAAGATCTTGGACAGCGCCCTGGTGGACCTTCGTTTGATCGCCGGCCAACAGCCGGTTATCACTCGGGCTAAAAAGTCAATCGCTGCGTTCAAGCTGCGTGATGGCATGCCAATCGGCTGCCGAGTGACTCTGCGCCGCAGCAATATGTGGCATTTCCTGGACCGCTTGGTCTCCGTCGCGCTCCCGCGGGTTCGCGATTTCCGCGGAACTCCCTCGAAATCGTTTGATGGGCGTGGCAGCTATACCCTCGGTATCCGAGACCACTTGATTTTCCCCGAGGTTGAGCAAGGCTCGGGTGACGGCGCGGTTGGCATGAATGTGACGTTTGTGACGACCGCAAAGAACGATGAGCAGGCGTCCTTCCTGCTGCGCGCGCTCGGAATGCCGCTGCGCGACTAGGTCAGCAAATCGAACTTTTGCTTCCACAAGACCCCCGCAAAGAACAATCGCCTAGCCTGCTTTCATTTGGCCAGGCCCTACTCCCACTAGCAGAGACTGAACCATGAAGACCACTGATCCCATTGCCGATCTCCTAACGCGGATTCGCAACGCGCACCTTGCCAAGCACGACCGTACTCGCGTCCCTTCGTCAAAGGTCAAGCTGGCGGTTTGTAAGGTGCTTGAGAGTTCCGGTTACATCAAGGGTTTCCGGGTGCATGACGCGACCACTACCCCTTCAGATGAGATCGAGGTGCTGCTGAAGTACAACGCGGAAGGCGTCGCTGCGATCACCAAGATCACACGGGTGAGTAAGCCCGGCCGCCGGGTCTATAGCGCCGCCGACGAACTGCGACCGGTGCTCAACGGAATCGGAACCGCAATCGTCAGCACGCCTGAAGGGATGCTGACCGACGATGAGGCGCGCGAACGACGGGTTGGCGGCGAAGTCCTCTGCGAGATCTACTAGAACGCGCGTTCGTTCTTCCTCAACCAATCTGAAGTCGACTGCATAGTTCGAAAGCTCAGGAGAGCAAGATGTCACGTATCGGATATTCCCCGATCACAGTTCCAGCAGGAATTAAGATCAACCTCAGCGAGGCGGCCATCGAAGTCGAGGGCCCCAAAGGCAAGCTCACCGAGCGTGCTCAACCCAATGTACAGGTCAAGCTCGACGGCGCGACGATTACCGTCGAACGCGACGGCGATTCGGGCCCCGTTCGAGCCCGTCATGGTCTGATGCGGGCACTTATTGCAAACGCCGTGACCGGCGTCCTCGAGGGCTTCAAGAAGGAGCTTCAGATCGTCGGTGTTGGTTACCGCGGAGAAGTCCAGGGAGGCTCTTTGAACCTCGCGCTGGGCTACTCCCACCCCGTCGTCTTCCCAGTTCCCGACGGGATCGAGGTCGAAATAGACAAACAGAACAAGATTACGGTTTCGGGTGTCGATAAGCAGGCAGTTGGCCAAGTAGCTGCTGAGATTCGCGAGCTGCGCAAGCCTGACGCATACAAGGGCAAGGGCATCCGCTACGTCGGCGAGCACGTGAGAATCAAGGAAGGCAAGGCTTCCGGCGCCTAGGCGCGGATGCTGAGTAATCCCCTTCGACCGGCCGTGAGCCGTCACCAAGTGAAATAGAGCAAAGATAACGGAACCGATATGAGCAATCCATCTAAGAAACGCACCATGATCAAGGCGTCGCGGCGTCAGCGGACGCGCTATCGCATTCGCAACCGGGTTGTTGGCACTGCAGAGCGCCCGCGGCTCGCCGTACGCAAGAGCCTGCGGTACATTTACGCGCAGCTGATCAACGACTTGTCCGGTGAGACTCTTGCGGCAGCCTCCTCACTTGAACCGACGGTCAAGGCGGACAGCAACGGCAAGACCGGCAACAAGGAAGCGGCGAAGCTGGTTGGTGAGAAGCTCGCCGAGCGAGCCAAAGAAAAGGGTCTGGGCGCGGTGGTTTTTGACCGTGGCGGCTCGGTCTACCATGGTCGGATCAAGGAACTCGCTGACGGCGCGCGCGGAGCGGGGCTGGACTTTTAGGCCGCATTGTTGGCCTGCTTGCTGCGACTGCAACACCTCCAAGAAGAGATCTTCAGAGACAAAGACAGAAATCCCCCAGTGGGTTCAGGATAATGGCGAGACGATTCGCCCGAAGCCGGGAACCCCTCAACGAGTCGGTCTGATCGCCGGCGCTAGGCAAAAAAAGGATCACAACAGTGGCTAGGGATAATCAGCTCGATAGCGAATTCTTCGAGCAAGTCGTACACATCAACCGTGTAACGAAGGTCGTCAAGGGTGGCAAGAACTTTTCGTTCTCGGCGTTGGTGGTTATTGGTGACGGTAACGGCCGCGTCGGATTCGGTTCCGGCAAGGCAAAGGAAGTGCCGATGGCGATCCGCAAGGGCGTCGACTCGGCAAAGAAGAATCTGATCCGGATTCCGCTGGTCGGCACGACCATCCCGCACGAAGTGCTAGGTGTCTTCAGCGCTGGCCGTGTGCTGCTCAAGCCGGCTTCGGAAGGTACCGGCGTCATCGCTGGTGGTCCTGTCCGTGCCGTCATCGAGAGTGCCGGTATCAGCGATATTCTGACCAAGTCACTCGGCTCCACCAACCCTCAGAACGTGGTGAAGGCCACCTTCGAGGCATTGTTGCAGCTGCGCTCAGAGCAGCAGGTCCGTAAGCTGCGTGGCCTCCCGCCGCGTGCTGCAACCGAAGCTGTGAGCTAAGCCGATGGCTAAGACGATCAGAATTCGCCAGGTCCGTAGCCCGATTGGCTACAACAAGAAGCAAAGAGAGGTTCTTCGCGGGCTTGGGCTGCGTCGAATCCGCCATGAGGTCGAGCGTGAAGATAGCCCGGCTGTTCGTGGAATGGTTTTCAAGATCAAGCACCTCGTCGAGGTGGTCGATGAGCTCGAAGGAGCATCGTCATGAAACTGCATGAGTTAAGTCCAGCTCCTGGGAGTAAGCGGAACCGCAAGCGTGTGGGCCGCGGCCCAGGTTCAGGAACCGGCAAGACCGCCGGTCGTGGTCACAAGGGTCAGAAGTCCCGATCCGGCTACTCCCGAAGGGCGGGATTCGAGGGCGGCCAGATGCCCCTCATCCGTCGAGTACCGAAGCGCGGGTTCACCAATATCTTCCGCACTGAGTACTCCGTGATCAACGTTGGCGACCTCGAGGCCTTCGAAGGTCCGGTGAACCCCGCCAGCCTTCTGGCCAAGGGTAAGGTTCGTAAGGGTCGCAAGGTGAAGATCCTCGGTAATGGCGAACTGACCAAGGCTGTAACCGTTCAAGCTCACAAGTTCAGCACCGGTGCTCGGCAGAAGATCGAGGCTGCTGGCGGAACCTGCGAGGAGATCACCAAGTGATCGAGAGTTTCCGCAACATCTTCGCCATCCCCGAGCTCCGCAAACGACTGCTGTTCATGTTTGCCATGCTCGCGGTCTATCGTGTGGGTTGCTATATCCCCACGCCGGGTGTGAACCCCGCTGCGCTTCTTGAGTTCATGGAGCAGATGCAGGGCACCATTCTCGGCTTCGTCAATACGTTCACCGGCGGGAGCCTCGGGCGCGTTGCGATCTTCGCGTTGGGCATCATGCCCTACATCACCGCCTCGATCATCTTGCAGCTATTGACGGTGGTCTGGCCCTACTTGGAGAAGCTCTCCAAAGAGGGTGAGATGGGGCGGAAGAAGATCACTCAATACACGCGCTACGGCACGGTTTTGATCTCCTCGGTGCAGTCCACCGTGATGGCCTTCTGGATTCAGTCACTCACCACCGCGAGCGGCGCTCCATTGGTTCCGAACGCAGGCATCGGCTTTGTGCTGATGACCGTGCTTTCGTTGACCACTGGCTGCGCGTTCGTCATGTGGCTCGGTGAGCAGATCACCGATCGAGGCATCGGCAACGGGATCTCGCTGATCATCTTCGCGGGAATTGTTGTCGGGCTTCCAGGCGCAATCGCAAATACCATTCGGCAGATGTCCAACGGCACGTTGAGTCTGATTCAGATTCTGATCTTGGTTGTTTTCATGCTCTTGGTCATCGCGTTCATCGTCTACATGGAGCGCGCTCAACGTCGCATTCCGGTTCAGTATGCCAAGCGCATCGTCGGGCGTAGACAGTTCGGTGGTCAGAGCACGTACTTGCCGTTGCGAGTCAACTCGGGCGGCGTTATCCCCGTGATCTTCGCAAGCTCGATCTTGGCAGTTCCGGCAACGCTCGGTCAGATGGTCAACCAACCCTGGATCCAGCCGTTCACCGATGCGCTCGTCCAAGGCCAGCCTCTGTACTACCTGGTCTACGTGGTTGCGATTGTCTTTTTCTGCTATTTCTACGTTTCGATCATCTTTAATCCAGCTGATCTTGCCGAGAATATGCGGAAGTACGGCGGCTTCATTCCCGGGATCCGTTCCGGCCGCCGGACGGCGGACTACATCGACCGCGTGCTGACGCGACTGACTTTGGTGGGCGCTAGCTACCTTGCTGCCGTCTCCGTCCTGCCCGACTTCCTGATCAACGGCTTCAACGTTGCAGGCTTGCCCTTCATCGGTGATCAGTTGGATGGCTTCACCCCACTGTGGATCAGCCAGGGCCTAGGCCTGCAGTTCTACTTCGGTGGTACGTCGCTACTGATCGTTGTCGGCGTCGCAATGGACACGCTTCAGCAGATCGAAAGCCAGCTAGTCATGCGCAACTATGACGGCTTCATGAAAAAGGGACGGATCCGTGGACGACGCTAGGAGCCAAGCGTCCGCCAGCACTAGCCGTAAGGCGGTGATGTTGGGCGCGCCCGGATCCGGGAAGGGTACCCAAGCGGAGCTGCTTGCTGAGCGCTTGGGCATTCCCGCGATCTCAACAGGCGAGATGCTGCGCGCAGCGGTGGCTGCTGGTTCCGAGCTGGGCAGGCGGGTCGAAGGCGTAATGGCGAGTGGTGACCTCGTTTCAGATGAACTGATCGCTGAAGTCGTTGACGCTAGGTTGGCCGTGCCGGATGCCCAAGGCGGGTTCCTGCTGGACGGCTACCCGCGAACCTCGCCGCAGGCGGACGCCCTGGATAGAATCCTCGCAAAGCGTGAGACCCAACTCGACCACGTGATTCACCTAGAGGTTCCGCAGGAAGAGCTGATAGGGCGGGCTTTGGCCCGCCAGCGAGCCGACGATGAAGAAGATGTTGTGCGTGAGCGATTGAGGGTCTACCACGAGAAGACCGCACCGCTGATTGATCGTTATGCCGATGCAGGCTTGCTACGTCGGGTCGACGGGCACCGCTCGATCGACGCCATCATGAAGGATCTCGCCCGACTCTTTGGTGCCGCCTGAAGGAACCACCTGAATTCATCGGGTCTCGCCTGTAGGGCCGAAACCTCGGCCGCCCACAAGCAGGATCTGTGACCATCGGTAGCTGATTCCTGCCGAGGGCTTCAAGACCCATCGGCCAAAGCAAACAACACGCCGCACTCCATCCAAGCCAATGACCATGCCAATCCTGAAAACCACCAGCGAACTTGAGGCGCTCGACCGAGCGAATCGCATCGTGCACGCCGTCCTAGACGAGATGGCCCTGCGCATTCGCCCCGGCGTGTCCACGGCTGAGCTCGACCAGGTCGCAGAAGGCATGATTCGCGACGCTGGCGGGGTTCCAGCGTTCTTGGGCTATCACGGCTTCCCAGCCACCTTGTGCACGTCGGTAAACGACGTGGTGATTCACGGGATCCCCAGCACCTCCCAAATTGTCCAAGAAGGCGATATCATAGGCGTTGATTGCGGAGTCTTCCTTGAAGGCTACTGCGGTGACTCTGCACGTACCTTCACGGTCGGCGAAGCGTCCGCGGCTGCAACCGATCTGCTGGAGGTGACCCGCGCCTCGTTGGATCGTGCCATTGATGCGGTTCAGGTCGGACGCCGTTTGTCGGATATCGGGCACGCGGTGCAGACACATGTCGAAAGCCACGGGTTCTCCGTGGTCCGAGATTTTGTGGGTCACGGGATTGGATCGTCTATGCATGAAGATCCTCAGGTGGCCAACTACGGGCGTCCGGGGCGAGGGCTTCGGCTCGAAGCCGGAATAGTTCTGGCTATCGAACCGATGGTCAATGCTGGAAAACGCGGAGTCAAGACCGACCCCGATGGTTGGACGGCGAGAACCAAAGACGGTTCGCTCTCGGCCCATTTTGAATTCTCGGTGGCGTTGACAGAGGACGGTCCGAAGATTCTTGGACTCGACCCTGGAGATCGCCGATCACTCGGCTATAACGCAGACGGTCAATGCGCAGTTCCCATTCGCCTCGCCGCTGCATCACAGGTGGCGGGCCAAGCATCGTCGGCGCAGCCGGCCCTGGTCACCGGTTAAGCCCTCAGTATCGAAGTCTTAGACCAAACCCATTCAGTATCGGAAAGAGCAGAAGCAGCCACAGTGTCAAACAAAGAAGAAGCAATTGAAGTCGAGGCGGTCGTCGTCGAGACACTTCCCAACGCGATGTTCAAGGTCGAGCTCGAAAACAAGCACCAAGCCTTGACACACATCTCGGGGAAGATGCGCAAGCACTTCATTCGGATCCTGCCCGGCGACAAGGTGCTCGTAGAACTCTCCCCCTACGACCCTTCGCGCGGTCGGATCGTCTATCGCCTCAGGACCTGAACTGGTCTAGCGGGACCTCGGCCGCTTTGGCGCCGGGTAGGCGGCCCTTTGGCTGCAACAGCACAACTCAGCAACTTAACCACGAAATCCATAGACAGAAACGGCGCACTGGAGTGTTAGCCGGTCGATTAGAAATCAAAGGCGAACACCATGAAAGTAAGAGCATCCGTCAAGAAGATGTGCTCAAAGTGCAAAGTCGTTCGGCGTCGTGGAGTCATCCGGGTGCTCTGCGAGAACCCGAAGCATAAGCAGAGGCAGGGATAAAGATGGCACGTATTGCAGGGGTTGATTTGCCCCAAAACAAGCAGGTTTGGGTCGGTTTGACATACATCTACGGTGTCGGCCGGACTCTTTCGGCCAAGATCCTAGACCAAGCGGAGGTGGAACCGACCACCAAGGTCAAGGACCTCACCGAGGACGAAGCGCAGAAGATTCGTAAGGTGATCCAGGAGAACGTCAGAGTCGAAGGCGACCTGCGCAAGGAAGTGACCGGCAACATCAAGCGATTGATGGAGATCGGCAGCTATCGTGGCGTCCGTCATCGTAAGGGTCTTCCAGTGAATGGCCAGCGCACCAAGACCAACGCGCGGACCCGTAAGGGGCCGAAGCGTGGCACGGTGACTGGCAAGAAGATAGTTCGCAAGTAGGTACTGTCACGGTTTCGAGGAACTGAAGCGTTGAGACCCAACCTTCAACCACGATCGCGATGCACGCGGCACCACCGAGAACTGGTGCCGGGACTCTAGACACCCCAATTCGGCAACAAAGATTCAGGGAAGTAGAAACATGGCCAAAGCGACTGGCAAAGAAAAGAAGAGTGGCAAGCGCAAAGAGCGCCGCTCGGTACCGCATGGCGTAGCGCACGTTCACGCTACCTTCAACAACACGGTCATCACCATTGCCGATCCGGACGGCAACGTCCTGACCTGGTCCTCCGCTGGCCGCAATGGGTTCAAGGGTTCGCGCAAGGGCACTCCCTTTGCTGCGCAGGTTGCTGCTCAGGCAGCCGGTCACGCAGCGCGAGACCTCGGCGTGCAGTCGGTCGACGTGTTGGTGAAGGGCCCGGGCGGCGGTCGCGAGTCAGCTGTGCGATCACTCCAGGCAGCTGGCATCGGTATCAAGTCGATCAAAGACGTGACGCCCATCCCCCACAACGGCTGTCGGCCGCCGAAGCGCCGACGGGTCTGATTCCAAGTTTGCGGAGGACTTTCGCCGGCAACCGAGCCGGGTCCTAACCTCAGGTTTCGCCCCGATTTCTGGCCTCCACACGGACCCCTAGCCGCATTTCCGGAACTCATTCCGTGACCACTGCCCAATTAGAGTCCAATCTCTTGCGGACCACTGTCCGCATAGTCAAGTTTTAAGAATTGAGGAGCAATCAATGCTTTGGAAAGGTTTTCAAAAACCCAAGCGTGTCGAGGTCGATCGCGACACCCTGACCGACGAGTACGGCCTCTTCACTGCTCAACCCTTTGAGCGGGGCTTCGCCACGACCCTCGGCAACGCACTACGCCGTTGCTTGCTGTCGTCGATTGAAGGCGCCGCCGTGACCGGTGTCGAGATCGAAGGCGTGCTTCATGAGTTTTCTTCGTTGTCCGGTGTGGTCGAAGACACCACCGACATCATCTTGAACCTGAAGCAGATTCCCTTTCGTTACCACGGTGACAGTCCTAAGGTGCTGACCATTGACGTTGAAGGTCCACAGATCGTTCGCGCCGGCGCGTTCGATGATCCTTCGATCGAGGTCTGTGACCCGGATCTTCCGATTGCCACGCTGAATGATGAAGGTCGGCTCAAGTTACAGGCCCGCATCGCCAACGGCCGCGGCTATGTGAGTGCTGAGAACAATCTCGACGATTCCATGGGTATTGGCTGGATCCCGATCGACTCGGTTCACAGTCCGGTTCGCCGGGTCAACTACCGGGTCGAATCCGCTCGACTGGGTCGTGATACGGACTACGAGAAGCTCATTCTCGAGGTCTGGACCAACGGTACGGTGACACCGATCGACGCCATCTCATTTGCGTCGATGCTCCTCAAGGATCACCTGGCGACGTTCATCAACGCTGAAGAGAGTCTGACCGAGGAGATTCCGGCGGACGTACAGCAAGAGATGTCGGCGATGGAAGCCCTTCTCGCAAAGCGAATTGAGGAGCTTGAGCTCTCGGTTCGTTCGGCAAACTGTCTGAAGAACGCCAACATTCAGACCTTGCGAGAGCTGGTTGTGCGGACCGAGAAGGACATGATGGAGACCAAGAACTTCGGCAAGAAGTCCTTGGAAGAGCTCCAGGATCTGCTGAGCCAACTCGGCCTCTCCTTCGGCATGGAGCTCCCAGACCTGCCCGTCGTCTAGGCAGTTTCTCCTAGCCCACCAAGCACAGCTATTTACGAAGACCCATCTAGAAAGACAGCGCAATGCGACACAACGTTAAGAACAAGAAGCTCGGTCGGACGAGTTCTCATCGGCGGGCCATGTTCCGTAATCAGCTGGCTTCGCTGATTCAACATGGTCGCATCACGACCACCTTGGCCAAGGCGAAGGCTCTGCGTCCGATCGCGGAAAAGCTAGTCACCCACGGGCGCAAGGACACTGTTGCGGCTCGTCGACTCGTGAGAAAGTGGATTTCAGATAGAACACTGGTTCAACGGCTGTTTGATGATATCGCGCCGCGGTTCGTTGACCGTCCAGGCGGCTACCTACGGGTTGTCAAGCTCGGTCATCGCAAGGGCGACGGCGCGGAGACGGCAGTGCTGGAGTTCGTCGACTACGAGTTCGGTGCCGCCGACTAGCCAGCAGCCCGAGGCCTCGAACAAGAAAGGGACGGCGTTTGCCGTCCCTTTTGCGTCGCGCCGACAACCGGCAAACTGAATTACTCTCCTTGGGCAGGTGTTGCCGCATCGATGATTCCCTGCTGGACGCTCTTCGGCACATCTTCATAATGGGAGAATTCCATCGAAAAGTTGGAGCGGCCCTGTGTCATTGAGCGCAAAGCCGTCTCGTAGTTCAGCATCTCAGCCATCGGTACGATGGCCTTGATGATCTGAACGTCGCCATCGCGGGTTTCCATACCTTGCGGCTTACCGCGGCGCTGCGAGAGATCGCTCATGATGTCGCCCATGAACTCCTCGGTGGTGGAAATCTCAACTTCCATGACCGGTTCGAGAATCGTTGGCGCGGCCGACTTCAGAGCGTCCTTGAACGCTAACGAGCCTGCGACCTTGAACGCCATCTCGGATGAGTCCACGTCGTGGTACTGGCCGTCTAAGAGACGAACCCGAAACTCGACCACCGGGAAACCTGCGAGAAAACCGCGGGCCGCTGTCTCTTGAATGCCCTTCTCAACCGCGGGCCGATAGCTCTGGGGAATTGAGCCGCCGAAGATCTCGTCGACAAACTCGAATCCGCTTACGTTGGCCAACGGTTCAACCTTAATCTTGCAGTCGGCGAACTGGCCGCGTCCTCCACTCTGCTTCTTGTGGCGGCCATGGCCCTCAGCTGCGCGCCGAATGGTCTCGCGGTAGGGGACCGTGGGAGGATGAAGGACTACCTCGACTTTGGAGCGTGATTTGAGTTTCGCGACAGCGATCTCAACATGCAACTGTCCCGTGCCCGACAGAAGAAACTCACCGGTTTGTGGATCGCGTCCGGCTTTGAGAGTTGGGTCTTCTTCCACAAGACGCGCACAGGCCTCACCAATCTTCTCCTCGTCCCCTTTTGATTTCGGCTCGATAGCAAACGAGATGGCTGGCTCTCGGATCTGAATCCACGCGACTTGGCACCCATCGCCCTTCTCGGTAAGCGTGTGCCCGCTGGCTGTGCTTCTAAGCTTCGCTACGGCACCGAAATCACCGGCAACCAATTGATCAACGTTGCTTCCCTGCTTGCCTTGCATGGTCATCAGGTGCCCCAAACGCTCCTCGACGTTGAGAGCGGTGTTGAGGTAGCTGGTGTCAGATCTAAGAGTTCCGCTTACCACCCGCACAAGCGAGATTCTGCCGGTGAACGGGTCGCTGAGCGTCTTGAACACCAGGGCACGAGTTTCGCCGTCGCCGATCGCGACAAGTTCGCCATCTGCTGCCGGAAAGCTCCCTCGGTCTAGAGGAGAGGGGCAGACGTTCACGATCGTGTCAAGAAGACAACCGGTACCGATTCCCTGAAGAGCCGCAGTGTAGACCACAGGAAACAGGGCGCGGTTGGCGGTGGCCAGGCTCAGACCCTGTCTCATCTGATCGTTGCTCAGCTCGCCGGCATCGAAGAACGACTCCATGAGATCTTCGTTGCTCTCGGCGATCGCCTCCATCAGTAGGGACCGTGCTTCCTCAACTTCGGCTGCAACCTCGTCTGGGATCTCCCGCTTGGTGGCCGTGCCGTCGGCTTCGAACGCGTACGCCTTGCTGTTGACCAGGTCGACGATACCGCTGAAGTCTGCCTCGCGCCCGATGGGATACTGGATCGGAATCGCGGTCCGCGAGAAGCGCTCCTGAACGCGCTCAAGCATGAGGTCTGGATCTGCGTTCTCCCGATCCATCTTCGCGAAGTTCAAGAGCACCGGGACACCATACTCGTTGGCGTAGTCCCAGACCTTCTCGGTGGTGACCTCAATACCCGCGACGGCGTTGAGGTTCAAGATCGCTGCGTCCGCTGCCCTGATACCGGCCCGGCTCTCTGCCAAGAAAATGCCTGCCCCAGGGCAGTCGATGATATTGACCTTGTGCTTGCGCCAGGGCACCCAGCACGCGGCTAGACCGATCGACATCGCTCGGGCCGCTTCCTCCGGGTCGAAGTCCGTGATCGTGTTGCCTTGCTCGACCTCGTTCAGCCGTCCGGTAACGCCCCCGGTGTACAGCATGGCGCTTGCGAGAGTCGTCTTACCCGTGTCCTTGTGACCAACGATCGCTACGTTGCGCAAGAGTGCGGAGTTGTCAACACGCATCAAAGAGCCTCCGATTCCTATGGGTGTGAATCGAAGAGGGTAGCACGCGGCTCAGCGTGGACTGAGGGTGTTGAGTCCGTTTGACCGGATTGCTGCCATGAGCGCGCGGCACCGGTTTCGGCGGGTTGCCTAGTCGTCCAGGGTGTGCACTTCGACTGCGCCGAATTCAGCGCCGAACTGGCGCGCAATCTGTTCAGCAGGACCGACGGCCACGACCACAAGGCGCTCTGGGTGAAGGTGTTCGTTTGCTACTTGCAAGAGATCTGCCGAGGTTACCCGGGTCAGCGCTAGCTGTTGTTGTTCGTACCAATCGGTGGGTAGGTCAAACACCGCGAGACTGCCGAGCGCCGAAAGCCAACCTTCGAGTGTTTGGAAACCATAGGGCTGGACACCAAGAAGATAGGAACGTGCATCCTCCAGTTCAGTCTTCTCGATCGGCTCGGTTCGAATCCGCCGGAGCTCCAGGAGTACTTGCTCCACAGCGGCACCCACATGCTGGTTCTCGATTGCAGCTTGAATCGCGAACGGGCCCGGGCCTCTGCGGGCTGAAAAGGAGCTGTTGGCGCCGTAGGTGAAACCGTGGACTTCGCGCAGATTCAGGTTGATCCGACTGGAGAATTTGCCTCCAAAGATGGCGTTGAGAAGACGCAGTTTGGCGCGGTCGGGGTGCATCCGGATCGGTCCGACGTGGCCCATGAGCACCTGGGTTTGCGCCGCTTGAGGGCGGTCCATGATGTGGACCTCGATCGCTGACCGTTGGGGAAGTTCTGCTTCGCTGGTGAAGCCGCCGGGCGACGACAACGTCGCCCGCCCCTCTGATTGGCTGACCGTCCTGAGTCGTTCTGCTGCGAGCCGGAACACGTGTTCCGGCTCGACGTTGCCGGCCACAACCAAGGACGCGACCATCCGGTTCCGGCGCCAGTGGTCGGCGACCTCAACCGCGCTGGTGATCTCCAGGCTTTCGCGTTCGCCGATGAGCGGAGTACCGTAGTGAACGGACCTGCCGTAGAGCCGTCGGATTAGCTCTTTGCCCGCGATCGAACCAGGGTCCTCGTCGCGCCGTGCGAGCTCGGAGAGTCGACGGCTTCTGAGCCGTTCGATGTCATCGTCGTGGAATGCCGCATCCAGATAGGCGTCGCAAGCCAATCCGAAGGTCGAGTCGAGGTGCTCACTCAAGGATCCTGCGTGAACGGCAGTCGCCTCCCAATCAGCACCTGACGAGACGAATCCGCCAAGCGCTTCGGCGCTTCGGTGAAACTCGACGGCACTCCGACTCGAGGTCCCTTCGGTCAGCGCAGCAGCAGCTAGTGATGCCAGGCCTGATCGGTTCCGGGGTTGGTTCTCGGCCCCAGCCGCGGTGGCAATGAGCGACAAGGACACAATCGGAAAATCGGTTCGCGGCAGTACCAGAATCTCAAGACCGCCCTCCGTGGATCGCTCGAACGGAGCCAGTTGGAACTGGCGGGGAGTCCTCTGGGCCGGAGGCTGCGATCGATCGAACTCGGTTGCTGCATTGAGATCGTTCAATGGGTGGTCACCTCTTCGTTGCGGACGGCCGATTCCTCCGCGCCGCTGCTGGGCACGATCACTACATTGGTGGATTCAGACATATCCAGCAGCTCCTGCGCAGCGCCGTTGACCTCATCCAGCGAGATCTTCTTGAAGGTGTCCGCTTCGGTGAAAGCAAATTCCGGATCGTCAAAGTAGGTGTGCCCCATCGAGATCGCGTCAGCTCGATCATCGAACGCTTGAAGTTCCTCGTATTGGGAGGTGATGATCGCGTTCAGTGCGCGCTGGTACTCGTAGTCTTCGATGCCGCCGTCGCGGATCTCTTTCAGGACTTCTTGAACGGCAGAGGACAACGATTCGGCACTCTGCTCGCTCTTGCCCACCGCCTGAAGCGCGAAGGTCGCGCAGAGTTCAGTAGGCATGAGATAACAACCGACCGATTGTGCATCTTGGCGCTCTTGCACCAAACGGCGAAAGAGACGGCTGGATCGTCCGCCGCTGATGACTTCGGTGAGCAAGCTTGCTCGATACCACGCTTCCGTACCAACACCGGCGATGGTCTTTGCCCAGGTTGATTGAGTCAGCGCGACTTGATCCTCTAGTGTCTCGGTGGCTGCATGACTCTGGTGCTCGACCTCCGCGAGCGGGGCAAGCGCAGGGCCTCTCGGTATGTCTGCGAAGTACTTGCCGACCAGATCGAGTGCTGCGTTGGGTTCCACGTCGCCCACGAGCGTCAACACCGCATTGTTGGGGGTGTAGTAGACGCTGAAGAAGTCTTCCACTTGTTTGAGCGTCGAAGCCTCGATGTCATCGGTGTAGCCAATCACAGGCCAGCTGTACGGATGATCTGTTGGGTAGAGCAGCTCGTTGAGACGCTCTGAGCCGCGGCCATAGGGCGCGTTGTCTACGCGTTGGCGTCGCTCGTTGATGACGACCGACTTCTGCGTATCGAGCTTTTCCTGGGTCAACGCCGGGAGAAAAAAGCCCATGCGATCAGACTCAAGCCACAGGCCAAGTTCCAAGTGTTCCGAGGGGAGCGTCTCGTAGTAGTTGGTGCGGTCGTACCAGGTTGAACCGTTGGCCACGCCCCCGGCCCGTTGTACATGGGCGAAGTGTCCATTGGTATCGACGTTCTCAGAGCCTTGGAAAAGCATGTGCTCGAACAAGTGGGCGAAGCCGGTCCGGCCTGGACGTTCGTTCTTGGAGCCGACGTGGTACCAGAGGTTGATGGCGACCAAGGGAAGCGAGTGGTCCGGCTGGACAATAACCGTGAGACCGTTCTCGAGAGTGTGACGCTCTAACACGTCTGGTCCGAGCTGCATGAAATCTCCGCAAAGGTTGATCGTGGGCGCTTCGCTCCAGAGCGGCACCCAAAAGAGCGAGGATGATACCGGCCTCGAGGCCGCGGTGGGGCGCTACCGCAAAAACAAGCGCGACTCACTTCCCAGGTACTACTGGGTCTCCGGCCTTGTTTTACGTCCTTCTTACGCCTAAGCTCAGCCGCAGGGCAGAAAAGTGATCCTGGCATCCGAACGAGGTCTTTGATGGAAGCAACGCTAACCCGCAGACAGAAAGTAATCCTCGATTTCATTCGGCATTTTCGAGATCGAGAAGGCATCTCGCCCACTCATCGTGAGATCCGCGACCACTTTGGGTATCGCTCGTACGGCACGGTCCACAAGCATCTGAAGCTGTTGAGGGAGAAGGGCTTGCTCGACCGTACTCGCTATCAGCGTCGGGGAATCCTGCCCCGCACTCAGCCCACAGCAGCCCCTGGGCTCCCGTCGTTGCCATTTCTCGGAAACATCGCTGCTGGGCAACCGATCGAGGCGCTTTCAGGCAGCGAGTCGTTGCCCGTGCCCGATCATCTGCTGGGCGGTCCCCAAGAACAGCACTACGTGCTGCGGGTCGTCGGCCAATCGATGATCGAGGAAGGGATTCACGACGGCGACTTCGTGGTCGTCCGTCAGAGTCCAGTGGCGGAGGTGGGGGAGATGGTGGTGGCGCTCATCGACGGCGAGGCAACGTTGAAGCGGTTCTATCCGGAGGGTGCTGAAGTACGCCTGCAGCCAGCGAACGTGTTGATGCAGCCAATCCGCGTAGCGGCGGACCGCTTGGTCATTCAAGGAATCGTCGTCGGACTCATGCGCAAGTTCTGAGAGGCGGTCGCACTGGGGCTCCTGGGGTAGACTTCGAGATCGCATCTTTCTCTGCGTTACATTCGTCAGCCCTGACCGCAGGGTCTGCCAAAACTCTGTCCGCTTTCCCCCTTCTGCGTCCTGGTTCTGTTTTCCGGCACCAGCTTCGCCTTCGTTCGAGACACTCTCCATGATGAACGTCGACGAACTCTTGCGCCTCATGACCGAGCGCGGAGCTTCTGATCTGCATCTCAAACCGGGACGACCGCCGCTGTTGCGCGTTAACGGACGCATTACGGCTCTCGATGTCCCAGGACTCAAGCCGGAAGAGATCGGTCGAATGCTGTCGACCATTCTGCAGCCTCATCAGAAGGCACGGTTGGAGAAGGAGTTCTCGGTTGATTTGGGCTACGGTGTGCCGGGCCTGGCTCGCTTTCGGTGCAACATCTATCTGCAGCGCGGCACGCTCGCAGCCTCGTTCAGATTGATTCCCTACGACATTCTCACGGTCGAAGAACTCGAGCTACCCGACGTCCTATTCGATCTCTGCACTCTTAAGCAGGGCATGGTGTTGGTGACAGGTCCCACCGGCAGCGGTAAGTCGACATCGCTGGCGGCAATGATCAAGCACATCACGCGCACCCGTGACGTCAACATCATCACCATCGAAGATCCGATGGAGTTTTTGATCTCAGACAGTCGAGCCACTGTTTCGCAACGCGAGGTCGGCACCGACACACCCAGTTTCAAAGAAGCACTGCGGAACTCTCTGCGGCAAGATCCCGACGTGATCATGGTCGGCGAGATGAGAGACACCGACACCATCTCAACGGTGATCTCGGCTGCTGAGACAGGGCATCTGGTCTTCTCGACCTTGCACACCAACAACGCCACGCAGACGGTCGATCGTATTCTGGATAGCTTCCCTGCCGAGCAGCAGCTGCAGGTCCGCTCTCAGTTGTCTCAAGTACTCAGAGCCGTGCTGTCGATGAAGCTAGTCGAACGCAAGGGTGGCGATGGCCGCATCGCAGCGATCGAGGTGCTGCGGATGTCGCCCAAGATTTCGAAGGCGATCGAGGAAGGAAAGACCAGCGAGATTCACGAGGATATCGAGACCTCCGTGGCGCTCAACCGTAGCCAATCGATGAACCAGTCTTTGCTGGCCCTACTGGTCAACGGTGCAATCACCTATCAAGAGGCGATGAAGGAATCCACTGATCCGGATGACTTGTCGCTCAAACTGCGCAAGATGTTTCCGCGCATCGAAGAACAGAAGGACGACGACATGGGCTCAACCGGAGACTTCTCAGAAATTCTGGAACTGCAGCAGTTCAAGCGCCTGTACGAAGAGCAAGAAGAGAAGAACCAGATCCTGCTTCGGCAGAACGAGGACGAACTCTCCCAGCTTAGACAGGCAATGGCAGAACGCGACCAACAGCTAGAGAGTCTGAACGAGCGACTGCAGCGCGGCGGCGGAGAGTTGGACAAGACCAAGGCTGACTATCTACGCCTCAAGACCGAAGCGCAGCAGAAGATCGACAAGCTGATGGAACGCATCCGCGAACTCAACCAGCGCCTGGTCGGCTAGTTAGCCGCTTCGGCTCAAGCTTGAAAGAGCATTGGGCCGCCTCCTGACGCAGTCTCTTGTAGACTCGGATGATGAGAGGTCGGATTCTTGTTAAGTAGTAGTGAAATCAAGCACATAGCTGGATTGGCGAAGCTCCGTCTGAGCGCCGAGGAGGTGCAGGGGTTGGGCGCCGATCTGTCACGTGTCCTTGACTACATCGCGCTCCTTGATGGGGTGGCGGTTGATGAGACTGTTGCAAAGCAAGACACGGATCCTCAGACTCGCGCCGACGTTCCATCGGCGGGCCTCGATGTCGAGGCATTCTTGAACAACGCTCCCAAGGACCTTGATCGGTTCTTGTTGGTTCCAGCGATCAAGTGACCCGAGTCACTGCGTGAGAATCGTGATGAATCCGCTTCAGCAGCCGATCCGATGAAGCCCTCGATCCGCGCAATTGCCGAGGATGTGAGGTCCGGGACCCGTTCCGCAGTCGATACTCTGGATGAGTCGCTCGTTCAGATCGAGCGGAGCGACCCGACCGTGCGGGCCTTCGTGAGGCATCATGCTCCGGCTCACTCGATCGCTGAGAGCATCGATCGCCGAGTGGCAAACGGAGAGGATCCGGGACCCTTGGCCGGTGTTCCTGTTGCTCTGAAAGACAATCTCGCGCTCGAGAATGAGGCTCTGAGCTGCTGCTCAAAGATTCTGTATGGCTATGTGTCGCCATTCTCGGCCACTGCAGTCGAGCGCTTGGTCGCCGCCGGCGCGGTACCCGTTGGTCACACCAACATGGATGAGTTCGGCATGGGATCGTCATGCGAGAACTCCGCGTTCTTTGCGACTCGTAACCCGTGGGATCGTGATCGTGTACCGGGCGGGTCCAGCGGTGGATCTGCGGCTGCGGTCGCAGCTTCCTGTGTACCAGTCGCTCTAGGGTCCGATACTGGTGGCTCGATTCGCCAACCTGCCGCGCTGTGCGGAGTGGTGGGACTGAAGCCGACCTACGGCCGGGTTTCACGCTATGGCCTGGTGGCGTTTGCATCGTCGCTTGATCAGATCGGCCCGATCACTCGTAACGTTGAGGATGCAGCAGTGGTGCTCGGCGTCTTGGCAGGAGAGGATCCTAGGGATGCAACCAGCTCGAGCGAACCGGTCGGCGACTACCTTAGCGGGATTGATCAAGGCATCGAGGGATTGCGCATCGGTGTGATCAAACAGTTCGAAGACGCCGAGCAGATGGCCGGGTTGGCGCCGTCGGTCCGATCGAACTGGGCCGCAACGACCGCGATGCTCACTGAAGCGGGTGCTCAAGTCGTTGAGGTCGATCTGCCGTCCGTTCATGCAGCGATCGCCACCTATTATGTTCTCGCCAACAGCGAGGCTAGCGCCAATCTTGCCCGCTTCGATGGCATTCGGTACGGGCATCGCGCGCAAACTCGGACGCTCAACGACTTGTATGAGCAGAGCCGCAGTGAAGGCATGGGCCCCGAGGTTAAGCGACGGATCTTGCTAGGAACCTTTGCGCTCTCGAGCGGCTACTACGACGCCTACTATGGTAAGGCCTGCGCCGTCGCCGGCCAGCTCACCGCTGAACTCTCGGCCGCGTTCGAGCACTGTGACGTCGTGATGACGCCGACTAGCCCGACCAGCGCCTTCCGCATTGGTGAGCGCACGGCGGACCCGCTGGCGATGTACCTCTCGGACGTGTTTACTACCGTTGCTAGTTTGTCCGGTCTGCCTGCGCTAGCGGTTCCCTCGGGGCTCGATGACGAAGGCCTGCCGATGTCGGTACAAGTCGTAGGTCAGCGCTTCGATGAAGGACGGGTCCTTCGCTGTGGACACGCAATTGAGAGCCAACTAGGTACCTTGGTGCTGCCGAAAATCAGCGCCGCGGCTTTGGAGATCGATCCGTGAGCGGAGCGGGTAGGCGAGCAATCGGACTACTCGCTGTTCTGGCCGGAGTTTGCATCGTCGAGGTGGCGTCGGGCCAGGCGCGGTCATCTGCACGGATTCCTTCGGGGGCACTGCGAGTACAGGTTGAGCCGGGCATTGTGATCGCGCTTGACGAGGATCTCGCATTCGAGGTGGTGCCGAGGCGGGGTGAAGGGCTGCTCGCTTTGGCAAAGAGAGTGTGTGGTGACCGCTCACGCGACGATCAGATCGCCAGCGCAAACGGCGGCTCGCTCAGATTGCTCGCAGGGGTCCGATATCGGGTCCCCTTCGACTGCGCTCGCGAGTCGTTGAGGGAACGCGGAATGGCCGCATTGTTCCCCGGAGATCGGGCCGTTCCGGGTGGTTGGTTGCATCAAGTAGGTGACGGCGAAGATCGAGAGGAGACTCTCTGGCGGATTGCCTTGTGGTTCACCGGGAGTGGCCATGCACACCCTGAGGTCAGGGCCGCTAACTCCCTCGCCGACGAGACCATCGAGCAGGGCCAGATCGTTCAGATCCCGCGACACCTGCTGCGCCCGGTGTTTGCTCAGTTGCTCCCACCGAGCTTCGTTGCCGTTTCATCCGGCAGTCCGAGTCGCGCGAGTCGGGCGATTCTCCCCTCGATAGTGACTGGCTCTGCCTCAAGCGATCTTGATTTTGGGCGGGATCGAAGCGGCGACTTCGCGAGTTATCGGCTGAAGGCAGGAGAGGCGCTCTACTCGAGCGTGGTGGTGCGCTTCACCGGCCGTTTGCTCGCTCAAGACGTCAATCCGTTGGCTCAGGAAATCGCGAACCGAAGCGGGATCTCCGACCTGACTGACATCCCCGTCGGCTATCAGATCAAGATCCCGCTCGAGTACCTGAGCCACCAGTTCCTACCGGCCGACGATCCGCGTCGCAAGGAGTATGAGGACGAGCGCTCGGCCGCAGCCCAATACACGAACTCCGTGAGGTCCGCCGATCTGCGAGGAGTTACGGTGATTCTCGATGCTGGGCACGGGGGCAAGGATGTGGGTGCATCAAAGGGTGGCATTTGGGAGAGCGTCTACGCTTACGACATCATGGAACGGGTCAAGAGACACTTGCAGCAACGGACTGCGGCTGAGGTCTCAACCACCACGCGCGATGGCACGAGCGAGTACCGTATTCCGTCTCGAGACGTGCTGCCGAACTCCCGAGCACACCGAGTGCTGACCTCCCCGCCCTACCCGAACGAAGACTCCAAGGTGTCCGCGAATCTTCGCTGGGCATTGAGCAACTCGATGTTCAGAGGGCAACGCAAGAGCGGCAGTAGTGAGAGCAACGTGATCTTCGTCTCGATCCACGCGGACTCGTTGCATCCCTCGGTGAGAGGCGCGATGGCCTACCTACCCGGCTTGTTGCCTCTCAACAGTAAACGGTTGACCTCGGAGGTGTACCGAAAGCGCAAGGAGGTGCGAGAGCAGAACACCGTTAAGTTCTCGCAGCAGGAACGAGTCAAGAGTCTTGGTTTGTCGCGCGACCTTGCGGAGAATGTGATCTCCGTGCTGCGCCGCCAAGGCATTGCCATTCACCATAACCAGCCGATACGCGATCGCATCATTCGAGGCGGGAGGCCATGGGTTCCCGCAGTTCTCAAGCACAGCCAAGTGCCCGCGAAGATCTTGGTGGAAGTCTGCAACCTGTCGAACGCCGAAGACCTGCGACTAATCAAGACGCAAGAGTTTCGTGAGAAGTTCGCATCAGCCCTAGTCGATGGGATTCTCTCCTACTATGAGTCCGGCGATGGCGGTCGTGCCACCGCAGGTGGGTGACGAGTCCTGTTGGACTCCGGGCTCCGCCTCACCCTGACTTTTTCGGAACTTCCAGCAGTATCGTTGGGTCACATAGGACTATGGTGGTTAGCGTCAACTCATCTGCGATTCCGTTTGGCACGAACCGACCGAAGAGGCGGCGTCAGTCAATGCGTGTCGCGGCTGCTGACCGTGCTCCTGTTGTTGACCTGGATCTGCCCCATCAACCGATGACCAAGACAGCCGAAGGACGAAATCCTGCGTTGACTGAAGCTCCATCAGAGGCACAGCGCGAACGCGACATTTTGGTTCGGCATCAACAGGGCGACCGCCAAGCATTCGAGGAGTACTACCGCCGGTTTGCGCCCATGGTCTACAACCTGGTGCTTCGCCAGTGCGGCGACCCTGAGTTAGCGAAGGATCTGGCCCAAGAGGCCTTTCTGCGACTGTTTCGCAATCTGTCGAAGTTCGAGGGGCGTTCTTCGATGAAGACCTGGACCTATCGGGTGGTTCTCAACCATTGCCGAAGTCGACTTGGCCGGCGTCGGCAATACGATCAGCCCGCGATCGATGAGCAGGGTCGCGAACGCGACATCGTCGACGAGCGACGTGGAGCCGAGGGTAGGGCCGAAGCCGCGGACAGTCGCCGGCAGATCGAGACAGCACTTCACGAGGTGGAGCCGAGCTACCGTGAGGCGCTGGTGCTCAGAGATATCGAAGACTTGAGTTACTTAGAGATTTCGCAAGTATTGGAGATTCCCATTGGCACCGTCCGTTCCCGCATCGCACGCGGGCGGGATCGGCTTCGCTCTTTGCTATTGGCGCAGCAGTCGAATAGTGGTCGAGGGGACGCCAGAGGAGCGCGATCGTGAACGCGGGCTGTTCCACTCTCCGGCCCGAAGTTCTGTCCTCTTACGTCGATCGAGAGTTGCCAAAGGAAGAACTGACCGAGGTCGAAGCGCACCTTGAAGAGTGCCATTTTTGTCGCGGCCAACTGGAGCGTGTTGCGGGTGTAGCGAACGCTCTTCGGGGGCTAGATCGGATTGCGCCGCCGCCGATTCTTGAAGAGTTGGTGCTCGGTCGACTAGAGGTTCGAGGTACCCGCACTTGGTCCGATCGCTTGGACTCCATGTTGACGCCGTCCCGTCGCGTGAGGGCGACCATTGGTCCGGTCTTTGCGACCGTGATGATGCTGGTGTTGTTGGTGTTTGTTTTCAGCGACGCCCTTGTGCGCCGAGCGACCCAGCCGATCGTGATCAGCGTTCCCTCGGGTGCTTGGCCGCCTCCGAGTGGACTGAACCCGAGCGCCGTGACTGACTCCGGTCGTCAGTTCCTTACGGTCACCGGGGCTCAATGGGACGAACTCGCGCGAGAGCGAGGTGCTTCTAGCGTCTTAGTAGAGCTGAATGCTGCCGAACGCGCGGGCTTGAGCCAGGGCCCCGGTGCAGGAGCAGCACTGGTTCTGATTGGCGGTCTACCGTCCTGTGATCCGCCAACGGATGCTGAGTTCCGGGATCTGAGAGAGCTTGCAGCGTTGAATGAGAGCGAAGATCAGGGGATCCTGATCGTGCTGGTGGAGCCTACAGGCGAGACCGGCTGCCGGGTTCTGTTCTAGCAGTCCGGTCTAGTCTGTGTAGCGTTGGATCCGCACGATCTTGTAGGCCACGCCTTGAAGCTCGAACGGATCATCGACCTTCTTGCCGAGGAGGCGCACGGCGAGTTCTGACTCGTGCGAGATGACGCCGTTGTCGGGATCGCTCTCCCAAGGTCCGAGCATGGTGATTGTGCGCGACTGGTTGTTCATGCTCTCGAGCTTGGTCACCGTACCGACCCGAACCTGATCGGGATTTACATTGGCAACGTGCAAGACGATTGTACGATCCAGTTGGCCGCTCAGCTCGCTAGCACGTGAGGCGAGATACTCGTGGCGTTGGCGGGCAGCTTTGTACTCGAAGTTCTCGCGTAGATCGCCCATCTCGCGCGCGGTTTCGATCGCCTTGCGGTTGAGCGGAATCTCTTCTTCGAGCATGACGCGGAGTTCATCGCGCTTGTGCTTGTAGGTGGTGGGTAGGGCATAAAGTGGCTCGTCTTCGACCACCTCAAGGCTTGGAAAACGCAGGTGTACGGTGGTGATCAGCGGTTCACGCTGATAGTCCTCAAGGCCGCGCGCTCGCTCAATCGCGGATTTCGCCTCTCGCATGTCTTTAACATCTAGAGCTGAGAGGATCTTGGGCACCGTGCCGCCTGATTCCGATAGCGGCGAGAGCTTGCTCCGGTACTCAGAAAAAGACTCGTCACCCAGCGCAACTAGCAGCTGCTTGAGCAGGCGAAGTGGTCGGTATTCACGGATCGCTTCGTCATCGGAGGCTTGGTCGGCTAGCCAACTGAAGGCAGCCGGTGTCTTGCTGGGCTGAGCCAAGACTCTGTCGATAGCGGTATGGCGCGCTTCATCTGAGTGTTCGAAGATGTGGCTTGCTAGCAGCTTCAAACATCGGGCGTCTGTCTCGTGGGCGAAACGCTGGGTGAAGATCTCCAGCCAATCAGTGCGAACTTCCCGGATGATTTCGTAGACCCGGTCGCGCGCGCGTGGAGCATCGGTTTTGACCAACACCGGTTGCAGGTCAACCACCTCAGAGATAGCGGTCTTGGGGCTGAAATCCGAATCTTCATCCAGGTACTTCTCGGACGCGGCCCAAACCACCAAACCGATCGGCAGCTGAGGGGACACCGAAGACAGCATGTGTCGGCCCTCTTCACTGAGCAAGCCGACCATGCGGCGGAGCAGGTCGAGGTCTTGGTTGGCGGCTCTGCGCAGGTGATCTAGGCGACCAGCGAGATCTGCGGCCTCGAACGCGTCCCAGATGGCGTCCGCGGCGTCTTCGCCGGTGGCGGCCCAGACGTAGGTTTGTTTGCCTTTGCCGGAGGCCAGGACCTGTGGGTGCTTGCGTGCTGAAGTCCACCAGCTCGTCCACTTTGCGGTGGGTACAACGCCGGCTACCACTTCCTTGACGTCTGCTCCGGTCAGCGGCCGGTCGTAGCTTTGTAAGACCTCACGCAGTAGGAGAGAGGGTTTGAGGCCCGTGAGCGACTCGGCATCTTCGTGCTTTCGCTTGAGGACATGTCCGTCGGGAAGCACTTCGAGCATCTTACTGGTCGCGCGGAAGCCGACGGAGACGCCCTTCTGTCGCTCAAAATCGATCTTGAGCGATTGCAGGGCAAGATTGACATCGGTGACCACACCGACCCCTTTTCCCTTCATCGCCACGATTGTGCCGGTCTCGAAGATCAACAGGCTGCGAAGTCGCTCGACTTTGTCCCACAGCTTGGGGGTTTCGTCGCGCTCGCCGTCTAGTCCGACGGCAGGTAGCAAGATTTCGAGTTGCTCTTTGCGATCTGCGTAGAGAAGGTCGATGGTTGAGAGCACGGTCTCGAACATCGTGCCGGCCTTGACCCACCGCTTGCCTGCTCCTCGGAGCAGGTCGAGCCGCAGATCGTAGAGTCCTTTCTCCTTGAGCTGGTCATCGAGTAGCGACAGTAGGCTCCGCGCCTTGTCGGCTTGGCCGAGGCGGTCTAGGGTCTCAGCCGCCCTGATAAAGCCTTCGATCTCTTGTGGAGATTGGTCAGCGGCCGAAAGCCACTCGCTCTCGACCTCCTGAAAGTTCTTAGCGGCGAGTGCGTCAGTGAGCTTTTGAGGTAGAGCCATTTGGGTATCCGGCAAATCCGAGGAGACGGACTGTGAGTCGATGCAAGGAGATGGTCGTGGGACCGCGGTCGGCATACTGTGGCCAGTCGGGGAAGCTATCAAACAGCTGGGCTTCGCGGGTGTGATTCCGCGTATCGGTGGCCTTTCTTTCGAGTCTGGCGGTGGCTCGCGGTGCCTGAAGACCCTTAGGATCGGAATGGATGAGATCGATGACAGACGATGATCAAGAACGAGAATCGACCGCCGACGGTCGCGATCCCGGCATCGCGTCGGGCTTCTGGCAACAGGCTGGCATGGAAGAAGTGACTGGAGGGTTGGTTCGGCTGGGCGATGCGTTCAAAGTCGAAGCGGCCCGAGCGGTGCTGCGCAATCCATACTTGACTGCAGAGGTTCTGGCACAGCTGCTTGAAATCCGGCCGCTCCAGTCGAGCTACCGCTGGCGTCTGGATCTGGCCAAGCATCGGTTGGTGCCGCTCGCTCAGGCGATGGCGATGGTTCAGGGTCTCTTTTGGCGAGATCTCGCAATGGTGGGGCTGGACGTGTCGATCCGACCGCAGGTCAGGCGGCAGGCTGATCAGACCTTGCTCATGCGTTTGCCCAAGCTCGCACTCGGCGAGCGCATCGCTCTAGCGCGTATCGCTAGCCGCCCGATCGTTGCCGAGCTTCGCAAAGATGGCCGGGAGCGGGTGTTCAGGAGTTTGCTCGAGAATCCGCGCCTCACCGAGGGTGATCTGATGCCATTGGTTGTGGGTAGTTCGGGGCACCCCGTCACGCTCGGGCTTCTGGCGCGTGATCGGCGGTGGGGAAGCCGACCGACGATTCGCTACGGGCTCGTGCGCAATCCCAAGACGCCGGTCGATCTAGCGATCCACATGGTCGCCTCCTTGAGCAAGGCCGATCTACGCACGCTGACCAAAGATCCTAGGGTCAAAGAACCGATTCGGAAGCGATGCCGCGTCCTGTTGGGAGAACACCAGTAGAGGAGAGCTACTAGAGCGGCAGAAGGCCGACGTTTCCGGTTATTGTTGGCCACACAATAATAGGTCGTCTGGTTCTAGGCTCGTCACCGAGTCCGAGAGGGTACGCGGCCGAGCTGGAGGCTTTGTGTCCGAAGAAAACCGCCCCTGGGATAATGACCCAAACGCTGGCTCGTTTGGAGCTTGGCTCAGGCGCCAGAGAGAGGTGCGAGAGATCACTCTCCGCGAGATCTCTGATGAGAGCAAGATCTCTTTTCGCTACCTGGAGGCGTTGGAGCAAGATCGCTTTGAGATTCTTCCTGCTCCGGTGTTTGCTCGCGGATTCTTGCGCGAGTACGCTCGGTTCGTGGGTCTAGACCCGGACGAGGTCGTCAACTACTACATCTCTGCCGTTCCGGACGAAGAGCCTGAAGAGGAAGATGGAAGATTGATCATCTCGCAAGAGCGTCGGTCCAGCGTGTGGCCGGTGATTGGCGTGCTGGCTGTTCTCTTGCTCGTGCTGTTGGCCTTCTATTGGTTCTCGTTGAGGACCCCTAAGAACGTGGCCGTGCCCGAGATCGTTCCGCCTACCATCGAATCGGTTGGCGATTTGGTCGAGATGGTAGAGCCCGAGGCCGTCGATCCGATCCGCATGACTTTGGACTTCAGGCAGAACTCATGGGTCGATGTCGTGGTTGACGGCGAACGACAAGTGAGTGAGTTGCGGGTCCAGGGCGAGTCACTAAGAAGCTCTGCACAGGGCGAAGTTCGGATCACTCTAGGCAATGTTGCTGGCGTCACGCTTGAGGTGAATGAGCAACCGGTTGCAATCGGCGTTGGCGACAAGGAAGAGTTCGTTCTTAATCGAGAGTCGCTCAGTGCACTTGGCATCGAACTTCCCGACGCATCGGGTTCTTCGATCTAGTGCTCGAGGTCTGGGAGCGTGACGCCTGAGCGTTTGATGGTTTCACTACTGAAGGATCACGCTCGTGACCGCTGAGAACGGCTCTGGCGAAGACCTGATTCAGCGTGTGCTAGGTGGCGCCAACCCGCAGCTTGAACGCTTGGCGGCAGAGGGCGTTCTGCCGCTCCCGCAAGAGCAGGTGGTGGGTCTGCAGGTGCGGCTCGCCATGCGGGGGGAATCGGATGGCGAAGTCGTCACCATCGCTCGCGAGTCCCTCGCGGAGTTGAACCTCTCGTACCTAGTCGAGCACGTCCGGCAGGATGCGGAACCGGACACCTTGAGTTTCTTCTTGCGACCGGAGACCAACCCTGCCTTGGTCGAAGCTGCTATTCAGCGCCGCGGTGTGAGCGCTGCAGCACTTACTTCAGCAGCGCCGACGCTCGACGAGCGGGCGCAAGAAGTGTTGCTGCTTCGCCAGGACCTGATCACCGAGAATCCGGAGATTCTCGAGAGTTTGGCAACCAACGAGCGGCTCTCCAGCTACTCCCGTCGACTGATTTCGGAGTACAACCGCCACCTGCTCGCGCCCGAGCCGGAAGCGCCGCCCGAAGAGCTGAGCATCGAGGAGCTGCCCGAAGGCGAGCTCACCGAGGAGGAGAAGGAGGAAGTCGCAGAGGCGATCGCGGAAGTCTTGACGGCAGTAGAACCTGAGGGCGACTACGACGAGAAGACCGGCCTCAGCGAAGGTCAAGTGCGCATGTTGCCGCTACCGGTCCGAATCAAGTTGATTCGAGGTGCGGGTCGGACTCTTCGAGGAATTCTGATCAAAGATTCCAACCCGTTGATCGCTGTAGGAGTGATCAAGGGAAGTGCCTTCAGCGAAGGTGAGGCGGAGATGGTGGCGAGCAATCGCAACGTTTGTCCGGAGGTCTTGATTGAAATTGCGAGTCGGCGCGATTTTGTTGGCAAGTACAAGATCGCTAAAGCGCTGGTCAAGAACCCTCGAGCGCCGGTGGCGACGGCCGTCAAGCTGCTGCCGCGACTGTCGGTTCGCGATCTCAGCACTCTGCGCAATGATCGCAATGTGTCGGAGGCCGTTCGACAAATGGCTGTCCGGTTCCACATCGCCCGGAGTCGTTAGCGTCCCCTGGGCCCTCAGTTCCGTCTTTGCCTCGGCTCTCTGCCCATGACCCCAGGGTCTCTCACAGCCCCCGGGTCCGGTACGCCGTGGCCTTCCCAGTAGGGATTCTCGAACCTCGAGATGGTTCACGCCACGTCGGATCACGCGAAATCGGTGTTCGCTACCCGTTGCGCCGCCGCCTGAGCCGCAGTAGCGTTGGCAACGTCTTGTTCTACACAAAGGCCTATACTCTTCACAAGGACCGCATCCAGCGCGCCAAGTTCGACACAGCGCGTACCTCTCAACCCCAATGTGACAATGGCCACTGATTACTACTCAATCCTCAACATTGCGCCGTCGTCGAGCGTTCAGCAGATTCGCGCTCGCTTTCTGGAACTGGCCCGCAGCCGGCATCCTGATCTCTTCCCTGGAGAAGCCAAGGCGAAGGCGGAAAGCGACTTCCAGGCGATCACCGAAGCGTTCAACGTCCTAACCGATGGCGAGCGACGACGCTTGCATGATCAGGCGCTGGCCAACCCCATGCCATCCCGTTCGGCCGGTGATCCTCGGCAAATGGCAAAGGTGTTCTTGCAACGCGGTGGTAAGTCCTACCGAGAAGGCGAGTTCAGCGCCGCTGCTGCTGAGTTTAGTCGGGCGACTCAAGCCGATCCAGACAGCGCTACGGCGTGGTTCAATCTTGCTCTGGCGAGCGGTCGAGTTGAGTCTCTCAGATCCCAATCGTTGTCGGCTATCGCGCGGGCGTGTGAGCTGGATAGAATGAACGGGTCGTATCTGAAGCTTGCCGGTCGACTCTTCTCGGAAGGCGGGATGCCGCTGCGCGCCGAGCGATACTATCGGTCCGCTCTGCGCTGGTTGAGTGAAGATCAAGAAGTCACCGACGCGCTCGCGCGCCTGCAAAAGAACCGATAGAGCTCCAATGAATTCAAATGTGTATTGAAGGAACTTCATAGTCCATGGGTATGGAGCTGAGCGTCGCTGGCCTGACGGATGTCGGGTTGGCGCGTAAACACAACGAGGATTGTTACGAGATAAATCGTGACCACAATCTTTACGTGGTGGCTGACGGCATGGGCGGTCATAGTCACGGCGAGGTTGCCTCGCGGATAGCTGTTGACTCGATCTGCGATTTCATCATTGCGGAGGGAGCCGATTGTGACGGAGCTTTTGGCGCGCGCTTGGAGGAAGCAGTGCGAAGTGCCCACGAAGAGGTTCTGCGAGCGATCGTGCGCGACGCATCCCTGCAAGGGATGGGTACCACGGTTGTCGGTATGCAGGTCTGCGGCAAGCGGGCGGCTTTGGCTCATGTTGGAGATAGCCGCGCTTACCGTTGGCGTGACAACCAACTCGGGTTGCTCACCCAAGATCACACTTGGGTGCACGAGCAAGTGCTGGCGGGCTATCTCTCTGAAGAACAGGCGCGGCACCACCCGCTCAAGAATGTGGTCACCCGCGCACTTGGAAGCGAAAAGGAAGTCGTGGTCGATCTGCAACAGGTTGACCTTGCGAGCGGCGATACCTACTTGATTTGCTCGGATGGCCTGACCAGCATGCTGGACGACCCCGAGATCGCCGACGTATTGCGACAGAGTTCAGATCTAGAAGAGATCTCGAGGACGCTGGTGAGCGAAGCGAACCGTCTCGGCGGACTAGACAACGTCACCGTGGTGCTGTTTGCGGTTTCGTGACGATCGCGCACGACTTCTGGCGGGCAACTTCTAGCGGGCGAAACCGCCTTTGGCCTTGACCCCCAGCAAGCGGCGTTTTATCCTTCCGCGTCCCGCAGAGGTCCCGACCTCACCGACAGCAGACTCGCCGGGCGGATCAGTTTCGAGATGATCGGCGTAGTCGAATCGAACGAGCGGCGTTCGAACTGCAGGGCAGGAGCTACACAGTTTCAGGCACTGTGTGAGCATGAAGCAGTAGAGAAGCCGGGGCGTAGCTCAGCCTGGTAGAGCGCACGGTTCGGGTCCGTGAGGCCGGAGGTTCGAATCCTCTCGCCCCGACCAGCTTCTCGATTCGCTTCTTTACAAAGGCCTCTTCATTGAGAGGATGTCTTTGCGTGATACCTCGCTCTGCCGTGAAAGTGGGCCTACAGAAGGGCCGCCGCCTTTGTAGCCGCCGATTGTGGCGCTAAGTCAGCGATCGAGCGATGCTCTCGCGATAGAATTGTCGACTCGCGGTGGCGTCTACGGACGCTGCTCCAATGATGGTCGGCGTGACCGCTCTTTTTGTGAGCGCGGTTGGACATCCGCCCGTGCCACCTGCGGCGTTCGGACCTTTTGGGCGAATGTGGACCGCACTTTCTCAGGAGCCTCTCATGTTGCAGTTTTCGACTCCGTCGCAGTCGCCCCAGTTCGCACGCAGCTTGACCGGTCTGGTGCTGGTACTGGCGTTGGCGATTCCGTGCGTTGCCCTGGGTGAGCACCACAATCCTGCGGCCGAAGGCTTCAATCTCGACGGATCCGATGCGAAGGCCATCGAGGTCGCGGATTCCGTTATGGAAAAGATGGGTGGCCGCGAGGCTTGGGACAAGACGCGCTATTTGTCTTGGAACTTCTTCGGTCGCCGCACCCACCTTTGGGACAAGTGGACGGGCGCCGTGCGGTTTCAGCAGGGCGACCTATTGGTATTGATGAACATCAACACTCAAGAAGGCGAGGCCTTCAAGGCCGACGAACCACTCTTGGGCGATGATTTGGCAAAGGCTCTAAAGGACGGCTACAACGCGTGGATCAACGATTCCTACTGGTTACTGATGCCATACAAGCTCAAGGATTCGGGCGTGACCCTGCGCTACGTGGGCGAGGACGCCATGGAAGACGGGCGCTCGGCGGATGTGTTGATGCTGACCTTCGAGGGCGTGGGAGTCACTCCGCAGAACAAGTACCACGTGTTTGTAGCGCAAGACACCGGTCTCGTCGAGCAGTGGTCCTTCTTCAGTTCAGCGGCGGATGAGGAGGCCCGGTTTACTACCCCGTGGGCCAAGTGGCAAAGGCAGGGCAATGTGATGCTCTCAGGCGATCGCGGCCGCTCGCAGCTCGAAGACATCAATGTATATGAGACCGTGCCGCAGAGTGCGTTCGAGAGTTCGACGCCGATCGACCCGTCGAGTTGGAAATAGCGACGGAGGTTCGAACGAACGATGCTCCAGCTCAGGCAGACGCTGCTTTACATGGCTCTAGCAATGTTGGTGGCTGTTGCGGCCAACGGACGTTCTGACGCGGAGCAGGCGTTCATCGCAGGAACGCCTCGGGTGACGGTGCTTCAGATTGAGAGCATCATTCAGCCGGTCGTCGCTGAGTTCTTGATCGAGCAGTTTGAAGCTGCCGATCAGCGCGAGGATGCGTTGGTTGTGATTGAACTCAGTACTCCGGGAGGCGTGCTCACGTCGACTCGCCAGATCACATCGGCGATGTTGGAAGCTCAAACTCCAATCGTCGTGTTCGTCTATCCCCAAGGTGTACATGCGGCCTCGGCCGGGTTCTTTGTTTTAATGGCGGCAGACATCGCGGCAATGGCCCCAGGAACCAACACCGGGGCAGCTCATCCGGTGGGCGGCAGTGGCGAGGACATTCCTGGAGACATGGGCAACAAGGTGGAGCAGGACACAGCGGCCATGATTCGTTCGCTGGCGAAGGCGCGCGGTCGCGATGAGACCTTGGCCGAAGAGGCCGTGATTGACAGTAGGTCGTTCTCAGCGAGCGAGGCGCTCGAACTTGGTCTGGTTGACCATATTGCAGAGGAGTTGGGCCAGTTAATTGAGCGGATCGACGGCACCGTGATTGGCGAGGGCGAAGACTCGATTGTGCTCGAATTGGCGAGAGCCCGTGTCGAACGGGTGGAGATGACGCCGTTTCAACGCGCGCGCTCAGCGATCGCGGATCCGAACATCGCCTACATGCTGCTGAGTCTGGGTGGCCTGGGCCTCTACTTCGAATTCTCGAACCCTGGGGCGAGCTTTCCCGGCGTGCTCGGCGCCATTTGCTTTGTTGTAGGTCTCTATGGAACGTCCGTTCTGCCGGTGAACTATGCGGGACTCGCCTTGCTTGGGCTTTCCGGCTTCTTCTTTCTAGCAGAGCTCAAAGTGCCCAGTTTTGGCCTGTTCACCTTAGGCGGGGTTACCAGCCTGGTCCTCGGGTCGCTGATGCTGTTCAGCAGCGCGGATCCGGCGGTGCGAGTCAGCACCAACCTGGTGATCGCACTCGCCGTGGTCGCGCTACTGGTGGCCGGCACGGTTTCAGTGCTGGTAGTGAAGAGCCGAGGTTCTCGAGTCGCGACCGGCATGGAAGGAATGAAGCACGAGACCGGTACCGTGCGGTCGACGATCGGGCCTACTACCGTGGGCAAGGCCTTCTTGCACGGTGAGCTCTGGAACGCGACTAGCGATGTCGAGATTGGGGTGGGGGAAACAATCGAAGTGGTTCGGGTCGACGGACTCACGCTTGAGGTCCGACCTCACCAGAATGTTTGAGATGAGCCAAGTTGCTGCTGCCTAGTGGTCAGCAGCAATGAGTAATTGCCGATAAACTGTTCAAACATGGTGGTTTAGAGTTCCCTTTGGGCGGGGGTTCTCGACCGCAAGAGTCTGCCAAGGAGAATCAGATGTTGGGCGGAATCGCATTCGCAGTGATGGCCGCGGCGATCCTCGTCGTCCGTTGGATTAATGTCCTCGCGGAGTACGAGCGCGGCGTCGTGTTTCGATTGGGTCGACTGTTGCCGGAACCGAAGGGGCCCGGTCTGGTGCTGGTGGCTTGGCCATTCGATCGGATGGTGAAGGTGTCGCTACGAACCGTTGTGCTGGATGTGCCTGCGCAAGACATCATTACCCGTGACAACGTCTCCGTGAAGGTCAACGCGGTGGTGTACTTCCGGGTCGTTGCGCCGATCAAGGCGATTGTGGAGGTCGAGAACTTCTTGTACGCGACCAGTCAACTTGCTCAAACTACGTTGCGTTCGGTGTTAGGTCAAACGGAGCTCGACGAACTGCTGTCGGAACGCGACAAGCTCAACGAGCAACTGCAGACCATCATCGACAAGCAAACGGATCCTTGGGGCGTGAAGGTTTCTCTGGTTGAGGTCAAGCATGTTGATCTCCCGCAGGAAATGCAGCGCGCGATGGCCAAGCAGGCCGAAGCCGAGCGCGAGAAGCGAGCGAAGGTCATCCATGCCAGTGGCGAGTTGCAGGCCTCATCGGCACTTTCTGAGGCTGCCACAGCGATGAGCGCCAACCCAACTACGCTTCAGCTGCGATATCTGCAAACACTTGCTGACATCGCCACTGAGCGGAATTCCACGATTCTCTTCCCGCTGCCCCTTGAACTATTCCGTGCGTTCATGCCGACCCCGACCCCGGCACCGGCACCGAGCGAGCAAGCGGCTCCGCCCGCTGCCAGGATGGGTGTCTCGGACACGGACTCTTCGGAATAGCCAAACCTTCGACCTGTTGTCTCAAGGGCGAATAGGTCTCTCTCAGTTACGCCACCCAAATCCCAAAACGATGAATGATTCTTACGAACGTAGCTACTACGAAATCGCCTTGACCAATAACCAGGTGCTGTCAGCATTGGCGGTCCTGTTGCTGTGCCTTCTCGGTTCCTTTGTCGCCGGGATGTGGGTCGCACGTGAAGCCGGCAGCCCGGAGGATCTTGGCACTCTAGTTGCCGTGACAACCGAGCCTGAGAGCACCGACGAATCAGCGGGCAGTGAATTTCAGTTCTTTCGTCGCGCGGGGAGCGACGGGGACTCTGCCTCCGCCGCTCAAGAGGGCGCTGGTAGCACTCAGGCTCCGACCATCGCCAACCAGGCCAAGGAGCCTGCCGTCGAGCCGATCGCCCGCACTGTGACGCCAGTTGAGATTGCTACCGCTGGTGAGCCCGAAGCGGAGGCGCCGCAGCCATTCCGTCAGGCGGTGACGCCTGCTCTCGTGGAACGGGAACCTTCCGCGCTTGTAGAAACAGAGCGCAAGACGACTCCGGAACCTAGTCAACAGGCCACTGACCCATTCCCGGTTGGGCAGGAACTGGTGATTCAGGTGCTGTCGAGCTCTGATCAAGAGCAGGCCGGTAAGACAGCTGATCAACTCAGGGGCTCGGGGTATCGTGCCTTCCTATCTTCGGCGCTGGTCGAAGGACGGACGATGTACCGCGTACGAGTCGGCCCCTATTCTGACCAGACGCAGGCCGAAGATGCTGCGCAGAAGATCAAGAGACAGTTCCGGCTCAATACCTGGATCACCCCGCGCAGTTGAGTTCGCCTGAGGGCGGTCGCAAGCGACCCTTTTGGGGTGAGTTGGCTCAGACGGTTGGTTTGTTCGCATGCGTTGGCCTGCTGCAAACGCTGTGTTTTGACGTGGTGCCTTCGGTCTGGCTTCCCTGGATCAGCTGGGCACCACTAGTGTGGCTGGCTGTTCATAGCCGTTGGTCTTTGCGCCGACGCTTGCTTGCAGCCTGGGCTTGCGGGACCGTCTTTTGGATCGTCAATGTCTCGTGGATCGCACATACCATTGGCCTTCATGGCGGCTTGCCACGGTGGGTCGGCGCAGCGCTTTTGACTCTACTCGCGCTCTATATGGGGCTCTACTGGGTAGGGTTCGTGACGTTGGGAACTCTGCTTCGCGGTCGAGCGCGCGAGGTCGGGTTCTGGAACCGGTTGATGCAGGCCGGTGCACTTGCTGGAGTGTGGGTTGTGCTCGAGATTGCGCGCGAGTGGGTGTTCACCGGGTTTCCGTGGTCGCCCTTGGGTGAGTCGTTGGTACGCGTCCCAGGCGCTCTGGATGCCGCGCCTTGGCTTGGGTCGAGAGGCTTGTCGTTGCTGGTGCTGTTGGTTAATGCGGTGGTCGCTCAAACGGTGGTCGACGAAGTAGGCGGTCGCCAGCGCAGCCGGGCGCTGCTTGTAACAGTGGTTGCTGGCACGTGTTTGGTCTTAGGCGTGGCGTTCCTCGGTGGCGCCGAAAGCAAGCAGGACTCGATCCTCGAGGCGAGAGACTCGGCGCTAGGTGCGGACTCTTTGCCCGTGCGCATCGTCCAACCCAACGTGCCGATCGCACCGCCAGCTACGGAGGTGGTTGAGAACTACCAGCGCCTGTTGCGCTTGTCCGAATGTGGTGCACTGGATGAACTAATCGTGTGGCCAGAGAGCGCGGCGTACCCCTTTTCCTGGCAGCAGGCATCGCTTCGCCGCGACGTTCTCTCGGCAGTTGGAACGCGGTGCGCACTGTTGTTCAACAGTGCTGTCCGAGTGGAGAAGCCTGATCGCTCGATTGGATACACCAACACTGCGATGTTGGCCACGTTATCGCCTGATGCAAGCTCAGAGCTGATGCTCCAGAGCTACGACAAGATCCACCTGGTTCCTTATGGGGAATTCATTCCGCTCAAGGAACTACTACCCTTCGTTGGTCAGCTCGCACGCAACGTTGGTGAGTTTGAGCGCGGCGAGCAGTTCTCGCTGTTGCGTTGGCGAGATGCCGTCCTGGGAGTGTCAATTTGCTTCGAAGTGCTCTTTCCCAAGGAAGTTGCAGAGCGCGTTCGCGACGGCGCCACGGCGCTTCTGACCTTGACCAATGACGCCTGGTTCGGGAACACACGCGCGCCCCACCAGCATCTGGTCTCCGCGCGCTTTAGAGCTGCAGAGAACCAGCGGCCCATGGTGTTCGCCGCGGTCACCGGAACTTCGGCTGCGATCGACACAAGCGGCCGGGTTGTTAAGAGTCTCCCTGTGGGGGTCGTGGGCACTCTTGAAGTCGATCTAATCCGCGATCTCGGACACCGAGTTGCAGACCCAGGCCTGCCGACCACGATCTACACGCGCTATCCCTGGCTTGCTGATGTGCTCGCGCTGCTACTCTTTGGGTCAGGCCTAGTGCACCAGCGATGGCGCTCCAAAGCAATGCCAACGAGACCACAATAGTGACCGATCAGACAGCGACCAACAGTGAAACGAGTTCGGTCCTCGAGCGACTAGGGCAGCGGCTCGAAGTGCTCAGGGGGTATCTTTGACGAGGCCCAACTGAAGGAAGACCTAGGCTCCATCGATCACGAAATGCAGCAGCCGGGTTTCTGGGATAATCCCGAAGTGGGCGCTCCTCTCGTGCAACGACGACGGGCGCTCGAGCGCCGACTCGAAACCGTCGACCAGCTCGATGAGGACGCCACTGAGATTGAGGCGTGGCGCGAACTGCTCGCCGAGGGTGAAGCCGATGGCGAGGTGGCGGCGCTGATCACGCGGGTGGATGCGGCGCTTGCGACGCTTGATCTCGAACTCAAGCTGTCCGGCGAGAACGACGCCAACAACGCCATCTTTTCGATTCATCCTGGTGCCGGCGGCACCGAGTCGCAGGACTGGGCGGAGATGCTCTTGCGCATGTATTTGCGTTTCGCCGAACAGAGCAAATTCGAAGTGGAGATCCTAGAGCACCAGTCAGGTGAAGAGGCGGGTTTGAAGTCGGCCACGATCGCGGTTCGCGGCGAGTACGCCTATGGCTACATGAAGGGCGAGAGCGGTGTGCATCGGCTGGTACGTATATCGCCTTTTGACGCTGCCAAGCGGCGCCACACGTCATTTGCGTCGATGAGCGTGGTGCCTGAAGTTGATGACGACGTGGTCATTGACATTGACGAGAAGGAGCTGCGTATCGACACCTATCGCTCCTCAGGCGCCGGCGGTCAACACGTCAATGTCACCGATTCCGCAGTGCGCATCACCCACCTGCCGACCGGCGTGGTTGCGAGCTGCCAGAACGAGCGGAGTCAACACAAGAACAAAGCAACGGCGATGAAGATCCTGCGGGCTCGTCTGTACGATCGCGAAATGAAGGCGCGCGCAGACGAAAAGGACAGGCTCGAAGGCGAGAAGATGGAGATCGGGTTTGGGAGCCAGATCCGCAGTTATGTCTTGCATCCTTATCGCATGGTGAAAGATCACCGAACCGACTTCGAGGTGGGCGACGCGGACCGAGTGCTGGATGGCGAGTTGAAGCCGTTCATCGAGGCCTACCTCAAGAGCCAACTTAGCACCGCAGGCGCAGATGGCTGATCCCCGTGTCGAGACAGCCGGGCTCGAGCCTGGGACCGACGCTAGCCCCCGCTTGAGTCCGCTGAGTATCGACTATGTCTCGCCACTGCCTCCGGTGAGATCGGGCATCGCCGACTACAGCGTCGATCTGCTCCAAGCGTTGCAGGCGCTCGAGGAACCCGGAGTGAGGCTGCGCATTGCTTCGGTGCCCGAGCAGCCCTGTGACGATGACGTTCTGAGCGAGTGGCAGCGCGTTGCTTTCGATCAGATCGGTAGTGAGGGCCACGTCCCGGTGTACCACATGGGCAACAACACCTACCACGAGCCGATTTACAACGCGGCCTTGGAGCGTCCCGGCATAGTGGTTCTGCACGATGTGTTCTTGCACCACCTCCTGCAGGACCGGACACTCGCTAAGACCGGCGGCGTTGATGCCTACATCGGCGAGCTCACCGCAGACCATGGCTGGGTTGGCGCGGCAGTGGCCCTGCCACCGAGATGGTCGGGCTTCGGGCGAGCTGGGTTGTTCGCGTTGCCGGCACATCGAACGCTCCTTGAGTGTCAACTCGGCGTGGTGGTGCATAGTGAATGGGCGCGGCGTTTCCTCCTGTCAGAAGGGATCACCCGGCCGATTGTGCGGGTGCCGATGGTCATGCCGGTCCCGGAGTTGACCGCGGAGCTAGAGGATCGCGCCTCGTCTTTGCTCAGTTCATGGGGGGTTCCAAAGGGAGCCTTCGTCCTTGGTTCGTTCGGCTTTCAAACCCCGATCAAACGCACCTCAACGGCGATCCGCGCGTTGGCACAGCCAGGTCTTGAGCAGCTTCACCTGGTCGTCGGAGGTGAAGTCAGCGTGGGAGTGGATCTCGTCGCTATGGCCGACGATTTGGGTGTCTCGGAACGGGTGCACCTGGTGGGCTTCTTGCCCGGCGAGCTATTCTCCGCCGCCATCCGAGCGTGCGATCTGAGTGTCAACCTGCGTTATCCGACCGCGGGCGAGACCTCGGCTTCCCTGCTCCGGGTTCTAGCACTCGGCCGCGGGGCGATTGTGTCGGACTACGCTCAGTTTCGCGACTTCTCTCACGACCTTGTGGTGCGCTTGCCACTAGGTGACGACCCTCAGGATCCATCGCCGGAGAGCCAGGAGGTGCTCTGCCTGGCAACCGAACTGCGTCGACTAGTTGCCGATCGCGACCGAGTGCGCGTTATGGGTTCAGCGGCACGAGACTTTGTTCTGGGTGAACACAGGCCGCACAAGGCGGCTGCAGCTTTCGCAGCAGCACTTCAGGCATTGGCGGATCCCGGGGTCCTGGGTGAGTCGCTTGCGCTGGGCTCCCACAGTGATGAGCCCAGGCGACCGTCGACCCTGACCTGGGGCCGTCTGGAAAGTTCATTGAAGGTGAGTGGAGTCGACGGCTGGCTGCCAGGTGAGCTGCGGACCATTGAGATCGAGTTGGAAAACCAGTCGTTCGCTCGGTTCCTCGCCGCCAAGCAGGGTGCAGGCGGCGTCATGCTCGAAGTACGGTTGCTCGGTCTGCGGGATGGCAGCGTTTGCGACTTCCTCGAGGGAAGGCCGTGGCTTGCATTGCTACGCGACCTTGAGCCTGGCGAGAGTTGCACAATGACCTGCACGCTGCGCCGGCCGCTGGTCTCGACCGACCTGGAGATCGAACCATATGTGGTTGGCGGTCGCGGTTTCTCCAGGTGTCGCGGCGCTCGCTACCACAGACACTTCGCCTGACCTCAGCAGCGCTTCCGGCGATATCATCCGACAACTGCTCTCAGCTTTGCAGCATCCGACAACACTCTTTGGAAACTCCTGTGACCCGCCACGACAGCGATTCTCTCAACGGCCATCCCGACGGTTCAAGTTCGGACAACGGCGGCTCAGGTGCCAGCCATCCGCCGAGTTGGATCCTTGACCTGCGCGCTCGACTCGAGGGGACGAAGGCGCGCCTGCCCGAGCGGGACGACCGGATCGTTTTTCTGGTTCCGTTGTTCGTCGACGCTGGTGGTCTTTGGACTGTTCTGGGTGAAGACACAGTGACCGATGAGGGTGCTCTCGCGCGCACCAGTTTCCCGGCCGCGAGTTTGGGCGTCGATGAGCCGGCGTGGCCGGCCGCCGCTGCGTTGATCGACGAGGTCTTGGGGATCGATGTTAATCATGGTCTCCAGATTGGCGAGTTGCCCGAGCTACGGACACTCGGAGGCTTACGAGTTCTGCCGTTGGTGGTGGCAATTCCCCGTCCCGAGATGGCCGGCCGAACCCTGAGCGTGACCACCGAGGGTGGACTAGCCTTGTTTCCTTTGCACATCATGAGCCTGCTAGAGCCTCAGCAGAACCGACGTCAGTTGATGGAGTTGCCGGGCGGGCCGGTGGAGGTCGACGTGATCACCATTGACGACCACCAGCTCTGGGGGCCGTCGCTTGAAGTCTTAGAGGCTTTGGTGGCCGTACTCGCCACTTGACCAGCGCTTTGAAGCCGGTGGTGCACAGACGATGGTTCAAGCTCCGCCGCGCGGGGCACAGGCCGCTGCTTAGGCGCGGCTACAAACAGCTGCTGGGGCAGGTACAATCTGCGCCAATTCGCACGAACTCGTAGGAGTTCGCTCTTAGCTCAAGACCTGTTGCCCCAGCGCACGGGTTCAACCAGGAGTCCCTACGGATGTCTGATCTCGGCACCATCCAGAACTATCTCGGCGACGAGGCCTCGAGCCTTCTCGACCACACTTGCACGGGCATTCCCAAAGACCAGCTGACGCTTCCGGGCGCAGATCACGTCGATCGCTCGTTCGGGCTATCGGATCGCAATCCGCAGACCCTGGTGAGCTTGGGTCGATTGGCAGGGCACGGCCGCTTAGGCAACACCGGCTACTACTCAATACTGCCGGTCGATCAAGGAATCGAGCACTCGGCTGCGGCTTCGTTCGCACCGAACCCGATGTATATGGATCCGGCAAACATCGTTGAGCTTGCGATTGAGGGTGGCTGCAACGGCGTTGCTTCAACCTTAGGTGTCCTGGGCTCGGTGTCGCGCCGGTACGCCCATCGCATTCCGTTCATCGTCAAGGTGAACCACAACGAGATGCTGACCTACCCAAATCGTTTCAAGCAGGTGATGTTCTCTCAAGTTGAGCAAGCCTGGGACCTTGGTGCCTGCGCCATCGGCGCGACCATCTATTTTGGCGCTGAGAACTGTGACGAGATGCTGGTCGAGATCGCGGAGGCCTTCTACCGCGCTCACGAACTGGGCATGGGGACGATTCTGTGGTGCTACCTGCGTAACTCTGAATTCAAGGTCGGTGGCGAGGACTACCACGCTTCAGCCGATCTCACTGGGCAAGCCAATCACCTGGGCGTGACCATTGAGGCCGACATCATCAAACAGAAGCAGGCGACCAATAATGGCGGCTATCCCGCCGTCGATTTCGGCAAGACTCACGATGACGTTTACAGCAAACTGACCACCGACCATCCGGTCGACTTGGTGCGCTGGCAGGTTGCTAACTGCTACATGGGTCGCATTGGGCTGATCAACAGTGGCGGTTCCTCGTCGGGCGCGGGTGACCTAGCTCAAGCGGTGCGCACTGCAGTGATCAACAAGCGCGGTGGTGGGGCTGGACTGATCTCAGGCCGCAAGGCATTCCAGCGGCCGATGGGCGAAGGTGTCGAGCTGCTGAACGCCATCCAGGATGTCTTCTTGAGCGACGAGGTCACCGTTGCCTAGTATGTATCCTTGATCTCGATGCTCGCCAACGCGGTCAAGCCGCTGGTTGCACTGTCGATAGCGGGTTTGGCGCTAGCAGCGCTCTTGACCACCAAGCTCGATCAACGAAGTCAGGTCACTGCTCTGTTCTTCGACGAGCTCCTTGAACATTCTCACCGGGTCGATCTCGACATCGTCGCGAGCGATGAGACGTCGATTGGCCGAGGCCGGTTCGATGATCACGCCGTCGCCCTTCGCCTGGGCGATGCGCTAGTACGGTGGCAGATTGCGAAGCGCGCTGTTGAAGACAGCGTTGAACTCCGCGCGACGACGCAGCAGTTGCTGCTGTGGCTGGAACAGACGGATCTGCGCGGCGCAGGCCTAGAGTGGGTCGAGCAGCTGCGAGCGGACGAACGTAGCCTCGATCCTGTGGGCCAGCAGCTACGCAGCTTGCGTCGCTCGCTGCCAGACGATGTGGTGGAGGCTGGGCGATGGCTGGCGGCGCTGCGCCTCTGGCCACAGAGCAGGCGAGCCGAACTCACGGTTGATCGTCGCAAGGCAGCCTTCGAGGTGTTGGATGCCGCTCAGCTCATGGGCATTGCGCACCCTCGATTGCCGGAACTGCTTACTCGTCCAGTGCTCGAGGCTGCTGATCTGCGGGAGCTCGCTGACCTAGCGACCGAAACCCTTCTAGTCGGGATTGGGATCATGCAGTAGTTACATCGCAGAGTAGTTGCACTGAGACCCAAAGCACGCCCTCGTGCGCTGACTATCGACGGAGTGTGCGAGCGATCCGCTGATGGTTCGATTCCGCGTCGCGTTCGCCGACCTCGATCAACCGTTGAACGTAGTCGGGCTGGAACATCAGCATTGCGAGGATGTCGGGGCTCTTGGTTTCCTTGGTCCCCAAACCGCGCGTTGCGAAGCGAAAGGCTCTCGGCAACTTGAACTCATACTCGGCGGCGAGCCGGCCGAGGTCCTCTGATGGTCGCACCACACAGAGGTCGATGTGTCGTAAGGAAGCTTCGTGGCGTGCCTGCCCCTCTCTAGGGTCGGGCGCGGCTGCTGTGCGATGCAAGAGGTGGTTGATGCGCTCGAGCCGCTGCGCATCTTGATCCAGCTGATCGAGAAAGATCGCATTCATCAACACGCCCGCCACCTGTGCGGTTGGCGGATAGCCCACCGTGTCGGGTGTTCGTTCTCCTGGTGGTCGCGTTCGGGTGCTGATTGCCAGGATTCGATCGGCTTGCGAATGCACAGCGGGCGCCAGCGGATAGATCAGTCGCACTCCACCGTCGCCATGCCAACTATCGCCCAGTTGAACGGCGGGGAATAGCAGTGGCAGCGCAGAGGACGCCATGACGTGCTGGAGAGTGAGTTCAGTTTGACGGCTCTCTCGCCCAGACCTACGCCAGAGTTCAGGCTCGCGCGCTTGGATCCAAGTGTGGCCTCGGCCGGTCGCCCAGTCGATCGTTCCCAGAGCGACGGAGTCGAGAGCGGTTGATCCTTGCAGCTTGGCGATGATGCCTGGAATCGGTGAGTCGTTGTCTGTGCCTAGCGCGTTGCGTAGAAACTCGGCGAGTGGCCGGGTGTCGACCATGCCGCGGGTTTCAGGAGCGAGACGCGATCCTCCGCTGCCGAATTTGAGAATCGCGCGTGCCATCCGAGATAGCAAGGATAGAGCGTCCACGTTGAACACCTTCTCCGGCGTCAGGCTTAGCCAGAGCTCAGTGAGAGCATCAACGTTGGCGCGGAAGTCGCCGGGGTGGGCCGCCAGATGGCTGACGTTAATCGCGCCAGCGGATACGCCCGAGAGGATCTCGATTTCGAGGTCGGGCCATCGTGCTGCGATCCCGCGCAGCAGACCAACTTGATACGCCGCCCGGGCTCCACCGCCAGTGAGGACGATGGCGAGCCTGCTCTTGCTGTGAGGGGCGGTTGCGTCGGGTGGGAAGGTCATGATGTGTTAGGGGCACTGCTCTCTTCGTCGAAGTGATGATCGCGAATCAACGGTCAAGCGCAGATTCTGTCCCATGCAAGCAGGAACGGTGACGCTTCCGCTACGGTCTTTGATCGAGGACTTAGATAGTCGTTTTCTGGGCCTCGAAGTGTTCCGAGGCCGATGCTAGAGTCAGCGGTCGCGCTCTCATTTTGCGCCCACTTTCTAAGAACCTCAGCAGGACTCAGACTTTGTCAGAACAATCCATGGATCTCGTAGTCATTGGCAGCGGCCCGGGCGGCTATGTTGCTGCGATCCGCGCTGCTCAACTTGGCCTGCGCACTGCCTTGGTCGAGAAGGATCCGCTCTTTGGCGGCACTTGCTTACACCGCGGTTGCATTCCCACCAAGGCTCTCTTGCACACCGCGTCGGTTTTCGAAGGCGTCCTCAAGGCTGCCGATTTTGGTGTCGAGACCACGGGAGTGCCGCGGTTCGATGGCGCCAAGGCGCTGGACTACCGGCAGGGCGTCATCGACAAGAATGCAAAAGGTGTTGCCTATCTGCTGAAGAAGAACGGCGTTGAAACGGTCCACGGCCGAGGAACGCTGGACTCCGCTCAACGACGGGTCAACGTGGTTGGCCCCGATGGCGCTGAGAGCTATCTCAACACTGAGCACGTGCTCATTGCTACCGGCTCGGTGCCGCGCGAGCTGCCGTTCGCGAAGACCAACGGCACCACCATCATCAACAGCGACCATGCGCTTCAGATGCAGACGGTGCCCGAGTCGGTGGTGGTGCTCGGTGCCGGCGCGGTCGGTTGCGAATTCGCCTCGATCTACGCGTCTCTCGGCGCACAGGTGACGTTGGTTGAGTTGTTGCCGGCCGTGTTGCCGCTCGAGGATCAGGACGCTCGAGACGAGGTGGCGCGCGCGTTCAAGCGACGAGGAATCAACGTTATGGTTGGCACTCAACTCGACTCGGTGGTCGAGGAGAATGGCGGCGTTCGTGTTGTCCTCATTCAGAAGGGCGCTGGGAGTGAGCCAGTGTCGGTCACCGCGTCGCAGCTGCTGGTCGCTGTTGGTCGGGTGCCGGTGACCAGCGGTCTCGGTCTCGAACCCATTGGCGTCACCCTCGACGATGGCGGGTTTGTTGCCGTTGATGAATGGATGGAGACAACTTCGTCGGGCGTCTACGCCATTGGCGACGTGGTCAGGACGCCATGGCTAGCGCACGTTGCGTCGGCTGAGGGCATCCTGGTTGCTGAACGAATCGCTCAAGCCGAGTGCGACCCGATCGACTATGACTTGGTGCCGTCGTGCACCTACTGTGAACCAGAGGTTGCGAGCGTTGGGCTGAGCGAAGAGCAGGCTCGCGCTCGTGGTTATGACGTTGGAGTCGGGAAGTTCCCATTCTCCGCCTTGGGCAAGGCGTCAATTCTGGGTAAGACCGGTGGTTTCGTCAAAGTGGTTCGAGAGACCCGTTACGATCAGTTGCTTGGTGTGCACATCGTAGGGCCGCATGCGACCGATCTGATTGCCGAGGCGTGTGTGGCGCTGCGCATTGAGTCGACCACAGAAGAGCTGTTTCGAACCATGCACGCACACCCCACGCTCTCAGAAGCCATGTCGGAAGCAGCGCAAGTCGCTTTGGGACGCGCGCTCCACGCGTAGACGCGTCCACACTCCACTCCTTCTGTCTTGGCCGTCCGTCCCAGATCACTTCTTCCCACAAACCGTTCCTGCTCTCTCGCAAACCTGCCACTAGAGAGCCAATCGGAGTACCAGTAACTCATGCCGACCGAAATCATCATGCCGCAAATGGGCGAGTCCATCGCCGAAGGCACCATCACCAAGTGGCTTGTGGGGCTGGGCCAACCGGTTGAACGCGATCAGCCGCTGCTCGAAATCTCTACCGACAAAGTAGATGCCGAGATTCCCAGCCCGGCAAGCGGCGTGCTGTCGCAGGTCTTGTTTGCCGAAGGCGACACGGTGGAAGTGGACACTGTGATCGGAATGATCGGAGCGGAGGCGGCTGAGCCGGCTGCAGCGCCGGCCGCGTCCACCATGGGTGAGGTTCCATCAGCCAGCGATGCGAGCCCTCAGGCGGTCGGGGGCGCCACCGTGACCCTAGCGGAGCCGAGTGCTCCAGGCGACCAGACCCTCGAGGAGCGTGTTCGAACTAGCTCCAGCCCGGTCGTGCGCAAGATCGCCAAGGAACGCGGTGTTGATATCTCTAGTGTTCCAGGGACCGGGATTCACGGTCGTGTGACCAAGCGCGACATTGTCCAGTACTTGGAACAAGGAGCTGTGCCCTCCGCGAGCGAAGCTGCACCAGTGTCCGCGACACCCGCATCGGCGCCGGCAGCACCCCAAGAAGCCGCAGCGAGCACTGCAAGCTCCAGGGAAAAGGACAGCGCGTCGCTAGTGACCACCGAGACCACCATTGAGAGCCATCCGGTTACGCCAAAGGCACCGGAGCGCGCGCCCTCTAGGGGCAATGATGAATTGAGCTTCTCGGTGCCTGCGTACGGCGCGAGTGAGAACGTCAAGATCGAGTCGATGTCGCGCGTGCGCCGCTTGACGGCAGCACACATGCTCTACTCTCGTCAGACCTCAGCGCACGTGGCCACGGTATTCGAGATCGACATGAGCAGCATCGTGACTGCTCGTAGCCGAGCCAAGGCGAAGTTCCAAGAGCGCGTTGGGACCAAGCTGACTTACATGCCGTTCATTTTCAAGGCGGTGGCTGACGGTCTGCAAAGCTACCCGAAGTTCAATGCTTCCCTAGATGGTACCGATATCGTCTACAAGCGGGACATTAACCTTGGCATGGCTGTGGCAGTCGATTGGGGACTGCTGGTTCCTGTGATTCCCAACGCTGACCAGCTCAACTTGGTTGGCCTCGCGCGCACCGCAAACGATCTTGCAGATCGCGCGCGCACCAAGAAGCTCAGCCCAGACGAGCTGCAACGCGGCACGTTCACGGTGACCAATCCAGGTGTTTTTGGCAGCCTCTATGGCATTCCGATCATCAACCAACCCCAAGTCGCGATCCTGTGTGTCGGTGCCATCGAGAAGCGCCCAGTGGTGATGACCGACGCTGATGGCAACGATAGTTTGGCGATTCGCACCATGTGTCACTTCTGCTTGAGCTACGACCATCGGTTGATCGACGGTGCGGATGCTGAGAAGTTCATGAATCGACTGAAGCGCACGCTGGTCGACTCCACCTGGGACGAACTCGATCCGTTCTTGGGTTGATTGGGCTCAAGGGGCCGAAGATAGTTCGTTGTGCGGAGGTCGAGCCTGAGTGCTTGAGGCCTTAAGATGTGGCCATGAGCGTCAGCGCGTCAATCACCACTGAATCGAGCAACACTGGATCCAGCACGTCTGGATCCGGCAGCCATCGATCGACTCAAACCGAGGTGGTCGGAGTGCGTCGAGAGCTTGAAGTAATCCGGCTGGGACGGGTCGGTTACGCCGATGCGTTCGCGATGCAAGTGGAGCGACGCGATGCCATCCTTCGTGGCGATGCAACCGATGCACTCTTCTTGTTGGAGCATTCGCCGGTGTTCACACTTGGCCGCAATGCTGCAGAGAAAGACATTCTTGCCGGGGCTGACTGGTTGAGGCAGAACGGTGTCGAGGTGCATGAGAGTGATCGTGGTGGCCAGGTGACGTACCATGGTCCCGGTCAGCTGGTGGGCTATCCCGTCCTCAACTTGAGTCCGGATCGCCGCGACGTGCGCCGCTACGTGCGCGACTTGCAGGCCATGATTGTTCAGGTGCTCAAGGTGTGGGGAATCGGGGCTCGGGGTGGAGAAGGGGACCGCATTGGTGTGTGGACCAGCGAGGAACAGCCGCGAAAGATCGCGTCGATCGGCATCCACTTGAAGCGCTGGGTGACAACCCACGGATTTGCCCTCAATGTGGCGACCGATCTCGCGCACTTTCAAGGCATCGTAGCCTGCGGTCTGCACAACGTGCAGATGGTCACAATGGAGGAGTTGGTGGACCAGGGTCCGTCACTCGACCGGGTCTCTGATGCGGTAGCTGAAGCGTTTTGCTCGGTGTTCGACTATCCTCTGCCCGCGCCGACTCTCGACATCAGTGCGAACCCCTCGGAACCGAAGAGTTGACCGGGGATGGGGTTGGGCTGAGAGTCGGTCTGTCGGCGGCGATTCTTGCAGTCACAGACGAGCAGCCGCGTGTGGTCACGGTCGGTCGCTCTGAATGGGGGCGCTCAGACAAGGCGGCTCTGCCGTTTGGCATCCTCGATGCCTTCGCTCACCGCACGCTCGAACTGGGTTTACGCTCGTGGGTACAGGAGCTGGCCGAGCTAGTGCTTGGCTACACCGAACAACTCTACACCTTCGGGGACCGTGATCGTGTTGATCGTCCGCTGCTGACGGCGGCACCGTCTGAAGATGAGGAACGAGTGATCTCGGTGGCTTACCTTGCGCTGACTCGCGAAGCGGAGAGTGAGGGCGGCGACGGCGTCGACTGGCGGGATATCTATCGTTTCTTGCCTTGGGAAGACGGACGTGGCGAGCAACCTTCGCGCTCGCGTCAGCTGGCTCTTGACGCGATTGGTCGATGGTGTAGGAAGCCGCGGGCAAGAGCGGAACGGGAGCGACGAGAAGAACGAGCCCAATTCGCTTTCGGCTTGGATCGAGAAGTGTGGGACTCGGAGAAGGTCCTGGAGCGCTACGAGCTCTTGTTCGAAGCAGGATTGGTTGCTGAGTCTGATCCGGATGGGTCGTCCTGGCCGGATGGTGGCTTTAGTTCGCGACCCATGGCTGCAGATCACCGCCGCATCCTTGCGACCGCGCTCGGACGCCTGCGGGCCAAGATCAAGTACCGCCCGGTCATCTTCGAGTTGATGCCCGAGCAGTTCACGTTGTTTGAACTGCAGCGCACGGTTGAGGCGCTTGCCGGGCTCAGGCTGCACAAGCAGAATTTCCGTCGACTGATCGATCGAGGTGGTCTGGTAGAGCTCACTGGTGGGGTCAACGCTCAGACCGGTGGCCGTCCGGCCAAGCTCTACGCGTTTCGCCGGGACGTGCTGCGCGAGCGCCGTGCTCCTGGTGTGGGCCTACCTGGGCAGCGCTGAAACGCTCCGCGAAAGACTTGGCAGATTGTGCAAGATGTTGGTTGACAGGGTTTATGCTCAGGAATAGCATTAGTCCAAAGGTAGAGTTCAGCGCTCACCGAGGATGAATTTTTCGCAGAGTAATGCTTAAACTGAGCATAAAGCAATGTGCTCGCCCGTAGAGGTCTCTGAAAGGGGAACTTCGATGTCTCTCGATAACGGTTCAATCAAGCTTCCGATCTCGACCGCCGCAGTTGGGGTGAATACCCAGACCAGCGGTTCCGTTCACAATCTCATCTTTGACGATGAGGTCAAACGCCGCACCGATCCCATTTGGCAGCGGGTCCAGGACGTGATTCCCGCCATTGAGTGGTCTGTGCACGCCCCGTACATCGATGCCATCAACGAGTGGAAGAAGAAGCGCAATGCGGTGATTCTGGCGCACAACTACCAGACCCCAGAGATCTTCCACGGAGTCGCTGACATCACTGGTGACTCCCTGGCCCTCGCGCGACTCGCCTGCGATGTTGAAGCCGATGTCATCGTGCTATGTGGTGTTCACTTCATGGCTGAGACCGCCAAACTCATGAATCCTGCGAAGACGGTGTTGATCCCTGACGCTCGCGCCGGGTGCTCACTTGCAGACTCAATCACTGGCGCAGACATTCGGCTCCTTCGCCAGAAGTACCCTGATGTGCCAGTCGTCACCTACGTCAACACCTCGGCCGAAGTGAAGGCTGAGTCCGATATCTGTTGCACCTCTGGCAACGCGGTTGAGGTGGTTGAGTCGCTGGGCGTGGATCGGGTACTGGCGATTCCAGATGAGTACTTGGCTAAGTGGATTGCGACCCAAACGGAGGTCGAGATTCTGACCTGGAAGGGCCACTGCGAAGTGCACGAGCGCTTCACGGCGGAGGAGTTGCGCCGCTACCGCGAAGGCGATGAGAACCTGGTGATCATCGCTCATCCTGAGTGCCCGCCTGATGTGCTCGATGAGGCTGACTTCGTCGGTTCTACGGCAGCAATGATTGGCTATGTCGGTGACAAGAAGCCTCAGCGGGTGGTCATGGTTACCGAGTGTTCGATGAGCGACAACGTTGCCGTTGAACATCCCACTGTCGACTTTGTCAGGCCGTGCAATCTGTGCCCGCACATGAAACGCATCACCCTGCCCAAGATTCTCGACGCGTTGATCGAGATGAAGGACGAGGTTCTGCTCGAGCCGAGCACCGCTGATCGCGCGCGCCAAGCGGTGGAACGTATGCTGGCGGTGACGCCGACCAACAAAGCGGTCAAGGTCGATCGCGGTCGGACCGCGGCGGTGGTGGCCTGAACCGATGATCGACCCTGCACTAGGCAAGACGCCGACCGCGGCCTTGCTGGATCAGCTGTTCCGCGAACAGCTTGCATTTGAGAAGAGCTCTGAGTCAGTCGATCGAGTCGATCATGCGGACTTGATCATCGTCGGCAGTGGGATCGCTGGGTTGTCGGCCGCGATCACTGCGGCACGGCACCTCGACGCCGGACAGCGGGTTGTGCTGATCACCAAAACTGAGCTTGGCGACGGTGGCTCGAGTAGGTGGGCGCAAGGCGGAATCGCCGCTGCTGTTGGTGGCGTCGACGATCAAGTTGAGCATGCAGAAGACACATTGCGAGTGGGGCGCGAGCTCTGCGAGCCTGAGATTGTCGAGCACCTGACCTCGCTGGGAGACGAGGCGGTCGCACGCTTGGTGAGCCTAGGGGTTCGCTTCGATGTTGATGCCGATGGTGCGTTCTTGCTTGGCCGTGAAGGCGGGCATCATCGTCGTCGCGTTCTGCACGCTGAGGGCGACGCCACCGGCAAAGAGATCATGCGCGCCTTGCGCGTTACGTTCACCGAGATGGTCAAAGATCACCCGCGGGTTGTGCTCGAAGAGAACTTCTTCGCTCAAGACCTACTGATTGTCGACGATGAAACTTTTGGTGGTCGTCACTGTGCTGGGGTGTTCGGCTCGAGAACGGCGAACGGCGAGCGAGCCGAGACTGTTGCGTGGCTCGCGCCGCGCGTTGTTCTCGCGACCGGCGGCATGGGACAGCTATTCCAGTACACCACCAATCCGCAGGAAGTCACTGGCGACGGCATCGCCATGGCCGCGCGCGCTGGCGCCTTGTTGGCTGACATGGAGATGATCCAGTTTCACCCGACGACTTTGGCAGTGGGCTCAGAACTCAACCAGACCGGCAAGGCGATGCTGCTGACCGAGGCGCTGCGCGGCGAGGGCGCACTGCTGCTCGACGAACAGGGTCGTCGGTTCATGAAGGCGGTGCACGAGCTGGCTGAGCTTGCTCCTCGAGACGTGGTCGCGCGGACCTTGTGGCAAAGGTCTGCGCGCGGTGAGCGGAGTTTCTTAGACCTGCGCCCGGTCCAAGACGCCTTAGTGGAAAGCGGTAGCCACCTTGCCCGGCGCTTCCCAACGGCTTACAAGCAGTGCAAGTCCGTGGGCCTAGATCCTTTGAGCGAGCCGGTTCCGATCACTCCAGCAGCGCACTACACCATGGGTGGTGTGTGGACTGATTCTCAAGGGCACACCTCACTCGAAGGCCTATTGGCGATTGGCGAGGTGGCATCGAGCGGAGTGCATGGGGCGAATCGGCTGGCGAGCAATTCTTTGCTCGAAGGCGCGGTGTTCGGTCACGAGTTCACCCTAAGAGTGCTACACGAGATGTCGAGTGTGCGTTTGATTTCGGTCGAAGACCGGGAGGCGGTCGGTTTCAATTCTCGTTGGCAACTTGGTGATCGACCGGTTGCGGCTGCGCTTGAGACACATACCCCGGGGCTGGCAGACCACTCGTTGCGGGATAAGATCCGCCGGCGGATGTGGCAGGGTGCGGGACTCGTCCGCGACGCAGATGCCTTGCGTGAACTCGACCGAGAACTCATGATTCTCCAACGCTTTCGGCCCAACTCTGGCCCCGAGGAGCGCAACCTGCTGTTACTCGGACGCTTGCTCTGCAACGCGGCGCTGGCGCGCACCGAAAGTCGCGGCGGTCACTATCGGTCGGACTTTCCTGCAAGTGATCCCAAGCAAGCGCGGCGCAACATCGCCTCGGCCTCCCGACTGCTCGGTGAAGACACCGTGACGCCGTTGCAAGTGGAGATGCCTGCGGTTTCGGGGTTGCGATGAGTACGGTTTCCCGCGGCAACGAGGCGCCAACCGAGCGCTTGTTGAGTTCACCACCACGGTTCCTTTGGGAACCGATGATTCGGAGAGCTTTTGAAGAAGATCTGGGCACCGCTGGCGATCTGACGACTCAGTCGATCGTTCCTCAGACGGCCACCGCCACCGCCCGCATTCGTTCGCGGGCTGCTGGGATCGTTGCGGGCGTCGAGGTTGCTGCCGGCACCTTCAAGTTGTATGACCCAGAGCTGAGCGTTCACATTCTGGTGGCCGACGGTGACCGGATCGCTGCTCAGCAAGTGCTGCTTGAACTAGAGGGCTCGGCGAGATCGATCTTGATCGCTGAGCGCACCGCTCTAAACCTGCTCGGCCGCTTGTGCGGCATCGCCTCCGCCACCGATCGGCTCGCCACCTTGATTGCAGGCACCCGTGCACAAGTGGTCTGCACTCGCAAAACCACTCCTGGCCTCCGCGCCCTTGAGAAGTACGCAGTGCGCTGCGGTGGCGGCGGCAATCACCGCTTCGGGCTGGACGACGCGGTGTTGATCAAAGACAACCACATCGCCGTTGCCGGGGGAGTGGCAGAAGCGATCCGCAGTGCCCGCTCGCACGTTGGGCATCTGGTCAAGATCGAAGTCGAGGTAGACACCCTGGATCAGCTCGAAACAGCACTCGAGAGCGGGGCTGAAGCAGTACTCCTAGACAACATGCCACCCGAGACTTTGCGCGTTGCAGTCGAGCGGTGCCGCGGCAAGGTGCTCACCGAGGCGTCCGGTGGAATCAACGCTTCGACGATTCGGGCAGTCGCTGAAAGTGGCGTCGACTTGATTTCTGTCGGGGCCTTGACTCACAGCGTCAAGGTCCTTGACCTTGGCCTAGATATCGATCTCTGAGGCACGTTGGCGCCGTGGTCTCAGCTCCTCACGGGGGGTGGGGTTCGAGCGCTCTGAAGACCTTGATAGCGCACAATGCTGGTCGCCGCTGCCACCGCAGCGAGGGCAACCACCATCGCCACTAGGTGAGCAACGATGTAGCCGCGGGTGAGCAAGGTGGCGGTGTCGCTGGTCGCTACGGCTGTGGCAACCGCGTGCGGATCCGCTGCGCCGAGGACTGGGTTCCAAGCGAGCACGATCGTACCCAGAGCAGCGGTACCGTAGGTCAAGGCCATGTTGCGCAGGAACTGGTGGGCCGAGGTCGCGCGACCGATCTCAGTCGCGATTGCCGCGTCTTGAGTCAAAGACAAACAGGCATTGGTGGTGGAACCGATCCCTGCCCCCATCAAGAAGTACGCCGCGAACAGCCAGCCCAGACTCCAGCCCTGCCAGATGGCGAGGGTCGCAAATGCGATCGACACCGGCAGCGTCGCTGTGCCAAGTTGAGCAACCCTTGCCTCGCTGATGCGGTCATACAAGCGGCTTGCGGTGTTCGCCGCACTCGTCCAGCCGATCGTCAAGAACAGGACAGACCAAGCCGCGAGGGCGACGCTGGTACCCCGTGCTTCTCGAAGATAGAGGGGTAGGTAGTTCTCAACCCCAACGCCCGCACCGATCGCCAGAGCGGCCGCCAATGCTAAGCCGCGAAACGGCATTTCTGCATAGTGCCGTCGCCTGAGGACGGGTGGCTTGCCTTCGCGATCGCGACCGCTGTGGCGATGAAAGCCGATGAAGAGCATGGCAGTGGCGACTAGGGCTAGGAGCGAGACCCAGGAGAAGTCCGACAGGCCGGTAACCGCCGCTGCTGCGAGCAGGCTCAGCAGCAGGATGCCCACCCGGTCGAGCGTCTGCTTCTGCGCTCCGGCTGCGGGCCCGGGAATGGTGTTCCAACCGATGGCCAGTGCGATCAGCGCGAGCGGGGTGTTGATCCAGAAGATCCATCGCCATGAGAGGGTCGTCAGCATCAGTCCCGCGATCGCCGGGCCACCCACTCCCAAGACGCCCCAGATGGTGGAGGCCAGCGCGTAAGCGCGCGCTCGCATGCGCGGTGGGTACCCAAGTCCAATCGCCGCACCATTGGTCGCGATCAGCATGCCTCCCGCGAGGCCCTGCACCAAACGCAAGGGGATTAGGGCCCAGAGGTTGGGACTTAGACCGCAACCAAGGCTCGCTAGTGCGAACACCACCAAGCCGGTTCGGTACAACCGCCGCGGGCCAAAACTGTCGGCCAATGGGCCACTTGCCGCAATCGCGATGCCCGATGCCAGTAGGTATGCGGTCATCACCAGCGGTAAGTAGCGCACAGTCTCAGGAACGGTCAACTCTCGACCGAGTTCGGGCAAGGCGGCAACCACCGACAACCCTTCGAAGGCGACCAGCGCGGTGGCCAAACTGAGTCCCATTGTGAGGCTGCGCACCGACGGCGAGAACAAGGTCGACGGGGGTGTGGTGGCGTTGGTGTTTGGCGTCATGTGGAAGCGATTGTCTCAGACTCTGCGGGTGGAAGAGCAAGTAGAATAGGAGGCTATGAGCGAACTCATTTCACTGGGCCTTGCGGCCCCGAACACCCCTGTTGAGGGCCAGCTTGCGACCGCCGTAAAACGCCGTCCAGATTGGCTGAGGATTCGCCTGGCGACACCTGACAAGTACCGCAAGGTGAAGGCGATGGTCGATGGACTGAACCTCCATACAGTTTGCCAAGAGGCGCGCTGCCCGAACATCTATGAGTGCTGGGGCGAGCATGGCACCGCTACCCTGATGATCCTGGGCGATACCTGCACGCGGCGTTGTGGCTTTTGCGCGGTCAAGACTGGCAAGCCGCCGATGCCGCCTGACCCGCTCGAGCCGGATCATGTCGCCCAAGCGGTTGCCACCATGGAACTCAGGCACGCGGTCATAACATCGGTCGATCGCGATGATCTCAAAGACGGCGGAGCGCACCATTTTGCAGCCGTCATACGAGCGATCAAAGATCTCAATCCCAAGACTGCTGTGGAAGTACTAACACCCGATTTTCGAGGTGTCACCGACGCACTCGACATCGTGCTCGGCGCACTTCCCGAAGTCTTCTCCCACAACATGGAGACGGTGCCGAAGATGTATCGCGCTGCGCGCCCCGGCTCAAGTTACGAACGGTCACTGGCGCTTCTCAAGGATGCGGCTAGCCGTCGCGACGCTGGTGACTACGAAGGCACGGTCAAGACCTCAATCATGGTCGGTCTGGGCGAGACCGATGACGAGTTGCGCCAGACCATGCGCGATATCCGTTGTGCCGGGGTCGAGGTGTTAGCCATCGGCCAGTACCTGCAACCCACTAAGCAGCATCTGCCGGTCGATCGCTTCATGCACCCTGACCAATTCGCGCTGCTCAGCGAGTACGGCAAGAAACTTGGCTTTTCGCACTGCGAAGCTGGGCCATTAGTGCGCTCCAGCTACCACGCCCACGAGCACGTAGGGCGCAAGCTGCGGTAGCGTCCGCTTCGCCATAAACTTTGGGCCTCTTAAGAGGCCCTCTCTAGGGAGACTCGCCGTGTCAATCGTGCAACGGGCGCTGGGTGCAGCGCTACCTTTGATTCCCAAGAGCGTGACCAAGCGGGTCGCGACTCGCTACGTCGCAGGCGAAGGTCTCGCTGAAGCGCTCGCTCGGGCGGAGGAGCTGCAGCGGAGTTCGTTACGCCTAACCATGGCGTTGCTCGGTGAAGAGGTCGCCGAGCGCGAGCGCGCGATGGCGGCGGTCGAGGAGTACCTTGCGGTACTCGCGGCGATCGCCGAGCGCGGGATCGACTCGGGCATTTCGATCAAGCTCACCCTGATCGGCCTCGATATCGACGAGGGGTTCTGCCGAGAGAACCTGCATCGATTGCTCGAGGCGGCCGAGCCTGCGAGCACGCTGGTCCGAATCGACATGGAGGATCACACCTACACTGATCGCACTCTCGACTTCTTCCGCGAGGTGCAACCACGCTACAAGAACGTGGGCACCGTGCTGCAGGCCTATCTCCGGCGGACTCTCGATGACATCCAGTCGCTGCCCGCCGACGCCAACCTGCGCTTGTGCAAGGGCATCTACATCGAACCGAGCAAGGTCGCGTTCCAAAGCTATGACCGCGTGCGCTCCAAGTTCCTCGAGGCGTTGGAGGCCATGCTGGTTCGAGGCCAGAGTGTCGGGATTGCCACCCACGACGAATTCTTGGTCGACGGCGCTCTGGCCTTGATCGAGAAGCGTGGAGTTTCGAACGAGCAGTACGAATTTCAGACCCTGTTGGGCGTGACCGAGGATCTGCGTGATCGAATCCGAGATTCTGGACACGCCGTTCGCGTCTATCTTCCATACGGGAAAGATTGGTATCTGTACTCGATGCGCAGATTGCGCGAGAACCCCAAGATCGCGGTGTACGTCGCCAAAGCAATGTTCGGTCGCTAGGTCGCTAGGTCGCTAGGTCGCTAGGCTTAAGATCGTAAGAGAGTCTGAGAAAGCAGCACAATGACACCATCACAAGATGCAGCCGAGGCATCAAATCTCGGTGAGAGCCTAATCGGTGAGAGCCTAAAAGGTCAGCGCCTGGCAATTCTAGGTGCCGGGAAGATGGGGGCCTCGCTGCTGCAGGGGTTGCTGCGGGTGGGCGCGGTCGAAACCAGCCAGGTCATCGTGACCGCAGCGCACGCGAAGCGGCTCGACGAACTCAAGAGAGATCTAGGGGTCGAAGGCACCCTCGACAATCGAGCTGCTGTTGAGACCGCCGACGTGGTGCTTTTGTGCGTCAAGCCCCAGATGGCCGAGGCGGTCCTCGAAGAGATCGGAGCGATGCTGCGGCCGCAGCAACTGCTGATCTCGATCCTTGCCTCGATCAGTACACGACATCTCGAAGCACGGGTCGCAGACGGCGTGCCGGTGGTGCGCTCGATGCCCAATACTCCGAGCTTGATCGGCGCAGGCATGAGTGCCTTGTGCGCCGGCACTGCGGCTCATGAGGAGCACCTGGCGTTGACCGAACGCATGTTCGCACCCTTAGGCCGCACCACCCGGATCGATGAACGACACTTTGATGCGGTGACTGCACTCTCTGCCAGCGGCCCTGCTTTCATCTACGTCATGCTCGAAGCAATGGCTGATGGCGGGGTCAAAGTTGGCCTTCCGCGCCGCACTGCAATTGAACTGGCAGCGCAGGCCGCGTTGGGCGCCTCGCGCATGGTTCTAGAAACCGGTCGCCATCCAGCATTGCTCAAGGACGAAGTGACGACGCCTGCCGGCTGCACTGTCGACGGCATTCTTCAACTCGAAGAGGGTGGTGTGCGCGTAGCGTTGATCAAGACCATAGTAGAAGCGACCGCTCGCGCGCGCGAACTGGTCGACGACGAATAGCGAAACTTAGCTAGGAACTCCACAACTCATGTTGCGCCATTTGCACACCAAGAACCTCGCTGTCATCGAAGAAGCGAGCGTCGACTTCGGCCCCGGGCTGAATGTCGTCACCGGAGAAACCGGGGCTGGTAAGTCACTGGTGGTTGATTCGCTGGCGCTGCTGGCCGGCGCGCGCGCTTCAGCGGACCTGATTCGCAGTGACGCAGAAGGTCTGAGCGTCACCGGCGTGTTCGAACCCGTTGGGACCGACTGGCGCGAGTTGTTGGGGGAAGCGGGCATCGAATGCCAGGACACCGAGCTTGTGGTTCGCCGCGAGGTGGCGCGGTCCGGCCGCAACCGAGTATTTCTCGATGATCACCCCGTCACACTGCGATTGCTGAGCCAGCTGTCCCCCTACCTTCTGCGCATCCACGGTCAGCGTGAAGAGCTGGGACTGGTAGCTCCCGACCTACAGCGAGCCTGGCTGGATCGTCTTGGTTTAGAGCTCGAGGGCGAAGCCGCGCAGCACCAGATCGATGCCGTAGCTGCCGCGTACGCGCAATACCAAGAGCTTGCCCGTCGCCTCAGTCGCATGACCACCGATGATCGCTCGCGCCAGGAGCGTGTGGACCTTCTGCGCTACCAAGCAGCGGAGATTGCAGGGGCGGGTTTGTCCGCCGGTGAAGAAGACGAGCTCCATGTACAACGCGGAGTGCTCCGTCACGCGGAGCAGATTGGCGACGTTCTGTCGCTAGGGACGCAGTCGCTGCTTGAGTCGGAGAACTCGATCGCCTCTCAGCTCGCGCGTCTCAAGGCGGCGGTGGAGCGGATTGCCAAGATTGATCCGGTGGCTGTTGAGTGGGTGGGCGAACTAGAAGAGTTGCGCATTCGCGCGGAGGACCTGGGCACTACCGTGCGCTCGCGTCGTGATTCGATCGAGGCTGATCCTGCCAAGCTGAACGGGATCGAAGATCGCCTAGCAGTGATTGAACGGCTGTTGCGCAAGTACGGACTGAATACCGCGGCGGTCCTTGAGCATGAGCAGACCGTGCGCGAAGAGCTGCTCGAACTCGAGGGTAACGATGAGCAGATCCAAGAGTTAGAAGATCAAGTCAAAACCTCGCTCGATCAGTACGCCACTGCGGCTCGCAGGCTCACTGCCAGCCGCAAGGTTTGGTCGAATGAGCTTACTCAGCGCATGCACCGTGAGCTGGGTGAGCTGGCTTTGCCCTCGGCTACCCTTGAGGTGGCGTTCGAGACGCGGCCGCGGGAGGACAGCCCGCTCAAAATTGACGGTGCATCGGTCGAGTTTCATCCGTGGGGGCAGGAAGCCGTGGTGTTTCTGTTCTCTTCGAATCCAGGTGAAAGCCCACGCCCGTTGGCGAAGGTCGCATCCGGCGGCGAGCTGTCGCGGCTCTATCTTGCCCTCCAGCTAGCGAGTGGTGCCTCGGCTGCAAGCGCGCAATCAGGTGGAGCGCTGGTATTCGATGAGATCGACACCGGGGTCGGCGGCGCTGAAGCCGCTGCGATTGGCGCCAAGATGCAATCGCTTGGCGCGTCGGGCCAAGTGCTCGCGGTCACCCATCTGCCGCAGGTCGCGAGTTTCGGCGATCGTCACGTGCGGGTGGAGAAGCAAGTGAGCAAGGGCAGCACCAAGACAGCGGTGCGTGTGCTGGATATGAGCGAGCGTGTGGAGGAGCTGGCTCGGATGTTAGGCGGTGCCGAGATCACCGAAGTGACGCGGCAACATGCTCGCGAGCTGCTCGGCTTACCGGATGCGCCACCGTCGGGCGACGCTGCTGAGCGCCGCGGGCTGCGCAGCGTTCAGTAGGCGCTGAGGATCTCTAGTTCCGTGACTGTTCCGACCCAGTGGCGCTTCGGTGACGATGTAAGACCGATCCGGCAGCTGCTCTACGTTGGCGGAGTGGTTGCGGTTCCCACTGAATCCTCGTATGGCCTAGCGGTTGACCCTCGCTCGCAGACCGGTGTTGATGCTATTTACGCTCTGAAGCAACGAGAAGCACGCAAGCCACTGCCGCTGGTGGTCGCCAACACCCAGCAAGCGAGCGATCTGGGGCTCGACGTTGACTCAGATGCCTTTCGGTTCGGCGCGCAGTTTTGGCCCGCGCCACTCACCATGCTGGTTCCCTTGCTCGCATGCGCTCAGTTGGCGCTGGGCGATCTCGATCGCGTTGCGGTGCGCATTCCCGACTACGGACCGCTGATTGCCTTCCTTGAGGAGGTGGGGTCAGGGCTGACGGCGACGTCGGCGAACCTCAGTGGCGAGCCACCCTTGCTTAGCAGTGAGGACGTTGTGGCATTGCTTCGAGGAACTCCGAATGCGGCCGTGATCGAGACGACTTCACTGCAAGGTGGTGCCCCATCCACCGTGGTAGCTTGGGATCAAGGGCAGCCCCATATTCTCAGGCCCGGACGGTTCGTGTTGCCCTAAAAGAGGGTCAGGCGTTGGAACAGGACATCTAGCTCAACGGTTACTGAGTGGAGCCAGAGGAATCTCGGAAAGGTTCTCCGCAAGCAATGTGGAAAAGCCTGCGGACGAAGGATGTAAGTCGTTGAAACACAGCAGCCTCACCAAAGCGCACAACATCGTGTGCACTGTTTCGTCGGTCCTCCTGTTGCTCTTGGCGTGGCCGCAGGCAACGGTGGCACAACTCGGACAAGAAGTTGTTGAATCAGGTCCGCACGAGACCATTTCTCTCGATGAGATCGAACGTGGCATGCGTGGTCACGGCGTGTCGGTCTTCGCTGGAACCGAACTACGTCGGTTCGAGGTCGAGGTGGTGGGCAAGCTGGAGAACCTCAATCCCGGTTTGAGTTTCATCATGGCCAACCTCAGCGGTGAGAAGTTGGAAGAGACTGGTGTCATTGGCGGCATGAGCGGCAGCCCGGTCTATCTCGACGGAAAACTGGCGGGCGCGGTCGCCTTCTCGTGGAACTTCGCTCAAGGCGCGCTCGCTGGCATCACGCCAATTGCCGCGATGCGGGGGCTAGGTGAGCTTCCGGTGCTCGGTTCCGAACCGTCGACAAACCCGTCGGCGGTCGGCGCTCAACGCAATGTCGATGACGGTCGCAGTCGCTTCGTGCGTGGCCGTCAATCGGCCGCAGATTCAGAACTTGAGGCGCTGCTTGCTGGCGACTTCAGTGCTCTTTATCAGCGCCAACACAGCTCAGAAGATCTGCGCCAGTGGATGGTCAGAACGAATGGGTTGATCACAAGCAACAACAGTCTGAGTGGCGCATCCGCGGCGGCCGGTCTTGATGGCGCAGCCAGCGCCCTGCAGCTTTTGACCGTGGGCTTTGACCAACCGGGGCGCGAACTGCTGGGTGCGGCATTGCCGGAGAGTTGGCAGCACCGTCTCGGTTCAAGCGCGGGACGGGCCGACACTGACGCCGCGCTTCCACCTCTTGAAGGTGGCGGGCCGGTGGCAGCGCTCCTGGTGGGCGGCGATTTGCTGATGGCCGTCAACGGCACAGTCACCGAACGTCGCGGCGACGAGATCTTGGCCTTCGGCCATCCCTACCTTGGCTTGGGGCCGGTCAGCCTACCGATGGCCAAGGCCGAAGTCGTCGCCATCGTTTCTAGCCGCATGTCGTCATTCAAGCTCAGCAACGTTGGGGAGGTGGTCGGCGCGTTCGATGAGGATCGACTTGCCGGCATGCGCGGTCGAGTGGGTGCAGTCGCTAAGACCACCCCTCTAAGCGTGACTGTTCGCCATTCAGCTGAAGGTGAGCGAGTGTTCAACATGCAGCTTGCTGATCTCGAGGCAATCCGTCCGATGCTGGTTGCTTCGTCGACGTTGCAGTGCATCGAGAGTGCCACGCGCTCGGCCGGCAAGGGCGGTTTTGATCTCAGGGCAAAGTTCGCGCTGAAGGACCGAGACGATCTCGAGATTGCTCAGAGCTTCGACGGCAGTTCAACTGCGATCGATGCCGCCATCTACCTACTGCAGGTGACCGCCTACCTGGAGCTTTCCTCCTTGGTCGATGTCGAGCTCGAAAAGGTCGAGGTTGAGGTCGACCACTTCGCTGCGATCCGCACCATCGAGATTGAGAACGTGTTTGCTGATCGGCGCAACGTTGAGGCTGGAGAGATGGTCGAACTGCGGATGAGAGTTCGGGACTATCGCGGTCCGACGCGAATCGAGACCTTGTCCGTTCAGGTTCCAGAGGATGCCCGCCCCGGGCGCTACTACATCTTCGTGGGCGATGGGGTCAGCGTTGACGCGGCACGAGCGAAGGTCGAACCCACCAGCAGTGCCACGTTCGAGCATGGGCTGGATCGACTGCGCCAACTGCGGTCAGCCAAGGAGTTGGTGGCAATGGGTGTGAGCGCCGCGCGCGGCGTGATCAGCGATGGGACTTCCTTGCCCTCGCTGCCCGGGTCGTTGCGCGAGGTTTGGAAGACCTCGAACGCAGGCCAGGTCAAGGGAGTGAATCTGTCAGTACAGTCCGAGCTTGTTATTGCTCGGGATCGCCCGTTAAGTGGTGTCGCACGAGTGGATCTCGTGGTGTTGCCGCCAAGACTTCATCGCTAGCAGGACGCAACACATGGCCCAAGAAAGATACCGGTGGTTCAACATCCGGCAACGCAACGCTTTGACCCGAGGAGTGGCTTCGATTTCTTTCGTTGTCGCTTTATGCGCACTAGTAGCGGCAGCAGCGCCGTCGTTTGCTTCTAAGGTGCGCGCCTTTCGCGCGGCAGAGGCGTCCGACTTCCTGGCGGGGGAACTCGACGGAGTTTCGGTCGGTCCGTTGGGCAAACTACGTTTGGCGAGTGCGCTCGAGAAAGTCGCGGGCGTCGAAGAACCATTCATGCTGAGCGCGGCTCGGGATGGTCGCGGTGGCTGGGTTCTAGGCACTGGCAATAGCGGCAAGGTCTTGCATGTGAGCTCCACAGGTGTGGTCCGAGAACTGTTCGCAACGGAGGAACCCGAGGTTTTTGCTGTGTGGGTTGATGGCGACAGGGTCTACGCTGCTGGCTCGCCGGATGCGCGTGTGTACCACTCTTCCCTCGATCAGAGCACGACCGAAGCCACCATGATCCTTGACACCGGTGAACGCTATGTCTGGGCCCTGGGCCGTGAGCTTGGAGCGGACGCCTCTGGAAGGCTTCTGGTGGCCACCGGGATCAACGGCAAGCTGCTCGCGTTTGATGAAACCAGCGAGCGTTCGGAGGTTGTCTATGACAGCGCAGATGCTCATCTGCGCACCCTTTTGGTGCGCGATGACGACGTGTTAGTGGGGACCGTGGGTGAAGGCCGAATCTTGAGTCTGAAGGCTCACGGAACAGCTCCGTGGGCGGCGCGCACTCTGCATGACGCTGCACAGCCTGAGATCACGAGTCTGACTCCCGGTCCCAACGGGTCGGTCTTTGCCGCGGCGGTAGCGTCCGAAGCGAGCCTTGCCCAACTTCCGACACCTGCTACTGCCGACGGGGACTCGAACGGCGCGGCAACACCTGCGGCAGGCACCAGGCCGAGCGGTTTCGAGGGAGCGCGGAGCGTGGTGCTCGAGATCGACGCTGATGGCACCGTCGAAGAGCGCGGGTCCTTCAAGAAGGAGACGGTCTACTCCGTGCTCTGGACCGGCAACGATGAAACTGGTGGCCAACTGTGGATTGCGACCGGCCAGGAAGGCAAGCTGTATCGCAGTCACGGCAGCGAGGTGGTCTTGGAGCGTGATCTCGATGAACTGCAGCTGATGCAGTTGCTTGGCTTGGATGGCGGGCAAGGCGCTGGATTCAGCATTGCCACCACCAACGGTGCCGCCGTCTACCGGACCAGCGACCGACAGCTGACCGAAGGCGTCTATTCGAGCAAGGTTCTAGACGCTAAGTTTCCATCCCGCTTTGGCACCTTGCACTACGAGGCGGCGCTCTCGCGAGGGTCGAGCGTTGCGTTTGCTGCGCGCTCCGGCTTGAGCGCGTTTCCTGACGACACCTGGTCGGCATGGGTCAACGTTGAACAGGCCCCAGGAGCTGCGGCACAGGGTGCTCTGCCAGATCTCGATCTGACCGCGGTGCCGCGTGGCAGGTACGTGCAATGGAAGGCGACGCTCGAGCGCGGCAATGGTCGCAACGCCTCTGATGTGGGCCCCGAGTTGTCGATGGTGGAGCTGACCTATGAGCAGGAAAACCGGCGCCCCGAGATCACCAAGCTTGAGGTTCTCTCTCCCGGAGTAGTGCTCGTGGGCAGCAGCTTCAATCCGTCAAACCAAGTCTTCGAACCCACCAACACCAATCGTGATGGCATCTTCACCTCGCTCGAAAAGCCGGCGGAGGATAAGAAGTCTCGCTCGAAGGAACTGTGGAAGTTGGGCTACAGAACCATCAAGTGGGAAGTGAAGGACCCGAACGACGATGAGTTGCGCTATGCCGTGGCGCTGCGTTCAGAAACTGAGACTCGGTGGTACACCATTGCCGATGAGATCACTCAGACGTCGTGGGGATTTGATTCGACCGTTTTGCCCGACGGCCTCTACCGAGTTCGGCTTGCTGCCGACGATGGCCTCTCGAATGCGAAGGGCCGCAAACGAGAAGCAGAAAGAGTGAGCGGGATCGTGGTCATTGATCACACTGCTCCTGTGCTCAAAGAACAGGTCGTGATCACAGATCACAGGGTCGCCGTGCCCGAGCAACAGAAGCCTGCAAGTGAATGGAAGCACCTAGTGCTGAGCGTTGAAGATCAACTCAGTCCGATCCGGAAGATAGAGGTCAGCCGCGATGCAGGCGAATGGCAAGAGTTGATCCCTAACGACGGCATGCTCGATTCCCGGCGCGAGACCGTCACCGTCGAGACCCCAGCCGGGGATGCGCGTGCAGGCCTGCTGCTCTTGCGGATGTCAGATGCAGCGTTCAATTCAACTGTGATCCAGCTACAAGTGCCCTAGCAGCCGGTGGTAAAACTCCCGTGGGACGACGCACAAACCGAACGGGCGCGGGGCTTTGGACGGCCATATCGCAGTGCGCCAGCCTCCCGTGGGACCAGCATCGCCTCCTCGCCACCGCGCGAACTGACCGGCCAGATCCCCGCGCTCAGTCCCGCGGGAGTTTCACCGCGGGCTGCAAGGCCTGGAATGTCTCGCTCTGACTGGATTCGGACTGGACTCTGGCTGCGCCCTGACCACACGCGATCCGAGTCGGTAAGATTGCCACCATGAGCAACTCCCGCATCGCCGTCTTCCCTGGCTCCTTCGATCCGATCCATCTCGGACATGTCGATCTGGTGGAGCGAGCACTGCCACTGTTCGATGAGATCGTGGTGGCAGTCCTCAACAACGAGCACAAGCGCACCATCTTCTCTCTGGAAGAACGAGTCGAGATGCTTGAAGAACTCTTTAGAGACTCAGCCCGAGTCAGGGTCGCGAGCTTCGAAGGCTTGGTTGCCGATTTTGCGCGTACAGAGTCGGCCTTCTTTTTGTTGCGCGGTCTCCGCAACGGCAAAGACTTTGAGTACGAATTGCCGATGACGGTGATGAATCGGCGCTTGGTGCCTGAGTTGGAGACCGTCTTCTTGCCGACCAGGCCCGAACTCTGCGACCTTTCGAGCAGCTTGATCAAAGAAGTCTTGAAATTGGGCGGAGACCCTGGCGAGGTGCTACCCGAAGACGTTCGCTCACGCCTGGCTGCGAAACTCAAGGAGGCAGCGTCATGAGCGAAGATGATTCAAGCACCAGTGTTCCGACCCCGATTGTCGTGAAGCTCGCTGCAGGCACCTACTTCTGGTGCGCGTGCGGTGAGTCGCAACACCAACCGTTTTGTGATGGCTCCCACCGCACCGCCAACGCCAACGCAAACCTCGACGCGAGTGAACCGCTGAAGTGGAAGCTCGATGAGGACAAGCGGGTCGCTCTTTGTACTTGTAAGCGGACTGCCACACCGCCGCTGTGTGATGGGTCGCACGGCTGACGGCTGAGAACGGTTGGTGGTACCACGGGACCTCGGCCTCGTGTTGATGCTCGGCTCCAAGCGCCTTCGGCGGTGCGAAGCCTCCCGTGGGACGTCGCGAGGAGAGTGGGGCTTCAAGCGCTCTCGCGGTGCGTCGCGAGGAGAGCTTGGATCCAGATGTGTTTGGGGTGGGAAGTTCTCGCTCCGGACCTCGCGAAGAGAAGTGTTTCAACGCGCTTTTGGCGGTACAGGGCTTCTGCCGGATATTGCGAGGAGAGCGGGTCTCCAGGCGGCTTCGGTGGTGCGAACTTCACACGGCCGGGGATGTCGTGAGAGGAGCGACCACGCTGACTACCATCGTGGTCGTGATGGGTACCGCTAGGTTGAGGCCGCAAGGCGACCGCTCGCTTTGTTCGGAGTGCCTTAGCCGGCTTGGGTGAGTACTCGTGATCCACCCAAGGCCGGACGAACAGCCCGACGTTTGCCGCCGTCGCGGGCCCCGAGCCAGCTACAACTGATCCCAGGCTGAAGTATTGCCGGACTCGAATCCATCCGCGAAGATGTCGTCGCCTCCGCTGATCGGCACCATGGAGCCTAGGTTTGGTCGCCAATGTTGCAATGAGCAACGCATTCGGCGCCCCTGCTCAACCGTGAACTGGCGCATGCAAATGTCGTCGCTGTAGTCCATGTAGTTGTCGATCGGGTCTTGAGTGCCACAGGAGACCGAGCCGCCGGCGCACGCATTGCCGAAGAAGGGACCCGATTCAGAGTTGGTGTCGCAAATCATGTCGCCGGAGGAGTAGCAGCCAGGCATCGTTCCGGTGCCGCAACCGCCGCTGAAGGTGTGCTCCAGGCCTAGGTAGTGTCCGACCTCGTGGGTCCCCGTGCGCCCGAGATCAAACGGAGAAGGCGGGGCGTCAGGTCCGAAGGTGGAGTGCAGAATGACGACCCTGTCGGAGTTGCCCCCGACCAGGGTGCCGCCGGCATCGGCGGGCAGGAACGGGACATACCCGAGGGCGCCGCTCGCTTGGTTGGAATAGATGTTGAGGTACCTATTTGGGTCCCAGGCGAGCGTGTTGAAGTAGTTCCCGCCATCGTTGAACCAGCTCGTGTTGCAGTTGCGGGTGATTCCCGTTGTCGGAGCGCCGCCCGGGTCAGTTGTTGCAAGCTCGAAGTAGATCTCGGAGTTGTTGCCGTCCTCACCGTTGCTTCCCATGATGGCGATGAAATCCTCGTTCAGGATGTCGATCTGGCCCTGCACGTTGGCGTCAGTCATCGCACCCTGGCCGCAGGCGTCGTTCATGAGCACGTGGACCACAACCGGGATCACCCAACGGAAGCCGTTCTCATAGTTTGAGTTGGGATCGGTAGAGGTAGAGCTGCAGTCAGCGCCGCTAGCGGCGCCGACCCCATTCCGAAACGGCTGCCCACCCGGGTCGGGAAACAAGATGTCGCGCATCTCCTTGCTCATCGTGCCGCACTTGCGCCCGCTCGCCACCAAATCAGACTCGAAGTACTCCTTCCAGGTTGAATAGGCGATGCCTTCAACCACGATGACCGGCTCGGCCTCGCTGATATTGGCGGCTGCGACCGCAGACCCAAACGAGACAACGCAGACACAAGCGATTAAGGCTCGACACAACAGAACTCTTAAGTACATCTGAAGACTCCAAAAATGGGGACCAGGGGGCCAAACTCAAACCAGGGCAGTGGCGAATCTATCCCATTTATAGAACCCAGGCTATGCGTCGTGAGTTGAACAGCGCACGCACTCCAGGCCTGGCCTGCGAGGAGCCTGGAGCGACTCGAGGCGGCCTACTGGTTAACGGCCGAGAGTGCGGCTAGGCGTGCAGCCTCAAACTCGTCACCCTCGTTCCAGGTGGGCATCTCGTCTTGGTTGCCGATGACCAGGCCTGCGTAGAGGCCGAGCTTGGTGTCCTGCACCATGCCGTCGAAGTTCCAGTCGTCTTGGATTTCATCGCTCGGCTGGTGGTAGTGGACCTCGGTTCAGTTCTCGAATTGTTGACAACCCATCCTTCGGGGCGAACCTTGTGATGGCGTCTGCGTCGAGGTCGATCGCTTGAGGCCGCAGAATCAGGTGAGATCTTCTCAAGGCCTATGGGTGGCGCCGCCCCCTTGCTCTCTCATCGGGCTGGTGATGAAACAGAAAGACAAACAATTATCGGATTTTTAACGGACTCAGACATTCGGACAATGCGATCTTTCTAGTAGATACCAACAATCGAAAGACCTTTCGGGGAAACCATGAGCTTGAAACGAATTCCGTTTCTGTTCTTGGGAGCTTTCAGGAGTCGGTAGGCAATCTAGTCTCGGAATGAGGACAGTCTCGCGGTACTGAACTGCCAGCTGGGACTGACTAGGTAGCTAAGTCCGGAATGAAAGCCAGGGCCTGCAGTGGGCTCGGGCTAGTCACTAGGGGGCGCAGCGCTGCTGTGCTCGAACGAAAACAAAGAAAGCAGGAGTTGCCGAATGTCACAAGCTAACTATGAAGGTTCGTCAGAGGATTTCGCTGGTTCATGGGATGAGGCCGTTGAGGATCTTCACCAGGCCGCGCCAAGCGTTGACTCTCCTGAGATCTCCGTAACGTTACAGGAAGAAGCGAAAGAGACAGAGAACCTGTTTGAAGCCGCTCGGTGGTAGCGGTCTTTTCGTAGAAACAGGTGTCTATGGGCTTCGAAGAGTGCCACAGGTAGGAAACACGAAAGGTGCGGAATGAAAAATACAACCGTTGTTCGGGGGCTAATCAAATGCCCAGTAGAAGAGGTGTTTGGCTTTGTGTCTGATCTGAAGAACCTGCCGAAGTGGGTGGGCTCGATTAAGTCAGTGGAAGGCGGGGAGGCCTCAGCCAAGGTGTGCGTGGATCTTCTTGGAAAACAGGTTAGCGCCACGTTGACCGTAACGTCCCTGGAGCGGAATCAACGCTTCTCCTACGAGACCGCGGATCCCTTTCCAAGCAAGTGGAGCTACGAGTTCTCGCCGGTCTTGAGCGGCGCGACTGCAGTCGTAATCCAGCACGAAGCGGATCTGGGTGACTTTTTTGGGGCTGACTCGCAGGCGGCGGTGGACAGGAGCACAGAAGCGTCGTTGCGAGAACTAAAAAATGTGTTGGAGGCACGTCGCGCAGGGAGGACTCGCGTCGAATCAGAGGGGCTTATCAATGCACCGCTTGATCAGGTCTTCAAGTTCGTCGCCGACCTTCGGAACCTGCCTCGGTGGGTTGGTCCCATCAAGTCGGTAGAAGAAGAAAGCGATTCCGGTGCCGGGCAGAAGGGCACCGTCAACGCTCTGGTGCTCGATCGTGAGGTCGTAGCGTCGTTCGAAGTGGTTGGCTTTGAGCCGGGCGAGCGCTTCGCCTACGAAACCTCGGAGCCGTTCGCCAGTAAGTGGTCGTTCTCTTTCTCCACAGCTCTGGGGGACCAGACAGCAGTGGCGATTGAGCACGAGTTCGATACAGGTGAGTTCTTCGGGGCCGACGCTAAGGACGGCCTGGCTGCAGCGCATCACCGGTCGTTGGATGATCTTCGGGCCACTCTGGAGCGAATGTAGATTCACCGCACTTGTTGCGCGACAGCTAGGTGTAAGGGAGGGGTCCTGGGACTCAGGAGCCTCTCCCCTATTTGTACATTCATCACATTGGAGCGAGGTCGTGAATGACGATCGCTAAGACAGTTATCGCAAGGGCTTGGGAGGATCAAGAGTTCAAACGAGCGCTGCTTGCCAATAGTAAGGCGACGATCGAGAGTGAGCTGGGCCTAGTCCTGCCCGACGACGTTGAGATCTATGTCCACGAGCAGACGGATAACGAGATTCACTTGATACTGCCGCCGCGGCCGAGTTCCATCTGAATCAAACCAGAGCTTGGAGAAGCACGAGCGATCCGCTCCTGCTCGCGGACTATTTGTCGGTAGTCGCGCCGCACTTCGACCACAGGCTTCTGCCATCAGAGAGCCTCTCAGCAGTGGCGAGGGTCGCGCGCACACTACCCGGATCGTTGACCCGATTCTTTGGGTTTGAGTGTCGGCTTGCCGAGGGTGATTCCGATGCTGACCTCTTAGTGTGCGTGAGCCCGTATGGGCGTGAGCGTGAGCTTCTCGCGACACGTGGTGCGGCCATTGGCTTCCCTGAGGATACGTGGGCAGAGCCTGGCTGGGAGGAGGTGTGTGCATTTGCGCAAGCGTGGCGATCGGAAGGCTCCTGCCTTCATCGACGAGTCCTGAACATGTGGCTTGAGTTCGACACTGAGCCCGGCAGCCACGCGTCACCCGTGCCGTCGGCGTTCTTCGGCAGCGTTCCCCTCGGGGCGGGCGGGGCTACTGGTGGTCGTTGCCAAGAGTGGATTGCCGAGGTCGCCGTGCCCATGCTCACGGGAAGGCCACTCAAGAAGGCGGTTGGGCAAACACTTCAGCGGTGTCTGAAGGCGTTGCCGATGTGTGCCCACATTTTTCAGACAGGTGTGATGTTGGCGCGAAACACAGAGGCGGTAAGAGTCTGTATTAGTGGCCTTCAGCCTGCTCAGGTGCCGGCGTACCTCAAGACGATCGGCTGGCAGGGTCGGCTTGAGGAGGTCCGGTCTGTCGTGGAGACACTGGCCCAGGCTGTGGACCGTGTGGATTTGGACTTGGATCTAGGGGATGGCGTGTCTCCGGCAATCGGCTTGGAGTGCTCGTATGAACCCAAGTGTTCGCCAGCAGAGAATCCTCGTTGGTCACTGCTTCTGGAGGCACTCCAGCGCCTCGGCGTGTGCGCGCCGAGCAAGGCTGAAGCCCTAGCTCGCTTCAGTGGCCTGCAAGACGAGCAGTCGGATGAGCAGTGCTGGCCTGATCAACTTCTCAATGCGTCGGCGTTCATGGAAGCGCGCTATCTCAGTACCCTCAAGAGAGGCGTTCATCACGTCAAGGTGACCGTGGAACCGGGCTCCGTCCTGAGGGCCAAAGCGTATCTCTCGGTAAAGCACCTGTGGGTGCCTCGTTCGCTGAGCCCAAGATGAGTGTCCCGCTTGCAGCGTATGGTTGGGATCACCTACAGGCCGTTGTCGAGGACACCGCGGGTTCGAGTGAGTTACTGGATGTCGTTGTGATTGGGGCCGGCCTGGCTGGTTTGGCTGCTGCGAGTCGGTTGACGGACCTGAGAGTGCGAGTACTGGAATCAGAATCTCGGGTCGGAGGTCGAGTACTAACGCGGGGTCACGAGGGCACCAGCTACGACCTGGGTGCAGTCCTGGCCTTCGATGAGTCTATGTTGTCTGGAGCGGTCGGTGGTTCGAGGTTGATTCCCGAGGCAGGGCCTCTGGGTTGCTATTGGCAGGGAGCAACACACTACGGAAAGGGTGTACTTGAATGCTTGTCCGAGCTCGGGCTGAGTCAGACGGAGCTCCGAGCGCTGCGCCAGTTTCGAGATGATCCCGAGAAGGATCTCTTGCACTTGTCCGAGAACCTTCGTCTGTTGATTGCTGGTTTCTTCGGAGACCTTCACTTTGGCGACATTGCGGACGCTACGCCGAGCATGCAACGCGACGCATTTGTTCGGTTCGCTACTCCGCACTGGGAGAATGGCAATTTCGAGCTGGTTGCCAATCTTCAGCGCGAGGTCGACCCACACATTTGGCTAGCAACCACGGCCACATCGGTTTGTGACATGGGCGACCATGTGAAAGTGGCGTACCACACTGGGATGGCGAGAGGGATTCTGCGCGCTCGTGTAGCGATCGTGGCTACACCACCGGCGACAGCGTTGGAGTTGCTCGGTACCGTAGATGCGCCGTGTGAAGAGTTTCTGGGCAGCTTGGAGCATCAGTCAGCAATCGTCGTAGCGATGGGTGTCCCTACTGCAATGCTCGACGAGTTCTCATACATCGTCACTCCGGAATTGAGTTCCAGTGTTGTTCTACAACAGCAGACGACCGACGAGAAGATTCGGACACTGCTGATCTACTTTCCTACTCGTAGCTTCGAGGCGTTGAATTCGCTGACAGATACCGAGATCTTCGAGCGAGCCTTCGAGATCATTGGCAAGCTGAATGTCAGTGAGTTAACGCGGCAGGATGTGCTCTTTCTTGATGTAGGCCGGTGGCCGGTGGCAGAGATCTCGGGCCCGGCAACAGCAGGGGCCTCTCGGTTGAAGCCGAAACCTGCTCGAGCCTCGGCGCTAGTCGTTGTTTGCGGCGACTACGCCAATCCAGACACTGAGCACTCCCGGTCGTATGGGATGGCAGCCGCAGTCGAGTCAGGTAAACGGCAAGCGAGAGAGGTGCGTCGGATCTTGGCAAGTTCCAGGTCCGAACGTGAGTTCTTGACGGACGTGTGGATCTACGAGATTACTGACGAGCGCCCTGTCTTCCGTTGGAAGACCCGTGAGGGAAATGTCGCCGGATATGGGTTGGTGCTTGCCGCCAATCCGAAGGACAAGCTGCTGCGCGAATACTTGCTGTCGTGTTCGATCGACTCAATGTGGGAGTACCAGGAGGGCTTCGGGATTACGCCGGAGGATAGTGCCCTGGTGATCGAAGGGCTGCTCGCGGCCAACGTGGACAAGAGCACACTGCTTCGCAGCCTGCGACGCTTAGTGGACACCTTCTACTGCCCGGAACACGAGAGCTTCGCGAGCCTTGCGAGCAATCGGCGCCAGAATCCGAAGCTTGCGCAAGGGCGCGCGGCCTATTGGACTCAGCCCTCTCTGGACGCCACCGCTCATGTCGGCTCTCTCTTGCAGAGGGTCTCCCCGGCGGAGTACGCAGCGGAAACGGCGGCCTGTTGCCGCTACCTGGTAGCCCACCAGGATCAAGCGGGCTTCTGGCAGGGCAAGTGGTTCCCGTCCACCACCGTCACAACGCTGTATGCCCTGCGCTTGTTGCGTTCTAGGCCGGACCGATACGCATCAGCAGCCGAGGCGGCGATCGCCTACTTGTTTCGCACGCAACGAGGCAACGGAAGTTGGAACGACTCGGTTGTCGATACCGCCGCGGCCGCCGTGGCATTGCAAGAAGCTGATGCAGGAGGCGAGCGACTGCTGGCTGCGAGGGCGTGGCTGCAATCGAGCCGGCAGGCCGAAGGCTGGGCTGGTGAACCATTTCTCTACTATTGGATGGAGATCGATGCGAAACGGAAAGCGTTCTATCAGTGTATCGACCGAGGTGCGATCACCAGCGCCTGGGCCAAGCTTGGTCTTGGGATAGCCGAAGCATGATTACCTATGATCCGACGGCCAAGCCGACCATTGAGTACGTTCCGGTGGCCATGACGGGGCAGCAATCTTTGATGGGGTTTCACCGCCACCTGCTAGATGATCCGATCCGCACCAAGGCGTTCATCGATGCGGTGACGAAGACGGTGAGGAATGGGGACATCGTCGCAGACCTCGGCACGGGGTCGGGGATACTTGCCATGGCCTGCGCGAGGGCGGGTGCGAAGAGGGTCTACGCAATGGAGAGCAACGAGATTATCGAAGCGGCGCGTCAGTTGGCCCACGCCAATGGTCTGAGCGAGCAGGTAGTTTTCCTACGCGGTGAGTCCACCAGAACCACCTTGCCGGAACCCGTTGACCTGGTGGTCACCGAGTGCATTGGCCTAATGGGGCCCGGTGAGATGGAAGGGGCGCTCAACGACCTCACCCGACGCCATCTAAAACCAAACGGCCGTGTGATCCCGGCGAGCATTAGCCAGTTCCTTGTGCCCGTTGAAGCGGCTCGACACTTCGAATATGTCCATTGCTGGAGCAATAGAGAGGTCTACGGTTTTGACTTTTCCCCGCTCCAAGCGATCGCTAGCAACAATGTCTACGTCGCCTGGCTCGACACATCGAGTTTTCTAAGTGACTTCCAGCCGGTTGGTTCGAGCGCTTTCCCCTCGACGGGTAGTAGGCCAGTCAACGCTCGGCTTGAGTTCGAGGTGCTGCGGGCGGGCCAGTTTCACGGATACTGCGGTTGGTTCGAGGCCGACCTCGGAGGAGGCATTCGCTTGTCGGCTGCGCCCACGGATGCTCCAACGGTCTGGAAGCAAGTCTTCTTGCCGCTCGAAACGGGGCTTTCCATATCCGTCGGAACCACTATCCGAACCGATTTTGGATTCAGCACCGTAGCCTCCCCAAACGAGCAGCCGCCTCACTTGAGATGGGATACGGAAGTTACCTGGCCAGATGGGAGCCGGCGTGTGCTTTCACAGTCGACGATCAAAAGTATCGACGCGTGTTTTGGGCCTCCGTTCGCCCGTGGGAATTCACGCGCACAATGAACGATCAATACGAGGAAGAAGCGCCGTGATTGAATCTACCGCTCAACCGTCTTTGGGGCCTCAGCCGCTACCTGTGGCTCGCCGTCTGCCGCTCGTTGGGTCCCTGCCAGAAGTGCTCTTTGGACCAGCGGACTACCTGATCAATGCCCGCAGGGTGAACGGGGACATTTACCTCTTGAATATGGGGGTGGAAAAGCTGGTCGTGTTGAATCACCCACGGCACATTGAGCACGTATTTGTGAGCAACTCCAGCAACTACCGGAAGTCCGGTGCGTTGTGGGACGCGATGCGCACTCTGCTTGGCAATGGCCTGGCCGTTAGCCAGGGAGAGACCTGGGAGCGCCAGCGTGGGCTTGTTCGACCTCAGTTCAGAAGGGATCGACTCATTGGCGTGGTTCCCCTCATGGTGGAGGCAGTTGAGAACGAGCTCGAGCGGTGGGTCTCGCTTAGCGAAGCTGCTGAATCGGTTGACGTGCTCCCGCTGTTAGGCGAACTCACCATGAAGCTTCTGGTCAAGACAGTTTTCGGGACGTCGATGAGCCACGAGAGCATCGAGAGAATTCGTCCGGAAATCATGTATGCGATCAAGTACTTAGTGCCCGCTATGTTGACCAACTCCCTCCCAAGTTGGGTTCCTAGGCCAGGTGCTAGGCGGTATGCGCTTGCATTGCGGCGCATCGACGAGATCCTCTTTGAAGTGATCGATCAGCGGCGTCGCGATGAAGACGGTGGCGATGACTTGTTGTCGATGTTGTTGAACGCTGGTCACGGCGAGAGCGGCGATGCGATGAGCCCAAGACAGCTCCGCGATGAAACGCTGACGCTTTTCCTAGCGGGGTATGAAACAACCTCTGTATCTCTAGCTTGGGCGGCGCACTACCTCTCCCAAGACGCAGCGATTCAGGAACGGCTTTATGGCGAAGTCTCTAGCGTTCTCGAGGGTAGTGCGCCGAACTTCTCCGACCTCAACAATCTCACCTACGCTCGTAACGTGATGATGGAGTCGCTGCGAATCTGCCCGCCGATCTGGTGGAATCCGAGGGAGGCGATTGAAGAGGATGTGATCGATGGATTCAAGATACCCAAAGGTTCCAACGTCGCCCCCTTGACGTACGTGGTGCACCATCACCCTGACTTTTGGGTCGAGCCCGAGAGGTTCGATCCCGATCGCTTCTCTGAGTCGCAGAGTTCAGGGCGCCATCGATACGCTTGGCATCCGTTCGGCGTCGGCCCCCGCAAGTGCATCGGCACCGCGTTCGCATTGATGGAATCGCAGATCGTCCTGGCGATGATCTTACAGAGGTTCAAGCTCGGTCTAGTTCCCGGGAGAACGGCTACGAAGGCCATGCTTGGCACCCTTCGGCCCAAAAATGGCGTGCACGTTGAACTCAGGCCGCGCTCAGGTTCCGGGACAGCGGCGGCGGGGAACTGAGTGTGAAGCCAAGAACAATTGACGGAGCGCAGACCTTGAAAGGCTTCGATCCTCAACTCCCTCAGGTTTGGACCAACCCCTATCCTCACTACGATCTCTACCGAGGTGAAGATCCGGTGCATTGGACACAAGAGGCCGAGCGGGGGGATGCTGGAGTCTGGTATGTGTTTCGCTACCGCGATGTGATCGCAGCTCGCAAGAACTCTGCGTTCAGTCGCCGGTACCGGCACTCGCGTTTGTCTAAGCGGCCGTTGCCCGACTACATGCAGCCCTACTCAGAGATGCTGGGCAACTGGATGGTCGAGATGGACGCTCCTGACCATACCCGCCTGCGCGGTTTCGTGAGCAAGGCGTTCACAGCTCGCAGGGTTGGGGGCCTAAGGACCAAGCTACATGAGTTTGCGCATGATCTGCTTGTTGCCGCCGAACGCCGGGGTCGCTTGGATGTGGTGCACGACTACGCCTATCCGATCGCTCTGACGACAATCGCGGATCTTCTTGGTGCTCCTCGAGAGGATGGGCACTTGTTCAAGTCGTGGTCGATGGACTTTGCTGCCTTAGAGAATCAGAAACCCACCGTATACCTCTATCAGAAAGCCAGTGAGGCGATGCTCTCTTTCTCTGAGTACCTTCGGAGAATCCGCCGTGACGCTGAGCCTGGTAGCAGTGCTGGGCTCGTTGGAGCGCTGCTCACCGCGGAGGAGCAGGGTTGCCGAATCACCGAGGATGAGTTTGTCGGTACTTGCATGCTATTGCTGTTTGCGGGACACGAGACCACGGCGAACCTGATCGGGAATTCCGTGCAGACACTCTTGCTTCATCCAGACCAGTTCGCTCTGCTTCTGGAAGAGCCTAGCTTGGTTGGCTCCGCAGTCGAGGAGGTTCTGCGTTTCGAGAGCCCGGTGCAGACCGTGAGCATCGGTCATGCAATCGAGGAGACCGAGGTCGGCGGGCGGACCATTGGTGTGGGTCAGAAGGCGATTGCTGCATTCGGCTCGGCCAACCGCGATCCGGAGGCGTTTAAGCATCCTCACCGCTTTGACATAACGCGTTCGTCGGTTCATCACACCGCCTTTGGGACGGGCCTGCACAGCTGCTTGGGCAACGCACTTGCACGCCTCGAAGCCCAAGTTGCACTGTCCGTGCTGTTGGAACGCATGCCAAGTATTAGGCTCTGTGACAACAAAAGCTGTTGGAAGGAAGGCTTAATGTTACGCGGCCTCTCCACCTTGCCAGTCGAATGGGCGTCATGATGAGTGCAATCTCAACAGAGACAGGAATACCCGGCGGTGGGTGCTCACCCTTGGGAGAGGGCTCAAGTTCTGCGGCCCACCCCGAGGTCCGCGGCTGGCCGATCGTTGGTGTTCTTCCGATGCTCTTGCGTGACCCGATCAAATTCTTGTTCCGTTGCCAACAACAGTATGGCGACGCATACTACATCCGCGTGGGCAGCCAGCGCTTCTTGATCCTGTGTCACCCACGGCACGCCGAGTATGTGTTCGCGCGCGGTCACCGAGTGTTCAGGAAGAAGGGTTCGCTGTGGAAGCCCCTACGGCACTATCTCGGCAACGGACTGCTGGTCAGCGATGGGGACTTTTGGTTGCGTCAACGTCGGCTAATGCAACCTCTTTTTAGTTCGACTCGTCTTAACGATTTGACTGAACTGATGGTGACCACGATCGATGAGGGGCTTTCAAGTTGGGACAAGGCTGCAGAGTCCACCACTCCGATCGACGTTGAGAAGGAGTTCGGTGAGATCACCATGCAAGTGAGCGCCCGCGTTATGTTCGGTGCCGGGATGCCGAGCGAACAGACCGCCCGCCTCGGAAGCGATGTCTCGTACATCATCGATCACATGGTGCGTAGCATGGTGACCGATTCGTTTCCCAGATGGCTGCCTCGGCCGGGGCGGGTCCGCTATCACGAGACTCTGAAGAGAGTGCGGCGTGAGATCTCCTCTCTGATCGAACAGTGCCGACAGCCCGACGCGCAGTCCGGCGGCATGCTGTATGACTTGATCCGTGGCGTCGATGGCGATCCAGGAGATCAGATGACACCGGATGAACTCTACGATGAGGCGATGAATCTGTTTCTGGGCGGGTACCAGACGACGGCCTTCGCGTTGGCCTGGACGGTGCACTTTCTGACCTTGTACCCAGAATGGCATGGACGCTTGCAACAGGAGGTTGATGTAGTTCTTGCTGGGAGAACCCCGGTTTTTGAGGATCTCCCTAAGCTCTCTAGCACTCGAATGGCGATCCAGGAGGCAATGCGGTTGCGTTCTCCGGCCTGGTGGATACCTCGGCAAGCCGAAGTGGACGAGGCTATCGATGGCATTGCCGTCGCGGCCGGCACTACAGTGGCGCCCTTGGTTCACGCGATCCACCACCATCAGGATGTTTGGGAGAACCCGAGCGAGTTTGATCCCGCTCGTTTCACCTCAGAACGTTCAGAGGGGCGGTCGAAGTTTGCATGGTTGCCTTTCGGGGCTGGACCGCGAAGGTGCGTCGGAGAGCGGCTCTCTATAGCCGAGGCCCAGCTGTTCATCGTGAGAATCCTGCAGCGCTTTGATCTGGAGGCTGTGCCTGGCAAGGTCGCGCGGCCTCGCTTGCGAACCACCCTCGGGCCGGTTGACGGGGTCCATGTGTTCTTGCGACCAAGAACCGCGTATACCAGCGAGTAGGCTGCACGACATACCCATCGGGAAAGCACGCGTGAGGGCCACTGAAGTTTGATGCTCCCTCGAAGTTTCCCAGAACAGTGTGAGGGACCCGCAAGTTCCACTTGACGGCGCCTGACGAAGGTTGATTCGGCTGATGCCCGCCACTCCGGGCGCTGGCGCCCCACCTGGGCGCCAGATGGCTCCACTATTCTGGCTGGCCCAGCAGGTTCGCAAAGAGGAGAGGATCACTCTCCGCGCTGAATGAGACCCTTCAAGGGCTGTGGTGTCGGCTACTCGCCGGCCGCAAGGGCGGCTAAGCGTGCAGCCTCAAACTCGTCACCCTCGTTCCAGGTCGGCATCTCGTCTTGGTTGCCGACGACTAGGCCTGCGTAGAGTCCGAGCTTGGTGTCTTGCACCATGCCGTCGAAGTTCCAGTCGTCTTGGATTTCATCGCTCGGCTGGTGGTAGTGGACCTCGGTCCAATTCTCCAGTTGTTCCCGACCCCAGCCTTCGGGGCGATCCTTGTAGTTGGTACCGCCATCGAGGTAGATCGCTGGGACGCCGATCTTGGCGAAGTTGAATTGGTCAGAGCGGTAGAAGAATCCCTTGTCTGGGAACTGGTCTCCGAATACGGTGCGACCCTGCAGGCCAGCGCCGGCTTCGACGATCGCATCGAGGGTGGACTTGCCGTACCCGATGTAGGTGATGTCGAGCGTCTCGCCGAAGAAGTTGCCACCGTCGTAGTTGATGTTGGCTGCCATCTTGCCAGGGGCAATCGTGGGGTTGCTTGCGTAGAAAGCGGAACCCAAGAGACCTTGCTCCTCGGCGCCAACGAAGACAAACAGATTGCTACGTCGGGTGGGGTTTGCGGCGAGAGCTTTGGCCATCTGCAAGAGCTGGGCAACGCCCGAAGCGTTGTCCATCGCGCCGTTGTAAATGCGATCCTCGAGCGACTCAGGGCCAATGCCGAGGTGGTCGTGGTGCGCGCTGTAGACAACGTGCTCATCAGCGATCGCTGCGTCAGTGCCTGCGATCCGACCGATCACGTTGGCGGTGGCCTTACGTGTGACTGTATTGGTCAACTCAAGCGAGGTGGTGACGCCAAGGGACAGGGGTTGAAAGTCCGTGGAACGGGCCGACTCCATGGCTTCGTCGTAGTTGATTCCCGCGAGATTGAACAAACGCTGTGCGCTCGCTTCGGTGACCCAGGCCTTGACGTCGGTGGTGGGGGATCCGTCGGCGGGCAGTTCGAATTGTTCACCAGTCCATGATGTCTGAACGACTTGCCACGGATAGCCAGCGGAAGGTGTGGTGTGAATGATGATCACGGCAGCTGCGTTGTGCTTTTCACCTTGCTCGTACTTATAGGTCCAACGGCCGTAGAGCAACCGACGAGTACCTTGGAAAAGGTCGTCGCTCCAATCGGGGTCGTTGTTGAGCATGACCAAGACTTTGCCGTCGGTATCAATACCCTTGTAGTCGTCCCAGCCGTACTCGGGAGCTTCGATGCCATAGCCGACGAAGACCAACTCGGCGTCCTTGATCGTCGAGGTTTCGCTTTGCTGACCGCTACCGGCGATGAAGTCGTCCCAGGTTCCTAGAACTTCTTTGACTCCGTCTTTGGAGAAGGTCCACGTCTTGGGCACTTCGGCGTTAACCCCCACCAAGTCGAACTCTTGTTCCCAGGTTCCGTCGATGCCGGCTGGTTCAAGACCCAGCTCGCTCATCCGGTGAGCGATGTACTGGCGAGCCTTGACGTCTCCGGCACCACCAGGGCCGCGGCCTTCCATATCGTCGGCGGCGAGGATGGTGATGTCCTGCTTAATCTCATCGGCAGCGACCATCGCGGCGACGGTGTCGAAGTTCGCGGCTGGGTCAGCTGCGGGAGAGGTGCTCTCATCACTGGGCGTGCAGCCGGCGGCGAGAATTGATCCAGCAGCCATGCTGAGCATCAGGAGTCGGAGTGGTTTGCGGTTCGGGTTGGGGGACATAGTCTTGGCTCGCTTTTAGTGAGTGCTTGAGTTGACCAGGTTCTGCGGTCAGGTTCCTTGGTTTGGGGCGCGGACGTCGCCGCGTCTTGTTCGCTGGAGTCTATCGGGCGGTATCCTCGAAACGACCGCGAGTTGCACGAGCTGGACCAGTACTAGTTGAAAGCAGATCCAATGGCCAAAGTCCCACCCCAAGACCAGATCGGTCGCCGCCTCATCGGCACCTATCTCGATGCCATTGAGGTTGAGCGCGGTCTTTCGCGGAACACCGTCGATGCCTACCGGAGCGACCTGCGTCGGCTGGCGAGCTTTCTCGAGGGGCGGAAGGTGGCCGTTCTTGAAGCGAGTCCCGCAGATCTGTCGCTCCACATTCGCGAGCTACGCCGAAGCGGACTAGCCAATCGGTCGATCGCTCGCAATCTGGTGGCGATCCGGCGCTTCTTTGCCTTCCTGAACGGCATCAAAGAGCGCGCCGACGACCCGGCGGTCAATCTTCAGCCGCCCAAGCTGGGCCACTACCTGCCCAAGGTCTTGAGCGAAGAACAGGTCGAGTCACTCCTTGGGGCCCCAGATCTCTCTAGACCGCTGGGTCGTCGCGACCGCGCAATGATGGAACTGCTCTATGCCACTGGCTTGCGGGTGAGCGAGCTGGTGGGCCTCGAGATGACCCAGCTCCGGCTCGACAGTGGCTTTCTCATTGCGTACGGCAAGGGCAGCAAGGAACGGGTCGTGCCGGTCGGTGAGAGCGCTGAGGAATGGCTCGACGACTACCTGGGTATGGTCCGCCCGCAGCTACTCAAGCAACTGCATGACACGGTGTTCGTCAATGCGCGCGGGAACGCTCTGACCCGACAAGGCTTCTGGAAGAATCTCCGCCAGCACGGCCGCACGGTAGGCATAGAAGGCCTCTCGCCACACGTCCTGCGCCACAGCTTCGCCACTCATCTTCTCGAGCACGGTGCCGACCTACGCTCAGTGCAGATGATGCTGGGCCACGCCGACGTGTCGACCACCCAGATCTACACCCACATTCACCAGCACCGACTGAAGGGCCTCTACGACGACTTCCACCCGCGTGCTTAAGAGCTAGCCAGCGAGACTTCCACCATCTGCCTCGCCTGGCCACGCTCCGCGAAGGAGTCGCATCGCCCAGGACGCGCGGAGTGCCGCGGGATGCGGGCAACGGATCTCAGTGCGTGGCTGAGGTCCCGTGGTTACCACCGTGCCTTTCGGCCCGAATCCTGGAAACCTCCTGCGGGAGGATTGCGCATGCATCCGCGGGAGTCCAAGCGCCTTTTCTGTAAGCAACGAGCCTTTAGGCGAGGCTGGGGTTCTGCAGTGCCACCACGGCTCCTCACCTCTCACCGTCTCTCGCCTCCTTCCCATCTCCTCGCGACGTCCCACGGGAGGCTTCGCACCGCCAAAGGCGCTTGGAGTGAGGGTAAGTACGAGGCTGAGGTCCCGTGGTATCACCACGGGTTCTCAGCCGTCAGCTCAACAGCATCCGCAAGTCGTCCGAGGTGAGATCGCGCAGGCTTTGGCCTTCACCGTCCAAGATGGCGTCAGCGATCTTCCGCTTTGACTTCTGCAGCTCGAGCATCTTCTCTTCGACCGTGTCTTTGGCGATCAGTCGGTACGCGAACACTTTCTGGTTCTGGCCGATGCGGTGGGCGCGATCGATGGCTTGAGCCTCAACTGCAGGGTTCCACCACGGATCCAACAAGAAGACGTAGCTGGCCGCGGTGAGATTGAGGCCCACGCCTCCGGCCTTGAGGCTGATCAAGAAAAGGTTGCATTCAGGATCGGTCTGGAAACGCTCAACCACTTCGCCGCGATCGCGGGTTTGGCCATCTAGGTAGGCATAGGTCTGACCTTGCGAGTCGAATTCCTCGCGGACCAAAGCAAGTAAAGAAGTGAACTGCGAGAACACAACCAGCTTGTGACCCTCGGCAAGCACTTCTTTGACTTGGAGGTGGAGCATCTCGAGTTTCGAACTGCCCGCTTCCTTCCACTCGTCTGAGACCAAGCCTGGATGGCATGCGATCTGGCGCAGGCGAAGCAGGGCTTCGAGGACCTGCATCGCGTTGCCGCCGACGCCTTTGCTTTCGACCTCGTGCAACAGGTTCTCGCGGTAACTCGCGGCCAGTTGGTCGTAGATCGCGCGCTGCTCGGGGTTGAGCTCGCATTGCAAGACTTGTTCGGTCTTCTCGGGCAGGTCTGGCAACACCTCTTCCTTGGTGCGGCGCAGAATGAATGGCCTGATTCCGGTTGCGACCAGCGCCAACTCGTCCTTGCTTGGCACCCGGCCGCCAGCGAGAACCTCGAGGGCGGGCAGCCTGCCCAGTAGGCCAGGGTTCAAGAACTCAAAGATCGATCCGAGTTCACCGATGTGATTCTCGATCGGCGTACCGGTGAGCGCGAGCCGATTCTGGCCGCGCAGGAGGCGGCTTGCCTTTGCGGTTTGTGATTCAGGATTCTTGATCGCCTGCGCCTCATCGAGGATCACGGTGTCGAACTCGACCGTTGCCAGAAAACCAATATCGCGACGCAGCGTGCCGTAGGTGGTGAGCACTAGGTCGTAGTCGTTGATCTTCTCGCGAATCGCTTCGCGACCAGGGCCGCTGTACTCGACGCACTTGAAGGTAGGCACGAAGCGCTTGGTCTCGTCCATCCAGTTGTAGACCAGGCTGCGCGGAGCCACGACCAGATAGGGCTTGCCCGTTGTCTTTGCCTTCGTGCGAAAGGTCTTGAGCAATGCTAAGGCCTGCACAGTTTTGCCGAGGCCCATGTCGTCAGCAAGCACCCCACCGAGGCCGAACTCTCTTAGGAAACAGAGCCAGCCGAGACCGGAGCGCTGGTAAGACCGGAGCGTGCCGCGGAAGCCGCGAGGTTCCTTCTTCGGCTTGATCGCCTCGAAGGAACGCAGTTTCTCGCGAAGCTCTTTGAACGCACGGTCGACGTTGGCTGGAGGCATGGCGGCCAGCAGGCCGTCGACCAGCAAGGCTTGCGAGGGCAGGAAACGAAGGTTGCCCTCTTCTTCGGTGTCTTCTTGTGCGAGATCCGCGAGCGACCCGTAGGTGTCCATCCAAGACTCGGGCACCAGCCCCTTAGAGCCGTCTTTCAAATCGATAGTGCGATCGCCACGACGGATCGCAGCCAGAATCTTGGCAAGGTCGATCTTGTTTCCGTTGTAGTCGACCTGGCCGCTCAGTTCGAACCAGTCGACGTTGCTTTCGACGCGCAAGGCCGGAGGTGCTGGTGGCCGGATGGTGGTGCCGTGCGCTTCAACGTCCCAGCCTTCGATGAGCAGCGCTTCTGCTACTGCGGGCAGTTCGAGGGGGTCGAGCTCTAGTCCGTCGCCAGCCCCGCCCGCGATCGGCTTGAAGCCCAACTCGAGCAACCTGACCAGGGAGGTGCGCTCAGATTCAATATCGCGGCGCGCGTAGGTGCCGTGCTCCCAGTCGACCGCAGCCGGGCGTGGATCACCAGCGTCAACTACTTGACCGCCGTAGGTGAACGAGAGTTCGGCCACCAGCTGGGGGTTCATCCATTCAGGAGTATCTTCGGGATGCAGCGAGAGCTTGGGATGCGGACTTGAACTGGTGTCGTTGAGCTGCAACCCTTCAGGCGTTTCGAGTCGCGGAAGACGCGGCATCTCGAGGAGCGAGGTGACCGCTTCTTCGACACCGTCCTCGGGGATGATCAGCTCGTCTTCTTCGCGTAAGAGCTTGATCCACGGTAGATCGCGCTCGGCGTCGATCTCGATGTGGCCGAGTGAATCGTCGAGCAGCAAGAGAGCGCGATCGCTAGCGCTCGGGGTGACGCCGGTGGCCGCGCTAAAGGCTGCGCCATCGTGTTGAATTGGCAGCACCATGACCGCCTTGCTCAGCGGTACGCACTCTGCCTCTTCTCCGTCGCTCGGCCGCTCCAACATGCCGCGAAGGCGCATCCGGCCTGCAGCAGCGAACTCCAACTGCAGCAGCAAGGTCCAAGGGTGGCCTTGGTCCCACTCAAGCTGCGCAGGATCGCCCAATCGACGACCGTCCCAGTGGCGTAGGGCGCCTGATCGGCATAGCGGAGGTAGAGCGGCGGAATAGAGGGTGCGAGGAATGCGGAGTTGCTGGAAAAGTCCATTGTTGTTGTTCTTCGGGCGCCGGCCACGGCCGCCTTGCGACTTTTGAGCCTCTGGTGGCAAAGCGGCGATCACTGCCGGCACGTGGTGATCGCTGGTAGCGTCGGCTGCTTCTGCCTCAGTGGAGCCGACGCGGTTGGTGCCAATGCCAGCGCCGTTGTTGAGGCCTTGGAAAATCGCGTCGAGCGTTTCTAGATCGATCGAGGTGCGGCGCAGCTTGCCGGTTTTACCGGCGGCTGTTTGTCTACGACCGAAAATGTCAATCACGAGACCAGTGGCTGCCAGGCTTGCCGAGGTGTTGACCAGCAGCTGGAGTTCCAGGCCCTTTGGGACCCGCCCGTAAGTGCCAGAGTCGGCTGCTAGCCGCTCCATCTCCTGAGTAATGCGGTGCAGTTGGCTGCGCCAGGTTGGCGTTGGATTGCCGCGCTTGCTGCGCCGGGGTCTTGGCTGACGTCGCTTGCTGCGACTAGTGTCGCTGTCCGTGCTCCGAGCCTTGGCCCGCTTTTCTTTGCTAGTTGGAGCTTTGCGAGCGGCGTTACTGAGCTCGAGGTCTGACCAGCTGCTCAACCGATCCTTGCGTAGCCCTAGTCGATCTTTGCCTTTTGGTTGCTTTGCGGCGTGCTGATCGGCGAACGCCAACAGCGTGGCCCACACGTGTTTGCACGGTGAGCCGCCCACAAACCGTTCGCACTCGCAGAATGCGTGCAGCCGATGGTTGGTCTCGACCCGAGACCAGTCCAAACCGACGCTGTACGCCGGGCGTTCGGATCCACGCACCGAGGCGCGCGCGCGTTGCCCATCGACCTGCAGTTGCACGCGCTGCTGCTGAAAGTACTTCTCGCCACGCTGTTGGTCGCCGGCGCGAAAGTGCGTGGTGCAGCGCAGGTGAAGTGGAGCGTCGTCGCCGGTAGCAGGGCGTGGGCGGGCTCGACCGCGCCGACGGCGGGAGCGTGCGTGTCGCTTCTTAGGAGGACTGCTGCTAGGAGGACTGGACGGCGGAGAGTCGGGCATCTGTGTTGTGTTACCTATTGAGGCGGCGCTCACGGTGCTCGATCCACGATCACAGGGTGTGATCTAGGAGCTGAGCCGGTCCGAGCGGGAATGGCGGACCCTGGATTGCGCTACGTGTCTTTGGTTTCTCGCCAGAGAAAAATCGCTTCGAATGGACCCACCGCGCTACCGCGTTTTTGTCTCACAAGAGCCGCTGGTGTCCGTTGACCACCGACGAGCACGGGATGCGGACCGTCGCTCGGCGGATGCCGCGCCTCAATCGTCCTAGAACTGTTCCGATGATCAGTTCTAGGGGCTTGCCTCGAACGACAAACCGTCATCCGGGGACGGAGGCTGCAGCTGCCTCCGCGTCAGGTGGGTCTCTAATTGTGGTGAGAACAGCACCGTTGCGGTAGCGTCTCGCGGTCGTGATTGGGCTCTTGGGTGGGTGGCTAGAAAACGAATTCTGCCGGTCGCCCGAGCGTCCAAAAAGCCGCCGCGTTGATGAGACCATAGCACGCGCCTTGAGTTGCTGGGGGAAAAGTTGTTCAGCCCAGGAGCACCGCGAGGCTTCTTCTGAGGGGTGATCAGTCGTCCAGTTGGCGCCTAACAAGTGCAGCCGTCTTTCGCCCTGAGACGAGCGCACCCTGAATCGAGCCGCTTTCGAGGTAGTCGCCACAGCGGTAGATACCAGGGCTGACCTCCAAGCCCCTTGGAGTCAAGAAGTCTTCGCTTGGCTGAGGAGGAAACGCATCGTCGATTCGTTGATGGTCAAGCAGTTGCCAATGGTCGACCGAGTTGCCAAAGAATCTAGTGAGCTCGCCGTGGCACTTGACCTCGAGCGGAATGCGGTCCGCTTGCGGGAACGGAAGCACGGTCACCGAGACAAGGTGCATACCCTTTGGGGCATACGACGCCGCGACCAGACTGGGGATGGTGAGGCTGCTGATATTGCCGCCGGGCGTGCCGAGCAAGATGCCTGGAGGCAGACTCGGTGCGTGCGCGACTGGAACGCCGTACGACAGGTGATGGACAGAGTGACCAGCTCGATGGTCGGGTAGCTGTTCTCCCAGAAATTGGGCAGCGACAAGTTCGGAGGTGGCAAGCACGGTGGCTCCGCACAGGACTGTTTCGCCGCTGGTCAAGACGATCGAGCGGTTGGCGATAGTGCGAACAGCGGTGCCCAGGTGAACGATGTCCCCCGGTAGCTGGGCAGCGATCTGGCGCGGGATTTCTTGCATACCGCGCGCGGGCAGCGTTGAGTTGCCGGTTAAGGCGAAGTGGAGCAGCAACTCCAGCCACCTGCTCGACGAGTCCAGGCGGTGTTCTTGCAAAACCGTTCGGAACAACGGTCGCACCAAGTGCTTTTCGAAGTCCGGGCTGAAACGGAGGTTTTTGAGGTAGTCGTTCGCGGATCTTTCGCGCTTGGTGAGCAGCGAGGGTGGCGTGGCGCGGCGCAAAGCGTGAGCTAGCCAAAGTGCGCGGAGTTTGTCGCGCCGGGTCCCGATTGGAAGTCGCATGAGAGGTAAGAGTCGGTCTACCCTGAGTCGGGGAGCTTCGATGGTGCGCAGCTTTCCTGCGATGGGCACCGTCAGTGTGCGCTCAAAGGCGCTGAGCTCGAGTGCTTTGAAGTCGAGCATGCGTTGCACCTCAGGATAGGAGGTGTCGAGGGTCTGGAAGCCACGGTCGATCAGGAAACCTCTATGTTCATCGGTGCGGATGCGACCGCCGAAGTCGTTGCTGGCTTCGAACAAGCGAACCGGTACACCGTGACGGTGGAGGTGTAGAGCACAGGACAGGCCGGAAAGACCGGCACCGACAATCGCGACGGGGCGGGGCATCAGCTCAGGCTAGCGTACGGCGGTGGTGGCAGGAGATGGTAAGTGGTCACCGAGAATCAGGAACTTGAGTTAGGCCCGTTCGCGGTGAGGTAGCGACGACTTGCAACCACCAGCCGAATAGGGCGCAAGGCTCGAGAGAGAGCCAGTGCCCCGCAGACTGTTAGCCTCACCGTCATGTTCCGCACCCTCCGTTCTGTGCTGCGTTTTAGGCGCTTTGAGTTTAGCGCTCGCAAACGACGGCTGGCCACGGCTGCCAACATTCAGGACCTCCGGTCGATTGCCCAGCGACGACTGCCGGGTGGGGTGTTCGACTACATCGACGGCGCAGCCGAAGACGAGGTCACACTGGCACGAAACGCCAAGCGGTTCGGCGACTATGTGTTTGATCCGCGGGTGCTGGTTGATGTGTCGTCAGTGGATACTAAGACTCAGATTTTGGGTAAGGAGCGGCCACTACCGCTGATTCTGAGCCCCACCGGCTTCACCCGGATCGCGGATCCCGAGGGCGAACTGGCGGTTGCCCGAGCTGCGGCTCGAGCAGGATTGCCTTACACCCTTTCGACCTTGGCCACCCGTTCGATCGAAGAGGTCGCGGGTGTGAGTGGCGGGCCGAAGTGGTTTCAGGTTTACGTGTGGAAGGACCGCGGTCTGGTTCAAGAGATGATCGAGCGGGCGCAAGGCGCTGGCTACGAAGCAATCGTCTTGACTGTTGACACAGCGGTACTTGGGCGTCGCGAGCGAGACATCCGGCGTGGCTTCAGTCTGCCACCCAAAATCGGTCTAGACACGATTTGGGACGGCATTCGCAACCCCGGATGGACGTGGGATTTCTTGCGCTCCGAGCCGATCGCCTTTGCCAACGTTGTGGGCAAGGGAAGGCTCGGTGGAGATCCGGTGTCGCTGTCTGAGTTTGTCAATTCACAGTTCGATCAAGCACTCTCTTGGGCTGACATTGAGTGGTTTCAGAGGGTGTGGAAGGGGCCGATCGTGATCAAGGGGATCCAGTCTGTAGAAGATGCCTTAACGGCTCAGTCGCATGGAATTGATGCCGTTGCGTTGTCCAATCATGGTGGTCGACAGCTCGACGGAGCGCCATCGCCCGTGGAGTTGCTCAAGCCAGTCAAACAAGCCGTAGGGGCTGATCTCGAGGTCTACTGCGATGGCGGGATTCGTCGCGGTTCGGACATTGTCAAAGCGATGGCCCTGGGCGCCGACGCGTGCATGATCGGCCGTGCCTATCTCTATGGACTTGGGGCAGCTGGAGAACCAGGGGTCGACTTCGTTCTCGAACATCTTGCGCAAGGTGTGACGCGCACCTTGGCGTTGACGGGGCGGCCACGGCTGCGGGATTTGGATGTTGGCTGCCTTCGGCAGTGAAGGAGTGTCCGGTACTTGGTGCAGGAGCATTGGACCAAGAGCGAGCCGACGACCTACCGATCGGTCGGTCAGTTAGGCTTGGCGTTGCGAGCAGACGCCGAGTGAGCCGAAGTTGACTGAACAGAGATCGTGCGTCGAGTCGGAATTGTGACGAAAAGGACCATAGCCAAACATGATTTTCAAGAACCGCATCACTGAACTCCTGGGGATAGACATCCCGATTGTTCAAGCCCCAATGGGCTTCATCGCTCGTTCTCAACTGGCCTCCGCAGTCTGCGAAACCGGTGCGCTAGGGATCATCGAGACCTCTTCGGGCCAGCTTGACGAGATCCGCGATGAGATCACCCAAATGCGTCAACTCACCGAGCGTCCGTTTGGGGTCAACATCGCCCAGGCCTTTGTACGTGATCCGGGCATCGTCGACTTCGTGATCGATCAAGGCGTGCGCTTTGTCACCACTTCCGCCGGTGACCCCCGCAAGTTCACCCGGCAACTCAAGGATGCGGGGCTGACTGTCTTTCACGTGGTGCCGAGTCTCAAGACCGCGCTGCTCGCGGTTGAAGCGGGAGTCGATGGTCTGGTGGTCGAGGGCGGCGAGGGAGGCGGTTTCAAGAATCCCCGCGAGGTCTCAACCATGGTGTTGTTGCCGCTGATCCGCAGCCAAGTCGACGTACCAATCATTGCCGCTGGCGGCATCTGCGATGGACGCTCAATGGCCGCCGCTTTTGCTCTTGGGGCTGAAGCGGTGCAGATGGGCACGCGCATGGTTTCAGCGCTCGAGTCGCCGATCCACGATCAATGGAAGCAAGGCATTGTCGATGCTAAAGAGACCGACACCGTTTTCTTGAAGGGAGAGCGCGGTCCAGCGTTGAGAGCTCTTCGCACCAAAACCACCGAACGGGTCGAGCGTGGCGAGCTTGATCCGATGATGGCGATGCGCGACGGCATGAAGCAGGTCTACTTCGAGGGCAACCTCGACGCCGGCGTTCCATTGACCGGGCAGGTGGCTGGTCGCATCGACGCAGTGCTGCCGGTGAAGACCATCATCGGCAACACGGTCGATGAATTCGAGCAGGTGATCAGTTCTCTTGCGTCGACCTATCTGGGGTGAGCAACTTGAGTGCTCAAGTCGCTCACCCAACAGCTTTTTTCAAATCCCAACTGGAGCCTCTCTCATGAGTTATGAATGCTTCGAAGTCGAGACCGTCGATCGGGTCGCGCACATCAAGCTCAATCGTCCTGCCAAGCGCAACAGCATGATCCCGGCGTTCTGGAATGAACTGCCCGAACTGGTGAACGAGATCGATCGCACGGCCTCGGCCCGGGCGATCGTCTTGTCGTCAACCGGCCCTCACTTCACTTCGGGCATGGACGTTGCGGCGTTTGCGCCGTCTGCAAGTGGCGCCGAGGAGGATGCACTAGCGTCGCGCCAGCGCGGTGCGCGCTTCTACGACACCGTGATGCATTTGCAGAAGACCTTCAACTGCCTAGAGGAGGCCCGGATGCCGGTGCTTGCGGCCATTCAGGGCGGCTGCATTGGCGGTGGTGTTGATCTGGCCACGGCGTGCGATATGCGCTACGCCACCGAAGATGCGTTCTTCACCATCTTCGAGACCAACATCGGTATGACCGCAGATGTGGGCACCTTCCCTCGCATTTGCAAGCTGATCCCAGATGGCTTGGTGCGCGAACTCGCTTACACCGGCCGTCGCATGGGTGCGCAGGAGGCTAAGGAATTTGGTCTAGTCAACCGCGTCTTTGCCAACCAAGAAGAGATGGTCGCCGGCGTGCTCGAGATCGCAGCAGAGATCGCCAGTAAGGCGCCGCTCACAGTCTACGGATGCAAGCGCATGATTCTGCACGCGCGCGATCACTCTGTTGCAGACAGTCTCGACTACATCGGGATCTGGAACGCGAGTTTCTTCCAGCGCGATGAAGTGGGCGAAGCGATGATGTCGAACCGAGACCAGCGGGAACCGGTCTTCGCCGAACTACCGGCTCGCACCACTAAGAGAATGGCCCAAGCGAGCAGCGAACTGCCTTAGCACGGCTGCGTGCAGCTCTCCAGGTCTCCAGCTCTCGTGACGCCGTCCTACGTCTTGTCAGCGAGTGCGGAGCCCATCTGGAGTAGCGCCTCCGCTTCGCTCGACGCCGGATGGCATTGAGCAGCGACCGCCTCCAACCAAGGCGGCTGTTCGCCCGATGGCACGCCGATCCAGATGGGCAAGAGTGCATTGGCCTCTGCTCGAGGATGCAGGTGAGCGACCTGGCGGGCGAAGGTGGCGGTGTAGTCGCGCGGGCGAACGTCTTGGGAGAACTCGGCGATCGCCAGCGGGTCTGCGCTGCTTAAAGAGCTGTCTGAGTCTGAGTTGAAGGCCGCAGGCACGGAGGTGATCGATGTCGGCGGCCCGGGGTCCGGGCCGCCCCCTAAGAGCCCTGCTCCGCCGACGAGTGCTGCAAAGTGAACGAGCTGCGGACGCGCGCCCATGGCCAGCAAGGCGATGTAGGCACCGAAGCCCCGGCCCAAGAGGGCGATGGAATCGACGGTCCCGCTAAGGTGCGTTAGAGCAGCGTCGACGTCGCCCAAGGACCACTCCGGCGCGTAACCGCCGCCGGGCGCCCAATCGGAGGCGCCATGGCCGCTGAGATCGAGTGCCCAAATGTCGCCGGGCCACCCGCTGGCAGGGCTCGATTCAAACTGGAGGGAGCTGCCGCCGAGTTCATGCAGACACAGCAGGGAAGGAGCTTGCTGTTCTGGTCCGGTTGATAGCTGATGCAAAGCCAGCTGGAGACGTCCGTGATCAAGGGGCACGGTGCGTTCTGCTGTGATGGGGCGGGTCGGTTTGCGGCTTGGACGTGGCCTCCGGATCGTTGCTTGAGATTCGCCGCTCTGCTGCCTCTCAGGAGCGCTCGGAAACTTGGCCAAGAACTGGAGCACCCGGTCTGCAGTTCGCTGGGGGTGTTCGATATGGACGAAGTGACCGCTGTCTTCATAGACCTCCAACTCCGAGTGGCCGGGAAGAGTCCTTGCCGCCTCTTGGGGAGTTGTACCCCAGCCCATCGCCTCAACCTGTCGACCTAGGATAGCCAGCATTGGCAGGGTGACGGCTGAGATCACCTCAGCACTCCATTCCGGACGCCACGGGCCAAGCCCGTTCATGCGCACCAGCGGGTCGAGCTTCCAGCGCCAACCGTCTGCATCCCGACGCGCGCCCACGGTCGCAAGATACTGCAACCACTCAGCAGACAGTCGAGGGTTGAGCCGCGCTCGCCTTTGCACCAGTTCCAGCGGCGAACCCGGCCGCCTGATCGCCTGATGAGCCTTGCGGCGGTGATCCAGGAAGCTCGATACCCAGCGGTGGCGTTTCTCGACACGCTCTGCCACAGGTTTGGTTGACGGCGGCCTCCTGCCCAGTGCCGGTATGCCATCAATGTTCACCAGGCAGCGAAAGCGCTCTGGCACTGCCACTGACAGGTGGGTCATCAGTCCACCGCCCTTGGAGTGGCCTACTGCATAAACCTTCTCTGCTGCCGGCCGTCCCGCGAGCGAGCTGTCAAGGATCGCAATCGCGTCACGACAATCCGCTTCCCAGCTCAGCAGCGCTGCGGGTTCCGAGTCACCATGGCTCCGGTGGTCCCAGCTGACCACGCGGTAGCCACCAGCGGCGAGCAACGGAGCGAAGCCGTCAAAGGTGCGTGCGAAGTCGGCTCCGCCGTGAGCGAGCATCAGGATGGGAGCGGACTCTTCACCCCACTCAACGACTGCAAGAGCGATTCCGTCTGAATCGACCGTTCTGGTGCGTTCAGGTGCCTTCACTCCGGGATAAGAACCCCAACTGTTGACGTCAAGCGAAGACGAGTCGGCCCGATCAGATTGGGTCAAGTGGGCGGAGCCTTCTCGGCAGTCGCCGCTTTTGTCGCATCTTTGGTTGGCACTTCTTTGCGCCCGGCGAGCACCTGCTGACGGCGGCGCATGGCGACATCGCGCAGGTTCTCATCGATATCGGTTTCGTCAACGATCTGGTGGCCGAGGACCTGTTCCAGCACATCTTCTAAGGTGAGCACGCCGGCGAAGCCCCCGTATTCGTCGATCAGTGCGAACAGATGATCGTCGCGTTCTAGGAACGATTGCAAAGCCTTATCGAGCGGCGTGTCGTCGGGAATGAAGTGGATCGGCTTGGCCAACTCGCGTAGCAGGGTACCCATCTCGTCTGCGGCAGCTGCCGCTAACACATCGCGACTGTAGAGCAGACCGATGACGTCGTTCGGTTGGGGATCAAACACCGGGAAGCGGCTGTGCGTCCTCAGTTTCTCGTCGCTGTAGACGTCGCCCACGGTCAAGTCTGCGTCGAGCCTGAACACTACCGTTCGCGGCGTCATCGCCTGTTTGGCGAACTTTGTGCGCAAGGTCAGGATGTTCTGAATGACCTTGCTCTCGCCTTCAGCGAGAGCGCCTGTGCGGTGACCGACCTTGGCCATGACCACCATCTCATCTGAGGAGATGCTGTCGTGACTCTGTCCGCCGGTGATGATGCGGGTGACGAAGCTGACCAGCCAAACGATTGGCGTCATGCTCAAAGTCAGCAGGTGCAGCGGTATCGCGATCACGCCGGCGAGGCTGCGGGCGTAGACCACGCCAGCGGTCTTGGGGATCACTTCTGAGAGCAAGAGGATTGCGAGCGTGAACGCAACCGAGAAATAGATCAGGTTGTCTGGACCCAAGACATTCAAGGCTAGCGCACCAGCAACCGCAGCGCCTGCGGTGTTCGCGATGGTATTGAGCGAAAGGATCGCGGTGATTGGCCGCTCGATCTTCTCACGCAGCGATTGCAGGATCTTGCCGCTCTTCTTGCCGCCCTGAGTCAGGGCTTCGATCCGGCTCATGGGGATCGAATAGAGGACGGCTTCGAACAGCGAACACATCGCCGAAACCAAGATGACGACGACAACCGCGGTGATGAGGCCAGTCATAAGTTCGTTTCGTTGATAGCTGTTTCAGGGGGTAAACGGGATCAGGGCCCGGAACGCGAACTCTATCCGTTCAGCCTGAGCCGGGACGGACGCTACGGCAGTCTTCAACGATCTTTCTATAGCGCTCCAAGTGGACTGCTTCGCTCCACTCGTCCTGGAGCGTGGCAAGTCCGCCCGCTCCAAGCTTGTTCCTGAGTCGAGGGTCGTCGAGCAGCTGGCGCATGGCGTCTTCGAGCTGCTCTTGGTTCTTGAAGCTGAGTCCACCTCCACTCTTGGAGACGTGCTCTGGTAGGGGACCAAGCTCGTTGACGATCACCGGCGTCGCTGTTGCGAATGCCTCCAGCACGACGAAACCGAAGGTCTCATAAAACTGAGATGGAACGACCAATGCAACGGCGTTACGGTAGAGGTCAAGCAGTTCCGACTCGTTGAGTAGTCCAAGAAAGTGGACGTTGTCGTGTTCGCGGGCGGCTTCTCGGAGTTGTGGCTCGTAGGTGCCGGTCCCAGCGATAAGCAGGTTCGCTTCGGGAAACCGCGCCATCGCACGGATCGCCAACTCGAAACCCTTCTCCTTGATCAATCGCCCGGCGGCAGCGAAGTAGGCTCGATCTCGAGGTTTCGGTTGAGACCTCTCGAGTTCCGCTTTCTGACACAAGGAGTCGGGTAGGAAATAGGGCAGGCGAATCATCGGGCGCTTGATGCCGCGCTCGGCGTGGGCGCGCCGGGCATGTTCGGTCGAGACGATCATGGCGTCGAGGCCTGCGAGCGCGCGATCTCGAGCCGAAGTGCTTCGCCACCACTGAGGAGGCCTGCGCGCTGCGATCGTGCATGAGGTACAGGAGGGCGCCAGACACACCTCGCGATCGTACTTCCACAGGAGGCTCAATGGGCAGGTCAGCCAATGGTCGTGTGCGGTGAGAAGTCGGATTGCGGAACTTGATTGTTGGGCCAAGTCCAACACCTCAAGCGAACCCATCAACGAGACGTTGTGGAAGTGAACAACGTCAAAGTCACCGGCTTCGAAAATGTTCTTAACGGTGTTCCGATGACGACCGAGTTTGGCGGTCTGGTGGGTCCACAGAGCGTTGAGCCTGGCCAAGGGAAATCGAAGTGGATACTGGCGTAGCCCTTCTGGGGGTTCGAAGGCCCGCAATGGGTGATTGCCGCGGGTCAGTTCGAACGCGTCGATGTTGTAGACGACTGTGACCTCATGGCCTGCCTGCAGCAGCGCTCGCGACAGCCGATCGACGTAGGCGGCGTCACCCCCGAAGCTGTGCTGCCCAAAGAAGGTGGTGACCATGCAGAACTTCACGATGCGGCTGCAGTCGACTGCATCAGTTGGGACTGCCAGTTGACGACCGATGAAGTGGCTGTTCGCGCTTGCGACCAAACAAATGCTTTGCAGCGGTCACCGACTCGCCGAGGGACCACGCACAATGACCGAGCAGCTGAATCGGAAGCGTGTGAAGGTAGCGAATGAGCCATCGCGCCTCGACGGCGTCGCGCCCCGCGCGCAGGGTCACCCAGAGTCCGAGCAGAGGTGCCAGGGCTAGGCTTGCTGCGAGCCGCCAGGCCGGCCAACGCTCCTGGTGAGAAAGTCTGCTTTCTAGGAACTCCTGGCCGCGGCCTAAACGCTGGGCGAGGAACACTCTGAGTGACTCAGAGTGTCGGTGGCGAACGACAGCATCGCTCTTGAAGTGCAAGTCGAAACCGGCTGCTGCTGCTCGCCAACCGAGAATCGCGTCGCCGCAGAAGACGTCTCCTTCAAATGGGCCTACTGCATCCCACACCGTGCGCGGATAGGCGACGTTGGCCGTGGGCAGGATCCAACGTTCGCCAGGTTTGAGCCTGGGCAGTAGTCGATGGAACTTGGTCAGATGGATCCCGGTCGAGAGCCAGGACGCTTGATCGAGATCCATTGCGCCGCCGAGGACCGCCGCGCTTGGCGTACTCCGTTCAGTGTCGAGGACCAACCGCTCGAGCCAGTCGTCGGCTGCCATACAGTCTGGGTCGCTAAACACTAGGACCTCGCCGGTCGCGATCGTTACACCAGCGTTGCGTGCGGCATGCGGAAGGAGCCGTTGTCCGCTTTGCACAAAGTGCACCTCCGGGTACGCCTTGATCACTTCCGCCGTCACACACTCGGGCGAGCTGTTGACCACGATCACCTCGAAGTCCTGAAAGGTCTGCGAGCGCAACGCGTCCAGGCACTGAGGCAGGGTGGAGTACGAGTAATAGGCGGGCAAGACCACCGACACCCGATTGCTCGCGTTGACCACCGGCTTCCTTAAGCCGCTGAACTTGTTTCGCCGAAATCGTCCGACCGCTTGGCGTGGACCTCGACGGCAAGGAAGTCTTCAGTCGCGCTGCCGGGTCCAAGCAGATAGCCAACGGCTTCGAACAGCGATGACCAGACGAAGACCGCCATCGCGACCGGCAGGGAAGACAGGAAACGCCACCACAAGGTGCGACGGCCAAGTTGAACCGCGGCCAGTCTCCAGAGTTTCTGGAACGGCACCGCCATTGGAACGGCTAGCGCGTAGCCGAACCGTCTGTGCCAGGCCCAGGCCCCATGTTCGACCCGGGTTGAGGCAATCACTCGGCAGTGCGCCGCGTTTGCTTTCATCAGCAACGTGAACGATTCGGGATTTTGGTGGAAGACGATCGCGTCGCTAATGACGGTGGTGCGCAGACCGCGAGATCGCAGGTGGTCACACAGGACAAAATCTGATCCGAACAGTGAGTCATGTGAGTCGCCAAGCGCTAGCAAGTCGCTACGACGATAGGCAACGTTGTTGCACGGGACGCGACCCAGTGTCCGTTGAGGAAGCGGATGGGCCCATTCTCCATAGTCGGTGATGAAGGAAGCCCATGACATGTAAGTCCCTGGGTTCGCGTTCTCGAAGACGTATCCTGCCGCCGACCAGGGCTCGCCGTTAGCGAGCGCCATTTCGGCTGAGCGTAGGATCGCTTGCGCCCAGTCGGCTCGAGGCAAGGCGTGGTCTTCGGCGAACGCAACAATCTCCGAACTGGCTGCCCGGGCTGCCGCTGCCCGCATGCTCGACCAGTTCTTCTCGTGCGAGAGGTCCAAGTACTGGGTTGGTATCTTTTCGGGGGCCAGGCGCAACGGCGTATCGTTTGGACTGGCGTCCACCACGACCAGCTCCATCGCTTGCCTTGCGGTTTGACTGTAGAGCCCGTCGATAGTGGTCTGGGCTCGGTCTCGACGCGCTCCAACGATAACCACCGCGGTGAGCATCAAGTTGGCCGAAGGGTGTTCGCTCTGACCGTCGGCTCGCTCACTGCAGTGTGACCTTTAGTGGCAGGCTCGCTACGTCGGTTTCGTGACCGACGCTCGCTACGCCGGTCTTGTGACCGACGTCGAAACAGGTCGTTCGGTTGCAGACTACGTTGCTGGTCAATGCCTGACCTCGTAGTAGAGATTCGCCGGATCCTCAAAGTCGTGGATCTTGAACGAAGAGAATCCGGCCTCAGAGGTCATCGCTTCGAGCTTGCTGGGAGGCAAACCGACGGTTCCTAAGCCAGCGCCACCTGGCTCGGATAGCGCAGACGACATGCAGGCCGAGATCGAGAAGCCATAGAGCATCGCGAGCATCGGGTTGCGCTGGTTCTGGCGGAAGTCTTCGTGGCAGCGGATGTCCTTGACTAGCCAAGTGCCATCTGCGCGCAGAGCACTCTTGATCGCCTTGGTGACGACTGCCGGTTGGGTCATGTCGTGCAGACAGTCGAAGGTGATGATGAAGTCGTATCCAGCACCTTCTTGATCGGGAGTAGGGCCTACGTCTTCGCCGCGCCCAACGACGAAGGTTGCGTTGGTGATTGATTGATCAAGAGCACTCTGCCGCGCTCTTTCAATGGCGTGCGCGCTCGGGTCGATCCCGGTGAACCGCGACTGAGGATAAGCGCCGGCGAGCGCAAGCAGGGCGACGCCACTTCCACAGCCGATATCGGCCACGTCGATGCCGGCTGTTAGGCGCTCGTTGAGCCCTTCGAGTGCTGGCACGATGGTCGGCACCAATGCCTGGCGAGCCCAAGGCCCAAGCATGCGTTCGGTCCGGTGCGCAGCACATGGCCCCAGCTGCTGATAGCTGAGCCCGGTTCCGGTCTCGAACGCTTGCGCAACGGAGTCGATGGTGCTGCTGTCGAGGGGCGAGGTAAAGGCACCTGCTGCAAACTCGAGCGACGTCGCTTCGTTGGCGAGAACCTCGGCAGCGATGGCGTTCAGTTCGAATCGATCACCGTCGTGGTAGTCAAGCAAGCCGGCCGCGGCCTGGCCGAACAGCCATTCGCGCAACCAGCGCTCCTGAAGCCCCGTGTCCTCAGCCAGTTCGATCGAGGAGAGCGGTGCCTTTCCGTGCATGGCGCGATAAAGGCCAAGGCGATCTCCCAGATGGATCATCATGGACACCATCTCGCCCTGCTTGTAGTTCCAGACTTGAAACGCGAATGCTCGGACCGCGTCGCGGTCCGGCGCTTGACTTGGGGTGGTGGTGTCGCTCATCGGGGTGCGTTTCCTACGGGATGAGCCAAGTCTCGGAGAGGCTCAGCTGTCAAAGGGGAGTTGGGTTATCAACGGAACGCGGGCTCTGTGGGTGAAAGAGGCTCAGTCGTCTTTGGTGGGATTGGGGGTCCGATAGACATCGAGAGCGCCGAGGACACGGGCCATCTCTGTCTCGCCCAGAACGGTCGCGCCGCCGATCGCCAGCGTGTGCCAGTAGAGGGCGGCTTGCTCTTCGATTTCTTCGGCCAAGGCAAGTGCTTGGACAACCGTGCCGCCTGCAGCAATCAAACCGTGATTGGCGAGCAGGCACGCGTCGCAAGAGGCCAAAGCCTCGGCTGCGAAGTGCGCGAGTTCAGCGGTACCAAAGCGCGCATAAGGGGTCACTGGCACTTGGCTCGCGCCGCACAGTCCCACTAGGTAGTGGACGGCTGGGATGGGCTTGCGCGCGCAAGCGATTACCGTGGCGTAGCGCGAGTGGCAGTGAACGACAGCGCCTAGATCCGGCCGCGCGTCGAGAACTGCCCGGTGCAGCCGCCACTCGCTACTCGGCCGACTTGGCGATCTGGCGTTGGCCCACTCGGTTGAGTCGGGATCGCTCGCCCCCGGCACATAGACGATGTCGTCGCCCTCGAGATTTGCTGGCGCAACTCCACTAGGCGAGATCAGCATGCCGTTGCCGTAGCGCACGGACGCGTTGCCCGCCGTGCCCACGTTGAGGTTGAGCTGCCGCATTGTGTGCATTGCGGCAACCAGCTCCTGGCGGTATTGCGCCTCGCTCGAATCCGTCTCTGGGTGATCTTGGGAGTCGCTGGCGATTGTCATTCGGGCAGTCGCATCATCATTGCCAGCCGCTTAGTGCGGCAGACGATGTCACCCTTCTGATTGATGCCGCGATGTTCGAAGGTGACGATGCCGCGATCAGGCTTGCTGCGCGAGGTTCGATTCGCCAGCACTTCGGTTTGAGCGGAGATGGTGTCGCCAAGGAAGACCGGGTTGGGGAACTCGGTCTTCTCGAACCCCAAGTTGCCCAGTGTGGTCCCCAAGGTGGTGTCGCCCACCGAGAGGCCCACCACGAGGCCTAGGGTGAAGATGCTGTTGACCAAGATGCCGCCGTGCACGCTCTTGCGCGCAAACTCAGCATCGAGATGCAGCGGTTGTGGATTCAAGGTGAGGGTGGTGAACAAGAGATTGTCGGTCTCCGTCACGGTGCGGCTCGGCTGGTGATCGAACACCGTGCCGACGACGAGTTCTTCTAGGTATTTGCCTGCCATGGCGTCTGTTCTCTCCTCGAGAAGCGGCGGTTCAGTTTGCCTGCGTGAGGGGCAGAAGATTCTGACCCCAGTTTAGAGCAAGGTCCGCAAGGCGCGACGCAGTTGGTCTAGATGTTCAACATCATCGCTCTGGTAGAAACCGCGGATCTGCGCGGTCTCGTCCAAGAGCACGAAGCGGAGCGAGTGTCCGTATGGAAGGTCACTGGCCGCGAGCAGAAATCCTTTCTCGCTCAGGGTGCGAACCGCATCGATATCGCCACGGAGGAAGTGCCAGCGATCTGCATCCACTTCCAGTCGATCGCGGTAGGCGCTGAGCACTTCGAGTGTGTCGTTGTCAGGATCGACGCTGATCGATACGAAACCGAGTTCGGGGCTCGAGAACTCTTTGTAGAGGCGCTGCATCTCGAGCGTCATCGTTGGGCAGGCTAAGGGGCAATCAGTGAAGACGAAGTCGACCAGGTGATAGCGCCCGAGCAGATCCGCGCGCGTGAACTGAGAACCCGAAGCCTCGGTGAGTTCGAAGTCGGTGACTTGATGCAGAACTGGTAGCTCGATCGCCGGCTGGCACGCGCCTGCGATCGTCGTAGCGACTCCTGCTGCGACTGCGATCGCGATCCGCGCCCAGGGGTGGGCTCGCGGGTGGGCTCGCGGGTGGATCGTGCAAGTCATCCGAATACCTCGTTTAAGAAGACCGCTAGCAGCTGCTCGGTCTCGAGGGAGGGTCGATAGCTGTCGTAGGACGCTTGCAGTTCTGCGTCGGTCATTGCGGTCTGGTAGCCGGCCGCGTAGTTGTCGAAGCGTTGACGATTGGTGGTGTGATCGAGTTCCGGGTGAAACTGGGTGGCCCAGACAGGCTGATCGCGCCAGCGCAATGCTTGATAGGGGCACAGCGCGGAGGATGCAAGATGCGTGGCGCCCTCAGGCAGCTGGGTGGCACGATCCTTACGACCCATTTGAGCGTCAAAGCTGCTCGGTAGTGTTCCTAAGACTGGGTCGTCACCGCCCTGATCGGTGAGTTCCAAGACGAACGTGCCAACCTCGGTGTGATCGGGATCGTGGACGATGGTGCCGCCGAGTGCTTGAACGAAGCATTGAAAGCCGAAGCACGAAGCGAACATTGGGTGGCCGGTCTCTGCGATGTCTGCCAAGAGTGCAAAGAACTGGTCTTGGTGGGGCAGGTGGTTCTTGGACACGAAGTAGTCGCCAGAACCGCCGACGAACACCGCGTCGTGCGCGCGGACCTGGTCCATTGTGGGCGGCCCCTCGAGCACGCTGTGAGGCACAAGCTGGTCGCCATCGAGGCCGCTGCGTTTTAAGAACGACTCTCGCTCTTCGAGCAAACACAGATCGTTCGGTTCACGCGCTTGAAGCAGCAGAACCTTGAGTGCGCGAGAGGGGGTGAAGGAGAGAGTCATACGCGGCCAGCGTACCAAGCGAACTAGCGACTGAGGGTTATGCCGCGCTAGCTTCGAAGCCAGCTTGCTCGACCGCGAGAAGTGCAGCATCAAGCGACACATCGCCAGTGATCAAGGCGCAGCCTGGGTTCAGTTGGACCTCAACGCTGGTAACCCCGGCTACCCGCTTAAGGGCGCGCTCGACACTGCTTGTGCAACCGTTGCAGGTCATGCCTGCTACCCGCAGATCGAGCGTGGGGGCGCCGGGCATCCCGTGGTGCTCGGCTGAAGGATTCCTGCTCAAGAGTGAACGAAGGTCATCCACTGCAAACCACAGCAGTAGCGCGATCAAGCCGAAGGTCGCGAGCAGCGCCCACAGACTGGGCTCGTGGTGGTGAACGCCCACGCGCGAGGCAACGTTGGGCACTAGTTGTTCGAACAACACGCCCGCACCGAGTGAGACCACGATCAGGGTGCCGAGATAGATGCTCAGCGCCTTGCCTCCGAATCCTTCGAACACTGCGCCGACGGTGGCGACGTTAGTGGCAGGTCCCGCCATCAAGAACACCAACGCAGCGCCAGCTGGCATGCCTCCGGCAACGAGGGCGGCGGCGATCGGTACCGAGGCGGTGGCGCAGATGTAGAGCGGCAGTGAGACTGCGAGTGCGGCGACGCCCGCGCCCAACGGGCCGAGGGTGCCAAGTCCTTCGAGCCATGCATCGGGGATGAACACTTGGATTGCTGCTGAGAGGAGCACACCGAAGACCAGCCAGCGCCAAACGCTACGCAGGATCTCGAGGGCGTGATCGACCATCATGTGCACCCGATCTGCAGGACCCGGGCTGTGCGTGTGCGCCGTGATGCCGGCCGCATCGAGCTCGGGTTCAGGGTCGTTGGCAGTGGCGGCGTCCACAGCCCAACCACTGGCGAGTCCTGAAACGAGTGCGGCTATGACCTTGAAAATCGCGAATGGCCAACCAAGGAACGAGGCGCTGACCAAGATTGAGTCGACGCCAGTTTGAGGCGTGGCAGTCAGGAAACCGATCGCTGCACCGCGACTCGCACCGTCGCGCCGAAGGCCGATGCCTGCGGGGATCACACCACACGAGCACAGCGGCAACGGCACGCCGAGAGCGACCGCTTTGAACACCCCGGAACCTCCTTGCAGCTGTCGTCGCACAAAGTTCCGGGGCAGCAGGCCATGCATGACCCCAGCCGCGACGCTGCCGATCAACAGCCATGGCGCTAGCTCCAGCATGGTCGCCCACAGCGCGCTGCCGAACTCAGTCATGCCGCCTGAGAAGTTCATGACGACATGCCCCCGAAGCGGCCGAACACGTCCATGAGCTCGTCGACTTGTTGGCGCTGCTCGTCTTTATCGCCGCGCCGCATGGCGTCGCTCACACACGTTTCGACGTGCGAACCAAGCAAGATCTGGCCGATCTTGCCCAGTGCTCCGCGCACTGCAGCGATCTGCAGCAAGACATCGACGCACTCCTTATCGTCTTCCAGCATCCGGCGGATACCGGCGAGTTGGCCTTCCGCCCTCTTTAGGCGGCCGTCGAGCTTTGTCTTGGTGTCCGGGTTCATCGGTGGTTCTCAGGCGCGGGGCCGTTGGGTTGTGGGTGCTTGGAGCGAGTGATCGTGATACCCCCCTGGGGTATCCGTGTTTATCGGACCATATACCCCTCGGGGGTATCCGGCAAGCGCCGAGTACAATTCGTGAATCCTGGCCACGGCCTGAAACGGTCCGATTCGCCACGTCGTCTTTGATCAACGACTAGCGCAGCTCCTTCCATCACAAGGGAACTTTCCATGCCACGCTTGACCACAGTTGTCTCGATCCCTCTGTTCCTCTCCTTGCTCGCTGCGATGGCGATCGGCAACCTGCCAGCCCACTCGCAGGAGGGTGCTAGCACCGATCACGCGAGTCCTGCCCCAGATGGTGAGGCTCTGTTCCGCAAGCATTGCCTGACGTGCCATCGCTCGAGCGGAAAGTCGGAAGGTCCGCTGCTCAGTTCGTTGCAGCAGATGGGCGGAGATCAAGTTGTCACCTCCATGACTGCCGGCAAGATGATGGCTGAGGCAGCCGACCTGAGTACGGATGAGATCTTTGCGGTGGCCAACTACCTCACTGCAGGTTCTGGTGCGGCAAAGAAGGCGATGCCACCCGAGGCATTTTGCAAGGCGCAAGGCATCTCGACCGACGTCTCCACTGCGGCGGTTTCGGTCAACGGTTGGGGCGTCGATCTCAAAAGCACCCGCTTTCAGCCGGACTCGACGATCACCAAGGCCAACGTTGAAAACTTGGAGCTGGCTTGGGTGTTCGCGTTGCCCGACGTTGCCGACGCTCGGTCTCAAGCGGTGGTGACCGAAGACACGGTCTTCGTCGGCGCTATTTCAGGTGGCATTTACGCGCTCGACCGCGGCACCGGCTGTATCAAGTGGCAGCACGACACCGGGACCACTTTGAGAACCCCGGCATCGCTCGGTAAGGCCGGCGATCAAACGGCGCTCTTTATCGGCGACATGCGCGCCAATATCTATGCCGTCAACGCGCACACCGGCGAACCAATGTGGTCGCGCTACGTCGGCCACTCTCCTGCATCGACCACCACTGGAGCACCCGTGCCGTTCAGTGATGAATCGGGCGACCGTCTATTTGTCCCGTTGTCTGCCTTCGGCGTCGTGCTCGCTACCAACCCCGAGTACGAGTGCTGCAAGAGCCACGGCGCGGTGCTAGCCCTCGACGCATCGAACGGCGAGATTCTGTGGACCACACACATGACCAAGGAAGCGGTGCCCACCTACAAGTCATCGCAAGGCGTCCAGCAATGGGGACCTTCGGGCGCGCCGGTGTGGACCACCCCGACGATCGACGTTGCACGCAATCTGCTCTATGTCGGAACGGGCGAGAACACGTCATCACCGGCGACTCAATCGAGCGACGCGATCGTTGCCATGGACATGACCACTGGCGCCCTGCGATGGACGTTCCAAGGCACCCAACGCGATGCTTGGAACATGGCTTGCGGACGCCGCAAGGGGCCGAACTGCCCAGAGGAGAATGGCCCGGACTTTGACTTTGGTGCGGCCGCAATCCTTGCCACACACTCCTCTGGCAAGGAGATCGTCGTTGCCGGTCAGAAGTCGGGGGAGGTCCATGCGATCGATCCCGACACGGGTCGAAAGATCTGGCAGAACCGGGTCAGTCCCGGAAGCGCGCTGGGCGGTGTGCACTGGGGCATCACCGTAGCTGGCGACCGGGTGTTTGTGCCGATCGCTGATCCACCGTTCCCACGCCCGGGTTACGTACCGAATCCCGGGGTGTTCGCGCTTGATCTTCTGACTGGCGAGATGCTCTGGGAACACAAAGCCGAACGCGGTTGCGAACTCGACATGGCTGCGCTGCGCCAGGCGGACAATCCGTGGCCCGAGTGCCCGTTTCAGTTCACTTTCTCGGCTGCACCGATGTCGAATGCAGAGCTGGTCTTTGCCGCCGCCCTCAACGGCAAGGTCTATGCCTTCGCCGCTGACACCGGAGAGATCTTGTGGCAGGACCACACGGTCAAGGAGTACGAATCCGTCAATGGCCTCGATGCCCACGGCGGCTCGATCGATAACGCCGGCGTCCAGCTCGCAGGCGACATGCTGTTCTTGCAGTCTGGCTACAGCCTTTTCGGTCAAATGCCTGGGAACGCTCTGATGGCGTATCGGGTCAAGAGCAGTCCATGAGGGTGCTGTGAAGCCGGCTGAGTTCGCAGGTGCGGACGTCTATGCAGCAGTGGAACCGGATCCACGGTCTTCAGTTCAGATCGAACGTGATTTCCGTCGGCTACTGAACGGTGGACGGCGGCTCGCTACGTCGGGCTCGGCAGCGAGCGCTCCAGAAGCTTTGTTGAGTGGTGGCTTCAGTCCCAAGTCGAAGCTCAGTCTGTTTGGAACCGACATCTATCTGACCCGGCCACGCCAGAACCCGGATCTGCGCTTCTTTGTTGCCTACGTTGCGCCTAAGCAGCAGCCCTCCAAGGTGTTCGCCCGCATCTTCTACAAGGACATTTCCTTGATCTGGCGCTGTGCCTCGCACTTGTTCCTCGAAGGCGAGGAGATGTGGATCGGCAAAGGGGACGTGCGCATCGATCAGCGAGATGGCTACGCCTACACCGAATCGGTTGAGTCCACGACGGACTTACCGTTTGAGATACAGACCGCCATCGAGTTGCTCAACCGTGCCAAGAACGTGCGCCAAGAGGTTGCGGTCTTGGAGCAAATCCTGCACCGTGCCAGCAGAAATCGTATTCGGGCGTTCGCCGAATTCACCGCCCCGAGGACCCAGGCAAAGCGCGCTGGCCAGGTCATCGCAAAAGGCAAGAAGGTTGTGCGCTTCAGAAAGTTCGACGACCCTTCATCGCTCGAGGTACTTCCCGGATACGAGCCCGACTGGGACAACGGGTTGGTTGAGACCTATGCTCATCCGAGCCGGCTCTACGGCGGAACCGTCACGCGCTACCGCTTTTTGTCCGTCAATCGCGAGATTCAACACTTGTTGTTCCTTGCGCCACGGCACGCATGGATGATCCCACCACACGCCCTCAGCACCCGGATCAGCAGTTTTGGAGTGCGCGTGGTGGATGTGAACTTCGACGAAGAGGCCTACGTTCCGGGCTTCGAATACCACTTCGAAGAAGAAGGTGTACTGCATAGCCAGATCCCCGAAGGCTACGTGGGTGAACTCAGCGAGATCGACGACTCGCGAGCGGACGCCTCGGCGTGGCTCAATCAGATTCCGTTGCTGCGAGAACTCCGCGAACGCTACGGCTGAGGTCGACTTGATCACCGTAGTTGGCCGGGTTGGCGAGTTCGGCGCTAGGCAGCGGCATAGCTGACCATCGCGCCGCGATCAGTCCCCTCCGTTCTCTCTGTTCCCTCCGTTCTCTCTGTTCCTTCCGTTCTCTCTGTTCCCTCCGTTCTCTCTGTTCCCTCTGTGCTCTCTGTTCGCCTAGTCGTCTCCGTCCCTGCCCTCGGCTTCTTCACTCGCGATCGGCAGTTCGATCTCTTCGCCCCAGACGTACTTACCGAACCATTGCCAGTTGTGCCACATCGCGGCGAGCCGCTCCTTGGGTTTGGAGATGCCGTGACCGAAGCCCTTGTAGATCACCAGGCGAGTCTCCACGCCCACATCTTGAAGCCCTTGATAGAGCTGGTACGCGTTGGGCACTGGTACCCGTCGATCGAACTCGCCGTGTTGGATCAGGGTCGGTGTCTGGGCGCGACGGATGTTGGTCATCGGCGAGGTGAGAGCGTAGATGGCTGGGTCTTCCCAGGGTGTCGCGCCTAAGTAGTTGCGCGTAAATCCGTGGATGTCTGTGTTGACGTAGTAGGTCATCCAATCCGAGATGCCGGCACCATTTGAGAGAGCCTTGAACATGGTGGAGTTGGTCGCCAAAAACGCAGAGATGTAACCACCCTGGCTCCAACCCATCGCCCCGAGCTTGTCCTTATCGGCGAGCCCCTCATCAATCAAGTGCTGCACCCCGGACTCCACATCCCAGGCGTCACCGACTCCTAGGTTGCGCACGTTCAAAGCGCGGAATGCTCCGCCGTAGCCGGCCGATCCTCGGTAGTTCGGTTGCAGGACGATGGCGCCCTTGGCCAGCCACTGCATCACCGGGTACACGTAGCCTGAAACCAGCGTCGGTCGCGAGGTGCCGGTTGGGCCGCCGTGGATCACTACCATCAACGGTGCTGGCTTGGTGCGGTCGTGACCCTCGGGCAGCATCAGCACGCCCTCGATCTCGGCCCCGTCCTTGCTCTTCCATCTCACCAGTTCGCGCGTGCCGAGCGGCCACTCGTCGATGCTCGCTTGTTGATCGGTGTGGCGAACGGGGCCCGCACCCTTTTGTGTCAAGTCGCGCGAGTAGAGCTCGGACGTTCGGATCGCGCTTTGTGCGGTATACGCCATCGCCATGCCAGAAGCAGTGACGTCGACCGAGCCCAACATGGGCTGCCCGATGTCAACGCGTTCGATTGCGCCGGTTCCGCCAGCGCTATCCACGGCAACAGTGAACACTGCGCGTTCGGTCCGCTGACTCGCAGTGAACCAGAGCCCATCGTCCGTCCAAGCGATCGCCGATGCGTCCTCATCGAACTGCTCGGTCGCGAGCACTGCCTCGCCGCCCTCAGTTGGGACCGTAGCGAGTACGGTGTTGCCGTAGTACGGGTTGTTGTCGAAGCTGCTGGAGAACGCCACGCGCTTGCCATCGGGAGAGAACAGCGGCCCGGACTCTGGTGCCGCTGCGCTCATCAGCGGGCGCACTGTCGTCGAAGACACATCGACGATCGAAATGTCGCTACGGACGAAATCGTCGATGACCGGACGTGGACGGTGATCGAACGCAATCGACGAACCGTCTGGCGCCCAGTCGAACGAGCCAACGGTGAAGTCTTCGCCCGAGGTCAGTTGAGTGGCTGCATGCTTGGCACTGTTTTCGCCGTCAGCGCTGTCGAGTTCGATCACCCACAGGTGCGAGTAGGTGAGGTCTTCGTCTTCTCCAGCGTAGTCGCCGTACGCCTTCTTGCGAGCGTCGCGTTCAGAGTTGTCGCTAGGTGTGGCAACGAAGGCGATGCTTTTGCCGTCCTTTGACCAGGCGAAGGAACTGATCGAACCTTCGAAGTCAGTGACCGCGCTTGCCTCGCCGCCCCGGGTATCGATGATGAAGATCTCTGATCCGTTGCCGCGGTCGGTAAGGAATGCGAGGCGGGTGCCGCTGGGCGCGAACTGTGGCGACCGGCTGCTCTTCTCACCGCGTGTCAGTTGAAACGGTTCGGCAGTCTCATTGGTGGCTGTTCGTGCGAGCCAGATCTGTCTGCTGAACTGGTTCTCGTCCCAGTCGGTGGAACTGACGGTGTAGGCGATCGCGTTGCCATCAGCAGAAACGGACACCGAGCCGATGCCTTCGACGGAGATCACATCCTCGAAGCTAGGGCCCGGGATTGCAGGAGGGCCGTCCGCGGACTGGCTGAGTAGCTGATGAGGAAGAAGGGTAAGGCCAAGGCTTAGAAAAAGAACCAGCGGTGGGGCGTGTCTAGTGATGTACATGGCCCTTAGTTTAGAGCCTCTGGCGTGAGGAAGAAGATTTGGTTGGTTGCAACCTCTGTGCTGAAAATCAGTATAGAGGGCCATGAGCAAAGCCATGAAACCGATCGAACTCTCTCTCCTGGTCGCTCTGTGTGGCCCTCCGGCGCATGGATACTCGTTGGTACGTAGGGTTGAAGAGGAAAGCGACGGCAGGGTCAAGCTGCTTCCTGGGAACCTCTATGCCATCTTGCAGCGCTTGACCGCTGCTGGTTGGATCCAGGAGGTTGATGCCCCTGCCGAGTCAGACCAACGTCGCCGCTACTACCAGATCACCGAACTCGGCACCGCCGAGCTGGCTCGTGAAACAGCAGCGCTCGGACGTCACCTGGCCTTGGCTCAAGAGAGACTGCTAGCAAGATGAAACATCTGAAGCTGGCTCGGATGGTGTTTGCGGTCGGCCTGCGTTCTTACCCACGCGACTACCGTCGCTGTGAGCAGGCAGAGCTCGAGCTGCTGTTCGACGATCTCGCCCAACGCGAACTCCGCGAGCGTGGACCCTTGTGCTTATGGCTACTCGTGGTTCGTTGCCTGGGCGACTCTCTAGTGGTCTCTCGTCAGCTACGTCGTGTGCGTGCACTTGAGCGCTCTGCTGCTGCGCGAAAAAGTCTTGGAAGAAACGATCGATCGAGGAGGTCCGGCATGATGGATGTATTGCAGCAGGAGTTGACGAGTGCGTGGCGCAGCATCGTGCGTCAGCCGTGGATGGCAGTGACCGCAGCCGCAACACTGGCGGTTGGGATCGGTGCGAGCATCTCTATGTTCAGCGTTGTCTATGGCGTGCTTTTGCGACCGTTAGGGCTCGAAGAGCCGCAGCGTTTGGTCAATATCCGCCAGCATGCCGCTAGCGATCCAAGCGACGCCTCGGGCCTTTCTGTTAGTTCTTTTGCGCCGCTCGCTGACCGCGTCGAAGCCATCGAGGCGGCCTCAGCTTGGTTCTACGACTCCGTCACGTTGACTGACGGCGACGCTTACCGAGGCGACGCTAAGGAGTTAGGCGAAGCGATTGTGGTTGCTCCGAACTTCTTTGAGGTGCTGGGGCTCGATGCCTTCACGGGCCGCGTCTTCCTCCCGGACGATGTCAGTCCTGGAGCGGGTCGCGGCACGGTCGCTGTGCTTGGCCACCAGTTGTTCGAGAGCACGTTTGGCAGTGATCCGGAACTGGTTGGGAGCTCGTTGACCATTGATGGCGTCCCAACCACTGTCGTCGGGGTGGTGTCAGCAGTTCCGCCGGCACCCATACCAGGGACGCAGATCTGGCTAGCCCACGGGTTTGACCCAGAAGATCGAGCGCTGACACGGCGACTGCTCCCGATCGCTCGCTTGGCGGACGGAGCCTCGCTGGAGCAGCTAGAGGAGCAACTCGATGTCTACTACCAGGGCTTGGCGAGTGAGGTTCCGGCCCTTGAAGGGTGGACGGGCGGTGCAACGCGATTCCGTTCGGACCTGTTGGGACCGGTCGAGGGTGGATTATGGGTTGCCTTTGCCGGGATCGGCATGCTCCTGCTCATGGCGTGCGCCAACTTTGCCAACTTGATGATGGCCCGGCTTTCGACAAAGAAGAACGAGCTTTCGACGCGCGCTTGTCTTGGGGCGTCCCAATACCGATTGTTCCGCCAGCTTTCGATCGAGAGTCTGATGCTCTCCATTCTTGGCGGCGGCGCGGGCGTTGCCCTCGCCATGGTCTCATTGCCCTATCTGGTTGCCATGTCCGGGCCCATGCTTCCGCGGGCGCACGAGGTCCGTCTCGATTGGCCCGTGCTCGTCTTTGCTACTTTCGTCGCAGTGGCTTGCGGTCTCGTGTTCGGGAATGCGCCGGCGGCCTTTGGGATCGCTGGTGAGATGCGCTCCTCCAATGCCAGTCGCCGAACGCGCAACGATGTCGGCACGCGGGTGAGAGCTACTTTGGCCGCCGTGCAGATCGGGCTAGCGCTCACCTTGCTCGCAGGCGCCGCTCTGTTGGTCAGCAGCTTTCACCGACTTACAGACTCGGATCCAGGTATCGATATCGAGCGAGTCGCCGCTGCACGGATCTATCCTGATGATGATCGCTATGCGACCCTGGAAGAGGAGAACCTGTACTTCGAGGAGCTATTGCAAAACTTAGAGGCGGTCCCCGGAGTCGAGCGCGTGGCGATGACTAGTGCCTTGCCAATGGATCCTCAGGCAGTGGACTTCGACTTGCCGTTCAGGCGGGCAGATCGGCCGGCTGAGGCTGGTGCCGAGCCACCGCAGGCGTTCTATCGTATGGCCTCTCCTGGATACTTCGAGACCCTCGGCATCGAACTGCGTAGCGGACGGACCTTTGTCGCCACCGACCTCGACGGAGCTCCGACGGTCATCGTCAACGAGACCATGGCCAAACAGGTTTGGCCCGACGAACCATCGGTTGGTGGTCAGTTGCTGGTCGGGTTCCGAGGAACTGTCCAGTACGAAGTCGTTGGGGTGGTTTCAGACACTAGTTTCAGTGCCTTAGGAGCGCCGCCCAAGCCCGAAATGTACTTTCCCTCACTACGGGCCTCGTTTGGTGGCCGGGTGGTGGTGGTGCGCACTGAGGGGGATCCGGCAGACACGTTGAATTCGATTCGCGCGAGCGCTCTATCTGTTGATCCCAACCAGCCGGTGAGCGCCGTGATGACTTTGAAGCGTCTTACCGCTGACACGGTCGCCGCGCAGGGTTTCTATTCCAAACTGTCAGGGATCATCGGCATGCTTGCGATCGCTCTGGCTCTATCTGGTATCTACGCGTTGATCTCGTTCTGGGTGAGCCAAAGTCAATTCGAACTTGGCGTGCGCATGGCCGTGGGAGCCACCCGCGAGAACATCGTCAGACTGGTCGTCGGCAAGGCCTTTCGGTTGGCAGTCGCAGGTTCCACGATCGGGCTGGGAGCTTCTTTGTTGCTGCTCGGCAATCTGCGGGTGTTCCTGTTCGACACTGAGCCGCTCGATCCGGCGACGTTGGCGCTTGCTACGGCTGCGATCTTGATTCTCGCGGTGCTGGCGGCCTGGATTCCGGCTCGGATTGCTGCTCGATCCAGCTTGGCCCGAATGCTCAGCGATTGAATGCGCGAGCGTTGACGCTGCGTCTTCTTTCCCCTTGTACTTCGACAGAAAGGGCGATATCTTCCTGTCGAAGTGAATAGGGAGGGTCGTCATGCCGGAAACAAAGCGCCAACTAGATCTACCGCAAGGAACGCTGGATCTACTGATCCTGAAGACGGTCGCCCTCGGCCCTCAAAACGGGTGGGCCATCGCGAAGAGGATCCTGCAGCTATCGAGTGAAGCACTGGAAGTCCGCCAAGGTTCTCTTTATCCGGCGCTCCATCGCTTAGAGCATCGTGGTCTGATCGCAGCGACTTGGGGCGTCTCAGAGAACAATCGGCGAGCCCGGTTCTACGCCATCACGGCTCAAGGCGGCGAGCGCCTCGCAGACGAAACAGACCGATGGCAAGAACTCACCATCGCGGTGGCCCAAGTTCTGGACGCGAGGGCGTAGTCATGTTTCCTAGAACGCGGTCTTGGTTCAGAACCCTGTATCGCGGCAACAGGGTCAGAGGGGAGATCGATGAGGAACTTCAGTTTCATATCGATTCCCAGATCGCGGAGTTCATAGCCGGAGGCATGCCCCCACGTGAGGCGCGCCGGCAGGCACGGATCCTCTTTGGCGGACTTGAAGCGCTACGAGAGGAAACGCGCGAAGCACACGGGATCGCCTTTGCGGAGGCCCTCGTACTCGATACAAGATTCGCGCTTCGAACAATCAGGCGTAGCCCGGGCTTCGCTGCGACGGCAGTCGTCACCCTTGGCCTTTCGATCGGTGCAGTGGCGACCACTCTCACTATTGCGCACGCGCTGCTCTGGAAGACGCTCTCAGTGCCGGCAGCTGAACGCCTGGTCGAGATCATTCCTACCCGCGATCACGGCACCGAACTCGGCTTTGTGTCCTATCCCGACTATGCGCACTTTCAAGCGGGTTTGAGCACGGTCGAAGGACTTGCCGCTGCCTATCCCGCGGCTCCGCTGTTCGTGGCCACAAATGGTCCTGCTCGCGAGATGAGCGGTGCGCTTGTGTCCGCGAACTTCTTCGGGATGCTAGGGCTCCGTCCTGTGGTGGGACGCTTCTTCACGACTGAAGAAGACAGCGTACCCAATCGTGATCGTGTGGCGGTGCTGAGCTACGACTACTGGCGGGACGAGTTCGCGAGCGCTCCGGACATCGTCGGGCGGCAACTTGAGGTCAACAGCGTCGGTTTCTCCGTCGTCGGGGTAGCTCCCCAAGGTTTCCATGGACTTAGCAGTCGTCCGGCTGAGATCTATCTGCCGACGATGATGCTTCCGGTCGGGTATCGCTGGTGCTCGGTCATCAACGAAGTCGACTGCACAATCTTGAGCATGTACGGGCGTCTCAAAGCGGGCGCGAGCCTCGAAACTGCGCAAGCGGAAGTGGGTGGTTTGCTGCCCAGCCATTGGCAAGGCGAAGAGCTCGGTGCGAATACGGGTGCGATTGTGAGTCCCGTGCGCGGAACTCAGCCTGGCAAGCAAGAGCGTGTTGCCCTTGCTCTGCTCGCGACTGCCGCCGGTCTGCTCTTGTTGGTGTGTTGCGCTAACCTCGCTGGACTCCTCCTATCTCGCGCTCGCCAGCGATCGTCCGAGCTATCGATTCGCAGCTCTCTTGGTGCAAGTCGTAACCGCCTCGTCCGCCAGCTCGTGACTGAGTCAGCACTGGTCGGTGTCGCTAGCGGAGCGCTCGGCCTAGGGTGCTCGCTGGGCTTCACCAGGGCTTTAGAGGTGATGTTCTACACGTCCGACTACGTGGGTAGGCCGCTGCGCTTTGACTTCGAACTCTCGCTCCCGGTCTGCGCCCTGATCTTCGCTTTGTCGCTCGCCGTCGGACTCTTGTATGGATCCCTCCCGGCACTCCTGCTCTCGAACAACGCCGTGGTGAAGCAGGCGAACAGACGCGGCTTCTCGATGGCGACCCGGAGCGGTGGCCGTTGGTTGATCGGGCTTCAAGCGGCCAGTGCAGTTGCGCTCGTTGTGGTCGCCGGCCTTCTTACCGGGGCCACCCGCGACTCTGTGGCCGGGATCAACAGCGATCCCTCGAACGTTGTCCGCATTCGGGTCCGGCCTCGACTGATCGGCTACCAGCCAGAACAAGCTCAGCGCTATCTTCAAGACGTTCGGCGTCGGATTGAAGCGCTGCCTGAGACCCGGTCGATGAGCCTGCTCGGTGGCTCAGACACGGAGCACGTTTCGATTGATGATCCGTACGCAGGATCGACCGGCATCGGCGATCGTGGCTCGACTTCGGAGTTGACGGTGCGTGTTACCGAGATCGGACAACGCTACTTCGAAACGTTGGGGACACCGCTGTTGTTAGGTCGAGAATTCTCCGGTGAAGATCGCATTGGAAGCGAACCGGTCGTGATTGTGAGCGACTCGTTTGTCCGGTCCGCATGGTCAAAGGGTGGATCGCTCGGCCGCACGATTCGGATCAGCGGAGAGGAGCGCCGAGTGATCGGCGTGGTCGCGGATCTTCAGCAGTCGGCCTGGCATGTGGAGCCGTTGCCCGGTGCCTACATCCCGTTCTGGCAGGACCCCAACCAAGTCGACGCGCGACTTTTGGTGCGGGTTCACGGTGCACATGACCCGGTCTTGGCGGCCCTTTCAAAGGCCGCGCAACAAGCCGACGCCGACGTGCCGGTGACGGAGCTTGTGTCTATGCCCCGCTTGCTGAAGGGCTCGTTGCGTTCGGTTCGAATGGGTATGACCATGGTCACTTTTGCCGGCATCCTCGTCATTCTCCTGTGCGCGATCGGGCTCTACTCTGCAATCACCGCCGCGGTGACCGAACGCAGACGGGAGATCGGCATTCGTCTGGCACTCGGAGCAGTGCCCCGGTCGGTCGTCGAGCTGTGCGTTCGTGACGGCCTTCGGACCTTGATCATTGGTATCGCCTCAGGAGTCGCGGTGGCAGCAGCAGCTGTGGGTGTCCTGCGCAATGCGCTATTTGCTCTACCTCCGGCTAATCTGTCGCTCTACCTGGGCGCTAGCGTGCTATTGGCGGCTGTCGGCGCGGCGGCGTGCATCGTGCCCGCTCGTCGGGCGGCCTCGGCAGCGCCGGTGGACGCGCTTCGTCTGGAGTAGCCCCCTCCTTCTCGGACGGCGTCGGTCGATCGGCCCTGCGCCGCAGCGTGCTTGCAAGAGAACCCCACAGCAGGGGAAGCGACCAAGCTGGTCGGTCGGTTGCAGAACCTTGCTATACCGTTTGCACCAATGGAGCACCCGCTCGCACGGTCACGGCGGATCCATCGGCAACCAATGCTGAGGTAGGCGGACCCGCAAGCGCAGCGGCGAATTCAGGGCCGTAGAAGCCGGCGAAGTCCCCGCTAGCAACATGATCTGACCCCGGCCACACATTCCACTGAGGATGTTCAACTCGGTACTCGACAGTACTTCCGTCGCGCTGAGAGGTGTAGCCCCAATAGTGCTCCGTGATGAACTCCTCTTCGGACCCTTCCTTTGGTAGTGACGGTGAGCCGGAGTGCGTGCAACCGATCAATAGCCACTCACCCTTGTGGAGCCAACCGTACTCCAGCGTTTGGCCGCCTGTTGCAGCTTGCTGCCGGCTAGAGCGGGTTGGGCAGGCGACGTAGTTTTCGTTGTAAAGCCAGCGCGCGATCGACGCGATGGCTCGCTTCGGCACAACCTCGCGGAAAAACACCACGCCGCGACGCCAGCCCTCTGGCCCCTTGAAACGAACGTAGAAACGAAGATTGATCTCCTCGAAGTGGCGATGGAATGGCACAGGAATGCCCTTGACTCGAGTGTTCAGGAACGAAAAGGCCACCAGGCTAATGAACGTATTGCCATGCCAATCGTCTAGTTCCGTACCGCGTGGCACGTGTGACGCCAGGATCGACGGCTCAACCGGATAGTTGAGTATCACCAGGTCTCGCCACTCAGCTGTGAGAAACGTGGGTTTCATGATTGCTTCGTGCAACAGACTTGGCTCCACCACGCCGCTGAACGGAGCGCTGGGGCTGGACTTGGATGGCTCATCCTCCCACGATAGCCGACCCCGACAGAACGAACGGGACGTGCGCCACACACCGAACTCCGACGCAGGTCTGATCAGCTAGGCTCAGCACCACCTCCTAAGCACCAAGCACCAAGCACCAAGATTCCAACGCAGCGGGCTCGGACGAGCCGCAAGCGCCAACCTTTAGAATTCTGAGCCCACGATGGCTGTCATCCTTTCTTTCGCAATCGTCATCGTCTTGCTTTCGTGCGTGCTCCTGGCGACGCGCTGGCGCAACGTTGTATGCACCGGGTCAACACCGGTTCCACTGCTCACGTTCCTCGCCATCCTTTTTACATCTGGCCTCGACGTCGGCCTCATCATGTTTCCGCTAGTGGATTTTGAGGTCTATGCCAGCGAAGCTGCCTATGACTTCGCCAACCCGCTAGCAGTGGAGTTTGGTTTCTGGGGCTTTCTCGTGTGGGCTTCCTATTTCCTTACGACTTTCTACTTCTGCGTCGTAGAGCCCAAGCTGAAGCTGTTTGAGATTCCCGCGATCAAGTGGGTCAACAACGTGGTGATCATCGGCACGTGCGCGTTCACGGCCTACCTCTTCTTGATCTATCTGCCGAGCTATATCGAAGGCATCAGTAGCCCTCTTCGCTACGCCTTGGTTGCCACGATCGTCTTTCTCGCCGTCTTGTCCAGTACCAACATCCGTTTCGTGAAGGTATTGAGCGTAGCTTCCACAGCTCTGTTCTTCGTCTTGATCGCCACGCTCTGGTTTACATCCGGCATGGGTATCAGCGGGCTCGCTGGGTCCGTCGTCGGCATCGGCGGGTATTTCGAAAACCTGCACCGCTTCGTGATGCCAATCACCGACTACCATCAGTTCTATCTGTATTGGTGGCTCGCTTGGAGCATCATGATCGGGCAGTTTGTGTCTCAGTTCGTTGGCAGCATCAAATCATGGCAACTGTTGATGGCATTGCTCATCGTGCCGTCGATTCCCATTGCCATCTGGTTCTCCGTTCTTTACTACTTCTTCGCTCATGGCATGGAGGTCGGTGCGCCGTTGCGGCTTGCGATGATCCTGGTTGGTGTGCTCTTTGTGCTCAACTCGCTGGACTCCCTGATTCGCCTCTACACCCAGAATCTGGAGTTCACCGTGCAACGGATAGGCGGCGCCACCTACCTCGCGGGCAACTGGTTGGTCTTGGTTGCGCTGGTAGCGCTCTACCAGCTGACGCCGCTAAAGATCGAGTGGTTCGGATTGGCAGTGATCGGCATCTATGCAGCGGTCTACACGCTTTGCTTCAAGCGTCGGCGGTTGCTTCTTGACGGCGTGCCAGGCTAGCGATGCCCGTAGTCACTACCAAGCCGATCGTTCTGTGGACCGTTCCGCGCTCGATCTCTACCGCCTTCGAGCGCGCGATCATGACCTCGCGAAGGGTCAAGGTATTTCACGAGCCGTTCACGCACGCTTACTACTTCGGCACCGATCGAATCAGCAGGCGCTATGAAGAGGAAGCGCCTGACCCAGACAAGAGCTACGCTCGCGTCATTGAGTCGCTATTGAAGCCACAGCTTGGTTTTGAGGCGACCTTCATCAAGGCGATGGCGTACTGTGCCGCCGAGGCTCTCGATCTCAACGTTTTGCAGCGCTTCACCAATACCTTTCTGATTCGTGATCCCCGCCAGACGATCCCTTCTCTCTACCGAATGTCCATCGACCAGCAGGCCACGGGATGGACCTACTTCGACGCGCAAGAGGCTGGCTTCCGCGAGCTGCATCAGATCTACGAGAGAGCCTCCGATCAACTTGGCCAGCCCAGTCCGGTCGTAGATGCAGCCGACCTCTTGGCCGATCCACGCACCGTTCTGAGCGCCTACTGCGACAACGTTGGACTGGAGTTCACGGAGGACATGCTGAGCTGGGAGAGTGACGTGATCCCAGAATGGGCCACCTGGAAAGGTTGGCATCAAGCCGCGCACGAAAGCACTGGCTTTACCAAGGCTGCGGTCACGCCGAAATCAGCGGTTGGTGATCTTCCTGACATCGTGGAGGCTACGATCGACGAGTGCATGCCCTACTATCTGGCCATGTCTGAGAATCGCATGCGGTCTCAGAATCGCGAGTCGGAGTAGAGACCTGGAGCGATGGGGTGCCTCTGATCGAGCGGGAGGTCGATCGATGTCTGCGCGATCTCGAACCCGACTTGTGCGGCGGGCGCTGTGCCGCACTTGAGGGCAGGCGAGGCTGTACGCGGCGACCAAAGATGGCGCCTGCTCGTGGGTCACGCGGTCTTTCGCGCAGGGCCGGATTCTCCTTGAGGAGTACTCAGTTGCTACCCTGCTTCGAGCGGCTTCTGGGGCCGGGGAACTACAACCCGATACCGAAACCAGGACGACAGCGGGTAGGACAGGATACCTCCGACGGTATGAGCTAAGTGATTGAGCCAGACTTGCTCGCCCTCCACGAGACCGGTTGGCAGACCCAGAAGGTGTGTGGCCTTTTCGATCTCGCAGAATGCACACACCACGGCCAGCGCGACGATGCAGGTCAAGCGAAAACGTGGATTTGCCCAACGTCTCTCCGCCGCGGTGATGCCGCCGGTCAGACCGCCGTTGATAAGAAAGACCACTGCCAGTCCGCAGGGGATCGCCATGACCTTGAAGTACTGGACATTCAGATTGCCGGCAAACGAGCCGTCTGTGGTTCGCGCCAAGAAACGAAGGGGCGAGTCTCCAAGAACTGTCGCCCAAGTCGGATCGATGTCCGTGAGCAAGTCGCTAAGGAGCCTGAGCACGCCGATCGCCGCGAGCGCCGCTACAAACGGGAGACTCCAGGATGGACGCGGTTTGGTTGAGTGCATCGATTGAGTCTCGCGCATTGACTGCAAGCGTTTGGATTGCCGCCTAGCGGAATTGGCCTAGCTGCGCCAATGGCAGGCGCCATGATGTTGAAACCGGCGGCTGGCTCATATTCAGGACAATATCTGAACACGCGAGCACGGGCGGCGACTGCCGGAGTGCGTCGCTAGGCTGCTGGCCATCCTGGCGGCCATTGCTCGACATCCTCATATGTTGACCGGTATTCGGCCTCGTCAGTGGCCACAATCGAATGGCAACGAATCAGGCATCTGTGGAGTGTAGAAGTTCTAATACTCCGCCCGCCCTGAAAGTGCTGCTCGCCGCAAGCCTGTTCGTCCCAATCGATCTCGGAGAATGTCAGTTCGGCTGTAAGCAAGGCGCGAGAAACCCTATCTAGAGGAATTCGGTGATTCCTCAAGTCAGCTACGAGCCAGCGTCTCAGTTCATCGGCGATTGCCAGAGGCTCGATATCGCGACCATCAAACCGACATTCACCCGTGAGCGCGTCAACCTCCAAGGTTCCGTCTCCCAGTCTTACGAGAGCCGGCTTGTCGGGGTGCAACCTCCAACCACAGAACATCTGCCCGAGTTGCTGAGCCGTGTGATTGAGGCGTTCCTACGCATACAACTGTTCGAGTGCCGCCCAAACGGACCGACCTCGCACCGCTCACACAACGAGAATGTGACGGGCTTGCCAGTATCCTCAACGACCGACCGCGAAAGAGACTCGGATTTCGAACACCACGGGAGTGCTTTTATGGCTAGCTACCGATGTTGCGCTTCAAACTTGAAGTCAGACCGCACCGCTGCGCTGTTCAAGCCAGCGTGACAACGAAGAGCGTGACTCTCCGGAGGGACGGCCCGCGAGGAGTCCATCCACACTGATGTCTTCGTCAATAGACGCCCAGTGAAGACCTTCTCCCGAACCAACGATTCTCCATTCTGCGCGCTCTTCCTGCGTCGCGTGGCTCAATCGGGGGTACCAAGCGACGGGAACTGAAACAGTCCGACCATCGTCCAGTTCAACAGTCAACGTGTCCGACGACACTTCCGCGCCTATCGCGTGTGCCTGCTTGACCTCAATTGCCGAAATAGTCATTCCACGCCTCCAAGAAATGCCCCTGTTGGTCCTCGACCAGTCTCGCAATCCGAGAGAGATCCACCCGAGAGAATCCTACACTTGACTGGTACTGGACAGGCTGCAACCAAAACTTTGCAGCACTTGAGTCCCGCTCAACATGTATGTGCGCGGGCTCGTCTCGGTCCCCTGAATAGAAGAAGAACGATATGGGCCTTTGCGGAGGACTGTTGGCATGCACCATGATAACGGTCCGCACTGACGAGTGCTCCAAAGTGCGGGCTAACGGACTTAGCTCAGCTGCGCCGCTGAACGGCGCGCTGAAGTTGCAAATGAGATCTTCATCGCCAAAAGAATAGCTGAATGCGCGAGCACGGGCGGTGACTGCTGCAGCGAGTTGTTAGAGCGCCGCGCAACGGAAGCCGGCATCTTCTAGTCGCCGAAGCAAGAGAGACGCTAAGGCCAGGTGATCTAGACATTCATCAGGCGAGTCTGCAACCGCGACCTCGTGTCCTCGTGGATTTCTAATCGCAAGAACAGCGCCGGCGAAAACGAACTGGAAGCCCTTCTGCTCGTCTTTCTCACTCGTGGTGGAGAGCGCATTGAGGCGCAGAAGAGGGGACGTCGCAGCGAACACGCTCATCATTAGCTTGACGCCCGACTCCGAGCAACAGGAGTGTCTCTGGACCTCCTTGTCTAGGAATTTGAACGCTTCGAAAGTCGCCTGAGAGTAGTGACTGCTGTCGAACAGCTCAAGAACAATGGATGGAAGTCCAGGGTGGACGTTTCTCTGCTCGAAGGGGTGAAGGTTGGCCAAGTCGACCGCCGAAGAATCTGTAAAGTTTCCCGCTTGACGGGCCACTCGCTCGAAGCGTTCAAGTGAACTGGTCATCAATGAGGTTCTTCCGGATGCTCTTGAAGATCCGGTCATACACAGCCTGCTCACCGCTCGCGGGGAGATTGACCTCAACCCGAACGGTCAGGCCGATATCGGGCTTCCGAGATTCCCGAATGACGGGCTTGTTCAACTGTTTTTCGCTGACCTTGTCGGGTGTCTTGGAACCGGCTTTCTTCTTGGCAGCCTTCTTCCGTCCCGGCTTGGGAGACGAACTCGGCCGTTTTTTGGGTTCTGGTACGTCTCCGTGACCAGCGAATGCGGCCAGAAGTTGAAACGTCTGCGATTGCTTGTCTCCTACCAAAGCGGTGGTGCCATCGCTTGATCTAAAGAAGCTGATGAGCGCGCTCTTCTCCAACTCCCAAGTGCCTTCTCCGTGCAGCTGGAACAAGTCATCGTAGGCATCTTTCACCAATTGTTCGAAAGCAACTGCAAACTCGTCGTCATCGTGGATATTGAAGCAGTCTGCTGCCTTCTCCATCTTCGCGCCCTCCTCTGAGATGAGGCGCATGAAGCGGAGAACGTTGATGACATAGCTTTCGTTCTTTGGCGCGTAACCCAGCTTTTGCAACGTAGTCGCATCAACTTTGCTCGGGAAGGACCCCCTTAGATGATTAATCACTTGAACCATCGGTCCCCGCGACGTGAAGTACGGATGTCGATTAGCCATTGTCTGACCCCCTCCTTACATTTTTGAACTCGAACACAGCGCTCTAACGAAAAGGGTTCTATCTTGAGCCCGACTGTCGCAGCGACACAACTTCAAGAGATCGCCTCATGTCGGGTTCGAGATAGAACTGTGTTGAGCGAAGCTGCGGGTGTCACCAGCGATGTTGGCTATGGGTTTTGAAGGCCCGACCGGCGGGTGGGTGGGGGCAATGCTGCCGCACTCGACTC
>JAJCXN010000002.1 GCA_029263415.1 Acidobacteriota bacterium
CCCTTCTACATCCAGCCCGACCTAGACGTGGAGAGCTCCTTTCTGACTCTCGGTCGTTCCATCGTTTTCGACAAGGCACACCTCGCACATGCACTTGATCCTGAGCGTGGATGGCGTGCGCATGCAGTCGCGCTTCATGCAGTATGTGATGTCCAACATCGCGAGGAAGGTTGGCCGCTACCTCGGTTGGTACGGCAAGTTCTGGCATCGTCGTTATCGCAGCATCTAGGATCAATCGAGACGAAGAAAGTCTCGTTTCTCGTTTTGACTACATCTTGAGACACGGCACTAAAGAGGGATTAGTTCGCTGCCCCACTGAATGGCCCGGCATGCACTGCGCCTGGCACTACGCTCAAGGGCAGTGGAACGTCGACGGCCACTGGGACGATCTCACCAAGGCTTATCGAATGCGACAGACTGGCAAACGGGTCCGACGCACTGACTACCGATCCAACGAGTCGTTCGAGCTCGATCCGCTGCCCTGTTGGCAGCACCTCACTCGCAAAGAGATTCGTCAATGGGTCCTCGAGCGTCTCGAACAAATTCGACAGGACTACGCAGACCTCAAGTTCCTAGGCGAGCGAAAGGTCCTCGCCCAGCCACTTGAAGATCGAGCCATGAATCCGAAGCGCTCGCCAGCACCCGCCGTCCACTGCAAAGACCCAGCCCGTCGCAAAGAAATGCGCGAGGCGTACCGCCAGTTCGTCAGGAGCTTCTACGCCGCTACGGCCAGATTCGAGATGTTCCTCAGGCCACAGGACGATCCGTACTACTTCCCGTCAGGATGTCACCCACCCTTCCCGCCGTCGGTGCCTTAGGCAAGCTAACCGGCTCGAGCCCGAAGCGGCCTCAAACAACACAATCAGAACGTCACGAGCCGCTGGGTACCAGCCCCGGCGGCTTTGCGCTGTCCGCGATGACCAAGAAATCGGACGAACGGGGACCACACACGACCGTTGCGCCGTTCGGCTCGTCCCACCGCCACACGAGGCGCGGCCGCCCGGGCAAGATTAGTCCGTTAACGGCACACTCCCAAACAGGCCTTTGACATTTTTCCGGAGCGAGGCAATATCGTCAATCGGGTCGGTTTCTGATGCCATGCTTCAGCCCGATCTGTTCCATCTCTTCAGGCGTAAAGCTCAACAGTGGTGTGCCCGGAGGCACCCTTGTTTCGCGGAGGAAGTCATCGAGACCGGGAGGGGCTATGACCCAGACCACCTCGAGGTCTTCATTCTCCGCGCTGAAGCCGTGCCAAACGCCGCGGGGCACGTAAAGAGCGTCGCCTTCCACGAGGGCTCTTCGACTCTCTCCGACGATGCCAACGCCTTTGCCCTCGTGCACAAAGAACGCTTCGTCAGCGTGTTCATGGCGGTGAACGGGGATCCCGGTGCCCGCGCGGAGCACCTGGGTTCCCATCGCGAAGTGATCAGAATCGGTTTTCGGGCTCGCAATGATCGTGACCTCACCGTTGCCGCCAACTAGTGTCTCTGGGTGGCCAGCGTCTAGTACGTAGCCCTCGGCTAAGTCAGTGCTGGGCGTATCTCCGGCTGGAGGCTGCTCGGAGGCGCAAGCCAAGACTAGGGTGGCAAGGCACAGGAGAGGCACTGGTGTTGTTCGAGTAGACATCGGCATTCCCATCGCAGCCTTACTGACTTAGCTCAGCTGCGCCGGTTGGGCGCAACGGCGAGTAGAGATTCTACGTCTCATTTTCCAAGCTCAATCAACCGAAGCAAACGTGAACCGGCGCCTGCTGAAGTGGGTTGTTCTGCCGCTCTGGAAATCCTCGCGTTCCTCCTGCCTCCAAGAGAACTGCATACCCCGCAGATGCTCGTGCCAATGATTGCCATATGTGAACTGAAAGTGCCATAGAGCGTCCGCTTCGCTGCTGTGCCCCCAACGCCACTCCACGCTCATCAGGTCCCCGGTAATGTCAGCCAGATCATCGACCGCATCTCTGACCAGGCAGTTGGCAAGAGCGATGTTTGACGTGACTTGTTCCGCTACGTTGTAGTAGCCCAGGTCCGGAAAACGCTCTTCCACCATCTCCCGCAAGGCTTTGTAGTTGGACGCTGGAGGTTCTTTGTTCCCGCCCGCGTCAAATTCGTACTCCACGAAGTGAGAACACCAGGCGAGTTCGTCCAACAGCAATGCCAGCCGCTCTTCGTTCCCTTCACAGGATTTTGGCCCATTCTCAATATGGGCGAGGAGCTCTCGTACCATCTCTCTGATCTCTCGTGATGTAACCAAAGCGGTTCAACGAAAAGGGTTCAACGAAAAGGGTTCTATCTTGAGCCCGACCGTCGCGGCGGTACAACTTCAAGAGGCCGCCTCATATCGGGTTCGAGATAGAACCGTGTTGAGCGAAGCTGCGGGTTTCACCAGCGGTGTTGGCTATGGGTGTTGAAGGCCCGAGAGGCGGCTGGGTGGGGCAATGCTGCCGCACTCGACTCGAGTTACTGAAGGTTGGTGGCGCTGGGAGCAGATCATCGGATAACTCTCTCGAAAGAATTCGATCAATGATACAGGTTTCTATAGCGGCTGCACGCGCCAGTCCTGGGCCGCGACAATCGCGGCTCTCGACTGGGCTGTCGGATGCTGGGTGAACTCTAGGGTTGTGGGCCTGCTCGGCTCAGCGTGCCCATGGGCCTCATGTGTGCCCTTAGAGCATCGGGGGCACTGCAGAGCAGAGGGTGCCGGCCAGCGAGCAGCTGGTAGAGCTGTTGCCTGGTCGTCTCGCGGTGCTCCTTTGGCCGCCGAGCCCGAAGCGCAATCCGACACTGTTCCAAGCCGCGTTTGCGATTGGGTATTCGAACAGAGATATCGAGACCTGAAACTTCCACAGCCGACACCTTCCGGTCGGTGCCAGTTGTACCAACCTCGACGGTGACTTTGTAGCTTGAGTCGGGCTCGAGCAGCCACGCACGGACGCACTGGGCTATGGCAGGTTCGTCGACAAACTTGGTGAGTTTTTCACCGTAGACCAGGCGCGCTGTTGAAACCTGGCCTTCGAGATCGGTTTCGACGTTGTAGACCAGAGTCCCCTGGAATCGAGATCGCTTACCCAGCTCGGTGAGCTCTTGATCACAGGCTTCCAGGTAAAGCGGCGCGGCAGATGCCGTCAACGGGGCGGCGAACAGAAGAAGTAAGGTCGTGAGTCTCAGCATGCTTACCTCAATGGACTCTCCCGCTAATCGATTGGTTCCCAAGCGGGATAACGAAAAGGACTCTCTCCAACCCGACATCAGGCGGCCTCTTGGAGTACCGCCCGCGACGGTCGGGCTCAAGATAGAACCCTTTTCGTTAGGCTGGGTTAGTCGCAGCATAGTGTGATGCACCGGGGAACGCTTCTTCGCGCGTCATTACTCCATCCGCTTACGTCTCAAGGTGCACTGACTCACTCGGCGACGAGAGACAGAATCAACGCAGCACAGGAAGTCTGATGGAGTAGGGGTGCAGGTCAGCTGCGCCCGACCGCTCATTGGATTCGTTGAAGAGCTTCCGAGTAGCGAGCAGCGTCGGTCCCGGTGAAAGCCTCTACGCCTCGAACTACTTTCAGCGCAACCCTCACCAAACCCCAATCATGCCCCGTCCACGCCGCAACATCGCGATCCACTGCGCTGGTTGCCGGACCTTGCTCTATCGCTATAGCAAGGGTGGCACCGGTGCGTTGGTCAAGTGCTTCTTGGAGCGCATCCTCGAAGACCGGACCGCTGGGGATTGTCGCTGCCCCAAGTGTGGGGGCGAGTTCGCTCGACCCTGGGCTACATCCGGGAAGCCCGCCCACAAGATCATTGGCGCCCGTGTCTTCACCCGCGGAATGACGCGCAAGTAGCAGGCTGGTGGCCTAGCCCATTGTGATCGCTATCGGGGCCGGTTCCGATGTGTTCCGATTCCAGGGCCGACAATAGAAGTTCGCAGCACACTAGCTTTGGTTGGTCTTTGATGGACCGCACCATAGGGTGTGAGCTTCCTACGCTTAGCCGTCTCGCAGCACGTTGGCGAGGTTGGTCTTGAGCGCTCGCCTGGTCGGGACCAAGCTCGCGACCATTGCGATGGTTAGGAACAAGAGCGCCAGTGCCAAGAACGTGGTCGGTCCCGAGGCTCCTGTGGAAGCGATGCCTTCGAGTTGGCTGCCCATCAAGCGGACCAAGACTAGGCCCAGTGCCGAACCGACGACTAACCCGATCCCGGTCAACCAACCGGCGCTCCGAGCGACTAGCCCGATCGTGTTGCGCGGCTTGGCTCCGAGGGCGGTTCGGATGCCGATCTCTCGCCTTCGTTGGGTGACGCCATAGGCGATCACTCCGTAGATACCAACGGCGGCCAGAAGCAACGCTACTCCGGCAAGCCCGCTCAGGAGGCCGAGAAACACGCCGTTTTGAGTATCGATCTCAGCGACCACTCGGTCGTATGACTTGACGTTGTTGAGGGGCAGGTTCGGGTCGACCTCGAACAAGCCCGTTCTCAGCGCGGGAGCCAAGGCGGCCGGAGCTGCGTTCGAACGGGCAAGAAAGGTGAGTTGGCGACGGGGCGCTTGCTCAATGGCTAGGAAGATCTGCGGTGATTTGATCGGCGAACGCAGGGAGTGCGCATGGCTCTCGTGGTTTGCGACCACGCCGACGATCCTGCGCCACTCAGCGGTGATCGAGTCGCGATCGGTTTGCGGTGGAATCACGCGAATCCGGCGATCGAGCCCGACCTCGCCAGGCCAGTGTTGCTGGACGAAGCTCTCAGTGACGATGGCGACCTGTTCGGTGTCAGAGCGATCGAGTACCGAAAAGTTACGGCCGCGAACGAGAGGGATCTCGAGCGTTTCGAAGTACTCAGGAGTGATGATCACGTCGATGGCGTTTGCAGCGGTTGCGTCTTCCGGCTGATCACGGCCTTCCACATCCACGTGGGTGGTGCCTGGCCCGGGAAAGAGTGTCAACGGCAGCGAGCTGGTGGCAGCGACCTTGGTCACACCTGGAAGTTCTTCGAGTCGCTGGATCGCGGCGCGAAAGTACTCCGTTACGGCTGCGTCGTCAGGGTAGTCCTGCTCAGGGAGTCCGACTTGCGCCGTGATTACGCCCTCTGAGCGGAAGCCGGGGTCTTCGCTGTAGATGCCGTTGAAGGCCCGCATCAACGTACCCGCCGTGATCAGCAGCGCCATCGCTAGGGCGACCTCTGCGCTCACTAGGACGCCGCGTAGAAGTTGCTTCTTCTTGCCGCCGCTACTCTTTGCGCCTTCGCGCAGGGTCATGCCCAGGTTGCCCCGCGTCGCCCGCAACGCTGGGAGGATCCCGAAGATCAGGCCCGCAATGACGGAGATCGTAATGCTGTGAAGGATCACCGTTTGATCCAGCTGGAAGTTCTGTGCAACGAAGCCGATGTTGGGGTCGGGAGCGAACGCGTTGCGTAGCAAGCGCACGCCGAGGGAACCAAGTGCAAGGCCCAAACCGCCTCCAATGCCCGCCAAAACAAGGCTCTCGACCAAGAGTTGTCGCACCAACTGACCTCTGCCTGCTCCTAGCGAAGAGCGCAGTGCCAGTTCTTGACTGCGAGCCAGCGTTCGCGACAGCAAGAGGTTGGCGATATTTGCGCAGGCGATCAGCAGGACGAAGGTGATTGCAGAGTAGAGCAGGATGGTGATCAAGCCAGAACCTTGGCTGAACACTTCGCTCACCGTCACCACTTGCGAACTCCAGCCACGATAGACATCGGGGTAGGTCGACTCCAGGCGCGCCGCAATCACCTTGGCCTCTTGGGTTGTTTGTTCGGCGGTGCTATCTGGCTTCAGACGGCCTATGGCCGCCAGAAACCGTTGGTCGCGAGGGGTTGCTAGCTCATCGAGCACCAAGGGCGTCCATAGCTGAACGGGTCGGCCAAAGGAGAATTTCTCGGGCGCGATTCCGACCACTCGATAGGCGTCCCCGTCCAGTTTGAGTGTGGTACCGACGATTCCAGGTTGTGCGCCAAGGTCTTGAGTCCAGAAGCCGTGATCAAGAATGACGACACGGTGATTGCCATCGAGCCCTTCTTCGGGAAGAAAGCCGCGGCCCAAGATCGGCGCCCGCCCGGTCATTGTGAAGAATCCGGGTGTGACTTGGTTTGCCGAGGCCCGCAACGGTTCAGCCGAACCAACTAGGTTGTATTGCATGGGCAGGGTGGCATGCAGCGACTCAAAGCCGGTCAGGCCGTCTTGGTATTCGCGAAACTCGGCCGGCGAGAGCCCTCCCTGATTGACGTTCTGCTCGGGCTGAGTGGGGAAAACGAAAGCGACCTGCTCTGGTTGATCGAACGGCAGCGAGAAGTTGTTCAGCGCGTTGACCACGCTGAACACCGAGGTGTTCGCGCCGATCGCGAGGGTGAGCGCAAGCACTGCAGTGATCGAGAACGCAGGGTTCTTAATCAGCGTTCTCAATGCAAAACGCAGATCCATCCACAGGTTGGCCATCGCGTGTCCTTTCGGCTTTCAGTGGCTCCAGCATTCAAGGGGCCGTTCTGAAGGACTACGGTCGCGATGCGACGCTGATTACACTTTCACTCTGGCTCAATGGCTGATCCTGGGGCGAACTGCAGGAAGAGCGGTGCCAGTTGCGAGGAATCGAGTCCCAGCGGTGAGAAGATCTTCACTGCGATCTGCCAAGTATCTTTGCCGCCAAGCATCTCTGTCGCCGCCCAGCACCTGTCGTCGCCATTGCTGACTGTTGTCTTGCGCGAGCGAATGAGCTGGTCAGCCTTTTAGGCTCGACTCTGCTTTTTGTCGGCGCTTTTTGTCGGCGCTTTTGTCGGCGCTTGGTATCGGCCGTCTCTGGGCTTCACTCAGCTGCGACGCGGATCATCCGCTTGCCGCGGTTGTCGCCCGCAAGAAGACCGATCAAGCCCTTAGGAGCATTCTCGATGCCGTCGATGATGTCTTCTGCGACCTTGATCTGACCGTCGGCTGCCCATTGCTTGAGGTCGGCTTCTGCCTGGGCGTCTTGATCGACAAAGTCCATGACGATGAAGCCTTCCATGCGCAGGCGCTTGACCACGATCAGTCCGGGGATACCGGCCGGGCTTTGCGGGCTTGCGCTGTCGTATTGGGAGACTGCGCCGCAGCACGAGATCCGTCCTTTGAGGTTCATGGCGAATAGCGCAGCTTGGAGGATGGGGCCGCCGACGTTGTCGAAGTAGACGTCGACTCCCTTGGGGCAGTGTTGGCGAATCGTTTTGCTGACATCGGTGTTCTTGTAGTCGATGCAGGAGTCAAAGCCGAGTTCATCAGTGATCCACGCGCACTTCTCAGGGCCGCCCGCAATGCCAACGACGTGAGCGCCCTTGATCTTGCCGATCTGCCCAACGATTGAACCCACCGATCCACCGGCGGCCGACACCAACAGGGTCTCACCTTCCTCGATGCCGGGCACATTGAGGAGGCCGTGGTAAGCGGTCTTGCCTGCGATGCCGAGGATTGACATGAGCTGGCTCAACGGGCGGTGATCGGGGCAGCGCGCTAGGTGGGTCGCGGGCATCGATGCATACTCTTGCCAGCCGAGTTCGCCCGCGACGATGTCGCCTGGTTCGAAGCCTCCGCCTCGCGCTTCGACCACCTCACCGATCGCGTAGCCGTGCATCACGTCGCCTACTTCGACTGCGGATTTGTACGTGGCGCCTTGCATCCACGCGCGATTGGCTGCGTCTTGAGACAGCAAGAGGCTGCGGACCAACACGTAGCCTTCTTCAACCTCAGGCAGTGGAGCGTGGCGGACTTCGAAGTGAGACTCTTGAAGCTGCCCTTCGGGTTTGGCGGCCAAGAGGACTTGGGTTTGTTCGGCGGGGAGGTTGGTCATTGGGGCTAAGTCTCCATAGCCTGTGATGGGTAGCACAGGCTATTGCGATGTCATTTGCTAGCTCCAAATGCCCAGTGATCGCTATCAAGGCATTTGCAGGTCACTTGCTCCAAGCGCCTGCGGCGCGTCGCAAGGTGAGGGTGGTGAGTTGGTCTGTAGCCGTAACTGGGTTCAACTGTACTCGGATCAGCCTACGAGTCTAACCGTCCCCGAGGATTCGGGAAGGTTGCGTCTTGGAGCAGGGGTTTCCCGGAGCTTCGTTGGACCTATTGGCGACCGATTAACGCGAGAACGCCGCTCGATGACCACAGGCGATCGCTGCTCTGAGTGCCGCAGGCGTCATCCCCGGGATCCCCAATGCGCGACGGTGTTCCTGGCTCGAGTTCACTTGAGAGAACAGGGTGTTGTCGGTATTGACGCAGGCCTGAATACCTAAGTTGAGCCAACGCGGCAAGGGGTGGTCAGCCACCGCTGCGATCGCGCCGGTGTGCCAGTTGGAAGTTGGACAGGCCTCGATGACGATCTCTTGTTCGATCACCAGCTCGGTTACCTCCGCGTCATCGAGCAGCGTTGTTCCATGACCAATCCGCTGCGCATGCAAAACTTCGATGGCGGTGCGGATCTCCGCAGGCGGTCGACCCTCGCCCGCATGCACGGTTCGGCCGATGGCAAGATCCCTGGCGCGGGCGAACGCAGGGGCGTAGTCGTCCATGCGGAAGTCATGGCCGCTGTGCGGTCCGCCCGCGATGTCGATGGCACACACCCCAGGGCGCGTGCACGCGATGTCTAAGAAGCGATCGAACAGCTCAGGCGGATCGCCGTAGAGGCCGCACAAGATGATGCCTGCTCGATCCTGCGCGCCGCTGATCGAGGCGTCGACGATCTCTTCCATTGCCGCACCGTGATGTTGCTGGGGTGCGTAGCGGATCTCGAGGGTGGTGACACCCTCGGCTCGAGCGTCCTCGGAGATCTCACGCGCTACGCGCTCGACGGCCTGCGGAGTTTGCAGGACCGCCAGAGTCACATCGAACAAACCAAGCGCCGCATCGAGCCCCATTCCTGGTGAGAAGTGAAGCTCATCAGGAATGGTGACCCCAAGCGGCTCGGCCAGCTCTTGCAGGGTCTCGATGCGCAGCGAGCCGTCGAGGTGGCGGTGAAGATCCGGCAGCGCTGGTAACTGCTCCCGATCTGACTGCGTCAACTTAGACGGTGACCGAATCGATCAACTCCACGTCTGCCTTTGCCCAGGTGGCTTCGAAGTGCTCGCGGGCCATAGTGGTGTCTTTGTTCTGGGCTTCGAGACTTTGAATGAGTCCGAACATCGACCAGCCGTTGTGAGGAAAGTCCTCGAGGTCTCGACGATAGACCGCCTCAGCGTCGGCCGGGCGGTCAGCCGCCATGAGTGCCGCACCTAGCGATTGACGGGTTGGGTAGTACCAGAACGGTGGCTCGGTGTAGGGCAGTCCGTCTTGCTCTGCGACTGCTAGCTCGAAGTGCTCGATCATCGCCAAGGTGTTCTTGTTCGCCTTGGCGATCTCGCCTAGCAGCAACTCGTTGGCGACCTTTAGGAGCGAACTCGCGGGGTAGTCCACAGAGTCGAGGAACTTGATCGTGGTCTTCTCTTGGAGTGGCACCAGTGCTGCGTGCTCGGCGCGGGCGGCCTTCACGTCGCCGCGGCTCGCAAACGCCACACCACGCGCGTAGTGCCAGATACCGTTGGAGAAATCGAGGTCTTGGTGCGGTTGCTCGGCGGCGAGAACGTCATCCCAGCGGTTGAAGCGCACCAGCGACAGCAGCGGGATGGTCTTGAAAGCTTCGATCGTTGGGAACTGCTTGATCTGCTCAATGTTGACGTTGTCGGCAACTCGGTGCGCCGACTCCAACGACAGTTCGCTGCGACCCTGCATGGTGGACGCCGCCCATAAGAAGTGAATGTTGTGAGGGTAGTAGGCGGCCGGGTAGAAGCCCTGCGCGTTGCACTGAGCGATGTACTCCTCGTCAATGGCTGCGGCGCGGATGTTGGCGTTCGATGCGTCGTCATAGCGACCGACTCGCCAGTAGATGTGCGACGGCATGTGCACCAAGTGGCCTGAAGCGGGCACCAGGTCTAGCAAGCGATCAGAAGCCGGTTCGGCGCGTTCCGGAGTCGAGGAGGCCTCAACCGCATGGATGTAGAGGTGCAGTGCTAGGGCATGAGTAGGGGTGCGCTCCATCACCCCTTCGAGCGCGGTGATCACTTCGACGGTGCCTTCCTTGGGTTCGCTCTCTTCGAGCCAATAGTCCCAGGGCATGGTGGTCATCAACGACTCTGCGAACAAGCTTTGTACGTCGTCATCCTCTGGGTGCCCTGCAGCCAAGGTGCGCATGGCATCGGCGTAGGCAAGGTCAAGTGGCTCGCGCGGCGTTTCAGGATCGCCGTTGTAGCGCGCTGCAAGCGCTTGGATCATCGCCTGCTCGGTCTCGGTGGCATTGTCTGCCAGCGAGATTGCGGTGTTGATCGCAGCGAAGGCAGCAGCGCGCTCGTCGTCCGACATGATCGCTTTGCCATTGCTGGTGACGTTGATGTTGGGCCCGGTCGCGAGCGCCTCTCCCCAAAAGCACATAGCGCACTCAGGATCGAGCTGTTGCGCGGCCTTGAAGGAACGGATCGATTCTGCGTGGTTGAAGCCGAAGGCAATGGTCATGCCTTGGTTGAAATAGCGCTGCGCGCCTTCATTCGAGGTCGTGATCTTGCGGTGGTAGTCACCGAGACCCTCGAAGAGGGGGGCACCTGCTTGGGCTACCAACTCCGTCTTTTCTGTGTCGGTCAGTGGCTTGGGCGGTGTGTTTGGATCTGGCCGGCTGCCGCAGCCCGCGCCGATGAGTGCGGTGATCGCAAGCGCAGTAATCGCCGGCCATTTGCGAAGAAGTGAGGCGGTGGGGTGCTTTTGGGTCTGCATGGATTGTCCTTTGGAGCGATGATTGCGGCGGCGCTAAGTGATGTTGCTTGGGCGTTCGCCGGGCACTGAATATGCACTTGCGAAACGGTAAGCTGGGTTCAAACGTCCCAACGCCGTCTTTCGTCTATCTTAGGAGTTGTTGCCGATGAGCCACATCATAAGTCTTAGCGTGCCGTTTCGCCGGAACCTTTCCGCCGTCGTGGCCGCCAGTTTCCTTGTCTTCTTTGCAGCCAACGTCGCCGCCGACGACAAGCGCGACCTGGGTTTCGCATCGCCAGAGTCGGTGGGCATGAGCAAGTCAGGCATTGAAGAACTCTCTGCTGCCATGAAGGGATTCGTCGATCGCGACGAGCTATCTGGAGTGGTATCGCTGGTCGCTCGCCACGGCAAGATTGTGCACTTCGAGAACTACGGCAAGCAAGACATCGCCGCTGGTACACCGATGGAGAAGGACTCGATCTTTCGCATCTACTCGATGACCAAGCCGGTTGTTGGCGTCGCGATGATGATGCTCTACGACGAGGGCAAGTGGAAGCTCGACGATCCGGTGTCGAAGTTCATTCCGTCGTTCAAGAATCTCAAGGTGGCGAAGGAGGACGGCCCTGATGGCGTCCCGGTCACCGAGGATCAGGTGCACGAGATGACCATGCGCGAGCTCATGTCACATACCGGTGGGCTCACCTATGGTTTCTTCTCGCGCTCGCAGACCGACGCCATGTACGTCAAAGCGGGCGTGCTCGATCGCGACTCCACCCTTGAAGAGATGGTGGGCAAGCTGTCCAAGATTCCACTGCGGCAGCAACCCGGCTCGGCCTGGCACTACAGTGTTTCGGTGGACGTTCAAGGATACGTGGCCGAGGTTCTAACCGGCAAACCTCTGGACGAGCTGCTCAAGGAGCGAATCTTCGGTCCACTGGGAATGAAGGATACGGATTTCTGGGTGCCCGAGGACAAGGCATCACGGTTGACCAAGCTCTATGTACCTGGTCGAGGTGGCGTACCAACCGAACAGCCGTATGGTGAGTATCTCGAGAAGCCCGGCTTGTTCTCGGGTGGAGGCGGCTTGGCCTCCACGGCAATGGACTACACCCGTTTTGCCCAGATGCTGCTCAATGGCGGTGAACTCAACGGCGTGCGTATCTTGAAGCCTGAGACGGTGAAGTTGATGCACACCAATCAACTGCCCGACAACATCCCCAATATCTCTCCTCTGATTGGTGGGCCGGGCAACACCTTCGGTCTCGACTTCGCACTGGTGGAAGAGCCAAAGGCACCGAATGATCATGAACTCGCAAAAGGTGAGTACTGGTGGTTTGGAATTGGTGGTACTTGGTTCGGCATCAACCCGGTGCAGGACATCATTGTGGTCGGCATGATCCAAAGCCGTGGCGGTGCTGCAGCTCGCAACGCACGCTTTGACAGCAAGCGGATTGCCTATGAGGCGATCCAGGACCCCAAGTAGGGGTTCGCAACCCGGGCGGCTTTCGGGCCACGGTCGCTAGACCAGCAAAAGGCCGGTCACTTGCAGCTTGGTGCTGCATGTGCCGGCCCTTTTTGTGCCTGCTGGAGGGGTGAGTCGTTGGGTTCCCAGATGGGCCCATCGCTTACGGGGCTTGAACCGCAGTGCCCTAAGGGGATCTAGCCCATCAGGTAGAGGAACTCCTCCTGCTGCACTTTGCCGTCGGCGACGGTGTAGATGCCAACCTCGGTCATTTGCATGCGCTCGCCCTCTTTGGGCGTGACATCCATGGCGAAGCGCACCACGAACTGATCCTCACGATGACCGCAGTAAGGGCCTTCGGTGGTCATCGAGTGGATCTCGTGGTTGTCGTACCACCACTGCGCCTTGCCTCGGATGGCCTCGATGCCCTCCATGCGTGCTGGCATTTCTTCGCTACCCTGGCCTTCGATGCTGACGATCGAGTCTGAGTACAGTTCGTTCATTGCGTCGTCTGATTTGCCTTCTTGGCAGAGGGCGACCAGGCGGGTTCCGATTTCGAGTGCTGATGACATTGTTGTCTCCTTTGTTGGTTAGAGCGACTCGGAATGAACCGCTCGGTATAGGCGCCGATGGCTCAGTCGCCGTCGGAGTAAGTACGCAGTAGATCTTCCAGGGTCCGGCCGCTTTCTTCGGTGAAGGTTTCCTCGCTGATTGTGAAGTCAGCAATTCGGTCGATCCTGAAACTGCGAAAGTCGTTGCGGAGTTCACACCAGGCGGCCAGCGTCCAGGTGCGGCCCCAGTAGAAGAGGCCAACGGGTCTGATGTGGCGCTGAGTGGGGTTGCCTTCGCCGTCGGTGTAATCAAGTGTGACCTTGCGCTGATCGCGCATGGCTCGACGGAGCTCGCCGAGGGTCTTGCGGTGCAACTCGCTGGAGCGCAGGTTGACGGCGAAGATGGATGTCTTGCTTGCCCGCACCCACAATGGTTCCGGCAGCGCTGATTGAACCTTCTGCATGGCGGTTTCGGCAGCGCCAGCGAGTTCCGGGTCGCCCCAGGTTTGGACCACGCGAGTGCCGAGTGCAAGCGCTTCAAGCTCTTCCTCATTGAACATGAGCGGTGGCAGGTCATACGACTTGGACAGTTCGTAGCCCACTCCGGCTTCGCCACGGATTGGCACCCCGGTGGAGGAGAGATCGGCAATGTCGCGATAGATGGTGCGCTTGGAAACGCCCAAGTTCTCCGCAAGAGTGGCGGCAGTCACCGGGTGACGGCGACGGCGGAGGAGCTGGATGATCTGGAAGAGACGGTCGGCGCGACGCATTGGGTTCTGTCTTGGGCCTGTGGGAGTGGAACAGGGCCTGAGTGAGTGTGCCTCAGTGAGTGGAAGTACTGTGACCGAGGTCTGGTGACAGCAGTGTGTCAGCAGTGTTCTCGCGATGCTAAGAAGCCTCGCCGGGCCTCGCGACAATCCCCAGCGCACGAGCGAGCTAGCCCGCTGGTTAACAGCGAGCCTGCTCTGCTCTCAACACTGCTCCCGAGAGCTGGATCACTGCCACCCTGGCCGTCGACGTTCCTCGATCCGTCGCCAGGCTCCTTGGGGCCGCTAGTTGGCGTGGGTGATGTGGTCTATGACCAGGCCCTGATCGGCGTCTGGATTGTCATCGACAATGTTCAGAGAAGCCATCCGCCCCGGCCGCTTGAATCCCCAAAAGACGGGTGTGAGCTTACCGGTGCCCTCAAGGAGGTGCGACCGAACTGGCCGGCCGCCGACCCACAGTTCAACTCGGCAGGCGCTGGCGCACTGATCGTAGACGAGGAAAGTGAGATTGGAGGGCAGCGCGAAGCTCGGGCTATAAAACTGCTGAGGGCCCTCGACGTTGAGGGTGCTGGCCGCTCCATCAGAGACCATCAACTCGAGGCCTTTGCGAATCGCCAGCTCACGCCAAGTGCCAGAGGTCTGAGGCGGCTCGGCATCGCCGCTGACGGTCCAGTTTGCGGGCCAGCCCGATTCGAAGTCTTGCCAGACCTGTGATCCATCGTTCTGTGCCGTGATCTTGGTGAAGGTCACCCGATGGCCCGACGGCGCTCGGTCGATGAAACGGACCTTCGCGGTTCTACCGCGCCAAGCTGACAGAGGCCAGGTGATTTGGCGCTGGGCGCGAATGCGCCCTCCGTGCCACTGTTTGTTGCCAGTTTCGTAGAGAACCACCTGGCCACCGATCACCAGCTGGGCTGACGTTTGGCTGATGTGAGTGCCTTCGAATTCGAACACTAGTCGGTCGAAGTCGATCAAGAACGGCGGCGTTTCCATGCCGTTCCATACCGATGGGTCACGCGTGGTACTGAACGCGGGTTGGCGCTTATCACCGATGACAATCGGCGATGCAGGCGGTAGCAGTCCGCCCAGTGAGTTAGCGACAGCGGTAATCGGGTCGTCGGTAGCGTCGAGGGTCCAAGTGCCGCGGACCGGCGCAGCTTGGGCGCTTGGCTGATCGGCGCCGCCTGCCAGTTGCCGTTCAGCCATCGCGTCAAAGCGTTCGGCAAAGACATCCGGACGCATTGCGAGCACGCGCGTGGAGAAGGCGGTGTAGACGTTGATGTAGTCGAAGAAGTCGGCGGTGGGATCGGCGCCCGGGTGCAGCACCACGAAGCCGGGTTGATACTTCTTCATTGATTCATCAAGGCCCGTGTGCTGCTCGGCTGGACCGTGCATGTAGTTGCCCTGGGTGACCAGGCCCGCAAGATCAATCACCGGACTGTGGCTGAGATAGCTCAAGTAACCCGGCTCAGCTGTCATCACCGAGAGATCGTTGAGTTCGTGATCGTTAATGAACTGCGCCATCTCCTGGTAGGCGATGGCTCGGTTGCGATACACATCAGAGTTGATGGAGTTGTTTGCATAGGTCGAGGTCTTCTTCGGCGTCGCGAGGACGATGGTGAGGACCAGACCTAGTCCAATCAAGGTTCGCCACTTGTTTGGTGGTGGTTGACCTATAGCTGCTGCCCAGCAGGCGACGCAGAACAGAGCAGCAAGTACAGCTGCTGAAGCGGTATGCCAGTGGTGCGCGGGTGGGGGGCCGATTTGGCCGTAGCCGAACCAAAGAAGCACCGCGGTCACCCCGTAGTAGAGCGCCCAACGGTCGATCTTGATGAGTTGTCGCAAGCCCGCAAACACGCCGCCCACCAGCAGAAGCGCAAAGAGCCGATCGAAGAATCGGTCGTCGAGCGGCCCAAGACCGAAGTCGCGAAACGGTGAAGCGGCATTGATGTGGGTGTTGAGAACTGATGACATGTAGTCGAACGCGCCGACCGTCTGCGCCTTTGCCGACAAGGTTTGCGGGAGAAACGATCCGTAATAAAGCTGGGCGAACGCGAGCCACGGCAGCACCACAGCGCAGCCAGCGACGGCGTAGCGCATGGGGAAGCGTCGAGTGCGCGATGCAATCAAAGCGGCCAGGACCAAAGCGCCAATGCCGCCGTCGTAGCGAGCGAGGACGGCCAGGCCAGCAATAACCCCAGCGGTGGTCTCTTTGCCCGAGCGCGCAGCGTGCACGGATGCTAGGAGCAGCGCGATATAGAACGAAGTTTCGAGTCCCCAGTATGCGGAAAGGTACCCCAATCCTAAGAGCAACCAGCCGGCAAACAGGAGACCTGCGATCGGCGCTCCGAAGCCCCTGATAGCGGCGAAACCGAGGAAAGCGACGGCGCCCATGGAGAGCGCAAAGAGCAGTCCCCCGGTGGCGGCAATGTTGAAACCAAAAAAGCCGAGCACTCCCAACAAGAGGGCGCTGAGCGGGCTCGAGGTGCCGAAGACTCGCTCTCCGACGTTGAACACCAGGCCGTCACCCGCTGCGAAGTTCTGAGCAAATCGGTAGGTGATGTAGGCGTCGTCAAAGATGACGCGACGGAAATAGACATAGTTCGCGAGCACGCCCAGGACGCAAACGACGATCGCCAACGTCGACCAAGGGTCGGCCGCCTTCACTCGATCTTTGATCACGCTCGCCAAGATCGACCAAGGATCGTCCGCCTTCATTCGATCTTTGGTCGCCTTCACTCGATCTTTGATGACGCCCGTCAACATCGCCCAAGGATCGGCCGCCTTCACCCGATCTTTGGTCGCCTTCATTCGATCTTTGATGGTGTGGATGGAAAGACTCATCAGGGGGAGTGGCTGGAGACTCTTGGGTTCGGTGGCGAACGGTGGGTAAGGGAGTTGGGGGCGAGGTCGAGCGTGAGGCCGCGGTTGGTGACTTCGGTGTCGTGGGAGAAGCTGACAAGCTAAGGGTCATCTCAACCCAAATCAACCCAAACCCTGCAACAAAGGCGCTACAACCCATGATTGTTGAACGATTTTCTAGGCGCAGCGTGACTCGCCGCGTGACCCCGATCGTCCTGTTTTTCCTAGGCGTCACGATATCGCCGTTTTGCCTCGTTGCGCAGCAAGCAACGGTGATCAGGGGGGCTACTGTCTATTCTGGAGCGCAGGACGGATCTAGCTCAGGGGTGAGTTCGACGGTCAGGATCGAAGGAGCTCGCATCGTTGCACTGGGCGAGCACGCTGAAGCGCTGGCTCAGCCCTCGGATCGAGTGATCGACGCTAACGGCCTACTGTTGATGCCCGGTTTTATCGACACCCACAGTCATCATGATGTCGGTTTGAACGAGCAACGGTCAGCGGATGCGGCAGTGAGCCAAGGCATCACTACCATTGTGGTCGGTGCGGACGGTGGCTCGGCTTTGCCAGTTGGCCGGTACTTACGCTCAGTTGATCGCGACCCGGCCGCGGTGAATGTGGCCACCTACGTTGGGCACGGCACTATCCGGCGCGAGGTGCTGGGTGCCGACTACAAGCGGCACGCAACGACGAGCGAGATCGACCGAATGACTGAGCTGGTGGACGCGGCCATGCGAGACGGTGCGCTCGGCGTCTCCACTGGTCTTGAGTACGACCCAGGAATCTACGCCACCACTGATGAGGTGGTGACGGTGGCTAAGGCGGCCGCTCGGCATGGTGGTCGCTATATGTCGCACATGCGCTCTGAAGATCGTGATCTGTTGGAAGCGATCGAAGAGCTGATCGAGATTGGACGTCGGGCGCAGATCCCGGTTCATATTTCTCATCTCAAGTTGGCCATGAAGAGCCTGCATGGTCGCAGTTCTGAGGTGATTGAGCGTCTCTCGAAAGCGCGCGCTGAGGGCATCGAGATCTCCGCCGATGTTTACCCCTATGACTTTTGGCAGTCGACCATGACTGTCTTGTTCCCGGACCGAGACTTCACCAACCGTGAGACTGCAGACTTTGCACTGCGCGAACTGGCGCCACCGGAAGGCTTCTTCTTGTCGCGCTGGGATCCTGATCCAAAGTTGGTTGGCAAGAGCCTGAGCGAGATCGCGGCAGCTCGAAAGGAGAGCCCGGTTGATGTGTACTTGGACCTGCTCCAAGAGGCTGAGCAATGGCGCAAGCGTACTGGCCAAGGCGGCGAGATGATTCTCGCGCGGTCGATGACCAAAGCGGATATCGAGACTCTGTATCAATGGGAACACACCAACGTCTCGAGCGACGGCGCGCTCGAGGATCGACATCCGCGGGGCGCAGGTTCGTTCCCCAAGTTTCTAGCCGAGATGGTGCGCGAGTCGCAGGTTCTGACCTGGGGCGAGGCGAGCTACAAGACCTCAGCCTTAGCCGCCGCCAACGTCGGTTTGCGTCGAAGCGACGGTGGACTCAGACGGGGAGTGATCGAGCCCGGTGCGTTTGCTGACTTGGTGCTCGTTGATCGCGGCCGCGTCCGTGACCGCGCGACGTCCGAAGATCCCGGCAAGTTGGCGGAGGGCATCGTGCGGGTTTGGGTTAACGGTGAAGCGGTGTGGGATCGTGGACGTGCGACCGGCGCGCGTCCCGGTCAAGCACTGCGCAGAACTGGCGTCATGGACCCTCATGATCCGCGCGTGATCTCTCAGATTGATGCGCTGTTCTCAGAGCGCGAAATGGGCTCCGTGCATCAACCAGGTTGTTCTCTTGGAATCTTCCAGGACGGAGAACTGCAGTTGGCCCGCGGCTACGGCATGGCTAGCCTCGAAGACCGAGTTGCGCTGGATCGCACCTCCATCTTTCGCCTGGCCTCGGTATCAAAACAATTCACCGCTGCCACCATTGCTGCGCTCGCGGTACGGGGTGCCTTGGAGTTGGATGAGCCGGTGAGTAGTTACCTGCCGAGCCTCTCTGCATGGGGCGAGGAGGTCACCGTGCGCCAGCTGGTGCACCACTCGAGTGGTGTGCGCGACTACCTGACGCTAATGGCGCTAGCTGGCAAGCGCGATGACGACTACTACACCGACGCTGAGGTCATGGCGATGCTCGAGCGTCAACGAGAGCTCAACTTCGAGCCTGGCAGTGACTTCCTCTACAGCAACGCGGGTTACTTTCTTCTCGGTCAGATCGCCAAAGCGGTGACCGGTCGCCCGTTGCGAGAAGTGGCCGATGAACTGCTCTTTGAACCGCTCGGCATGAGTTCGACCCACTTTCACGACGACCATGCCCACGTGGTTCCACACCGCGCGAACGGCTACGGCAAGGCTGCGGGCAACCGTTGGCGACAGTCCATGACCACGCTCGACATGGTGGGTGACGGCGGTGTGTTCTCAAGTGTTGAAGACCTCGGCAAGTGGACGTCGGAGCTGACGCAGCCCAATGTCCTTAGCGCCGAATTTCACAGGCTGATGCAGAGCCGCCAGACTCTGCTCGGCGAGAAGGGGAGCGAAGGCCCGCACCGGTATGGATTCGGTCTCTTTCACCAGGACCACCGAGGGCTCAAGCGACTGGGACATGGAGGAGCCTTCGTTGGCTATCGCACCGACCTCACTACTTGGCCTGAGCAAGGGTTGGCGACGGTGGTCTTGTGCAACCGAAGTGATGCGCGGCCTGACCAGCTCGGAACGGCGGTCGGTGAGTTGCTGTTGGCACAGTTGCTCGATGAAGCAACGGCTCCCGCCGCACGCGAGCCAGAGCAGTTGGCGGCTGATTCTCCGACTTCGAACTCGACACCGAACTCGACACCGAACTCGACATCGGAAGACGGTTCAGCAGCGGCGCGTTTCACCGGCGCGTGGTACTCGCCAGAGTTGAATGTGACGTACAGCATTGGCTACTCACCGGAGGCAGGCGGCGTGCTCGATCTGAGCGTGCCTCCGGGGCTTGAGGTTTCGCTGCGTCCGGGCGGGGACGGCGCCTGGACCGACGGGTTCTTCAGTCTGCGTGCCGTAGGCGAGGGCGAGCGCCCTAGCGAGCTGAGACTGGACGCAGGCCGGGTGACGAACCTTCTACTCGAGCGTCGGTGACGGACTCTGCGATCGGAGCGCGGGTGTGTGCCCGATTGAGGGCGGACGCAGGCGGGACGCAAATCGCGGGTGGAGGTAGCGAGGAGACCAATGATCACGGGTGAGAATCGGCGATTCGGGCGGCTGGCGTTCATACCCTGACTCCCGATCTTGCGTACCCGCGCATCACCGAGCCGTTGATCCTGGACGCCTTGACCCAAGGCGCTACCGATTGTGCCGGGCTCGGCCGATGGGTGGTAGTCGACGATCCTGTAGTGGACACTGAGGGTTAGGTCCGCACGGGCCCGCGACCGGTGGGTAATGTGCAGTCGCTTTTCGAGGCTAGCGGTCAGCTTGGTAGCTGGGGGATTTGCCGGGCGACTCGTTCGGCGAAGGCGAGCTAGAGGGTTACTCCGGACCTCGTATGGCGCCAGGCATCGCGCAGTCGATCCAGCCAATGACAAGACGGGCAACATCCTGAACTACCTGCCGAAGAGCGGCCAGGCTAAGGCGAAGAAGGGTCTCCACGAAATCTGGATGGCCGCCACTCGTGAGACAGCGGTGGAAGCCTTCGACTCCTTCGTAAGAGATCTACGAGGCAAAGTACCCCAAGGCCGTTGCCTGCCTCGAGAAGGATCGAGGCGAACTCCTCGCTTTCTATGATTTCCCGGCCGAGCAGTGGCCTCACCTGCGAACCACCAACCCAATCGAATCGGCCTTCGCGACGGTCAGGCTCCCTACAGCGAAGACGCGCGGCTGTCTCTCCTGGGAAACTGCACTCACCATGGTCTTCAAGCTGAGTCTGCTCAGAACCGATGGCAACGACTAGGTGGCTTCAACCGCTTCAACCTCATCGCTGACGTCGTCAAAGGACTGCGATTCATCAACGGGGAACATCTCAAAACCATCGCCGCGTGATCTCTCAGTACACAACATTTGACACAACTCGGTCATGTGTTCCCCGAACCTGCCAGACTGACGTACACTGAACCCTTGAGAGTGAATACTAAATGCTAGAACTGATTGATCGTTATCATGAAGGACACACATGTGTTCCGCTGATTCTGCTCGGTCGAGAAGAAGGTCTGTTTTCCCAGTTGGCCGGACACGATGAAGGCAAAAAGGTCGAGCGATTGACCGAAGTTCTCTCCATCCAGCCCGCATGTCTCGATCTTGTTCTGCGGATTCTGAAATCGCTTCATTGGATCAGGTGGGATGAATCCGATGTGGTTCGCCTGACCGAAAAGGGCCTCCAGCAAGAAGGGATCCCAGCCGATCTACTGGATTTGTACGATCTTGATTGGCTCGCATTATGTCGAGGGGGTGAGGTTCCCTCCGGCCTATATGATTTTCTCGAGAGGTCGGCGCGTGGTTGGCATATTGAGGATGATTTCCTGCGGGATTTTGTCGATGGTTGTCTGGCGATTCCTCTGCTTCATACTCTTGAAAGCATAAGCCTGCGTCGTTTGCCCGGAAATGTTCCACATGGCCCATCGCTTGGCCGACGTTTAGATGAGCGGATCGAGGAGTGGATGATCCGGAAAACCTGGATCCGGCCGCACCAAGATCAAGTGGAGCTTACGGAGAATGGGCGGTTGATGGTGGAACGGTGCCGGACCCTGGGCACGACGGTTTCATACACCCCTCTGCTCAAGAACCCAGAGGGTCTGATTGATCCTCAATACTTGAAAAACCAGGACTTGGTCTATTCAAGGCGGCATGCGAACCTCACTCTGGACCGTTTGGCGAAGGAAGTTCGGACGGAGGCGTACAACGAAGAGTTGGTGCGCCTTATTGCACTTCTTTTCGACAAAGGTCCCTTCGAGGAACAGCCTGAGTTCCTGCTGGATCCGGCCTGTGGAAGTGGGGCGTTCTTAAAGCGGGTCTACGGAATCATCCGGGATCAAACCGCCCGCGGCGAGGCTCTGGAACGCTATCCGCTCAAGCTAATCGCGGTGGGTCATCAGGTATCCGAATCGGAGGAAATGAGCAGGAATCTCTCGGGTCTGCCTCATCTAATTTTGACCGGCAATTCGACTCATTCTCGGCGGCTTCTCGACGAGTTAAGGGAACATGGTGTCAGCGATGGGGAGGGTATCCTTTGTCTTCATGCCTCACCCGTCTTTGAGGAGACATCTTGTAGCCCGGGAGACATAGCAACTCAGTCAGCTGAACGATTCTTCCAAGAGAACGACGGATGGACCTCGATTTCCCGGAAGCAGGGTCTGATCTTGATGACGGTGCATGGTTCGTCTGCCGAGCCTCCTGGGCCACGTTTTCATACTGAACTACTTGGTCGATGGTCAAGCAAAGCGCTTCCGAACGCTGAGCAGCATCTGATCCGGGCGGCCAACGCGGGATTTTTTCCCCGCTCCCAACCCTTCCACCAATCCGAGAGTCCAGCGCTGTGCCGAGCGTCGCTGAGCCATTTCGAGAAACGGCCCTATAAGGTCCGCCCTGCCGAGATGGGCGACCTAGATGCGTTGGAACGATTGGAAAGGCTCTGTTGGGGAGAGGCCTTGGCTACAGCGACCGAGCAGCTGGCTGAGCGGATCATCCATTATCCCGAAGGTCACTTTGTCCTCGAAGAAGAAGGTGCTGTCGTCGGAGTCATCTATTCGCAGCGTATCGCCGACCGAGATGATTTGTTCACGACCAACGCCTTGGATGTTTCGATGTTGCACCGGAGGGACGGCGTCATCGTGCAGCTATTGGCGGTCAACATTGATCCCGCCATGCAGGGGCGACAATGGGGCGACCAATTGTTGGAGTTTATGCTCCAGCGTTGTTCCGTGATGTCGGGGATCACCACGGTGGTGGGCGTTACCCGTTGTCGGGACTATTGCAAGCAATCCCTATCCATGGAGGAGTACGTTAGCCGGAAGGACGATCAGAACCTTTTGATTGATCCGATCCTACGCTTTCATGACCGACACGGAGCACGGGTGGTCGGTCCCATTCCAGGATATCGACCGCGCGATCAGAGCAATGAAGGATTTGGAGTTCTGGTTGAATATGACATTCAGAATCGCGAGCGCCGGGAGGTTCGCATTGAGGAGTATCCGGAACACTCCAATGACGCTCCCGGCAGTTTGCTGCCTTCCACAACAAGACTGAGACATTCCATGCTGAATGGGGCCAGCGTGGAAAATACTCTGGAAGAGTTGATTAAGGGCCTATTGGGGGCGTCCAACGCGGACGCCTTCGACCGGGAGCGTCCTTTGATGGAAATGGGCCTTGATTCAGCCGATTTGCTTACTCTCAGCGAACAGGTCTCGGTGAAGTTCCGTGAAAGGCTCGATCCGGCGTTCTTCTTTCAATACAGCACGCTCGAACGGATCCGCCTGTATTTTGAGGGCGAGGCAGAGTCTTCGGTTGGCTCCCCAGTGGAGATTCCCACTACGGGCCGGGAAGAAACTGTCGCGCTGGAAGAATCTTGTGACGACATCCCATCAAGAGAATCCGATGTGGCGATCACGGGCATGGCCTGCAGACTGCCGGGCGGCATCCATACTCCGGAGGCGCTTTGGCGTTTGGTCAAAGACGGATCGTCGGTAGTCGGTTCCTTGCCGGCAGGGCGCTGGAGGTGGCCTCATGGGATTGATCCGGAAACAACGCATCCGGGTATAGACCGTGGCGGATTCCTGGAAGACATCGAGTATTTCGATCCTCACTTTTTTCGTTTGTCACCGATGGAGGCGGAACTGATTGACCCGCAGCAACGCCTCCTCCTCGAGCTTTCCTGGGAGGTACTTGAAGATGCCGGTTACTCCTCACGAGATCTTTCGGGGAGCAAGACCGGTGTTTACATCGGCGCGAGTGGATCGGACTATCGGCTGCTCATTGAGCAGATCGGGATTGAGCCGGAAGCCCATATGGGAACGGGCAATGCCATGTCGATTCTGGCCAACCGGATCTCCTATTTTCACAATTTTGTCGGACCAAGCCTATCAATTGATACGGCGTGTTCCAGCTCACTGGTAGCCGTGCATGAGGCGGTTGAGGCGTTGCAATCCGGTAAATGTAGCCAGGCCATGGTTGGTGGCGTGAATCTCATGTGCCATCCGGCAACGACCATTTCTTCTTACAAGGCCGGGATGCTATCGGCTGATGGAAACTGTAAAACCTTCGACGCGTCAGCCAATGGCTATGTTCGTTCGGAAGGTGCGGTGATGTTGATCCTCAAGCCGCTGAAACAGGCCCTAGCCGATGGGGATACGGTTCATGCGTTGATCAAAGGAACCGCATGTAACCATGGCGGTCGGGCCAGCGGCCTCACCGTTCCGAATCCCGAACAACAGGCCCGGCTGCTGAAGGACGCTTGGGAGGCCGCCCGCATCGATCCGCGAAGCATCGGATACATCGAAGCGCACGGCACCGGCACGAAGCTGGGCGATCCGATTGAGGTGCTTGGCTTAAAGCAAGCATTCTCCGATGAAGGGAAGTCCAAGACTCGTGCGAACAGCTGTGCCTTGGGTTCGATTAAGACCAACCTCGGGCATCTTGAGGCTGCCGCCGGGATCGCGGGTGTCATCAATGCTGTGCTTAGCCTCAAACATCGGGCTTTTCCCGCCACCGTCCATTTCACAGAACTCAACTCTCAGTGTCAGCTGACCGATAGTCCGTTCCACATCGTCCAGAAGTATCAGGCATGGCCGGAAAACCTGCTGGAACAAGGCCGGAGTATTCCTCGCCGAGCAGGGATCAGCAGTTTTGGATTCGGTGGAGCGAACGCGCATGCGGTTTTGGAAGAGTATCGGAGCGGGCCTCTAGCGTCTCCTGTGTCACCCCCACCGTATCTGCTGGTTCTCTCGGCGAGAAATAGAAATCGTCTCCAGGCCTACGCAAGAAAGTTGACCGATTTCCTTGATGCGCGGGATGACCAGGCAGACGCCCCCGGATACCTCGCTTCTTTTGTACACACCTTACAAAGACGTGAACCGATGGAGGAGAGGCTTGCCTTTGTCGTCCATTCTTTGGGTGAGGCGATGGAGAACTTGTCGCGTGTGGCTAAGCAAACCCCTTTTGAGGGAGCGCGATCGGGCAGTGTTAAAGAAGGTCGGGAACTTGCGGGCTTCATTCATTCACATGAGGCCATGGAGGAGGTCTTCTCAACATGGCTTAAAGATCGAGAGCTTGAGAAAGTCGCCGAATTGTGGGTGAAGGGCGTTCCGGTTAGAGATTGGGCATTGCTCTATGAAAACCCCCCGCCGATCATCCGTTTGCCGACCTATCCTTTTGCCCGGGAAAAATGCTGGGTCCAGATGCGCGAAGCTCCCGTCGCCGACGAGCGATCAGGGGGCGTGAAGAATCGTCATCCATTTCTGCAGGAAGAAACGTCCACGGTTTCCGAAAAGCGATTCAGCTCCAAGTTCACCGGCAAGGAGTTCTTTCTCGCCGATCACCGCGTGAAGGGCGAGAAAATGTTTCCGGGCGTTGCCTATTTGGAGATGGCGCGGGCGGGCATCGCAGCCTCAAGAGGGACAGGGCAAAGGAATGCCACCGCGCTGTTGTTAAAGGACGTGGTCTGGGTCAGGCCGATCATCGTGGCAGCCGACCCGGAGGATGTTCACCTGAGGCTCTATCCCGAGGCGAACGGTGAGATTCGGTATGAAATCTACACCCGGAAACCAGGAGGGGGCGAGGACGTGGTGGCACATGCCCATGGTTCAGGGATGTTTGTCACCGCGGATCTACCGCCCCGACTCAATCTTGAATCCCTGCGGAATGCCTGCCGTGCGGAGCCGTTGGATGCTGACAAGTGCTACGCGGATCTTGGAGCTATGGGGCTTGACTATGGTCCAGGACATCGCGGCGTTGAACAGGTATGGGTCGGCCCGGATCAACGTCTGGCAAAACTGTCCCTACCTCCGTGCGTGGCGGATACCCATGAGCATTTCATGTTGCACCCCAGCATCATGGATGGTGCGATACAAGCCTCCCTGGACCTGGTCACAGCGAACGGAGGGGGCGAGACCGTCCTTCCTTTCGCGCTGGCATCTGTCGAAATTTTCAAGCGCTGCCCGGCGCGCGCATGGGCGCTAGTCCGCTATGCCGACGGGAACGGCAAGGATGCTCTAACGCGAAAACTAGATGTCGATATCTGTGACGAAGCGGGGAACATCTGTGTTCGTTTGGGTGGTTTTTCAGTTCGCGTTCTTGCTAGATCGGTCGCTGTGGAACGCCCAGAGGCTCCGACGGCCACGCCGCTCTCGGAATCCGCGGTTGGTCTAGTGATGATGAGTCCAGAGTGGGTCGCTGTTTCGCCGCCGGAGAAGAAGGTGCCGGTCCCTTCACAGTCCGATCAGGTGGTCATAGCCGGAGGTACCGAAGCGCAGCGGAGGGAGCTTCAGAATACTTACCCATCTGCTCAGCTGCTGACGTTTCATGCCGATGACACGATCGAGAAGATGCAGAGCCGCCTAGCCGCAGCCTCCACGGTTGAGCATCTCATCTGGATTGCCCCGGACGGGCATTTGAAGGATTTGACCGATGAAGCATTTATAGAGGAACGGCAAACAGGAGTTCTTCAGCTTTTTCGCCTCGCTAAGGCCATGCTCGCATCCGGTTATGGCACAAGAGATCTGGCTTGGACGGTGCTGACGACTCAGACCTTGTCGGTGCGGCAGAACGAGGACGTTAATCCTCTGCATGCCGGTGTGCACGGGCTGGTTGGTTCGATGGCGAGGGAGTTCTCCCACTGGAAAGTACGGGTTGTGGATCTAGACGCCGGCAGCGACCGGCCCATAGAAGCCCTCTTCTCGTTACCAGCGGACGGTCGCGGTGATGCGCTGGCGTATCGCGGTGGGGAGTGGTTTCAACAAACGCTAGTACCGATTCGTAAACAAACTGAGGGACTGCCCGGCTATCGAGAGAATGGTGTATATGTGGTGATTGGCGGCGCCGGGGGCCTCGGCGAAGTCTGGAGCCAATTCATGATCGCTCAGTTCCAGGCTCGGATCGTTTGGGTCGGTCGCAGTGCATGGAATGAAACGATGCAAGCCCGTCTTGATCGATTGGCCGAACACGGACCGGCGCCTAGCTACATCCAGGCCGATGCCACGAATCGCGATGCGTTGCAAAAGGCTCTCGACCAGATCAAACAGACGCATAGCGAGATCCATGGTGTCATTCATTCCGCCATCGTGCTGCATGACGCGAGCCTGATGTCGATGGATGAAACAGCCTTCCTCACCGGGTTCTCGGCCAAGGTGGATGTGAGTGTTCGTCTGGCTCAGGTCTTCGCGCAGGAGCCTCTGGATTTCCTGTTGTTCTTTTCATCGATTCTTTCTTTTACCCGGACTCCCGGCCAGAGTAACTATGCGGCCGGTTGCACGTTCAAGGATTCTTATGCTTTGCAACTGGGCCGAGAGCGTTCCTGCCCAGTGAAGCTGATCAACTGGGGCTACTGGGGCAGCGTAGGAATTGTGGCCGACCCGCTCTATCGGGAGCGAATGGAGCGCACGGGGATCGGCTCGATCGAACCCGAAGAAGGGCTGGCAGCGTTGGCCTATCTACTTCACGGACCGTTCGATCGGATTGCAGTGGTAAAGACACTCAGACCCGGCGCCATGGAAGGACTGAGCGGTGTCGAATGGATGACAACCGCTCCGGACGCTCCGGACTGTTTCCGGCGTCTTGAAAAGCCGTTGATCCCAAGCGGTGAGGCCGTGGAAGTTTCCGATCTGTCCGGCGGATTGAAAAACCGAGCGATGGAACGCCTCCTTCTCAGGATTCTCTGGGGTAGCTTGCAAGCCCTGAGTTCCTCGGAAACCGGGTCACTCGAACTCCCTTCTGCCCGAACAGAACGGATCGATCTTTATGCCCGGTGGTTTGAGGAAAGCCTCCGGATCCTACAGAAAGAACTCAACCTGGACCATGATCCCGAGAGCGATACCCTGACGGGGCCCGAAGTAGATCTAAAGGCGACATGGGAGGAATGGAAAGAAGAGAAGAAGACCTGGTTGAAGACTTACGGTCACAAGAGTCAGGTAGTTCTGGCCGAATCCGTCTTGCGCGTACTGCCCGACATCCTTACCGGGAAGACGCAGGCTACGGAAATCATGTTCCCCAATGCGTCCATGGAACGCGTCGAGGGGATCTATAAAGATAATCCGGCGGCAGACTATTTTAATCGTAGGCTGGGAGACGGTGTCGTTGCCTACATTGAGGAACGGCTCGCTCGGGATCCTTCCGTTGCCATTCGGATTCTGGAGGTCGGCGCGGGTACCGGAGGAACCACAAGCAGCCTGTTGCCACGACTCCGCCAGTTTCAGGGCACGATCGAGGAGTATCGTTTCACGGATCTTTCTAAAGCCTTCTTGATGTATGCCGAAGAGGCATTTGCGCCCAGTTACCCTTTTCTGAGAACGCAAATCTTCGATGTGTCAAAACCACTCGAGGGTCAGAAGATTCAGATCAGCCGGTACGATATCGTGATTGCGACCAACGTACTCCATGCAACACGGAACGTGCGTGTCTCACTACGCAACGTCAAAGCCGCGTTAGGAAAGAATGGCCTGCTCGCCTTGAATGAGTTGAGCGAGTTTTCACTCTTCACCCACTTGACGTTTGGACTGCTCGAAGGCTGGTGGCTCTATGAAGATCCTGCTTTGCGCCTGTCCGGTTCTCCCGGTCTGAGCACCGAATCGTGGTCCAGTGTCCTCGCGGATGAAGGGTTCGAAGCGATTCTCTTTCCGGCTCGGTCGGCTCACGGCGCAGGTCAGCAGATCATCCTCGCTCAAAGCGATGGGTTGATCAGGCAACAGCGTCCTGAGACCACGAAGATGCGAGCCGGAGAAACGGGGCTGGAAACCGAACCGATCACGGCCCCCTGCGGGCCGTTGCGCACCTCCAAAGGGCCGACCCCGATCTCGGGAGCTCCTAGTGTGACGGATCGGATGGTGGAGGATCATGTGAGAAGCCTTCTCCGGCAATGCATCGCGGATGCCTTGATGATGGCGGAAAGGGAGATTCTTGACGATCGAAGTTTCTCAGAGATAGGCGTCGACTCGATCATCGCTGTTCAATTGGTAAATCGCATCAACAAAGCCGGACGGATCCTGTTGCAGACGACCGTCTTGTTCGATTACAACAACGTCGATCGATTGACCCAGCATCTCATCGATGAACATGATCTGGCCCTACGCGCTTCCCTGCAAGAAAGCGGATCTCCGGTCGAAGAAGTAGCGCCTGTTGCTCGTTGGGAAGAGCCCCCATTGTCTCAAGCGATTATCCCGCCGGATGATCAAGACCAATATCATCGAGTCTTGATCGAAGGCCCCGGGAAGATTGATGACCTTCGCATCGTGGCAACCCGGCAGCCGCTATTGGAGCCCGGTGAAGTGCGGATTTCGGTCCGGGCGTTTTCTCTGAATTTTGCCGATCTTCTGTGTGTGAAGGGCCTGTACCCGACCATGCCCCCTTATCCCTTCAGCCCGGGATTGGAAGTGAGTGGTGTGGTAGTGGAAGTGGGAGATTCCGTGACCGGTCTGCGTCGAGGGGATGCCGTTATTGGCATGATGGGAGAGTTCATGGGGGGCCACGCGACGATGGTGACGTGCCGGGAAGATCAGGTGTTTGCAAAACCCGCGCGCCTGTCTTTTGAAGAGGCCTGTGCGCTGCCCACGGTGGCGTTCACGATGATCGATGCCTTTGGCAAGGCGGATCTGCAACCCGGTGAGCGTGTGCTCATCCAGACAGCCGCTGGGGGAACCGGGCTTATCGCTGTGCAACTCGCGCAACAGGCTGGTGCTGAGATATTTGCCACGGCCGGCTCTCAACACAAACTTGAGTACTTGCGAGCCCTGGGCGTGCCCAATCTCATCAACTATCAGGAGGCGGATTTCGAGTCGGAGATTCGTCGGCTGACAGAAGGACAAGGCGTCGATGTGGTGGTGAATACGCTGCCCGGCGAGGCGATTCAGAAGGGGATGAATTGTCTTTCGCCGGGAGGCCGCTATGTCGAAATTGCCATGACGGCATTGAAGTCGGCCACCACCATCGATCTATCGGTCCTAGACAGCAATCAAAGTTTCTACAGCATAGATTTGCGGAAACTGGGATCGCACGACCCTCAAAAACTTGTGGCTTATCGGGCTGAGATGATCCAGTTGCTGGAAGAAGGTGCTGTTGCACCGACCGTCTGTGAGGTCTTCCCCTTCGATCAGGTCAAGGAAGCCTATCGATCACTGGAGAATCGGAGCAACATCGGGAAGATGGTGGTCACCGTTCCAGAACTTCACTCTGAAACGACAATTAGTTCCAGGACGCCGGTCGCGAGAGCCCGTGAAACTTCTCCCACGATGGAACCTATCGCCATTGTTGGGATGAGTGGACGATTCGCAAAATCGGATGATTTGAATGCATTCTGGGATCATTTGTCCCGTGGGACGGACCTGGTTGAAGAGGTTTCCCGGTGGGAGCTTTCAATACACGATGCATCTTCTGTAACGAATGACGCTTATTGCCAGCGCGGCAGCTTTCTGGAAAGCATTGACCGATTTGATCCGCTCTTCTTTCAAATCTCGGGCCTGGAAGCGAGGTACATGGATCCGCAGCAACGTCTGTTCCTCGAAGAATCCTGGAAGGCTCTCGAAGACGCTGGCTATGCCGGTGAATCGATACGTGAAAGGAGGTGTGGAATCTATGTCGGCTGCGCGGCAGGCGACTATTCCAAACTGCTTTCGGATGACTCCCCCGCCCAGGCCTTCTGGGGCAACGCAGGTTCCGTCATACCCGCCCGGATCGCCTACTACTTAGACCTCCAGGGGCCGGCCGTGGCCGTAGACACTGCCTGTTCGAGCTCCCTGGTCGCCATTCATCTGGCCTGCCAGTCGCTATGGACGGGGGAAACTGAAATGGCGTTGGCGGGGGGAGTCTTTGTTCAGTGCACACCCGACTTCTTCCGGTCGGCGAATCGGGCCGGGATGCTTTCGCCAACCGGAAGCTGTCATACCTTCGACGACCGCGCGGATGGCTTTGTTCCGGGCGAAGGGGTGGGCGTGGTGGTGCTTAAACGGCTTTCGGAGGCGATCGCGGACGGTGACCATATTGACGGTGTCATCCGGGGAAGCGGGGTGAATCAGGACGGAGCCACCAACGGGATTACCGCGCCCAGCGCGAAATCCCAGGAGCGCCTGGAACGGGAAGTTTATGAGCGTTTTCAGATTCATCCCGAGACGATTCGGATGGTAGAAGCCCACGGGACCGGTACCGCCCTTGGAGATCCGATCGAATTTGCCGCGCTTCAAAACGCATTTCGACGGGACACCGACAACACAGGCTACTGTGCCCTCGGATCAGTAAAGACCAATATTGGTCATGCCGCCATGGCGGCGGGAGTAGCGGGGTTCATCAAAATTCTGCTCTCGATGAAGCACAAGGCCATCCCTCCTTCCCTTCATTATGAAAAGGCAAACCGGGCGATTGATCTCGTCGGGAGTCCCTTCTATCTCAACACGAAGTTGTGCAGCTGGGACGAGGCGGAGAGCGGACCCCGTCGTGCGGCGATCAGCTCCTTCGGTTTCAGTGGGACCAACGCACATATGGTGATTGAAGAAGCGCCGATGGTAGATCGTCGGCATGCGGAGAAACCAGGCTATCTCATGGTGCTTTCGGCCCAGACCTCGGAGCAACTACGCCGTCAGGCAGAGAATCTACTGACGTTCTGCAAGGAAGACGGCGCGGTGGATGCAGGGAACATGAGTTACACGCTCCTGATGGGCAGAAGCCATTGGAATCATCGATTGGCGTGTGTGGTCCGCAGTGGGGACGAATGGATTGCCCTTCTCGAACAGTGGTTGGAGAAAGGAAAGCATTTGTCTGTCTACGTCGCCGAACTCAAAGACGGGGAGTACCGCGAACAAGCCACGCTGAAGTCTTACGGAAATCGCTTGATTGAAGATGGTCAAAGCGGGCTGCACGGGTCCGGATATTTGGAACATCTCGAGACCCTCGCCGAGCTCTATATCCAGGGCTATGGTTTGAACTATGGAAACCTATTCGAAGGGGGATACCAGCGAGTATCCCTCCCCGCCTACCCGTTTGCCCGGGAACGGTACTGGATCGAGGAGTCATCATCTTCGCTGAACGATATGCGGGTAAAAGGTGGGTTCCATGCTCTAGTCCACGAGGACACATCCGTCTTTGGCCGGCAGAGGTTCAGTTCGACGTTTACGGGTGAAGAATTTTTTCTCGCGGACCACATGGTGAATGGACGGAAGATCTTGCCAGGTGTTGCCTATCTGGAGATGGCGCTTGCAGCGGTAGAACAAGCGGCCGGATCTGCGGCCGAACGCCGATTGGATATCCAGCTCAAAAGCGTGGTTTGGACCCGGCCGCTCGCGGTGAGCGGCCCGGCTCAAGATGTCCATATCGCTCTCTTCCCCACAGAACATGGCGAGGTCCAGTATGAGATCTACACGGGTTCGCTTGATGAGAAGGAGTCGGAAGTCATCCATCATCAGGGCGTAGCATTCTTCGGGTCTCCGGAGCGAATGGCTCCGCTGGATCTACCGAAACTACGGGAGATGTGTAACCGAAACCGTTTGAAGGCCAATGAGTTCTATGAGAATTTTGAATCCACTGGGATTGCCTACGGACCAGGACATCAAGGCATCGAGGAGGTGTATGTAGGGGCCGATCAGATTCTGGCGAAACTGTCATTTCCTCCGTCCGTGGCAGATTCGCAGCACCAGTATCTGTTGCACCCGAGTCTCATGGATTCAGCCTTGCAAGCGTCCCTAGGTTTAATCTTGGATCCGGCGCTGCATAGGCCAGTATTACCTTTCGCTTTGGAATCCCTGGAAGTATTCACTCCTTGTCGGACCTCCGGATGGACATTAATCCGCCGGAGTGAAGGGTGTCGAGCCGAAGACCGAGTGCAAAAGGTTGACCTCGATTTGTGCGATGAGGTGGGGAACGTTTGTGTGCGGATGGCGGGATTGACGTTTCGGGTTTTGGAACGGGACGTGAGTGGTGGCGAGAAGGCGAGTCTGTTCTTGGCGCAACCGGTGTGGAAGGAAGAGGCGGTTCGAGAAAGCCCATCGCCTCCTGACTTTTCCCGACATCTGGTGATGTTGGGTGGAGCGGATCACGGCGAGGTAGACATCGAGACGAGGAACAGTGAAACATCCTGGCTGACCTTGCCGGCCAAACAGAAAGGAATAGCACACCGATACCAAGCTTGTGTCACTCTCGTCCTTGAACAGATCCAGACGATTCTTCAAGATCAGTCGAAAGGAAAGATTCTGATGCAGTTGGTAATCTCCTCTCGGGGAGAAAACCGGCTGCTGGCGGGTTTGTCCGGTCTTCTCAAGACCGCGCACCTTGAGAATCCGAGATTCCATGGTCAGCTTATCGAGATCGACGCTGAGGACATTGGGGCCTGGGGGCAGGGCCTGCTTGAAAGGATCGAGGCCGACAGCCGCGCTCCCGAAACGGTTCACATCCGCTATCAGAACGGTAAGCGAACGGTGTCCTCATGGGAGGAGGTGCCCCGGTCTTCAAGAGAAATCAACCTTCCTTGGAGAGAGGGTGGGGTCTACCTTCTTACCGGGGGCGCTGGAGGACTCGGGCAGATCTTTGCACGGGAGATTGCCAGCAAGGTTCAGAATACCAGGCTGATCCTAACCGGCAGGTCAGCCCACGACGAGCAAAAGGGCGAAGCCTTGAAAGCGCTGAAGGCGCTGGGGGCTCAGGTGGTTTATCGCCGAGTTGATGTAGCTGATCAAAAAGCTGTTGAGCGCTTGATGACAGGCATCCGTGAGGAATTCGGGAGACTCGATGGAATCATTCACGGCGCCGGCATCATCAAAGACAACTTTATCCTGAAAAAGACAAAACAGGAGTTGACCGAGGTGCTTGCGCCTAAAGTCAGCGGGCTGGTAAACCTGGATCAGGCCTCGAGAAGCTTCGCCTTGGACTTCCTCGTGCTGTTTTCATCCAGCGCGGGAGCGATGGGCAACCCCGGTCAAGCCGACTATGCGGCCGCGAACGCCTTCATGGACGCTTACGCCGTCTATCGCAATGAGTTGGTCGCTGGCAACCAGCGTCGGGGCCAGACGCTTTCCATCAATTGGTCATGGTGGAAGGAGGGCGGGATGACGATGGATGAAGTCACCCTGACCACGATGAGGGAAAACTTGGGGCTGATGGGGCTGGAGACCGCCTTCGGGCTGGCAGGATTTTATCAAGCACTCGCATCCGGGCAACCACAGATGATGGTCCTGGCGGGGGCTCTTCACCAGCTTCGGGCAGCTCTCTTCCGGGACGGATCGGCGGCTGGGCGAGGTTTGGCGGAACCTGCGGAACGTGCCGATCTTCCCGCGGCCGGGGTCCCGGCCGGGCTTGAGAAGAAGACCCTCGACTACTTGAGGAATGAACTTTGCTCGATCCTGAAGCTACCGCCTCATCGCATTCAGCCCGAGGTACGCCTGGAGAAGTACGGCATCGATTCGATCATGGTAACAAGGCTTACCAATAAGTTGGAAAAAACATTTGGACCTTTGTCCAAAACACTATTTTTCGAATATCAGACTATCCAGGAGGTTGTCGGCTACTTCCTCGATTCTTACCGGGAAAGGCTCGTGGAAATCCTGCAAATCGAGCGGGAGGAAACAAGGGGTGAACCCACCGTTCCGAAACCAGATCGGCCGCTGGAGCGACTGAGAGGAGAACCGCCTCGCTTGAGAATGGATCCGGCGTCCGATCGAGTTGGTAAGACCGAAGTACCGGAAGCCTTGACTGATGTTGCCATTATCGGGATGTCTGGTCGGTATCCCCAGGCGGAGAATCTGGATGTTTACTGGGAGAATCTACGAGAGGGGAGAGATTGCATCACTGAGGTGCCCGAAGACCGGTGGGACTGGCGGCAGTTTTACAGCAAGAATGAGGATCAAGCGGGCGCGCACGCCAGCAAATGGGGTGGCTTCCTCGACGATGTCGATAAGTTCGATCCGCTCTTTTTTAATATATCGCCCCGCGAGGCTCAACGGATGGATCCGCAGGAGCGGTTGTTTCTCGAATGCGCCTGGAAAACGGTGGAGGATGCGGGGTATACCCGAAGCGGCTTGAAGCCTTTCAGAACCGGCGTCTATGTCGGCGTAATGTATGGCCAGTACCAGTTTTTCGGGGTGGAGGCATCGATGCAGGGGCAGCCGATCGCAGCCAGTTCGTCTTACGCCTCCATCGCCAATCGCGTTTCGTACTTCATGAACTTCAACGGCCCGAGTCTGGCGGTGGATACGATGTGTTGTTCTTCACTCTCCGCCATTCACCTCGCGTGTCAGAGCCTGAAGAACGGGGAGAGTGAATTGGCCCTCGCGGGTGGCGTGAACCTTACGCTTCATCCGGACAAGTATACGTATTTGAGCCAAGGACAGTTCATGTCCAGCGAAGGCCAATGTCGCAGTTTCGGTCGCGGGGGGGATGGCTACGTTCCGGGCGAGGGGGTCGGCGCCTTGTTGCTTAAGCCCTTGAGCAGCGCACGCGAGGATGGTGATTTTGTTTATGGCGTGATCAAGGGGACTTCGCTGAATCATGATGGAAGAACCAATGGGTACACCGTGCCGAACCCGAATGCCCAGGCCGCGTTGATCCGCCACGCGATGGAGCAGGCCGGCGTCGATCCGGAGGGAATCAGCTACATTGAGGCTCATGGCACCGGCACGTCGCTGGGAGACCCGGTCGAAATCGCCGGACTGAGTAAGGCTTTCGCCAGGAGCGGTCGCCGCAATGTCTGTGCCATCGGTTCGGTGAAGTCGAACATCGGCCACCTGGAGTCGGCCGCGGGTATTGCCGGAGTGACCAAAGTGATACTGCAAATGCAGCATGAGCAACTCGTACCATCACTACATGCATCACCTGCGAATCCCAATATTGATTTTGAGCAAACACCGTTTCAGATACAACATGAACTTGCGGACTGGGAGCGACCACTGGTCGGTGAAAACGGAAATGGCGTCGCCCTGCCTCGACGAGCCGGTGTCAGTTCTTTCGGAGCGGGAGGCAGCAACGCGCATCTGGTTCTCGAAGAGTACGAGCGGCCGCAGGTGGCGTCCAGCCTGGAAGAACAGCCGCAGTTGATCGTTCTGTCGGCGAAGGACGAAGAACGGTTGAACGTCTATGCCGCAACCCTGCTCGCCTTTCTGAAGAAGCGAGGAGAGACCGTCTCGTTCGTGGATCTGGCGTACACCCTGCAGGTGGGGCGCGAAGCGCTAACCGAACGTTTGGCCGTCGTCGCTACGCGCATGTCTGAACTGATCACTACGCTTGAGAAGTTTTGTCAGGGGAATGTCGAGGTAGGCCAACTCTATCGAGGCTCAGAGAAGCTGGGTCAGCGGCACCTGGGAATCATGCTCAAGGGCCGAACGACAGAGGCGCTCGTGAACATGCTGGTCGAGCAGAAGATTTGGGATGAGTTGGCTCCCCTATGGGTGGTCGGCGTCGAAGTCGATTGGAATCGGATCCGTTCGGACCATGAAGCGAACAGGCTTCCATTGCCAACCTACCCATTTGCCCGTGAACGCTATTGGATCGGGCAGAACCAGTCGCTGCAACCGGGCCAGCCAGTGAAGCAAAACCTCACTCTGCACGGTACGAGAGATGTAGACGATTCCGCGAATCATTCTTCCCGGGAAACGTCCCAAGCACGCCGGGTGAGGCAGCCTGCCTTGACCCCGCGAGCGCTGGTTGGCGCCGTTCGGTCCTGGCTACTCGGTTTGCTTTCTACTGAGTTAAACATTGATCCGGTGAAGGTCGAGCTGGACACCCCCTTCCAGGATTATGGAGTGGATTCGGTCTTGTTGGCCCAGTTGGTCGGAAAAATTGATCAGAAGCTCACCGAACCACTCGACCCCTCGATCCTTTACGAATATCCAACATTGGAATCAATGGCCGGATGGCTCGTTGACACCCACGCAACTGCCTTGACCGAGGCCTTCGAACTCGGAGCCGAACCGCCTTCGCCCCTCCCCGACGCCGTTCCGGGGCCCGTGCCACAGGCCAAGCTTCAGCCTGCACCCTCGGCGGAACAGCCGGCCTTCTCCGGTATCGCCGTCGTCGGCTTGTCGTGTCGTTTTCCGGGTGCGAAGGACGTGGAAGAGTACTGGCAGATCTTGTCGGAGGGGCGTTCCGCGATCACACAGGTGCCACCGGAACGCTGGGCGAATCCAGGGCGGTTCAATGCGGGATTGATCGACACGATCACCTGTTTTGATCCCGCCTATTTTCTGATTCCCGAAGAAGATGCTCGAGCCATGGATCCTCAGGCTCTCTTGGTTCTGGAGGAAAGTCTTAAGCTGTTTTGCCATGCCGGCTACTCACTGGATGAAGTCAAGGGAACAGCCATGGGTGTTTATCTGGGTGGGAGGAGTCGACATCATCCTGAAGCCGGAGAACTCCAACGCGCCCGGAACCCGATTGTCGCGGCGGGGCAGAATTATCTCGCCGCTAACATTTCGCAATTTTTTGATCTTCGTGGGGCGAGTCTGGTGATCGACACAGCCTGCTCCTCGGCGCTCGTGGGGATGAACTCAGCGATCTCATCTCTAAGGCGTGGCGAGATTGAGGCAGCGTTGGTCGGCGGCGTGAACTTGTTGCCGAATGATGAGGTCCATCAGATATTTCAGCAACGAAACCTGTTGAGCCCGGATCCTGCGTTCCACCTTTTTGATCAACGTGCGTCCGGGGTGGTGCCGGGCGAGGGGGTCGGTATGGTGTTGTTAAAGACCGTCGAGCAGGCCCGCAAAGACGGGGATCATATTTATGCAGTCATTAAGGGTCTGGCCATCAATAATGACGGACGGACAGCAGGACCTGCGACGCCCAACATCGAAGCGCAGAAGCAAGTCATGCGCACGGCCCTGGCTCGGAGTGGTAGATCCCCCGATGAGATTGGCCATATCGAAGCGAACGGGTCGGGGTCGGAGGTAACCGATTTACTTGAGCTCAAGGCGATCGAGTCAATCTACCGTTCGTCCAGTAAGGCGCCCTGCAGCCTGGGTTCGGTGAAGCCGAATATCGGGCATCCTTTGTGCGCTGAAGGCATCGCGGGTTTCATAAAGCTGGTACTGATGTTGTCCCATCGGCAGGGCGTCCCGTTCTTGTCCGGCAGGCAGGCGATGACGCATTACGATATGGCGACATCCGCCTTCTCTTTTGCTCGTGAGAGCTCTCCGTGGGGCGGTGCCCCACGCATTGCGGCACTCAACAGTTTTGCCGATGGGGGCACCAATGCGCATCTCATCGTCGAGGGTTGGGAGGGGCCCGAAGGGCAGTCGGTGGGCCGCAGACCTCTAACACCT
>JAJCXN010000003.1 GCA_029263415.1 Acidobacteriota bacterium
AGTCTCCTCATCAGAAGTACCTGCTCGTTGTGAATCATCCCGAGATCCTCCTCGGGTACAACTTTCACTCAGCGAACAGGAGCCGCGGGACCGGCCATTCTAATTGGCGCGACCGGCCAAAGTAATTGTCGCGGAACAGCCTGAAAAGAATCTTCTGCACTACCGCGTGCTTGAGCAGCTAGGCGCGAGGAACGGGGCAGGCAACTCTTAGAGAGAGAACCTCTCACGTCAGCTGAAAGCAAACGTGGTAATCAGGGTGAAGAACGTGGTATTTTTACTCCTCAAACACCACGTTTATTTCGAGCGATCCCTCATTCCAGCCAGCGCATGCCATCCTTCCAACCACACTTCCTGGATCATCTAACCTTCTCTGCCGAAAGCGTCGCCTCTCTGGTGAAACTCGGTGAGTTCAAGGGGCAGCAGGAACTCTTTCGCCGGCAGCGACCAGAGATCCTGACTGCACTCCGGACTCGCGCATCGATCGAATCAACCGAGTCATCTAACCGCATCGAAGGCATCGTCACCTCACGCAAGAGAGTTGAGCTGATCGTTGAACGAAATGTGGAACCCGAGACCCGCTCGGAGCAAGAACTCGCGGGCTATCGCGACGCCCTCCAGCTCGTCCATGAATCGGCTCTCGACATGCCCTTTCGTGAATCCGTCTTGCTCCAACTCCACGAGATTCTCTTCCGCTATCAGCCAGCACGTGGAGGTCGTTGGAAGCCCACCGACAACTCCATCGTGGAACTCGACGCTACCGGCAGGATCTCGAAGGTGAGATTCGAGCCTACGCCTGCGATCGCAACACCTCAGGCGATGAATGACCTCACAACCAGGTTCACAGAAACCCGAGACCGCGGTCCCTACGATCCGATGGTGCTGATTCCTCTGGCGGTGCTCGACCTCTCCTGCATCCACCCCTTCGCCGATGGCAACGGTCGCATCAGTCGCCTAGCAACCCTCCACCTTCTCTATCTCAGTGGATATGACGTTGGCCGATTCATCAGTCTGGAGCGTTTGACTGAGAACACAAAAGAGGGCTACTACCGCGCTCTGCAGCGCAGTTCGCTGGGTTGGCACGAAGACCAGCATGATCCTCTGCCTTGGCTGCAGGTTTTCTGGGGCATCCTGCTGGCGGCTTATCGTGAGTTCGAAGAACGGGTGGGCGAGATCGCAGGTGGACCGGGAGCCAAGTCGCGGCAGGTTCGCGCCGCGGCCCGACGTCGCCTTGCACCGTTCTCCATCTCAGAGTTCGAACTCGACTGTCCGGGCGTTAGTCGGGAGACCGTGCGTGGAGTGCTCCAAGCCATGCGGGATGAAGGAGATTTAGAGCTGAAGGGCAAGGGTAGGGGCTCCCGGTGGGTGGTCGTGCGCTGAAACACCCGGACACATGAGTTGAACGAATCGGAAGAAGGAGACAAGACCAAACATGCGTGCGACGGGCCGGCTCAATCTCAACCGCCTCCCCAGCCCTTGTTGAGACATAATGGCCGAAGGGAGCGCCAACCGGGACGGTCAAAACCGACTTGTCGATATGCAAATGAACCATCGGATACAGCCCCTCCCTGCCGCGGCGAGCTCCTAGACACTCCGAGGGCGGAAGATCGTAATAGGCTCGTCGAGGGCCAAGGAGCGCCAGCAGATGACCAAAGCACCCGGAGTCCAACCAGGTCGCTCGATTCGGTTTGCAACATCGGACAGCCACCGCGGTTACGCACTGATGGCGGCAGCGCGTGGTTGGCGAGTGTCTTTCGCTCCAGTTTTGCGCGGCCGGCTGCGCCAATGGTTCACCCGGAGCGGTGCCAGTTGGAGTGGAGTCCTGGTATCTCTGGGGGTGCTCGTTTGCCTAGCTGCATGCTCGCCTCTGCGAAACGGTAGCGCTGTCGAGGGCGGTCAGGGCTCGGTGGCTGGCATCGCAGGTTCGGTTGTAGACGGCATTCCGCCGTCTGGCGCTGAGACTTCGTGGCCACAGTGGAGGGGGCCGCACCGCGACGGCCGCATCGAGCGGCGCCTGACCGAGACATGGCCAGCCGAACTGGAGCTAGCTTGGCGGGTGGAGGTCGGTGGCGGTTACTCCTCGCCAGTTGCGTCGGGCGGCCGAGTCTTTGTTCACGAGCGCCGGTCCGGTGCTGCCGAGGGTGGAGCGGCCCGCGAAGTCCTCAGAGCCTTCTCGGAGGTTGACGGTCGTGAGCTGTGGAGTGAATCTGTGGTTGCGCCGTTCTCTCAGAACGAATACGCCACCTCCCAGGGCGCCGGTCCATTCTCGAGCCCGGCGTTGGACCTTCAAAGAGGACTCGTTTTCAGCTACGGCATCAACGGTGTGTTGCAGGGGCGTAATGTCAAGACGGGCGATCTCGACTGCAGCATGGTGCCTGCGGCGCCCGATACCTCGAAGCTATTCACCGGCACTGCCATGTCGCCTCTGCTGCTGCCGAATGGCAACGTGGTGTTGCACGCTGGTGATGATCGGGGTGGCCGTTTGCTGGCGTTCTCCTGTGAGAGCGAAAGCGAAGAGTGGTCCTGGATTGGCGATGGGCCGGGATATGCCTCGCCGGTGGTCATGGAGTTGGATGGCACGCGCCAGATCGTGACGCTCACTGACCGGTCTCTTGTGGGCGTGGAGATCGGCACCGGCGAGCTGCTGTGGCGGATGAGCTTTCCTGACGAGTGGAACGAGAACATCGTCACGCCGACTCAGTTTGAGGACATGGTCCTGGTGTCGGGGGTCCGGCGCGGGTCACTAGCGGTTCGACCAACTCTCGTGCGCGGCACCTGGAGCGTTTCGGTACTGTGGGAACGCCCAGAGCACACCCACTACATGAGCTCACCGGTGCTCTTGGTTCGTCCGAAGTCGCTGGGCCAGGCGAACGAACCGACCTCTGCAGCATGGGTTGGGTTGTCAAACAAGCGGAAGGGCCAACTGGTGGCTCTTGATGTGCGCACTGGCAAAGATCTCTGGCATGGCGAGGGGCGATTGGCAGAGAGCGCGTCGCTGGTGGTGGCGGGTGAGAACCTGTTGGTGCTGACCGTGGAGGGCGAGCTGATCGTATTTGAGTGGGGTGGAGAAACGGACAGCGCGGCAGATGGTGCAAGCGGCCACTCTGTAGGACTGGTTGAAGTGGCTCGCTACGGGGTAGCGGACGCTTCGGTGTGGGCTCATTTGGCCGTCACTGGCGATCTACTGCTGGTGCGCTCGGCAAACGCTCTGTCTGCTTGGCGCATCTGATTCCGAGGGGTCAAGGACCAATCGCTGGCGCCTCCGATCTTCAGATCGCACCAGCACCTCCGTCACGTGGCAAGGCGCACCAGTCTGCGCCGCTCAGGTGCGTGGTTTGACAGCCGATGCGGTCGTTGATCGACTTCCTAGATGCGAGAGGTCGCTCTGGCCCGCGGCCATCGTTTCCAAAACGAAGTCCTGTTGGAGGGGCTCTAGGCGTGCGGCCTGCGTTCCGAGTACCTTTGCACCAAACTTGGAATTCGATCGATAGTTGGGTTGCCTTCCTAGCTGTGCAAACAACCTGTCGGTTGGCAAGAGGGTTAGCGGCTGGCACGTCGGAGTGGGCCACATCTGACCGTCGGCAAGAACTGCGAGCGCCTTGACTCGATCACCGTGAGAGCAGTTCCCATTGTTCCAGTAGCTTGCAACGACTGCGGCCGCAATGAAGGTCCAGTGCCCAAGTGCTGCGACGCCTGCGCCGGTTCCAGTTGAATCCATGATCTGTTCCTCGACAGTAGATTGAAGTGTCCGTCACTTGTACAGGTGCGGTCAGGCGCGCATTGGATGCAGGATCTCCAAAAAAAGGTGGCGGGTGTAGCGGCGCTGTCGAAAGCTGCCAGCCAAATTTTGCCGCGCTGATCTGTCTTTGACGGGCTTTCAGAAGGCCTTTCGCGACGCCGTTCCGACTGCGCGGCACCTCCGGGCGCGGCGAAACCGGCTTCAAGAGGTCCGGGGGCAAATTCGCATGATCAACCGGCTGACGCGGATCGCAAGCGCGCACCAACCGAATCAGCGGCCCCACAACGATACGAAGGGGGTTCACAAACCAGAGACGAAGGATTCTTGGTCAGGCCGCATCTAACCCGGTATTAGGACGCTGCACCCAGCTCTCGAGCTGGTGGCGCCCATCACCGGAGCGCCGGTCCACGCGCACTGTGCGTATCGGTTCACAACGCGCTCCACACGCGGAGTACGACTCATGACCAGGACCCTCAAGATCGCGGCCATCGCGATCACAACGTTCGCTTGTTTACTGCTCGCGGCAAGCACGGTAACAGCGCAGGAGTTCACCGAAGACTTCGACCGAGACGCCTGCACCTTCACCACCACCGGCAACAACCCCTACTTCCTGCTCCAACCAGGCCACCAAATCGTGATCGAAGGCGACGAGGATGACGAAGGCGAGATCATCACCATTCGCCATCGCATCACCGTCCTTAGCGAAACGCAGGTGATTGATGGCGTCCGCACCCGGGTGGTCGAAGAATTCGAAACCGAGGACGCCGAGCTCGTTGAGATCTCGCGCAACTTCATTGCCCACTGCCGCGAGACCGGTGCTGTGTGGTACTTCGGCGAAGATGTAGAAGACTACGAGGATGGTGAACTGGTTGGGTCCGCCGGTGAGTGGCGCGCAGGTGTGAACGGCGCAAAGGCCGGTATCTTGATGCCAGGGACCCCAACTCTCGGCGCACGCTTCTTTCAAGAAGTAGCACCTGCCGACGAAGCACTTGATCGCGCTGAGATCGTCGGCCTTGGTGGAGAACTGACGGTACCGGCTGGCACCTTCGACAATGTTCTGAAAACCGAAGAGTCCTCAGCACTGGATCCCGAGAGCCTCGCCGAGAAGTTCTACGCCTACGGCGTTGGCATCATCAAGGACGAAACGCTCGAGCTGATCAGCTACACGCCTCCTCCATGCGTACCCAACGACACCACCCACTGCTTGAACAACGGTCGCTTTGAGGTGACCACGCAGTGGGGCGACTTCAACAGCAATCAGGGCGACGGCCACGCCATTTTGGGCTCAGCAGACAGTGGCGAGTTCTGGTTCTTCGACTCAGACAACACCGAACTCATCGTCAAGGTTCTTGACGCTTGCAACCTCGATGGATTCAACAACTTCTGGGTCTTTTCCAGCGCCGCCACCAACGTCGATGTCACCCTCACGGTCAGGGATACAACCTCGGGCCAGACTAAGACCTACTCCAACGATCTAGGCAATCCGTTCGAGCCGATTCTTGATACCGACGCGTTTGATACTTGCCCCTAGCAGCCTGACCCGCGACCAGCAGACCGGCGGGCCGCAACTGCGGCCCGCTAGCGAACCGCCTATTGCTGCGACCAAGCCGGCGGCCACTGTCGTCGTCGGTCCTTCTCGTCGACCACCAGATGCTCCGTTCCTTCGGGCAGCAGCTGCAGGGTCTTGAGAAACTCGATGATCGAGTTGCGGTCGTAGTCGTTCAGCGCTGTCCATCCGTCGGCTGATGCCTGAGCCTCACCTGCATGGGCTTCGATCGCTTCTCGCATGGTCATGAACTTGCCGTGGTGAAAGTACGGCGGTTCGTTGCCGGCGCCCCAGAGCTTCTTGGTGAGGAACTTGCAGTTGCCGTCGAAGAACTCTGGTGTGCCCGCTCGGTGTTGATCAAGTTGCTCGCAGTTCGGGTCGTCTGGACCGGACGTAATGTCGTGCAGCTTCAGGTCGGTGTAGGCGGGAACCCAGGTGATGTCACCGTCCTGTCGCAGCCGTGGCTGCGGCAGAAAAGCACCGTTGAGGTTGATCTTCATCTCCGGGATGTCGCCGGGCTGAGCGTTTCCGGTCGGGTTGAACGGGCTCGGCTCGGTGTAGAACCAGCCCCAGTCGTCGAGAGGGAGGGCTGACTTGTGGCAGCCGTCGCAACCGATCTGAGCGAACTTCTGTTCGCCGTTGAGAACGGCTTCCTCAATCGGCCGGTAGCGCGGAATACGGCGACCAGGCACGGCCAATGTTGTCTGATAGATCGTTGCAGCTGTGACCTCGGCGCGACTCATCTCATCGGTGAATCCGTCGCCGTCCGGGTCAGTGCCGTCGCCGAAACGCTCGGCCGTCTGGATTCCATGATGATGGTTGAACGCGTTGTTGGTGAACTCGCGCACTGAGATCACCGCCCCCACTTGATGGAACGGTCGGACGATCAGGTTCGGTGGGTCTTGTCCGTGAGCAGCAGACGACGCGGGCGGCAATCCCGTAAGGCTCGAGGTATCCCAGGTGCCATCGACGTTGCGTGCGAGGGTGCCAAAGGACACGCCTTTTGTGAGCAGCATAGCGTTGGTACCCGGTGCTATCGAAGCAGCCGTCGCTTGCATTTCCGTTGTCATCTGGCGCGCCAACATCTCGATGTAGCCCGACCCGAACATGCCTAGGGTAGCGCGGCTGTTGGCCACTTCATCAAGGGTCGGGAACTTGCCGTCCTCGTCGATCGCTCCGCGCTTGGTAATGCTGTCGTTGTGGTCGAAGGTCAAGTGGTCAAAACGCTGGCCGAGCACAAAAACGTTGGTGACGATGTCACCGCCGCCGCCTGAGCGGGGCAGGTTATGGCAGCCGCCACACGAGTTGGCATCGGGTGCCGAGATGCGGTTGGCGTTGCGCGGAAACACCAACGGGCTCGATGGATCGGCGATCGCGGCTCCAGTACCGGTGGTGAGGGGGCGTCCGCCACCCTCCTGGCGAGTCCACATCGCATTGAAGAGCTTGGCACCATGACGGATCAAGGAAATGCGATTCATCTGCATCTCGTCGCCGTCAACCAGGCGATTGCTGACCGAGATTTCTTTGCCCAGTTCGGAGTCGTCTGCCAGGAGCGGCATGGCCAGGACTGCAGTCACCAGCAAAATCGAAATAGGCAGCCACGTCTTTGGTCGGCCGATCTGTGTATGTGGTGTTTTCCTTTGTTCGAGCAAAAACGTCTCCTCGGATGCTGGGTAGTGGCCGTGTAGATCAGTAGATTCTGACTTGCAAGAGAGTCATGAAGCGTGAATCACCCTCTGTGGACTTGGCTGCGGGCATTGCCGTTGGTGGCCGCGATGCCCTACGCTGCAGCGGGACTATACCCTGGCACAAAGGGAGACCTATGAGACAGAGGGAGACAGAGGGAGACAGAGGGAGACAAAGGAGTTGAACGAATCGGAAGAAAGAAGCAAGGACCAAACCTGTCCGGCCACTTGGTCGGGTGCGGCACCAAGCCTTCCTTGACGCTTTGTACATGAGGTACAGCAGACGACTCCGCGGTGCCTCGGCTTCTTCGGTGACAACGGTGCGCTGTGCCGAACGCAGAGGGACAAACAACGCCAAGGGGCCACAAAGGTGGAGTCCACAAAAATGGAGTCCACAAAGGTGCCGCCCAAATGTTGAGCGAAGTGAGCTAAGCCAGTCTCAAGTGATCACCCCTCGGCCACATCGACCCTGAGTGTCTGCATCACTAGAGGCTCACCGGGCGGCACCAACAACTGACCGACGCATTTCAAGAAGAAATCCTTCACGGTGTTCCAATCGGCATCGCCCTCACCCGGCAGCTTTGCTTCGCGATCGGCATCATCGAAGTAGACCATTGCGCGCAACAAAAGCGAGTCGTTGATCGGCTGTCGGTACACCGTTCGGATCGCCCTGAGGGCGTCAGCGATGCCCTTCCTTTGATGCTGCAACGTCACATAGAGGTCAAAAAAGTCGCGACGTGTGCCGCGGTCAAGAATCGCGTGCAGCTTAGTCGCGAGGATGCCATCGACATTCAGCCGTCGATCCACCGTGAACTCCGCAATGTCTTCGAGCAAGAAGATAGAGACCGGGATCGAGTTCCATCGTAAATGCACAGTGTCAGCGGATCGCTCTTGAACCTCGGTCTCTCCACTGCCTGAAAGAGCGGCCACCAACTGTTCGAGTGACGCGCTCTCCCCTACTCCGAAGTCGACATCGCGGGTCGGTCGGTAAGGGCACAAGCAGCGAACCGCGTGGCCGCCGATCACAAACCAGTACGGCAACGGTTCGAGGACTGGCCGAAACTCCTGCGGGATGACGTCTTCGGGGCGTAGATCGCTCACCGACTGATGCCCCGCACCCGCAGCGTTGCATCCAGCAGACCGCGGCTGCGAGCCCGCCAGCCTGGCAGTCGAGCAGCTTGGTAGAGCGCGAGCCAAGGGAGGCCCGCGGCAAAGCTCAGTGCTTCTGAACCACCATAGTTGAAGCAATAGAAGGCGAGCTGGTGGCCAGGAACGGTCCCGCTAGCAGACACGTTGTAGAGAGTCTCTCTAGCTGGCGCTGGCAGTTCCGCGACCGGGAACGCACGCGTCGGCAGAAACGCCATCGCCTGGTAGATGGTTGCCCGCGCTGGCACTCGCAAGGACAGCGGCTCGCAGAAGGTTTGAAGTTCCGCCAAGACGTCTCGCACCGGAGGCCGCTCCTGGCCGCTCAGTAACGACTCGAGCTTCGCTAGAACCCTGGGTTCTAATCGCAATTGTCCCCGGTCTCGCCGACGGCGTAAACCATTGGAGCCAAAGCGTTTGGCGGCCCGATCGAACGACGCCTGAAGATTAAAGACGGACATCTCCCCGAATAATACCAGACACCGGGCCAACCGATGGCATCGCGAGCGCCGGCCTCCGAGAGGCCGGGCCGGCGGGTTCGTACGCGGCCTACCCAGAGGTGCAGCTCTGGGCGGCCGCGGGAGCAGGGTCAATGCACCACAACGCGAGTCAGGATCGATGGGTCTTTCGTTCAGAGCCAGCTTGGAGCTCCAACGATAATCTGGCCGCTCCAGAACCTCAACATTTGGGAGGCACCTGTACGTGGGCCTCTGTGGACCTCTGCGCCTCCGACTTGCCGTGCGTAGCTGCCGGACCATCTCTTCCGCTGTGTGGCGCTTTCTTTTCATTGAGGACCCCTGTCCGATGAGCCCGAGGAAATTGCACACTAAACGGACAGTACGGATGCCCCAAGATCATCCGCCGATATGATCAGCCGCCTGGTCCACTTTGCCCTGAGGCTTAAGAAACAAGCTCAAGTAGTAGGGTTGCCCGAACGAACAGCTCTCCGGCGACAGAGCACTACCTTTCCCTCCCTCGCGAGCAGGTATGACAACCGAACACGATCTTCATCGTTCCGAACACAGGCTGTACCGCAGCCCGCTGATTCCTCTACGTTACAGGAACCTGTTGAGGCTGCGACTCTTGCTATTCCGAGAAGCCCCGAGCACACAAGTGCTCCAAGACCTTAGGCGCCCTCAGCTGCGCGGCCAGTTCTGGTTGCTCCGGTCCTACTTTGCCCGGCGGATCGTTGCGACGGTCCTCGAGAAGGCCCTGCCGTCACTTCTTGCAACGTGGATTGGCTTGTTTGCGCTTCACCAAGCGCTCTTGATACCCACATTTGCGAGCATAATTTTGGCGGTCGTATCAACAATCCTGCTTCTATGGATTTACTACCGTGCGATCGATGTCGACCAAATGTCTGGTCTCATGGTCGACCAAGTACCCTTCAGCAAGACCGTTCGCGTACTAGCTATTCTATCGCAGAATACACTAGTCAACGTCTCCCGGGCCAGACTTGGTCTTGACATACTGTTGGGAAACTTAGTCATCAAGTTAGCAGCTCCTCCAAAGAAGGACTTTCTGTTGCCGGTCATTCTGGAGGCAGAAAAGAAGTTCCGAAGGTACTCGGCCACGATCACGAAACAGATTCCAAAGATCACTGCTCTGGAACACCAGAAGATGGCCGCATGCGAGGCCATGGGGATACCCAAGCGTGCCCTATGCGACCACGTGCTCCACTACTCTCCCGCGCTACACAAGTTGAACTGTGACCGCTACTTTGAGGTTTCTCGGGAGTTGATCGACTTTGCGAAGATCGCGTCTCATGGCGGCAGCACTCCGGATCCGGATATCCGGGAGCACCTGAAGGATCTGGAAGATCGCCGAGAATCCTACTCTCGACTCGTTGGAAGCCGTCATCGCTTCCTGATGGCGGTGCAGTCTCACAGCGACCTGTTAGAGGATCTGTTGCGCCTTGCGCGAGTGAGATCGTCTACGACGGCATGTGGGCTGTACCTTAGACTTCTTTCCAGAATCGCGGCGGAGGGACTCTGCCTGGCAAGTGATCGAGAAGGTGGCCCCCGCAAGGTCGTCTCGCCCAAGCTGCACAAGTGGATGAGCGATCGCCTCGAGTTCGTCTATAGGACCCAACAAGCCTACGTCGGTGTCGACCTCCACAAAACCGCGATCAGAATCGCTCATGGTTTCACAAGCCCCTTCGAGGATTCAGACTGGACATCGCTTGCCAATGATGGGCGCGAACTGTTGAGCGTAAAAGGAGCGACACTCGCGCCCGGCAACGAACCGCTTCTCAATTCAAGAGAGGTACACATCCAATGCCAACAACTGCTTGCCTTCGCCGACGCCGCACGATTTCTGCTTGCCAGAGCCCAGGTCGAGGTCGGGGCCTCTCTAGGAGTTCTGCAGAAAGATGAGACTCCAGACTTCTACGTGTTACTCGGAACCAGTCGCGTAGCTGCTGCGGCCCTCTCCACACTCAAAGGTGTCGAAGTGATCGTGGTGGCCGAGCGCGATCAGGCACACGAGGCGCTTGCTGTTCAAGAAATCATCGGCCAACGCCGCTCCGGTGCGCACGTTCGCATCGCAGGGAGAGGATTTCTCCCTGCCCTGCTTCCCAACAACGCCAAGGTTGCCATCCTTGCTGGGTGCGAGGCGTTCCTCGTGGACGAGAGTTCGACGGGTATTGAGGTTCTTTCCAAAGACTCTCAGCAAGAGTTCCGTCTCACCCTCGACGAGTTGGAGTCGCTGGCGGAACAGGACCGAATCTCCATCTGTAGCAGGGGCGTGGTTGCTGAACCCTTCAAGAAGGAAGATCTCGCCAGCAAGAAGGAAGACCTCATCAGCACGGCAACCCCGTCTAAGCGCTGGCAAGAGCGCTCGCATTTCGCGGCACTCTCAACAATTCGGCTTGAGGGCTTCTCTTGGTTGGAATCGAACAGTACGAGTCGTTTAAGACAGGGGAGTTGAACGAATCGGAAGAAGGAGGCAACACCAAACCTGCCTCTGACGCGCCGGCTCCAGCTTGGAGCTGTCTCAGCAATCTAGCCGCTCCAAGAGCTCAACATTTGGCGGCACCTTTGTGTGAGAGGCAGGGGTCAGTTGACCGCATCTACCAGGCTGGGGCGACCAGCCTTCACCTCTCGTTGCGATCGATTTCGGCCAGGAGCTGGCGCAGAAAAGGTAGTTGGTACTGGTCTTTCGGCCGATCCGCCTGCTCCTTGGTCTCGATGATCTTCCCGAGCCCCAGGACTCGAACCCGGATTTCGTCGACATCCAGCATGTGACAGTGGTCGACTAGGGCCTCGAACGACAGACCATCGCCAACAGTCTTCAACAAGTCAAGACGCCCACATCGGGTCTCGAGAAGATGAATCCTCATTGACGACAACCTTTCTAGATCGGGTTCGATCCGTCGGCCGGCCGGATCCAAATAAGTTGCTTCGAGACGAACAAGTGCAGATGCCAGGCGAACGTGATTCTCATCGGTAGCTTGGTAGAGGATATCGAGGTCCAAGGTGGTCAATGGCGATCCTTGGAGGATGGCCGCGATGCCACCGACGATGATGAACTCGACCTCGTGCTCTACGAGAATCGCGAGAGCTTCGTCGAACTTAAGCTCGTTGGCCATTGAGAGCCCGAACCTCTAAGAGCCGATTCATGAGGGTTTGAGCAGCCTGAAGCCGTTCCGTCGGCGTCAGGGCCAGCCGATCGCGAATCATGCTGATGTCCCCCCAATCAAGGCCCCACTCGGAGGCCTCTAGACCCTCGTAGTCAGGGGGAAGGTCGCTGGATTCCTCCTGGAGCCTTTTGTATAACTTGCGGTCCACTGGTGCATGATACCAGCGCCCGAGCGTCCCCTGAGATCGCTCCATTGAGACAGACGAGTGGAGCGAATCGGGGTCGACTTCCACCCGCGCGGTCGCGCTCAAAAGAAGGAGTGGATCGCGCGCAACGCAAAAGGTGCCGCGCATTTGAGGATGTTCGTCAATGGGCAAAGCTGATCCGTGCCGAAGCTTGTGCTCGGTTGTTGCTGAGTTGAAATCGAAGGCGTGCGGAGTCAGGCCAGCGGAGTCAGGCAAGCGCGCCCTTGGTGTATCGCTATTGATGTCGCTGAGAGTAAGCGCACCAGCCACGCATTTGGATCTAGGCTGATCGAAGCCCCAGACGAGTTACGCCCCAGACGGCGGGAGCCGCCCCAGAAACCACTCGGTACCCAATCTCGTCCAGGGTTCGTCCAGGGGTCAACAGATGAATGGCTCGATCAGCATGGCCGATCGCCCAGCTCCCGGTCGGCTCGAGATTGGGTAAAGCTACCCCGGGAAGCTTCCCGCAGGAAAAGGCGAAGGCGTCGCTAGCGTCGTCTAAGTGGCCACAAGCAACTCGAAAAGCACGCACGAACTCACGCTAGATTTCGCGCCACTCCTTTCTCGGAGTTCTGTTGGACTCGTGGAATGCAACGCCCTATTCCTTCTCTCGCAGCAGGTCGGCGTCAACAAGATCCTTCGCGCGACCCGCGGCCAGTTTGTTGGCCAGCAGCTGTCCCCGCGCGAGCACCGGCAGCTCCATGCCATCGATCGACACTCGGATAGCGGTACGTTCTGCTTCTTCCCAGTCAACACCGCTGATAGCTGTCAACAAATCAATTCTTCGGGGAGGAACTCCGAGCTGGTACACCGTGCCCGCAATCTCGAAATCAGCCGCGGTGACACCATGAATTTCGACTGGCGCACCGAACTCCACGAGAGCCTCGAAAGCACGCTGGGCATTCTCAGGCTCCGGAACGATCAACAGGTCGAGATCCCCGGTCGCTCGCGGCACTCCGTGCACGGCGAGAGCGTGCGCACCTACGACTACAAACCTTACGTTCCCCTCAATCAGCTCGAAGAGCAAGTCTCGAAAGTCCTGGTGCAGGACCGGCTCGTTCAAGGGTCCTCGCCTGCGCGAACTACCCTTCCAGGAGCTTCGCTGCGCAAGTAGTCTGGTAAGTCCCGCCCTGATAGACGCCAGCTTTGTAGGGTCAGCGGCCAAACCATAGCCAACCGTTCCGCGGCGCTGGTGACATCGCTCAAATCATCCGATGGTTCGGAGCCAAGATCAAATCGACGAATAGGCCAATTGACTCGCTCGAGGCGCCGCTGTTTGCGAAGCAACTGGGCCTTCTGCTCGTCCTCTGGACTCGGACGATTCTTTGCGTATTTCCCCGTCATCACTGACCGGATTGTATCAACCTGGACTTGCACCGGTTCAGTAGGCAGTTTGGAGCACTACTCGGGTACTACTCACCGGGAAACACCGCAGAAGGTACGCACCGACACCTCTGAGTCGCTTTGGGCGATTGGTCCTTGAATCGGTGTCTCGCCAGTCGAGCGATCTGCCGGTTCGTTCCACACGTCTCATTCACGTCTCATTCACTCGGCTGGGTCGACTTTTCCGGGAACAGCGTTCTTGGAGCCCTGCGCACGAGCACGCTCTTGTGCACCAGACAGGATCGCCTCCAAGAGCTGGGGCGCGTCAAGACGTGCCACCGAACTCATGTGGTGAGTGGGTGAATATCGCCACTCCGGTCGGTGCGCCAAACCGGTGCGTCGAGATCACCTTGCCGCATCAGGACATCGAGGTCCGCGACCCAAACCAACGGCGCAAGATCGGCCTCTGCTGCCGGTTCAAGCAAGCGCTGCTGCCTGCGATCATGCACCAGTAACAGCGGGCTCTCGGTGAGGTTCAGGCTCGCGAAACCGATAGTATCGGTCGGTGTCCACAAATCTGCGACTCCGGCGCGCCATCAACCTACTGACGAATCAGGCCAACCGAGGGCTTACGGCTGCAACCGCCGCAGCCGCTCTCGAGCGGCTATCGCGGTCCGAAGAGTCTGCACAGGCAGCAGACGTGCTGGCAAGAGTCCAGCTGAGACGAGACGACTTGATCGTACAGATCCGAGGAGATACGAGCACTGATCTCTATCTGAAGTGGATTGTGGAGCGCTTCACAGAGGCCGTGTGCATCCTGGAGAGCATTGATGTTGAAAGAGTTGCAGAGCTGAGGCGTCAGAAACAAAACACAGCAGCTGAGTTTGACACGAAGCTTCAACAAGTCAGCCGGGCCATCCATGGTCCAGTCAGCGGACTTGAGAGTTCCCTTACGGAAGTATATTCGCGACACTCCAACTACCAACTTGAAACATTGGTGCTTGTGGGTCGAATTCGCTCTACCGTTGCAGCTCTCAGTCGTTCTGTCTCCATACTGAAGGTGCGCCCGCTGAGACTCCTGCTCTTCGACACAAGGCCATCCCATCTCACCCTCCTAGCGGTAGTGCTCTTCTGCACCACGTACCTTGTCGTCGGAACATTGTCGTCCGATGGCGCTACATTCGCGGAAGAGGCACGAGCTGACGTGTCTGCGGTTGCGCAAGTATGGCAACAGCCACAGGTGAGCCTAACTACCCGCGTACGGGACACGCTTGAGATCATAGGTGGCCTCGCTACTGTCACCCCGCTTGTCTTGCTCGTTGTCGCTGGCCTGCTTTCACTTCTCCGAAGGCTGCTCTTTAGCTCGGCCGATCAGCAACGGAGAATCAAGGACATTGAAGATCACGTCCGCAACCTAGCAAAACAGATGAGCCTGAAGAAGAAAACCCTACTTAGTATCAAGCAACTGACTATCGCAAGGGAGGTCGCAGTGAGCAACAAACGCCTGACCATCAAGAACTCGACGATCAACGCTCCAGTGTTCATCGCCGAAACTATCGAGAACAGTCTGAACACCATCGAGAAAGGGAATGCTCCAGACGCCGTGAAGGAACTTCTCAGCGAGCTTCTCGCGCGAATCGCGAATGCAGGAGAAAGCCTTGGTGAAGGAGTCGACCAACTGGCACGAGACGCTGAGAGCCTCAGCAGAGAGGCGTCGAGCGAGTCGCCCCGCAGGAAGTGGTACGAGCTGAGTATTGAGGGCATACAGGATGCCGCCAAGGCCATCGGCGACGTTGGTGTCCCTATCCTTGAGACGACGAAAAAGCTCCTGCCTCTCCTCGTGCAACTGTTCCCCTAAGCGCTGAAGCCGCTCTCCATCTCGAACGAACTTCTCCAACCGCTCTAACTCGGAGCGATCGCGGCACAGCGTCCCGACCGGGTGCACAGGTGTCGAGCGCGATCAACGAACCGAGAATTCTCGCCGTCGTTAGGACTGGAGCTCTTCCAGTTCGTGATCTACATCCGCCTGGTTCGCAACGCTCGAGAGCTTCTTGAACTTCGCAAGCGCCGTCAGTTGCTCCTGCCGTTCGGCCTCGGTGAGGCGCTCACAACGCGCTTCGACCTCTAGAACTGCCCGTCGCACAACAGCACTCTTGGATTCACCCAGCCTCTCAGCGGTTCGGCGTAGTGCTGCGTCTGTCGATTGGTCGATGGAAAAGGTCGCTCGCATAACGGTTGCATAACAGCATCACGGACTAGGAATCGGCACTAGAACACTCCGCACGCCATCGGACACAGCACAGCAATGCACTTGCTGCAGGCCGGCGTCGATATCACCACCATCGCTCGCGCGGTTAGGACACGCCTGAACGTGAGGTCCGCGAACTTCGAAGAGCCAATGAGATCCTCGGCAAGGCATCAGCGCTTTCGCCCAGGGGGCTCTCGCCGCCAGGATAGAGGACTACAATGTGCCCTCACTCTTCACGAGGCAGATTGGCCCCGGTGGAGTGGGTGGCGGCGCTACTGGCCGAAGCGCACCCCAAAGAGGTCGCTTGAAGCCATCATGACCAGAAATTTCTCGCCGAGAGTGCTCCAGAAAACGGGGGCGCGTCAACAAAATGCAAGGGCCAGAAACTCGCACTATGGATGTGCGGAAACAGGGGCTCACGTCAGGCACCTCACACGAGGGTCACTCCCACTTCAGGTTATGGGCCGCCGCTGGGGTTGTCGGTTCCCATCCACCCTCCAACGGAGTCCTTTCCGTAAATGGTAAGGCTCACAACGAGGTAGGCAAAGAACCCAACCGCCAGCCCCACTGCGTAAGACTCGAACAGGTTGCCTTCAAACAAGCTGGTGACGGCCGCGCCGCCAATGGCACCGATCACAGAAGCGAGATCTGAGATACCGACAGCCGCGGCGTTGCGCCGCAACGTCCGGTAGGTGATCCAGCCCACAACCAAACCGAAGCAAAACGCTCCTAAGGTGAACTCCATGTCTCTTCCTCCTTTTCGTCTCTTAGTGGAATGTCGCGATCTCAGGCCGCGACGTCGAGCTTCAAATCGCTGAGTCCGTAGGTAGTGTAGGCGAGTCCAAGCGGATTCGCCTGCAGCAGCAGCGAGAGTCGAACGCGCCGCATCGCGGCACCGAGCGTCTTCGTCCTCTTGCCGACTAGGAAGTCCTTCAAGAATCGCTCCCCGACTTCCTTCGCTAGGTCCTGGTGGGTTTCGATCTCTGTGCCTATGACCCCGCTGGCTCCACAGTTGCGCAAAGCGGAGTTGAAAGAGCCAAGACTTCCAGGGTCGGCATCCACTGTGTGGCAACCGTTAAGAAAGACCAACGGTCTGACCGCCAACCAGTGGACCTTGAGGTCTCTCAATTCGCTGCGACGCAGATAGACCTCCTCGCCGCCTGCGCGGCCAAGCCGGAGAACTGTTCCGTCGAAGTCATCACCTCGGACTCCGTGGCAGTAGAAGTAGACGATCGGGTCCTCCCTCGCCAACGCCCGCTGGAGCCCGGAGTGTGTGAACTCAGGGCCGTTGAGAGAGACCTCCTTAAGTTTTCTGATCGCCTGCAGGTGTGGCTCGAGGCTCTTGAACTCGAAGCCAGCCACGGTCAACGAGCGCGACTTGGCCTTGATGCGACGGCACATCGCATCGATGGGCTCGCCGGTGAGCGACAGAGGTTGCTCGATGAAGTGCCTAAAGCCCCAAAAGCCAGATGGGCAGACGACCGACACGTCATCGGCGTGCGCGCAGCGCTGTGAGAAGCACTGCAGCTGCTCAAGCGTGCTGATCTTGCCGCCTAAGACCCCGGCAAAATCAGGGCAGAGAGCTGCCCTCCCAGAGATGGCGTGGTCGTAAACCATGCCCCACGGAAAGGCCTGTTCAAGCGAGTCGGCATTAGTCACTTGCAGCGTGGTCGGTAGGTCGACCATGGCGTTGACGGCCCCCTCGTAGTGCTGGTTGGGCAAGAGAGCCCCGTGAAGGTCGCGTCCACGAAATGCCAACAACCTCAGTTCCGATTCGAGCGCCTCAGGACTCAGCCGGTTTCTCCGACGAAACAGAGTCCTTTTCGAGTAGATCACCTTGGCCACGTTGCGCAGACGCTCCCGACTTGTTTCAAGAGCGCGGCTCAGTACCGCGGGACGCAAGCGCGTTCGAGCGCTCAACTGTGCTCCTTGAACTGACAGCGTATGGGTCGCTTCCTTGCCCGAACCCTCTTGCGACGTAAAGAGGTTGATGGTCTTGGGGCCTAGCGACTTGATGTCCTCGAGGCTGCCATCGAGTGTCCACTCAACAAGGGTGTGATTGCCACGAACTTCTTTACTCAAGCGGCCAACATCTGCGTTCACGTTCAGAGCCTGGATGAGATTGTTCTTCCAATAGATCTTCAGGCTGGCGCTGACTGGGCCCTCGGCTGCAGGCGTCTTGACGTTGAACACAAGCGGAGTAGTTTCCCGCGGAAGCGGCGGTAGCAAGAGAGGCCCACTCGATTCAGCGATTTCGAACTCGTCGCTGTGGAGAACGACCTCGAGCGGAAGGCCTTTCTCGTCCATATGGCTCTCGAGCTCGTCTTCCGGCAGCGACTTATTCGAGCGGTTGTTGGAGTGGGCAGCTGGGTGACCGATCTGAACTTCGAAGCCGTAGTCGGCCGAAGGTTCGAGATGCCGACTAGCCGCTACAGTCTGCTGATCGTGGATGAATCGTGTATTCACCACGCGGCGGGTTTGTGACTGCTCGCTTTCCGTCGCCTCGGTGGTCTGAGCAGAGTGCTTGGAGATCTCTACCTGCTTGTCGCTGCCCTCCGATTCATGCACGTAGTCGAGCCACTTGGCGGTGGACTCCAACCTTGCGTGATTGGTCGACAAGGTCTCGAGCGCGGTCTCGCGCATCTTTTGCTGCATCTGCTGAAGAGGATTGTCGCTATCGCGCATCCACAACTGCGTTCGTCTGATCGCTGCTTGCATCCGTTCGAGGGCAACGCTGCGCTCGTTGAGAACGCTGGCACTCGCCCGCGACAAGCTCAACCCCTGCTCCGAATCGTGGGGTCCGATGAACACTGTTTGCCCGAGATCCCAGGTGGTGAATGCGGCGACGTCCAACGGCTGGTCGTGAATGATGCCGGCGTACAGCTGGCCGGAGAATCGACTGGCATTACTGACGGCCGGCGTTGCAACAACAACACCTGCTCGACACCGTCGCGAAAGGTTATGACCAAGATTGAGTAGGTCAGCCTGAAAGGCTGACTCGCCTTCGAGGATTACGACTCTTGCGCCGGTCTTTCGAACCAGAGACGCGATGCCGGGCTGCTTGCCACTGGGATCCCACAGATGCATCTCGGTGGAGCCCCGCTTTCCCAGACGCCGGAGGTGCAAGACGTCGCAACGAGCGACTGTCCCCGATTCGGGTGACGTGACGATCCCATCGCGACTCACGGAGTAGCGATAGTGCCTGAGAATGTGCGGTCTTACGGTAGGTCCACCCATCTGGAAGGCAAGCACTCGAAGCGGTGCCTGCGGTGGATCAGTCCGATACTGAACTCCGCTGACCAGCCGATGCATCAACGGAATCACCGACTCATCGGCAAGCTCCCTGAGCGCCTGCTCCCACGGCAGCGAATAGAGATTCTCGGAACGAATATCGAGTTCGATCTCGCTAGCGAAGTGCACAAGGTCACCGACCTGTTCGAACGCACTACCTACCGAGGAGCGGGTCATCGCCTCGTGGATCGCTGCGCTCGCTAGCGACGGGTCTGCGCTCTCGTTGAGCACGCGAGAGTCAAGGTCGAACGCAACTTTGGTTGTCAGCGCCTCGCCTTCCACAGCGATCCGCACAAGCCCGCTGTTGGGGCGTCTTCTAGAACGGAGTTGCAATCGAGTGGTGTTCACTGCCTGGGTCTCACGATCGGCAAAGTCTCAGCGCAGTGGCTGACCTGCCGCGAGTTACGTTTCGAGACTTGAGGGCCAAGGGCCAAAACCATTCGCCGGGGAGCTGCGGCCAGCACCTACTTGTATCTAAGTGACTAACCAGGTTAACGGCGACGGTCACGGAATGCGGACTTGAACCTACCAATGAAGAGACGGACAGTCTTCAGTTTTTGCACCTTGGTCTTGACCCAAGAACCGGAGGATGTCAACTGGAGTTCGCACCGAAAGCCGCGACTACTGCCGTTGGGGATGTCCTTTGGCCGGAGCCACTGAGCGTCACGAGTGACGGGATCTCAGCTGTGTCTCCTGGCTCTCGTTCAGGTAGTCGTGGGGCAACCCTGCAGCAAGCGCCGCCTACCTAGCGACTCGTTCCGCGGAACCAATAGACAGATGAACAGACAGATGCGTTGAACGAATCGGAAAAAGGAAGCAAGACCAAACCTGCCTCTACTCGGCTGGCTCGATGTCAACCTCTTCTGGGGAATTCTTGAGTGTTGACCGAATAGAAAGGTCTGCAAGGCAAGCCGTCACCTGGTGGCTACTAGCGGGGAACCTCCGTGGCGGACCCGGCCGAAGCGGTGGACAACTGAGCCCGGGCTTGAGCGGCCGCGGCGTTGCGTCCGGCGTTCTCCAGCAGATCGGACAACCGGTTCAGCAATCCATCTCGCCGTTGCTGAGGTACCGGCTCTAGCTGATCGACCAACTCCAGACCCTCGCGGTAGTAGGCCTCCGCTACGTCCACTCGTCCTTGCGCAGCGGCCACCAGCCCGAGGTTCTGCAAACTCGAGATTACGGTGGGGTGCTGCGGGGACAAGGTCCTTCGCTTGATGTCCAACGACCGTTCGTCGAGGCGCTGCGCCTCGTCCAGCTTGCCCTGAAGCCGGGCCACCGCGCCCCAGTTGTTGTAGACGAAGGCAACGAAGGGATGGTCCTCGCCAAAGACGTCGCGGCCGATCTCAGCTGCTCGCTCGTAGTTGCTCCAGGCTACGTCCAGTAGTCCCAGATCTTCGTGCGCCTTGCCGAGGTCGTTGTTGAAGTTCGCAATGAGAAGCAAGTTGCCCTCATGATCACGCTCGGCAAGCTCGAGTCCATCTTGGAGCAGGGCCCGCGCCTCTTCCGTCTGTCCTATTCGCAGAAGCAACGCACCAACGGACCCACGAGCACGAAGAGACATGATGTGAGACGGCCCTAGGCTCGACTCGAATAGTTCGCGTGACCTCCGCACCGCAACCTCGGCCTCGTCGAAGCGCTCCTGACGCGCGATCACTTCGCCCAAGGCGCCCCAGGCAGACGCAGACTGAAGATCGGTTGAACCCAGAGCCTCGTGCCGCTCAATGACACGACGGAGCCGCTCCTCTGCTTCCGGGAGGCGTCCTTGCATGAGAAGCGGTTGGGTCGACCCAGTCAGAGCGCGGATCTGCCCCACCACGTCGTCAGTGGTGTCCAGAATCGAGATCGCCCGATCCAGCGTACTGTTGGCTTGCTCTAACTCCCCTAGCTCGACATAGGTGGAACCCAACTCCGCTAGAGCGGCGCCAAGGATGCGAGGATCTCCGGACTGTTCAGCGAGTTCGACGCCACGCTGTGCCACTTCGTGCGCATCTCGAATCTGGCCGCGCTCGACCAAGATATCCACCATCCTCTCGTGTGCAGAGGCCTCGGCACCGCGCGAGGTGCGCTCCGGAAACTCTCGATAGATCTGCAGCCCTTGGTTTCCCAGATCCTCCGCCCGGTCCAACAGCCCCAGTCCCTCGTTCACTTCGGCGAGGGTCATCAGCAACCGGGCCCGAACGGCGGGTTCATCGGCCAGGGAGTCGTCGAGATGGCGCGCGCCCTGCTCAATGAGTTCGCGCGCTGAGGAGTCAGGTCCGACCCCACTAAAGGGATCGGCTGCGTCGAACAGATCAACCAGGAACGACGACACGCGTTCAGCAGTGCGCGACTCTTGGCGTGCGAGTTCGGCCTGCCGCACCGCCTCGCGCTCGGCCTGCCGCGCTTGTACGAAACCCACCGACGCTGCAACAGCGCCGGTGAGAATGGCGGCCAAGGCCCCGGCTACCGCCACTACTCCAACGCGGTGACGGCGCACGAACTTGCGCACGCGGTAGCGAGAACTCGGCGGTCGCGCGGAGATCGGTTGGTCCGCGAGGAAACGACGTAGGTCAGCCGCAAGTTCTGCTGGGCTGCGGTACCGTCGATCTCGCTCCTTGGCCAAGGCCTTCAGAACGATCCAGTCCAGGTCTCGCCGATATTCAGCCATACGCTGCCGAGTAGACGCCGGTCCGACCGTCCCATCCTGGGTGCCCCCAGCAACCTTGGCATTCCGATCGAGTTCCTCGAGGCGCACACTGGGTCTAGGTGGGTCTATCTCGCGCAGGCGGCGCGCCCGCTCCACCGGGGTGGAGTTGGAGCCGCCACCGGTGCGGATGGGCACCTCGCCCACGAGGATCTCGAACAAAACCACGCCCAGCGAGTACACGTCCGTGCGCGTGTCGATGTCCGTACCCTCGAGGTCAGCCTGCTCTGGGCTCATGTAGTCGGGCGTTCCAACCACCTGGCCGAGTTGGGTCATGGGCGCGGTGAGACCTTGCTCTGCAACCAGTGCCGGCGACAGGGCCTTGGCGATGCCGAAGTCGATGACCTTGGCCACCGGGTGCTCCGAATCGTCGGCCACCAAGATGTTGGACGGTTTGAGATCACGATGGATCACGCCCTTCTGATGAGCGTGTTGCACTGCGTCGCAGACTTCAAGAAACAGCCGAAGGCGCGCTTCAGTGTCGAGTTTCCGGGTGGCACAGAAGCGGGTGATCGGCGTGCCTCGCACCAACTCCATGGCAAAGAACGGCCGTCCCTCGGGGGTGGTGCCGGCGTCGAACACGCGGGCAATATTGGGGTGATCCATGCGCGCCAGAACCTGGCGTTCCGCCTCGAAGCGGGCCACGATCTGCCGCGAGTCCATGCCCGGACGAATGATCTTGAGAGCTACGTCCCGCTGGATCGGCCCTGTCTGCTCGGCGGCATAGACATCGCCCATGCCGCCCTCCCCGAGCAGTCGGTCCACGCGGTAGTGCGAGAAGGTCGTGCCCGGCTCGATGCGCCCATCGACGAAGAACTGCTTCGAAGCCGCACTCGGGCCGCCCACTACGGTGGCCGTAGAATGGTCGGAGCCAAGCAACTTGTACACCTCGGCCAGCAACTGCGGAGAATCACCACACAGTTCTTCGAGACGCGCCGCGCGTTGGTCCTGGTCCAGACTGACCACCTCAGCAACGATTGAGCGGACCCGTTCCCAGGTCTCCTTCACCACCGGCCGGCTCCTTCATCCTGTCTATCGTGTTCGATTGAATCGCCAGTATAGGACGGACTCAGCAAAAGATCGATGCTTGGACGGCGAGGGCCGGACCAGGTGTTGCGAAGCCTGGTTTTGTATCTTCCTTGAAGACGCCGTCCTTCCAGCCAACCGCTCAAGACCCGTGCGCCCCGGATAGACATGCATGTGCATGCATCATACGATGGGCACATGAGAACGACCCTTGAGATCCCCGATGAACAGCGTGCTCGGTTACTCGAAATAGCGGGAGCGCGTGGGGAGAAGGGTTACTCACATTTGGTCCAGGAGGCGATCGAACTCCTCCTAGAGCAACTGCGCCGCAAAGAGGGAAAGGTCCAAGCCGCCCTGGCCCAAAAGGGTGTCTTGTCTGAGAAGGAAGCGGATGACCTCGAACGTCGAACCCAGCAAACCCGGTGCGACTGGCGTTGATCGTTGCAGACACCGATGTCTTGATCGACTTTCTTCGCGGTCACCAACCAATGGCGGATCGCATTGCCATCGAACTCACCTCAGGCTCCTTCGTGACCACAGTCATCACTGAATTCGAACTCAGGAGCGGAGTTCGTAGTAGCCGACAAGCGACCGCCGTGGACGCTCTACTGGACGCTTTGGATGTCTATTCTCTCGATCCTCCTGCGGCAAGGCGAGCCAGCGGTGTGCGGAGGGTGCTGGAATCGAAGGGAGAATCCATCGGCATGGCGGATTCCCTAATTGCCGGGATCTGCCTCGATAGGAATGCCGTCCTGCTCACCCGAAACAAAAAGCACTTTTCGCGAGTTGCAGACCTAGTCATCAGTGGCAATTCTCATCCTTCAGCAACGTCGCTCTGAGAGCGAGATTGTTCTGTGGGTGACCATGTAGAGACGGCCACGTAGGGTGCGTCGGAGTGCTTTTCCCATGTCCCAATAGACGCCGGAGGCAATGCAGGTCGCTAAAAACAGGACTATCTTGGATACGGCGACCCGACCGTCAAGTGATCTGCCGATCCGTTCGACACCTCTGACTCTGACTCTGACTCCTCTGACTACCTCTGACTATTCGACACCCGAGAGCCGCGGTGGGATCGAGAACCCGAGATAGACCGAGGTGAGACCGAGGAGACCGAGGAGACCGAGGAGACCGAGGAGACCGAGGAGATGAACGAATCGGAAGAAAGAGGCCTCTTCACCTCAGGCGACTGGCCGGCTACTCCGGCTTTGGGCAGACAACACGAGTGAGCGTAGTTGCGCCGGATCCACTGGTTTGTGTAGCAAAGGAACACCTAACTCTTTCGCTTGTATGCGGCGCTCATTGCTGGTGTCTCCAGTGATCATGGCTTGAGTGCACGGATGCGACTTGGCAACAGCTGTGAGCAGCTCCAAACCTGACTGTCTGCCGCCAAGATCGACGTCGGCGAGCATGAGATCTGGTCGCAGGGTGCTTTGCTCCAGCTCTTTCAACACGGCGGAGGCGCTAGAGAAGGTTTGTACACTCAGCCCCCAATCTTCCAGCAGACCGCCCATGGCGTCGCGAACCATCTCGTCGTTGTCTACAAACCAAACGACGATACTGCGTTGCAAGTCAGCGGTCCCGGAGGCCTTCAGCTCAGGCTCCGAAGGCGGTTCGGTTAGTGGCACTTCAAGGGAGAAGACCGTGCCCTGGCCAGGGATCGATCTCGTAGCCAGAGGATGTCCCAAGAGGTCCGCAGTACGCTGCACAATTGACAGGCCCAAACCCATGCCCCCTGCTTGGGTACCGGGCACCTGGACGAACTCCTCGAATGCTAGTTCAATCTCATCTGCGGTCATGCCGTTTCCGGTATCCCACACCTGGATCAGCGCAACTCCATGGGCTCGCCGGCGGCAGCTCAGGAGAACGCCGCCAGAACTCGTGTAACGCAGGGCGTTGGACACCAAATTGCGCACAATCCTATTCAGCAGAACGATGTCAGAACGCACGTACACATCTTGTGTTCGGCAGGAAAAGCGTAGGCCCTGAGCTTCGGCTTGCGGACGAAACTCATCGGCAACTTCTCTAAGGACCTGTTGTAGAGCAACAGCACTTGGGTCAACCGTCTCGACACCGGCATCGAGACGACTGACGTCGAGCAATGAGTTGAACAACCTGCTCATCGAGTCGACACTTCGTTTGAGCTTGTTAAGGACTGAAGCGCCTTCGGCACTCTCTACGTGCTGATCGAGCGTGGCGGCGAACAGGCCGAGTGCGTGAAGTGGTTGGCGCAGGTCGTGGCTTGCTGCGGCAAAGAACCGTGAGCGCGCGTTGGCGAGAGACTCGAGCTCCAGTGCCTGGTCTTCGAAGCGTCTTGAATCTCGGTGACTTCGCCTGGCCTGCTGTTGTGCGTGGTCACGTTCCAGACGCTGTTGATTGATTAGAGCCGCGAGTCCCAGGGCGAGCAGGATGGGTTGCAGGCCGGAACCGAGGTAGTAGTAGAGCCAACCGTTCTTTAGTAGATGGCTGGGCATTATCGCTGGGAACAGGTTCCCTACTTCGCTGACCAGAATGCCGATTCCCGCTGGCACGAAGGACAGGGTAAAAAGGCGTGCTACTCGACTGCCGCCCACCGAGACATAGATCGACGCAGACAAGACCAACACCGTTCCGCTGACAAGCAGGAGAGCCTGCGATGCACCAGCACCCTGCGGAGTGAACCCCAAGAAGAGAACCAGGAGCCCGGCACCGTGGTAGGCGAGAAACAGCTTGTCGATTCTGGGATGCACTTTTGCGATGGGCAGCAACTGCCGCGCAAACTCGACCATGGCAAGAGCCGTAATGCACCAACCAGTATCCGAAATCGTGCGTAGAAAGTAGCCGGAGTAGGCGCGCTCGGTGTAGAACAACACGTACCCGTCGTAGAAAATCGTGGCCACGGAGTAGGCCACCAGGTGCAGCACGTAGTAGCCGTAGTAGTGGACTCCAGTAGTACGAAATACGATCGTCCAGTACACCGCGATCGCCATCAAGAGTGCGAGCAGGCTCGTCTGCACGTCGGCGGTTAGGGCATTGCGACCGTCTGCATGTTGCTCACTACTGACTTGAATGCGATCAAGCCCGCCATTCGATATTCGTAGCAAGAGAGTTGTTGGAGTGGTGGAAAGAATGACCGCAAAACGTGGATAGCGGGCCCGCACTTGCCGCTCGGATCGCGGCACCATCGACCCGGCCAACCCGTGCCAGACCGCGTTGCCGTCTTGCACCAAATAGGCGTCTATTCGCTCTGCTTTGGAGTTGCCAAACTCAAGTGAGTAGCCTTGTGCCCGCTTGGTTGAACCGACTAGTTCGATCTTTGCCAGGACCTCGCCAGTCTTCAGCTGACCGCTGGCCAGGACCAGCGACCGTTCGCTTGCTTTCAGGAAGTCATGCGCCACTCGTTGCTCTCGCACCACATGCGTTTCGGCCTGGTCAAGTAGATTGACCCGCCCGGCCGTAGCGTCAACCTGGACTTGAGCAAGAAGCCCTGAAGTGCTCACGGCGGCGACGCAGCAGAGATGAAAAATTCGGCGGATCAACATTGCTTTGGGTGTACAGCTTCCTGTCTTCTTGGGTTCCGTAGAGCGCAAGAGTTGGCGGCACTTGAAATCCGTGAGGCAGGAGTCAGGCGTAGTTCGTGGCCGAACCCTAGCCGCTACTGACTCGGCTCAGTAACCCTCCATTCGTAGGGGTGTGACTACTTGTGCGAACTGGTGTGCTCGCGCGAGTCCAACAACCCTACATTCGTAGGGTTGCATTAGCTCTTCGCGCTTCCTAGGCTTGGGAGGTGACATGAACCTCAGATTGACACTTCAGATCATGGTCTCGAGAAACTACCCTTCACGTTAGGCCGTGCTGAGCAATCAGAACCTCCTAGGGGTCTCCCATGGCTACAGCAACGTCGTTCTACACCAAGGTTCAGGGGACCTTGGCCCTGCTCCTTGTGACATGCCAGGTTGCAAGTGCTCAGCTCTCAGCATCCACGCCAGTTGCCCTTGGCTCGAACTCCAGTACTAAGGAATCTGAGAGAAGTAGAGCCAACGAGGTAGCGCTTGCGAACTACAACGGTTTCGAGAGAGACCAGTTGGAAGGGATGGCGCGGGAACTCTTGAGTGAGCAAGACCTCGCTCAAATCGCGACGCTTTCGGACGACCTCACCCAAGATCTTCTCAATCGTGGGCTCACGACCAACGAAGCGGTTGGTGCTTGTGCGCTAACTGGCAACATCATTTTCACGTGGGGCGCCTCCAACCTCACTTCTTTCGGTGCGATCGGGATCGTCAAGGCCTTCTTCAGCGGTGGCTTGTTGACCAACAAACTTGCGAGCATTCACAAGTACCTGATCGCGGTGGTCGCTGGCTCAACGATCATGACTGCCTGCCCGCCGTTTCTCGTTCCAGGTGACTTCAGTACCTATTCTCGGCAGGAAAAGTTGGACTGGGCCCTTTCACGCGGGTTCGCGGCGACCAAGGCAGATGATCTGCTTTTGTCGGTCGATGAGCCGACAAATCCTGGCTCCTGCCAGCGGACCGTGCAGATGGATCTGCTCGTCGATCCTGAGTACTCGGGTGAGGTCAATCGCTTCGAAGTGACTGATCCAGGCACGCTACCGCCCTTGCCTGGTATCGCACTGATAGAGCCATTTGGAACATTCCCAAGCCCCGCTGGTGATCTGAACTCCGGCTTCTTGCAGCCTGGACTATTCTCAGCCATCTCTTTCGGATTGAGGCTGTTCGCAAGTTCAACCCCACCGCCGCAGGTCATTGACACCAGTGACAGCCTCTCGCTCTTCCCTGGCGGATTGACTGACAACCTCGCTTGGGCGATGGACATCATGCCGGATCTCAGTCCCTTTTTTGAAGATCCAGATCGGTTGTCTTGGTACACCAACCCCTTTGAGTCTTGGCAACCACCAGTGACCGTGTTGGACTTGCCGGGCGATGCCGTTGGCATGCAACTCGAAGTCGGTTCTTCCGAGATTCGTTTCCAGGGTCGCGGCGAAAATGTGACTCTGGAAGACTTGTTGGGATTGGGCGGCGAAGATGCTTTCTTCGAGACTTTGGGTGACGTGTTCGGGCTGGATGGCCCTGTGGACCTCGGATTCAATCTTAATCCGTATACAGAGTTCTTCAACTCCTTGACCTACGAACAAGAGGTCACTGTCACGGAGGGCTTTGCGCCAGAGTTCGTGGTCTTGACCACTGAGGTGGTGCCGTCAATTTCCCCGAATCCGATTCCAATCGTGCAGTCGTTGGTCTATGAGGCCTTGTTTCCCACCGGCGTTGATCGGGGGTTGATCCAGCCCTATGAGACGGCTGGTGGGCTAACGATCACGGACAATTGTGATCAAGCACCCCGGTTGATCGACAATGTGCCTCCTCACGTTCCGCTGGGCATTAGCTACCACTCTGTTGCGGCAGAAGATGCTTCCGGAAATAGAAGCAGCGACTACTGGGTAAAAATCGAGGTCATCGACACGATACCTCCCGATTTGCCCCCAACCGATGCCGTGACTGTTGAGGTACCAGCTGGATCAACCGCACCGCTGGGGCCGTACATCTGTACCGACTATCTCTGCCAGATCAATGACCCCGTCCCGCTCTTTCCGCCACCCTTTTTCGACTTAGCATCGTTGGCACCGCAGTATGGGTGCACAGTTAGCAACACGATTGGTGCAGATGTACCGTGTGAAGCGGCTAGCGTGCCCATTGGCAATGCGAGTACCGCCGTTCCTCCTTCGGTGATCCGCTGGACAGCCACCGACGCGGCCGGCAATTCAAGTTCGATCGATCAGTTGGTCGCCTTTCGGGAGGTGGGATCAAACCAGCGGCCGGCGGCAACGGCGGCCAGCTACACGATTGCTGCCAATCAACCGACCACGATCCCTCTGGCCGGCACCGACGGCGACCTCGATCCGCTCGACTTTCTATTGACGATGCCACCAGTGTTTGGCGACCTAGAAATCTCTGCCGAGCCGACCTTTCAAACCAGGTTCAGCCTCAACGGCACACTGCAAAGGTTGACGGGGGTTGTGCAATACAGGGTCAGTGTGAATGCGATCACTCGCTATCTTGTGGCCGACACAGCCAATCGTCGCCTGATTGAAGTAGATGGCAATGGTGCCCTCACCAACATGCTCTTCCTCGGTCAAGTGCAACCACATGCGATTGCGTCGTATCGGCGTCCCTCGGTTGTTGAGCAAATCAGCAATTCCGTCTTTAGCAACCAGAGCGCAATCGCGGACAGTCTCGTCATCGCGGATGTAAGTACCAACAAGCTTCATACCTTGGTCTGGGACTCTACTCTTGGCTACGTACCGTCGACGGGAATACCGATTCCTTCAGCTTTCGGCAACACAGACCCTGTGATGTCGATTGGGTTTGACATCGCCGACACTCCCGGAGGCTCCTTCGGCGATCAATTGCTAATCGTGCGCCAGGGTGATGGTGTTGCCAGCACAGAGTCATTCAACGGGAACTTTGGTGACGGATTCGCCTTGACGCCTGATTCGGCGTGGAACCCCTCTGGGGGTAGTGCCTGGACGATTCAGGCAGAAAAGTACGCAATTGGTCCAGACTGTGACGATACTGCCGGAGGCTACTACCAGGTGGTACACGAGTTTGCACATGGCTCGATTGGCGCAGGTGACCGGATCTTTCGGCGCCGCAATCACTCTCCGTCGAGTCTCACCCGGATTGACTTTCCGTCCCTAAGCCTAGACGCCGCGGTGACGGGAATGTTCGTCGAATGCACGGGCTCTAATTCAGTCAACCTAGTCCTCGCAGACAATGAAGGTCAGCGTCTTCAGCGCTGGAGACAAACGTTCAACAATGCTCCGAGCCTTTCGAACACGATCAACATCGGTGGGCGATTCACCTCGATCACTCAACTCATCGCCGACCAAGACGGTACGTTCTACGCCATGGACGACCGGCGCCTGATGCACTTCGACGTCTTCGGACGCTTGTTGGGCTTGATCTTCACGCGGCCCGATGACGACGATGTCAACGGCAACATTGCTCGTCTCGAAAGTCCGAGCGGCAGCAACTGGGTTGATCTTGCCCGCTTTGGTGACGACTTCTACCTACTCAATCCAGGAGACGAACACAATTCGGACACGATACAGCGTTTCCGTTTCAACGATGGTTTCGCTGACTTCGACCTAATGGGAAGCGCCGGCCTTTCCTCGGCAGACGGCGGCCAGGCCCTGGCAGCCGAAGACAATGGTCTGCTGGGTTTGGGAAGCCACGCTCTAAAGTACTACCCGAATGGCGACCTGACCAACCCAGACCTACTTGGCGATTGGGACGATGGCTGCGATGGCGACTTCTGCAATGTGACCGAATTCGCTCAGATCATCAACGCCAACACCAACGAGCCATTCGTTGATGTTGCAGGTTATGACGGAACCGTCTTACTGAGTGACGGGCAGCGGGTCCACGCTTTGACCCTTGCGGGCGCTTACCGAGGATGGATCGGCAGTTGTTCTGCTGGCAGCCGCTGCGATGTCGGCACCGGGATGACCACTGAATTTTGCACCGACTGCACTGAGTCTGGCCCGTCAATTGGCGACCAACTAGAGGTCAACCCGAGCAAGGGCTACTTGTATGTAGGCAACGGCAACGACCAGGTGTTGCTGTTCGCCTTGGATGACAACGGCAGTTTGCGCACCGAGATCTCACCGGACGGAGATCCGAACAACTTGCTCACGTTTCTAGAGGCGGGTGACTTCACATCGGTCAATGCTTTTGCTGCTCTTGGTGACCACCTTTACGTGGCCGAGGGGTCGCCGCTGAAGCGAGTCCACTTCTTCGAGGTCGACGCCTTTGGCAATGTGGAGTTGGATCAGGCAACGGTGACTTATACGCCAGATCCGGGGTACCTCGGCTCGGATCAAATTGGGTTCAATGTTGACGACGGCTTGGACCTGGGCCAACCGGCGGTGGTCAGTCTGGTTGTTGTTGATGACCAGACTGCTCCTGCAATCACGTGCCCTGCTGACATCACTGTTGAACTCACTCAAGCTGGCGGCGCGAAACCGCTCAATACCGAGACTGGGGACTTCGGTAGCAGGCAGTTGGCCGACTTCATCGAAGCTGGTATTGCTTCTGACAACGTCACTCTGCCGGCAGTAACGTTGACCGTTGATGTTGCTGGCTCCGCACTTCCGGCTGTCTTTCCTCTTGGCACTACGACCGTCCGATTTACTGCCACTGATGCTACTGGTTTGGACACGCGTTGTACGGCGGATGTCAGTGTCGTCGACACAGTGCCGCCCCAGTTGATCCTCGACTCGCAGCTGAGGGTGGTTGAAGCCACGGGTCCGCTGACTTCGGTTGACTTGGTTGCTCCGGCCGTGATCGAAGTCGGTGGCGGCGTCGTAATCAGCAATGACGCTCCGGCTTCTTTCCCACTAGGTGACACCGTGGTGCGTTGGCAAGCGATTGATCTGAGTGGCAATGTCGGCTTCGCGGACCTCTTGGTGCAGATCGTAGATACCACGCCACCAGACATCGATCCTCTGCCAGCGACGGTGATAGCCGCGGTCAATGGACACTCGAACACTCTGCAGTACTCCCAACCGACGGCCCATGATTTGGTTTCCGGCTCTGTAGAAGTTGCTTGCTCTCCTGGGGATGAAACGATCGAGCAGCCAGCTTTGCCGTACAGCGTCTATTGCCGTGCGTTCGATGCGAGCGAGAACGAGAGCAGCAGTGTTGTGCAAGTGGAGATTAGGCAACTCGATGGCGACGATGATGGCATCGCCGACGTGATCGACAGTGTGCCAGCCGGGGCGGCTCGGCTCGGCCAACCGATGTTTAGCGACGTCGGCCTGGGCGGAGTGACGCATGGTGACCTAGCCGGCGACACAACGGGGTTGGCAATGTTGGACGCGCTGCAGGAGTCTTGGGGCGTCCGTGCCTCCGTTGCGCTGGCATCCACTGGGGAGGTGGCGGCCTGCGCCAATGAACTCAACATCAGTGAGCTAACTCCAACGATTGAAGATGGCGAGACGGTGCCCGGTGTTGTTGACTTCTCCTGCTCTCCGGCGGCGCTACGTTTGATCAACGGCTCAGCAGCCGCGCGCTTCATCTTGCCCAACACGCTTTTTGTCGACTCTCAAGTCGAGACTGGGCACGAGTTGAGTTTGCAGGGCTTTGTGGCCACGGCGTCCGCAGAGAACCCTGCCCCTCTCAGCCTAGTAGTTGAGAACTACCCAGATCCGGTCTTACTCCAACCTGGGCAGTCAATCGACCTGTCGAGTGTTGCGATTCCGCTGTCTAGCCTCGCCATCACCAACACAGATGACTTGGCGGTCGCGGTACCGGGCCTTGGCCTCACATATACGATCAACGTCTCGAATGCTGGCCCCAATCCGGATTTTGCGGTCTCCGTCGCCGACTCATTTCCAACCGCGCTGGCCTGCAGCTGGACGAGCGTTGCCGACGGTGGTGCGACCGGCAACAGCAACAGTTCGGGCCTGCTGAACGATTCATTGAACATGCCAGTAGGAAGTTCGGTCGTTTATACAGCGGTCTGCGCCATCGACTCCTCAGCCACCGGGACGCTAACCAATACTGCTCAAGTGACGCCGTCAGGAAACGATCCTTCACTGGCAGACAATGTTGCGATAGATGACAACACTGAGCTGACCCCGCAGGCAGACGCCGCAGTTAGCGTTGGTGATGGAACGACGATGGCCACCCCTGGAGAGACCACCCTTGGCTACACAATCATCGCCACGAACCTCGGGCCTAGCGCCGACCCCAACCTGCATCTAACCGACGTCTTTCCCAATTCGCTCGATTGCGCCTGGACCAGTTTGGCCATCGGCGGAGCGACTGGTAATGGCAATGGAGTGGGCGATATTGATCAACTACTCAACCTGCCAGTGAACAGTTCGGTCACCTACAACGCACTGTGCGATATCGACCCATCGGCTTTGGGTACGCTCACCAATACTGCGGTGGTGACGTCATCAGTGGCTGACCTGGTTGGCCTCAACGATGTTGCGACCGACGGCGACACCGAGCTCACTCCACGAGGCAATCTGTCAGTGATGCTCGCAGATTCGGCCGATCCGATCGCAGCAGGGCTGTCGTTCTCCTACTACGTGACGGTAAGCAACAAAGGACCGTCCACTGCGCGTGGCGTCATGGCTACCCTTGACCTCGCTGATGCGTTGACTGTGACTGCTACCACTGGTTGCGTCAACGACCCGCTCGGATCACCGGCTTGCGAATTGAGTGAGCTGCTGCCGAGCGAATCAGTGGAGGTGGTGGTCGAGGTTGCGGTTGAGCCGGGGACTGAAGGCCCGATGACGAGCACCGCTAGTGTGACTACCAGCACAAACGAAACAGACCTCAGCAACAACTCATCGAGCGAAGACACCCTCGCCGACGCCACCGCTCCAGCGGTGACTCTGGTGGCTCACGTCAATGATTTGGGCAGCGTCGAAATCAGCGAGTGTTTGTTTACTAGCCAGTCCGTGTATGAGCTAGAGGTCACATTCAGTGAAGAGATGTGGGATCCCGATTCGAACGTGGAGCCGGGTGACGTCACCAATCCACTCAACTACCGACTGGTGGCGAGCGGCCCTGATGGCGACTTCTCAAGCGCAACGTGTGATGGGCCACTTGACGACGATGTCTTGCTCGCGATCGAGAGTGTGAACTACGACAGCGCGAACTCCACTGCTACGATCCATCTCGATCCACCAATTGCGCTCGGCGACTCGCTGTATCGCCTAAAGGTCTGCAGTACTCATCGAGACCTCGGCGGCAATCCGCTCGAAACGGACTCGGATAGCGCATTCCAGCGTCTCTTTCGAGTTGAGCGCACGACGATGCTTCGGAACGGTTCATTCGATTGTACGCTTGACGAGTGGGAAGCCACCAGCCTGCTGCCGGAGGAGATCGTGCACAGTTCAGAAGACGTCGACGGGTCAACAGTTTCTGGGTCGGCTCGCGTGGTGAATCTGTCTGGCAATGCCGACTTTGCGCTAGCGCAGTGTGTCGACACGATCGGCAACATCGAACAGACGATTCGGCAACAGACACGTGTCTCGTTGCCGTCGCCGTCGGTCTTGACATTGAGTAGATCGTGCGAGTTCTTCTCCGAAACTGCTTGTACGGGCATCAGCCTAGTCAGCGATTTCTCGTTGACGTTCTTGGAAGATACCGCGGGGCTGTGGGAACCCATGCAAGGGATTCTGGCGGCCCCGGCAGAGGCTGACTCCTTGCGGTGCACGTACGACATTCGATCTCCAAGTGGAGCACCCTTCGAGGTGTTCATTGACAGTTCCAATCTGACGACGACCCCGCTCTTTGCCGATGGGTTTGAGTCCGGGAATACCGCGGCTTGGTCAGGGGGTGTGTTGTGAAGAGTCAACCGCGTTTCCGTTGCGCTGTCACGCGGTACGCCGGGGGCGAAGATCCTGCTGCCCAGGATCTTGCTCCGCTAGAAGCTGAATCGCCGGAGACTGGTCTCCGAGAGAGTGGTGCGCGTTGTCTTGGCCCGTTGCTTCTATGGATTTTGGCCCTCCTCGGCACCTCAAGTCTCCTCGGAGCAACCGAGCCCTTCGATTGGTCTGTGAGTGATCGTGCGGGTTCGGGAGACGGACTTGTTGACCTGAACTTGGAACCTCCCATTCAGTTTGTTTTGGATGACGGCGTGCCGGAGGCGGACTTCGGCGTTGGCGGCACTACGGCTCGTCAGTTTCTCTGGTTGAACCAGTTCGAAAGTCCGGGCGGTCTCTTTCAGTTGGAGTCAGTTTGCGTAGCGTTTCCGATCAACTCGAACCTGCCGGCGGGCAGTCCGATTGAACTTGTTGTGTACTTCGACACGGACGACGATCCAACGAACGGCGCCACGTTGCTTGGGACCTATCCGCGTGAGATTGGCGTTTTGGCTCCTGAAACGTGCGCCATGTTCGAGTTGGATCGCCCCTTGCTGATGCACGACGGCACAGCAATCCTGATCGGCGTGATCAATCGATTTGTCACCTCTGGAGTCAGCAGCCCGATTGCAGTCGCAGTGTTAGATACCACGCTCAGCCAGGGTAGGAGTTGGATCGCCATTTGGCAAGACGATCCGCCACCAGAGCCTGACCTGCAACCCGACTTGTATTTTGATCGGATCGACACCTTGATCCCAGGCAACTGGGTGATCCGGGGTTTCGGTCGGCGGCCAATCACCGTGATTCCGACGCTCGGGATGAAGTTTCTGATCGGGTTCGGGGCCCTTCTCAGCTTTGCCGCGATAGGTCAGATGAGGCGCCTCGGCTAGGCTCTCGGTCCGCTAGCGGAGCGCTTTCAACGCAGGGCACAGCGCCGGTCGCAGGTGGTTCGAGTACAGTTTGAGTCGCAGCCGGCTGGCGTCCCTGGGGCGTTGTCGATAGCCTGGCGGCCAGATTCGCTGATCGCGCCAAGCTTTTGGATTCGAGTACGACTCGGAGGAGAGCGAGATTGCTCACGGGCAAAGTACTCATTGCTGAAGATCATCCCATGTTTCGAGATGGCCTTGAGATGATTGTGCAAGAGCTAGCGACCGAGTGCCAGGTGCTTTGTGCCGGTGACTTTCAGACCGCCTGGAAGCTGGGGCAGCAACACCCTGATCTAGATCTTTTGTTGCTAGATCTGAAGCTCCCTGGCACCCAAGGCCTAGATGGTCTGACCCGGTTTCGCGAGGCTTTTCAACTTTGCCCGATTGTTGTGATCTCGATGCTGGAAATGGCTGGCAACGTGCGCAACGTGATGGATCTTGGAGCCAACGGGTTCATTGCGAAATCCACACCCCGCGATGGGCTCATGGCGGGGCTTCGCCAAGTGCTTGAGGGTCACATCGTGACCATCACCGACGACCCCACGCCGGTCGTTAAACTGACGCCACGTCAGGTGGAAGTGCTCGGGCTGGTCAAGGTGGGCAAGTCGAACAAGGAGATTGCCAAGATTCTGTTGATCGCGGACTCCACCGTGCGGGAACATCTGTCCGAAGCGATGTCGCTGCTCAGGGTGAGTAACCGAACCCAAGTGGTTCTGGAGGCACAACGCCTGGGATTGATTCTCGAATAGTGCTTTGAGTTCGTCGCTTGGAAGACCGAGAGCTTGTTGCCCGTGACTTCAGATGCGGTGGCGTCTTTAGATCAGACTTGTAGAGGAACAGGTGGAATCGGTGACAGCAGATCGCTGCGAACAGAGGAACAAGGCGGTCGCCCGTTCTGCAAGCACCAGCAGTTTGGCCACTGCGGCCTGCAAGTGCGGAGAATCACCACACAGTTCTTCGAGACGCGCCGTGCGTTGGTCCTGGTCGAGACTGACCATTTCAGCAACGATTGAATAGACCCGTCCCAAGGGCTCCTTCACCACCGACCGGCTGCTTCATCCTGACTACCGTGTTCGAGTGGATCGACAGTCTGGGACGGACTCGGCGAAAGATCGATGCCTTGAGGGCGAGCGCCGGACCAAGTGCGGATCTCTACTCCCCTGCTCCCCTGCTCCCCACTCCTGTTCCCTCCGGCTCCTAAATCAGCTCAAGATCTGGAACATCTTCGAAATCCCGGCGGTTCAGCGTCCACAGTGCCGCGTTGGCCGAGATCGCTGTCGCCGCGATCGCGATGTCAGCCGCTCTCCGCCGCGGCTTGCCCAAGGCGCGAAAGGTGTCAGCAGCCAGCAACGCAGCGCGTGCGTCGAAGACCAAAGCACCTTCACTCGGGAACAGCAATTCTTGCAGCTCTAACTCCCGTGGACTCCTCGGTCCTCGTCTCCATTCGTACAAGACCAGAGAAGGAAGCTGAAGCCGCTCTCCATCTCGAACGAGCTTCTCCAACTGCTCTAACTCGGAGCGATCGCCGCACAGCGCCCGAACGAGTGCACAGGTGTCGAGCGCGATCAACGAACCGAGAATCCTTGCCGTCGTTCGGACTGGAGCTCTTCCAGTTCGTGATCTACATCCGCTTGGTTCGAAACGCTCGAGAGCTTCTTGAACCTCGCAAGCGCCGCCAGCTGCTCCTGCCGTTCGGCCTCGGTGAGCCGGTCACAACGCGCTTCGAACTCTAGAACTGCCCGTCGCACAACAGCACTCTTGGATTCACCCAGCCTCTCAGCGGTCCGGCGAAGTGCTGCGTCTGTCGATTGGTCGATGGAAAAGGTGGCACGCATAACGGTTGCATAATAGCATAACGAGATAGAATTCGGCACCAGAACACTCCGCCCCATCAACACAGCACAGCAATGCAGTTGCTGCAAGCCGGGCGTCAATATCATCTCCATCGCCACGTTGTTGGTGCCAGCAAAGGCTTACCAGCAGAGGAGTCGGACGCCTTTACAACACTAACCGCTGACAACCCAGGCCCACCATGAAGGCGCCGAGAACGAAAGCGTCGTAGCCTCAGAAACTGCCTTCGAACGTGATCGTGTAGATCGTTCCAAAGGACCGGACGCGCTCCTCCTGAAACCTGACAATGCCCGCCATTCGATCCTCGAACGCGGTTCGATAGAACTCATTGCGCCGGTCGAGCACGTTCGCAACACTGGCTCTCACGGTCAGTCCCAGGATGTCCTTGTGTTCGAGGAAGACGGTGGCGAACGCGAAGCTCTCGACGCTGCGGTTGATGGAGTTCAGCCGAAAGTCAGGCGCCTCTTCCTCATACCTGAGGCCAAAACCCGCGGCCCAGTCACTGTTCGTAAAGTCCTGCCGAAAGTCAGTGTTCAGATCGAACGTCGTGGTACCCGACACTTTGCGCCGCACGCCAAGCAGCGGGTCGATCACCTCGGAGTCGCCAAACCCCATCTGAATGTCGAAGCGCCCGCCGCGCCATTTCAAAGGGTCCGTGAGCAGCGTCAAGTCGGCGGAGAGACCGTAGCGTTCAGCCGAGTCGATATTGCCGGGAGCCTGGCCACCGCCCTCGATGGGAATCTGATCGACGATGTCCGTAACGTCTTCAGCGAAGGCACTCAGCGTTAAAGAGCCAAAGCCGCCGAGGCTCTGGTTTGCCTCGGCCTCGAGCAGCCAGCTCTGCGGCGGCACAAGGTTGACGTTGCTGACATCGACCTCGCCTTCGGTCAGGTTCACAGAGGAGACGAAGTCCGAGAAGCCGAGCTGCCCCACCACACGTTCTAGCTTGCTCGAAACATCGAGCTGGTCGCTCACCTGCCAGTCGATTGAAAAGAACCCCTTGGGCCTGACGAAATCTCGCGTCAGACCGCCCCCGCCGGTTTGGCGGATCGTCGAAGTCTCAACGCCCGCGGAGGCCTGGATCTGGAGCCGGGGGCTCAACGAACGGCCGTAGCTCAAAGTGGTCTCGGCCCGATCTTCCTCAACGCGCGAGGATGAACCGGGGAACTCCACGGGCCGCAGGATCCCTAAGTCGTCGCGCTCGGCCAGCTCGGACTCGATGTCCAGAACGTTGCGCGCGCCCTCGAGGGAGAGCTGCCAGTCGCCACCGAGTGCTTGCAAGGTGTACTCGGCACGCAGGATGCTCTCGAACTCGTCTACCTCGCGTCTAAACTCCTCGCCACCTTCGGGTCGCTCGTCGTCGAACTCGAACTGCGTCGTCTCCAGCGACGGCCCGCCTTCCGAACGATGCAACGCAATGAGCTTCAGCTGGCCCGCGCCAAGGCCGAACTCGTAGTCAGCACCCAACTCGTATTCGAGCTCTTCTTCGCGCTCGTCGAGGAAACGCACCCGGTTTCCGTCGGCAACACTGGTCTGACGCGACACCTCCCGTCGCTTCGCGTCTTCGAACTGCACGGCACCCGTGAGGTTGAAGACCCGACCATCCGTGGTCTCGAACGCGTAGGAACCTGAAAGGCCAGGCCGGTCAGTTTCTCGGTTTAGACGTTCTTCCCTCATGATCAACACGTTGCCCGCTGCATCGAACACGACCTCCGGCCCCTCGTCGTGTCGAAACTCCTGGTCGCTCTCGAAGCCGAGCGTCCACTCGCTCTGAGCGTCGCCCCCAGAGAGCGAAATCTCGCCGTTGCCCCAACGGAAGGGAGTGCCTCTTGAGCGCCACTGGGGGCTATAGGAGAACTGGCCGGTGATCTTTCCAGTGCTCTTGGTCACGACATTGAGCACCTGGCCGGAAAGGCCACCGATTTCCAGGCTCGCTCCGTCGACGATCTCGAGCTTGACCACTTCACCAACCGGGATCCGGCCCAGCGCGTCGACCGGCCCATTGGACTTGCCCGAGAGACGGCGGCCGTTGATCAGAACGTTGGTGTCGGCCTGCCCGAGACCGCGATCCGAACCGCCCTCACGAACTGAGAAACCAGGGATTTGCTGCACCATGTCGAGAGCAGTCCGCGGCGCGAACCGCTCGAAGTCACTCACTGTGAACGTGCGGCGCACCGTGCTTTGCTCAAGGTCGTCTTCTGGGGCGCGTGTAGACGGCCCCTTCGCGCCGCTAGCCACGACCAGGTCGGCACCGAAGATCAGCATGCTCAGAATGGGTATCAAGCGCGCAAGGAAAGCGAGCGGGCCGCGAATATGAGGTGGGTTCATGTGTGACCGTTTTTAGAGATGAGTGGCGAGCCGCAGACTGGCAGCAGGATAGCTATCGAGTTGACCCTCGCGCGAAGCTTCGTGTTTCAGCTTCGTGCTTCGGCTATGTGCTTCGGCTATGTGCTTCGCACCAGCGGCTCATCTTCTAGCATGCCGCGGGCAACCGGGCCATAGCGCGCTAACTCTGTAGGAATGAGGCGAGGTCAGTGATCGACCTCGCGATCTCGCGGACGTGCGCTCGAGAGTTAGCCGCAGAGCTGGAACCCTAGGCTACTGTTGGACATGGTGTGCCGGTCTTTCCAGGGTTGACTCCGTTAGTCAACTTCAAGATATGCAGCATGCGCACCCAACTTTCATCCACACCAATGACTGGACTAGGTAGTCCCTCCAAGGAGTCGCGCTACATGTCGACAACCAGATCCGCCCTCGGGGCCACTCTCCTCATCTCGCTCGCAAGCGCGACGGCCTTCTCCCAGGAGGCCTTTCATGCAGGTCCGCTCATTCCCGACTACGGACGGATTGCGACGATCGACAGTGACCTGGAAATCCCAAGCGACCTGATCCTGCAACTTGCCTTCGACGTCAGCACCGGCAGCGGTGGCAGCCTCAACCGGAGCCTCGACAGTGTGGCGCGCTTTCTCAACATGCACGTAGAAGCAGGTGTCAGTCCAGAGCGCCTGCAGCCGGTGGTGGTCATCCACGGTAGCGCGGCATTCGACGCCCTGAAGGCCACGCGCTACGACGCCCAGTACTCGGGGGAGACCAACCCCAACGCCGGGCTGATCGCAGCACTGCTCGCCAACGGCGTCAAGATCTACCTCTGCGGCCAGAGCGCGGCGGCACGAGGGATCGATAAATCCGATCTACTTCCTGGCGTGAAGTTGGCGCTCTCCGCCATGACTGTGCACGCCATGCTCCAGCAGCAGGGGTATTCGCTGAATCCTTTCTGATCAGGTCCTAGACTCGGCGGCTTGCTTCGAACTAGAAATCATCGTTAGGCCAGCAACTGAAAAGACACAGTTGTACGACCTAATAGCCGACCCGGATAAGCAGACCCGAGGCAGAAGAGGCAGAACGAATCAGAACAAGGAAGCAAGACCAAACCTGCCTCTGCTGGGCTGGCTCGATCTCAACCTCTTCCGGGGGCATTCTTGAGCAACGCGGCCCGAGGGAGCGCGAACACAGACCATCGAAACCGCCCTTTCGACGAGGGTAGGAAGGCGAAAACGTAGTAAACAAGGGGAAGACCGTGGTATTTCGCCTCATCAAACACCACGTTTCTCGAAGGTCCCTCCTCATTCGAGCCAGCGCATGCCATCCTCCAACCACATTTCCTGGACCATCTCACCTTCTCCGCCGAAAGTGTCGCCTCTTTGGTGAAGCTCGGTGAGTTCAAGGGGCAGCAGGAACTCTTTCGCCGGCAGCGCCCCGAGATCCTGACTGCACTCCGGACTCGCGCATCGATCGAGTCAACCGAGTCATCTAACCGCATCGAAGGCATCGTCAACTCGCGCAAGAGAGTTGAGCTGATCGTTGAACGGAAGGCGGAGCCCGAGACCCGCTCCGGGCAAGAACTCGCGGGCTATCGCGACGCCCTTCAACTCATCCGCAAATCGGCTCTCGACATGCCTTTTCGTGAATCCGTCTTGCTCCAGCTCCACAAGATTCCCTTCCGCTATCAGCCAGCACGTGGAGGTCGTTGGAGGCCCACCGACAACTCCATCGTGGAGCTCGACGCTACCGGCAGGATCCCCAAGTTGAGATTCGATCCTACGCCTGCGATCGCAACATCTCAGGCGATGAATGACCTCACAACCGGGTTCACAGAAGCCCTAGCCCGCGGCCCCCTACGATCCGATGGTGCTGATTCCGCTGGCGGTGCTGGACCTCTCCTGCATCCACCCCTTCGCCGATGGCAACGGTCGCATCAGTCTCCTAGCAACCCTCCACCTGCTCTATCTCAGTGGATACGACGTTGGCCGACTCATCAGTCTGGAGCGCCTGACTGAGAACACAAAGGTGGGCTACTACCGCGCTCTGCAGCGCAGTTCGCTGGGTTGGCACGAAGACCAGCATGATCCTCTGCCTTGGCTGCAGTATTTATGGGGCATCCTGCTGGCGGCTTGTCGTGAGTTCGAAGAACGGGTGGGCGAGATCGCAGGTGGACCGGGAGCCAAGTCGCGGCAGGTTCGCGCCGCGGCCCGACGTCGCCTTGCACCGTTCTCGATCTCAGAGCTCTAACTCGACTGTCCGGGCGTTAGTCGGGAGACCGTGCGTGGAGTGCTCCAAGCCATGCGGGATGAAGGAGATCTAGAGCTGAAGGGTAAGGGTAGAGGATCCCGGTGGGTGGTCGTGCGCTGAAACACGCGGTGGGTTGTTGATGACAGATGAGTTGACGAATCGGAAGAAGGAAGCGCGCTCCCTATTCCCTTCCCTGACTTCCGGGACGCCACTACGGATATGGGCAGATCCACTTGCCGATTGGTTCAGCAACAGCCATTTGTTTGCGCGTCTCGGGGCACATCGCGATGTCGGTGGACGAGCACACGCCGAACTTTGCGCATGGCTGGAGGTGTTGATACATCAGACCTTCCTTGCTCTTTGAGGGATCATTTACCACCCCACATTTCTTGCTGTTCGGCCGGTCGCGTGCACCGAGATTGTGGAGCACCTCATGCTCGGTAGCGAACATGGTTTCTAGGCACGACGCGCTCACGGCAGAGACTCCGCAGTACCGGCAGCCGGCGCCGATCTGCGCGAGCCCGGCGCCCTTGCACAGTCCATCCTTGCGATCGACGAAGCCAACCAGAAACCGGTCGCTGCCCCGAAGCTCCTGAATGAAACGTAAGACGGCCAGCACACAGCCATAGCTCTTGATCTTCCCAAGCGTCAGCTTAGCGATCCGAGTGCCCGCCACGAGGTTGACACCGACTCCCAAAGAATCGACGTTTGCTATGTGGTGCGCCACCGCCTTTTCATCGGGCATCGTTGCGGAGCTCGCGGCGGCGCTGTCCCATGTCACCCAATCCACAGTGACTGACGACGGAGGTTTAACACCGCTTGGTTTGGCTCCCGACAGGCCGCAACCACACACAGCCTCGCCCACAACGGTAGGCTTGACCATGACCTGCTTCCCACTAATGGTTGCACAGGCGCTCGTTTTGCCTCCGCAGACGAAGCTCCGCTTCAAAGCGGTACCCCCATTTACCGTGATCTCGATAAGCTGGCGGTCGTCGTCTCCCTTCAGATCTCGACTGCTGACAGTGACACTGACGACTAGGCGCTCCTCGGCCGCAACGCTGAGGAGTTCGAGGTCAAAGCTCTCCTCCTCCGGGGTGCCCGCTGGCAGATCGAGAACCTCGATTCCGCCTGAAGAACAGGCCAGCAGGGCCAGTAGGGCCACGCAAGCTCCAAGGCGAGACCTGCTCCATCGGCTCATTTGCAGGAGATGGCCCACAGATCCTTGACGGCACTGGCCTTCGCCAGTCCCCTTGGCGGATTGCAGTTCGAGGTCCCCGTACCTGTTCCAGTCCCCATCTTCTTGGGTAGTTTAGGCCTAGGAGCGAGATCTCTTAGGGTCTTGCCGTTCCTCTTCATTTCCTTTTGCAGAGTTTTGGCCTTGTTGTTCTCGAAGAGCGCCAGGCTCCACAACACGTCCTCGTCGGTCCCGACCGCTCTGCTCACATTCCACTCCAGCGGGTTGTCGTAGCAGAGGTTTGCCAAGGTCACCTCCAATTGGCCGTTCCTCTTCAACTTACCCAACGAGAGGATTCTGGCCTTCTTCTTTTGGTCCAGGTCTTCCACGACGATCTCCACCTTCTTGACCCCGGGCACTTCCCATATGAACGCTTCGGTTATGGGCTTGGTGGCACCAACTTTCTCGTTTGTGCTGTGTAGTTCCCACCGCAGGTTGTTGCCAGGCTCCTCGCAGGAGAACCGTCCGTACTTACCGAGCAGCACCTGCGCAATGACGGTGGGGGGTGGGACTTTCTCAAGGTTGTCGCTCTCTACGTAACGGCCCACGATCGCCGACAGATCAAGGGCGTTGCCAACACTCTCTTCTGCCCCCCAATCAACGAGGTTACTGTAGTCGTAGCTGCCCCATTTTGAGGTGTGTTTGAGTCCGTCTTTAGCATCGCGCTGGATTGACCACGGTGGCCTCTGCTCACCCTTGAACCTAAATCGGAACGTCAGTCGTTGCCGGTTCAGATAGGCCATATGTTTCACGAACGCATCACTATAGGCGGGCTCCGGCCCTTTCGACGGCCAACGCAGGAACCCTAGATGCGGGCAATCGGACGAGTCTCTGCCAAGCACATCCTGCTCGATAGGGTCGGGAGGCGCTTCCTTGATCGGCAGTAGGGCGGCAAGGTTGGGCAACACCACTGCCACAGGACCGTCTTTCTCCCAATCATCGGAGACCGCCAACGAAACCCCTGTAATTCTCAAACGGAACGTGCCCATGATGACTCCTCTGCTTCGATTGTTGTTCGTAGCTACTAGCGTTTGAGCTGCCTTCGCGCTCGGGGCACTCCACAGGCCCTTTCCTTCACTGAGCAGTCCTACCCCGATACCTGTAGCGCAGACCAGCCCGACACAGGCGCTCCGATCTTCACAGAATCTCGCACTACTAGACGGACAGCTTCCTCAGGTTCCACGCCTCCTAGCAATTCTCTGTGAAGTCTCTCCTGCAGCTCCACGGTTTCTGAGTCGTCGATGGGCCAGAGAAAGCCGACGACTCGCGCTGCCCCCGAAGAAAGGAAGCGCCGGGCCAGCCCGGTGACCAGCCGCCCCCTATTGGGCGCTGCCACCGCCGAGCTACACACGGACAAAGAGACCAGCTCCAGATGCCGGATGGGTCCCAAGTCGTCGACCTTGAGTCCAACATCCGCCAGTACCAGAGACTCCACCCAAGGCACGTCTCGATCCGGACGGCTGTGCATAGCGAAGTGGATCCAGTTCACGGTCGGCACTAGAGCCTTGATGCGGGGTGCACTCGCCAACTCGCCGGTGACGAGGGTGGCTCGTGCACCATAGAGTTCCTGCAGAGTCGACGATTCACGCTCGACTTCCCGCAACGGCGGCAACAACCCCAACGGGTCGATCGCATTGGCGACGATACCGATGTTCGCGCCTTCCGTCTTGGGGAAGTTCAGGGTGCTCTTCCTTGTGCCAAACGGTGCCACCAGCACCGAGTGCGTCGCACCCAGGAACTGGTTCGACTGGTCGTCGACCAACGCCAGGAACGGAAGGTTGCCCAACCAGCGATCCGGCACCAGAACCAGTCGATCATGCTCCGACAACTGCAACGGTCGGATCAGCGAATCGTAGAGAGTGGAACTCGCGGAACGGATCTCGGCCCAAGCATCGCCGCGGGCCAGCGCCGCCGCGAACGAATGAGCGAGCGACGCCAGCGCAGGCGCGTCCTGTCGATGGGCCATGAGGGCCGGAAGGCCGGCGCCGTCCCTCACCAGGATGGTCAGCGTGGACCCGGTAACCAAGTAGTGGGCGACGACCGTCTTCGGGCCGGCCCTAGAACGAGTGGTACCGCGTTGCGTAGGGTTGTCCTCCAGAGCCCAAGCGCGTTCGAGTGCACTCAGCGCCTCTGAGTAACGGCCCGACTCGATCAGCAATTGGATGAGGTGGTCGACCGACGACTGCGCATTCTCAAGATACTCCAACCGAAACTGATTGGGACCGATCCGTGCCAGGATGCGCTCGTTGTGCTCAAGGGCCTGCCACAACAACGTGAGGCCAGCGGCAACTTCGCCGTGTGCCGCGGTCGCACGGCCGACTGCCTCGAGGGCCTTGCCTTCCCAGACCAAATCATTCTGCTCGCGCACTCGCGCCAGCGCTCGTCGGGCGACGCTGAGTGTTCCGTCTCCCGCGGCAACGCCGATTTCGGCGTGCTGCAGGCTAGACAGCATCCTGGCTCTCTCGACGACGGTTCCGGCATGCTCTTGCGACTCGCGCTCCACTGCTTCGCGGGCGCGCTGGTTGTGACGTACCGCGCGGGAGAGGTCGCCCGCTTCGAGCGAGATTCGAGCCTGCGCAAAGTCTTGCTCGAAGCCGTAGATCCAACCGTCGAGCGCTTCACCAACCCGCGCCCGCTCGTGTTGGAAGACGGCGGCCAGGCCCGTGCAATCGCCGCACGCGGTCGCGGCGTCGCCGAGCAGGGCATGAAAGAAGTGCGATGGGCCCAAGCCAGCAAATGCGTGCAAGGCCTCGATGCGCCGCTCCCACGCGACTGGCCCTTCGGCGAGGTGTCCCAACAGCTCGGCTTGCAGATACAGACTGTTGGCCACCTGCAGGGGGTCTTCCGCAGCGCGGAACTGACGTTCGGCCTCACGGAACGCCCGCAGTGCTCCTGGGTAGTCACCCGCACGACCGAGCGAGAGTCCTGCTCTCCACACCACCATCCCAAGTTGTGCGGGTTCAACCACGGCCGCGGCGCACGGCTCGAACACCAAGGCTTCGGCCGAATCCTGCAAACTCATCTGCGCAAGATCTCGATAGGTGCAGACCCAAGAAGCCAGCAGCGACGGGGTCGGTTTGGGACTGTCGAACATCGCGTCCCAGACCACCAACGCCTCGCCGTACCTACCGTCCCGATACGCTCGATAGGCGCTGGAGAACTGACGCCAGGAGGACTCCTCAACACTCTCGATCAGTACACGCCACCGGCGCGACCAGGAGCTGCCGACTTCCGCCTCCAGAATCTGCGATGCGCGAGCGAGATCCCCTTCGAATACCAGACGCCGCACTGCTGACTCGCTCCCCAGATCGTTACCATTCGGGGAGCGCTCTTGTGCGATCTGCTGCGATACCTGAAGGCCCAGTCGTCGGGCGAGCGCCATCAACCCCGGGGCCGCCGCCGGTGATAGTTCCGACAAACTGGCCTGGGCTGCGTGCCATAGACCTAGCTCCGCGAGCGCTAGCGCGCGATTGACCAACTGCTCCGCGGCGGCCTTCTCGAGGGGATCGAACAGCAGACAAAGAGCACGCACAAGATCAGTGACCTGTCCGTTCTCCTGCCAACGTATCAACAGCGCGACGGCCAGATTGTTGCGGTCCCGCGCAGAGCCAGCTCGATGAAGAGCGCGTTCGAGAATCCCCACCCCCGGATCCGGGCGACCCATGGCGACTGCGATCAGGGCCGTATCGGACGACCCGTTACCCATAGTCGTAAGTCGGCCGACACCTCCTGCACACAGGAACTTCGGCGCGGGCGCGCAGGGGCCGGAGTCGAATGTCGCGGCTGTCGGCACCAAGCTATGAGCCCAGTCAACAGTCCGTGAATCGGGAGCGCAGGAGGCAACGGTCAGTGCACACAACACCACCCAAGCACCACGTGCACACCCTAACCCTGTCAGTCCGTCGCAGGCATTCGTGGAAGCGGTGGAAGACAAACCAAGTCACCAAATCTAGTTTAGGGTACAGCTCGTGCCCATCTCGATTGAACGCCCGCCACAGATACCTTCACTCGCGCTGCACCAACGATTGTACAGCCCCATGGTGCAGCACGTCGACCTAACAAACGATGGTGGCGAACGACACCTTCTCGATCAACCGATCCACCGCGATCACGCCGGGGCTAACTAACTAACTAACTAGACTGCTGGCGCCGCGAGCCGTCCACACGAGGAACCTCGGGTCATGCCATCTACTTCCATTTCGGCGGACTCGATCTATGCCCAAGAGATCGCGTGACCCACGCGAAGCCCTGAAGAGCCACCAAGTAGAGGTACCCGCCAGGATGCACCGGAGTACTCTTCCCATGTTTCAATAGACGCGGGTGGCAAGCGCAGGCCGCTCAAACAGCACTTTCTTGGATACGTCGTCGGGGCGTTCAAACGATCTGCCGATCCGTTCGACACCTCCGATTGGCAACCTCCGATTCTCCTCTGGCAACGCCGGAGATTGAGACAACGATGGGTAGTGAACATCAGAACCGCTCCTGACGTGAATCAAAGGAGAATGAAGCGGAGCCCTAGCCAACCTACTCAGTTCCCAGTGATCGTCTTGCGTAGTGACTTCAGATCGATGGCCGCCAACACGCTGATGCGAATGTCTGACGGCCCGTCACCGCTTTTCGGAATATCGGCGAAAAGCCGCGTCGCTAGCCGCGCTGTCTCATTGCCCAATCTCGGAAACTCAAGCTGGGCTTCAAAAAAGTAGCGGTCACGCTCGTCACGCTGAACAACTTCCGGGTCAGTGCTTGGATCGCCATCGGCATCGATCGATTCTTCAAACTGCCAGATGTCATCCCGCGCCATTCCGAACTGAACGAACCCGGTGGTCCCGCCAAAGTTCACCGGATCAAGTTTGCGATTATAGGAGTTCACCTGCCAACGAGCACCATAGAAGTACCGCTCCTTGGCTTCCACCGAGCTTCCGCTTCCGCCAGAAAACGTCGAGAAGCCGATGCCACCCACCAGGCCGAACGACGGTGGATACAGCGGGTTTCCCTTAATCGTCGATTTTGGGTAGTAGACCGCATAAGCGTTGCCGCGGACGATCGATCCGCCTTCAGCGAACGGGTTGAAGATCTCTGGTGCTGCAGGCATCTCCGGCATTGCCGTCTCGGCCTCAGGCATCATCATTTCCTCATCTGGTGGAGGCGTCTCTTTGATGGCTGCGATCTCGGACAATCGGATGTCAACAACGCCTGTAATGCTCCTCGTCCAGCGCGACGTCGCGATCAGAGCGAGTTCGAGAGCACCATCGAAGCCATCGTCTTTGTTCCGCGAGAACACAGTGCCTGCATCGATCTTGAGCAACTGTTTCTCGAACGCGATCAGATAGGCCTGACCTTGGCGTCGTGCGGCGCAGACCTTGCCTTGCTCTTGCATGTGCTCTGTCCATTTCCGGTCTGCTTCCTCAGCCTCCTCTACGGTCTCCCCTTCCGCCGGTTCTCTCTTGCGCATGAGCTCATCGAAAGACTCAAAGGTCACACTCAGCACGTTGTCCAAGTAGAAGTCGAATCCTCCGAGTTCAACCGGAATCTCAAGAGTGCCGGGCAAAACGTGAAACCGACGGTCGGCCATTGGAGCGCTGGAGGCCCGCAGATGAGGCGGCACCATCACATCGATCGGCTGGGATCTTTGGCCGTCCGTTGTGCCTTGCAATTGGAACTCGAAGTACCCCTCGGACTCCACTTTCACCACTAGCGTGGACTGGAATGGGCTTTGAAGCACAAGATCAAAGGCCGGCACATCACACACCATGCCCGCGCTTTGGCCAAACGACGGTGCGGCAACAACACCAGCAACGAGAGCCACGAGGAGTAAAGCCAACAACATTGACTTTGGTAGTGACTTCGAACATCTGGATCGGTCGCGGTTTACGTTCATCAATCTCACAGGCTGTCTCCTTGTTCTTGTTCTGGTCCATCACGTTCGAAAGAGCACTACGAAACGTTTCCTGTAGCGATTCGCTCTCAGTGGGGTTAGACGGACAAGTTCCGCGTTTTCAACGAAAACCAACATGGCCCGCTCGTTGGTCTCCGGAACGAGATCGGATCGTTCACCTCCGCCGTGGAGCCGAGTGCTACGCTCGCTCCATGACCGCTCGCCTTCAACTTCAGGCACACTCGCGCACCAAAGCCAGACGAGTGAGGTTGGCACTGCGTCCGCTCATTTGCGCTGTCGGACTCTCGCTGGGCTGCGGTCACACAATCCGCATGGAAACAATGGACGGTCGTGCGGCGAATTTCGACTTTCGTTCGTTTCAGTGTGAGCTACGAGCCGCAGCGCCCGCGACAGCTGCAGACCTTACGATTCGATACCTAGGTGTATCCGGTATCTACTTTGAGTGGCAGGGCGTCGGCTTGCTTTCAGCACCCTTCTTCTCGCATCAGGGTTTACTGCGCGTCGCCACAGGCAAGGGTCGTGTCAACAAGGAAGCCATCCGGAAAGGGATGGCTGGAGTACCCCGTGGTGCCGCCGCGGCGATGCTGATCGGTCACGCACATCACGACCACTTACTCGATGTGCCACACATTGCCCAACAGCATCCCGAAGCGATGATTTATGGGAACCTCACAGCGACCAACCTGCTAGCGGGCACCGGCGATCTAGCGACCCGAACGAAAAGCCTCAATCAGCGCCTCGGCAGCTGGATTCAGCTCTCAGACCCGAACGGAATCGCACTTCCAATTCGCTTCATGGCAGTTCCATCGCCTCACGCCAGGCAGGGACCACTCTTCCACTGGGCACCCGGGTCCGTGAACACAGCCAATCCAGACGGTCTCAGCCAGGTGCCCCTCCGCAATTTTAAGCAAGGGCAACCGCTCGCTTTCGTGGTCGATTTCCTCAATCCTAAGCGGGGAGATGTCGCTGTCAGGGTCTATCTCCAAGACGCCGCAACAGAAAGGAGTGGCCTGTCTCCGACGCAAGCTCACCCCGCACTCACAGAGCGCCCATTCGACTTAGCAGTCCTCTGTATCGCATCCTTCCATCTGACTGATGGCTTTCCGGAAGGCCTCCTGTCTGACCTCGAACCGCGCCACGTCATGGTGACTCACTATCGCGACTTCTTTAGACCGCCTCACAAGCCAGTCCGTTTCGTGCCGATGCTGACGAACCGGAGGGCCAACCGATTCTTGGAGCGGGTAGCCGCTTCACTGAAAGCCCAGGAACGACCAGCGCTGCAGTGGTCAGCCCCTAGCTGCGGGCCGTCAGGACCGGGTTGGACCATGCCCGTCCCAGGCGAGCTACTCCAGCTAAAAACGCCCTAGGTCCAAGAGGCGAGCCAGAGACCGAATCTTCGAGACGCGTCCGTCTCACTCCTTGAGGCTACCCTCGCTCATGTGGTGTCAAAAGGAACGGCCTAAACTTGAAGTCACAATTCAGGATGGAGGAAGAACAGCGTGCAAAACAAGCTGCGTTCTTGGGTACTCGCAACTATCGTCGGTGTCATCCTTCTGGCTGCAGGATCTAGTTTCACCCACGCCTACCAAGGAAACGAGCACATAGCAGCCTCCAATCTGGGATTTGAACTCGCCCTGATGAGCCTGCTTGAACAGGGAGTTCTCAGTACAGCCGAGGCCGAAGAGTTGCGCGACAGCTATCTCGGCTGCGCACTGGCCCGGTCGAACAGGCGAGACTGTGTCCCCTTTGGCGCTATTAACTCAGCAGTTGACCGTGTCTTCAGGCCTGAGGCACTTGTACCCGTCGAGTTCCTACATGACGCAACATCGAATGTTCGCAATCAACTCGCGGCAAGCCTTCCTGCCTGGGCTCCCGAGCGTTGTGGCCAGTTCCGCCATCTCGTCCCGGTCCCAGAGGTGCTTGACGAAATGCGCAACTTCAGGTCCAGAAACGAGAACGTGTTCGAACCCTTCCCATTTGGTGTTGGCCGAGTTGCACGTAAAACCTGGCCATGGATGAGGCTGCTGATCGTTCACCAGAACACCAATCACTTTGAAGCGTGTGCGGCTGCAAAGTACTCCCAGCTTCATGCTCTCGCGCTGGAACTGGCTCGACCCAGCAATGGCGCGCCGTACGAGTCGAACCTGGCCGCTGCCTTGTTCGCTGAAGGAGCCGCTCAACACTTCCTCCAAGACGCAATCGCGCCCGGTCACCTCATGACCGCCCGTGGCAACGCTTCTGATTTGATTGGGCGCTTTCTGCACAACCGCAACAACCGCCAGCTTCTGCTCGGCCGCTTTGACTCCAATGACTGGCAGCCTTGGGCGGACCGTATCGACAAACTCCTATCAGCCCAGTCGCCAGACTGCCCAAACCTCACCAAGACTTCTGACCCAATCGAGTCCGCGCTATGTCGGCTTCCCGACGAACCACTCACCCAGCTACGCGACTGGAACGCACCAGACGAGATCGAGCGGCGCTCTAAAGACCTGGGGCCACTCGCTACACTCCGACGAGGACCGCCGATCAAGAAACAGGCCGATGTGGCCAGGACAGAACTCGAACAGATTGGAAAGACCGAAACCACTTGCGGTTCGCAACCTTGCAGCTCGATCGGCATGCTTGGCGATGGCGACGCATCCCACAACCGTGTGTTCGTCGCTCTTGCGGTACTCAGCGCCCGCTCTGTAGAAGAGGTCCTTCTGCACCACACAAGGCCAGATTCTGACCTTGCCTCAAACCCTATGGGATTCTGGTTTCGCTTGTGGAGCGCGGAAGCGACGGAAAACGGCCTCCCCAACGAAGAAACGCTTCAGCGGCCTGGAATGGCGATGACCTCGTCTTCGACCGGCATCGCCACTGAACCGAACGCAGCGTTCCCCTATGAGACGTTCTTTGGCTTCCATCCAACCGAAAGCGGAAACCTTGATCGCTTCGGTTGGAGCCCTGGTCCGGGTGAGGTCTCGCTTTCATTTCTCAAGAGTGGCGCGGACGATCAAGAGGGGATGCGCTACGAGGCAAGCTGGCTCTTTGGGAGTCCACGCGAAGAAGATATCTGCCGCAACCCAGCGACGCAGGAGGGTGGCTGCACCGAGACCGGAAATCGCTTCACCCAGGTCTACGGTTCCTTAGTCAATGGTCCTGTCCTCTCCTGGTCCATGAGCTACGAAGACTGGAACCACTTCGACGCCTACGGCCCCAAGCTTCGCTGGTGGTCGCATCTGAAGAGTGCAGGAGGACCTCGCATCGACTTTCTCTGGGGAGTTGATCTCGGTCTCAAGCGTTACACCAACGCCGCCAGAACCACCGACCGACTTGTCTGGGGCGGACACATCGCGACAGGCTTCTCCATCGTCTTCCTGGATCTTGGCATCGAACGGGGAAGCGTCCTCAACCGAGCTGGCGAACAGATGCGAAGCACCAACACGTCACTGTCGCTTCGGATTCAGCTGCCCTTCTAGGCGCAGCTGCCCTTCGAAGCATCATCCGGCGAAACTGCCAGTCAAGCTCTGAAAATGGATATCAATCAGCGAAAGCAAGCAGATAGCAGCAGAGGTCACGGGCTTCCTGGTGTTTCCAGACAAGAGAGCAAACGGATCGTAAGGACGCTCGCGGCCACCCTGTCGAAGTCGTCAAACCAAGATGGGCGGGTGCCTACTCCTCGGACCCGCGCGCCAGAAGCAACCGGATGGCAGGAAGCAACCTTCTGGAAACTCCTGGAACCCTTCAGCGATCCTGGCCCGAAGACGGCGTGATACGCGCTCGGATCGGTCCACCCAATCGTCCCATTCGATCTACCACACTTGCCACGTCTCCTCGCTCGGCATGGACCTCCGAAGGAGGTCGTTCTTCGCTGATCGCGGCTGGGAGGCAAGCAACAGCAAACGCACTTTGACGACCGAAAGCGCCTGCAGTCGGCACAGTTCCAGAGAGTGTTCGACCATCAACAGCCCGGTCTTCACCGCTGTTCGCCTTGCCCTAACCACAAACATCCACGCCCGCGCCACCGCGGCAAACTAGGCACCGCCGATCTACTTAGGTTTGTCGAAGAACCTGGCCCTCCTCTTTAAACAATTGGACTCGCTCAAACATTCGGGCAGCTTTTTTTTGTGTGTGGGGGGCACCTTTTGTCGACTCCGGCACCTGGCGTCCCGGCAGTCGTCCGCCAACGGGTTGCCATCGCCTAATGCCTACAAGTCAGGGACTCGTTGACGACCACTGAGTGGTGTCGCCACTCTCGAATCCGTCAACGAACAAGATTTCCCTAATGTCCCAGAAGACAACTATCTCCGCGAGATCGTAGCCCGCGATCTCGACCGGCTCGCCTTCGACCTGGAACTGCAGGAGAACGGTCCCAGAAAGGGTGACACCGTCGGATAGATCGGCGCTCAACGCCGGATTACTGAAGATGAGGGATCCAACCACGTCATAGGCCTCCACCCCAACTCCCACCACGCTAAACGGGGCGTCTGGCTGGATCTGATTGCTGGCATCGAACGCCCCTACATCGAGCCTCCACGTGATCAGTGTTGCTCCTGCGTTGCCAACTTGCCCTGCCGCGACCCACGGTTCCCTACCCAAGGCGCTGTTAAGGGCGGTCACCCCTACTGAAACCCGGTCGATCCCTGGGCCGCCGTGATCGACCGAATACGTTTCAAGAACGCTGAACGTGCCACCTGCGGAGCCTCGAAAGTTCGCACCGATGTTGGTGGCTGTGCCATCAAAGGTCAGCGTCGTTTCCGTCGGTGAAGTCATGGCATAAGCCCCCGTCGGCACCGCATCGTCTTGGACCACCGGAGCCAGCGAGTAGGTGTCCCCTGAAGGGTCAGCGACGCGCGAGGGCTGCTCGCTAGCGTCAAGTGGAGCCAGGATTGCGCCAATCGTCGACCGCTCCTTCCAGGCGCTGCTGCCGCCATACCAAGCTGCAGTGAGTTCGCGGCTAGCAGAGGGCGGATCAGGGACCAGAGTCAGGGATTGTGCGGTGATCGGTAAGGCAGCAGTGAAGGTCAGCAGTCCAGCCAAAATCAGTTTTCGTCTCATTTCGATCTCCTGTCGGTGTGTTCGCCCCTTAGGGATCACCTCTTTGACCTGGAATCCTCTGGGAAAGTCGTGCGACAACAGCACGCTCTCCATCAAGGGCGGAGAAAACAGCATCTGGGTGACACTCGGGAACGAAAGAGGGTGACGCCCTCCTGACTCAGGCGCCCCCAAAACTCGCAGCCCGATCAGATGTCTGAGATCAGATGTCTGAGATCAGAGTTTGCTACTCAGCCACGCCGAAACTCTGCGCTCAGAACTCGTGCTCAAGAACCGAGGGCGCCGACCCTCGAACGGCAGTCTTTTCTCGGCGACGCTGGCACCGCTTCTACGGATCCTGCGCCTTCTGACTAGAGAGGAGATCGCTGTCGGCCCTGAGGTCCGCTGCCGATCACGGCTCCATCCTCGGAGCCGCAGTCGCCGCCCTGCCACAAAGCACTGGTCTAGCGGGAAAGGTGCAGAGCGCTCCTCGTCACCAATTTCACCTTTTCCGAGGAGACTCAGCCATGACCCACTCGCGACTCGCCCTGCTTCTTGCACCTCGAACCTCATGGCGCGCGCTGGTCCTCTGCATCTGCGTGTGTGCCCTGGTGGCGGCTGCGCCCGCGACCGCCTCGCTCGCAACCAACGGAGACTTTTCGACGAATCTCTCGTCATGGTCACAGACCGGTTCTTGGCAGCACAATGACTCGGACGGTCTGTTCGACTCCACCTCCGCTGAGACCAGCGGCGGGGGTACAGCGACTCTCACGCAATGCGTGGAGTTCAGTCCTATCGTCCCGGGCGGCTCCATCGCGGTGCTCGCCAACGCCAAGACTCCGTTCCTGGATACTCCTGTGTCGGCGGGGCTCCAACTCTTCTCCTCGGACGATTGTACGACCGGCCCGCTGGTCAGCAGCCTTGACCGACGAGAGACCATTGGTGCGGTCGACGCGTGGCGATTCCTGTACACCACCGTCGCTTCGCCTGCGGGCACCTCCAGTGCTCTCATCACCCTGACCGCCGAGCACGATGCACGAGGCATGGCCACCACGAGATTCGATCTCATCTCCTTGTACCATGACCTGGTGAGAGGCGGGAACTTCAACAGCGCAGCGTTCTTGGACCCCTTCTACCAGCCCTCCGGAACGTGGGGTTGGGTCGAGAACGAAGGCATCAGTCGACCCGATGCGAACTCCCCGCCACTCGGCGCCGCGCAGGGGACCATCGCTGCCAACGGTTCGATCAAGCTCGGCCAGTGCTTGACCAGAGCCACTGGACCGCTCAACTCGTTCGGATACTCCCTCCTTCGCATCAATGCCGGAACCAACTGGACCCCAGGGTTCGACGGCAGCTACGACTATCGGATCACCTTTCGGTTCCACGATGCAGCAGACTGCTTGGGGAATCAGATCGACGTGGTCTCACCTTGGGTGGAACCCATGGCCGACGACGAATGGTGGCACTTCTTCAATGTGATCCCGATTCCAACGGACGCGGTCAGTTGGCGGATGGAGGTGGAATTAGAAGCCGGCCAGGGGGTCGAGGGCGAGACCTTCATGGTGGACGATCTTGTCTTCGCCGTACCCAACTTCGGGATCTTCTTCGATGGCTTTGAGAATGGCAGCACGTCAGCCTGGAACTGACCAGCCCCGAAGGCTCTCCGGACTCCGATGCGCGTGCGTACTAAGACCGCGCTGTAGTACCTCACTAGATACATCGCGGGAACGGTTCGCAGAGAAAACAGATCGATTCACGCGCCGGTCCGGCGTGGTGCTCGGTAGTGCCTCAACGCGCGTTTGGCGGCTTCCCTCGGGCCCCAATAGACCTGTTCTGGGTCCGGGGTGTCGCCGATAGTCGGAGACTGGCGTGGATCCGGCCGAAGCCCCTGACTCCTTCCCCTCCTCAACAGCGTGGCCCTTGCTGCGATGATCCGCCAACCACCACTACTAGCACTGCCTAGCACGAGCCGAGCGCGCTTCTGGTGATTGTGCAATGGCCGATTTCAATGCTATGTTGCTAGTTACAATTCATCAGGAATGAGTGATTTCGATCCCCAAGCGCCGCGACGGAGGAAGGGCGCGGGAGCGAAGTCTCGCGTTCCTCGAAGGGAGGTAGCGACAATGTCGAACGAGGCCGTCCGCAAGGCTCTGTGGTGGATCTGTTTGGTCGTGGCACCCCTGGTGCTCCTGGTCATCGAGCTCTATCATCCGGCCGGGTTCACCAGCGACCCTGGGATGTTCGAGTACTTGCACAAGGCACAGCCGTATGATCCTCAGTTCAAGGCGTTGGCGTATCCAGGGCCGCATTGGTGGTTTGCACTGCACATGATCCAGACGCCGCTAGTGGCGATGGTGGCGGTGGGTCTCTGGCTCGTGGCTCGACGAGTCGACAGGAATGACGGCAGCCTCGCGGTGGTTTCGAGCTGGCTCTCGCGGGTCGCGACGTTTGTCTTTCTCATCTACTACACATCGCTCGACTCGATCGGGGGTAGCGGCCTCGGGCGGGCGCTCATTCATACCAACGAACTCGCTGCCAGTGGTGCGCTCACACCCGAGCAGGTGAAAGGCGTCGAGTTGGTCCTCAACACCAACTGGGCAGACGCCTGGGTCGGCGGGGTCGGGTCGTTCATCAGTCTGACCGGCTCTTGGGCTGTATTCGCCTCGACCGTGCTACTGGCCCTTGCTCTGCTGGTGGGCAAGAAGGCTCCATGGCCGGCCTTGGTCCTGCTCCTGGTCTTCGGGTGGGAATTGCAGATGAGCCATACCAATCCTCACGGCCCGATTGCCTTCGGTGCGCTAGCTGTGGCGGCCGTGTGGATCTGGTCTTCGGATCGTAGGTCAGCGTCGATGGCAGCAACGATGTAGGCGCGGCGCCGTTCACTCAGCGCGCAAAACCAACGCCCGGTAGCGATCGGAGAAACTCTCAGCCGATACCGACATCGGTGCCATTCTCCTTTGTCAGCAGGTTGATCAATACCGCAGCACTAGTACCAGTGGCGCAGTAGCAGTGGCGGGACAAACCCGCAGCTTCAAGGTCAACCCGCCTCTAAACCATCCGGCGAGGCCGAGGACCAACAACTTGAGTAGCCAGGTCAACGTCTTCCAGAGAGCTTCTCAACCGCTAGGAGACCTGAGGCTAAGGTTGCGGAGCGTGCCAACCAAGCTCTAACCAGCCGAGTTGGTTCCATCGATCAGTTCTGCCAACGCGGCCGGTTTGCGATGGTCTCAAGCAGTTCGAAGTAGTAATCCCGGGTGATGAAGGCCTTCTCGGGCTGCAGAGTTGCTGGAAACATGAGAGATGTCAGCGACTCTTCCTCGCCATTGCCCTCGGTCGACGACTTGTTCCAACCACTCGCGCCGTCGCGCGCCAGACGGAAGCCCTCAATGCCATCGTGCTTGAGAGTCGACCCGAGATTGCGGAGCTGTCTTAGAGACTGCAAAGCTCTCCCCCGGGGATCGTAGCCTCCGGTCGCATCAGTATCTGGTTTGTGATTCAGTCCCAAACTGCGGCCGATCTCGTGCACGGCACCCATGGTGGACCAACCAATCGTCACCGGATCGTCCGCCACCCCCATGGCCACGATCTCGGGGAGCCCAGCCGCAGGATCGCTGACGAGATGTCTCCAGCCGCCCGCCGAGCACCTCTGCGGGTGCGAAGTAGAGAACGACATCGGCGCTCGAGCCCGAAGAGTAGAGGCTACGAAGGGCCGACGGAATGCAGCCATCGACCGCTGGATCTGGGCAGTGGCCAGCGAGATGAGTCTCCCAGTCCATCGAACCCCGGGCGGCGAACTGGCCCGGTCGGAAGCGCACGTCGGCGAAGGGGAACAGTTGCCAGGCGTAGGTCTCGGCCGCAGCGGCAATACGCTGAGCGACGTCGATGAGGTGGCGATGACCGCCACCGGCCCAATCACCCAACGGGGCCATGTACCAGTCGACGGTCAGTGTTGGAGAGCGGTCCCAGAGTTCTTCTCGGCAGTTAACCCGGGGTCCCCGCCGCCACTCGCCTTGCTTGCGGACCTTCAATTCGAGCCTGAGGTAGCCTGGCTCCCCTTCCCTCGGAGTCCAACCGAAGAGGTTGGCGGTGTGTTCGGCTTGAGCCTTGTTGACGTTGTGTTCCCCCCAAAGATCAGGACGCGAAAAGGTCTGTAGAGTCGAGAGCTCCGGAGTGGTGCGTATGGAGACGACTCGGGAATCAAACTGCCGTCGCTGGGCTAGCGGTGCGACCTCGGGGTGCTCTCTCCAATTGGCATAGACCCGGGCGACGGTTGGCTTGTCGAGAATCAGCTTGGGGTTTCTGACCGTCTGGAAGAGTTCGCAGGAGAGGTTGTTGCCGAGGGCGAGATCGAAGTCGAGCGCGGTCCAGAACTCCCATTCGTACCAACCACTGCCATCGGAATCCTCCAGCGGCACAGAGTCCCGTGACCTGACTCCCTCTTCACCGGCACGGACCTTCGCCGTATAGCGAACCCCTTCGAGCCACGGTTCGTCGGGGTGGAACCAAACGGTGGTCGGTCCGCGCACGAGCCGTCCCGGGACGGTGACCAACTCGCCGCCTCCCCGCGGCGGATAACCCACCTTAAACGTATCGAGATTCAGCGTGTCGGGATCGTACTCGTCGTCGAAGGTAATGCCCACCCTTGCTCGTTGCTGGATCTGTTGATCAACTGGTGGGAAGACAGACTTCACCCCAAACGTGGCGTCGCTACACGCATACATCACCAACCCGTCACGCGTGGCGGTCTCGAGGTTCAAGACGAAATCACCCGTCAGCCGGATGGTGCCAGCGGACGGAGTCGACGGATCCACGAGAGTCAGGTCGACCTTAGCCATCATGCGGTCGTGCGGCAGAATTGTTACATCGAGGGAGCCGCCCCCTTCGAAACCGAGCCGCTTCTCCACCCCGAAGGGTGATAGGGCAACTGGCGCACCCGCATTCGGTTGTTCCTCACGATCCCCGACTTGCACAAATCCGGCACCGGAAGCTCTTAGCCCTTCGTTGATCGCATCCGCCCATTCCTCGTCGCTGCGCTCGCCGGATCCTTGTCCCTCCCCGTCAGCGCCCGAACCGGCCGACAACTGCCGTATTCGAGGTAGGGCGCGCTGCAAGGCACGGCTACCGAGACCCATCGATGCCTGGCCTGCCTGATCGTACGCGCGGAGGTATTCCTCCGCGTTTGGTTGGGCGCTTACCTGTGCATATCGGCTTTGCAGCTGGTAGCGAGCCCCTTCCTGTGGAAGGTATCCAATGTCAGCCATGAGTTGCAGCAGCCCAAGCTTGCGCGGATCCCAGGCCGTCATCACAAAGCGGCAGCTATTGCCTTTTCCGGGGCCCAGGAAAAGGCCTACAAAGGGGCGGATCTCGCCCCGGAAATCGGACTCTAGCGCTCCGCTGATGGTCCCCTGGAAGCCGCTCACAGCGGTCTCTGCCGCAACCTCGTCTTCCACCACGATCGGGTCTGGCCGCGACGGCGCGTCACCACGACCATGCACCACAACCTGGATCGTTTCAGTGCCCTCGGTTCGGTGCTCGTCGCGAACTGTCAACTGCACAGGGTAGGTACCTGGGAGCAAGAACCGATGCCGAGCCTCGGGTTCTTCGGTGGTCGCGGTAGTACCGTCCCCGAAATCCCAGTGATAGCTCAGCTCCTCGTATTGCGCGTCGTAAACGTAAGCAGTGAATTCGAACGAGGCATCGGTATCTGCTAGTCGAAGTGCGGCTAGTTCCCAAATCTGCGGCGGCTGATTGCGCACCAAGATTTCGTGAGTAGCGCTCGCCACAATTGTCCCAGACACCGTCGACTTCATGTCGACTTGGATCGTAAAGGCTCCGTCCTGGTGGTAGCGATGTTGAGCGACGGTCCGTTCGCCGGTCGAGAAAATCTCTCCAGTGTCGCCGAAACTCCACAGAAACTCGACCTCGTCTTCCCATGTCGTCGGCATGACCCCACTCGGCACTTGCTCACCGTTGAAGTCGTACGTCTCCCAAGCCGCCTTGGGGTTGTAACCGGCAGGCCCCGTACGAAGTCGCAGAGCTCCGTAGACGACGCTCCAGGTAGACAATGTCTCCTCGTAGACCTCGCGGGAACCGAGTATTTCGAGACTCGGTTCCGGTGAGACACGCTGACCTAGGATTGGCATCCCGGTGGCGATAGCGAGGATAGCCACCACCAGCCCGACCCGGAAGCCGCGAACACGCGAGGTAGTGCTGCGAGCCGAAGCTGGGCACCCCCGGACACTGATGTAGGGGACGGACATTGTGCTCCTTACCGGGTAGCAGGCTGCCAAGCCGAAAGAGCTTCAGCTTCATCGCCCCGCGCCGCCACGCCACGACACGACACGACCGACACGACCGACACGACCGACACGACCGACACGAGCTGAAACCGAAGGAGCAGTCGCGATCCCGGCTGTTACAGGGGCTCAGCTGATGAAAACCTGAGATAGAAGACCCTGCCCCTTCCCGGCAACGGCCTTTTCAATCGAACAGTGGAGGCGCATTCCAAGTATTCCTTGCGACACCGTTCAGCACAGACGTCATCCAGCATGGACACATCGCCCTAGACACCTTTGCGATACTTCCGCGCATGACCGCGACCCACAAGCACCGAACGACTCAACATCAGCGAACCACAACCTGGATATCCCCGCTCCGACTTCATCGCCGAGTGTGTCTTCTATCGCTCTGTGCCGCTGCCTCATGCGTCTTTGCTTGCGCACCGGGCGATACACCCACGCGCGCGGCCAAGGTCGTCCTGATCGGGATCGACGGATTCGATCCCGACATCGCGACGGCAATGATGGACGAGGGGCACCTGCCCACATTCGCCGCCTTGCGTACAAACGGGACCTTTGGACGGCTGCGTTCACGAGAGCCACTCCTGTCGCCGCTCGTTTGGACCTCAATCGCGACCGGTCGCACCCCTCAAGATCACGGCATTCTTGACTTCGTCGAGGGCACAGACAGTGGCGACCTTATCCCGATCACCAGCAGGCGACGTCAGGTACCAGCGCTGTGGAACATCTCAACCGCGGCGGGTCTCGTGACCGGCTTCCTGGGTTGGTACGCCACATTCCCAGCCGAGCAAGTGCGCGGGTTTCAGATCTCGGATCGAATCGGCTTTCATCAGGTGCGCTCAGCCACCGCGACAACGGGTGTGACCTTCCCTGAACCGCTTGCCGCCAAGCTCTCCAGCACCGTCGGGCAGGCGACGATCGACATCGAAACCACTCGCGATCTGTTCGTCGCAGCCAACGCAACCCTCAGCGCCGACGGCGCAGAGCGCATCGACAAACTGGCGCGGATCCATGCCACAGCCGAACTCTTTCGTCGCGCCACGCCAGAGCTGCTCGACACGTTCGATCCTGACCTATTCGGAATCTACTTCGAACTGGTGGATGCTTGTAGCCATCTGTTCATGGAAAACGCCGGCCCCAAGCGTCCTAGCACCAGCACACAAGACTCCAACGCCTTCGCCGGTACAGTCGCTCGGTGCTACCAGGTTCAAGACCAGATCCTGGGCTCGATACTAGCGTCCCTCGACAGCGACACCACCGTCATGGTCGTCTCAGATCATGGGTTCAAGAGTGGAGACGCAAGGCCCCTGACTTCCGGCCGTGCAGACACTGGAGTTGCCGGGCTTTGGCATCGCTTGGATGGGGTCTTGTTCATGCGTGGGCCAGGAATCAAACAAGGAGTGTCGATTACCGGCGCTGGCATCCTCGACATCGCACCGACAGTGCTGGCTCTTCTGGGCCTACCAGCATCCCCGACGATGACCGGTGCCGTGCTCCTCGATGCGTTTGACCAAGCGCCGAGCACCGACCGCCATGTCGACTATCAGCGCATTCCTGCTCGGTCCCTGCCACGTAGCGAGGTTTCCAGCCACCTGGCAGGCGCCAACCAAGACGAAGCCGGGGCCACCGCCGACCAGGAGTGGATTGCGAAACTGCAAGCGCTCGGCTACCTGAACGGTGGAGGTAATCCCGTCATAGGCCGAGACGGCCGAACGGCATCGTCTTACGTCAATGAAGGCACCAGCCTAGCCGTGGATGGCGAGGTCGACGCTGCCCTACGCGCCTACTCCACAGCTGCTTCCATAGATCCTGCAAATCCAATTGCCGCCGCCTTCGCAAGCCGTCTGTTGATCGATCGTGGTGACCTGGAGCAAGCGCAGAAGCTCCTCAGAAAGGCGGCACAAGAGAACCCTGAGAGCATCTTTGTCCATCTGGAGCTGGCGCGGTACCACATCGCTGTGGGGCGTTGGGGGCTGGCCGCTAACGAACTGGTCTTGGCCGAGTCGCTAGACTCGAACCTGGCTCAACTCCACCTCTCAAAAGCACGGTTGGCCAACGTCCAGGGCCTGAGCGCCCAGGCCCTCGTGGCGCTCGACGAGGCAGCACGGCTCTCCGATGCAGGCCCCATGCTTGCTGAAATCCTATTGCTGCGCGCCAGGGTGGCCGCAGAAGCCGGTGAGTTAGACATGGCCTTTGCCAGTCTCGACCGTGCGCGAGCGCTGAAGGTTTCCCCAGAAGCACTGGCTCCGGCCGAGGCTGACATCGCCCTGAGCCAGGGCAACTTCGAGGAGGCCCTAAGGCTCCTGAGCTTCGCTCGTGAGAACTCCCCGGGCGACGTGACCGTGGCCCGAAAGTTGGCCCAGGCTCTGGCGGCTACCGGCAGTCCGACTGGAGCCCAAGAGCTTCTTTCCGGACTTCTCAGCTCATCCGTCAACGCGCTGTCGCCCTTGGATCGATCTTGGGTCACCGGCGATCTAGCTTTGATCTTCCAGGCGCGCGGTCAGGACTCGAGAGTCGTGAAGCTGCTCGAGTCAGCTCTCGAACGGCGCGATATCGCGGTGCTCAACGAGGCGCCCCGGGCCGCCAATCTGCTGGCTCTACTGGGTGCGGCGCACGGCCGACTAGGTAACCTGCACGCCGCTCGGGATGCATACGAGCAGTCCGTTGCCCTAGAAGAACACCCGCTAGCGCTCAAGACGCTCGCTCTGCTGGTCAATCGGCTCGACGGTGACCGCGATCGTGCCGTAGCGCTACTCAAACGATCCCTACAACTGCTCCCGGGCCAACGTGATGTGGAGCAGCTACTTGCTGACCTAGGGCAGAGTCACTGAACAATGCGTACAATATGCAACTCGTCGAAAACTCCGTGTGTCCACTCCCCCCGGAGGCGTGAAAGCGCCTCAACCTCTTGCACTCAAACTGAACTGGGATATCACCTTTGAAGAAAACCCTCATCACCACCGTTGCCTTAATATTCGCAGCATCCGCTGCCTGGGTTTTGCTTCAACAGCCAACCGATGAAGCGAGCAGAGCATTCGCCAAAGGCCAACCGATCAAGGCCGCCAAACACAAACAAAAGTTGCGGATGGCCGCCGCAGCGACCGGCGTTGATCTCTCAGAAGAAGGTGATCGGTCCTCGCTCGGCTACGCAAGCTGGTTCCGTGACCAACGCGTCTATCCTGCAGACAGCTACCCACGGGACGCGATGAAGAATGCCTTCGCTCACATCGCGGCCAACAACCTCGGCCGAGCAATTGCAAACGACGAAACCAGAACCTCGCGAGGGCTACCAAGAGCGGGTGGATCAACGACCTTTCCTTGGGAATTCATTGGGCCTTCGACCTTGCCCGATGGGCAAACCGACACTGATGGTTCAATCGGCTACCCGCTGTCGAACGTTAGCGGTAGAACTCAAGCGATCGCCGTGCACCCAGGGAACTCGGACATTGTCTACGCTGGCGGCGCCCAAGGTGGGGTCTGGAAGACCACCAATGCCACCGCCGCAACTCCAGCGTGGACACCGCTGACCGACCAGGAGGCAACGCTCGCCACCGGCTCCATCGCCATCGACCCCTCAAACCCCGACATCATCTACGTTGGTACAGGGGAACCGGCAGGCTCTTGCGATTCTTACTATGGTCAGGGCATTCTTCGCTCAACCGACGCAGGCGACACTTGGTCGTTACTGGCACAGCCAACGTTCCAGTTCAAGAGCATCTCCAAGATCTTGGTGGACCCGGCGTCAGCAGGCAGCACCACGACCACAACCGTCTTCGCGTCGGTTCGCGTAGGCCTGTTTAGTTCCGGCACATCACAGTGTGCCGCCGCATCCGGCGCGGTCACAGGGGGGGTATACCGTTCGACCGATAGCGGCCAAACCTGGACGCTACTCAACGTGCCAACAGGTGTCGGCGGAACTCAGCAAGTCCATGACATGAGCTTTGGTGCCACCGGAGCAACGCTCTATGCTGCAGTCCGTGGCTTCGGCGCTCAGGATACTGCCGGAATCTGGAAGAGCACCAATGCCTTGAGCGCTACCCCAACATTCACCCGGATGGCGAACGGCTACGCTCAGACTTCAAACGCGACACCCTCTAGCCCGGAGACACGACGCAGCAGAATGGCTGTTTGCGAGGGCACTCCAGACACCATCTACACCGCGGTCGAGGCTCTGGGAAGTACGCTTTGGGGCATGTTCAAGACCACGGATGGCGGTGCCAATTGGTCGCATATGGATGGTAGTGACAGTGGTACCGCCAACTACAGCTCAGGCAGTACCACGGTTAGTCGCCTGAGCGGCCCAAACTTCATCGCAAGCATGATCGGACAGCGGATCATTCTCGACGGGCGGATGTCGCGCACCGTTGCCTCCATCACCAATATCAACACTCTCGAATTGACCAGCGGAACCGACGCTGCAGGCAGTGCAGATTCTTGGTCGGTCGCCAGCTACCCTAGCTTTTGTGACGGACAGTGCTTCTACAACCTGACGGCTGGCTGCGACCCAAGCGACTCCGACGTGCTCTACATCGGTGGCAACCCCAGAACCTTTGCGCAAGATCTTGGTGGCGTTGGCGTAGCGAATCGCCTCAGTGCCTGGCGATCGGATGACGGCGGCGATAGCTGGACTGGCATCTCGCACGGTGACAACGTCACCGGCGGCATCCATACCGATGTGCAATCAGTTGCCTTCGACAGTTCAACCAAACCAAGCAGGGTGTTCGTTGGCACCGACGGCGGCGTTTGGAGTTCTGACAACGAAGGTGGTTCTTGGAAGTCGATGAACACGGATCTGGCGATCACTCAGTTCCAAGGCGTGGCATTGCATCCGAGCGACACAGGCATCGTGCTCGGTGGAACCCAAGACAACGGCACCAACATTCTCAGGACTGATCTCGAACCAGCTCCCGCGTTCTTTCACACGGACTTTGGTGACGGTGGCCAGGCCATTATTGACCAGGGTGACGGAGATCGGATGTTCCACACCTATTTCAACCAGACGAACGCTTTTCAAGGGCCAGCGCGAAGTACAACTGGAGGCGACGATGGACCGGGCGGCTGGACCTTCGTCGGTGGCTACTTTGGTTATGGAGCTGCCTATCAGAACGGTTTCATCGCCGGTGATCCGGTCCTGTTTTACGCACCGCTAGCGCAGTTCGAAGGTACAGATCCGAACCCGGTCTACTTTGGCACCAACAAGGTGTTCCGCTCGCCGGATCCCGCACCCGCGGTACCAGCGCCTCCGCTGCCCGGGAGCTGGACGGCAGTCAGCCCCAATATCAACTCTGGAGATCCAACCGAACGCGTCAGCTGGATCGAGGTCTTTCCTGCGCTGATCTCTGGAGATGAGGTGGTCTACGCTGGTGGTGCATTCGGGAGCCTGATGGTGGCGCCGGACATTGACGGCACCACCAGTGGGTGCCCCGGTGCTTGCACAAGTACGTGGAACCAGATCGCGGATGCGGCGGTGACGCCGAGTCGATTCGTGACCGACATCGAAGTCTCACGAGGCGACGCAACAGCCAATACAGCGTACGTGACCTTCTCGGGCTTCAACGCCAGTACGCCGGCAACGCCCGGGCATGTATTCAAGACCGTCGACGGCCTTGCAGGAACGCCCACCTGGATGGACATCTCCGGGAACCTGCCAGACATTCCCGCTAATGCGATTGCGGTTGATCACACGACCAGCCCAGAGAAGCTATACGTTGGTACCGATATCGGTGTCTTCAGCAGCTCGAATGGGGGCAGCACTTGGATCTATGAGAACCAGGGGCATCCAGCGGCTGCAGTTTTCGGCTTGGATCGCAGTTCGCTTACAGGTCAGCTGGTTTCATCAACCCACGGTCGGGGAATGTTCGAGGCGAACCTCGACATCATATTCACCGACGGTTTCGAAAGTGGCAACACCTCAGTGTGGTCGAACGCCGTACCCTAGAGCTGACACTCGCCCCTGCGGACGATCTTGTGCCCAGGGCCTCGACCTTGCCTTCGAGCCCAGGGCGCCAACGTGAGACGAGTCGCGAGGGGTAGCGGCTAGGTGCACTCAACGGCTAGGTGCGCACAATTCTCTCTTGGCTACCCGTTTGGGGATGCGTTCTGGTGCCATCTTCAACGCTCGCCGAACTGGGACATAGCACCAAAAGGCGCTCCTCAAAACAGAAGTGTTGGCCGGCTAAGCGCACCACGGCGCCTCCGGTGACGATCAGCCTCTAGCCGCAATCCTGCTCGCTGAACAAACCTCTGCAGGTCTGTCTCCATCGACCGCACGGTCAGGATAGAAGTTCAGCACGAAGATACCGCGGTCTGAACACGCCTGCTACTGCTCGACCGCTTCTAACTCCGACGCCTTTGATTCCAGACCTCCCGATTCTCTAGTCTCGCCGTGACCTCCCACGGGTTATCGCAGCACCTGCGTCGGAGTCCATCTCAAACCGCACTCAGTGACCTGGCCGCCGTACTCAAGGGGCCCGCGAGCCCGCCAGGTTACGACCGCCACTTTGCGACGCGCGCTCCAACGGCGATCGAAACGCCAGTCGCCAGTCGCCAGTCGCTGGTCGCACGCCTCCGGCTTCGCCAGGCGCAGCCCCCGGTCAGCGTTTAGATGGCTAGTTTCCGCACCTCTCAGGGTAACAATCGCGCTCCCGCTGCTCCGCGGCAGAAAGAAAGTCGAAAGATCGCCTGTCCGTTCAGGCTGGATTCTCGCGCGAAGACAGTGCGACCGAATGCTCGAAGCCAAGATCTTCGATAACCAACACATCAGGCTCAAGTGAGCTACGAGGCCCTACATGCCATGACGCTTTCACAGACAATCATCAAACCCGCCGTAGGGGTTGTATCCCTCTCCTTCCTTCTGGTGTTTGCGGCGGGCGCTGCGCATTCACAGACCTGCAGTGTGCCCGGAACCCACCTGTCGATCGAAGCCGCAGTCGACGACCTCTCTTGCCTCGAGATCGACCTGGAGGCCGAGACCTACCTTGAGTCCGTCGTCTTAGAGCGAACGTTGACCTTGCGGGGCCCGGCAGGTGAAGGAGCACAAACCCTGATTGAGGGCACTGTTGACGTCCGCACTGAAGGAACCGTGGTCACTCTGCGAGACCTAACGATCCAGAACAGCTGCACGCCTGCCGCATTTACTGTTTCTAGCGGCGCGCTGGTCGACGCACTGGATGTAGACATCGTGTCTGACGAAACAAGAGGCTGCCCGCAGCTCTTGTTCGCGGACGGCTTCGAGACCGGAGATACAACTGGATGGTCGCTGACTAACCCGTGATCGGGCAAAGAAGGTACGAGATTCCGCGTCGATTGCACCTGCGGGGAAACCCTCAGGGGGCTTGCCATTTCGAATCACTACTTGAGACCTTTGGAGCAACCATGAAACACCTACCCACGGCTTCCCACCGCAAGCCATCGTGGACCAGCGTTCGACCCGGGGCCAGCCAGGCGCTGCGGGAGTTCAGTGCCGTTCTCGTGGCCGTTCTCGTGGGAGCGTCGTTGCTGCTCGTCTGTGGCCCCTTGTGGTCTGGAACTCCTGATCCTGAATTGATCAAGGACATCGCCATTGCAGGCGAGGGCTCGAGGCCGACATTGCTGGAGGTGATGGACGGCTACGTTCTGTTCGCGGCCGATGATGGCGTGCACGGTTTAGAACTGTGGAGGACCGACGGCACTGCGCTCGGCACGGGTCTAGTCAAAGACATCTTTCCCGGTCCGACAAGCAGCCTAATTGTCTTCAGCTTCCAGCAGCAGCAGTGGGCAAAGGTCGGAAACAAGTTGGTGTTTGCCGCTAACGATGGGGTGCATGCTCGAGAACTCTGGATCACTGACGGGACCGACGCGGGCACTCAACTGTTGAAGGACATCAACCCCGGGGACGCAGTGTTCTCATGGTCCAACCCAGAGTGGTTCGAGGTCGCCTCTGGGACCCTGTTCTTTAGTGCAGAGTCCGCCAATGACAGAGAACTGTGGAAGACCGACCTCACCGAGGCGGGCACGGTCCGTGTTAAGGACATTAGGGTCGGTGGCGACTCCAACCCCTACTATCTCGAGGCCTTTAACGGCGACGTCTACTTCACTGCCAATGGCGGAATCGGAAATCAGTTGTGGCGATCCGATGGCAGTGAACTGGGGACCGAGATCGTGGCACTCGGAAGTACGGGGACGAGCCAGTCAGAGTTGACCGCTGCCGGACCGCTGCTCTTCTTCACCACCATCGATGCTGATGGTAGTGAACTTTGGACGTATGACCCTGTGGGCGACACTGCAGCCCAGGTCAAAGACATCAACGTCGGGGCAGTTGGCTCCAACCCCCGCGACCTAACGGTGTTAGGAAACAAGGTCTACTTCACAGCAAACGATCCCTCATCCGGATACGAGTTGTGGGAGAGCGACGGCACCGCTCTTGGCACTACTCTGGTGGCCAACCTCAGCCCAGGAAGTGATTCAGGCTCCCCAAAAAACTTGACGGCATTTGGCTCCGATCTGCTCTTCTCGGCGTCCCAGGGATTTCTGGACGCGGCACTCTATCTGCACTCCCCTTCAGGCCCGACGACGACCTTGCTGGAGGACTTCTTGGACTCGTCTCCCACAGCACTGGAAGTCATCGGCAAAGCTGGAGGCTTGGCTCTAGTGTCGGCGACGGATGCTGCGGGTGGAAAGGAACTGTGGAGCACGGATGGCACCGCAGCTGGGACCATATTGGTCAAAGACATTGATCCCGGCATCGCGAGCTCAGATCCCGGCACCGGGCTAACACTGTCTGGGGAACTCATCTTTCCAGCAACCGATTCACATGGTGAGGAGCTCTGGAAGACCGACGGTACGGAATCCGGAACCGACAAGATCACGGACATTCACACCGGGAATCTTGGCTCAATTTCTCGCACTGACTGTCCCGATCCGGGCATGTCAGATCCAAGCTGTGACAACCCGTTCGACCGGGTTGCGGCGATCGGGGAGACCCTGTTCTTTGTGGCGGAAACCGAAACGTCTGGCTCCGAAGTCTGGAAGACCGACGGTTCGGAGCTAGGCACGGCACTGGTCAAGGACATTGTTTCCGGTGCTGGGGGTTCCAATCCGAACTACCTGACCTCACTGGGTGACACAGTTTTGTTTACGGCAAGCCAGTTTCTAGACAACGAGCTCTGGCGGACTGACGGCACGGAGGCCGGAACCTTCCGAGTCAAGAATATTAACGAGGCAGGATCCTCCGAGCCCCGCGACTTCCTAACGGTCGGCAGCGTCGCGTTTTTTAGTGCCTACCATTCGGACTCAGGGCGAGAACTGTGGCGATCAGACGGTACCGAGGAAGGCACGTACTTGGTCAAGGATATGTTGCCTGGGACCGATTCGTCGTCGCCTAGTCATCTCGCCTCCTACCAAGGATCCCTGGTCTTTTCCGCAGCGTACGATGTTGAGTCCGAAAATGAACCTTGGATTAGTGACGGTACCGAAGCGGGAACTATGCTGCTCTTGGACATCCATCCGACGAGTGGGTCATCGCCTCATTCCTTTGTCGAGCTCGCTGGCGAGCTCTACTTCAGGGCCAGCGAACCGGTTAGCGGGGCGGAGCTTTGGAAGACCGATGGGACGACCGTGGGTACCGTGTTAGCGGCCGACTTCTGCGCGGGAGCATGTGGCACCGACGCTACCCCGAAGGGGATCTTCAACGGAGAACTGTTCGTCGCACACGAGGCCAACACACCCGACCGGGGTGGGTCCGAAGGCATTCATCTCTCGAAGCTGGATACTTTGGGCAATGTCTCGTTCGTCACCGAGCTGTGCCTACACGAATGCGCGGAGGATCGCCAATTCGCTATCAACGACCAGGGCATCTTCTTCGTCTATCTTCGAGACAGCGAAAGCACCGAGGGCGAGCTATGGACCTCTGATGGCACGTCGGCAGGCACCCTGCAGTTGATCGATATTCACCCAACCCAGGGATCCCATCCAAGAATGATGACTCCCCTGGGTCGACAGCTCTTCTTTAGTGCCGAGGACGGTACCAACGGCAGAGAGCTATGGGTCACCGACGGGACGCTCGATGGTATTTGCCAAAGCCACCTCAATCTTGGTGGTCGATCGATGGGTCAAGCTGCCAGCAAGAGTGCAACGAAAACGATTTCGTCTAGCGGGATCGTTGGCGATGGGGCGGTGGTGCAGCTCAACGCTGAGGAAAGTGTCCGGCTGGGTTCGGGGTTTCGGGTCGAGGCCGGGGCTACAGTCAATATCAGTTCGGCAACCGTTTGCCCCTAGCGGCTTTGTGCCCGCTGCCAAGGGTGGCTTCCAGTTTCATAGTCGTTCGCTGTTCTTGGGCTAGTGCCGGAGTTCTCTGCCGCATCCTTCTGCACCTCTTGATTGCACCTCTGATTTGCGGAATTCCCGAGGACCTAGAACAAGGGCGTCAAAACTAAGACCCTCTCGACCCCATGACTCACGGCGCTTTTGCAGTCGCCAACTGGACTAGCCAGCGCGCCTGCTCCCCGCCCTCAGCAGCCAGTTCCGAAGCGACCCTCACTACATTAGAGCGATGTGGATGATTGGCCGCCGCGGCAACCTCGCCGAAGCGCTCAAACGCGACCGCTGACGCCCAAGTTCCACTCTGATAGAAGAATGAGCGAACACTGTTGGCATCGCTTGGCAGCTCTGCAAGGGCACCCAGCATCTGGTCGAAAGCCTTCGCTCCAAAAACGTCGAGCAGCAAGACTTGGGAGAGCGAAGGCCACCTGCCAACCGCAATCGCACCATTGACCGCTTCTTGCAAGTTCACCTGCATTTCTGAGAATCCAACAGCGTCCTTTGCGTGCGCCAACAACGAGCTATCTACTCTGAGCACCTCCACCAACAATCGGAACGACTGTGGACTCTCTCCAGCTGCCAGCGCTTGCCCCACCAGACCGACCAATCCTTGAACACCGTCCGCGCCGAACCGACCGATCGCATTCGCAACCGTCGAGACCTCGTAGTAGTGACCCGGCGCGTTCAGCAGAACGTCGAGGGCTCCTGGAGCCCTGATGTGCGACAAGACAATCGCGGCCTGCGTGCTCGAATTGCCAGCGAGCATTCGCTCCAGCTCGGGAACAGCAGACGGCCACGGACCAACAATGCCCATCAGTCCAAGCCACTGCTCAAAGTTGGTGCTCGCGCTGCTAGCCAGTGCCGCGACATCTGTGCGTTCAAGCTCCGTCAAGATCGGCGATGGTTCGCCACCGCGTGGGCCCGTGTCCGAAAGATGTCCGATCATCTGCTGCAGCATCTGCGAAGGGCGCCCTCGCTGAGCACTAGCAGGTGCTGCGACGGGCGCAGCCAGTGCAACCGCTTGAGCAATGTGGTCCCGAAACATCGTGCGTGCGCGGTGATTCAGAGCATGCGTCTTTGCATACTTGCGCACTACAGCGTCTAGCAGCGGCCCGGACTGCCAACCTGAGTTTGGATCGGCCTGAAGGCGATCTAGAACTTGGGAAACTTGACTCTCCGTCCAAGGATTCAAATCCTCATTCATCCAAGTAACGACTTCCCATAGGGTCGAACTGTGCGTTTGAACCCCGATCGCAGGTGCCTCACCGTCCAAGGAACGCATCAGCGCAACACGTCCATCGACACCCAAAGATCGCGCGAGGACATGTCGGGTCTCCTCGATCGACGTCGCCGGGAACTCGCGACTGCGCATCCGGTCGGTCGCCACCTCTTCTTGAAGGCCAGCGGTCTGCTCAAAAACGGCTAACACCTGAGCGCGCGGCAGACCAACGGTCTCCGGACTTGGCACCCTCAGCGTATCGGCGTTCGCAGGACGACTCGCCGCGGCCAACAACACGCGTTGCACTGCGACACCAGCCCAGATGGGAACATCTCCAGCGCCCGTGGAAGCCTCTCTCAAAAGACTCTTGAGACGACCGACGTTCCCTTCTTCAGCGTCTGTGGCCGGCCACCCAACGCCCGGCCAGGCACCGTGCCCCAGCAAAAGCAGTCCGCCAATCTGGGCCAACTCAGGCTCACCCGTGGCTACCCAATCGCGCGCGGCACCAACCAGAGATGCCCTCACTGGTCTCATGTCATCTGGAACGTAGTCCGACGACCAGGCAGAAAAGCTGGAGAACAAGACCGCCGTGGCTAGTTCGCGGTCTTCGGCGTTGCCTCTGAGTTTCTCCTCGAAGGTCTCTTTCTGCTCGCCGATACTCGCCAAGAGAAGGACCAGGAGTTTCCGCGCCTCGGTTCTTTGGCGATAATCCGTGGACAAGTAGCCAGCAGCAGCGCGCTCCCACATTGCTCCGCTGATCTCAGCGACCCCTTGCCATCTCGCCAAGACCTCCTCAGCCACCTCCTGCTTTGCGGGGTTGCGCAGCTTCAGGTAAGCCTTGGCAGTTGCCAACGCGCTGTCAGGAGGTGCTTCGAAACACTCAGGAAGAACCCCAAGCCAGGCGCCCTTGCGTTGGCCGCGTGCACTCTCGAATCGCATCAATGCAGACTGGGCAGCATCCGGGTGCGCAGCGCACAGCTGTTGCGCAAGCTCGAGCCATTGGTGATCACTCAGCATCGAGTCCACGGCAGGCCAACCACCAACGATGATTCTTCTCGCCATAGCCACGCGGGAGCGGTGGCCAGCTTCGCCTGACATAACGTCGAACCATGGTTGTAGCTCAACCCAGTCTTCCAGGGGCGACGCCTCCGTCAGCTCGTCCGCCCTCCTCCCCCGCTCCTTGGCGGCGTCGAGCCAGGCTTGAGGAGTCCGTCCTGATACACCGAGCACTTTGCCGTCTGAGGTGTACGTAGTTAGGCCACCCTGCGCAACCACCAGGTGATCGTCTGCATCAAAGGTCAGGCCTTCAGTTCGACCACGATCCGGTCCTCGCCGCACATCCGCTATCAGTTCGCCGGTCTCTCCTAGCACCACGAAGCCACCGGGGCGGTCCGTTGAACAATCTGGATTGGTCTGCCAACGGCCCATCGCCAACTCCCCTCGCGAACTCAGCGCGACAGCCCAAGGTTCGGCCAACGCCGCGTTGCCTTCGCGATCCTCGGAGAGCCCGCCGCGGGCATGCGGAAAGGACCGCTCATAGCGAACAACCAGCGGCGCTGAGGACCCCGGAGCCGGCATCTCATAGACGCCCACTTTGATCTCTTCCCTCGTTGTAGAAACCGCAGCCAATAGCTCGCGATCACCACTCAACGCCCACACCAATCTGTCGGTGTCCGTTCGCGGAGAGAACGGCACTGCGCCCTCCCATACGAGTCCCCACCCGTCTCGAGGGCGATTCGCTTCTAGCTTTGAATAGTCCTCATCCCAATGATCGCCAACAGCCGGACCTTCGAACGACTGCAACGGAATCGCGCTGCCGCGCCAAAACTGAAGTCGCTGACCGCTTGAACCACCGCTCCGCTGTTGACCTGAGGTGTTGCGATTTGAACCTACAACTTCGAGCGAGAGTAGCGTTCCATCTCCTTCCAGGAACAACTGGCCGCGCTCCGACGACACCCGCCCCATCGGCTCACCTGCGGGTCCCACAAGAAGCAAAGAACCGCACGCTATGGTTTCCGGCGGATCCCAGTCTGGACACAACCCGTTCCACCAAGCAGAGCCATCGGGCAGAACTCCAACCATCGAAGCTTCTGCCTCTGTGAGCAGAGGCGCCGTCATGCGAATCGCCTCAGGGCCAGTCTCCACGCCGGTGCGAGTGAGCCAGTACGGCGACTCCTGCCAGCCACGGCCGCTAGGACTCACTCCGTCGTGCCAAGCCGGTGCCGTCCAATGAACAAGGCCATCTGCTCCCAAAACGGGACCGCCGATTCCCAACGTAGGAATCTGACATGGAAAGGTCGGCCGCGCGAGACCGAGCAAGATCAGTATGCAGGTAGAAAGTGCAAGCTGAGTTTGATGCTTGTTCATATGATCTCGGGACCTTTCAAAGACAGGAGCAGCGAACTCGGCTGCAGCGGGTACGAACCACAGGACCGGTTCTAGGTGAAGCAAAGAGCGAGACGGCAACCACCGCTTGCAACATTACACGGGCTTGAGTTGTTCCTAGTGAGGAAGAGGTAACGCTCTGCTGACGAGCTTCCCGGTACTAGGTCTTGCTTACGGTGCTTTCGCACAGGCCTTTCGCACATGTGTTGCGCGGCACCGCTTTCCTTCAGGCTGACGCCAACAAGGAAGCCGGTTTATCCGTCTTTATGATTAAGTCTCCAACAGCATGTTCAACGAGGAGGTTTAAAAACAATGCCACGAGTCATCTTCATCCCCGGCCTGCCAGGATCGGAAATCCGCGAACGGCAACCGAACGGCCAACTGACGAAGATCTTTCCACCCAGGCTCAACCAGGTATTGCCAGCTCTATCGGGCTCCGTTAAGAGAAAGCTCAAAGCGCCCGACCTGCTGGATCCTGCGAACGCCGATCGCATGGAGCGCGGAGAGCCGGTTCGAGTGGCCGGACGCTTCCTCGGCTTCGACCTCATGAAGCAGGCAAAGACGCTCTACGAGTTACTCAAAGATATCGGTGTGGCCGAAGCGGACATCGTCAAGTTCGGATGGGACTGGCGCCGACCAGTGACTGACGACCAGTTGTCCACCAGTGCCGTGACCGAACTCACCGCCTTGTTGGCCGGGTTGCCGCAGCCGATCCCAGTCATTGTGCACTCCACTGGCGGACTTCTGTTGCGACACGTTCTTGCGACGAACCCCCAACTTCGGTCCAAGGTCGAGGTGGTGGTGGCTTTCGGCGTACCTTGGCTCGGAACGCTGAAGCCGCTCGCGGTCCTAGCGGGACAGCAAGGGTTCGGGCCGATCAAACCCTCTGACGCGCAGGCCGTCTTCGCGTCCTGTTGGGCCGCACTCGACCTGTTGCCTAGGGCCACTGGGGCGAACCTAACGGTGGACGCTCAAGGCAATGAAGTGGATCTGGTCGCAGACACTGGCTGGACCGCTCGCATCCCCAATGATGCCAACAACGCGATGGCGGACCGAATTATTGAGCGCGCACACCATTCGCTTGCGCACTTTGGGACCCCGAGTGCGAACTGGGGCATGGGAGTTGAGGTCATCAACATCGTCGGCTGGGGAAAGAAGACTCTCGTTCAGGCCGTGCGCAACGCTCAGCAGCGACTTCGATTCGTTCCATCTGGGTTCGACAATGAAGCCAGCGAGCAGCAGGAGGATCTGCACCCTGGGCGAAACGAGGCACACTACGCGGGCGACGGTACCGTGCCCTTCGCTTCGGCCAACGCGCTGACGGGAGCGCGCGTCACCACTCTGCACATTCCAATCGGTGCCCTACGGAAGGTGAACCTAAGCAATCGAAGGCATTCGGAACTGTGGCGGAACCCGCTCGGAAGGCAAGTTCTGCAAAGGGTTCTCGTGGCGGGCACCCCTCCAGCACCAAACACCATCGCCGCAGTTGACTGGACCGACAAGCTCAACCCCGGCAATCGCGTCCGCCTTCGCTACGTCATGCAGGACCACAAGGGCCGCCCGCTACCAGGAGCGGCCCCACGCGTGATCAACACCACAACAGGCAACGACGTGCAACTGCCGCTTGAAGCAGACGGGCGCGGGTTCCGCGAGTTGCCTCGCGGATTGTTCCGGAGAACAGCGGTCTTTAGGAGGGTGCAGGTGCAGCTCACTTGGAACGGAGATCCGACTCCTAAGCCTCACTCCATGTTCATCGAACCTTAGGGGCAGCCGGCGCTCCGCACCTCGTCGATCACACCTCTATTGCGAACTTCTGATTGTTTGAGGCGGCCGGCAACCTCGCGACCCAACCTTGGCCAGCTGAGCTCCCCCCACCAAGGAGCAGGTAAAGTGTAAACGGGCGTTCGAGCCTCTGGCGGCCTACCCCCGCCTCCGCGGCACTCTCACAAGAATAGGTTGAGGTTCAATTCAATGGCACCACGGCTCCTAACGCGGCCCCCCAGACTTCGCTCCTCAAAGCCCGCCTATTCGGTGAAGGTGCGCTCCAGTGTCATTCCCCAGGCCCTCGCGCCGGCGTTGGCATTGAGCCTGCTCGCTGCACCAGGCTTTGCGGCAACCTCGTCGCTAGCCTCTCAAGTGGTCATCCATCGCGACGAGTGGGGTGTTCCTCACATCAAAGCCGACACGCTCGAGGCGATGGCCTTCGGCTCGGCGTACTCTCAATGCGAGGATCACTTCTTCCAGCTCGAGGACACCTACATCAAGTCTCTTGGCCGCTATGCGGAGGTCGTAGGCGCAAGCGGCCTGCAGTCTGACCTCGAGGTCGCATTGTTTGAGCTTGTCGAGACGTCTCGGCGTGACTTGAGCACTTTGCCCGACGAGATTCAGAGCATCGCGCGGGGCTTTGCCGCTGGCTACAACCACTACCTTGCCAAGCACCCGGAGGAAACTCCGCGCATGATCACGAAGATGGAACCGTTTCACGTGCTCGCGTTCGAGCGCTACATGATCCTCGGGCGACTGCTGGGCGCCGCGCATGCCCCAAGACGTCAGCTGGCGCCGATGGCTGAAAGTGCGGCTGAGGCGCTCGCTGCTCAGGAACTCGAAGCGTCGCTAGGGTCCAACCAATGGGCGGTCGCACCGAGCCGCACCGAGAGCGGCAACGCGATGCTGTTCATCAATCCTCACCAACCCTGGTACGGCTCGGGCATGTTCACCGAGATGCACGTCAACGTTGGTCCACAAGGCGCAGAAGGCGCCAGTTCTCGAGGACTCAACTTCTCAGGAACGATGTACCCAGGCGGGCCATTCCCGACGGCCGGTTTCAATGAAAAGCTGGGCTGGGCCTACACTGTCAATGCAGCCGACATCTCGGATACCTACAGAGTCACCTTCGATCACCCTACTGACCCACTCAGCTATCGCTACGGCAATGGCTACCGGCAGGCAGTGGAGTGGCCCGCGAAGATCAGGGTCCGAACCGAGGCGGGATTCGAGACGCGAAAGCTACTACTGCGTAAGACACACTACGGCCCAATCATCGCGCAAGAGAATGATGTCCATCGGTTGGCAGTCCGGGTACCGAAACTCTACTCCGGCAGTCGCATGGTCCAGGCGCTGGCGCAGGCCCGGGCCCAGTCGTTCGAGGAGTGGTACGCCGCCGTTTCGCTGCAACAACTGCAGACATTCAACACGGCCTACGCCGACGCTGATGGCAACATCTTCTACCTTTACAACGGCACCGTAGCGCGACGTGATCCAGCAGTCGACTGGACAGCGCCGGTGGATGGCAGCGACCCGAAGAACGAGTGGGGTGACTTCCATCCGATCGAAGAACTCCCGCAGGTGCTGAACCCGCCGTCCGGGTTTGTGCAGAACTGCAACTCAAGTCCGTTCACAACTACTGACGACGGCAACCCTTCGCCGGGAGACTTTCCTCCATACATGGTGGAGGACAAGTTCGACGACAAACGCCGCGCGAAGATGGCCCGTTTCTTGTTGCGCCGAGCAGAAAAGTTGACATTCCAGGACTTCCAAGACCTCGCCTACGACACGACCTTGTATTGGCCGATGACCGAAATCCCGGTCTACGTCCGCCGACTCGACGCTCTGCGCAAGACCCATCCAGATCTCGCCCGCAGAGTGTCGCCCTATCTCGCGCATCTGTCGAACTGGGACTTCAAGAGTTCTCTCTCTTCCACCCAAGCCACGCTTGCGGTGGAATGGTACGAGCAGCTCTACGGCCGCGGCTATCCGGTGGAGACGTTGAAGCCTGAGTTCACACACGACATCCCGGCACGGTTCGAAGCGCTCGAGCATGCCGCACTGCGCCTCGAAGAACTCTACGGCGGATGGAAGGTTGCCTACGGCGATGTTCATCGGCTTCAGCGGCATGAAGACCAGCCGGACCGAGACTCAGTACCGTTCAGCGACAGTGTTGAGAGTTTGCCGGTTGCGGGCGTCCGTGGCCCACTGGGTGTGGCGTTCACGGTCTACCACTCAGCCCCCACCAAGCTGGCTGACGGGAGCGAGCGCAAACTGCAGTATGCCGCGACCGGCGCGTCATACATGGCGGTATACGAGTTCGGCCAACACACCCGGGGCGCGAGCTACCTTCACTACGGACAGAGCCAGCGTGCGAGCTCGCAACACTTCTTCGACCAAGCCAAGCTGCTCTCAGAACGCAAGTTCAAGCCCGCCTGGATCTATTGGTCCGATGTTGTGGCACACACCACGCGCGCCTATCGGCCCGGCGAAGAAGTACGCTAGCCGTTCAGCGCGTACGGACACACGATCAGAAGAGGTCGCCGTCACCCTTTGTGTAGTACAGATGCTCTTGAAACCGGTGCATCAAGTTCTGTTCCACGAACGGCTTGAAGATAAGCCCGAGGTCTTGCGGTTCCGGCTGCGACTGGAAACCCAACTCACGGAGCGTTTGATCCCACCATTGTGGCCGGGGTGGGAACCAAGCCTCTACCTTTCTTTCGCTCCCGCGTGCGTGTTGCTCGCGAACGTGCGCCAACAGTGTTGCTGGACCATCGGGAAAAAGGCGGTCGAATAGAGCGTCACCCCAAGACAGTGATTCGCCCTGGTCGCGAAAAACACTCCAGCCAGCCAGGCTAGTTCCGTCGAAGACGCCGTACATCAAGTAGTCGACGTCCGGGCGATCGAAATAGCGCCACTGAAGGGAATTCCTCTTTCTCTCGGCCAAGAACTTGTAGTCGTTCGCTACCTTCGAGAAGAGCAGATCCCATCGATCATCGAGCTCCTTGATGCGGATGACCCTGAGAGGGCTGTCAGCCACCGCTCTACTCGGTGCAGTGAGTACGCGATATGGAGCCGCTTCGAGGAACCGACTCCCTGGCACCGACCGCTTGTAGTAGCGCTGAATCTTGCCGGTGTTGAATCCGTAGTTGAAACCGACCACACCGTCACAATAGTGAGTGAAGTGATGACGCGTGATGCGTGCCAGTAGGCTCGAGTCTCCGATTCCCACCCGGCGGGCCGGTTTCGAGGTCATGGTGTCGCCGATCTGAGAGGCAAGTACGATCTTGGGCTCGGGGGTGGCGACTTCGTGGAACCGGCTGGAGTAGGAACCGTAGTGAGCCCCGAGTTTGCCGTCGCTGGAGAAAGCGAGGCTAATCGCGCCTTTGCCGGTGGGATTGTGAAGGTACTTCCACTCCCAGTCGCCAAGCGAACGTCGATGATGAAACGACGTTTCAAACAGTTCAAGGATCGCGGTCTGATCGCCGTCTTCGAAGGAACGAATGAGCCAATCGGATGCCCCTTCCTTACGCGATCTCATTGGTGGCTTGTCCGGGTTGCCTCGTGCGGTTTTGACTCGTGATTCGAGGGACGAACGAAAGAGTAGAGGCCCAGCTCTCGTCCGCGCCGGCTAAGCAATCGTATGAAGTAGGTGCCAGGAGCCAAGTGATCCCAGATCTGCTCCGGGAGGTTCCACGAGCCGGTCGTCGTCGGACCAAGCGCTTCGGCCGCGGCAGGGAACCCCAAAGGTGTCGCTGAGATTTCCAGCCATGTCGGTTCGCTGCGTAGACCGGGTAACGTCAGCGACGGCTGGTCCAGGCTTTCGGCTCCACTGTCAACGGGTGCCGGCCGTTCCGGCAGCAGTGCGAGCAATCGGGCAAAGCTCACGCCGTAGTGTCGGTTTTCGAATCGGTTCTTCGACTGTTCGAACCAGGCTCTGGTGGCCGGCTCGGTGGCGGCACTTTGGTTGTAGAGGTGCACTGCTTCCGCTTGCGGAACATGCACAGCTAAGAGGCCCCGCGCCTTCAGCCGAAGGAGCCAGTCGTTCTCTTCGAAGTACAACCGGAATCCCTCGTCGAACCAGCCAGCCTTCGCCAAGGCGTCGCGACGGATCGCAAGCAAGGCGCCGCTCAAGTCGAAGGATCGAAACGGCCTGTCAGCGAGCCACTGAAGTCGCGCATGGTTGCGCCAGTTTCTGCGCGCGGACCATGCCGGAAACTTGCCAAGGGTCGCCGCTCTCCTTGTCACCTCGGCCCAGCGGGAGCGCTGCTCGGTCGGTGGCAGAAGAAATCGTTTTTCAGCGTCCCAGTAGAAGCGAGGACCGGCCGCTTCGGCTCTTTGCAGGGCCGTCACGAGGTGGAGAATGCAGCCCGGCAGCACCAAAACGTCGGGATTCATCAGAAGGATTCGGTCTGCACTGGTTGCTCGGGCGCCGAGATTGAGAGCGGCTGCGTAACCCAGGTTACCTTCTGGCGCCACGACGCGTACTGGAAGCTGCCCAATGATCCGCCGGTCCGCCTCGTCGCTGCCGTTGTCGACGACGACCACTTCTACCGACAGGCCGGAGTTGGTCGTGTCCTCCATGATGCGCTCGACCGCCTGAGCCAACATCCCCCCGGCATGGTAGTGAACGATGATGATCGCGAGTTGAGGTGTCAGATCTTGGTTTCTCTTAGAAGCACTCTTAATGATCGGTCGCGGTAGGGAACTAGAGTGTGATGCCACCATCCGAGCGGCAGAAAGCCGAAGACGCCGTATTTTGCCTGACCTTCACCAGAAGGATCGATCCATCCGGGACGCGTGGTGCAAGACTATCGAGTCTTTACGCGAGCGTGTCGTTGAGCTCCGGAGCCAGGCTAGTACCGAGGCCATGGCCTCTCTGAAGCAGACGACCAGCGCAATGACCGACACCAACAGCAGGGCCATGAATACGGTCGCGTAGGCAACGATGTCCGCAGACCCAACGCGGCCCATCATGACTCCGGCAAACAGAACGTGGAACAGCAAGCCATAGAGCCCCAGGGTGCTCGCTGCGATCTTTGCACTGAGCGATTGGCGAAACAGCGGCCCTGCGGCTAACAGACCGAAGACCGCGTACATCCAGAATCCTAGGTAATCGAACGACGTAAACAAGGTAAACGGGACGCTGACGTTTAAGAGCTGGAGTAGCTGCTCGGCCACCGCGCTGTGGGCTGAGGCAGTTGCGGATTGCGACACCATCTGAGGAATCGACCAAATGGCGATGAACTTGGGAATGATGAACGCGACAAGTGAGACCAGTAGCGCCGTTCCGGCGACGAAGGCTCGTAGCGGGTGCGATCACCGTCAATCGCTGGCCACACGGATACGCATACTTCCACATGATGCTCGACGAGGGAGAGTGGCCCAACGGGGAGAAGCCGCACGAAGTGGGACGCGCACAGTTCGGACGGATCTCCATCGCCAACTCGGACGCCGAGGCACGTCCTTACATGGACGCTGCCATCGAGGCCGGATGGCGAGCCGTGACCGAACAAACGCTGAGCTGGTAGTCCCGAGACGACGACGTTGGTGCCGGCTTGCTGTTGCCGCGAAGCAAATGTCGTTCGATAGCGAGCGATCGGCAGGCGAGTTCTACAAATCGCAAACCAGAGGTAAAACCAAACGGGCCTCCGAGGTCAGCTCGACCTCGGGTGCTTCTCCGCGCCGCCTTAACGATCGTGTCTCAGACCTTGCGCCAAACGCAGTCCGATGGCAACCCGTTTGAACCGCCCTGACGGTTTCGCGATCCTTTCCCCCAAAGGTGCCGTGATGCTCGCTAGTACAGCCCTCACCCTACTGTCTGCCACGCCGCTCACGCACCTTTCGCACCCAAATCAACCACTCTCTGCGGGAAGAGAATGAACTCTTTCTCGCACTTCGTCGGCCTTTGGATGCTCAGGCGAGTACCGTAGTAGGGCGTTCCAGTGGCGCTTCGCAAGCGTCGGATCAGACAGCGGACCAGCGTAGAGATCACCCAGAACCAAATGAGCGTCAGCATGATTGGGAATTCGTTCTAGAACTTGAGCGAACGAAGCCGCAGCCGCCGCAGGATCGCCCACTTTCTGCAGAAGAATGCCCATATTGAAGTGGGCTGGCCAATAGTTCTGATCAAGTGCTAGAGCGCGCTCATAGCCCTGTCGACTCTCCTTGAGATCGCCTTGTTGCTCGCGGGCAACTGCCAGGTTGTTCCACGCTTCCACGATGGAGTCGTTGATCTCGAGAGCCTTTCGAGAATGAAATTCAGCGGCGCGCCACTCCGCTCGATCTACCGCAATCGCCGCCAGGTTGTTGTGTGCGTCGGCCTGAAGCGGAAAGTCCACAAGTAGCTCTTGGAGTTGGGTTCGGGCTAGTTGTGTACGACCCGAGCGGTACAGTGCGATCGCTGCGTTGTTCCGAGCGCCGGGGTGCTTGGGCCTGACGGCGAGCACCTTGTCGTACTCCTTTTGTGCCTCTTCAAAGCGGCCGCTTTCGGCTAATACCCCACCAAGTGCGACATGCAGATCCGGTTGAAAACGCTCGGCGAGGCGGAGCGCCTCTCGCAGGTGTGGTTCGGCTTCAGCCTGTTGACCGGTTCGAGCCAGGAGTCGTCCCAGGTTCGAATGAAGGTCGACATCGTCTGATCGACGTTGAAGACCGGTTCGATAGCTTTGAATCGCAGCTTCCGACCGACCAGTGCGCTCCTGGACCTGCCCGAGCAGAACCCACGACAGTGCCAGAAACGGATCCCTCTCAGCGGCTAGCTGGAGTCGTTCCTCAGCCTCGGCCAGCTTCCCCGCTGGCATCTCTACTGTGCGTGCATACAAGGCGTTCAGCCGAGGGTGGTCCGGTTGATCTTCGAGCCCCAACCCCAAGACCGCTCCCGCCTCTTGCGAGCGGTTGAGACGCATCAAGAGCCCCGACTTCATCGCTAGCCCATCTGGATTCTTGGGATCTCGGCCTAGAGCAACGTCGACAAGCTCCAACGCCTTGCCCGGCTCGCCTCGCAAGACCTCCAACCGAGCAAGAATCATGTAGAGGCGATCGTAGTCAGGATCCAGTTCGAGCGCCCGCTCGGTGAGGCTGACGGCCTCGTCAACCTCGCCTTGACGCTCAACGGCGGTAATCAAGTCGATCAACCCCGCCAAGTTGTTGGGATCGCGTCGCAAGACAGTCCGGAACTGCTGTTCCGCCTGTTCGAAGAAACTATTGTCGAGAAGAGCCCGTCCTTGCTCAAGAGCGACGTGCAGGTCGACCAAATCCTTAGGATCCGGCGCATCTCGATTGGAGCCGCCGTCATCGCGACTTCTACTTCCGACCGAAAGATAGCCGAGACTGCGCAGCTGTTCCGCCGCCTCGCTGTCGAGAACGATCGTTGCCTCCGCTTCCGGGTCTTCGACTTGACTGAGAAGTGCATCTAGATCCCGTTTGAGGTCGTGCGCCTTTCCTGGCTGAGAGGCGTGCACGTTGGTAAGTTCGCGCGGGTCTTTACGCAGGTTGTAGAGCTCTGGCTTGGGGGCATCTATGTACTTCCAGGAACCTCGACGAAGAGCCCTCAGCTTGGCCCACCCGTAGGTGTAATACGGAAGGTATGTCTCTGAGTAGTACGCCGGAGGATTCACAGCACTTGCGCCTTCGATCAACGGCGCAAGACTCCTTCCTGACACCGCCGTCTCGCTGCGGACCTCCAACAGGTCAAGAACCGTCGGCATGAGGTCTACCTGACTCACCGGGTCCGCCACTCGAACCCCGGCAGGACCACCAGGTACTCTCATGATCCAGGGCACATGCAAAGTTGAGTCGTAGGCCAGCAGTGCGTGAGTTCTCTCACCATGCTCACCCAAGCTCTCACCGTGGTCGCCGATGACCATCGTCAGAGCGCCGGTCTTGGGGTTGCCGATATCGAGCATTGGGTGTCTGAAGAGCCGGCCCATCTGCGCATCCATGTAGGCGATCTCTCCGTCATACAAGCGTTCGCGGTACTGATCGCGATACGGCGCCGGAGGTGAATAGGGTGCATGCGGGTCGTAAAAGTGAACCCACAGAAAGAAGTTCTCATCTTCTTCGAGCGTATCGAGCCAGGCATGGGCCGAGTCGACCACAGCTTCAGCGGGACGATCGGCAACAGCTCGCGGGGTTCGGTCGCGGCCGGTCGAGAGGTCATCGTCGTAGACCTCAAACCCTTGGTCGAGGTCGTATCTGCCGTCAAGCACAGCCGCTGAAACAAACGCACCCGTGCGAAAGCCCTCACGGCCCAGGTGCTCTGCAAGCGTAGTCACGTCTTGCGGCACGTACTGTAGTCCGTTGTTGCGCACACCATGCTCAAACGGGTACTGCCCGGTCAGGATAGAGGTGTGGGCCGGGAGAGTGATCGGGGCTACGGAATAGGCGTGGTCAAAGACAATTCCGTTGTCTGCAAGCTGTTGAAGGTTCGGCGTCAGCGCTGGGTCTGCTCCCCAAGGAGACAGGTGATCGGCGCGAGTCGTATCGAACGTGACCAGCAGCAGGGGGCGCTTGCCCGAGGGGATCGGGCGGGACGCAACTGCTCCCCCTGGCCCAGAGGGTCTAAGCAAAACGAAGACAGTAATTGCGGCCGCAAACACCAGCAAAGTGATCGCGGTCAAGTGGCGAGTAGTGACTTGAGACTCCTTCTTGAGAGTCCTACTCGAACGGGGTGGCCGCTGCGGGTAGGAGAGCAGATCTTACATGAGCTACTATCACGCCTTGCGAGGCCATCCGGCACACTTCGCGGAGGATTTGAACCATGTTTGAGGTAGATAGTTGAAGTTGACGAGACCCATTCTGATCGTCGTCGGACTAGCGCTAGCGGTAGCCCTCGGCGCAAACCTTCCGTCGAAGCCGAAGCAGCGAGAGCGCCTTGTGGTGAACCCGTTGCCCTCGATCAACGTGCAGGATCGGATCTGGTGGAAGCAGACCGAAAAGATTGACAAGCTTTCGCTCACCCCGCAACAGCGAGAGGAAATGGACTCGCTCTTGCAGCGTTTTCTGACGTTTCAGCCCGACCCTGGAGGTCGTCTGGGTGCAAGAGAGAGCTTTGTCAATGCCTTGAAGGAGGGCGACTGGGACGGAGCACGCGCGGGCGCCGAGAGCCTAGCTGGTTTCTCTGCCGGCCCTATTCAGCGCACCGGTGAACTAATGATTGGCGCGATTAGGGTCCTGACGCCCGAGCAGCGCGACGCTCTGGTTGAACACTTCCCGGAGCTCTTGGAGCGGCAATGGGTCCGTCAACCTAGAGGCCGCCGCACACCCGCAGTCGAGGTGAGCCAACCTGCACAAGAGCCGTGATTACGAAAGCGGACACAAGCACCCGCGAGAACCCGAATCGATCAATCCGCGCAGCTTTGCGGCTAGCTGGAGTCCGCGACGAACACGCTGAAAGCCTCGGGATCCACAAAAACGGAGCCGAGGGATCCTTCGGGTGGGATCGAATTGCGCTCGGGCTGCGCGTTTTGAAAGAGCAACAGTCGATTCCGAGCCGTCGGAACAAGGTCCTGGCGCCCAGCACGTTCGATTGCCGCCAGGATCACGCGTTGGCCGGCCGCCGCACCGCGATAGTCGCCGATCTCAGCTCGGGCCATTGTCACAACCTCGGCAGCATCGAGACTCGGAGTTTGCAAGAACGCTCCGCTCGCCAGTGACAAGGCGCGATCGCCATCTCTGACCGAGGCCTGCGGAGCCGTGCACAGAAGGCGAGCGAGTAGAAGGGTGAGTGCCCGGTCCCCTTCGACGGTCCGGATGTCCTCCTCAAGGTCCTGCCGGGCGGTGTCGTGCCTGCCGAGGCGTATCAACACCGTGGCGCTGGCGGCTGCTAAACGAGCCGTCAGGCTGACGGTCCGCGCCTCACTCAACAATACCGATGCGCCCGCCAGATCCCCAGCTTCTCGGAGCAGATCTCCAAGGCCCATCAGTGCAGCCGGAGAAGAGGGAGCGACCCTCAGTGCACGACGGAACTGCGCTTCCGCTTCTTGGGTTCTGCCCTCTGCTAGGAGACGTCGAGCGACGACACTCAGCACGCGTGCATTCTCAGGAAACAGTTCCGCAGCCGCCATCGCCGATCGAAGGGCATCCTCTGGCCGACCGAGCGCGTGCAACGAGCGAATCACGCCGAGATGAGCTGTGGCCGAGCTGGAATCATCGTTGGCCGCCTTGAGAAAGTTCGCGAGTGCCTGTTGATGACGGCCCGCCTGACTTGCAGCCCGCGCTCTTCGCAGGTGGCTTTGTGGTCCAAGATCAAGCGTTCGAAGTTCGTCAACGAACGGGTCTTGCATGGCCAGCTCACCTTGCCGTGTGTCGGGAACTGATGTCGCGAGGAAGGCAGCTGCACGCCTCATTTCGCCGAGTTCTCGCAGGGTACTTCCAAGCGCATAGCGAACCAGATCTGAATCGGGTCTCTCCAGCAGCGCGAGCTCTAGTAATTGCAAGGCAGCGGTTGGATCTGAGAGTTCGCGTTTGGCCTGCGCTAACCCCAACTTCGCCCGAGTGGCTTCGGGCTGGAGCTCAAGGGCTTGCTCGAAACGAGTGCCGGCGCTCTCGACCTGACCTGTCGCGAGCTCTATCTCGCCAAGACGAACCAGGGTAGGAACGTCACTGGGCAACAAGTCGAGCACTTTCAAGAAGTACCGCTTTGCCTCCTCGCCTCTGCCATCCGTACTTGCCGTCATCCCGAGGTAGTAGAGCCATCGCGGTTCAGTTGGGGCCAGCAAGTGGGCGTTCAGGTACGCTGTTGAAGCAGCATCCTTCAGGGAGTAAGCGTGGTACCAAAGCCCTAGTTCACCATAGGCTTGGGCTAGCTCCGCAGGCGGTTTCTTTGCGCCAAGACCCTCTTCAACGTACCCTCGACGCTCCCGGTACTGCCCTTGGATGAGCGAACTCATCTGGTCCAAGTCTGTGGGCTCTGGGACTATTCTGAGAGCTGGCGGCGCGCAGCTGAGCGCGAGCGCGGCAATACAAACGATGCCGCCGCGCCCAAAGTTGAACGCTATCTTCAAAAGTTCCAGCCGTTCGCCCCTTCGTCGTTCATCGTTCAACAAGCTGGCCGGTTCCGGCAGTCAATGTCCAATAGCGATCAAGCTCGTCGAGTTCCCAGCGCTCGCTAGCCCGATCGATCCATGTCACCTCAATGCTGAGCACCGATGCGTCTTGGCCCAGACCAAAAAGCAAACGAGGGTCGCTGGCCGAACCATAGCTGCCGTCCGTGCGGACTCTCTGCGAGATGCGCTGTTCGCCTTGCTGGAGGGTCGCCACTGCGCCAATGTGATCGCGGATCGGTGAACCGGAAACGAGTCTTAGCCCCACCCAGTGCTGCTTGTGACCGACCTGATTCAACAGCAACTGGGCAGGCCCATTGTTGTTCAGCACAAGAAGATCGCTGTCACCATCATTGTCAACATCTCCACGAACCACGCCGCGAGTAACCTCGGCGTGTTCCAAAGCTCTTCCCGCTAGTTGAGTGACGTCATCGAATCGGACCGGGTTGTTCAGACTAGCCCCTTGGTGCCGGTACAACTGGTTCCTTTGCTTAAGCCCTCGAGAATCGGTGTCTCCCGGCCCGGCCTCTGCCCTGGTAACCGCACCGTTGCCCACAAATACGTCAGACCATCCGTCGTTGTCGTAGTCCAACAGAACCGTACCGAACCCTGTAGACCCTACACTCGGAAACCCGAGGCCGGTGGCGGCGGATCGATCCACAAAACCAGCCTGGCCTAGTCCAATCGCCTCGGCCAGGAACAGCGTGTTCGACTCCCCGAATAGATGCGTCATGAACAAATCCTCAGCTCCATTGCGATCGACATCACCGACTGCCACGCCCATTGAGGCCTCGGCGATCCCTTTGCCGTTGAGTGCGGACCCTGCTAGAAGCGCCTCGTCAATGAAGGTGCCATCGCCCTGGTTCAACCAGAGTAGGTTCTGCGAGAGGTCGTTGGCAACGTAGAGGTCCGGCCACCCATCGGCGTTGAAGTCTCCGGAGACCACGCCCATACCGTTGCGGCGGACGGAGGCGATTCCCGAAGCCTCGGAAACATCTTCGAACCGAATATTTCCCTTCGGGCCGAGCCCAAGATTCTTGAAGAGCTGGTCTGCTTCTGGTTTGTAGCTGAGTGGACTGCAATAGTCGCGAAGCCCAGTCGGCGAAGTGCACTTGGCATCTTCATCAACTGAGTACCGCACGTAGTTCACAACGTAGAGATCAAGCCAACCGTCACGGTTGTAGTCAAGAAAGGCCGCACTGATGCTCCAGTCTTCACCTCCCGTCAGGGTCTCCTCCGTGCCGTCGATGAAGCGGACCAGGCCGTCGTCCCCAACACCTTGGTTTCTCCACATTTGATTGGCGCCAAGGTTGGTAACGTACAGGTCGTTCCAACCGTCGTTGTCGATGTCGCCCACCGCCGCTCCCATCCCGTAGCCTGCGCTCTTAAGGCCGACTCGTTCAGTGATGTCCGAGAACTCGACGTTCGCGCCACCTTCTGCCGGAAGACGGTTCAGCAACAATCTGTCAAGTTGATCGCCCGGTGACGGCTCGCCCAAGGGGCCGCCTTGAACCAGATAGGCATCTAAGTCGCCATCATTGTCAGCATCGAACAGGGCGCCTCCAGCACCCACGATCTCAGCGAAGTACAGCTTGCCCGACATCCCATTGGAATGGGCGAAGTCAAGCCCGACTCTGGTTGTCTCGTCAACGAAGAAATCCTCGGTCGGCGAGACCGAACTCGACAGCCTTGTGTCCAACGTTCCACCATCGCATCCCGCGACGCAGAGCACAAAGATTACAAAGCAGCGACAACTCATGGATCTGAACGAACAAAGGGAACGCAACGACGTTGCGTTCCCTAAGGCTCTAGCCCCTCTTATGAATGAACTGCCGTCAGTCCAGCCCGCACAAAATCACACCTTCGGAGCAACCGCCCTAAGGCGCCGCCTCTACGGCTTGCGGAGCAACAGCAGAGCGATCCCTGCGAGTGCGGAGGCCAGTACCAAGAGACCGAATCCGGAGACCGTCGGAACTTCCAGGATAGAAGAACCGAGCGCCACCGCCGCGGTGTTAGTGAGGAAATAGTAGGTATTGCCAAAGGTTGGAGTTGCAGAGCCAACCAGGTTCCCTGTGGCGATCGGAGGCGCTTGGCCTGCCGTTGTACCGACACCATTCACACTGCGCACGGTCAGTGTGTAGTCTGCAGCGCTTGGGTAGGTGTGCGTGAATGTACCTCGATAGACGTGCACGTTCTCGCCGTTGAACGTTGCCCCGTAGCTTGCAACTGGAAGCCCCGTCACAGCACCGTATCCGGCAAATGGAATCGCACCGGAAGTTCCAAAAGGGGTTGCCGTTCCGTCTCCGAACTGCACAGCTCGTTGCAGTGGAACGCCGCCGAAGGTAGAAGCAACACCGATCCAAGCCGTGCTAAAGGTCCAGGCAGCATTGGTTACGTAGAACTCGGTCACGTCGATCGTTACGTCGAGATCGGTCACGTCGGTGATCGTCGCTCGAATGCCGGAAACGTGCGAAGGGCCAAACGCGCCGCCAACGCCGCGATCACTGCCATCGGGACGTACTCTACCGTCGCCCTCAAAGCCAGGTTTCTGCGCGTTTGCTGCGCTAGCCACGAGAGCAAGGAGCATCAAGAGAACAAGGAGAAAGGCGGGGGTCTTCAGGCGTAGAGATGTCATGAGCGTTGTGACCTCATTTGTCGTTGGACTGCTTAGGGCGGATACTTGGCGACAGCATAGCGCAACTAAACTCGGAGCGCCGCTTGTCGTCGCAAAAACACCCAGCAGGTAGTAAACCAACTCGTGATGAAGAATCGCTCGACACGGGGCTACAACGCGATGTTGGAAGGAGCCGCGCCCTCCTCGGCGTGCGAGTACGTCCTGCTCCTGGCCCCAAGCGGCCCGTGGTGAAACGCTGCGGGCTCAATATTGTGCGTCCATGCGCCCTCGCGGAGGCTACGATCGCGACTCCCCAGAAGCGCGACGGCTACGAACTTCATCGCCTTCTCCTGTTCTATTGCCACAACCGATTCATCTTCGCCGAGCAGTTGCGAGACCAGAACTCGCCGGCCAACGGAAGAACCCGATTTCGCTTGCGAGCACGGAAATGGGCGACGCTGTCCCCCTCCTCTTCCATCAGACATCGTTTCGGCCGTGGGCCCTTCCTAGTGAGATGCGCCTATGCCGAAGTCGGCCCCCGCTTCCTGCGTTGACCGAGACCTTCCGTGACCAGTTCGCAGTCACGACGAATGTACCCACCGTACCGTTCGCCGACGAAGACTCCGATGTGCAGTTAGGGCAAGTAACCCCAGTGACGTACTTCGTGGTCGCCGTGTTCGAGTCGGACGCTCCGCACAAACTCGCGGTTCTCAGAACTAGGACGCAGTGGCAAGGGCCCCAGTGACCGAACGGCACGACTCTAGGGGTACGGTTCTATAGGAGTACGGTGCTACCCCCCTCTCGCGCCGCTCTCCAGCGGACCCGAGGCGGGCAAGTCCTGAAGCGGCGGCAACCCTCGCGGCCGATCCCTCGTAGGATTTCCTGAACGAATCAATGGGAGAAGCGATGCGCTACGGTCTTGTGGTCTTGATCTTGGTCTCGAGCCTAGTGCCAGCGGGGTCTGCAGTGTCAGCGGGGTCTGCAGTGTCAGCGGTGTCTGCGGTGTCTGCGGTGTCTGCTTCGACGAGCGGTCTCGAACTCAGCGCTTGTGACGAGCAGTTCGGCGAGGCGGCTCAATGCGGCTGGGCCGAAGTGCCAGAGAATCGTGCTGTCCTCGACGGCCGCCGGATCCGCGTGCGGGTGGTCGTCCTGCCGAGCCGATCCGTCCAGAGTGCCGAGCCGCTCGTGATGTTCCCGGGCGGGCCCGGCCAGGCGACGCCGACGCTGATCCCGCTCGCTCGCCAGGTGTACCCGCGAGTACTCGAGCGTCGCGACGCCGTCTTCATCGGTCAGCGCGGCTCGGGAGAGTCGAACGCTATGAACTGCCTCGAAGACATCGCAGCGGACCCAGCCCTGGTCTTTGGTTCCTTATGGAACCGCGCGGGGGTCCGCGACTGCTATGCGAGGACGCTCAAGTTCGCCGACCCGGGCCAGTACACCACCGCTGAGTACATCGCCGATGTGGCCGAGATCCTTGATGCGCTCGGATACGGCAAGGTCATCCTCTGGGGCGGCTCGGGTGGTACGCGGATCGCGCAGGCGTTCATTCGTGAAAACCCCGACCGGGTCATCGCCGCCGTACTCGATGGGGTAACGCCGATCGACTACAAGATGCCGCTGCCCTTCTCACACTATGCCCAGCGCGCCTGGGCGCGAGTGGTTACCGACTGCGCCGCTCAACCCGATTGCGCCGTCGCCTACCCGTCGCTCGATGCCGATCTGCGGCGTCTCTTCGGTCTGCTCGAGAAGGGGCCCGCGCTCACGCCGATCGAGTTGGCAGACGGCTCAAAGGCGAACGTACTAGTTCACACCGGAGACCTGGCCTACGCCTTGCGCGGCATCCTCTACAACGCTCGCACCATCCCTCGGCTCCCCGCCGAGGTGCGCAGCGCAGTCGCCACCGGTGGCCTCTCGTTCTTTGCTCAATCGCTGTACGACCGCTCAACGGCACTACTGGGCGGCGGTGTGATCTCGGTTGGCCTGCACTTCTCGTCGTACTGCGCCGAGGACGTGCCACGGCTCGAAGGCGTCGATGTCGGAGAGGAGACCGAGGGTACGTTTCTCGGTGGTTACCTGGTGGACGAGTACCGGGGCGCTTGCGAACTCTGGCCGGTCGCGCCTGCGCCGAGCGACTGGTTTCGCACCTTCGAATCCCAAGTTCCTACCCTGCTCGTTTCTGGCTACTACGACCCGTCGACTCCGGACGAGGCCGCCGAGGCGGTGCGCCGCAACCTGCCCAACAGTCGCCATCTCGTCGTTCGCAACCTGAGCCATGGCGCCGGCTTCACCTGTGCTCGAGGGGCAGTCGAGCAGTTCCTGACGAGCGCTGACCTCGACGGGGTCACTGACGACTGTTCGGATGAGGCAGTGAAGTTTGAGGTCGAGCACTCGGGTGCGTGACTGAGGGCTCGCTCGAATTCCTTGCTGGGGATGGCACACAGATGCTCTTGCAGCAGTGGTGCACAACTATTGTTTGCATCTCGAAAGGGTCTAACGTCTCTCGGCACGTTCTGCCTGAAACGCGCAATCAACTCGTCCGGCCCTGAACCACCGCCGTTCCAGACGAGCCGGGAACAATTACGACAATGAGCCGTTCGAAGCAGTAAGTTCTACAACACTGCACTCTGAACGGGAGGAGCGGAAGATGACTGGTTCGAGACCACACGGCTGGCGTGTTTTCTATCTGATGGGCCTATTCGCGCTGGGCACCGCCGCTCAAGCTTCGGAAACCCTCAGCCGAGACGAGGTTCGCGGCGCAGCTGCCGAACTCGCTGGTCTCTTGCAAGGAAGCTATGTCCTTCCCGAGATCGGCAAGCGCTACGCGGCACACCTCCGGGACCGAGCGACCGAAGGGGCGTACGACGGACTGACCGGCCCGGAGTCTCTGGCCGCCGCGTTCGAAGATGAGCTCAACGCTCTGCACGCGGATGCTCACCTCCGGGTACGAACTAACGGCTCCACGGACAACGCGGCGCCAAGGCAACGCAGAGCCAGAGGCGTGCCCCAAGGTTCAGCGCTGTCCGGCGCACGATGGTTCGCTGATGAAATCGCCTATGTCGCGATCAATCTCCTGCCCGGGGATCAAACCAGTCAACGGGCGATGGCGGACTTTCTCGAAGAGTACAGCGGGGCCCGCGCCCTGATTCTGGACCTGCGGGCTTGCCCGGGCGGAACACTGCCGGTGATGGACGTGCTCTTTTCGCACCTCTACAAAGAGCGTACGCATCTGGTCACCATGGACACCCGCGTCGAGGCGGAGCGGCGCAATGGAGCTGTGTTCTCCGGGTCACCGACGCTAACTGTCGAGGCGGCCCCGGACGGCATCGCGCGCCGATTCCACTGGGCGATGCCCACAAGTCCGGCCAGTTCGTGGACCAACACTCCCGTCTACCTGCTCACTGGGAGCACCGCTTCAGCCTGCGAGCACCTTTCCTTAGCATTGAAGACCAGCGAGCGAGCGACGCTCATCGGGACCGCTACCGCTGGTGCGGGGCACTATGGCGGACTGCAGGACTTTGGCGATGGACGCTTCAATGTGTTCGTCCCGGTGGGCCGCACGTTCGACCCGAAAAGTGGTGTCGACTGGGAAGGGACCGGGGTGGCGCCGCACATCGAAACACCAGCTGAGCAGGCGCTCGATCGCGCGCTCGCAGAACTCGGTGTAGAACGAGAAGCGCCAACTCCACTTGAGAACGCAGGCGACTACGTGGGCCTCTACGGGATTCGGCAGATCACCTCGGAAGGCGGCAAGCTGTACCTGCAACGCGTCGACGCGCAGCCGGCACAAGCAGCGAGCCGCACTCGAAGAGTTGCTCCGAAACTCGAACTGCGCCCCGTTGGCGAGGATGAGTTCGAGATACCGCGCGTTCCTGGTGCGAAGGTTCGCTTCGAAAGAGACGAGGCAGGAGAGATCATCAAGCTCGCAGTGCAGCAGCGCGACGGTCGCTGGGAAGAAACGCAACGAGAATCGGGAAGCTAGATCTCGCAACAGAGCCCTGCTTTGAGGAGATGTGCCAGAGAGGCCATGCCTGTGGGGTCATGCAAGTGGGGTTAGGGTCTTCGACAAGGCCGAGCTTGGCTGGATGCCGGTTTGGCTGGGCTTGCGAAACTCCGGCGAAAGATCACCCGTAGCGAGCTTCGACCAGCATCGTTTGCGTCGTTATCCAGTGAAGGAATCCACGAAGCCCACACCAAACCCGAACGGCCTGCCACCTGCCGCCAGGCCACGCTCGCGGCCTGCAGGCCCGGCACCTCTTCGCACCCCAAGAGCGAACGAACCGATTGATCATCGGAGAACTCGCTCTTCGCAGCAGAAGTAGATTCTTAGCCGAGGCTCAGGCGTCACCGTCACCGTCACCGTCGGATCAGGGTTCTTTAGGCTTCGCCGCACGCTCAAGGGTGTAGACGCTAGTTGCGAAGTCGAAGTCGATGGGAGCTTCGTTCGAACCATCGTCTACAGCCAGCCGCAGAGTACCGTCTACAATCTCGACCAGTGCGTAGACCACGACGCCGATGTCCTTTTTTGGCGGCGCACTATCTTGAATGGTGGCTTGAAGCTGCTGGTGGCTTGTGCCGACGGGCAGGGTAAAGGTTGCCTCGTACCAGAAGTCGCGACTGGCTTCGAAGCGAAGAGTCTTATCTTGGATCGAGATCCTGATCGTACCGGGCGGTCCGGTCCCTATCCATTGGCCCTGGAGGGTTTGCAAACTCACAGCAAACGACGGAGGGCACAACAGGAGTGCCCAAAGAACACCGGTCCACGCGCGCCACGCTGTCCGTGTACTGCGGAATTGATCAGTTCTACGCCCCCTGTTGTCTCCCGCTCCGCTACTTGAAGGTTTGCGTCTTCTGGAGCTCACCCGCCTCATCGTAAACATTCCAAACGCCCTTCTTCTTTCCGTGTTCGAAGCGACCTTCGTCCCAAAGTTGGCCGTTGGCATAGTACCGCTTCCACACACCGTGCTTCTGCTCTTCATCGTCGAAACCGCCCGTCCCCCGCGGTTCGCCGGTTTTAAAGAACCACTTCCACCGACCGACGATCTTTCCGTTCTTGAAGCTGCCCAAGGATTGCATCTGGCCGTTATTGAGAAAGTATTTCCACTTTCCTGATTTCTTGCCGTTGTCGAACTCACCTTGGCAAGAGACAAGGCCGTTCTTGAAGAACAGCTCGAAGGGGCCATTCTTAGGATTGCCGTCTTCATCGATTCCAGAGATATCTTTCATTGCGTCTCGCTTCTAGTTGGCACCTCTGTTGGGGTGGAGAGGCCCACAAAGCGCGAGAGCTTCGAGTGTCTCCCCAACGGATTGACCGAAGTCGCGCTCCAGCCGCTTTCGATAATTGTACCTTCAAGAAGCTGGTCACAAACGGGGGCCTGTCAGGCTGACGAGCCGAACGAATCGGAGATCGCTTGACTCTCAGGGCAACCTGCGGAGAGTGCGGAGAGGGACCGTGCGGAGAGGGTCCCTGCGCAGAGGGTCCCTGCGGAGAGGGTCGTGCGGAGAGGGTCAGAGGCTTCGACGAATCCGGAGAGGGTCAGAGGCCTACGAGTCGGCCCCACGGGCCAGCTCATTCGTGCCAATACTAGTAACCAGTTAGTCAGGTGCGCTTCCTACAATCTCTTCCGACAGTCTCCCTTCCGACAGTCGGCTGGCACCCCTCTTCGCACACCTCTCCGCTCCGCCAGCACCATTCTCTGGATTGCTGCATGAGGGTCCTGCTCGAACAATGCACCGCGGGCGTTCGCTCAGGTTGGTGTAGAAGGCGCCCGCCGGCGATCTCGCTTGTAGGAACCCAAACCTCTCTCGAAGGATCGCAGCTGGGGCTGCATCGAAGGAACAGACGTAACGCTCTTTCCTATTTCGGGGGTCTCTCATGTTCCTTCCTCGCCCGCTCTCCGGTTTCCTCTTGCTATTTTGCTTGTACCCCTTGACGATGGTCGCATCGACTCCTCGACTCGAAGCCCAAGAAGGCCCCGTCACATTCGAGTTCAGCTTTTCGAATCCCGGCGCCAGGAGCATGGCTCTCGCCGGCGCCTTCGCTGGCTTGGCTGACGACGCCACCGCCGCCTTCACCAACCCTGCTGGGCTCGTGCAGCTCATCGAGCCCGAAGCATCGATGGAGTATCGAATGGCGACCGTCGACACCCCGTTTGTCTTGGGCGGACGTGCCAACGGTTCACCTACCGGTGAAGGCATCGACACAGTGTCGGGCCTGCGGTTCGGCCAATCCACTGACGAATCGAATGGGCTGTCCTTTGCTTCGTTCGTGTTCCCATCCAAAAGCTGGTCCGCTGCCATCTACCAGCACACCTGGGCAGACTTCAATCTCACCAGCCAGGTGGACGGTCTCTTCGGCGAGGTAGATGGTGAACTAGAACGTTCTGGTGACGTGCAAGCGCACACCCAGGTGGAGGTAGTGAACACCGGCGTGGCCCTTGGATTCAAATTGGGTTCCAGATTCAGCCTCGGCGTTTCGGCATTTCATTCTCAAGGAAAGATCGACTCTTTCACCGCGGAGTACGCCAGTGACGAAGACAACTTCTTCGCCAACAATCCCTTCAGTCCCCGACTGCTAGACACCACGTACTCCTTTATCGCTGACGACAGTTTCATCGGCGTTAGTGCTGGGTTCCTCTGGCGACCGAGCGCACGGTTCTCTTTCGGTGGCTACTACCGCACGGGACCGGAGTTTGATTTGCGTGTGATCGAGATTAGTGGGCCAGCCAACGATGAAGTGGATGCAGATGTCATTGAACTCGACGCGTTGAGTCCGATGGCCTTTCCCGACGTGCTCGGGGCGGGCGTCGCATACAAGGCCGCCGGAGGCCGCTTCACCACCAGTTTCGAGTGGACTCGGGTGTTCTACTCGACGATCACCGACTCCCTCAACCCGGTGGCCTTCGAGCCCGGGAAGATTCTGCTTTCAGACGTAGACGAACTGCACCTTGGTTTCGAGTACGTTCTGGTCAACACCCGCCCGATCATTGGCCTACGGGCGGGAGTGTGGCAAGACCCCGCACATCGCGTTGGTTCTGGCGCCGAGTCAGATCTCTTCGAACGAACGATCTTCAACAAGGGAGGAGACGAGACCCACGTTGTTGGCGGTATCGGCTTGGTGTGGAGCAGGGTGCAGATCGATCTTGGTGCAGATGTCTCAGACACCCGCGAGACGTTTTCTTTGTCGTTTGTCGTCCGCTTGTAGTTGGCAGTGCGAGTCTCCCTCTTTGCGGCTGCGGGCTTCGCCTGGCTGCTCCTCGTCTCGGTGGCATCGAGCGCTAGTGCGCAGTCTTGGTATGAGTCCTACGCCGCGGCCGAGGCCGCTCTCGAGCGGTCGCTATGGAGCGAAGCCATGGAGTACCTGCACCAGGCTCTCGAAGAAAGGCCGAGTTCTGGCAGCAAGCAGCGGTCCTACGGAATGCGCTTCGTGGACTACTACCCCTTTCTTAAACTAGGGGTCGCATACTTTCATCTTGGTCAGCTCGATGCCGCCGAGCAAGCGCTCGAAACGGAGGCTCGACTGGGTGCAGTCAAGGACTCGAGGCCGGCAAGCGCTCAACTCGAGCAATACCGGAACGACATCAGGCAAGAACGAGTACGCGTCGCTCAAGCACGTCTGCAAGACGTCGAGGCCCAGGTGAGCGCAAGCCTGCAGGCCGCGCTGCGCCTCGAAAGCGGCGGCCAGCTACTCGATGCTTTGACCACTCTCGATCGAGCCTTGGCACTGAGCCCTCAAAACGGTGAGGCACTGGACCTGCGCGGCAGGCTTCGAGAAGCACTCGCTGACCAACAGAGAACTGCCGCCAGAGAGTCACAGTTCAAGCAGTTGGCAGAAGCCGGAAGAACAGCCGTTACCAACGGCGACTTCGAGCTTGCTTCTCTGCGCTTTGCCGAAGCGCTCGACATCCAGCGAGATCCAGAGATCGAACGGTTGAGTGCGATCGCGCGACAGCGAATCCAAGATGAACTCCGTTCAACGGCAACCGCGCCGAAGTCTGATCGGCCTGGATCAGGCGCCGCCGCAGTTCGAGCGGCGCTATCGCCAGAACGACGTGCTCACGAGCTTGTCGAACAGGCTCGCAGACTCCAGGCAAGTGGAGATTCTGAGGCCGCGCTGCGGGCGCTTCAGCGCGCACTGGCAATTGCTCCGGAGGATCGAGCAGCCGCAGATCTGCAGCGCGCTCTCATACGAGCAGACCTCGAAACAGGTCGGGCAACTGACAGACAACGAACGCTCGAGCAACTCTCCGCAGAGGCAGACGAACACTTCGAAGCTGGGCGCTTTGATCAGAGTCTGGCGGTCCTTCACCAGATTCTCGCCTATGACGCGACCGACGAGGTTGCGCTGCGACGGATCGCTCAGGCATACCAGCACCTCGGCGCGAACCTGAGCGACCCGCTCAACGCGCCACCAGTGATCGTCTTCGATATGGCGGCAATGGACGACTCCGGGCCCGATCCGGCAGCGAGTTCAGCCACCCCGCACGCGGCAACCTCAAGAAGCCGTGAGGTCTTGCTCACCGGCTCGGTCTACCACGGCGGAACCGTCGGCGTTCGCGTGACTGACTCTGGACACGAAGCGGGAGAGATGAGCAGCAGTTCGCGCGAGGTTAGGGGCGTTTGGGTCACCGAGTTCCGTTGGCAAACGACGATCCCCAAGGGCACCTCTCATTACCTCTTCGAAGCTGTGACGCCGTCGTCCGAAACGCACACAAGACCGTTCTCGTATATCTATTCGGCGCCTTGGTACCGCGCCGGATGGTGGTACACAAGTCTCGCATCGGGGCTCCTTCTTGTCCTCGCTCTGTTGGTCGCGCAGCGAAGAAGGCGTCGCAACCGACTGCTTCGGGGCCGCTTCAACCCTTATGTTGCAGGCGCTCCCATTCTCGAAGCGGCGCGCTTTTTCGGACGCAAAAAGTTGCTCGACTATGTTCTGCGTCGCGTGCCTAACAACTGCATCATGCTCTACGGAGAGCGGCGCATTGGCAAGACCTCGTTCCAACACCAACTGAAGCGTGCGCTGAGTGAACTTGACGATCCGGACCACAAGTTCTTTCCCGTCTTCATCGACTTGCAAGGTGTGCCCCAGGAACGTTTCTTCGCAACCGTTGCCGGCGAAATCTTCCACGAGCTTGGCCCGAAGCTGCCTGGAATCCAACCGCAGCTTGCTCCAACTCGTGACGAGTACGGGTACAGAGATCTGGTCAAAGACATGAGTACCGTGCTTAAACTTCTCAACGAGAGTACAAGTCGCAAGGTCAAGCTGGTGCTGCTAATCGACGAAGTGGACGAGCTCAACGACTACGACCCACGAGTGAACCAACGGTTGCGCAGTCTGTTCATGCGAGCGTTTGCCGACAACCTATCCACCGTCGTTTCTGGAGTTTCTATCAAGAAGCAATGGGAGCGCGAAGGCAGTCCTTGGTACAACTTCTTTCAAGAGATCGAAGTCAAACCGCTCGACTCCAAAGAGGCGCAGTCTCTGATCGAGGCACCGGTTCGAGGCGTGTTCAACTTCGAACAAGACGTCGCGCAGGAGATCATCCGACGGACTACTAGCAAGCCCTACCTGATCCAACGACTCTGTGCATCTCTGGTGGATCGAATGCACGAGGAGCGCCGCACGCGCATCTCCTTAAGCGACGTTGACGCGACCTGCCAAGCGGAAGGCCTCTAGTCATGGCGCTGCATCCCTATGTCGTTGGTCAATGGGTCCGAGCAGAGCGCTTCTATGGACGTGTGGGGCTGGTAGAGAGCATCCTCGGCGGCAATCGAAATTGCTTGTGGTTGCTTGGTACTCGCCGAATTGGAAAGACCTCCATCCTCAAGCAGATTGAGTACTTGGCGTCTCAAGAAGGCAGTACCTTTGGCCCCGCAGACCACCGCTACTTACCGATCTTCTGGGACTTTCAAGGCACAGAGAGTGAACAAGATGTGCACGAGGGCTTCCGTGATGCTGTGTTGGATGCAGCCGATCTGCTCGAACGCGAAGGCATCGACCCGGACGCAATCGACGACGAGGACTTGTTTAGGGCTCTTGCGAACTTGCGACGAGTGCTGTCGAGCCGTGACATGACGTTGCTGGTCTTGTGCGACGAAGCCGAAGAGCTCGGCGATCTGCGCAACAGCAACCCTCGATTCCTGAGTCGGTTCGGGCGCGCCTTGCAAACCAAGGAGAACGTGCGCACCGTGCTCGCGTCGACAGTGAGGCTGTGGAATCTGGCGTCAGACGATCCAATGGCTACGTCCTTTCTGTCCGGCTTTACGCCCCCATTGGTCGTGCGAGAGCTCAAAATCTCAGAAGCGAGCTCTCTAGTCCGCCAGTCTCAGCTGCCGCCAAATTCCCAGCCGCAGCTCGATGACAGCTCTGTTGAGGAGATCTGCAGACTGTGCAACAACCACCCCTACCTGCTGCAGGTTCTGAGTGAGCGTGTGCTTGAGTTGGGCGATGCCGAGCGAGCGGTGGCTGCGGTTGCCAATGACCAGATGATCAGTTTCTTCTTCGCCTCTGACCTCGCTATGGTGAGCGACACAGAAAAGCGGCTGCTGGGAATCGTGGCCCGAAGTCCTGGTGTTAGCGCCGACCAGATTCAAGAGCAGCTAGCTCTCGGGTCGACCTCGCTGCAGGGCAACCTGCAACGGCTCGAGTATCTTGGGTTTGTCTCCCAGTCCAGCCCCGGCGAGTACCGTCTGCCAAACCACTTCTTCAGGCTTTGGTTCGAGGCCCTGTCCGAGCAGCCTGGGCAGCCGAATCCTCAAGGAGGAGCGGGAGCAGCCGTAGCTTCGCTAGGTCCGACCTCCTCATCGACCGCCACGCACCGAATCGAGTCCCGAAACGAGCGCTGCGTTGATGGACGCTACGAACTCATCAAGCGGCTCGGATCAGGCTCCAGTGGTGATGTTTACAGTGCCCGCGACGCGATGCTCAAGGCCACCGTGGCAGTGAAACTGCTCAGGCGCGAAGTGTGCTCCGACGATGACTCAGTGGAGCGTTTGCGTCGCGAAGTCGTCCTAACCCGAGAGCTCTCTCATCCCAACCTTCTGCGGGTCTTTCATCTTGGGGAGGATCGTCAGAGGCTCTACATCACCATGCAGTATGTAGAAGGAGCAGACCTCTCCCAGTTGATTGCTGAGGACGCTCCCTTTGGCCTCCAACGCGGACTCGCGCTCGCGACCAAGCTCGCGTCAGCCGTTGCCGCCTTGCACCAGAACCAAGTGCTGCACCGTGACATCAAGCCGTCCAACGTGTTGGTCGACCTGAGCGGCGAACCGAAACTTACGGATTTTGGGCTCGCTCGGCTTCAATGGGGTCCGGGTATCACCCGCAACGGTATGTTCCTGGGCACACCTGCGTACGCAGCGCCGGAGCAAGTCACTGGACAGCAAATTGATGAACGTTCCGATCTCTATTCGCTGGCGCTCGTAGTCTACGAGGTCTTCACCGGTCAACTCGCGTTTCAAGCACGATCAGCTAGCGACATGCTTGCGTTGAGAGTGAACCAAGCCGCGCCACACTTGCGAGTTGCTCGACCGGATATACCTGTTCAACTCAGCGATGTGGTTGCTAAGGCCCTGTCAACCGATCCCGCGAATCGGTTCCAAACGCTCGACCAGTTCCAGAGGGCTTTGGAAGGAATCGTGCCGATGCAGCCGCTTGATTCGAGTGGCGGCTAGTTGCGTCTGTCAATCGGATTCGTCTTCTTCATCGTGTCGTCTGCGGTGAGGGCCCAACCCAGCTCGTTGATCTCGGTCAGGTCGAAACGAATCGTTCTCTGCATAGGCTTAGAACACTTTGGTCTCGGTCACCAAGTCAAAAGATGAGTCGAGGTGCGGTGATGTTCACTCAAGAGCTCCGGCGACGTCCACGGAGTAGCAGGGCTGCCTCATCTACTTCCACCTCTAGATTCGGCAAATGGGACGCCATGGACAGCCCTGGCGATCTTCCGACTGGTCTGGAAGGTGGCATAGAAGGCGCTGACCCCTTCCTTGCTCTCTCGGAGTTTCCGGGCAGACATCAACGAGGCCCCGACGATGGGTACAGCTACCTAGCGATTCGCCGCGCGATGGCGCCGATGAGTAGTGCGAACGGCAAGAGCAGGAGCGTGGCGCCAGCAGCGAGAAAGGCGATGGGCCAACCCACTGCAGTGATGACGTTCTTGAACGGAGTCAGCGTCATCGCAAGACCGATGAGTCCTGTTCCTATACCGAGAAAAGCCGGCACGAGCAGCCCGCCGTATCGCAGTCCCGCGGCCACCCACATTGCGATGAAAGCCAGACCGCCGATCAGCGGGAAGACGGGCCACAGCACGTCCATCCTGTCCCAGGACCACCAGCCGAGGGAAAAAGGGAAGAAGAACAATGCCACCAGGCCGGCAGCGACGCCCGGCAGGACAAGCCCATAGTTCTTTCGCTCGAGCAGGTAGCCGACCAGGAAGCAGACGCTGCCGAACAAAGGAAACACTGGCCAGGTCTGCTCGATGCCAGGCAGATTTGCACCCACTTCTCCAAGTGCGAACCAACCACCCATCAGCATGAGGAAGCCGCCGACGAGAAAGAGATAGATGCAGCCGCCAAAACGTCTTTTCATTGTTCCCGCCTCACCAAGAAAGCCTCAGCGAAATTTTGATCCGACCGTCGCGGCCCCAAGGCTTGGCCGCGACCCTCACGAGCATTGTGCACGATATCGATTCCACGAGGAAGAATGAGGTCGGACGCCTCTACAACGAAGGCGCGTAGTGGCCTGACCATCGCTTGGATAGCGTTTGCGTGTCCTAGTCGATCTCACCAAGAAGGACGTTACGGGATAGAGCCCTCGCTCATTCACACCGTGTCGTTCTACGTGTCCCCTTCACCCGCAAATGCAACCAGGGCACCGACCGCTTGGCTTTGATCCACGATCTTTCGAGCGTCAAGACAACGCCTCTCGGCTCTACTGCAGTTCAGTGTTAGTGAATCCAAGAACCGTGGGAAGTGCCATTCCCAGAACGCAAGCGCATGACCAGCCCATTGCTAAACCCCTGGCGAGCCTCACCGTTCTCAATCTCTCCTCCGAGCCCGAGCGTTTTCGCCATGTCGTTGTAGTTCACTAGCGAGTACGCAAATGCAATCCCTTGCGCCGCCGCCCCGCTGTCGAGTGAACTTCGGCTAATCGCTTCGTCTAGCGCTGCACCCAGCGAGAAGCTCCGAAAGTAAAGAGTGCGACCGACCCCGTGAGCAATCACTCGCTGTTCTTCCCTAGTGAACTGCTCCGTGAACGCATCCCAGGCGGGCACCTCGAAAGACCGAATCTTCGATCTCGAAACGAGCTGGAACATCAGCCGAAACGGCGCCTGCTCATGCACGGCCCACAAGCAACCGAGCATTTCCAAAGCGAACATCCGATACGCAGGGTGCGCTCGCTCGTCGAGGAAGGTCAGCGCCTTGTCGCGCGCAAACTGTGACACTTCCATCGCCGCAGCTCCAAGTCCAACGTGAGCAATCGGTAGGACTTCACGGGGAATGGCAGGGTCGCTCAGGATGTTGCCGACTCCTTCAAAGCGGGAGTGCGCGAAACCCAGCCTCTCCATTTGCCACAACGCCACAGTCTTCTCTTTGATCGAGTCGCTGCTTAAAGCGGTCTCCTGAAGGGTGCGAGCCGCATGAATGAACGTTGGCTGATCGAACGGTCCGCGCAACCTTCTGTTCGCGATGACCATCAACGGACGCATGCGTCGCGCGAAGCCTCTCGCCTTAGATACTGGATCACGCAGTGCCAAACTGCATGCCCTTCCAAGTGATGCCAGGATGTTCGAGGCTCTGAGTGGCCCGGACAGTCTGCGATTGAGCGGGTTTGTTGGTGAACATTCGCGACGAGTATTTCAGGTCCTCACGATCCGTGTTCTTCGATCAGCCGTCCAAAGAAAGGTTACTGCTGGCTACTACACAAGAGCGCAGCCTTCTGGTCTGCCCCGCTCTCTTGGACCCGTTCATAGCTGACAAACGCTCTCCCTCCGATATCCGCGACGTCTTCATCATCTGAGTGCTGGGTTGCTCCAGGTCGATCGACTCAGGCCCTGCACTTCTACTGTTCTATCCTGGGCCCGCTCGACACTCGAAGCCTGCAGAGAGGCCCTGCGACAATCTCTCGATTCCTACTGGCGATCATCACGAGTGACCTCACCAGATTTCATAACGAAGCTCACTCGTTCAATGTTTTCCATCCGCTCGATCGGACTACGCGGTGTCGCCACCAGGTCTGCGATCTTTCCAACCGTAAGACTGCCGAGCTCGGTGTTGAGGCCTAACATGGTGGCCGGATTGATCGTGCCTGCCTGAAGCACTGTCCAGTTGTCCTGCACTCGCTTAGCCAATGCGGTGAACTCACGGATGGCTTCTTCCATTGGAAAGATCGGATCAGATCCAATGATTAGGCGAACGCCGTTCTCGCCTGCCAGACGAATCGAGTTGCCATGCTGCGCTGCTACGACTTTTGCCTTGGCCAGGTTGTCAGCAGAGATGCCACCGGTCGCGCCGCGCTCGAGAATCCAGTCCACCACGTAGACGGTCGGCACGTAATAGGTGCCCTTCTCCGCCATGAGCCGGGCAGTCTCCGCCGACATCATGGTGCCGTGCTCAATGGAGTCGAAGCCCGCTTCTACTGCGGCGCGAATGCCTGCATCACCGTGCGCGTGGGCAGTGATCTTCTTGCGATGCCGATGGGTTTCCTCGGCCATGGCCACGAACTCTTCATCGCTATAGGCGGCCACTTCGGGGTCATCGTGCTGCGACATCACCCCACCGCTAGCCATGACCTTGATCCAGTCTGCGCTGTACTTGATCTCCTCGCGCACCGCACGGCGCACTCCATCCACGCCATCCGCAATCTTAGGTCCCACGACTACATGCGGAAGATCGGCTGCGTACGAGTTGAAATCTCCATGGCCACCGAGCGGACTAATCGCATGCGGCGCCACCTTCATCCGTGGCCCACGATGCTCGCCGCGCTCAATCGCGTTACGCAGTTCGATGCCTGCATAGTGGTAGTCCATGTCCCCGGGAACGCGGATCGTGGTGAAACCAAGGTCAAGCAACGTTTGCGCGTTGCGCAGGCCCATCAGGGCGTTGTAAGCGCTCGACTGCGTGGGCGCTGATTGATCTACGGTCTGACCGGTGGTGTCGATGAAGAGATGGATGTGCATGTCCATCAGGCCGGGTAGACACACTTGGTCAGAAAGATCGATCCGGTCCGCCTCATTGGGAGCGTTGACGGTACGACCAATCGCCTCAATCCGATCGTTCCTGATCAGCAGTTGCTGATTCCGTAGCGTCTGTTTCGCCTCAACGTCCAGCAGCTGACCGCAGGACACCACGGTCCAGCGATCTTGCGCTGCGGCCGTATTCGGTACACCAAGCAGGATGAGGGCAAAGCTCATTGACGCCAAGAGACGAAGGCAATGCGTGGTTCGTGTCCTTTCTGATCTGTGGGTGCGGCAGGCAGCCATTCTTGGTCATCGACGGTCTGCTCGCTTCTCGGTTTCACGTAGAGGCGCAAGCTCGAAACAGGGCGCGGCAGCCGACAAATACCAAGCAAGACACTGATGGTCGAGTTGCCCCTTTAAGGTCAGAACTGCAGGTCCCTCCGGATGCGCCACCCTGCAAGAGCCCCCTCTTAGGTGAAGGCTTGACCGCCACCGACAACCACTAGATGCCTGTCGACGACTACGCCAACTACTAAACTGGGCCAGTGTCCCGTTCGAAGAAAATTCGCTCTCTCAGCCGAAGCAAACGGGGTTGGCCCCGCCCACTCGTGGCACTTTGGCGTTACCTCCAGCGCAACCCCGGCAGCTCGCTTCTCGCACTGGCAACGGCCGCGATCGTCATCGTGCTGTGGGGGCCGGTGCGGTGCACGGTACCGCCGCCAGAAGCCACGGAGGATCTCTGCCAACTGTTTGACGAGCGGCTCTCCTGGTATCGCCACGCACGCCTCGCCGCAGAGAACTGGCAGGTCGGAGAACCGTTGATCATGGCGGTGATTCATCAGGAGTCCGGCTTTCATGCCCGTGCCCGCCCAGCCCGAAGGCAGCTGCTGCGCTTCATTCCGTGGCGGCGGCCGTCCACCGCGTTCGGCTACGCCCAGGTGGTCGACGGAACCTGGCAACAATACTTGGCTGAGAGCGGACGCGACGCTCGACGTGACCGTTTTGCAGACGCGGTCGACTTCGTCGGGTGGTACCTGAACAGTTTGGGACAACAGCTTCACCTTGCTGCCGGTGACGCTAGAAGTCTCTATCTCGCCTACCACGAAGGTGCGGGCGGCTTCAAACGCCGCAGCTACCGCGACCAGCCGGGCCTGCTCACCGTTGCCGATCGATTGGCGCTGCGCGCCGATCGCTATCGCGGTCAGCTCGAGCAATGCCGCCGACACCTCGATCGCCGGCTGTGGTTGCAACGCCTGCGCCCGTTCGCTCTCCTCGGCTTGACGGTGACGGCTCTTGTGTTTGCGCTGCTCTGGCGCCGCCACCGGTCATGAACGGAACGACTCAGCAGCGATCCTCTCCACACGCGTTCCCGTCTCACCCTGGGCCGGTAGCGACTCTTTGTAACGCTCCGGATCAGCCCCCAGAAAAGCACCGCCCATCGACCCAGTCCGCGTGAAAGCCCTAGGGAACCCGATGCGGAAGAATCACGCGGGCGACGGGCTCTACATCTAGGTTCTGCGCGTCGAGCACAATGAGCTCCGAGCGACCCTCGGCCTCGTCTCTCAGGATGGTCATCAGCCAACCATGATCTTCTGCGGTTGGGTCTGGATGCGTTGCGAACACTGCCTCGGCTGCGTAGCGTTGCTTACCGTAGACGTGGGTGGTGCTGGTGCCGGTCTGGTAGTCGTACTTGATGACGCCGTCGAAGCTCAGCGGTGTGCCTGGAAGGTCGGGACAGAATCGGGCGGCGTAGCCGAATCGTGAGGACCGTCCTAGGTGGGCCGGGTTCAGGCGCGGAAAGTCAGCGGGAGCGTCGTCGATGGGTTCTTCTTTGACGGTGCCTGCCACCAGATCGAAGCGCCAGCGATGCATGCGTGCAACGTCACCGTCTTCTTGCGACGTCACAACTGAGAGTGCCCTGGGTCTTGGTCGAAATGACCGGGAGGCGCTGCAGTCGTGGTGCTCTCGTTGCGGCAGCCAACAAGGATGATCTCGTTGCCTTGTTCGAAGGCGTTGAGCGTGTGAAACATGTAGCACGGCGGTCCTTCGAACCAATGAATGTCGTTGTGGTCGCCATGGCGCTTGACGACGCCGTACCGTGCCGGTCGATCCTGGTCGAAGAAGAAGGGCAAGTTGCCATCCGCGACCCGCGTCAGGTCAAAGGTCAGCGGCAAGAAGATGGTGTAGTTCTCTCCAAGACGACTGGGAGAAGCTGGAGTCATCGTGACGGTCCGAGTGGGTGCTGTGCGTCTGTTTTAAGGAGAGCAAGCTGATCGGCACCAAGCATCAAGCGACGGGATCTGTTTGCGCATCTCACCCAACACTCATTGGAGAACCAAATGAACAAGCAGCAACTCTCTGGGTCGTACTCGACCCTGGCAAGAACCATGATCTTGATCTCACTCTTGTGCACTTTGGTCGGCTCGGCCGCACCGATCGTCGCGCAGGACAACCCGATCCCTTTGACCTACCGCAATCTTACGGTGAAGTCGTTTGAGATCAACAACAACCGCAACGATGCGATGCGAGGTGTTCAGGTCACCATCGAGCCACAGCGAACCGATCGCTACGTGCGCTTCCCAAAGCAAGGAACGATCAACGGCGCCACCGGTCGCCGGTTCTCGAAGATTCCGCCGAGCAACGTCGTAGGGCCGTACACGATCACCGCCGTTTCAAAAGACTGTGGAACCCAAACAAGGCAGTTCAACAAGAACGGCGGCAGCGACCAGATCGTCACCTTCACGTTTACTAAGTGCGGAAAGAACGCGGACCCCTTCGCTGGCGGTGGCTATGACGTAGAGGTGAAGCTCAAGGAGAGCGGCGGAACTCGGGGCAACGGCTACTTCGTTCGCGCCTACGACAAGAGCAATCGCCAAGTGAAGAACGTTCGCAGCAGCGGTAACGGTCAAGCCAACCTCAAGGGGCTCCAATCCGAAGCTGCGCCCTTTCGCATTGACGTCTACAGAATGAACACCAAAGTGACGAGCTACGAGTTGGCTAGGCTTGATCGCGACCAAAGCATCGACATCGACCTCGACACTGCGAACGGCGGCACCAATGGTGGCGGGAGCCCGACCTCCGGAGGCGGCGATAGGAACTATGACTTGATGGTCAAAGTTTCCACTCCTTTAATGGTCTACTTGAAGGACAGCTACGGAAAGACTGTGGCGAAGGAGGAGTATTCCTCTCGCGGTGTGAACTTTTCAGATGCGGCCGCCGCCGGTGGGAAGTACAAGGTCGAGTTTTACTTTGGCAACAAGAAGATCGCTTCTTACGACTACTCCATGCCGAGTCGCAACTCCAACGTTAGCTACCGCCTCGATCGCTAGCATCCAGGATCGGAGCATCGATGAGTGAGGCGTTGGGTGAAAGCCCAGCGCCTCACTCTTGCGCAAAGGAGGCATCAGCGTTTTCTTGGTCGGGCAGCTGAGAGGTTGAGGCAACTCTAAAAGGATGACCAAAGCCCACAAGGATGTTGAGCTTGCCCAGAGATTCGCGCGGAGTCGCAGCGCGTGGAGGTTGCCGAATTAGGGTTGCGAAGTCCGGCTCATGCGAACAAACCTCCCACTCTTTTGATGGCATCTAGCGTCACGTAGACAGGATGTTCTGCTGAAGCCGCAAGATCTGCGACGGCGTCAAACGGCTCGACTTGGCGTTGCCCCGCGATCTACGAAAGGTAGAGGCCTACAAGCTCAGGATAGTCCTCTCTGTTCACAATGCGCATCGCCCGATAGCCGGTCGCCGATCACGCGCTCTGCCCAGCTGGGTACAACGGACGTTATGTGCCAGTACCGAGTTCTGTGGAGGTGCCGACATAGGAGACGGGCGGGTGGTCACGCTCAGCCCGGCCGCGCTCGTGACAGAAAGAGCACTTTTCTTCATCTCATGTGGCGGACATCTCATGATTACGGCGTGATCAGACTTAAGCCAACACATGACCATAAGGACCTGAACATGCCCCTCCATACTCCGACCAATTCTCCACCACCGCGCACGGCGGCGACTTCGTTGCTCGCGCTCCTTCTATCGACGTTCCCGCTATGGGCCACCCCAGCCCAGGCAGAGAACTGTTCGGGAGCCACGGTACTCGACCTAATAGGAGGTGACTCTGGCACGGCTATCGAACACGACTACCTAGACGCGGCGGCGGGGGGGATCGGCGCGAACCTGAGGTTCACTATTCCACACTCCTCAGCCGTCGACACCATCATGATCATCGGCTCCGACGGATACTCGCTCGCTCACTCCGCCACCGGGACACAAACAGTAATCGACGTCTCTACCCAAGGCGACGGCACACCGGCCACGTCGGTTTCCAACGTTGCCTATGAAGTTGACACACTGGCCAGCGGCATCGGTGGTACAACCTGCGAGCTGACGGCCACGTTCGCACCGCCGACCTGTACCATCACCTCCACGCCAAATCCCCCCACCGTCGGAATCAACTGGCAGATCCGAGTCGACGCCACGAACGTCTTGTACAACGCAGTCGATGACAACTTTGGCACCCTTGCTTCCACAGCTAGCGCGTTCCCAGGCCTAATTGAGCTCGACGGCATCAGTAGTGTCTCCGGAACAACACTGTTGTTCGATCCGGCCCACCAGGTGGCCAGCTTTTCGACCATGGATGACGGCACCTACACTACGAGTATCACGGGGCCGGGCGCGGTTGGCGCCCAATGCGACTACTCCACCCTTCCCGCCCTGACATTCATCGAAACCGACGACGCCGGAGATCACACCAATCCCCAAGCCACGGGCAGTCCCGCAGAGCGCGGCCGATCGCTGATTGCGATCCAAGGCGCCCTGTCACTCAACGACTCGGTCGATATCTATTGCATCAAGATCCCGGACCCGAGTCTCTTCTACGCCACCACCAGTCCCTTCGATGACGGGAGCGCGTCGGCCGGTTGGGACACCCGGATGTTTGTCTTGTCGCCATCCGGGGCTGGCCTCTCAGCCAACGATGACACACCGTCCGGAGGGTTTGGCTCGACCCTCATGAGTTCCTCGAACTTCCCGGGAACAACGCTCAACAGCCCTCTTCTGCCTTCCGGGGAGCTCCTGCTTGCTATTAACGCGTTTCCGGATGAGCCGCAGAACGGCGCAGGAAACCTCATTTTCGATTTGAACGCCGCCCAAGCCCTGCATGGGCCGCTCGTTCCCGGTGATCCCGTGGTCAACTGGAGCAGTACCAGCACTCAGGGCGCTGCTTACACAATAGCCCTTGGTGGAGCGGAGGTCTGTGATGCTGTCCCGATCTTCAGCGACGGATTCGAATTCGGCTCGGTGGTTGCTTGGCAATAGTTCAGAGCATGCAAGCCCCATCGGGGTCAACCAGGGTGCCAACTCGATCATCCAGTAGCCGATCCACTAGCTCGAGGCGATCAACGCTGCGCCCAAGGAAGTTGCTGCGCAGTCGGATTTCGAGCGCGCACTTTCTCTGCGAAGCGTTCCAGTGATTTGGCTCGTCCATTTGTCTAAGGCGACTTGTCTAGAGAGATTGTGCGCACAGAGCTCTGCTAACGAACGGCCTAGCATAAAGGACCGATCAGAATCGTCGTTCGGCGCTAACTCCACGGATCACGATGGATGCGAGCTCGGCGAGGATCGGCCCGCTAAGTGGTGCGCGGGTCAGGACAAGAGACCGAAATCACCGTGAGCCAAATATCGACGCAGGCCAACGATCGCTGGTTCAATCCGGCGGGCACTTTCCCCGTTTCGGTGGGCCGAACGGATGCGTTCCCCTGCGGAGGTCGCGTTGACGTATCCCGTTGAAACGGCTCACCTGAGCTCGTGAGTCTTCGGCAGGTTGCGCATGCCGACTCATGAGAGCCTTGGAAACTGTGAAAGCTCATGAAGGATGAATGGCTCAGCTGCTACCACCATGCCTCAGCCGCCCGCGTGAAGGAGTGCCTCAGGCGTTGTGTGAATTCCCCAAGGATGCTTCATCCCGCCCGGCGTGTCCTCAGAGCTAGCGGCGTGCCGCCTCCATAAGAACAGCTGGCAGTTGGTCCGGAACCCGGGCCTAGCCGTTTGAGGCCTCCACAACCAAACAAAGAATCGACTATCTGGCGACCGACGTGGCGCCTGGGAAGAGCTGGGTCTCGCGTCTCGGCCTGTTGGCGACACTCCTAACCAGAACAGCCCAACGGGTCGAGAGAAGCGACGGGGTGCGTCTTGGTCCAAGATGCCAGGCACCACGATGGCTCAATCAAATGAACGTTGTACTTTCTCTCCGAACTATCCAAGCGATTTGACCCGGCAGACTACTTCCCAGCAGGCTGCTTGTGTCAGGCATCCCATACGGGGACGTTTAAGAAGTCTCCGAGGCGCTTTGCGTTGGCATAGATCGGACCGCAGCCTCCGCCGTGGCTGCACACGTTGAGACGCGAGCCGTCGTGCAGGACTAGATTGATCTCGAAACTGGCGTACGGGCCCGACCCGGCGATATCACCGTCGTGCGAGTCGATTGTTTTCTGAAGTACTTGAACTGCGTGAATCTGCGCAAGAGCAACGCTATTTTGTCGGCGTCTTAGGGTTCTCCCTTTCTCCTGATCGTTCTCCGAATCGTCGGCGTTCAATCCGCGCGGCTGCTTGGCCTTCCAATACAGACCAAGTTCCCGATCGAACACGCGAGGCTGCAAAGCGCTTCTGGCCATCCGCGCGCCGGCTCCGACCAGGAGGAGACCAAGCAGCGAGCACATCCAGGCAACGTAAGCGATCGACTGGACGGCGCCAACTAAGGCAAGCGCGAGGAAGAAGACTCCGGTGGCACCAAAGATCAAGCAAAATCGCAGGGCCTCTCGCGTGGCCCGAAACTCCAGGCGCATAGGCGACGTTTCGACAAGCCTTTGGATCGGAAAGGAACTCCCTCCGCTGTGGAGTGGAGACCAATCAGTGGTTTCAGCGACCGGGTCACCTAGTTCCTTGATGCGGTCAGTGCTTAGGGGCTCAGACCGGGGCATGCGTACTTGAGACTGAACTCTATGAAAGAACGCTGGTGCCATCAGTAGCAAGCCTGCGATCACCGGCGCGATCCAGAACGACTCGAGTGAAGTCGAAGGCAGAAGATCGAAGTTCCAAAAGTGCTTCGCCAAGACGAGGAACAGGAAGGCGCAACCGACAAGTTCAAGTAGTCGAACAGTCCAGGGAATGCTTGGGCGGCTGGTCATCCTTGACGCATCATTTCTTACCCTCGGGTCCCCGGTCAAATCAACGAACGGTCCGGCACCACGAGCCTAGGCGTGAAGGACGGATTGGCGCGCGTCCGACTAAGTGGCGACATTCATCTGCTAGCGCCTGGTTTTCGGGCTCAAATGCGACGCGTCGGCAGCTTCATTCACAGTTGTATTCGCTGGCGCACAGGCCCGTCGAAGACTCGGTCTCGTTGCTTCGTAGCGAGGCTCTCGCTGCTCACATTTCTGCTGAAGGCTCCACAAGTGGATGAGGCGGAGCTGTGATCGGCGGTAGCTGACAGGGTTTGTAAACCGTCCCGACCGGGGTTGCACGATCTCTTTTCGGCTCGCAATCGGGGCGACGCAGCGGAAAGTTGTCGAGTCAGATGAAGCGGATGTCCATTGTTGATCACCCTCCCGGGGTCAAGTCCTGCTCTTGTAGAAGACTCCGACCCCCTCCACGCTTCATCAGCTTCCTGATTGCATCAAAGGCGGTGCCCTGAGGCCCGCATCATTGAGAGTGACAGCGGGATGGTGCGAGGTCTGGCAAGCCGCGCTGTCTTCTTCATCAGACCAAGGGCTGGCTGATTCGAGGCTCCAGTAGGGCCCCAACGTGCCCGATGTAGCTGTGCGCAAGTCCCTCATTGCGTACAATGGCAATGACACTGCAATGATCCTCCACTTGCCCGTTCAAGTGTCCAGGGAGGTCGGGTCCCGATGACGCCAGCCCAGTTCGCCAGGCTTAATGAGCTCTATGGGCGCTTGTGCATGTTGCCGAAAGACCGCTGGGAGAGCTTTCCGAGCACTGCCTGTGCAGACGATGACGAGGTGCGCGCGGAGCTGCTTGCACTCATGCGCCATACGGATCGTGAGACCCGGATGGTGGACGACTTGGAAGGCGCTGTCTTGATCGCCCAGGGCACATCAGCAGGTCGCGGCGATGACGACGACCGCTCCACGGAGGTGTTGGAGCAGCCTCCGAACAGCGCTACGCTGATTGGCCAGCGCCTCGGAAACATCAAAGTGGAAGCCTTGATTGGTCGTGGCGGCATGGGCGATGTGTATCGAGGCTGGGATACAGCTCTTGAGCGTCGTGTAGCTATCAAGACGATCCGGCCAGAGTACGGTCTGAGCGCCGAGGCCGATGTTCGATTCAAGCGTGAGGCTCGGCTGCTGTCGAAGCTCGATCACCCGAACATCTGCCGGGTCTACGGCCTGCTCGAACGAGCGGAGGGCGATTGCCTGGTGCTTGAGTTCTTGAGCGGCGAGACGCTTCGAGAGCGCCTTGCAGCGGACCAGTCCTCGATGGAAGAGGACGAGCGGGTCGCCATCGCCGTTGCGTTGACGTCGGCACTGGTCGCAGCACACGGCCAACACATCGTGCATCGCGATCTGAAGCCGGACAACGTCATGATACTTGCCGACGGATCGGTCAAGGTGCTGGACTTTGGTATTGCTCGGTCGATCGACATAGAGCAGGAGATGGCGGCCGCGACCGAAGCCCAACATTCTCTGGAACGGAGCCCTGAACATTCTCCAAACAGAACCAAGGAGAGACTTGATCCACGGGCTGATGCAAGTCTAACGCGCCAAGGAAGCGCGGTTGGCACGATTGTCTATATGAGTCCGGAGCAGGCGCGTGGCGAGCCGGTGACTACCGCGAGCGATATGTTTACGCTTGGGCTAGTTCTCCACGAGCTGTGGAGTGGCGAAAACCCATATGCCGGCACGGCGCCGGGCAAGGTGCTGTTCCGCGTTCAGACTGGAGAGTGTCGTAACCTGGATGGACTGCAACCCGAAATTGCGACACTGCTTGATGAACTCAAGCAACACTCCCCGCTTGATCGCCCGACCGCTTCTCAGGCTCTGGCTGCACTCAGGTCATGTCAGAAGAAGCCCCTCCGGCGCCGTCGGCAGGTTCTGTGGTCTGGCCTCGCTGCGATGGTTCTTACACTCGTCGTTCTAGCGCTTTGGTTGGGCGGTCGCTTCTCGACCGCACCACCATTGATCGCAGCGGGACAAGAAGGGCGGGTCCTAGTGCTGCCGATTGTTAATGACACCGGGCGCGAGAGCCTCGGTTGGGTAGAGCGCGGTCTTTGGGCGATGGTTCTGCAGACTCTGGATGATGCCCAAGGCATCGAGACCGTGCGCCCCGAGTCAGTGGATCGACTGATCAATGATGCCGGTGATCTGCCGTTACTGGAACATTCGATCGAGGAGCTGCGTGACTTCGGTGCTGACGTTGGTGCTGAGCTTGCGATTCTCCCTGTCCTCCGGCTATCCGGCGAATCACTGAGCCTCGAGTCGCGAGCAATCAACATCAACGGAGCACGGAGTGAGTGGACTTTGGAGGGCACTGAGCCGACGGCTCTTGCCAGGGATCTAAGCGCGAGCTTGATTCGACGATTGCGGCCGGATGCCGAGTTCTCCGATCTGCGAGATCGTTTCTCGTACAGTCCCTTTGCCAATCGACTCTATGCGTCAGGACTTGAGGAGTTGCGCACTGATGGTGCGAAGGGAGCTCAGCACTACTTCGAGGTTGCGATCGATGTCGACCCGAAAATGCACTGGGCTCAGCTCCAACTTGCCAATTCCCATTCAGAGCTGGCCGAGTTCGATCGGTCTGCAGAGCTTGCACAAGCAGTTCTCCTCTCAGCTCGAGCCGGCACGGAGGCGAGACTAGAGGTCGCAGCGCTACGTACCCTTTCGACCGTTTCCTACCAGCGCGGAGAATCGGAGCAGGCTTCTGAACTTGCCAGTGAGGTTCTCTCGCTCAGCCGAGAACGAGGATATCGAGAGGACGAGGCAGCGGCCTTGGTGCGTCTCGGAGACGTGGCCCTAAGGGCCAAGAAGTTCGAGGAAACTGAGCGCTATTACCGTGAGGCGCTAGACCTTAGAAGGGACTTGGGCGATCGGATGGCAGAAGCCCATTCGCTGCACACACTAGGCGTGTTGGCGGAGGAGCAGGGGGATGTGCAGCGAGCGGAGCAACTGCTGACTGAAGCGTTGAGTCTGGAGCAGGATCAGGGCTTTCGTTATCTCAGTGGGATGACCAACAATAGTCTAGGCGTTCTGTACACAGCGATGGAGGACGGGAATCGGGCAAGACTGCACTTCGAGCGGGCTCTCGATCTCTACGATCAGGTCGGTGCGCGGCAACTGGCCATCCATACCCTGGGAAATCTGGCGGTGACTTGGCAGCGGGAAGGCAACCTTGAGCGAGCCTTCGAGACAAGTGGTAGAGGGGTTGACCTGGCAAAAGAGATCGACTCTAAGACGACCAAAGGGTTCGTAGCATTCAACCACTCGTTCAACGCTTTGCAGGTCGGTGCGTTGGAAGAAGCAGAGAGCTCCCTAGCGATTGCTGCAGAGGTGTATGGACCGTCGGATCCCGACGTCTTGATCGTCTCCGCGATGCTCGCTGATCGACAAGGTGATCTTGTCCGGGCGATTCGGTTGGCTCGAGAATCGCGTGCTGCGTCCGGCGAGGCTTGGGACGACGAACGCAAGGGCATCCTGGCGGAGATGGAAAGTCGACAGCAGCAAGAAGCGAGACAAACCCAAGCCGCTGCGGACCACGACTAGCATTCCAAGCGCTGTCGGCTGAGCCTTCTCCTTCGGAATCGAGCCGTGCCGCCAGCCACCTTCGAACGAACCGCCATTCTAGCTCCACGGCGGAGACGGAGGTTTTGAGCGTCAGAGCGATTTGACGACCGCGACCTGCTCCAGAGAAACATGCGCATGTCAGAATGCCGGAGTTCGCGGAGCACACCTCCTCTCTGCGGGCAGAAGCCCAGATTCCCATTGGAGACTAGATGCAGATCGAAACCCGAGACCCGCTGAGTCATCTCCTCAACTCACTGGCCGGCGTCAGGCGTGACCGCAGGAGGTCCGTCTCCATCTACCTGTGCTTGATCACCCTGTTTGCCGGAATCGGCTGGACGTCTGAGATGGCCTACCGTGGGCCAACACTCCTGGCGACCTACGAAGGACCAATCGTCGTCCACAACAGTCAAGTCGTCTACACCTCGCTAGACAAGCTCACTTTCTCCACCGAGACACATCTGGAACTACACGCGCCCGAACTCATGGAGCTGCGACCTGCAATCGACAGCTGGGCGGCTCGAGCCGGTGTCCATCCAAGAGTCTTGATTGCGTTGGTGAGGGGGGCCTTCCAGGGAGAGATCGCTGTCTCCAACCGCAACAACCTCGACACCGTCGCCGACCTCGCGCTGGGTCTTGCCACGGTCCTCGAAGAAGAGAAGGCATCCGCCCTTGCAGCCTCGAAAGCATACGAGGCAGTGCGCAACGCGTACGGCATCGAAGAGCGGCCCTCCCCAGAGCTTGCGCGAGCGAAGTTAAACGCTCGAGCTGTCGGTGGTGGGCCACCACTGTTCGACTACTTCCAGCCCCCTTGGGAAATCGAAGACACTTGGGCTGGTGGGGGTGCCCACGGCGACACCGGGAGCGGCACCCGCAACGCCCTCGACTTTTGGGGCGCGTTTCGTAACTGGGGCGCAGACGTATCCGCTTGGTGGGTGGCCGCAACTCAAGTCGGCACGGCCAGAGTTTGGTCCTCATGCAGCATGAGCGTCATCCATCCCAATGGTTGGGAAACGTCCTACTACCATCTGGAGAACATTCAGGTCGCCGACATGCAGCAGGTCAACCGCAACCATCGGCTTGCTAACTACGCCGACGACGAGGCTCAAGCGCTGTGCAATGGCGGCGCGTCGACCGGGCCGCACGTCCATGTCGCCATGTTCTTTGATGGACAGCGGGTTGAGGTCGACGAGACACAACTTGACTTCACATCGTTCTCGCACCATGTTGGGATTGGGCAGTACGACTCCAACTGCAACACTTCGTATTACACGCTTGAAGGTGGCAGTAGGGTTTGCCCTTTCGCTGATCAGCTGCTCAACGACGCACCATCGACCTCTGGTGAGCTCTTTGCAGATGGTTTCGAAGACGGGTCAACTTCTGCTTGGAGCGGGCTGTGAATCTGGCGAAGCCGTGAAGGCGGCGAACTGTCGGATGGAGGTGTCACACGAGTGTTTGAGAGTGTGTCGGGGCAGTCTTGATTTCTGAAGATCTCACACGATTTGGGCTGACGGTAGTCCTTAAGCAACTCGTCGAGCGCTTGTTCGCCAATATCGCCCTACTTCGGCTCTCTTCGGACAAGGCAAAGCCGCCGGGTTCTTCCCAGCGGCTGGCAGCGGACAGCTTGTGTTGTTCGTGAGTCGCTTCGGTCGTGAATCGTTAGCTTGACTCGGACACCGTGCTGGCGAGAAGGGCGCATGGCCCGCGGACGGGAAGTAGTATGGATCGTCCTGGGACCTGAGGAACATCTCGAGTCTCGCCGTAGCTGCTATAGAGCGATCAACTTTCTCCGATCCGTCCTACTCATTTCTCCCCTCCCGTTGTCCCCTTCAAGCCGGACCACTAAGCTCCTCCCGCTACCGCGACGCGACACGACGCCAGCGTCCCGCGGCTCGGCTCGTCAGACGGTGTTTGTACTCCTGAGTATTCTCCAGCCAGCGAGACCGAGCAGCAGGAGCATCGCCGAAAGGCCGAACGACCCTGCCGTCGGCACCACTACTGTAGGAGGTCCGCCGGTACTGAACGAATCGGTGGCAAACGCTAGTCCAAGTTGGCCGACCTCGATCAGAGCGTTGTACGGCACGTTCACATCCAGCGTACCGATGCCGTGTGAGCCGGCTTCGACGTTGTAGTCAGTTGAGCCGTCGTCCGTCGTGATCCGCAGGGTGTAGGTGCAAAAGGACGTGCCGAAGACGCTGATGCCGTTCTCGGCCGGCGTGGCTATCTCGAAGAAGGCCGGGTCCTCGCAGTTGACGTCGATGGTCCAAGTGCATTGCGCCGTTTCCACGTCAGGGTTCATCAACGTGGCGGTGAGTGCACCGTCCGCGAGCGCTACGGTGCTCGCCTCCCAGGTCACTGCGTTGTCGATGTTGGGAGGCGCCAGATGCGGTGCTCATCGGTACGCCATCGATCGTGGCCGAGGTGGCTCCAGTGGCGGCGGCGGTTGCGGTGATCACGGTACCGACGTCGACAGGCACCACCGTGCTGTCTGGGTTCTGGCTTGCCAAACTGCAAATTGGCGCCTGGTAGTCGAGCGCTAGTGATTCGACGTCCGAGCAGGGGTTGGCCATTGGATCGAACCCATTGGCAGTCACCATGACCTCGGTTGCCAGTCCACTTACGCTGTTTGGCAAGTTGATCGTGACGCTAGAGCCAATGGTGGCGGTGCTGGCGATCGTCGAGTTGTTGGTGGGGCAGTTCGTGGGAGGACCTGCCGCCACAGTTGATGGCGCGAACAAGGCCAAAGAGCAGGCGAAATGACTTCTCGCACTCCATTCTCTGGTAGAACCTTGGCACTCTACACAACGGACGTCAGACTCTCGAAAGGACAGGAGATGCGGTCTACTCTGACTCACCAAGTTGCGCCTGACACAACAGCAATCTGTGGCGCAAGAGGGCTCGCGCTGTCAGTCCTGATCTTGGTCAGCGCGGCGGCTTCAGCCCAGGTCAACACTGAAGCATTCCGACCGGTCGGCCCAGAGGACGGACTCAGCGGAACGTTGTCTCTCACCTTTGCAGCTCGGCGCGGCAACTCAGAGAGCGAGCGAGCGGGGCTCGGACTCAACCTGTTTCGCGCGACCGCGTTCGTTCCCAAAGAAGCTGAAAAAGCCAAGCGCCCAGTGCAACCGGAGCTACTGACGGCCAAACGATTGTTAATGCTCGTCGCCGAATACGACTTCGAAGAGAGCAAGCGCGACAACACAGTCAATCGAGGCTTTGCCCATCTACGGTGGACATTGATGCGATCACCCCGCCTTGGTTGGGAGGCCTTCGCTCAGCTTGAGAAGGATGAGTTCACCCGACTCGAACGCCGCACTTTAGTTGGAGGCGGATTGCGCTACGGCGCCTATCAACGCAACCGGGCCAAGATGTTTGTCGGCATTGGAGCCATGGGAGAGTGGGAGCGAATCGAGGAGCGAACTGCCCCATCCACCGAGTCTCGCCTTACCCGCGACGTCGTGCGCATCAGCAGCTACTTCAACGCGCGTTGGCAGCACTCCAATGAACGGGTCGAAGCCAGCACTACGACCTACATGCAACCGTCAGTTGAAGACACAGACGACTACAGGATCCTGTCTCAAGCGCGCCTAACCACCTCAATCACAGAACGCATCGGCCTCAATTTGATTGTCAACCTCCGTCACGACAGCCAACCTCCGCTGGAAATCGAGCACACTGACCTCGACGTCAAGATGGGCTTGAGTCTTCGGTTGTAGGAGAGATTCAAGGTGCTTCTCAAAGGGTGCCGCCTATTCGCGCCCCCTAACACAACAGCCTCAAATACGTGGCCGGTTCAACTGCTAGTTCGCCAACCACGAGCTACCACATACCCCCAGAGCCGTCCTCAAAGCCGTCACGGAAGATAATCCAGTCAGAAGTGCCGGTTCTCCCAAGTTCTGCGATAGCCGCATTCAGGACCTCGTAGGTCCCATTGGAACCGTCGCGGGCAACAAAGACGACGATGGACACTCTTGCTCGGGCCTACGGTTTCGCGGCTCCGCGATGCCACCGAACCTTCGGAGTTGTTCCACGGACGGCACGCTTGTCCCGGAACAGAGACATGTCGAACGGATCGGCAGATCACTTGACGGTCGCGACGACGTCTCCATGATCGTCTTGCTTTGCAGTCTTGCTTCCTTCTCCCGATTTGCTCCGCTCTCTTGTCTCTCTCGCAGCTGTCAACCGCCGAGTACTCTCGCTCTTCCTCTCCTTCGCCGAGACTGTTGACTCTTGTGAGAGCATCGTTCTACACCGCTCTTTGTGAACGGATGGATTAGATAGCATGACCGTCGAGCGCAGGGCATCAAAACGAAGGAACGAACCCATGCAAGAAGCTTTCGCCCTTGAATACTGGTCTGATTCGAGCAGCTTCGTCGGCCACCTGCCTGAGATTCCCGGTGGCTTCAGTCAGGCCGAGACCCTCAGCGAACCCGAGGAAAGGATCCGCCACGCCCACGAGCTCGTCGTCGACGACCAGCGCAGCGAACCGCGGCCGGGCGCCGACACCCGAGAGATCCTCCTCGAAGCGTGAAACTCCACGCCTCCCTCCGCGAGCTGACCCGCGTCGGCCGGGCGCTCCACCGCCGCGGCAAGAAGTACTATCTACATTTGCGGAAGACGACCACGAACAACGACCCACTGCGAAGCCAGCGATGGAGGAGAAACCTCCTATTCGTTGCGATCCTGGCCGCCTTCTTCGCCTTCCTCGTGTTCTTCGTCGAGGGCCTCAGCATCTCCTGGGACGAAGCGCATTATCGTTCTTTGGGACGTTGCTTCTCGGAGCACCTCCTCGATCCCGAAGCCTGCCTGCCGGACTTTCTCGAGTCGGACTTGCTTTCCCATGGGGTGGCAACCGAGGTCCTGTACTTTCTCGCCCTCGACTGGGCCGGCGTCGAAGAGAGCTACTTCGCCTTGCACGTGGTCAAGGGGATCGGCTCGAGCCTGGTCCTCGTTGCCTTATTCTGGATCCTCTGCCGACTCCACCCCAACTCGCTCTTGGCAGCCTGGGGCGCTCTCTTGCTGGTCCTATTCCCGACTTGGTTCGGACATGCCTTCGACAATCACATGGATTCGGTGTCCTGCTTGCTCTATGCGCTGGAGCTCGCGCTCGCGGTGTATCTTCTTGAGAAGAGCTACCAGTCCGTCCAGCTGCGAACCGAGGTTCTTTCGATCGCAGGCTTGGCCGCGATCTCGGCGATCTCCTTCTCCCATCGGATCGTGCTGGTCATCGTCCCAGCTCTTTGTCTCGGACTCCTGATCGCCCGCTCTCTGCGGCAACGGAGGTACGTGGAGATTGCGCGCAGCCTCGCCCTGTTCGGGGTGATTTTCTTCGCGACCCTCTTCTTGGTCGATCCCATGGTTCGGCTGCGCGGACTCGAAGGCGTGATCGCCAAGATCACCTACTCCTCGGATTTCGAGGCCCTTGCGGGCTCGATGAATCGCTTCGAAGGCCAGCTCTGGCCATCGGAAGATCTTCCGTGGCACTACCTGCCGAAGTGGATTCTGATAACGACTCCGGTGGTCACCTTGCTGCTCGCTGGGATTGGACTCGTCGAGATGCTCAGAAGGCAGCGTTTTCCGGGTCGGGGATTGTCCTCCGATCTTGGATTCCTGATCTCGATGTCGTTCATCTTGCCCATCTTCGCCGTCATTCTGCTGCGTCCGGTTCTCTACGATGCCTGGAGACACTTCCTCTTTCTCGCGGTGCCTCTCGTGGTCATCGCGACCCTGGGGCTCAAGAAAGGCTTCGAGGTCGCGAACAAGCCTTGGTCCAAGCGAGCCCTCACACTGGCGATCGCTCTCCCCTTTGCGGTGACCGCGAAAGAGATGGTCGAGCTTCATCCCTATCAGTACCTCTACTTCAATCGAGCCGCGGGAGGACTGGAGCAGGCAGCCGCGAACTACGAAACCGACTATTGGGCAAAGAGCTACCGGGAAGCGGCGGAGTGGCTACGAGTGCAACCTCGTGAAGACGACCAGAGAACCTATTACGTCTACGTCTGTGGCCCGGAGATCTCGGCCGCCCACTTCTTTCCGCCCGGCCGACTCGTGGCCACGCCGCGTTCGGAGATGGCCGACTATCTGATTTGCTTCACCCGCGAGAATCTGCACCTCCAAGTTGCCGAAACGCAGACCCTTCATGCCGTGGAGCGCCAGGGAGTTCGTCTATCGGTGGTCAAGGCGATTCCGCAACTCGGCCCATGGGACTCTCTCTCCGAAGACGACGAGATCCATTTCATCTCGAAGCCAGGCAGGGTTCGCGGACACGTCGATGTGGTAACCGCTCGCGGTTCAGAAGGTGATGCGCTGGCTCTTAAAGGCTGGGCGGCGGAAAAGGCCGAGCCGGATCGGCCCCTCACCATCCTGATCACCCTCGACGGGGAGATCGTCTCCTTCGGGAGAAACGGACTATCTCGATCGGACGTCGCTGGAGCCTTGGGTGACGATCGATACCAGCACTCCGGATGGATCGTGGCAGTCGACGGAGCCGCCGCGGGCGTCAACGGCGACTCGCTTCGGGTCTGGGGCTACCTTCCGGAGCGAGGCGAGGCGTACATCATTCGTCGGTGAGGAATTGGGCTTTGGCTCGCGCAGGTCCCAGAGCGCAGCGATGCTACGGCCGGCGCTGACACGGGTATCAAAACGCAGGTGTCGGATGTCAGCTGCACTGGCTTACTGACTCCCCTGCTGTCCCCCGGGGGTCGACCAGTCGACCATCACCTCGAAGCGCCCACCCCTGTCCTACCCGGTGTCTGCTGAGCCAAGGAGCGCAAGGTATGCGATCCGGCAAACGAGTGGGTGGGGCGGATCGGCACCAACCCTCAAAGACAGGAGGGCGACCCGTTGACCGATCTGTCTGGTACGACGCGCCACCGCGAAAGCACCCCGTTGTAGATCACGATCACAGCCAGCAGCAAAAGAGCACCACAACGGTGCCACCCGTGCCAGCGAAGCTGCGTAGATCACAACCGCCGAAACATTCGGGTGGCTCCCTCACCGCCTTCTACTCTGGCTATTCAAGAAGGCCAGCGCTATCGATTGTGAGGCACCACCACCTCGACGGTTGCCGGGTTGGCGTTACCCACCTCATCCACGCATGCCAGATGTACGGTGTACACACGGCCAATACCCCCACCAGCGCGTTCAGCGCGTAGCTTCACCTTGAGGGGGCCGACAATCTCCCAGTCCGGTGCCGTCGATCCGTCGCCCGGACCATCGATCGGCTCGTTGCCGGTCACATCCACAATGGAGCAACTCGCTGCACCACAGGCATCCGAAACGTCGGCGGCGACCGCGACGGTTTTCATTTTGTGGTTGGGTGGCCAGAGAAGGCTCGGCGACGCAGACACGTTGGCGACCGCAGGAACTTGCGTGTCAACCACGTCTACGACTCGGGCCACTTGGTTGGCTGCGTTGCCAGCCGCGTCCACTGCGCTGTAGAAGATATCGAACGACCCCGTGACTAACCCACTCACCGTGTTGCCACTCGTGGCAACCGTCACGTCCACAGTGCAGTTGTCATGGGCCTGAGCGCCCGGGTCGACGAAGGCCACCCCGCATTGATGCACAACCGGAGAGTCACCCACCAGAGAAATCAGCGGTGCCGTCGTGTCGACGACTTCAACAGCAACGCTGTCGGTGGCTGTGGCCCCGGCGTCATCGACCACCTCCAAGTCGAACGTTTCTGTTCCGACTCCAGATGTTGTCAAGACGATCTCACCACTCAGCTGACCGCCACCGATGTCCGTCCACAGCCACTCCGTGATCGCGCCGTCAGTATCGAAGGAACCCGCCCCGTCAAGGATGATCTCTGCCTCGCACTGAGCATCGGCAACGAGGGTCTGGTCCAGTCCCGCGTCCGCAACAGGCGGATTGTTCGGATTCGAAAGGTCGATCACCAACACGTTATCGAAGTTGCTCCGAATGTGGGTCGACCGCAGACCGACCGTTCCAGTGAGCGCAATCGGAGCGTTCTCCATGACGATTCTAGTTTGAGGCTCCCCTTCGATCTCGCAAGTGAGAATGTCTCCAACAGCCGTCGCTCGCAGCCGATACGTCTGGCCCGGACTCCAGTTAAACTGGACGTATTCACTATCCTGGACACCTGCGTGACGGCTCAGCAATCTCAAGTAGGTGCTGTTCGGAAGCCCGGGAGCCTGCCCGCGGAAGAGGCCGCAGTACGCCAGAGACTGATTCGGATCGATAGAGCCGACCGTCCACCGAATCAAAAGAGAAGCGGCAACCGGGGAATGTGACGAAAGTGGGGTGAGGTCCACCTCAGCTGAGTAGTCGCTCCAGTTTCCAACACCATCTGCATAGATGGACTCCACTCGAACATTGGCTGACGTGTTGGTCGCGTGATACTCACCGCTGGACTCCGACCAGCCAGCTGCGAAGGTCAACCAGTCTTGCTCGTCACCGTCTTCGAAGCCGTCGAACAGCAGAATTGGATCGGTGACGTAATCGGGCGCTATTGGACTGAGGACGAGTTCGTCGATCGCACCACGGAGGTCGTAGGTGCAGTTCGTATCAGTCGGATTGTTGCCGATGTCGGTGCGGTGGTAACAACCGAGGCCGAAGCCATCGCTGCACTCAGAGGCGTCCCAATCTGGATCTACCTCATTAGAAACACTTTTGACAATCTCATCGTTGATCAGCAGGTGCAGAGCAGAGCCGTCGAACCAAGAACCAACCTTGAACCAATCGCCGAAGGTCGTCTCGCCACCGATCAGACTGATCGCATCGGCGAACGTCTCATCGAAGATGTCAGAAGCGAACTTTCCGTCCCACCGAACGCGAAGGTTCCAATCGTTGAAGTGCGCACGTTTGACAAAGATGCTCCCCACACAAGGGAAGTTGGGCAACGAGTCGACTCGAATCCATGCCTCACCGTAGGCTTCGTCTCCGAAGGAGTCGAACACCTGGCGCGGAAGTTCAACGCTGGCGGTACCCCCGAACTGCAATGCCGTGCCCGAGACGCCCGCAACATAGGTGGTGCTGCCTTGAATGTCGCCATGGTAGCCATTGCCCGTGGCGTCGGTGGCCACCATTCCGCTCCCTTCGTCGAATGGATAGTAGGCAGCAGGCTGTGCACTGAGCGCGGGGCTCACCAGTAACAGAACGGCCAGTACCCGGCCGAGTAGATGCAAGGTTCTAGTTTTCTTCACGAAGCTTTCTCCAGATTTGAGGCTCCGATCCGAAGAGGCCCTCGCGACCCCATCGTCAACCGAAACCAGTGGATTGTTCGAAGGGCCTCAATGGTGAAAGAACAACCATCGTTGGTTATCATTCGACGCCTGCGTCGAACATTTTCCAATTGTCCAGCCCCGTGAACGAGCTCGTTATCGCACTGAGCGACCGCGCCTGCAACGGCTTCTTGCCGATCTGGTGATTACTGGCGACTGTTGTTGAACGTTGGGGATTTGAAACAGAGGGTGTCTTGTTGCAAAGGAATCGAGGACCTCGCATCGATGGGCTGAAGCAGATCGCTCGATACTGCGGTTGGGACTCCACCACCACAGTCAAGAAGTACTACGATGAGCATCACTTGCCCCTCCGAACGCTGGGATCCAGTGCAAAACCCCGCTATTGGGCCTGGTCTGGCGAACTCGACGCTTGGATAGAAGGCCAGTCTGGGGCAAGTGAGGAGGTAGCGCCGCTAAGCACCGCGAAGTCAAGTACCGCGGCCGGTCGCCGAAAGCAGCCTCGGACTTCACTCCTCCTTGCCTCAGCTGCAACCGTCGGCGGACTAATAGGAGCACTGGCGATCGCGGTGGCTGGCTACAAGGATCGAGCCATAGCTGAGCGATACCCGGCGCCGCCGCGGCAGTCTGACCTGGGTTCGTCAGCTCCCGGAGATCAAGGCCCTACCGAGCGCGAACTGCCCACTCTGATCGACCGGGAAGCAGGAGGCCTGAGCGTCCGGATCGGCGAAGAAATTCTCTGGGAACACAACCTGCTCGGATCCACAACCACTTCCTTTCTCCGCCTCGGCCCAAATGAGCGGCCTTTACTGGCCGGTGTCATCGCAACGGACGTTGATAGGAACCTTGATTTCGCTCGTCTCCTACTGCTCGACCCATGGACGAAGGACGAGCGCCTACCGTCAGTACCGCTGGAGCCAGCGGCACCCCCGTTCCCCGAGTACTCGACGCGATTTGGAGTTCGCCAGCTCAATGTGCTCGATCTCGACGATGACGGGATCGACGAGCTCTTACTGACCTTTCACCACTCGCCGAACTGGCCGGGATACACCATGCTCTACGAACCGGCGCGCGGCCGCTTGAGAATGGTGTACTCCTCCACCGGCCACCACACCTTGGTCGGTCTACAGGATCTCGACGGAAACGGCCAAGTGGAGCTGCTATTCGAAGGCCCCAACAACCTCATGGGATGGCGATCGGGCTTGGCAGCCGTTCGTCTCAGCCCCTGGCTGGATGACGGCGCCATGAGCACGCTTAGTGCCGGTTCGCCGAATCGAGACTTCAGGCTCGGTGCAAACAACACCCTTGTTTGGTACACCGTCGGCTCACACCGAGGATGTGCCAATGCCGATCCTTGCATTGAGATTGATGCGAGCACCCGAACCATTAGGGGAGTGGCCGGAGTAGACCGAGGGCGGATCCTGGACTTCGACGGCTTTGACCTGAACGTTCCGTCTAGACCTCGGGAAGAGCGCATCGCGGCAAGAGACCGTGTGTACGCTCTGGTGCGCGAATCTGACCGCATGGTTCAACGTGATCAAGCACACCTCGCTCCCGACTTGGTGCGAGAGGCCTTGAATCTGGCACAGTCCACCGGATTACCCAAGCTAGCGAGCTGGTTGCGATTCCTCGAAATCCGCGCCTTGGCACTAGCTGGAAGGGACTCAGAGGTTCGCGAACGGGTTGCCAGCTGGCCTCAGGCAGCATCGTCCGAGTACCCAGACTCCTTCGAGATCGCCCTGGCATTCCACACAGCGGGCTTTGCTGCTGACGCGGCTACTTGGTACGAACGGGGCCTCCAAGAGGGCAGCACAGAGTTTGGCAGCGGCCGACCCGCATGGGAGTACCTGCGAGGCTTGGTGCTCTCGCTGGTCGACGCCGGCCGATTCCAAGATGCACGAGAACGCCTAGTGACTTATGCCGACATCATGTACGACTACGAATACGGCCTTGCCGAGTACGTTGATTGGCGAGATGGAATCGAGGTGCCAACGGCCCGTGCCGCTCAAGTCGCCCTTGCCGTCCCTGATTATCCCCGCTACTGGGCGCTCGAATTCCTAGCAGCGGGACCAACGCCGGACTTCGACTTGCTGCTCGAACGGGTACGCCGAGAGTTCACGACCAACTCCGAGGCACGCCCGCTGCTCCAGTCGCTGGAGGGGCAGATCCTCGCTTGCCTTGGTGAGAATGGGAAGGCACGAGAACTACAGCGAAAGGCAGTAGGGGCCGCGAGAATCGCTGGACGCTTCAACGCGATCGTGCGGTCTCATGTTGCGTTGATCGAGCAGCGCATGGCAGACGCCTCTGTCGCGTGCCCATTGCAGCGACGTTGAATCGTGAGATTCGCCGAAATGGACCTTGGATCCTCAGCCCAACCGGAGCCGGCGTCAAGATCCCGCAAGCGAGCGAGGGCCAAGTAGCGAGGTAGCTCGGCTCTCCAAGAGTTTCGGCTCTCCTGCAAGCGCTACAAGGTGCCAAGCGCTACAAGGTGCCAAGCGCTACAGGGTGCCCCAGCGCTACTGGGTGCCGGCCAAGTGTTCGAGCAAACGCAGGTGTCGAACGGATCGGCAGATCGCTTGACGGTCGTGACGGAGTACCCAAGATCGTTCTGTATGAGCGACCTGCGTAAACAGAGGCGTAAGGCACTTCTACAACCGCCTAGGGGTGCTCTCTCGCCTAAGGGGTGCCCGCTAAAACCGGCGCCAAGGCGGAGCTGTGTCTTCCGTTCGCCCGCTACAACATTGGCCAGCACTCGAGGCCGACCTTAGGTCGCGAAAACGTCATGAACCTTCTGGACTAGGGACAGGTGTCGAAGGCGTCGGTACTCTGGATAGGCTGAAACGGTGTCCCTTGAGGATTTCGATAGGTATTGAAGACGCCTGTCTGGGTGTCGGTCACCGTCATCGACACGTCGACGTCCGTCAGTCCTCCAGCGTAGACCCAAAACCGGCTATTGAAGGAACATGCGTCGAGGACCTTGATCACCACCTCGACGTTGCTCTCGTTGAAAAACCAAAAATAGCCGGTGTCGGAAGTCAGCTGCACTGGCATACCAACTCCCTGCTGCCCCCCGGGGGTTGACCAGTCGACCATCACTTCAAAGCGCCCACCTACGCCTAGGGAGAGAATCGATCCAGACCCCATCTCTGCCGGCTGGATCTCTGCCGGCTGGATCTCTGCCCTCTGGCCTATTGGACCTTCCCCGCCGGTGACCGGCGATTCTGCGAAGCAGGTCGCCAGAGCATCGGTGTCCTGAATCGGCCGGAAAGGCGTGCCCTGGGGGTTGCTGTAGCTTGCCACCTCGCCGGTCAAGAGGTCACTCACTGTCATCGACACTTCAACATCCGTTAGTCCACCAGCGTAGACCCAAAAGCGGTCGTTGAAAGAGCAGGCGTCGAGAACCTTGATCACCATCTCGACGTTGCTCTCGTTGAAAAACCAAAAGTAGCCGGTGTCGGAAGTCAGCTGCACTGGCATACCAACCCCCTGCTGCCCCGCGGGGCTCAACCAATCGACTTGCACGGAGAAACGATCATCCCCTAGGCACAAGACCGAGGGGTCGGCCGCACAGCTCGTTGTCACTCGAGGGCAGGCGAGAATCTTGACCCCCGCCGGCCCCAGCGGCGCATAGAGATGATCCCGCTCCGATGCAATTCGGCCGGGCCAAACGGCAGTTTCGATGAGGCCAAGATCCTCGAGCTGCAAGGGATTCTCGAAGCCGATGACCCGCAAACCTGCGGGCACTGAAGCATAGATTGCCTTGACCTCCCGATGAAGCAGCACTTTCTTGTCGAGAAATTCGGTCCCAAGTCCAGCGAGCAGCGACAAAGAGAAGTCGCTCTCGGCGAGCTTCTGTGGAACTGCCGGATCCTGGACGTCCCAGGTCTCGAGCACAGCAGTTGATTGATCAACCTGCCTGACGACGAAGAGTTGGTCACCATCGGCAACCAAGCCGTTCGCAGGATCGTCGAAGAGCGGGGTCTCGATCGGCGAAGCAGGATTCGAGATGTCGACACCGAGAAGACCTTCCGAATGAGCAACAAACAGCGTGTTCCCGACCACCGCGATTTGATGGATCGCACTCGCGGCGACGACAATCGTCCCGAGGTTCGTGACGTTCGAGGGATCGGACAGATCGAAGACTTCAACTCCCACCTGGCCGGTAGATATCTGCTGGCCGCTGCTGAAGCCCCTCGTGCCCACGACTTCGAACGAGCCACGGAAATTATTGGACAACTGCCCGAGAAAAGCGAAGCCACCAGAAGGTTGCATCTCGAAAGAATTGAGCTCCGGCGGGGAGAACGGAAGAGCGCGCTTCGTATAGACGGTCGATCCGTCGACCGCGACGACCTCCCCGTCCAATCCGTTAGCGCCGAATGGAAGCAACACCGGTCGCCTCGCATTCGAAATGTCGTAGAGGCGGGTGCTGAAAGATCCGCTGTTGACGAAAAGGAGATTGCCTTCGGTCAACACGCTGGCCACTCCGCTCACATCGTTGCGTACTGGGATGAATCGCGCGCCCGTCGCCAGGCTCGGCGCGGCGCCATCGACGACCATGATCCCTTCCGTGTGCTTCAGAGTCCCGAGCATCGCAGCCCAGGAATCAGAGACGGCGAGTCGAAAGAACTTCGCTTCACACCTGGCGCCTGCGAGCCCACACGCAGCGTCGTATTCGTCGAGCCGGAAGGTGGCAAACTCGGATGGATCGGTGCGGTCAGAGATGTCGAGCACTACAATCGATGGCGGGCGTTCAACGTTGAAAAGGTCGCTGGCGGCCACGTAGAGACGATCCCCCTGAGCCTCGATGTCATTTGCACCAACGAAGGCATCCGCACCAGCGAGTTCCCACCGCCAATCGATGACTGGAGTGAGTGGCTGCGAGAAGTCCATTGCCACCAATTCCACGCCCACCGCGGCGAAGTCCCCCCTATTGAGAACGGCAAACTGACGGCCTCCCAGGTGCTCGATATCTTCTACGCCGCTATTGGCGACGAAGTCCGTTTCGGCCGTGTCTGGAACATTGACGAACACTGGGGTTGCCGGCTCGGAAAGATCGACCCAAACGAAACCGCTCCCGCCGTGAAAGAGGGCTCCGTCGCCCGAGTGTGCAGCTGGGCCGGGGCCGAATGAGAACGTCTGCGTCTGGAAGACGACCGAGGGGTTCGGGAGTACAAGATCAATCACCCAGAACCCGAATCCGCCACTCGCTTGGGTGGCGACGACAACTGCATGATCTTCCGCAACCAACAGCAAGCCCCTGCTTGAAGTGTAGTCAATCCCTACAAGCGACGGATCGAGTTCGAGGAGCACCTCCGTCGACCTCAAGGGGCTGGTGGGATCATCGACATCGAGGAGGTGAAGCCCCTTGTTGGTCAATGCGTAGAGGGTGTCGTCCCGCACCTTCAGGTCGATCACGATACCTGGCAGGCTGACGTCTGCCACGGAGTCTCTGCTATCTGAGGTGACGTCGAAGACGCTGATCAACGCGCCTCTGCCAACGAAGGCGTGATCGTCGAGAATCGCGATGGCGGTGGTAGGGCCGAACACGAGGCGACCAACTTCCTGGTCGCAGATCTCGGCCCGTAGTGGCATCGAGAGCAGGAGACAACACAGGGCCGCGGCGACGCAGGCCTGCCTCGCGCGACAGAAACTGTCCGCCGGGTCGTTGGTGCAGAAGAGTACGTTGCTGTTCACGCCCGGCATCGCCAGAGCGAGCCTAAAGGGACTGAGGTGCTGCATGTATTGGTTCTCCCTCGTGCGTAAATCCATCCCAAAGAATCGCTAACAGCGGCCGGTCCTTTCATGTCAGGAAGCTGCTTCGCCCACCGTCCTACCGAGCAAGAGAAGCTAAAGACGCTCTGGATTGGTTTCCAGTTTAGCGGCTCCACATTGAGCGTGCTCTTAGTCCAAACAAAGTCTGACGAACTGGAGTAGTTCAGGGGCATCCATCCAGTGCGTGCAGAGGTGAGTCCAGGGCTGAGTTCAGATACCGCTGAAGAGGTAGCTTCCTTGACACCACTACTCAGTCCAGGGCCAAGTCTGGTGACTAGAGCGAATCCGACTGCAGCCTTGATCACGAGAGCCCCTCTCCTTGTGTGGTGTTCCTTCTGGCAAGCCTGTTAGTTCTTCGACGGCCGCAGAGACTGTTTTACCTCCTCAAAGGCACTGGGTTCCGGACAACGCATCCCACACCAGGCTCACTTGTTGAAGACCCTGCCCCACTCTCACTCCTCTCGCTCAGCTCTCATGGCCCCCCTCTCTCATGTGTGCATGGACTAGGCAGATGTCTCCTCAGGAAGGAGGCAGGAATCCGGATTCTGCGTCCGTCTATCCGATCGTGGTGTGAACTTGAGGTCCGGCGATTCGCCATCGAACCCGCCGAGAACGCAGTTGGGAGGAGCCAGCAATAATGGTGCTAGGAACACGCAAGAACGTACGGCAGGCGCCCAAGCGCGACGCGCCGATCGAGGCGGTCCACACGGCCCGGTTTCGGCGGGGAGGCGGTTCCGGAACCTTCGCCGTTTTTTTGTTGGCATTGCACTGGTTTGGTATAGCAGGCTGCGCGACCCGAGACATGCGATCTTTGCAAGGGCCGATAGGTGTCGATCGGTCGGCCTCGGCCAGTCTGGTCGAGAAGGTCGCACAACGCAACGATCGGCTCAACGAGGTCATCTACTACCGAGAAGCTGAGTGGCCTCTGCACCGCACGCCGAAGCAACCTCCCGAACTCGGTCTCGCCCTTTCAGGAGGTGGCATCCGATCCGCGAGCTTTTCGGTGGGAGTCCTCACGGGCTTATATGAGCAGGCGGTGTTTCCCCATCGCACAGATCTCGTCTCCGCCGTATCGGGAGGAGGCTACGCGTTGACTTGGCTCTACGGACGCCGCGTGGGCGCCGGTGTCTCAATGCACGACCTTCTCGCGATCACTCCTGACGCTCAGGCGCCCGCTGGCGATCGGAGCTGGGTGAACGCCGAACAAGCAGAACTCGCGGGCCGCACCGACCTGATCAAGGTGATGCGTCCCATACCGCTCGGCGTTGTCGTTTCGAACGTCGTCTTCGGCATTCCCTACAACATCGTTGCCAACGGAGCTTTTGGGTTCAAGTCGAATACTACGGCGCTCCGTCGCTACTACGAGCGCCGCCTCCGGAGGATGACAGAAGGCAACGGCCAACGAGTCTCGTGGGCCGGTATCGCAGATGCGCTCCACGAGCCCAACAACCTCGCCTCGGAGAGGCTGCCGCTACCGATTCTCAACGCCACACTCGACCTCGGCCTCGGTGCCTCAGATGCCGAACAGACGTCCTACGGCCCGTTGTTCGAGTTCGGTCCTCTTCGCTTCGGAACCACCGGGATCGGCTACTACTGCACTGCTGGCCACGGCGCGCCTTGCACAACGTACCCGCGCCGCACGGAGATGGGGGGGTTCGTGCGTGCCAGCGCGGTCTCAGGCGCTGCCGTAGACACAGCATTTCTCGACCCAATCGGTGGAGGCCAAGTCGAGACCTTCGTCGCCTCCGCGCTGAACATCGATCTCGGCATGTGGTTCAAGAATCCGAGCGCCGACCGAAAGGCGAGCCTGTGCTGGCTCAAGGCGGTTCCAGGTTCACCGATCTTCCTGAGGGGCAAGTGGTACCGCGACAAGGGCAAGTCTGCCTGTCGAATCAAGCTGACGGACGGCGGCCACTTCGAGAACCTCGGTGCCTTTTCTCTGGTTCGTCGTCTACCGCACAAGCTCATCATCGTCGACGGAGAGAGCGATGCTGGCTACGACTTTCCCGGTTATCACCGTCTGAAGAGCCTCCTGCTGACGGACATGAACCTACGCATCTCGATACCCGATATCGACCACTCCCTCCAAGACGGTCCAATCTTCGAGGGAAAGGTCTATGGCGCCGTAGACCCAGAAGATGGGCGATTGCGCACTGTCGACATCTTGTACCTGAAGATCCCAGACCGGAAATTCGTCGAACAATACTGCCACGGTGGCAGTCTCCCCGCCTCTGTCTGTGACTATGCCAGCACAGCGCCCCGTTTCCCATTCGATCGGACGACTGGCGACCAGTACTACGACCCGCGACAGTTCGAGGCGTACCGGGATCTAGGTCTCTACGTCACACGTCAGGCACGAACCAAACTAGCGGCGCTCCTCGATTTCGCCCAGAACGGAGGAGAGAATTGAAGGAGGGAGAGTTTGCGCTCCAGCTGGTAAGAATCTGCGCCCTAGTCCATGGGACCGCTGCCGTTCAGGCCCCAGCAGTTGATGCCGGCGAGCACAGACCTCTTCAGTCGGACACAGTCGGCGTGTCAAAATTCACACTCTCGCCTGAAACCACCTCGGGTTCTTAGACTTCCAGCTAATGGTCCGATCGAAGGGGTCAGCGCGAAGGGCATTTCGCCTGAATGGAGACAGGGACGCCCCACTCGCCGTTTCTCTACATCGAAGGGTGGTACAACACCCATCGTCGGCACTCGAGTATCGGCTAGGACTCACCCACAGACTTCGAAGCGCGGCATGCCCTCGCAGAGAAGGCTGCGTGATGGGTACCCTGACTATGGGGCGCACGTGGGGCGCACGCGTTCAGTCGATCCTGGGGCAACCTCGCGATCCCGTTCTCGCAAAGAGCAGACAATTTCAGGTAGAAATGGTAACCGGGATACGCTCCCGGCTAAACACATACCTAAATGTCCACGAAAGCGGGTCAACTTCATTCTGATAGGAGGGATGGATGATGGATCGTGCGCATCGGGCAGCCGCCTTGGCGGTGCTCTTCGTTTTTGCAGCCGGCTCGGCGGCGCTCCCCCAAGGCCGAGCGAAGATCGACAAGCACATCCACCGACTGCACGAGAGAGGGAGCGAGACCAAGGTGAGGAAGGCCCTCAGCGAGCTTCGGCGGCTCGGCCCCGATGCCGTTGCCGCCGCTTCAGAGGTCGCTCGACTTGTCACCGACCCCCATCCAACGTGGGGTGGGTCTCTCAGAGCCAGCGCGCTGTGGGCGCTCGACGAGATAGCTCCCTGCTACAGCATCGAGCTCTTGCTGACCTTGGTCCGCGAGGCTGGGTCGCCAGCCCCGGGGGAAGAGCTACCTGCGGGCTTGGCCAGTTCCGCCATCCTCCAGCTCCGCCATTGCCCCGAGGACCAACTCTGTGATCTCGCCAGCGACCCCAACTGGGCCCTCGCGCACCGGGCCCTCGCGGGCATCAAGGACGGTGTCGCGCGCGCGCGCTGCGTGACCCCTTCGACGCCCACGGCCGCGATCGAGCGGGCTTTCCTGGGTCTGAACGACACCTCGATCGGGGAGATCGTGGGGTTCACCCGATCGCCCACCCTCAGACAAGAGGCTCTGGTGCAGCTCGACAACCCGGAGCTCGCAACGACTCTCGCCGTGGAATCCGAAAATCCCGAGCTGCGCGCGGAAGCGGCGTTCCTGGTCAAGCACTTGGTCTCCGATCCGGCCGTTCTTCGGCGGATCGCGACCGAGGACCCCGACCCGCGGGTGCGTGCTGCGGCAAGGAAAGCGTCGAGTTCGGAGGCCGAGAAGGACCTTTCATTCGCGCAAGCTCAGGCCGAGGCCTGCACTGTGAAGGAGCAGTTCCGTAACAAGAACGTGCGTTGTACGATGAAGATCCAAAACCGAGGCAGAGTGGCCTACGCTCGAATCCGAGTCTTCGCACTCACCGTAGGCACGGGAACCCTCTACGGGCCGATTTTGCAGCCTGGAGAAACAGCGGAGTACGTCTTTTCTGGGGCCCTGCTCGGCTCCTCAGTCCCGGACTCCACTACCTTCAGGATCTCTGGCGCTCGACCGATGAGATCCCTCACAGAAGGGGCCAGCTCATGGGACTAAGCAGAGCGTAGGCCGTCGCCTGTTCGGCGCCCTCCGGCTTCGGAGCAGCCGGTTCCACAGGTAGTCGACGTGGCCGTTACAGATCTCACTGAACTCGTTGGCCATTGCCTCGTTGGTCGTCGCAGCCGCTTGGTTGTAGCTGTTGACAGCTGCGGTCAGTCCAGCGTGAGTGGCGCCGCCGCGGGTCATCAGCCGTCGCACAGGCTCAACGACAACGTCACCAGTGTCTTTGCCTATCCCACGGGAGGCTGCGCACCGCCAAGGGAAGTACGAGCTCGAGATCTGAGAGAAGTCTCCCTGAGAGAAGGGTGCCGCGTATTTGGGGCTGTTGTGTCAAGGGGCAAAGCTCCTCTTTGTCGAGATATCTTCTCGGGTAGTTTCACTATCGTTGAAGGCAAGCGAGCGCAGGAGTGTTTCGATAAGCGATGTCGCTATTAGCAAGCGCATCAGCCACGTATTTGGGTCTAGGCGAAGCGGTTCACGGGTGTGATTGGCGGTGCCCCATGCGGCGTTTGCCGCACCAGAAACAAGTCTCGGTTCCCGATCTCATCCAGGAAATAGTTCAGGTTAAGTGGTTCGATCAGTGGTTGATCGTCCAGCCTCGGGTTGGCTTGAGATCTGGGCGCTTGCTGAAGGGAATGAAGACCCCCACCTCCAGTCGGGCAAAGTGGTTCTACCAGCACCGGTAGTGGTTGATGGGGAATCTCCAAGTCAAATCGTTCGGTAGTTGGTGTGTTAGCTGGCGGCTCCGAAAAGAAGTTCCGTGCGGTAAGGGACCTTGTCGCGCAGCATGAAGTACACCGCTCGAGCGAGCTTGTGTGAGACGGCGCTCGCAGCGACCCGCGCGTTGGTCTTTCTAGACTTCTTGTCAAAGAAACGTCGTGCTGAAGGTTGAAACCGGATGGCGAAGTGGGCGGCTTCGGCGAAGGCCCACGACAGGTAGGCGTTGCCATTCTTCCGATTTCCAGTGCCCTTCTTCCTCCCGTTGCTTTCGTACTTGCTCTGCACGCATCTGCAGTACGAGGCGTAGTTGCCAACCGAAGCAAACCGTTGGACGTCTCCGGTTTCGTAGAGGATGACCATGGCAAGGAGTTCTCCGACGCCCTGGATCGTGCGTAGAAGTTTGTAGTCTTCGTCCCGCTTCACGAATTGGTAGGCGGTCTTCTGCAGCTCAGCAACCTCGCCCTTCAACATCCTCTGAATCCGCAGCGCACTCACGATCGTTCGCCGGGTCAGCGGGTCCGTGATCGTCTCTGGAATCTCCTCGTCTTCGAGCTTCTTTAGCTCAGAAGCGGGAAGCATCTTGCCGGTGTGATTTGCGATCATACTTTTGAGTTGTAAAAGATTTTTGACGCGTTGTTGCACCACACGCATTCTTCGCCTTAGCAGGTCCCGCACCGCCCGTCGCTCTCGATCCATGATGCTTCCCAGAGGCAGGATTCCCAGCCGCATCATGTGAGCGATCCAGCGAGCGTCGTGCGCATCGTTGCGAAACTTAAGCCCCTCGTATTGTTTTGCCGCACACGTGTTGACCAACCGAGGCTGATAACCATGGTCTTCGAGTCCGTTGGCCAGCCAGTACCAGTTGAAGGTCGACTCGACCGCGACGCCGTCGAGCGATTCCCGAAAGGGCTCGAGTTCCCTCAGCACTTGGCCGAGCTGGTTGGGCACTCGCTTGTCCAGCACCGCTCGATCCTTCTCGTCAAGGACCACCAGGTAGCTATTCGTAGAGTGAAGATCAATTCCGCAGTACAGTGACATCGGCTCCTCCTTGTTTGTTGGTTTCGTATCCAACCAGGCTACCGCCTTGGTGCAAGGGGGAGCCGCAAGAGGAGTTTCGGGCAA
>JAJCXN010000004.1:0-162500 GCA_029263415.1 Acidobacteriota bacterium
GCAGTCTCCTCATCAGAAGTACCTGCTCGTTGTGAATCATCCCGAGATCCTCCTCGGGTACAACTTTCACTCAGCGAACAGGAGCCGCGGGACCGGCCATTCTAATTGGCGCGACCGGCCAAAGTAATTGTCGCGGAACAAGCGCGGATCCGCTGGGTTGTTCCTCGCTTTGCCTGAGTAGCTGCTCGATGAAACTGCTTGCGGAATGCGGGTTCGCCTCGGCCATGGCTAGGACTGCGACTTCATGCCATTGATCGTTGCCAGTACTATCCAATAGCAGGCCCCAGTCTTCCTGCCGCACGATTTCGAGAGCTGCTAGGTACTCCTGGAACGTCCGGTGCACAAAATCTAGTCCGCTGGTGCCGCTTCTCCGGACGAGGCCGCTTCGCTCGAGCAGAGCCGACAGAACGGGTTCTGCATCAGGCTCCCCGAGTTGAAGGTTCATTTGGGTTAGTTGCGGAAGTACCCGCGCCCGGGCCGCAGCTTCCTCTACCGAGGTGTAGCCATTCCTGACCATCCAATATGCTAAGTCTTGGACGAGCAAACGCTTTTGTGAGTATGAGAAGGTCGCGAGGTCATCTGCGGGAAGACCCCGGTCTTTGTCTCGTCTCTCCAGCAGCATGCTGACGCAGTGCTCGTAGAGTTCGTTGCGGTTTGTTGGGAGATCCATGTTGCGGCGGTAGGAGAGTGCACAGAGCATTGCGCAGAGCAGCGGATTAGAGCCGATTGAGGAAAGAGCGGGTTCGTCAGAGATTCTCGTGAGGAGGCGTTGCTCGAAAACGGCAGCGTCCTCTTCGGTCTCGATGCCAGTGCCCACCAGGATCTTGCGATGCCAGTACTGGATCAATTGAGTTCGCGTAGCGACGCTGAGTGGTGCAACTGAAAAGCATGGCAAGCCTTTGGGCCGTCGAACGCTTCCCGCGCCACTAAAGACCCCTGGCCGGCTGGCTAGCACCAACCCGGCCTCCGGGTAGAAGTCCATCAGGCCCCGAATCCAATCGAGAACCTGAGTTCGGCCGTCCGGTGGCACCTCATCGAGACCGTCTATGAGAATTAGGGCTCTGCCGCTCTTGAGCGCCTCCTCCACCCAAGGAAATTCGAGTGAATCTGCCACTTCAGGCAGGGACGCTCGTATACCCTCGGAGAGTGAAAGCGAACTTCGATCCATGGCTCGGAGTTCGAGGAGGAAGGGTACTCGGCCGCCTAGGAATGACAGCTCAGCAGGCAGATCGCCAGCCGCCGTCTTTACTGCGAGCCATCGGAGAATCGTTGTCTTGCCCGAACCTGCCTCCCCAACAATGCACAAGCGCCCGTCGCGAGGTATGGCCTCGGGGAGAGGGGTCGGTTCGCGTTCTTCGGACGCGACCTGGAGAGACACGTAGGCCAACTCTAGTGAGTAGCGCTTGAGAGAGTGTGCTACATCGACTCCAAGTAGCTCTAGCTGGTTGAAGCGCCGGGCAACTGCCGCGCGGTAGCCAAACTCGAAATCGCCGGAAGGGTCCCCGCCAGGTGCTTCTGCCCGCGGCAAAACCGCAGAGATCGTCTCAAGGTCGTCGAGCACTTTGGACAGCTGGCTGCAGGCCAGTTGGGTCCTCTCCAGCAGGACTCTTGCTGTCGCGTTGGTGAACTGTGGCATCGCGCTGGAGAGGTCGATTGTGCATACAGCGGCTAAGGACACACAGCGGCGAAACAGCTCGCGCTCAGATTGGGTGAGATCGCTGCACAAATCCGGGTGTTTCTCCTGAACGTGAGAAACGACCTTCTCGGGATCGTAGTCTGCCTTCACCAGCGAGGTCGGTGTCAAGCAGCCCTTTGCGAGCGCCGCTACTAGTGCCTGAAGTACCGCTTCCTGAGAAGACGGCGCGAGGTAGCTTTGGTCTACCTCCTGGTGGATCCGTTTTGCGACGCGCCGCTCGAGGTTTTCGATCTCTGACTGGGAGTCGGCGGCTTCGAAAAAGTCGAGTCCCTTGTTCTTCAAGACGTCGATCAATGCGCTTCCGGCCACCTGATAGGCGTTCTCTTGTGGACCTTTGACCGCTGCATGGAACAGTCCCTTGCAGATGGAAGCGCCGACTGCTATGGCCAGCAACTCTACGGACACACGTTTCCCTGCGAGGCCTGGGGCGTGGCGCGCAGCCTTCCCAGCTTGGCCGGCGGAGTGATGATGGTGAAGGGTTCGATGGCCGCCATGCCGACTCCTTTGCAGTTTCCTCGGTAGGGAAGCGGGTGCTCGGAGACTACTCAGGGCCGCGGCCTCTTGGCAAGCGTGGAACAATTGCTAGATCGGAGACAGTTCTCCAATGAGCTAGTGGTTCATTGGGCTACCGCGCAACGGCGGTTCGACAACACGCACATGAGGCGAGAGGAGTGGAGAGAACATTTCGGTTTCGGCGAGACGGAGCGCGAGCTTTCGGTTGGGGCCAGTCTCTCTGCTTTCCTCTGGTGGCAACGGCGCCGAGGGACAAGACGACAATGAAAACGAAAAGGGTGCACCATCCGATATGGCGACATACCCTCAAGCGAAAGAAACCCCCGCAACCAAAAGGTGTATGAGTGACTTGGGGCTGGAGTCGAGGAAGCAATTGTTGCTGAAAGGCGCAAGGATAGAAGACAGAAGTACTCACGGTTCTGCGATTCAATAGGTAATGTGCCGTCATGGCGAGGTCCCTATTCAAGTATCTGCCTTCCCAGTTCGTGGACGCTCTTGTGAGGCGGGGACAAGTGCTGGCCAGGAACCTCGCCTACTTCCGGGCACTTGAGGAGGTGCAGCGGGGCGACATGGAGGTGGCGACGCTGCACGGAAGAACGTCGTCTTAGCCAGGGTCCGGCGAGCAGGCGGACTGCGATACCGTGAGAGACCGCGCAACGTCGTTCGCTCCGGCTAGGAGCCCCGAGGAGGACTTAGTAGTTTTGCCGAAGCGCCCCGTTCAGCATCAAGTAGAGAATCGCTCGCGACTGATGTTCGAGCAGGTACTTCCTGAAGCGTGGGTATTCCGTCCTGAAGCACCTGACTACGGGATAGATGGGACGGTCGAAGTATTTGATGGGGAGGGCGCGGCTACCGGTCATCGCTTCTTCGTCCAGCTGAAGGGCACTGCGGCACCCACCTCGGAGAACCCCAAGGTGAGATTGGCTCGAGAGACTTGCGATTACTACATGTCCCTCGAGTTGCCCGTGTTGGTTGTTCTCACGGATCTGGCGGGGCAAAGGCTCTTTGCTAAGTGGTTTCACCAGTTTGACCCCTTCTACGGTGGCGTGGGGGAAAAGTGGATCAGGTTCCCATTTGAACCCGAGGATCTTTGGACAGTCGAGAGTGTCGAGAGGATTGAAGAAGAGCTGGAGGCACTGAGGAGAATTCGAGCCGGGCTGGGGACCCCGCTTACCCTCGGGGTCAAGGTTAGGGATTCAACCATCGGTGGTCATTCGAGCGCATCGGTACGAGCTGCGCTCCGCGCAGTGTTTTCGTCAAGCCCGGATGTCTTCAAGTGGGTGCCCGGCCCCGCTCTTGTCTCTATCGAGGTGACCGATACGGAGACGGTGGTTGCTTTGGCCGGAAGATTCTTCGCGACGCTCCATACGCATGGGGACGACTTAGACCTCGACTTCTTCGCGCCAGACGTGGGCTTGCTCTTGGCCGTAGTCCTGGAACGGGCTGGCCAGACGGCTACAGCCGCGCAAGTAGCTTTGACCTTCGCCGAAAACTCCCGGCTTGTTGCCGATCCATGGTTCGGTTTGCATCTGTCGAGGTTGCTTGCTCGGGCTCATCGGGTAAGGGGGGCGCTGGGTCTCTCGAGGCGACTTCTCGAAGAAGGCCGAGGGTTGGCCACAGCCGACTACCTTCTGGCCGCGTGCTTGAGGGAAAGTGCTAGGCGAAGCAGTAGCGTCAGAGAGTCCATTGAGCGGTACTTCGAGTGGCGCCAGGGACATGAGCAATCTGTCGGTGAGAATTCCGGCGTGTTCCACTACAACTATGGCAATTTTTTGGCCTCAGTTGATGACCTGCGTGGCGCGGTACGCGAGTATCGTGCGGCCTACAGACTAGATCTAGGGTACGGGCAGCGGGACTACTTCAGTTACGAGTTGGCTGGCATTCTCTTTCAGGCGGGGCGGTATCGCCTCTCGCAAGCTCTTTATGCTCGCGCCCTTGAGTTAGGTGCACCGAAGCGTTGTCACGCCCTACGTGGGGATGCGCTACTGCATGCGGGCAACTTTGAAGACGCTCTCACAGAGTTCACCGCGTATTTTGAAACGGCCGAAGACGTAGAGGCAGAATGGGTCCTGAAGGCGACCGCCGTACAGCATCTTCTGGGCGCGTTGGGTCTGAAGCGGCAGGCACGAAATAGGTTCCCGGCCCTGAGCATCGTTGCTTCTGCAGTGGCGATGGAAACCCCGGACGCATCTCAGTTCCAGCGAGCGCTAGAGGAAGACGCGATGTGCGCGGCTGCTTGGGCTAATCTGGGTGTAGCGGCCAGTCTCGCCCAGGACCAGAGTGCAGCATTCACAGCATTTCTTCTGTCCGCGCTCTTCGATACTTCGAACGCCCGAGCATGGGCGGAGACGATGCTGTTTGGAGTCAGCAGTTCCCAAGAAAACAAAACGCTAGCTTTGGTTTTCTCTGCGGCGTCGCAAGCGGTTCCGCAAGAGCAGATTGTTGGCGAGCTTGAGGCGTACGTGGAGAGAGGTGCGATCCCGAACACTGTCGCAAGCGCCATAAGTGATGCTCTAGACGAAGTGAAGAACGCTGAACCTGACCGGCAGAAGGCGCGAGTTCGGATTCTGGGTGAGGAGGGCCAGTACGAGGCGGTCGAGTTGGAGAGCTGGTGAGAGCCCCTTCTGAGGCTCTTCGGGAACGAGGGCCTTCCCCAGGCGAGTTCGCCCGTCCCCGCGCAGATTCCCTTTTGACCGAGTCCTCATCAGAGAAGGAGCAGGTGTGCGCCGGTCGAGTTGAGCCCTGCAAGGGTAGGTCACTTGTTTGGACGGACAATGGCTCGAACACCGACCAGCATTCGGTGCAGCCTCCGCGGCCTAAAATGAACGGCGCGGTTCATTTTGATAGAGTCTGCAGTATGTCCACGAAAGACACATTCTCGGCCGGCGAAGCCAAAGAACTGTCCGGTTTGTCCAGCCGCCAGTTGAATGACTGGGAAGCCCGTGGTGCAGTTCAGAGCGAGCGGGCGAAGGCCGGCGAGTGGAGGAAGTTCACGGCGAAACAAGCGTTTGCTCTCGTGGTCGCCAGCGAACTCAGGCGGGTGTGCCACGTTCCCGTTGGTCAAGTCTCGTGGATTGTGGACTTCATGAATCAGGAGAAGGCCAATCATTTTGAAGCTGCCCTGGATCTCATGAAGGCTGGGCTCCACGTGTTTCTCCTGACCGATCTAGAGCGAACGTTCGTGATGGACTCGGACCTTGAGATCCAAGATTTGATGATGCACGGCTTCTTCCGAACCGAGTCACATAGCTCTCACGTGCTCCTCCGGCTAAACCACCTCGTTAATCGCCTCTTGGGCCTTAAGGGCATACCACCTTTAGAAGCGTCGCGCGACTTCTACGAGGCGACGATGCGAGGCCGTGCGCAATTGTCCGTGCGCACTCGGGCGGAGATGGAAGTCCTGCAGGCGGTTCGAACCGGCGGGTTCGACAAGGTCGAGATCAAGCTGAAGGACGGCAAGGTCACGCAGATTAGTGGAGAGGGCTCCGTCTCCGCTGCGGATGTTTCTGAGGACGGAGAGGGAGTCACGGTCTTGAATGGAGAAGAGTTCGAAACCGTTACCCTCACAAAGTCAAATGGGCGAGTCACCCATGTGAAGCGCCGTGTCCCAAAAAAGTACGGGAAGACGGAAAATGAGGGCACCCTTTTTGTAGTGGCCGTGGGTGAATCTGAGGAAGACAAGTGAAGAGTTCATACCGGCAAACGGGTGGCGGCGACAAACCGAACCCATGCTGTTTCAGTAACGAAGATCAACGTGGCGGCGGTAGATGGCTGAGCTACGGTAGGAGGGGAGTGCTCAGAAAGCACTCCAGGCCGCCCGATGCTCAGCTTGGAAGAGTGCCGAAAGTTTCTCGGTGATGAAGTGCAGGTCAGTGACGAAGAACTAGATCGCGTCCGCGCAGACCTTTATGGTGTAGCGCTGGCGATAGTTGAACATCTGGCGGCGGGTGTGGAGGAGGCTCCCCTGGGCCCGGCCGCCGAGCCTGCATGGACTCCGCAACGCCCGATCCCCATTCGGGTCCCATCCAACAGCAAGGCCGGTTAGGAAGAACCATGCGGGGAGTCGTCTACGTCCGTGTCTCGACTCAAAGGCAGGTTGAGAACCTCAGCCTGGCCACGCAGAAAGACGCCTGCGCAAAGTACTGTGTTCGTGAGGGCATCAAGATCGCTCGCTACTTCGAGGAACGCGGGGAGAGTGCTAAGACCCCCGATCGTCCCGAATTCAACGAGATGCTCGCCTACTGCCGGGAAGCGAAGGTGGAAGTTGTTGTCGTCTACTCCCTGACGCGCTTCTCGCGGCAAACACACGACCATCAGGTCGTTCGTGCGTATCTGAGCAAGTTCGGAGTGTCGCTCCGTTCTGTGACGGAGCCCTTCGATGGCTCGTCCAGTGGCAAGCTAATGGAGAACATCCTTTCGTCCTTCGCTCAGTTCGACAATGATGTCCGTGCTGAAAGAACCGCTGCAGGCCTTTCCGCTGCGAAGGAAAGTGGTCGCTGGCCTCACCCAGCCCCGCTTGGCTACCGGAACCAGGTCGGCGTCATCGAAAAGAACATTGAGCCCGACCCAGAGAAGGCACCCTTAGTCAAAGAGGCATTCCGTTTGATGGCCACTGGCCGTTTCACACAACGTCAGGTACTCGATCAGGTGCACTCCCTTGGGCTTCGAACCAAAGCCGGGAATCGGTTGAGCCCTCAGTCATTTGGGGCGCTGTTGAGAAAACCGATTTACGCCGGAATCATCGTCGACGCCCCGACGGGCAGGCGCTTCGAGGGAGCGTTCGAGGGGTTGGTAGACCCAGCTGATTTTGAGAATACTCAAGCGGTTCTCTCTGGTCGGCGACCGTCTGTAAGGCCGTACCAGAGAAACAACCCGGAGTTCCCTCTCCGCGTCTTCGTTAGATGCACCCACTGCTCAACGCCGCTGACTGGCAGCAGATCCACCGGACGCTCGAAACAGTATGCGTACTACAGCTGCCGAGCGAAGAAGGCTGTTTGTCGCGCTCGATTCAACGTCCGCAAAGAAGTGTTGGAAGAGCGGTTCGTCGAACTCTTGGAACAGCTGGTACCAGAGAGGCCCTACATGAACCTGTTTCGCGAGATCGTCCTCGACACTTGGCGCACGCGTCAAACCGATGCGCGCGGCCTTCGAAGAAAACTCCAGCGCCGAATCCAAGATCTCGAAACTCGAGAGGAAGAATTGGTCTCAGCGCATCTGCACAAGGGCAACCTCCCGGAAGACACCTACAGCCGCATGATGGGAAAACTCCACCAGGAACTCGCCGAAGCGCGTTTGGCGGTGCACGACGCGTCCGGGGCGGAACTCGATGTGGAGACCATGCTGGGGTTTGCCGAAACCCTACTTCTGGATGCTCCCAAGCTATGGAAGACGTTCGACCTCGGACAGAAACAGCGGTTCCAGAAGATCCTGTTTCCGGAGGGGCTGTCCTTTGACGGCGGTTCCTTTGGAACCGCAGCAACTAGCCCAGTATTCAGCTACTTGCGGCACTTGAGCGCTAACGAGGAAGGAGTGGTAGCCCGTACGGGATTCGAACCCGTGTTACCGGCGTGAGAGGCCGGCGTCCTAGACCCCTAGACGAACGGGCCACTGAGAGTCTTCAGCGGTCAAGGAAGCGGGAATCTACCAAACCGATTGACTACCAGCAATGCTCTGGACGCACGAACCCCGTACTTTCGCGACCATGCGCTGCGCTAGCGCTGTGCCGGTGCGCACCGGAGCTGGTGACCCGGCGAGAGCCCGGTCTAGGGTGCTATCGTGAACCTGCCGGAACAGCCGCCGTGTGCGCGGCCCTAAGTCGTTCGTTTTCAAAGAGCTAGCTACTTGTTGTCCTGATCGATGCCGAAGAATTTCAATGAGCCCGCCCAGCCTCCGTGGTGGGCCCCGCCGATGGCATTCATTGCTCTTGCGACGCTGTTGCTGAGCGCGCCCGCGCTTGCCCGCCAACCGGCTTCAGTCGAGGGGCCTGTCGCTCCGAACCAAGTGCCGGCGAGCGAGGTCGCGTCTGGCTTTGAGGCCGGGGTCGGCAGACTGGTCCTGGCCGGTAGTGAATCGCCGTTGGCGTACACGTTGACGCTGACCGGCGACATGTTCTCGCTGCAATCGCTGGCGACCCATTTGGGCGGCGCGATCACCATTGGTCCGCTCGGGGAATCCCACACCTTGGATATCTTCGATACTCGAGTGATCATCGGGCCTGATAGCCCGGTGATGACCATTGGTGACGAGATTGTGAGGTTGTCGAGAGCGCCTCTAGCGGGCACAGACGAACTGATGGTGCCACTTGATCTCCTGCGGCGCACCTGGGGTGAACACGCCGGATATGCGTTTGTTTGGGACCGCTCGGCGCGCACACTGATGGTCGAGCGTCGGGCCAGCCGCGAACTCGATATCGATCTGGATCTGGTCCATATCGCCGGGGTCTCAACTCTGGTGATGCGGCTCTTTGTCGATGACCCCAGCTATCGGTTCGAAGCGTTCGACGGCGGCTTTGATGTCATCTTTCCAGGCGACAGTTTGGTGCTGCGAGGGCCGATGCCACGAGCTGTCGCGATGATTGCGGGTGTCACTTTGGAGCGGGATCGTGTGAGTGTGCAGCTTGACCCCGGTGCCTTCGCGGCCGAGCCCTATCGGGTGGATCGGCGCGGCGTGCAGTTGATCGTAGACGTGGCGGTCGGACGGCCCCAAGCGTCGTCGAGCCCAAGTGGGCAGCCGCCCATTGGGGCGCGAACCAATAGCTCTCAAATGCGCATTGTGCTCGACCCTGGGCACGGTGGCTCGGAGGTGGGTGCGGTGGGCACGCGCGGCACCTTGGAGAAGGACTTGACGCTGCAGCTAGCTCGACGGTTGCGTCAGCGGCTGGAACGTCGGATGCCGGTCCGTGTGCTTTTGACTAGGAACTCAGATGTTGCGGTGGTGCACGAGACGCGCACGGCGATTGCCAATCAAAACGAGGCCGATCTGTTCATCTCGCTGCACCTCAACTCGGTACCTGGAGGCGGCGGGTCAGGAGCTGAGACCTACTTTCTGAATCTCGAGGCGTCGGACCGGCGTGCGGAGGAGGCTGCACGGATTGAGAACGGCGACTCGAGCGGCGGGGATGGTCTTCAGCTCATGTTGTGGGACCTTGCGCAGAGTCAACATATGGCTGAGAGTCAGGCGTTTGCGCGGTTGGTGCAAAGCGAGCTGAACGGTGCCTTGGGTCTGCGCGATCGCGGGGTCAAACAGGCTCCCTTTCGAGTTTTGGTGGGAGCTGCGATGCCCGCTGTTTTGGTTGAGTTTGGATTCTTGAGCAACGCCGACGAAGAAGCCAAGTTGCAGCAACCTGACTACCAAGACGAGTTGGTCGATGCAATTGTGCGCGCGGTGAGGAGTTTTCGCGAGCTGAAGTTGCGTAAGGCGGCTGGCGCTCCAGCAGGCGGCGGGGAGCTCAATTGAGGCGGGATCTTGCGATCGGAGTGGCTGCTCTGGGAGTAGCGGCTCTGGCGTTGGGTTACTCGTTCTTGGGCTCGGCGACCCCGGAACCGGCGGAGGCTGTGGACGGCGTGATCGAGGGCCCAGCGATTCCGCTGGACGGAAGTGCGGTTCAGCTGTTCTTCCCCGCGGTCGACGGCTTGCTCCATCTGGAGGCAAGATCGTTAGCGGTTGATCCGACCTTGGAGCTTGGCGACCGACGCCACCGACTCGCGCACGAAGTGGTCACCGCTCTGTTGCAAGAGCCTGAAACAGATGGATTGCGCCGCGCGTTCGACGAGGGCACCGAGCTTGCGCAAGTGCGGATCAGCAGAGACGGCGTGGCGATCGTTTCACTGCAGCCAGGTCCTGGCAGCGTCAACCGTGGCCTCGGCAGTCGAGCCGAGTTGTTGCGGGTGTATAGCTTGGTCAACTCCTTGGCCTATTCGGTAGATGGGGTGGTCTCGGTGGCGATTGTTTGGGCAGGCAGCCAGCCGACGACGTTGGCAGGGCACGTCGACACCTCAAGGCCTTTGTTGCCCTCGCTTGATTGGGTGGTGCGAGCGAGTCGGCGGCAACTGTCAACTGGCGCGCGCAAAGACGAGCCGAGCAAAGACGGCCCGACCAAGGACGGAGCCAGCGCCTCAGCCCCGAGCGCTGCACCAGGCACGGAGTGAGTCGGCCGGCGGGCCGGATTGGTGTGTTCGATTCCGGGGTTGGCGGACTGACGGTGGCGGCTGCGATCAGGCGACGCCTGCCGGAGTGGCCGATCGTCTATCTTGGCGACACTGCAAGGCTGCCCTACGGCACCAAGTCGGCCTCCACCGTGCGCCGATACACCGAGCGCAACGTTCGGTTCTTGGTTGAGCGCAACGTCGATGTGGTTGTGGTCGCTTGCAACTCGGCGTCGGCGCTGGTTGTGGAGAGCGCATCGATTGAAGGGTTGGCCGACTCCGGGACCGCTGATGGCGCTCACGCGATCCCCGTTCTTGGGGTGATTGGCCCCGGCGCGCGCCGCGCGGCCTCGATCGCCAAGCGGACCGTCGGCGTGGTTGCGACTGAAGCCACGGTGGGTTCGGATGCTTACCCTCTCGCCCTGCGCCGCCTTCGACCCGAGCTCGAAGTGCACAGCGTCGCTTGCCCCTTGTTGGTGCCGTTGGTCGAGGAAGGCTGGTTCGAAGACACCGTGACCAAGGAAGTCGTGACACGCTACTTGCAACCGCTATTGGAAGCCTCTGTCGACACGCTGATTCTCGGTTGCACCCACTACCCGTTGCTGCGGGAGGTGTTCGCCGAAGTTATGGGTAAAGACGTCACCCTGGTGGATTCGGGTGAGAGCGTGAGCGACGCGGTAGCTCAGGCCTTAGCCAATGCCACTCCAGAAGTGGTAGACGAGCTGGGGATAGAGGCCTATGTAACGGATGCCTCGCCGCGCTTTGCGCGCATTGCAGAGTCGGTTCTGGGCACTCCTGTGCAACTTGAATGGATCGATACCCCCTAAGACATTTTGCCTCCTCGAGGAGATCCCGGACATGAACAATCAAGCCGCCAAACGACCCTTAGACCGCGCCGTCGATGAGCTGCGTCCGGTCAGCTTGACATTGTCGCCGCTTGACTTCGCGGAAGGCTCGGCCTTGATCGAATGCGGCAAGACCCGCGTGTTAGCAGCCGCGACCATCGAACGGCGAGTGCCGCGTTTCAGGCAGGACTCTGGTCATGGTTGGGTGACCGCCGAGTACTCGATGTTGCCGCGCGCAACTCACACCCGGTCGCAGCGCGAGAGCGCAAACGGCAAGGTGTCTGGCCGCACGTCCGAGATTCAGCGTTTGATCGGCCGTTCGCTGCGAGCGGTGGTGGACATGTCGAAGCTGCCGGACCGGACCATCACTGTGGACTGTGACGTGATCCAGGCTGATGGCGGCACACGCACAGCATCGATCACCGCAGGTTATGTGGCAATGGTCCAAGCGCTTGCCAAGGTCTACCTCGAGGGCGACATTGCCGAATGGCCTCTGATCGACTCGATCGCGGCTGTTTCGGTGGGACTGGTGGACGATGTCGCGCTCCTTGATCTTGAGTACGTGGAGGACAGCGCGGCTCAGGTGGATTTGAATGTGGTTTCCACCGGAGCTGGTGCCTTGGTCGAGATTCAGGGCACCGGCGAGCGCCGAGGATTTGCGCGCTCGGAACTCGACCAACTTTTGGATCTTGGTGAGATCGGCCTCGATGTTCTGCGTGCCGCGCAGGCGGAGTCTCTGGCCCCGGTGTTCGCTACCGTCGAGCAGAAGCGGAACAGCTCAGGTCGTCCTAAGGCTCAGCCGAAGGACGTCAAGGCGCTTTGGGGTCGGCCCTAAGGTCCTAGCCCTCGGCTCCCTCGGCTCCGTCGGACCCCTGAGACGGTTCCGTTGCTTTGGCACTCATGGTGCCGCTGATCGGAACCTCGATCGTCTTCTGGCGCGGGTGATCCGTGTGCAGGGTGATTGTGCCTTTGAACGGTCCCGGCTGAAGCTTCGGCGTTGCCACAGCACGGAGTTTCCATGCATGACCGGCGGTGAGGTCGCGAGTTTCGATCTCGATGCCATCGATGTCGCACTCGATCTTCGTCAACGCCATCGGTTCTTCAGAGAACTGCTTCACGTGGATGTCCAAGTAGGTGCCGTTCTCCGGCAGTTCGAACGTGCCGAAGTCCACCTTTTGCGGCGTGAGCGCCACCAATGGGCGCACGAAGCCGGAGATTGGGATGGGCATGCGCGGTTGCTGGGGGTGATCGGTGTGCACGATGATGTTGCCCACCAGGGCTCCCACGGGAGGGGCCTGGTCCAAGCGGGCTTCGAAGTACCATTGTTCGCCGGTGAACAGGTCCAAGCGCTCTTCCGCAGTCGCGACTCGCGGTTCGCCGAGGCGTAGGAACTCGTAGGGGCTTTCGACCTTGAGGATCTTGATGTCCGTATTGTCCGTTGCTGCCACGGTCTGTGCGATCACCGCGTCGCCCTCAAAGTTCTGGTACACGATGTAGCGATAGACACCTGGGTGCGCTCCGAGAATCTCGATCACTTTGACGTCGATCTCGAGGACGGTGTTCGGGTTGTCGGGATCATTGGTGGCTAGAAACACCTTGATCTTGGTCGGGCCAGTGACCTTGAAGCTGTCGATCGCAACGTCGATCTTGGCGGTTGCGCCTGGTGCTACGACCTTTGGAACCGTCAGCGTCGCGCACGAACAGTTGGTGCGGTGGTTCAAGATCTCTAGGTCTACCAATCCCGCGTTCTTGAAGGTGAGGGAGGTGCTGGTGCGATCGCCTCTGTACATATCGTCCAGCGAGACCTTCATGCTTTCCGCCTCGAACTTCGCAAAGGCTTGTTGCGCCGTAGCGCTCGAGGTGGTCAACATGGCGGCCAGTGCTAGGAGCAGAAGAGCTTGCATCAGTCGCGCGGCGGCGGTGCGGAAAGGGAACGTACTTGACATGACGGGTGTGTCCTTTGATTCGAAGCTCTACCAGCGGTTGAAGACTGGCCTGCTGAGGATGTGCGATGGCGGAGACGGACAACGCCGTTCTCCGTTGGATGGGTGCGAGCCCGCTGAGGAGGCGCTACTCGCTGTCGACGCGGCGGAGTAGCCAGATGGGAGCCCCGATGGCGAAAGACCGTGATAGGTACAAGCGGCGGTAGGAGGGTCTAACGAGCGCCCCTCGAAGGAGGGCCGACGAGGTCGGCTGCGGAATTGTATCGAGTCGCTGGACAAACAGCGATGGTTGGCTATGACAGATCTGTGAGCTTGGTCGTTGCCGCGCTCCCACGAACCATAGAACGGCAGAGTGTTGCGAGTGGTTCCCTCTTGAGGACGATCGATCAACCGGGGCCGGTAACGGGATTCAGTATGCAATCAGGATTTGTAAGCGACGAGGATCGCAAGGAACAGGCGCAGTCAGCGCTGCTGAAACTCCAAGGTAAAGACAGGCTGCGGATTTACCTGATCGCCATCGGCGGCACCGGCATGGCTCCGCTGGCCTGTCTACTGGCGAGGTTGGGCCATGAGGTCAGCGGATCCGATCTGCCGTTGTACCCGCCGATGAGCGACCTGCTGGCTGACGCAGGCATTGCACCCCTAGTCGGGTTTGACCCCGCTCACTTGGGTCCGCAAGCCATTGACCTGGTGGTGGTAGGCAATGCTGTCCCGCGGAGCAATGTCGAAGTAGCTGCAGCTGAGCAACTCGAACTGCCTCGGATTTCGATGCCCGAAGCCGTGGGCCACTTCCTCTTAGAGCAACCGCGATCGCTGGTTGCGACCGGCACTCACGGAAAAACCACAACCAGCGCGATGGCCGCCTGGGTGTTGCGTCAATGCGGGCTGGATGCTGGCTACCTCATTGGTGGTGCACCGATCGGCCTCGACGCCAGTTTTCATCTTGGCGCCGGTGATCACTTCGTGATCGAAGGGGATGAGTACAACGCTGCCTACTTTGATCGCGGGCCGAAGTTTCTGCACTACCGCGCACAGACGGTGACCCTGACCAGCGTCGAGTACGACCATGTTGACCTCTATCCGAGCGCTGCAGCCTTCCGTGCAGCGTTTGAACAGCTGGTGGCCGAGATGCCGCCCTCAGGTCTGATCGCCGCTTGTATTGATACCGCTGACGTGCGGACGCTCGTGAGCGCAGCGCCCTGTGCAGTGGTGGGTTACTCGGCTCTTCAGGAGGGAGCCGCAGATGACGCTGAACTGCTGCTGAGTGACAGTGAATTGCTGCAGTCAGTTGAGCAACTGGAGCGGATTGTGCGCCCGTCAGCGCCGCCGGTGGCTGATGAAGACGGGACACGCTTCGTTCTGATTCACGGTGGCGAGCGGTTCGAGGTTCGTCTTCAGCTGTGGGGAAACCACAACGTAGCGAATGCGATCGCAGTTTGGTGTGCGGCGCTTGCCAACGGTTGTGCTCCACTGAAGGTAGCTCGCGCCCTTTCGACGTTTCGCGGAGTCCAGCGCCGGCTCGAGCTGCTGGGCGAGCCCAACGGGGTGGTGGTCATCGACGACTTCGCGCACCACCCGACCGAGGTCGCGGCCTCGCTAGGTGGGTTGCGCGAGCGGTTTCCGCAACGCCGCATAGTTGCCTTGTTTGAGCCGCGGTCGCTGTCGGCTGGTCGCGCTGCTTTCGCTGAGGCCTATGAGGCCGGCTTTCAGCCCGCCGATCGAGTTCTTCTGGCTCCGGTGTTTCACGCGGATCGTCTGGATGACAACGAACGACTCGACCTTGACGATCTGTGTCGGAGGCTCGAGTCGGGCGGGCGTAAGGCCACCGCTCACGAGGGCTATGACGAGATCGTCGCAGCGGCCCTCGACGAGCTGGTTGCGGGCGATGTGGTGGTGACCATGTCTTCAGGTGCTTTTGGCGGGGCGCCGCGCCGATTGCTCGAGGCGCTGACCCAGCGTCGCTAGGCACCTCACCAGCGCCACTAGGAAAAGGGCGCCGCTAGGAACAGGGCGCCGCTAGGAAATAGGGTGCCACAAGGAACTGTGCGCGGCTAGCAATAGCGCTTCAGATGGAATTCGACGCACCGATCTGCACCGAGATCGGGTAAGAGTAGGTCGCTGGGCACGGCTTTGCCGATGGCAACACGCGTCGCTAGCCCGATCAGTTCGCAGGCTCTAACCTGTGTGCCCGCCGCCCGCGCCTCGTACTGCACGCGCTCGACCAGGGTGGCTAGGTCAGTGACCCGGGCGTCGACCAGGTTGACGCTCACCTGAGCGCAACGGCGTCTTTCGAGTTTGAGTCCGAGCGCTTTGACCCCGGCCAGGCCACCCGGTTTTGTTGCGCGAATTGTCGCAGCGATCCGTTGGGCGGTGCGCTGATCGTCGGTCGCTAGGTCCAGATTGAAAGCGACGAGTGGCCTGCGGGCTCCGACCAGGACCACACCATGGCGAGGGTGCGGGGCACTCGGGCCAACGTCGCTCGGCCACGGGATCGGTTCGGGATTGAGCAGGGCCCGCCGATGCGCGGCGAGGTTGCGGCGCTCGGTTGCGCTTGCCGCGTGCTCGTATAGATAGATGGGCGTCAGACAGGTTTGCGCGAGCCGAGCCGCGACGCTTTGGGCCACGGCGACCGCGCTCTTCATTGTGCTGAGCTGTGGTACCGCGACAGTCTCTTCGAATGAGTCGAGCGGCACGATCGGGACTACATCGAGCAGCCCAGTGCGAGGGTGGATGCCTCGTTGTTCGTCGAGCGATCCACGGTTCCGTTTGAGGTGCTGACTGAAGGCTTCGAGGCCGGTTGTCAGGGCTTGTTCGATCTGCTGTTGCGTGCCAAACCAGGTCATCACGGTGCGATGATGGTCCGCGTCGCTGGTGACATCCGCCACATGGACTCCGGCCGCCGTAGCGACCGCAGACAGTTCCCGCACCAGGCCGAGGTCGCGACCTTCGCTCCAGTTGGGAACGCATTCATACAGTTGCCTGCTACCATTCATCTGACGACTGACCTGGAAGTTGAGTTGGGGGTGATCGCTGTTTCTGATCGCTCGACCGTAGCCAGCGCAGCCGCCCGTGACTCTGTTGAGAGCGCCAAAACACGGCGCCCTTGAGCTTTGAATGATCCGAGACTCCGGATCGACGGCAGTACAAGCGTGCCACAACATAGGCCTATCCATGAGCTACGTAGGGAACCCGTCCCTCAACGAAGAAACCAAGGCCCGGATTCTGACGACCTTTGGGCAAACGAAGCAGCTGGCCACGTCGGGTCGGCTGCAAGAGGCTGCGCTTGGGTGTGACTTCATCCTCAAGATGGACGGCCACTTTACGCCGGCCCGAGCATTGCTTGACCGGCTAGACGGTGCAACCGGCCCGGTGGACGTGAGCGGCCTCGAGTCGGGGCGTGGGGCGGGCTCCCCGCCGCCTGCGCCTGCGGAGGCGCTGGGATCCCTGCCGCCGCTTCCAGCGTCTGAGGCTCCCACCGCGGGGGGCGCGAGTGTGCCGCTGACAGATGCTCAAACGGTGTTTGCTGAGCCGCCAAGCCTAGGCGGGGAGCTCGATCTGCTCGACGGGCCCGCACCGGATGCGGCAGGAGCCACCTCGACGCCCGGCTTCCCTGCGCCGCCCCCAGCTCCGAGCCCCAGTGCCAGTCCGGCCTTTGGAGCTGAGCCGGCGCCTTCCATTACAGCGCCTTCTCTCGCGGCACCCTCTATCGCAGCACCCTCTATCGCGGACCCCTCTATCGCGGACCCGCCGCCGCTCGGTGCGCCCAGCTTGTCGGCTCCTCAAGGGGGGAATGGTGACGACGATCGAGTGGTGGCTTTGCTCCAGGAAGGCCAGGCCTCGTTCGAGGCCGGTGCCCATCAAGCGGCGATCGACGCTTGGTCGAGGATCTTCTTGATCGATATCGATCACGAGGAGGCCAGTCGCAGGATTGAGGCCGCGCGTCGCCTTAAGGATGAGAGCGAGCGAGCGTTAGAAGAGCGGTTCCATGGCGCGATTGACCGGATCGAGGCCGGTGAACTGGTCGAAGGCCGTGCATTGCTCGAGGAAGTATTGGTGATCCAACCGGAGCATGTCGGGGCTCAGGAACGGTTGCGAGCACTAGATTCGGTCGCAGCCTCCGCGCTCCATGATCCCGAGGCAGACCCTCAAACGGATGGTCTCTCGGGCTCCACTCAAAGCGATTTCGGCGGGCTCTCCTCGGAGTCGGGTGTGGTGGGAGCTAAGGGCGCTCGTGAGGAACACCTGAGCGCACCCAGCTTTGGCACAGCCGCTGCGCCTGCGGCGGCTGGTGCTAGCGGCCCCAAGCCGAAGGGTGCGCGCAAGCGTGGCCGCTTCGCTGAACGCCGATTCCTGGTGATCGGCGCCGGTGCTCTTTTGGTGGTGCTGGGAATCTGCGGGTTTCTGTATGTCAACTGGGACTCGCTGTTCTCGAATCGTTCACCTGTCGAACGCCCAGATGTGCCGATAAAGCTCCCCGATCCGATGGTTGACGCGAATCGCCGCCACATTTCTGGCGACGTCGAAGGCGCGATCGCGATTCTCGAGCGGGTGCCTGAGTCGTCCGCGCGATACCAACAGGCTCGGCAACAGATTGAAGAATGGCGGCAAGAGCTACTCACAGCAGAGGCTGAGGTCGACGCGGCCGAGGCCGGGCAGCGCGACGCAGCTCAGAGACGATTGTCGTTGCTCGAGTCGGCGCGCCGCTTGTACGCCGAAGGAGAATTCTTTCTGGCCGCAAAGGAATTCAACGCAGCGGCCAAGATCGAGCCTCTGGACGGTCCCACGAGCGAGCTGTTTGAAGATTCCAAGCGCCAACTGTTGCCGATCCAACAGCAGATCACCCTGTTCAGGGAGGGCGAGTGGCAACGGATGCAAGCGCCGCTCTGGCGCATCTTGGAAGGCGATCCGCAGAACCGTGATGCGCGAGGACTGTTGGTCGATTCCTACTACAACATCGGCGTTCAGGCGCTAAGGAGCGGAACCCCGGCGGAGGCGGTCGAACCTTTGCGCGAGTCCGATCGGCTGCGGCCGCTCGATCCGATGGTCGAACGGTTGCTGCTGTTGGCTGTGACCTACACCGAGCTGGGCACGCTCGACTCGCTCTACAGTATCTTTGTCGAAGAACTGTCATACCGACGATAAGCAGGAGCGTTTAGGTGAGCGATCGCAAACCGATCGGAGACCTCTTCGACCTTCCGACTGGCCGGGGCAATCGGGAGTCGACAGACCGAGGCGGTTCGAGTGGTTCCTCGGCGGACGGTCCTCCGCAGGGCGATTTGTTCGATGGGGCGGAGCCGTTCACTGGTGACGAGGTTCCAGAAACCCAGCCCAGCGAAGTGGAAACGCCAGAGATACCGCAAGAGCCGCTCTGGCATGACGCTCCCAATGAAGCGAGACGGGTCGAAGAGCACGAGCATTCGGGCCACCACCCAATCGCCACTTCCGAGAGCGACGATCCGATCGCAGTCACAGACCAACTCTACGAAGCGGTCGGCGCGACCCCGAGCGGCGGTTTCCCTGCGCCGGAGCCCGAAGGCCCGGGCGGCGGCTCGGCGAAGGCTGTGGGGGTGGTCACGCGCTGGCTCGGCGGTGTTGCTGATGTGATTGTCCACCTGACGGTCTTGGCGATTGGCCTGTTCGCGATGGTGCGGCTGGGCCTTGAGCCCTCGCTTCACCTGTGGCCTGGTTTCGCAGCATTCTTGACTAGCTTCTCCTTTGTCTACGTCACGTTGCCGCTGGCTTTCTGGGGTCAGACCCCTGGTATGGCAACCAGAAGCCTGCGGGCAATCGATCAGGGCGGAATGTCGCTGACCTTAGTGCAGGCCATCGTGCGTTGGGCGGCTGCGCTGGCGACGGTCGGTTTGTTGGGCCTGCCGCTCTTGGTCGCTGTTCGAGGACGGTCACTGGCCGATCTCTTGAGCGGTACTGAGACTGAATCTCTGAGATAGACGCCGATCGGCATCGACACCAACTGTTTTGAGGGCTCCATTTCGGTGTTCGTTTGGGCCTGCTTGCGGGTTGACCGTGGTTTGATGGGCGTGGTACCTTTGCCCCGTTTTCATAGGGCCTCCGATGCCTTCGCGCTCCTTCTTTGTCAGTCGTGCTAAGCGCGAAGCGAAGCAGCAGCGCTGGCCTTCGGCGCTCGCTCAGTGCACCGAATAGCCATCGTCTCGTCGTTACTCCTTTGCTTCGCTTTCGGTCTCTCCCTGGCTGTCACTCTTGCTTGGGCAAATTCCGTTCGAGAATCAGAAGGTCGTCAACGCCGCCGCCCGCGTCTTCTCGCGGCAGCGGACAGGTTCGCCGGCTCCATCACCGCACAGTTCAGAGCGCTTGGCCCTCGCAGCGTCTCCCTAAGGGCTTAGGGCTCAACACTGGGACTTAGCTTCAGCCTCGCTACTCCTGAGTATCCAAGCAGAAATCATGGGTTCACCTTTAGAGTCCATCGACTTTTCGGAAACAGCAAACAATGTTCATGGACCTTCTCTCGCAACTCCCGTTCGACGGCACGATGCTCGCGATTCTCGCGGCCTTTCTGCTGGTCTATTGGATCGCGAAGACCTTCTTCTTCATGCCGATCTTGGATCTGCTGGAGGCGCGTGCCGCTGAGATCGAAGGCGCCGAAGAGGCGTTCCTCGGCGCCCGGGCCGACGTCGAAGCTGAGCTGGAAGAGCAGCGAGCCTTGATGGCGGCCGAGCGAGGCGAAGCTCGATCAGAGCGCGACTCGATCAGGCGTGACGCTCTGGCTGCTCGCGAACAGATGGTCAGCGAAACTCAGCGTTTGGCAGAAGAGAAGTTGGCGGCGGCGCGCGCCGAGCTGGACCAGGTGGTCGCCACCGAGCGGACCGAGCTCGAATCGAAAGCAACGCAGCTCGCGCAGCAAATGGCCAGCAAGTTGCTAAGGAAAGCATCGTGAATAGGACATCCAACATTCGTGGACTGCGGCTTGCTCCGGTCTTGGTGCTGTTTGCCTTCGGCGTGACCTTGGGTCCCAACGCTTGGGCAGCTGCCGACATGTCTGGCTCCTGGTTGGGGGTGCCGCTGGTGGTGTGGGCCTGGAGCAACCTGATTGTTTTCTGGGGCCTGTTGTGGAAGCTCGCTGGTCCTCCGTTGAAGGGCTTTCTGGCCAAGCGCAAGCAGGACATCGCAGACGGTATTGATCGCGCAGAAAACCAGGCCGCGGAAGCCGAGCGCATGCGCGAAGAGCTGGCCGGCCAGCTCCAGGCGTTCCGCGTGGAGCTTGGCGAACAGAAAGAACGGGCTCGCATCGAGGCCCAGCGCGAGCGAGAGCAGATCCTGGCTCAGGCCGAAGCCGAGCGCGCCAAGCTCCTAGAGCAGACCGAACGAGAGATTGAGAATCAGACCGCGCGAGCACGCAGTGAACTGCGTTCACTCACTGCCGGGCTGGTCTCGGAACTCGCGAAGCAACAGCTCGCGGGCTCGCTTGATCCGACGGATCACAACCGTCTCTTCGAAGAAGATTTGGACCGCCTGTCGGCGTGGAAGAGCCCCAGTCAGGACCAAAGCGAGGCGACCTCATGATCACAAAGCTTGGTCGGCCCTACGCCGAAGCGTATTTGAAGAGCCTGGGGTCGATTGGTGCTGCGGAGGACGCACTGTTGCAGTTGCGTTCCCTTGAGAGCGCCATGACAGCGGTTCCGGCGTTGGCTCGAATGGCCGCTAACCCTGCGATTCCCTTGGCGGTGAAGCAAGCGACGATGACCGAAGTTTCTGATGCGCTCGGTCTTGGTCAGAGTGTCAGGCGGCTCATTGAGCTACTGCTCGAGAACTACCGCCTGGTTCGCTTGGGCGAGATCGTCAACGCCTTCGAGGATCTGCTGAACCGCAAGCTCGGCGTCTCGCGGGCTCAAGTGGTGAGTGCCACCGAGCTCGATCGCGATCAACAGCAGGCACTCCAACAGAGGTTGGAGAAAGTCGCGGACTCCAAGATCGAAATGGACGTCAGCGTCGATCCCGATCTGTTGGGCGGTTTTGTCGCCACCGTCGGTAGCCGTCGTTTCGATACCAGCGTCAAAGGTCAGATGGAACGGATGGCAAAGGCATTGGCAGACGGCCCCTGATCTGCTGCTAAGCCCCCGTTTCGCGCACAGTTTTCTTCAAGTCACAGTTCCCACAGATTTTTCCGATCCCCTTCAGTTAGATCTCGGATTCCAACCTCTCAGGAGTTACGGATATGCAAGTCAAAGCCGACGAGATTGCGGCAATTCTAGAGCGCCAGCTCGCCGACTACCGAGCCGATGTCGACGTTGCCGAAATCGGCACCGTGTTGTCGGTCGGTGACGGTGTTGCTCGGGTTTATGGCCTTGATAAGGCCATGGCGGGCGAGCTGCTCGAGTTCCCCAACGATGTTTTCGGTCTCGCGCTCAACCTCGAGGAAGACCAAATCGGCGCAGTGCTGATGGGCGAGTCCCGGATGGTTAAAGAAGGCGACGAAGTGCGTCGTACCGGCCGTGTCATGGAGGTCCCTGTTGGCCCCGGACTTATCGGTCGGGTGGTTAACCCACTAGGCCAGCCGGTCGACGGCAAGGGGCCGATTGAAGCCGCTGATCACTACCCGATGGAGCGCATCGCTCCCGGCGTCATCGAACGTCAGCCGGTTTCTGAGCCCATACAGACTGGCATCAAGGCGATCGATTCGATGATTCCGATTGGCCGTGGCCAGCGCGAGCTGATCATTGGCGATCGCCAGACCGGCAAGACCGCGGTCGCGCTCGACGCCATCATCAATCAGAAGGGCAAAGACGTCATCTGCGTCTACGTCGCGATCGGCCAGAAGCGCTCCACTGTTGCCCAGGTTGTGAAAGCTCTCGAAGACGAAGGCGCGATGGATCACACCATCATCGTCACATCCTCGGCCTCTGAGCCGGCTCCGCTTCAGTACATTGCTCCTTATGCCGGTTGCGCCATGGGCGAGTACTTCTTGTACAACGGCCAGCACGCATTGGTGGTCTACGACGATCTCTCGAAGCAGGCCGCTGCGTACCGCGAGGTTTCGCTATTGCTGCGTCGTCCGCCAGGTCGTGAGGCCTATCCTGGTGACGTGTTCTACCTTCACTCTCGGTTGCTCGAGCGCGCAGCAAAGCTGTCCGACGCCAAGGGCGCCGGCTCGCTAACCGCGCTGCCAATCATCGAGACCCAAGCCGGCGATGTGTCCGCGTACATCCCCACCAACGTGATCTCGATCACCGATGGTCAGATCTACCTAGAGAACGACCTGTTCAATTCGGGTGTTCGTCCGGCGGTCAACGTCGGCATCTCGGTCTCGCGTGTCGGTGGTGCGGCTCAGGTTGGCGCCATGCGCAAGTCCTCGGGCACCCTGCGTCTTGACCTTGCTCAGTTCCGCTCGCTGCAGGCTTTTGCCCAGTTCGGTTCAGACTTGGACAAGGTCACCCAACAGCAGCTGTCGCGTGGCGAGCGGTTGGTCGAGCTCTTGAAGCAAGGCCAATACGTGCCACTTGAGGTTCAAGATCAGGTCTTCTCCATCATCGCAGGAACCCGCGGACACCTCGATCCGATCGCGGTCTCCCACGTCCGGACCTTCGAGGCGGAAATGATTCGCTACTTCCAAGAGGAAGCCAGCGACGTCCGTGACGAGCTGGCAGCAGCGAGCAAGCTGACCGACGACCTCAACCAGAAGATCGACAGCGGCATCATCGCGATTCGCGATCGTTTTCTCGCCGACAACCCCGAGGCGGCCACAGCCGCTTAGTGGTTAAGCCAAGTCACTCAAAAAGCTCAAGCTTAGGGAGTCCATCGAATGGCGAGTTTGATTGATCTGCGCAGGCGGATCCGCTCGGTCAAGAACACGCAGCAAATCACCAAGGCGATGAAAATGGTCGCTGCGGCGAAGCTGCGTCGTAGCCAGGATCGCATCCTGGCCGCTCGGCCGTATGCACTCCAGCTGCAGAAGGTGACCGAGCACTTGGCTAGCCAAGGAGCGGGTTCAAGCGAGGGCGAAGCGGCCCACCCAATGCTTGAAACGCGGGCTGAAAAGCGCGTGCTGTTGGCTGTGGTCACCGGCGACAAGGGCCTTTGTGGCTCGTTCAACACCAACGTCATCAGGCGTGCTGAGCAAGAGATTGCTGAGCAAGGTGCGGAGGTCGAGTTGCTGTTGATGGGCAAGCGTGGAGCCGAGTACTTCTCGCGGCGCAAGACCCCAGTTCGTGCAGCCCACCGTAGCTTGTTCGTGAACGTTGCCAAGAGCGACGCCGACGCGATTGCCGAGGACTTGAGCAAAGCCTACGTCGAAGGCGAGTACGACGCGGTCTATGTGGTCTACAACCAGTTCGTGACTGCCTTGAGACAAGACCTGACGTTTGAACGCGTTTTGCCGGTCAGTCCCGAGGACCTAGAGTCGGGCGACGGTGCTCACGACAACGCGAGCGCTGACTACATCTACGAGCCGTCCGCTGAGGCAATCCTGGCTGAATTGCTGCCGCGATTCGTTTCGTTGCAGGTCTATCGGGTGTTGCTCGATTCGCAAGCGGCTGAGCACGCGGCACGCATGACCGCCATGGATTCAGCGACCAAGAACGCCAAGGATCTGATCGAAAAGCTCACCCTGATCTACAACAGGTCGCGTCAAGCCGCGATTACCACCGAGTTGATCGAAGTGGTATCCGGATCTGCTGCACTCGAGGGTTAACGCCTTTGTTCGGCGGCTGCTGCCGCATGCGCGGGACAGCACCGCATTCAAGACAGAGCCCAAGTTTTCGTCTTCTCAACTCAATTCTCCGCGAGCATCAAAGCTTCAACTGAAGGAACACCATGAGCGAATTATCCAAAGGCAAGATCGTCCAGGTCATCGGCCCCGTACTCGACATCGAGTTCCCGGAAGGCCATCTGCCTGCGATCCTCAACGCTGTATCGATCGACGAGACGACCGAATCGGGAGTCACCGTCAACCTTATCGCCGAGGTTGCACAACACCTGGGCTCGAACCAAGTGCGAGCGATTGCCATGTCACCGTCTGATGGCGCTACTCGAGGCATGATGGCCATCGATCTAGGCGAGCCGATCTCAGTGCCGGTAGGCGAAAACACGCTCGGCCGTGTGCTCAATGTTTTGGGCAGCCCGATCGATCAGCTCGGCGAAGTTGCGGCTGAGGATCGTTGGTCGATTCATCGCGAAGCACCGGCGTTCGAAGAGCAAGCGACCAGTACCGAGATGTTCGAGACTGGCATCAAGGTCATCGACCTTCTCTGCCCCTACACCCGAGGCGGCAAGACTGGCCTGTTCGGTGGTGCCGGTGTTGGCAAGACGGTTTTGATTCAGGAGTTGATCAACAACGTAGCGATCGAGAAGGGTGGCTTCTCAGTGTTCGCTGGTGTCGGTGAGCGAACCCGTGAAGGCAACGATCTGTTGCGCGAGATGGTCGAGGCCGGCGTTGTTGACTATGGCGAGGGCTTTCGTCACCACATGGAAGAAACCGGCGAGTTCGATCTGGAGAAGGTGGACAAGGAAGCGTTCAAGAACTCCAAGGCCGCGTTGATCTACGGTCAGATGACTGAGCCTCCGGGAGCGCGGCTGCGGGTCGGCCTCACCGGCGTGACCTTGGCTGAGTACTTCCGCGACGTTGAAGGCCGCGACGTGCTGCTCTTCGTCGACAACATTTTTCGCTTCACCCAGGCCGGTTCTGAAGTGTCGGCACTGCTCGGCCGGATGCCTTCAGCGGTTGGTTACCAGCCCAACCTTGCTACCGAGATGGGCGAGCTGCAAGAGCGCATCACTTCGACCAAGAAGGGCTCGATCACGTCGGTCCAGGCGATTTACGTTCCGGCTGACGATCTCACCGATCCTGCGCCGGCAACCGCGTTTGCGCATCTTGATGCGACGACCACCCTTTCTCGTGAGATTTCCGCGAAGGGCATCTACCCTGCGGTCGACCCGCTCGACTCGAGTTCGAAGATTCTTGACCCCCGCGTTCTGGGTCAAGAGCACTACGACGTGGCGCGGGCTGTTCAGCAGGTACTGCAGCGCTACAAGGAACTGCAAGACATCATCGCGATCCTCGGCGTCGACGAGCTGTCCGAAGAGGACAAGCAGGTCGTTGCGCGCGCTCGCAAGATCGAGCGTTTCTTGTCGCAGCCGTTCTTCGTGGCAACACAGTTCACCGGCCTCGAAGGTCGGTACGTCAAGATCGAAGACACCATCGATGGCTTCAAGCGCATCATGGCCGGCGAAGTGGACGATCTGCCCGAGCAGGCGTTCATGCTGGTCGGCACGCTCGACGAGGCGATCGAGCGCGGTCGCAAGATGCTCGACGACACAGCGGCTTAAGCGGACTCGTTCCTGAACTGAACACTGCTGTGAGCACAGTGCTCCCTATGGAGACCGTGCTCCTTAAAGAGACAGTGTTCGCATACACCAAGAGATATCGACATGGCTGACGCATCGACAACTGCCAACTCTGCTTCGACAGACCATGTCCCGGGCGACGAGGTGCCGCGGGACAAGCTTCGCTTGGTACTGGTGAGTGCTGAAGCAGAACTGCTCGACACCCTGTGCGACGAGGTGACCTTGCCTGGTCGCCAAGGTCAGATGGGTGTGTTCCCAGGTCATGCGCCGTTCCTCGGAACGTTGCAACCGGGCGTTCTCACTTATCGGACCGGCTCTCAGCAGCACCGGGTGGCGGTCACCGGCGGCTTCTGCGAGGTCTTTGAGGGCGGTATTCGAGTCCTCGTCGACTCAGCCTGTGAGCCCACAGATGTGGATGCCGAAGCCGTGCGCGAAGAGCTTGGCAAGGCCCGGCAAGAGTCCGAGTCGGTGAGCAGCGAATCACCCGAGTCGCTGTTGGCCGCACAAGACCGCGTCAAGGCTCTTGAGGCGCAGCTCGAAGTCGCGGGCTAGTTCGCTCTGGCTCAGTCGGGCAGCTTAGTCGCTCGCTCCGTCGTGCTGCTCAGGCGGCCTGCTCGTTCGGGCTGTTCAGTCCCGGCTCCGACAGGCGAGTCACGCCTAAGTCGCGCCTAGTAGGTGTAACGCACTACGGTTCGGGTGTCGCTCGACGTGAACTCGATCCGCACGCTACGCGTACCCTTGGTGAACTGGCCTTCGTCAAGCTCCGCCCAACCAGCTCGCAAGAGTTTGATCTGCAGCTCGCTTCGGCTGGTTTCGGCCGAATCCTCAGTGCCAAAGGACACTGCGCCGCTGGCAGTCTTGATCACGCTCGAGGAGGGCGGCACGGGCAGATCGCTGGGAAAGTCCGCAGGTAGCTGGCCCGCGAAGCCGCTTGCACCGAGGGTTTCTGCTTGATCGTCATCGGGGCGCAAGTTGTCAGTTGGCCCAGCACCGATTTCAACCGTCTCGAACTCGGCCTCCTCCTCAGGCCTTGGTGTGCACCCGGCAGCGAGAGTGAGGATCGTAAGCGCGAGAAGTGCCGTGAGGAGAGGTTGAGAGCGTCGAGTTAAACACATTGTGTTGGGTGCTCCATCTGCCAAGAGATTGCCAAGAGATTGCCGAGAGATGCCTCCGAGCCTACAACCGCGCGGCTCTTGCGCGCGAAGCTGCCATCGAAAGATCTTTGCCTTGGGCTCGGTTGACTAAGAAGGCCTGCAGGCCCGCGCTCGCAGCTCCCTCGAAGTCATGAAGGCGGTCGTCTCCAACGTGAAGGGCTTGCACCGGTTCAAGTTCGAGAGCCTTGAGAGCGGCGTGAAAGATTCTTGGATCAGGCTTGGCGTGACCAACCTGGGCCGAGGTGATGATCGCGCTGAAGTATTGGGAGAGTCCAAAATCCTCTAACAGTGGTTCTAGGCGCTGATCCCAGTTGCTGATCACGGCTAGGCGCAGGCCGGTGGCTCGCAGTTCTTCGAGAACTGTCTCGACCTCGGGGAACAGGCGCCACGAACTCGCTCGCGAGAACACGTGGAAAAGCTCAGCAACGGCGAAGGCGCTTGGCTGGTTGTGACCCGCCAGTGCGCATAGTCGCGTGACCAGGCTTTCCCAGAAGCCCTTTGCTCCTTGCGGGTGGTCAGCAAAACGGTCTCCTCCAAGCTTCACACGACAGTCAAGCTCTCGCCAGGCGACCGGAAACCAGCGCTCAACCTCGTTCTCGGTGATCGCAACGCCATGCCGCTTGAGCGTCTCGGCATAGAGCGCCGCAAGCGCCGGGCACTCAAACAAGGTGCCGGTGGCATCGAAGGTGACGCCTTCGATGATCACACCGAGCCCGCTGCTGTTTGCGGCCAGTTACGCCAAAGATCAAACAGATGCATCGCGGCGATCACGAGAGCGTGTTGGATCTCGCCCGACCGCACCAGCCGCGACATTTCTTCGAGCGGAAGCGCTAGGACCTCAATCTCCTCATCGCCATCTCCCACCGGCGTGCCAACCAGCGTTAGCTCGCGAGCGAGGAAGATGTGACATCGATTGTTGAACAGGGCTGGGTTGGGCTGCACGACGCCGAGTGGGATGATCGCCCCACACGAGTAGCCGGTCTCCTCCAACAACTCCCGGCGCGCCGCAAGTGCAGGGGCCTCGCCGTCATCCACCAGGCCGCCGGGAATCTCTAGTGTTTGCGACTGAGAGCCGAACCGCCATTGCCTAATCAAAACGATCTGCGGACGGGCCGTAGTCTCATCGAGCGCCACCACATTCACCCAATCGTTGGACTCAAGCACCAAGACGTCACGACTGGTCGGCGCTTCGCCCGGTTCACCCTGAGCCTCGACCGTGGTCTGGGCGAAAGTCAGGAGTGGGTGCTCATAGACTGCATGTCGTGCGGTTGTACTCCACTTTCGCGGCGCTCTCACGGTTTCACCTGTGACTGCGCCGCTGAGGCTGCGGTCTGTGCCAAACCCGCCGGATGTTGAACGATCGGTACAATCCGAAGGTCCACGCAACCAGCCGAACCGAGATCCGATGACCGAGAACACGAATGCAAGCATCCCCCGACGCCTCTATATCGCTGCGGCGTTGCTATCGACATGGCTCTTGTTCCTGTTTGTTGGGGCAACCCTTGGTGGCGCGATCCACCTCGCGTTGCTCGGTGTGATGTGGCTAAGACCCTGGCGGCTGGAACCCGATCGAAAATCCTAAGGGCTTATCGGGAGCGTTGCGAGAGGACCTGCGGACTTAAGCCACGTACGTTTCTGTCACACGTACGCTTCTGTCAATAGACAGCAGTCGAGACCGACGTCCGGCGCCATCCAAGGACCAAAGAAGAGAGCGTCGCGGAGCCGTGTCAGCAAGCTAGGGCCGGCGGAACTGGCCGAGCGTGGCGCGCAGCCGTGTCACAGTTTGTAAGGTGACAAACACCAGAACCCCGATCAGCGCTCCTGAGATCGCAGCCAACTCCCACGGATAGCCGCGCACGAGATAGGCCAGGGAGCCAATCAGGACAGCAGCAGCAAAAGCGATCAGGATTCGTACGCGCAACGAGGTCGCCACCACAAAAGCCTCAAGGCAAGAGGCGAATGGGACTTAGGGGATTCGAAAGACCGGTGCTTCTAGGCCACCGGCGCTGCCGCTGGCAAACGGAGAGTCGCCGCCCGCTTGAGCGTTGTTGCCGCCGAAGAACGGTTGGTTGATCAGGATGCTGGAGAGGTTCGGCGGAAACTGACCAGCAGACAGTGCCGCGTTGGGGTCGCCAGGGTCCGGCTCGATGGCATCGTTAGCCACTTGGCCGACCAAGATCGTGGTCTTGTTGATCAGGGTGCCAAAGCCTTGAAACTCGAGATCGGACTCCACTTTGTCGATCGAATCCAAGTCGAGGGCGACGACGTGGCCGCCAAGCGATCGGATCAGCACCTTGGACTCGTCAAAGTCTGCGATCTGTGGGCGCTGTACCGAGGAAAAGGTGTTGCCGTTCTTGAGCAGCACGCGGTACGTATCGATCTGCGCTTGTGCGGGAGACGTTGCGAGCAGGATCGCTAGGAGTGAGGCCAGGGCGATGCTCAAAGGCAGCACCGAGCTCCGCGATAGCGAGAGGGACCAACTTGAATTCTGGCTCATGGCGCGAACTCCAACACGTTGAGATCGGGTCTCCGATTGCTTAGCACGGCAGGCGCTAAGTGCGGAATCCACTGACTTTAGCACGATGCTCTTGCGACGTCAGCGATCGCCAGCTCAACTTGGCGGAGCACCCACCGACTGCGGAGCACTCATCGACTGCGGAGCACCCATCGATTGCGGAGCAGCTACGATGGTGGAGCACCAACGATGAGGGTGGCGTTGGTGCCGCCGAACCCAAAGCTGTTCGATAGATGCACGTTGGTCTCGACGTCGCGGGTCTCGAGCACAAGGTCCAGGCCTTCAAGCGCAGGGTCGAGGTTGTCAACGTTGGTGCTTGCCAAGAGAAAGCCGCGCTCGATCATCAGCATGCTGTAGATCAGTTCTAGGGAACCAGCGGCGCCCAAAGCGTGGCCTGCAAGCGACTTGGGTGCTGAAAACGGTGGCACGCGATCGGGAAATACTTGGCGCAGTGCGTTGGCCTCGGCGATGTCGCCTGCGGGTGTGCCGGTGGCGTGTGCGTTGACGTAGTCAACGGCGCTTGGATCGAGTTGAGCGTCGTCGAGTGCTGCGCGCATGCAGTCCGCGGCGCTTCGGCCCTCGGGCTCAGGCAACACCATGTCGTGCGCGTCGGAGTTGGCGGCGAAGCCCAAGATTTCGAGCAGTGGTCGCGCGCCCCGCTCCCTAGCGGCGGCCAACGACTCAAGCACAAAGACCCCCGCACCGCCGCTCAAGACGAAGCCGTCGCGCGCCGCGTCGAAGGGTCTAGAGGCGCGCTCCGGGGTGTCGTTGAAACCAGTCGACAATGCGGCTCTTAAGGCGCTGAACGCAGCCGCCGTGAAGTCGCCCACCTCGTCGCCTCCTCCGGCGATGGCGCGATCGATCAGCCCAGAACCGATCAATTCGTAGGCGTGACCGATGCTGTGGGATGCGGTGGAGCAGGCTGAAGAAATGGTGTAGCTGCGACCGCCGAAGCCGAAGTAGCGCACCAAATGGGCGCTGACGGTGCTCGACATAGCTTGGAGAATTGAGTGTGGCCTGATCCGTCGCGCCTTGCCCGCCCTGGCTAGGATCGCTCCGGCGTGAATCGAGCTGATTGAACTCGCGCCGCTGCCGACCAGCGAGGCGAACCTGCGACTTGCGATCAGCGGCGATGGTTCGCCGTTGGCCCATAGGCCGGCGCCGGCAAGTGCGTCCTCGGTGGCGAGCGCACAGAGGCTCGCGACCTGCCCCATGACCTCGAACTGTCGCTCAGAGAACCGAGACCGTTCGATCCGTGATGCGTAGTCGTCGCGGCTGGTGATGTCGCCCGCGACCAGGCTTCTGAGGCCGAGATCGCCCCACTCTGGCATCGGCCCAATTCCCGAGTGGCCCTCGCGCAGTGCTGTTGCGATGGTCTCAAGGTCACACCCTAAACTCGAAACTGCGCCCGCGCCGGTGACAACGACGCGCTGCTCAGCCGGTACCTGGTCACTCGCCAAAGTGTGCCCCTTCAAAAACCCGACGCTAGTCAGCGTCGACCGCCGCGGCTCGTTCTACTACCGCGTCCACGACGTCTGAGACCCGCACGAAGCTCACCAGTGCCTCGTCTGGCAGCTCGATATCGAACGCCTCTTCGAGTTCCAAGGCCAGGTCAACCGCGTCGAGCGAGTTGAGACCGAGTTCCTCTCGCAACTGCGTTTGGGGCCCGAGGTCGTCGGGCACGTTCTCACAGATCCGATTGAGTTCCGACACAATCCGCTCGAGTACGTTGGTGCGAAGCTCGTTTGACATCGAAGGGGCCTTAGGTGACAGCGTGGTCGGTGGTTGGTAGTGAGACAGTTCGCGATCTTACTCAAAGCGCACCCTCAGAGGGGACGCCGAGAGCTGCGCTGACAGAGATAGGCTCCGGTGAAGTTCTACGCCTCGTCTGCCCGCTCGTCCTAAGACTCTGAATGTGGTTGCTCTTGTGAAGTTGAAAGCCTGTGTCTGATCAGCAAAAGACCGAGGGTTCCTCGGATCGTCCCCGGATCTTACTGGTCCGTTTGTCGGCGCTTGGCGATTGCCTTCACGCGGTTCCGGTGGTGGAAGAACTACGCCGTCAGTTGCCCGACGCGCACATTGGTTGGCTCATTCAAGGACCAGGGCTGGCACTGCTCAGCGATCATCGGGGAGTCGACCGGTTCCACATCTTTGATCGCAAGGCTCGCGGCCTAGCGAGCTTACGATCGCTGCGTGCGCTTCGCCGCGAGCTGCACGAAGAGAAGTACGACATCGCACTCGATCTCCAGGGCCTGACCAAGAGCGGAGTGCTCGCGCGATTATCAGGGGCGCGTCGGGTCATGGGTTTCGGTGAGCCAGAGTCCAGAGAGCTCAACCGGCTCTTTGTTGGCGCGCGGGTCGCAGTGTCTCAGACCGTCGAGCATGTGGTTGATCGCAATCTGTACCTGCTAAGAGCACTCGACCTGGTGCCGGAGTCCAACTCCGCACCGGTGGCGACGTGGCACTTGCCTGAGATCGACCTTGCGGGCAAAGCGATCGGCGATCTCTTGGAATCCGTGCCCGATCAGAAACCGGTGGCGGTGCTCAATCCCGGAACCACTTGGCTGACCAAGATCTGGGCGCAGGAGCGGTTCGCGGACGTTGCCCAGAAATTCGTAGATCGTGGGCTGAGTGTGGTTGTGACCTGGGCGGGCGAGGAAGAAGAAGCGATGGCCGACCGGATTGTGAATCTGAGCGCTCGCGAGCGCGACGTGCACAAGGCACCATCGACCTCGCTGATGGAGTTGCGAGGCCTGCTGCAGCGCGCGGCGATCCTAGTCGCCAACGACAGTGGGCCGTTGCACCTTGCAGTAGCGGTGGGAGTGCCGTCGGTCGGAATCTACGGGCCGACCGACCCGGCTCGCAACGGTCCTTACGGTTGGAACGATCCCGACTGGCGGAGTGCCGCAGTGACGCTCGCGGACCTCGAGCCGACCGCGATCGCCGCAGCAACCAATGGCGCAGCTCAAAGCGAGGTTGAGACAGTCGGTGCAGGTCGGTTGCTGAGTTGTCAGTTCTGTTGGAAAGCAGCATGCCGTCGCGGCGATGGCGCTTGCTTGGCCCATCTGAACTCGACAACGGTTGTCGATCTAGCTCTAGATCTGCTCGACTGACAGGATGCCTGGGCCTGGCGGTGCCCTGTCATGGGCCACTGCTAGCATCGCCCCTTCCTTCGAACCCTTCAGGCCCCCGAGAGTCCAAGAGAGGACGTTGTTCATGCTGATGCACCCACCAGCCCAGGCCAGTCAATCTATGTCTGACGGCTCACCGTCACCGGCACTCGCACGCCTGCTGTTGAGCTGCCTCCTGTTCTCCTTTTCGTGGCAGGCGCAGGCGCAGCCTCAGCCTTCCGACGCTGAGGCCATCTATCCCGAGCACCTGCACGGTCTCGAGTTCCGCCAGGTGGGACCTTTCCGCGGTGGTCGCTCAACCACGGTCACCGGCCATGCCGATCTGCCATTCACCTTCTTCATGGGCACCAGCGGTGGCGGCGTGTGGAAGACCGGAAACTCGGGCACCACTTGGCAGAACGTGTCCGATGGTTTCTTCGGTTCTGCATCGATCGGCGCGGTTGAGATTGCACCGTCCGATGTCAACGTGCTCTACGTAGGCACTGGCTCAGGTTGTCCGCGCGGCAACATCATGAATGGGGACGGCGTCTATCGATCGAGCGATGCGGGCAAGAGCTGGAGCCACGTTGGACTGCCCAACGCAGGCCTGATCCCGCGCATCGCGGTCGATCCACGCGACCCGGATTTGGTCTTTGCGGCAGTGCTTGGGGACATCTTTGATTCCTCGGACGAGCGCGGCGTGTATCGGTCTCGCGACGGCGGCGCCAACTGGGAGCGAGTTCACTTTGTCTCCGAGCGCACCGGCGCGGTCGATATCGCGATCAATCCGGACAATCCACGCATCGTCTACGCGGCGATGTGGACTGCCGAGCGCAAGCCTTGGACCCTGATCGATGGCAGCGACGAAGGCGGGCTTTGGAAAAGCGTTGACGGCGGCGATTCCTGGAGCAAGCTCGACGAAGGTTTGCCAACTGGGCCTGTTGGGAGGATCGGTTTGGCGGTGTCACCGAGTCGTCCTGACCGCATCTGGGCCCACTTCACCGCTCCCTATGGCTCGGGCGGCGTCTATCGCAGCGACGATGCAGGTGCATCTTGGGAGTTGGTCAACGGCGAGCGCAAGCTTCAAGTGCGAGGCTGGTACTACGCGCACCTGGAAGCTCACCCGACCGATCCCGACACGGTGTTCTCGATTGGCCTACGGTTCTGGAAGTCGATCGATGGGGGCAAGAGTTTTGAGTCGATCCGCACCCCGCACGGCGACAACCACGATCTGTGGATCAATCCCGACCAACCCGAAGTGATGATCGAAGCCAACGACGGCGGAGGCACGGTAACCCTGGATGGCGGTGAGTCATGGTCGACCCTGCACAATCAGCCGACCGCCGAGCTCTATCGCTTGACCGTTGATCAGGGCTTTCCCTACCGTCTTTACGGCGCCCAACAGGACAACTCGTCGATCAGTGTTCCCGCCTGGAGCGACGGCGGCTTCTCTCAAGAGCAGGACTGGTGGATGCCGGGAGGTGGAGAGAGCGGTCACATTGCCGTGCATCCGGACCGTCCGGAGATCGTCTACAGCGGCAACTACATTGGCCTGCTTGAGCGATGGGATCGCACCACCGGAGAGCGCAAGGGCGTGCTGCTATACCCGGAGCTCGCCGACGGTGTGCCGCCGCGAGACCTCAAGTATCGTTTTCAATGGAACGCGCCAATCAGGCTCTCGCCGCACGACGCCGGTGTGCTCTACCACACGTCGCACCAGGTGCATCGCTCGACCGACGAGGGTACCTCGTGGGAGACCCTGACCGGCGACCTGTCCTACGACGACGAGGAGAAGCAGCTTCTCCCTGGCGGTCCGATTCAGGCCGACGATACCGGCGTCGAGGTTTACAGCACCGTGTTTGCCTTCGAGGAGTCTCCGGTCACTGCCGGCGAGCTGTGGGCGGGCACCGATGATGGTCGCATGCACTTGTCGCGCGATAACGGAGCAAGCTGGAGCGAGATCACGCCCAAAGATCTGGAAGAAGACACCACGATCAATACCATCGAGCTGTCTGCTACAGATGCCGGTCGCGCCTACATTGCGGCGCATCGGTATCGGTTGGGTGATGACCGACCGTTGATCTGGCGTACTGATAACCACGGTCGATCCTGGAAGCGAATCACCGAGGGCATTGAAGAGACGCAATCGGTGAGAGTTGTGCGCGAGCATCCCGAGCGCCCATCGCTCTTGATCGCCGGTACCGACCGAGGGCTCTATGCAAGCTTCAATGGGGGCGATGAGTGGCAGCGGACGCAGCTCAACCTGCCGGTAGTCCAGGTCTCAGACCTCGCATTTGCCGGTGGTGGCCTCGCAGTGGCGACGCACGGTCGTTCCTTCTGGGTGCTCGACGACGTGACGCCGTTGGTGCAGATGACCGATGCGGTCGAGCAGAGCAGGCTGCATCTGTTTGATCCTTCCCCCGCGTATCGAATGGGGCGCGGCGGCCGCTACTCGATGGGTGCCCAGCCAGACCAGCCCGCCCCCGGCGCGCACATATTTGTGTGGCTAGGTGATTCTCTGTCAGGGAGCGCTGCGGGAACTTTGACGATCAAGCGCCAAGGCCAGTCCGTACGCGAGATCGCATTAGTGGTCGGCACAGAGCTTGAGGGCGACGCCAAACGAGACGGAGTCGAGCTCGTTCCGGGCCTCAATCGCTTGGTGTGGGATCTTTTTAGCGAGCGGCCGAAGACACTCGAGGGGGCGATGATGTCGTTGGGCTACCAAGGCCCGAATCAGTTGCCACCGGGTGACTACGTGATCGAACTAACACTTGGCCACGAGTCGGACGAGTCAGGGGCTGAGAGTTGGACCGAGACCAAGAGCGCGGCACTCCTGGTCCACACCGATCCGAGAATTGGTGCAGATCCCGAAGGAGCGTTGGCTGCGTATGAACTTGCTGAACTGGCTAAGCAGGGGATGCTGGACATTCACCAAACGGTGCGTTCACTTCGTTCTGTGCGTCAACAGCTGAAGGACCTCGGAAGCCGGCTCGAGGACTATTCCGATGCCGAGCTACATGATCGAGTTGAAACTCAATCGAGCGCCCTGCTCGAGCAACTCGCTTCGCTCGAGGAAGAGCTGATTCAAACCAAGGCTGAAGCCTCGCAAGATGGGCTCAACTTCCCGCCCAAGATCGACAACCACTATTCGTTCCTTTATGGGCAACTGGTAGGCATGGCGTCGCGACCCAACGAGGGGGCTTACCAACGGCTCAAGGATCTCGATGCACAATGGGCACCGCTCCAGCAGCAGTGGCGCGCGCTCGTCGACGGGCCGATCTTGCAAATCAACGAGATGCTTCGCGCCGAAGGCGTGAGCGTTGTGATGGTCCAACCCTGAGCCGACCTGCTTGCCGGTTCGGGCCTTGGGCGGTTCGGAAGGTGTGGCGCACCCGAGAGGATTCGAACCTCTGACCTCTTGCTCCGGAGGCAAGCGCTCTATCCAGCTGAGCTACGGGTGCAAATGTGGTCGCTACAGTTAAGTCCCTTAACGCCAGGACTCCAGCGTAGAGGTTTCGATGGGGTGAGCGAGGGGACTTGAACCCCCAACCACCTGAACCACAATCAGGAGCTCTACCTATTGAGCTACGCCCACCATCGAAACACTGCTGCCGGAGAAACTGCCGCCACGAAAAGTAGCGACTGCCGGTGCTGCCTGTTTGTTCAGCTGAAGGACCGAGTCTCCCAACAGGCCTCTTGGGATGGCCTGCCTGGAGGGACTCGAACCCCCGACCCGCGGCTTAGAAGGCCGCTGCTCTATCCAGCTGAGCTACAGGCAGAGGATCGATCAGACTTCCTAGAAGCCAATATCGGGACGCTCAGATTCGAACTGAGGACCCCCTGCTCCCAAAGCAGGTGCGCTACCAGACTGCGCCACGCCCCGTCACTAACAGCGGGTGACTCTAGCATCAGAATAGTCGGGAAAAGAACGGTTCTGATGGGTCGAATTGCTGCTGGTGTGCCGGCACCGCTTGCGGACCTTGGGCCCGAGTGCCTGCTTCGCCTCCAGCGGCATTCGACGGCTGACTCGGGAGCCCGGGCACCAAACAGATTTAACCATTCAGATTCGCCTGGCGTAGACAGCACGCCTTTCGCCACCCGTTGCTACTGCGTAAGCCTCCGAGTTCGGGGACGCCCGCTTCGGTTCTCGAGCAACACTCGGTTCTCGAGCAACACAGAGAAAGTGCAGAGCGCGTCGACGCCGGGATCCTGGGAACAGTCGCACTCCCACAATTGCGTACGGTGGCTTCCGTTGCGACGTCTTGACCGCAAACAGCCGAGACGGCAGGGCCTACGTTCATGGTCGGCGCGATGATCCCGAGGGCGACTGTTCGCGAGTGCCTCTTGCAAGGAACTCGTTCTTAGGGATTAGGGTTGGGCCCGTGGTCGGCGTGGCCCTTGCCGGGTTCCGATTTCTTCGCAGTGAAGCGAATTCGAGGCGCGGAGATTTGCTCGATGGTGTCGCGTGCGTCTGCTGCCGAAGGAGCTTGCGTAATCCGATAGAAGTGGTCAAGGGCCAACTCGGTTCCTGGGGTGGCCTTCGCTTTTGGGTCTCCGGGCCATCGAATGGATACGGATTCTACGGCGGTCGCTTGTGCCAGGCCGACCTCCAGCCGAAAACTAGACCCTCCGAAAGAACCGCCGGCGGTGACAACGCGGTGGAAGGTCCTGGAAACTCCACTTTGGAGGACCGTGATCGCGACGCGAGCGCCTATTGCGTTGCGATTCGCGCGCGTCCCCACCAGTTCGAGCGAGAGAAACCGGTGTTTGGCCGGCTGCTCGAAGTTTTGGTCGTTCGAAGGATTGAGATAAAGAGCATTGCCGAAGCGGTCGTATGGGTAGGCGCCACCTAGCTGCTCGAAGAGATCCAGGTCGCCGTCGTTGTCCAGATCGGCAAAAGCGACCGCGTGGCCCTTCTGCAGATGGCCAAGGCCGCTGGAGTAAGTTGCATCCTTAAACGTTCGGCCTTCCTGATTGTGAAAAAACACGTTGGGCAAGACGGCGGTGAAGCCCGGGACGCCGGTCCCGAGATAGATGTCTTCGAAGCCGTCTCCGTCCACATCCCCGAAATTGGCTCCCATCGGCAGCAGCGGCTTTGTCATTCCCGCTTGAGCGTGAATGTTGGTCATCTTGTTGCCGTCGTTGCGGAACAACGCGGGGTGTCCGACGGAGACCTCTTGCCCTGCCAGCGATACGGCGACTGCTGCAATAGGAACGCTGAAGTCCGCGTTGAAGAGATCTAGATCGCCGTCGTTGTCAAAGTCGAAGAACCAGGCCGCGAAGTTCCGCGAGTCTGAAGCTACGCCCCACTGGTTGGTGCGGTCTTCGAAGCGGCCGTTGCCAAGATTGATATAGAGGCGATTCGGGCCGAGATTGGATACAAAAAGATCTTCGTCGCCATCGTTGTCGATGTCGCCCCATGCGACGCCCTTCGCCAAGCGAAGGTTCTGAACGCCAGCTAAACGCGCGACATCGCGAAAGACCGGGATGCCGTCTCGTTCGCCTTGGTTGGCGAAGAGTTGGGCTGGATAGGGCCGCCCAAGACCGGGATCCAAGGTCAGGAAATCGGTGCTGGATGACGGAGACTCGTTGGCGACGTAGAGGTCGAGGTCGCCGTCGAGGTCATAGTCCGCGAAGGCTGCCGCTTGTGTGGGGTAGGCGGGATGAGCCAGCCCGGCCTTGTATGTGACATCTTCGAAGCCTCGAGAAGTTGCCACCCGGTTGAGCAGAAGTGAATTGCGCACCTGACCCTTGCGCCCAGCCCAAGCGCCTCTCAAGACGAAGATGTCGAGAGCTCCGTCGTTGTTGACATCGGCATGAATGAGATTCAAACCACCGAGTTGCTCACCGAGTCCCCACTCTTCGGTGACGTCATCGAAGCCATCTTTGCCGTTGGAGCGAAACGCGCGCAGGCTCGAGCAGGGATCCCAAGTGGAAGAGATCAGGTCGATGAAACCATCGCCGTCGAAGTCGTCAGCGATGGCGCCACCAGCGAGATCCATCACAGCAACGCCAAGCGCGGACCCTACATTCTGCATGCGCGGTAGCTTCCCATCGTCTTCCGGGTCTGCTTGGAAGAGCTCAGGTGGGATCAGGAACCGCCCAGGGACCCCGCCGGGATAGGTGCCAGCGAGCATGTGGGAAAGGTTGAGTAGCCACCGCGGCTCAGGATCGCTTGGATCGAGGCTCGCTGCGGCCTCAAAACTCTTGATCGCCCGTTCGATAGGGCCCAGGTTCCGATGCTCCGCCTCAGGCTGGATCGGCAGAATACAGCTGGCTGCGGTGTTGAATTCCAAGCAGTTGGCGTCTTCTGCCGCCAAGAAGTGTGCAAGGCCTTCGAGCATGTGCAGGCGCTTTTGGCCCGCACTGATCACCATTGCTTTGGCCGTGGGCAGCCCGAGCACTCTGGCTACGTCGCGGTGCACCTGGTCAAAGTTGCCGAGGCGCACTGAGTCGGCCGCGAGGGCGAGGAGAATCTCGATGTCCTTGGCAGAAGCAATTGGCTCAGAGAGTTGCTTCTCGAGATTCGCTCGTTGCTCCTGGCCGAAGAACTCGGATGTAGCTAGCTCTCGCTTGCATAGGGCCTCGAATTCCGCCGCGGCCGGGCTCCTAGTGGTCGATGGTTTGGGATGCCCACTTTGCGCGTAGCCGACTGCTGGGAGCGACGAGACCGCAGCGAGCAAGGCAAAGAAGGTGAGCGCCAAGCGCGTGGAGAGTTGGGACGTCATAGCTGGGAGCTCACCACATCCAATGGCTGCTGCAGGCTTGTGGATGTGAGGGTCGTGGAGAAGGGTGCATCGGATTAGCGCCTTGGCTCGAGTTCGGAGCATCCTTTATAGCTGTGGGATGAGTTCAGGGTCTAACCCTGCGATCGAACCCACGATCTCGCCGTTCCCGCCCCTAAAGCGACCGCGCCCGTTGGCCAAGAGAGCGCGGTTTCGTCCTCGTTCCTTAGCTGCGTAGAGGGCTTCGTCGGCGAGTTTCACCAGCTCCTCTGGTTCCTGAATCAAGAGGTCAGGGAAGGCCGACACGCCGACACTGGTGGTGACCGACAAAGGTCCATTGTCGGTTTGGATCAGCTGCTCGGCGATGAAGGCGCGCAGTTCGTCGGCGAAGTGCAGTGCGTTCTCGCCACCGCCCCACTGAAGCAGTGCTAGTTCCTCGCCGCCCCAACGGCAGGCCAGACCACCCGGTTCCGCCGCTCGGAGCAGAATTGCGCCCACCGCCTCCAGCACGCGATCGCCGGCGTCGTGCCCATAGTTGTCGTTGACTTGCTTGAAGTGATCCAGATCGAACAACAGCAGGGCCACCGCGTGCCCGTCTTCGCGAGCCATCTTGAAGCGCCGCGCGAGTTCGCGATCAAACACGTGGCGCCGAGCAAGGCCGGTCAGCGCGTCCTGGCGAGCCTCACGATCGAGCCTTGAGCGATCAATCAGGGCTGCGATCTGTGGAACGAGGTCGTGAATCAACTCTTCGTCGTTGTCGCTTTGGTTGCGCGGGTCGATCCATAGCCGCAGTTTGCCCAGTCGCTGGGGTGGCTCGAGGCTCGATCCGTCGTTTGTGGTGGCACTAGCGGCGGCGGATACGGGGCGCGAGAGTAGGTCTCGCTCGATCAAGAGCCACGAGCGTCTGGTGTGTATTCCAGGTACCGCTGCCGGATGAGCGGGCACCTCTTGCGGCGCAGCCGAGAGCGGACCGTGCGCTCGCGAAGAAAACACCTCGCTGCCACCGCTGCTTTCGAACCGCAACTCGAAGTAGGTGAAGTCGACGGTGCGCTTAACTTCGTCGAGACACTGGCTTGCTAGTTCAGATGCTTGTTCGGTAGGCACCAGCCGCTGGGCCATGCTGCCCACGTGTCGAAGGTCTCGAATCCGTTTCAGGTGAAGGGTGCGGTCGAGTTCGCGGCTCGACCCCACAGCGATCAGCGCCACAAATCCAATGAGCAACGGTACCGCGGCGATCACTCCGACCGTAATGATGATGACCGCGAGACTCGCTGCCAGTACCCAGCCGAGCGCATCCCACAACACTCCGAAGCGCGAGGCTCGCTGTCCGAAGAATCGGCTTCTCGACCGGTGCAGGCGATCGAGAGTCTGGCTGGCGACGATCCAGACCGCAGTGGATGCGGTCACGGCGGTTGCCGTGCTGGTACCGGCGAAGGCGGTCCAGGTGATGGCGGCGAGCAAGGTTGCGATGCCGGTATTGGTCGCGTCGAGCAAGATGCGGTGCCGCCCGCGCCGATCGCGAGGGGCATGCGGGTCACGTTTCGACAAGCGACGTAGAACGATCGCCGCGAGCACCGATCCGAGAAAACAGGTGAGCGAGGCAATAGTGGCGTCGCACATCAGCGCAAGCGCAGGTAGAGGTAGGGCGCCGAATCCGAGCAACCCACCCAGGGGCCTATAGCTGGCGCCGATCGCGACCACCAGGATCGCTCCTCCAGCAAGCAGGGCGCCGTTGACGCCACCCGGCCACGGCGTGGGAGCCAGGTCCAAGAGGCTCTGCAGCCAGAGTTCGGGGCTGGTTCTCTGCAGCAGAAGAATTCCGAGCGCAACCAGGTACGAAGCGACCAGCCAAGCCTGACCGCCGAGTTCTTGGGCGCGATCGGGGTGCTGCTGGCCGAGGGTATGTTGTGGGGCGAAGTGCGACGCGCGCGAAGAGCCATCGCGATGCGACGCAGGATGGCGGTTGCTGTTGATGACTCGGTTGCTCACGCGAGGGTTGCAGGTAGAGACGCGAAACCACTGCCGGCTGCCAGTTTGTGCCTGTGGTGGAGTCTATCGGCAGCCAGCGAGCACGATCTTGCGGCGACTGTGCTCAGTTGAGACCAACTTGAGCCGAGTTGGTTTGCCAGGTAAGGGCTCAAGGGTCTTTGCCTTTGGTTCACTGTCCCATACAATTAAGTGTCTGCCCGGATCGCGGCTGGCTAGCGAGCACATTCTGTGCTGACCTCTTTCCCGACTATCGGTTTCCTCGAGAATGATCGGAACCGAATAGAGGGATTGTCGGCAGGGATTCGTGTGCGGTCTGCAGCAAAAGGGTGTCGATTCGAAACGAGACGAGGGAGCAACCTCCATGGCCGGTGATCTGGTGATCTATCAGGAAGAGTACGAGCTACTCGAGTCCGTCTTGCGGCGGCTTCGGGCCGATTCGAACGCCCGCGCCATTTTTCTGATCGACAAGAATGGACAGCAGATCGCGGCAGCAGGCGAGCTCGATCAGTTCGACACAACCTCATTGGCGTCGCTCACGGCGGGCAACGTGGCCGCAACCGATGGTCTGGCGAAGCTCATTGGTGAGCGAGAGTTCTCCGTGCTGTTCCACGAGGGCCAGCAGGACCACATCCATATCTCGATCGTTGGTAAGCGGGCGATCCTCTTGGTCATCTTTGATGATCGATCGTCGCTTGGTTTGGTGCGACTGCGCGTGAAGCGCGCCAGCGGCGAGATGGAGACGGTGTTTGAGACCATGGCAAGTAAGGCCGCGGTAGCGGAGGAGACGGGCGAAACCGCCAGCCCGTTTGCCGAGATCACCGATGAAGACATCGACGCGCTCTTTAGCGAGTAAATGGATCCGATCAAGCTAGCACTCGTCACCCACGCCGCCCAACGAACAGGGTGCCTGTTCCACTAGGCAACAGGCGAGCAACGACAACCGGGCGTGGGAGTTCAGTCCAGCGCCCCCCGCGAATTCCATATGGCATTTATCAACTACGCAAATCGCGAGATCAATTGCAAGATCGTCTACTACGGTCCTGGTCTAGGGGGTAAGACCTCGAACCTGCAGTACATCTACGATCGGACCGCAGAAAAGTCCAAAGGCAAGATGATCTCGCTGGCAACCGAGGCGGATCGCACTCTGTTCTTCGACTTTCTGCCTCTCGATCTCGGCACTGTGCGAGGGTTCACCACCCGCTTTCATCTATATACAGTGCCTGGCCAAGTCTTTTATGACGCGAGCCGCAAGTTGATCCTCAAGGGCGTTGATGGCGTGATCTTTGTCGCCGACAGCCAAGTCGAACGCGTCGAAGCGAATGTCGAGTCGATTCGCAATCTCGACGAGAACCTGAGCGACCATGGCTTGTTGCTTCAAGACATCCCGTATGCGTTGCAGTTCAACAAGCGTGATCTGGACAACGTCGTCAGCGTCGAAGACATGTACCGCAGTCTGAACTTCAAGCGCGAGCCGACGTTCGAGGCCATTGCCACTAAGGGCTATGGCGTGTTCGACACCTTGCGTGCCGTCGCGAAGCTCATTCTCAAAGATCTCAACCGCGGGCGTTGAACGGCGGGCTGTTCACTCCCCGAGGGACCACCGAGTTCCTCAAACACTTCAGTCAAATTCATCAAAGACAACCAGAACTCGCCGATCGCTGACCAGCGAACGCGGGCAATAACGATTTTGGAGCCTCTACGGAAAGTAGATGAGGCTCCTCTCCTTAGGAGGAAACCATGGCCAAGCGTTGGAAAAAGGAAGACCTGACCTATCTCAAGCGGTATGCGGGCAAACGCACAGTGGCGGAGCTGGCAGAGCGCTTCGCTAGCGACAACGACAGCGTCACTGAGCAACTTCAGGAGTTGAAAGTCCAGAGCAAGGATGGCTTCGGCTATCGGGAACCGTATGTTGACCCGGCACTCGTTCATTACGAGAAGGGCCTAAAGTCCTTCTTTGGCGGCAAGATCGCTGACGCTAAGAAGCACTTCGAGAAGGTTGTGGCCGAGTCCGATCAGGCCGACACCGCAATGCGTGCACGGAGCTTTCTGACTGCCTGCGCCGAGCGCCTCCAGAAGGACGACACTACCGATCTCGATCCCTACACGTCTGCGGTGATGGCAAAGAACTCGGGTGACGAAGATTCCGCTCTCGAGATGTGCATGCAGGGCGGGCGATCTAGTAAGGATGCCCGTTTCGCTTACCTGGCGGCAGCAATTCTGGCAGGCCGTGAGGACGGCGATCAGGCGATGACGCAGCTGTTGAAGGCGATTGAGCTGGAGGCAACCAACCGCGTCCAGGCTTACCATGACCGTGACTTCGATGAGCTGCGCGAGCGCGAGGATTTCCAAGAGCTTTACGCGGAGGAGTAGCTTGGTTAGCCAGCGGGTGAGCCCACAACACCTGGACGGGACATCAGGCCGACGCCGCGTTGCCGTGGTTCTTGCTGCTGGCAAGGGGACGCGTATGCGCTCCGCGCTGCCGAAGGTCCTGCACGAGGTCGGCGGCCGCGCTTCTTTGACATGGGTCCTGGATGGCGCGCGAGCTTGCGGCTGCGAGGAGATCTTCGTGGTTGTGGGTCCGGAATCGGATGCGATCAGGGCCTCGGTGGGAGATGCACCTGATGTCCACTGGGTCGTTCAGGGCGAGCGGCGCGGCACCGGGCACGCGCTTCAAGTGGCCGCGCAGGCGGTGGCCCAGGCGATGGCCGAGTCTGGAGGTTCACCCGCCACCGGCTTGGTGCTCTACGCCGATGCGCCGTTGGTCACCATTGCCACCTTAGAGCGACTACTCTCGGTTGCCGAGGCAGGATTCGGCGCACTAAGCGTCGCAACGCTTGAAGAGCCGGGCAATCTCGGTCGGGTTCGCGCCCAGGCTGGTGGTCAACTCACGGGTATCGTCGAAGCGGTTGACGCTACGCTTGAGGATCTTGAGATCCGACAAGTGAACGCGGGCCACTACGCCCTGCCATTCCCCGCGATCGGGACCTTCTTGGATGCGCTCGAACCTGCCAACAAGCAAGGCGAGCTCTATCTCACCGATGCGGTAGTGAGCGCAGCCGCTGAGCATCGGGTCCGTTGCGTTGACTTGCAGGATCCCTGTGAGGCGTGGGGCATCAACACCCGAGCGGACCTAGCGCGTGTGCATCAAGCCTTCTGCGATCGAACGGTGAGTCGTCTTCAAGAGGCTGGCGTCACCGTTTTGCGTCCAAATACCGTCACCATCGACGCGACAGTGAAAATCGAGCCTGATGTGACGGTGCACGGGGGCGTCACGCTCTTGGGCAGCACCACCGTTTGTTCGGGCACGGTGATCCACAGCGGTGCCTGGATCAAGGACTCGTCGATTGGCGAGAGCTGCGAGATCAGGCCCTACTCGGTGTTGGAAGACACACACCTCGGCGAGGGTTGCGGAGTCGGGCCCTTTGCGCGGCTGCGGTCTGGAGCCGAACTCGCTGCGGGCGTTCATATCGGCAATTTCGTCGAGGTTAAGAAGTCTCAACTGGGCCCAGGGGTTAAAGCAGGGCATCTTGCATACCTGGGCGACGCCACGGTGGGTGCGGGATCCAATATTGGTGCCGGTGCGGTGACCTGTAACTACGACGGTGAGCGCAAGCATCAGACCGAGATCGGTGCGCGTGCGTTTGTTGGCAGCGACTCCATGTTGGTCGCTCCGGTTCGCATTGGGGACGATGCGATCACGGCTGCAGGGTCGGTGATCACCAACGATGTTCCAGACGGTGCGCTCGGTGTCGGTCGCGCGCGGCAGCGCAACCTCGATGGCTGGGCTGACCGTCAACGCGAGAGCAAGCGCTCCGGCAAGCCCTCGGACGCGTCGTCTGTGGACGACCAGTGAACTTCGAAGCCGATCTGAATAGCGAGCAGATCGAAGCGGTCCGTCACGGCGAAGGCCCACAGCTAGTGATTGCCGGCGCCGGCTCTGGCAAGACGCGAGTCATCACCTACCGGATCGCTTGGCTGGTCAATGAGTGTGGGGTCGAGCCTTACCGGATCGCTGCGGTAACCTTCACCAACAAGGCTGCCGCCGAGATGAAGGAGCGCGTCGAAGAGCTGTTGGACGTCAAGGATGGCCAGCGCCTTGAGGTGTTCGTCGGCACCTTTCATCGGTTCGCACTGAGATTGCTCCGGCGCTACGGTGAGCGTGTGGGGTTGGTGCCAGGCTTCACGATTCTTGATTCTCAGGATCAGATGGCGTTGATGAAGCAGGCGTTGCTTGATGAGGGAGTTGATCCCACCGCAATTCCCCCGCGCGCGGCTTTGTCTGCAGTCAGTGGTGCAAAGAACAAGCTGCTGACCATCGCCGAGTTTGAGGCCGAAGCGCAGGGTTACTACGAAGGCCAGATCGCTAAGGCCTACCGCGGCTACCAACGGCTACTGCGCGAAGGCGGCGCGGTCGATTTCGACGACATGATTTCGAACGTCGTGCGCTTGCTAGAAAAGGAAGTCGAGCTTGGCGATCGCATGCGCGAGCGGCTGCGCTACTTGTTGGTGGATGAGTTTCAAGACACCAACTACGCCCAACTCCGGCTGATCGAAGCGATCAATGGTCGAGCGGGCAATCTCACCGCTGTAGGCGATGAAGATCAGAGCATCTACCTCTGGCGCGGCGCCCAGATCGAGAACATTCTGACCTTTGAGGACTACTTCAAGGGCGCGGAGGTTCGCAAGCTTGAGCGCAACTACCGGTCTACTCAGACCATTCTCGATGCCTCGGGTGGAGTCATCGAACGCAACACCAAGCGTCGGGGCAAACGCCTGTGGACCGATGCCGGTGCTGGTGAACAGGTCTGCGTTCACACCGCCCGCGATGAAGGTGAGGAGGCGCGATGGGCAGTGCGAACGATGAATCAGCTGAGCAGCGACTACCGCTATTCCGACATGGCGGTGCTGGTGCGGACCAACGCTCAGACACGCGTGCTCGAGGACGAGCTCTTGCGGCGCAAGATTCCATACAGCTTGATCGCGGGTGTCCGGTTCTACGAGCGAGCCGAGATCAAGGACCTGGTGGCGTACTTGCGGGTACTCCGCAACCCGAAAGACAATCTGTCGCTAAGACGGATCTTGAATGTCCCCACTCGTGGCATCGGCAAGAGCACTCAAGATGCGCTGTTCTTAGAAGCCGAGAACTCCGGCTATTCGCTGTGGGACGTCTTGCAGCGCGAGCAGTTCGGGGGCGTTTCGAACCGAGCGGCTGCCGCTCTGCTTCGGTTTCGTGACCTCGTCTCGGGGCTTCAGTCCCTAGCCCGTCGGGTCGATCTGTATGAGTTGTTGGAGGCCGTGATCGAGCGCACCGGGTTCACCGACGCTTATCAACGCAAGCAAGACGAAGAAGCGATGGCCCGTCTCGAGAACATCAAAGAGTTCTTGTCAGCGGCGCGTGAATTTGCCGACGACTACGAAGGTCTTGGGCTGCCGCTGTTGCAAGAAGACCCTGCGGGCACTGAAGAGCAGCAGTCCAAGCCAGGCTCATTGACGCCAGACATGTTGACGCCAGACATATTGACCCGAGACGCGGACGGCCAAGCCGGACTGTTTGACGACGGCGCTTCCTCTCAAACAGACTTCGATCCTGGCGGGGACGACGTGTTAACTGCCTTCCTCGACTATGTGTCGTTGGTCAGTGACACTGACGGACTGCAAAGCGAGATCGGCGTCTCGTTGATGACGCTCCACAGTGCCAAAGGTCTCGAGTTTCCGGTGGTGTTCTTGACCGGTCTTGAAGACGGGCTTTTGCCGCATTTCAATTCTGAGACGCCCGAGCAGATGGAGGAGGAGCGCCGTCTCTTGTATGTCGGCATGACTCGAGCCCGCGAACGACTCTTCATTGGACACTGCTTGAGGCGGCGGATCGCGGGGCGCTACCAAGATCAGCTGCCGTCACCGTTCATCGGCGAGATCCCCGACCATCTGGTCGAGGTGTCGCGCGGCGCGGATGTCTACTCGGCCCGCCCCTACGGTGGGTATCCAGGCAGCGCGAGCAGGCCTTCTGCGCGCTCAGGAGTGACCGAAGCGGCGGTGCTGTCGTTCTTTCAGGGAACCAGCGCTGTTGACGCGGCCAGCGAGCCAGACAACGCACCCGAAGACGAAGATCAGTCGGCCTTTGCTCGCAGCAAGTCGGTGGTAAAGGCTGCTCAGCTCGCTAAACCGACGCGCTCTTTAAGACCTCGGAAACCGATGCCGTCGGTGGCGCCACCGGGGGTCGACGACAGTGTTGAACTGCGTCGTGGGGCAGGCGTCAAGCACCCGACGCTCGGGCCTGGGGTGATCCTTGCCGTCGAAGGCGAGGGCGACAATGCCAAGCTCACCGTCTACTTTGAGAAGGCAGGGAAGCGTCGGCTGATCGCACGCTACGCATCGCTGGAGCCCCTCTAGACTCGAGCAGCGCGCTCGACTAGCTAAGTTTGGGAAGGAAGTCGATGCGCAGCAACGCGTAAAGCGAGTGGTCGATGCGCTTGCCTCGAAGTCTGAAGTACGAGCGCAGTGTGCCTTCGTGGGTGAAGCCGAGTTTCTCAAGAACTTTGCGCGAGGCCTCGTTATCGACCGAGCAGCGCGCTTCGACTCGCTCTAAGGTTGTGCGCAAGAAGATCTCGGGCAGCAGCAGAGACAGCGCTTGAGCCATGATCCCTCGATTGTGGAACTGGGTGCTCAGGGCGTAGCCAATCTCGGCGAGTCCGTGGTCCCAGTTGGCGACCACCAGGGTGATCCATCCGCATGGTTCGCCCGACGCTTCGATGATCCACACAAAGCGATCGCCGCGCCCTCGATAGAGATCCGCAACGGATGCCGTCGCCAGATCCGCGCGCAATTGAGCGAGAGAGACCTCGCGCAAGGGTTGGTGCTTGCGCACGCTGGGTTCGCCTCGCCACGCCCTCAGCTTAGAAGCATCTTGCGGTCTTGCCGGTCGTACTGAGACGCGAGTTGGCCCAGACCGATCGTCGTCACTGAACTGGTCGGTCTTGGGAGTCGGCGATGTATGGAGGACTGTCACAACACCCATTGTAGAGGCATAGTTCGGCGGGCGACCCAAATAGTCACATTTGCCGTCAGCCAATCCGGGATGTGAGCGCCCGTTTGAGGGCTACGGGATGACCTCAGCGAACTTCTAGGGCTCCGGGTCGAACCCGGGTTCGGGTTGCAGGACGCCCGCTCCGCTGGTGGTTCGGGCGGTGCGTTCGGGTGCTGAGCCCCTACGCCAGAGGGTGGCTGCGGCGCTCGAAAAGCCGAGCAAGAAGAGTAGGAGGAAGGGCAGGCCCAAGTAGACGCCCGACGCTGCTAAAAACATCGTTGCGCAACCAAGATACAAGGCGATGATGGTCTCACCCCAAGGAAAAGCACGGGCAGTGCTGTAGGTTCGATCGAGAGTCGAGCCGGCCTTGGGTGTGCGATCGAACGTTCCGCCTTCGATGAACAACCCGCCGATTGCGGCCTTGCTGTTGTGCCAGGCGAGGCCCATGCACAAGGCGAATAGAGCGGGCATCAAGACCAATGCCACAAGCAAGCTATGGCCGCGCCTTCTGGTTGCTTCGAGGTAAAAGGCGCACAGCGATAGCGCTCCGCAAAACAGGAGCCCGAGGTCGAGCCAAAGCAGACCGGGTTCGGCGCCCAGGTGACGCAAGTAAACAACCGCGGGCAGCAGCACCGCCACCAACACCGTTAGCGGGTAGCCGAGGTTGGCGCTGAGATGGGCCATGCCCTCGACGCGTTGGGCGACGGTGAGTGAACTGCGCAAGATCGTTTTGCCTAGCTTGCGGAAGGTTTGGGCTGAGCCTCGAGTCCAGCGGCGTTGCTGGCTGCGATAGGACGAGAGGCTGTCGGGCAGCTCGGAAGGCACTCCGACGTGAGGTAGGAAAACAAAACGCCAGCCAGCCAACTGGCTGCGGTATGAAAGATCGAGATCCTCGGTCAGCGTGTCGTGCTGCCAGCCGCCTCCATCCTCGATGGCTTGTTTACGCCAGACGCCAGCCGTGCCATTGAAGTTGAACAGACGTTTGGTCCCAGAGCGGGCCGCATGTTCAACCAGGAAGTGACCGTCTAAGAGCACGGCCTGGATCCGGGTGAGCAGGGACTGATCGCGATTGAGGTGGTCCCATCGAGCCTGGACCATGCCTAGGTCAGGCTGTGTGAAGTAGGGAACAACTCGGCGCAGAAAGTCTGGCGGTGGCACGAAGTCGGCATCGAAGATGGCGATCAACTCGCCGGTCGCGTTGCTCAGCCCGGCGGCCAAGGCGCCAGCCTTGTAGCCTTTACGGTTGCCGCGACGGTGATGCTGAACGCTCAGGCCGAGTTGCTGCCAGTGTGCCACCCGGGCTGTGAGAACAGCGGATGTTTCGTCGGTCGAATCGTCGAGGACTTGAATCTGGAGGAGCTGGGATGGGTAGTCAAGATTGGCGACGGCATCCAACAATCGCTGTGCTACCGCTCGTTCGTTGTAGATCGGCAGCTGGACGGTGACCGGTGGCAACGCGGACTCAAAGACTGGTTGGAGTTCGCTCGTGAGGGCGTCGTTTGTGGGTCGGGCGCGGTAGAGCAGGTAGAGCAGCTGAAGTCGGTGGAGGGCATAGAGCGACAGCACCAGCATCGCCCCGTAGTAGGCGCCGAGTAGCCACGGCTCTAGGGAACTCAACACGGTGTCGAACTCGCGCGCGAGTGTGCGCAAGTCGAGCTGCGCCCAGGCGGGCGGCGAGAATTGGAGCGCGGTGAGGAAAGGGGCGGATGGCATGGTCATCGTAGGATCTGAGACGAGATTCAGGGTGAGGCTTTCGGGCCGGCGGCCCTCGTGACACTTCCGGAGCGGACAGAAATGACCCACAACGAAGCGATGGAGCCGAGGCTGGCACTGAGTGCTGGTGTGGCGTGTTTGGTGGCAGCCGTGGCCTCTCTCGCTGGATTGCTGAGTGACAGATCTGGGCCCGTCCCCTTCGTTCTACTGTGGTTCGTTGCTTGGGTAGGGTTGGTTCTGTGTGTGACCGCGCTTGCACGAACTCATGGCCGATCGCTGGCAAGTTCATGGCTGACCGCGCGACGGATGCTGCTCGTTGCGGGTTTGCTGCGACTGGTTGCTTTGGCGTTCGAACCAGCGCTTTCGGACGACATTTATCGCTACGTTTGGGACGGTCGCGTGGTGCTTGCCGGGGAGAATCCCTATGGACTGACCCCGGACGCAGAACAACTCGTTCCGCTGCGCGATGCCCAGTGGCAGAAAATGCCCCACCGCGACGTTGAGACAGTTTATCCGCCAGCCGCGCAAGCGGTATTTGCGCTGGTGGCCGCTCTGCCGCACCCTATGTTGGCGCTGCGCATTCTGCTGTTGGGCTTCGACCTTGGCGCATGCTGGTTGCTCTACCGGATCCTGCTTCTGGTGGAACTCGAACCGCGCAACGCCATTCTCTACGCTTGGAACCCGTTGGTGGTGGTCGAGGGTGTTGGCATGGGTCACATCGATGTCTTGGGCACGTTCCTTGTTGTGCTTGCCGCCTACTGCTTTGTTCGCCGTGGGCGTTTCATGGTGGGTGCTGGCGTGGCTCTTGCGCTAGGCGTCTTGGTCAAGTTGGTGCCGTTGGTTCTGCTGCCCTTGTGGATGCAGCGAGCCCGCTCGATGCGACTCGCGTTGGCGGCGATCGCGACCACGGTTATCGGGCTACTGCCGATCCTGTTGGTCGTTGGAGTTCCGCCAGGCTTGCTGCGCTATGGCGTCTCGTGGGAGTTCAACGGAGCGCTGTTTGAGCCGTTGTGGCGCATCGTCCAACAGGTAGGGCTTTCCGCCCGCGTCAAGTCGGGTCTTGATTGGCTCGGTGGGTATGGCTGGGATGTCTCGGCGCTCTATCACTATGCCTATCCCCAGTTCTTGACCAAACTGACGTTGAGTGGCGCGCTGGTGGCCTGCGTGCTCGGGATCTTGGCCCTGTTCTGGCGAAGCGACCAGGGTTTGAGTCAGACGCAAAGCGATCGGTCGTGGCTGCGTTTGAACTTGTGGACCCTGATGGCTGCGATGTTGGCGAGTGCAACGCTCTATCCTTGGTACCTCGTCTGGGTGCTGCCGTTTGCCGCCGCGTTGCGTTCGTGGCCGGTGTTGCTGACCGGTTTCACGATTGGATTTGCCTACCTGCCACGGATGACAGGGGTGGAGTACTTCCCTGGAGTTTGGGCAGTGGTCTGGTTGCCACCGTTGGCGTTGTGGCTAGTGATGCGTGTTCGCCGACCCACAGGAGCGGTGAGTTGAGCGGAGGAGTGAGCCCGGAGGTGACGGAGTCCGAATCGACTGGAGTCGCTCGCGCTGGCGATGTCGCTGCGGGTCAACGGGTGGCGATGCGAGTCGCATACCGAGGCACAAACTTCTCTGGCTGGCAGCGGCAGCCGAACGCGGTCACCGTTCAAGAGTGTGTCGAAGGTGCGCTGTCGAGGTTGCTGCAACATCCGACGAAGGTGATCGGAGCGAGTCGCACCGACACCGGTGTTCATGCACTGGCGCAGTGGTTCCACTTCGAACTGCCCCGCCCGTTCCCGCTCAAGGGACTGGTCCTGGGTGCGAACACCCTACTGCCGGACGACGTTCGGCTGCTAGGAGCGCGACAAGTTGTACCCACGTTCCATGCGCAGCACTGTGCACTCTTTAAGCGCTATGAGTATCGGCTTTCGCGGGTCCGCGTCAGCGACCCTTTGCGCGCTCCAATGGTGGCGACCTTTGCCACGGGCGTGAACTACCGACTGGTTTCAGATGCCATCGGCCTCTTCGAGGGGCGACATAACTTCCAGGCTTTCGCCAAGGCCGGCGGTTCCCACGACGATCCGGTCCGCGAGATCTATCAAGCTCAGGTCGCTGAGGTGCCGGGCGAACTGGTATTCACGTTCTGTGGCAATGGATTCTTGCGCGGGATGGTGCGCGCCATGGTTGGCACGTTGGTCGAAGTCGGAGTCGGGCGACGGTGCGGTCGGTCGATCGCCGAGCTCTTCCAGCCGGGCTTGTCGCGGTCTGATTCTGGCGTGGCAGCTCCCGCGCAGGGTCTAGTGCTGGCCCACATCGACTACCCCGACGAGCTCTTTGCACAAGCTCGTTTCGATGCCGATGCACAGTCACCATCCAGCACTTGAGCAGTGCTCTGAGGCCTTCCAATAGGGGCTCGGCGGGCTGTGATACCTTGCGCAGAAGATGCAGCGCCTAGCAACTGGTTTCGTCCTCGCCGCAGGCCTCGTCGTTTGCCTTTTTCTACTGCCGTCACTGGCCTGGTTGGCCGTCCTCACGCTTTTTGTTGCGGCCTGCGCCCACGAACTTGGGAGCCTGTTGAGCGGCCGCCACCCCGGCAGTCCTGGCTGGGCTTTGCCGTTGGTCGCAGTTGCCACATTGGCCACGGTCTATGGCTCAAGGCTGTTGCCGGAGCAAATGGAGTCCGCAGCGACCGCATTGCTGGCTGCGGTCGTGGTGGTACTGCCAGCGATTTGCGCGCTGCTCACGGGAAAGCCTAAAAATGTTTGGCCTGCGGTACCTTGGATCACCTTTGGCGCTGTCTACTGCGCCCTGCCCGCGGTATTCCTGTTTGATCTAAGAGAGCAGTCTGGTCCTTGGCTGGTGGTCTTGCTGTTGGGCCTCGTGGGCGTCGGCGATAGTGCTGCATATTACGTGGGCAAGAGCCTGGGCCGGCACAAGCTGGCGCCTGAGCTGAGCCCCAAAAAGACATGGGTCGGCAGCGCCGGCGGCGTTCTCGGGGCGTTGCTGTTCGCGGCCGTGTGGTCTTGGATGCGACTCGAACGAATCGACCTTCTGCTGCTGGCGCTGGCCGGGGCGACGCAGGTGGTGGGCCAGTTCGGCGACCTCCTGGAATCGGCGATCAAGCGCACCAGCGGAGTCAAGGACAGCGGTTCCGTGCTTCCCGGTCATGGCGGCTTCCTTGATCGCGCGGACGCCACTTTGCTTGGCACCCCTGTGTTCTTTCTGGGAGTGAGCTTGTTCGGGAGTTCCTGGTGACCCCCGGCAGCTTGGCGTTTGGGTACAGCTTTTGATTGATGGGCTCTAGCAAACGGCTGTAACCTTAGGGGCTTCGGTGGCCAATGCCCGGTCACGATCCCATCGGCCGCACCCTTTGTGCGTCTCCGAGGCCTCGCGGGAACTTCGTCGTCAACTGAGCCGTATCATTGTCTGCGAGCCCTCCAGGGCTCATCGCCAACCAGTCGTTCTTCTCGAAAGCTCCTCAGCAAAGTGCAAATTCTCAGCAACATTCTTGCGTTCGTGGTCGCCGCCGGAGCGGTGATCTTTGTGCACGAGCTGGGCCACTACTTGGTCGGTCGCTTGTTCGGGGTCAGAGTACTGGTGTTCTCGCTGGGCTTCGGACAACGCATTTGGGGCTTCCGGCGCGGAGACACCGACTATCGACTGTCGCTGATTCCGCTGGGCGGGTACGTGAGTTTCGACGGCCAAGATCCCTCCCAAGATAGCCAGGACCCACAGAGTTTCCAGAATCAGCCGCGTTGGCAGAGGATCCTGATCTACCTGGCCGGCCCAGGCATGAACGCGGTGCTTGCAGTCCTACTAGTGGCCTTGGTTTTCACCATGGGCACCGAGTTCTCGAACCAGCGGGACGTGTCTACCGAGGTCGGGTTGGTGCTCGCTGATTCGCCAGCGGACCTGGCTGGTCTTGAGACCGGCGACCTCATCACCAGTCTCGACGGCGAAGCGGTGGCCGATTGGCAAGCGGTGTCTTTGGCCGTGGTGACTTCGCCCGAGCGCGAGATGTCGGTCGGCTATACCCGTGAGGGCGAAGAGCTGACCACGGTGATGACCCCGACCACTATTCCCCGCTACGAGCTGGGCTACGCTGGCCTATGGCCCGCCGCACCGGTGCGGGTGCGCAGCGTCATCAAAGGGCGCCCGGCAGCGAGAGTTGATCTTCAGTTTGGAGACCGACTGGCGGCAGTCGACGGCGTGGCAGTCAGCAACGCGGAGGAGTTCCGGGCGCTGGTGGGGCCACGGGCTGGCGAAGAAATCGCGATCACCATCGAGCGCGATGGAGCGGAGCGAGTTGTTCGATTGACCCCTGAAGAAGAAGACGGTCGCGGCATTATTGGCATCTATCCCGACCACTTCGTTTTCCAGAAGCTAAAGCCAGTGGTGGCGTTGCGCGAAAGCTTGCGCTTCAACCGCGACACGGTTCTGGAGATGGGCGCCTTCTTGGGCAAGGTGCTTCAACGACGCATTCCGGCGAAGAGTGCAATCGGCGGCCCTGTCGAGATCGCGCGCATCAGTGGGGCGGCCGCCCGGCGTGGACCGCGGGATCTCATCTTCTTCATCGCACTGATCAGCCTCAATTTGGGCTTGATCAACATGATGCCGATACCGATCCTTGATGGTGGCCAGATCACGGTGTTACTGGTGGAGAGCACACTTCGCCGAGACCTCTCCCTCGCGCTCAAGGAACGCATCATCCAGGTTGGGCTGGTCATGATCCTGGCTCTCATGGTGATGGCGTTCTACTTCGACCTGCTCAAGAGCTGGCCCTCCTCTTAGGGCATGTCTAGCGTGCGAGAGACCATCCTGCGCTTGTTGAAGATGGCGGTGCGCTGGGCCGCATATGGAACGCTATTTGTCGGCCTCGTGGGCATCTTCGCCTACTGGACCTTCAGTAGTTCCGTGCGCCGTGGTGGCATGCCAGCCCCGGACGTACTGGGGCTGACCGTTGAGCAGTCTCGCGAGCTGGTGGGAGCATCTGGGCTCGAGGTGCGCCACCGCCAAGCGGAAGACCGCTTCGACGACACCACGCCGGCGGGGCGGATTCTTCAACAAGATCCGCGGCCCGCAAATCCCATGAAGCGCGGTGGCGTGGTCACCGTTGTGTTGTCGCGAGGGCAGCAGTTGGTCAAAGTGCCCGACTTGTCGGGCAAAGCAATGCAAGCAGCGCAGACTGAGCTGGCAGCCGCCGGACTCATGCCGGGCAGGATCTCGCGGGTCTTTTGGCCCGGCGGGGAGCCCAATACGGTTGTGATGCAGGATCCAGTCGCCGAGGTGGAGATCGGGCAGGGCTCGGCAATCGAATTGTTGGTTGCGATTCAAGACCCGGGCGCGGCCTTTGTGATGCCCGATCTGGTCTATCGCCGCGCCGAGGTGGTTCGCCAGATGTTTGAAGGCCGCGGCTTTCGCTTTGGCTCGGTAAAGTACGAACCCTATGAAGGGGTCGAGGAGGGCGTGGTTCTGCGACATACTCCGTTGGCTGGGCACCCGCTAAGGCGGCACGATTCGATCACCCTGGTCGTTGCGGCGGGCGCTCTACCGTAGTCGGCATTTCGCGACTCCGTCACCCTATTCAGTTCAAAGCCAATGCAAATCGCCCCATCTGTCCTTGCCGCCGACTTAGGCGACCTCCGCGGTGCGCTGGATCTCTGCGCGCGTGGCGATGCAGACCTCATCCACGTTGATGTTATGGATGGCCACTTCGTCCCGAACCTAAGCTTCGGCCCTCCGGTCATTGAAGGGATCGATCGCCATACCGAGCAGCCGCTCGACATTCATCTGATGGTGGAACGTCCAGAAGAACTGATGGACAAGTATCTAGCCTTCAACCCGCATTGGGTTTCGGTGCATTTCGAAGCAACCACCCACCTCGATCGCCTGATCAACTTGATCAAAGATTCGGGCGTCGGAGCGGGCGTCGCTCTCAATCCCGCGACCCCGATCGAAGTCCTTTCGGACATCTTAGGAACGCTCGACTTTGTACTGATCATGTCGGTCAACCCAGGTTTCGCTGGGCAACCCTTCGTCCGCTATTCCTTGGACAAGGTGAGGCGACTCAAGAGACTCATCGAGGAGCGCGGTTTGCACACCAAGATCGAGATCGATGGGGGCGTGGCAGGCCGCAATCTGGAAGAGGTTAGAGATTCTGGAGTCGACGTGGCGGTAGTTGGTTCGGGAATCTTCGGCGTCGAGGATCCGTTGGCCGAACTCAGAGATCTGCGCGCGCGCGCGGGAGACCAGTCTTGATGAGTCAGAAGCGTTTTTTGAACGGCATACTCCGGCGCCGGCGGGAGGCAGTCGGCCCCTTGGCTGTGCCGCTGACGGTGTTGGTGGTGACCCTTGCAATGTCGGTGGGCTGCGGTGGTGCAGGCCGTGAGGATCCCATTTTGCGTCTTTCAGCCGTCGAGTCATTAGAAGAAGGAAAGCGGCTGCTGGAAGCCGAGAAGTATCGGACAGCGAAGGACTACCTCCTGCACGCCTTTGAAGTTGAGCCAAATTCGTCCAGCGGTCGCGAAGGTCTGTTGTTAGCGGCAGATGCACTCTTTCTACGCGGTGGGTTCGACTCGTGGGTCGAGAGCGAGAGTCGCTACCGCGACTTCTTGAACCGCTTCCCCACGTCGCCGCGAGCTGACTACGCCCAGTTTCGAATTGCTCAATCTCTCATCGGTCGGATGGAGAAGCCGACTCGCGACCAACAAGTGACGCGTAAGGCGTATACGGCGTTTGAAGATTTGATTCGCCTGTTCCCGACCAGCGACTACGTGGAGCAAGCGCGGGATGAGATGGTCACGGTCAAACAGCGGTTGGCGGAACACGAGTGGGTGGTCGCCTTCTACTACTTCCGTGCGTCCGGTGGCAGCAAGCGGTCTGCTCGGTTGGCTGGCCCTGCGGTATCCCGTCTCGAGTACTTGATGGAGACTTACCCCGAGTACACTGAAATGGACAAAATCTACGCCCACCTTTGTCGCGCTCATGATCGTTTGGAACAACCGGAGAAGGCGGCCCGCGCATGCACGACTCTGCGAGATCAGTACCCAGACAGCGAGCATGTCAAGTCGCTGCCGAAGCACCTCCGCTCATTGACCATCGAAGAGGGCGAGGTTGCTGCCGCAGCGATAGCAGCCGAGCGGGAAGCGGCCAAAGCTGCACGAGAGGTGGCGGCTGCAGAGCAGGAATCGAAGGACGAGACCGAACCGCCGGGAGAATTGACCCCTTGACCGGTGTCGACGGCGTGCGCGGCTCACTGATGGCGCTCTTGGCGCTTAGCTTGGTGGGATGCGCGAGCCTGGCGCCACAGCAGTCGGATCCGCTTGCAGAGCAGATCGAGGCGTTGCGCGCAACAGTCATTAGCCTGCAGAAGAAGAACACGGTGACTGAGGTTGAGCTTCAGCGGCTGCGGGTGAAGGTGGCCGAGCTCGAGCTTGCCCAGGAGGCTGTGGAGCCGGTCAAGCGGTCAGTGGTCCCGAGCAGGCCCGCGCCGTCGCTTGCGCAGCAAGGCCCCGAGGATCCGATCGATGTCGCGCGATCTGGCCGCATTGAGTCGACGGATCTTGCCCCCGAACCGATTGCGGTTGAAACCGTGCCCGCGCGTCCTGAACGCATTGCGACTCGGCGCTCGGAAATAGGGACTCCGCGCCAACCCGGTTCGTCGCCGATCGAATCTCAGTTGCCTGCGCCTCAGTCAGCTGCGTTTGAGTCACCGGCGCCTCAGGCGGCTACCCCCCAGACAGGTGGAAGCCGGATCCTGAGCGCGCAGGCACAGGCCCTGTATGACGAGGGGTACACGCAATACAACTTGCGCGAGTTCGTGGCTGCCGAGGCTACGTTCCAGCGCTATCTGCAACGATTCTCCGACACTAGTCTGGCCGACAACGCTCTGTACTGGATCGCAGAGGCACGCTACAGCCGAGGCGACTCGCGCGGCGCCCTGGCGTCGTTTCGCGAGACGGTGAACCGCTTTCCCTCGGGCAACAAGGCCCCAGACGCGCTACTGCGCTCGGGCCGGGTGTACGAGGAGTTGGGCGAGGAAGAAGCGGCTCTTTCCACATATCGAGAGCTGGTTGAGCGATTTCCCAATTCTGCGGATGCCCTGCTCGGTAGGGATCGCATACGCGCACTGACCGGCGGCTAGCTGAAGGCGTCTGGCCCGTTAATGGCATTCAATGCTTGACGAAATGAGCACGACGGGACCTCTTCACCTATGCCCCTCGGGCGGCGCAACTTGCGCGCTGTCAGTAGTTTCGGTCGATTCCACGATTGCTCGTTGCGCGGGGAGCCTGTAGACTATTGTCGATATCTTGATTCGACTTTGGTGCGTAAATCCGTGCGCGCGCGTTTTCGTGGTGCGATTCTGAGGAGCCAGTCCGTCATGAGCCAGTCCAACAAAACCGTTTGGCGTTCCGTTGCTGCGTTGACCGCAGTGGCGCTGAGTTTCTTCGCCTTCGTTGGTGTTGCCGTCGCCCAGGACCCGCCGAAGAATCTCAAGCAGGTGGGCGATCATTGGACTGCGTGGGACCCCCCGCTCGATTTGCCCTCAGATGCCGACATCCACATCATCGAAAGCGGAGACAATCTCTGGGACCTGGCAGAGCGTTTCTTAAGCAGCCCCTACCTGTGGCCGCAGATCTGGGAACGTAACAGCTACATTCTCGACGCTCACTGGATCTATCCCGGAGATCCCTTGGTGCTAGGTATTCAGGTCGAGCCGCAGGATGTCCTTGAAATGACCGCCGCCGAAGAGCCGTTGTTCGATGAGATCGACGCGGGCTTCCGCTACGCCGATCCCTACGGTCGCATCCAGCAGCTCGGTAGCGGTGACGACATCTATTGCAGTGGCTACATTGGCGAGCCCGGCGAGACGTTCTCGGTCCACATCGAGAACTCCGAATCGGACTTTCTCGGCCCGCGCATGCGCTCGACGAGTGCAGCCGATGTGGGTTCCTACGGAATCGTTAGCGGCCTCAAGTACAACCTCGCGGTCGGTGACATTGTCTATCTCGACAGTGGCAGTGAAGCAGGCCTGGCCCCTGGCGACATCTTCACCGCGATCAAGCCCGGCGAACTAGTGCGCGATCCGGATACAGATGGGGTTGCAGGACAGCTCTACAACTACCAAGGGCGCGTCCGCGTCCTATCGGTGCAAGCAGGCTCGGCGATCGCCGAGGTGTCCTACAGCTGCGAGCAGATGATTGTAGGGGTTGGCCTTGAAGCTTTTGTGCGCGAGCCGATCCCTACGGAGCGCCGCTCGCCCACCCGGCCGGTCAACTACCCGGCGGAGAAGGAAAGCCTGGCCGGTGCAGCCCGTGTGCTGCATGCTAAAGATGGCATTCTGAGTATTGGCCAGGATCACGTCGTGTTCATCGACCTGCCCAGTGCAGATGCAATCCCAGGCGACATTTTTACCGTCTACCGCGTTAGCGACGACAGCAGATACCCGGTGGTGATTGGTGAGATTGCGATCTTGTCGGTGCACCCTCGGTCGGCGGTCGCGAAGGTCCTCGAATCGCGATATCCGGTCTACATTGGCGATGTTCTAGCAGCGAAGTAGGCGATGCAGGACGGGCCCAAGGCAGGCCTTCGCAGAGAGGCTGGTTGTCGGCTTCAGTACCCGTTTCGAGCAGGTAGTTGCTGTGTTATCGTTCGCGCCGCCTAGCGTTCATCGAACGCCTGTTTTTTGATCTTCCGCGCGTCGATAGTTGCGCGGAGTTACCTCTCTCATCCGCTTGAGCCTTGGCTCGCGGCTGCATCTGGAATCGCCCATGTCGACTCCCCCAACTTCCGGCGCGCCAAACCGATCTCCCGCGGGAAACCTGCACCGCCAGCTCGGAGAGGTGATTAGCGAACTGGTTGCTGCCGGCGTGTCTTTAGAGCAGGCACGATGTGAGTTTGAGCGCCAGTACGTGGTCACAGCGCTCACTGTTGCCGACGGGGGCATCAAGCGCTCCGCTGAGATCCTAGGTGTGCACCGAAACACGCTGCGCAACAAGGTGAGCTCGCTCGGGATCCGGCCGGTTGATTACGCGCCGCGGCGTCGCGGCTAGCCAGCAGAGGTTGATGCGGTTGGCTCGCACCGAGCGCCGCCTGTGCGAAGGTTGGCACGGGGCGTGCAAAACCGAGGCTTTCTACGGCGACGGAAGGCTGGTCGTGCTCTCAGAAAGAGAAGCCACGAGTCACAACAGTCCAACTAGTTCCCGCGTAGAACCGTATTAGCTGGAGAGTGCTGGTCCCTGAGTACCTCTAGTGTCGAAACAGGCCATCCTGGCCTCTTCCGGCCTTTGTGGCGCGGCCCTTCTCAGAGCTGCCGCCGAACTTCGCCATCGACTCGTTTGCTGCGCCGCTCTGGCGCGCACCACCGGCCAGCTCAAAGATTTTGCTGGTTCTCGGTCCTCGAGCAGGCACATTCTCCGTATAACAGGACAAGCACCGCTGGGCGTGACGCTCGAGCGGACTCGGGACTGAACCAAACAAATCCCATGAAAAAACACACATTCAAGTTTCTAACTCTTGCGCTGACCGTGCCACTCTGTCTCGGACTGGTTGGTGATTTGTCGCCGTCGGAGGTCGAGATTACCCAGAGCCTGCCGCATCCTGCAGAGATCCAGCTCATGGAGGAGTTGGCGGCGTGGACTCAGGAGAATCCCACTTCCAGCCCATCGCGCCCATTCCCAGAAACCACGAGCCTCGCCTCGTCGGTGCATCGCTACCCAGAGAGCTTTTCGGTTTTCCGGCGGGTTGCCGGTCCACACGGTCGGTCGGCGACCCTCGCGACGCTGCCCTTTGGCCGTCAGATCGAGCGCGCCAGTGAGCGCCATCGTGTGGATCCGTTGCTGATCGCAGCGATCGTCTACGCTGAGTCTGGTTTCGATCCCGCAGCGATCTCGCCGGTTGGAGCGCAGGGTTTGATGCAGTTGATGCCCGCGACCGCTAGCTACTTGGGAGCCGCCGACAGCGAAAACCTAGTCGCGGCGGATCCAATGCGCAACCTCGAACTCGGTGCCTTGTACGTACGCCGCTTGATGAAGCTCTATGGTGACGACATACCGCTGGTGCTCGCGGCCTACAACTCGGGGCCGGGCAACGTGCGGAAGTTCGACGGTATTCCACCGTTCGCCGAGACCCGTCGCTACGTCGAGAAGGTGCTCGAGCGATACATTGACCTACAGAACGCGGCACTCGCTGCTGATCAGTTCCGACGCGCGGATCTGAGCCTCGAACAAGTCGCTGGCTCTTAGTCGGACAGCAGGTCAACTCCTAGCAGTAGGGCCGTCGGGGCGGCCACGCACGCTGCGCGACCGCCTGGAAGCATGTGGTGAAGATCGCGGCCGACCGCTTCAATCCGGCTCAAGACTTGATCGTAGGGAACAGCGAGCACACTCTTGATCGGGGTTCCGACTGAGCCCTGGCTGATCTCGAAGCCAATCACTGCTAGTTGCAACGTTCCGTCAGGAAGTCGCCGTGGCGCCTGATCTGAGCCGACCAGATAGGCGCCGTCGCGGAGCTCTTCCAGCATCGCCTTGGGTGGCGTCTGTGATGCCTCGAGGATCAGGTTGCTGCAACTGTGGCGGGGTAGGTCGCGCCAGCTAGCGCGATAGCGACAGCCAGTGAAAGGAGTCATATCCTCGTCGCCTCGGTGGGTCCATGGTTTGAGCCACGCGCAGCGCGTGCCGTTCGAGACCAGCTGGAGCGGTCGAGTTGGCACTCCCTCGCCGTCGGTCAGGCTCCATATCGACCCGACGGCGGCCGTCGGGTCGTCACGGATCGACACTGCTGATGCCGCAGCAGGTTGCTTGCTGGTCGAGCCCAGGAACTGTCGAGCGATCCCGCCCAGGAGTGCGGATGTGACTTCCGGGGCCAGCAGTACGGTGGTCTCTTGCGCCCGGAAGGCCTGTGCCTTCTCTGCGATGGCAAGCCGATCAACGAGTCGTTGGACGGTTTGGGCTGGACGGAGGGCGATGCCCGTACCGCCGCCGACATAGGCGCTCACCGTGCGGTCTTTGATCGAAAGCTCCAAACGGAGACTGCTGGAGCGGGCGCGTTCACGGGCCTTCACGCCGTGCCCATTCACCAAGACAGTTTCTGAGGCACCGTCCGCTAGGCGTCCCTTGAGCGTAAACGCGCCGCTGATTTCGGTTTCTAGCAGATCGGAGATCTTCTCGATCAGGCGGCGAGCTTCGGCCTCGCTCAACAAGGGTCGGTCGAGTTCCGGAGCTGGCGCTCGCGAGGGTTCCCGATGGCTGGTTGCTATCTCGATAGCTGCGAGCGTCGGCAACTGCAGCGGCGCCTTGGAGACAAGACCCTTCGGCCCGAGGTTGTGTGCGAGGTCTGTTGTTGGCCAGCCTGCGGTGAACACCGCTAGTGACCCCTGCTTATCGCCGATTCGGACCGCATGGCCGGTCTCCTCGGCGGTCTGGCTGTCAATCCGGAGAGCGTCTTGGGAGTTGATGGAGAAGGTCGCGATTCGTAACTTGCCCGCCTTTACCACGAGTTCCTTTTGAGGCGTACCGATCGCTTGAAACGGCGCCTCGCAGTTGTTGAGGCATTGCTCGAAGCGATCCTCCGATCCAGTGTCTAGAGCGGCACTCATGGTGCCTGCACCTGAATCTGATCGAGCCTAAGGCTCGGGCATCTTGCCCAGACCGGCATGCGTTGGCCGCCCTTGGCGCACCAGCCAGCGCCGCCTTCTGCGCGAATCGCGCCCACTGCCGACACCGAAGACAAGAGATCGGCGAGGCTTCCGCGTACCACCGTGAGGCCGACCCGCTCGCCGAGCGAACCGTTGTCGAACCTGCGCCCACATGCTGCAACTAGTGTGACCAGGCCGGTGATGGGCTCCAACGACCCACGGACGATTTGATCGAGCCAAAGACCCTCGCCGCTGAGCAGGGCCTCGTTCGATGTGGAACCTTCCAACATGTCGAGAAAGTAGGAGCGGGGGCCAGCGAGTTCGTGGCGAGAGGCACGCCGCCCGCAGCCGGGGTCGACGCTTGCGCTGCGTTCGCTCCAGGCCACATCTGCGATCGGCTGGCCCACACGACCTTCGCGTAGTAGCCAGCGCTTCTTGGTGGGCGTGCCCTCATCATCGTGAGTGCGGCGCACGCCCACGGGGGCTGCGTTCGGATCGTCGAGAACGCTGAGACTGGTGGCGCCCAGCTCAAGACCGATTGCGTCGCCCAGGTTGCCGGAAGCGCTCAAGATATCCGCCTCGAGCGCGTGCGCTACGGCCTCGTGCAGAAAGACCGCAGCTGCGTGCGGACTCAGTACAACGTTGGCGCGTTCGGGGTGGGGCGGCCTCGCCTCGCGTGCTCTGAAACGTTCGACTAAGAGGCTGGCTACATGTTGGCCAATCGAGCTTCGATCCTGCGTTCCGATCGCAGTGCCAGCTTCGCTTGAAGACAGTGGGAAGAGGCCTCCGACAGTTCGGTTTGTACCGTCGACGATCGCAGCGCTGAAGCTCACGTAGTTCTCGCTTTGGGGCTCCGCGAGGATGGCCGGTCCGACCACCAGGAGGTCGCGGCGATGGTGCGTGAGTTCGACCGAGAACGGGAAAGCTGCGCGACGCTCCCGAACCGCCTCCTCGATACGTCGAGGGATTCGGGACAAGGATCCGCTGAGCGCTGGCCACGCAGCGCTCTCGAGCTCCAGGTGCGGTAGCGGTACCGATGAGAGACTCCGAGCGACGCGCCTTAGTGCCGCGTCAAAGTCACTGCCGTGGAAGGAGTCTCTGCTCTCTTGCCAGGAGCGGTCATTCGCCAGCAAACGCACCACAAACCCTTGCTCTCGATGGATCTTTTGCCTGGGTGAGTCGTTTGGCCGCTGGTCCGTTGACCAATGCAGGCGTTCTCGATGCGAGCGCTCAAAAAGCGCGTCGGCGCGCATGCCCGGTTCGGATTGGATTCGCGCGAGTAGGTGTGCGGCGCGCAGGTGGTCGAAGTCGATAATGCTCAAAGCCGATGGGGACCTCGGATTGCCAGGCATCGATGGATGCTCAAGTCGAAGCGTGTCATGGTACCTCGCGACTGTGTGGAGCTAGCGTAGGCCAAACAGAGATTTGAGTCCCGCCAAAGCTGTGCTGTGATAGGTACGCCAAAGATCCAACCCGACTTGAAAGCAGACAAACACCCAAAGTCCTTTCCGGTCACCCGAGAGTCACGATTGAGAGTGAGCAAATGAACCAAGACACGCTGCGTGAGCAGCAAGTGCACGAGCTAGAACAGCGCATCGCCGCGGCGCGTGCAGGTGGTGGCGAACAACGAGTCCAGCGCCAACATGATGGCGGCAAGCTGACCGCGCGGGAGCGGGTGGAGATGTTGCTGGATCCCGAGTCTTTTGTTGAGATTGATGCGCTGGTCACTCATCGCTGTCGCGACTTTGGGATGGATAAACAGCGATTCCCTGGCGATGGGGTGGTCTGCGGTTACGGTTCGGTCGAAGGTCGCCTGGTGTACGTGTTTGCTCAGGACTTCACCGTTTTCGGAGGATCCTTATCGGAGACCAACGCCGAGAAGATTTGCAAGGTGATGGACCTCGCGGTCGAGAACGGCGCCCCTCTGGTCGGCTTGAACGACTCCGGCGGCGCGCGAATCCAAGAGGGAGTGGTTTCGCTGGGCGGCTACGCCGACATCTTCTTGCGCAACACACTGGCGTCTGGGGTTGTGCCGCAGATCAGCGCCATCATGGGGCCGTGTGCTGGCGGAGCGGTGTACTCACCAGCCATCACGGACTTCGTCTTCATGGTGGAAAACACCAGTTACATGTTCGTCACCGGTCCCGATGTGATCAAGACCGTCACTCACGAAGAGGTGACCATGGAGGAGTTGGGCGGCGCCTCGACTCATGCCGCCCGCAGCGGTGTCTCGCATTTCAGTGTGGCCAGCGACGCTGCCTGCTTGTTGGCGATCCGAGACCTGCTTTCGTACTTGCCGAGCAACAATCTTGATGATCCACCGATGCGCGAATCGGACGACGATCCTGAGCGCGCCTCAAGCGAACTCGATGACGTGGTGCCAACCGACCCCAACAAGCCCTACGACATCAAACGTCTGATCCAGTTGGTGGTCGATGACGGCAAGGTGCTTGAGGTCCAGGCCGACTACGCGAAGAACATCGTGGTTGGGTTTGCCAGGTGTGGCGGCCAAACGGTTGGAATCGTGGCCAACCAGCCGGCGTACCTCGCAGGCGTTCTAGACATCGATGCGAGCCTCAAGGGTGCGCGTTTCGTTCGATTCTGCGATGCGTTCAACATCCCCTTGGTGACCTTTGAGGATGTGCCAGGCTTCTTGCCAGGAACCCAGCAGGAGTTTGGCGGCATCATCAAGCACGGGGCGAAGCTGCTGTTTGCCTATGCCGAAGCCACCGTGCCCAAGATCACCATCATCACGCGCAAAGCCTACGGGGGTGCCTATTGTGTGATGTCGAGCAAGCACCTACGTACCGACGTCAATCTCGCCTATCCGACTGCCGAGATCGCGGTCATGGGACCAAGTGGTGCTGTCAACATTTTGTATCGGCGAGAGCTCAAAGAAGCAAGCGATCCGGAGGCGGTGCGCGCTGAGAAGATCGAGGAGTATCGAACCAAGTTCTCGAACCCTTACGTTGCAGCTGAGCGGGGCTTTGTTGATGCCGTAATCGAACCCAGGATGACTCGGCGCGAGATCATTCGTGCGTTGCGACAGCTACGCGGCAAGCGCCAGTCCTTGCCTCCCAAGAAGCACGGCAATATTCCACTCTGAATCGGCGTGCTGAATAGCACGCCGATTCAGAGCTTTATACCCCCCCCAGGCCCCCCGAGGGGGGGTTCGCTCGAAGGCTACGCCCTCGCTCGTTGGGTGGTTCAATGGTGTGTGGTTTCGGTTTGTGTTGGCTGGCTCTGCGTTGCGGATCGGGTGAGATGGTTTTCCGGAAGGGTCCGCGTCGCCTGTTGGTGTGGTCCGGCGGCGTGTGTGTGGTTTTGGTTTGTGTTGCCTGGCTCCTACGTTGCGGGTCGAGTGAGATGGTTTCCTGGATGGCTTCGCTCTTGCGGCTGGTGTGGTCCGACGAGCGAGTGAGCCTTTCTAGTGCCGCCGCGGCTGCGGCCGGGAGTTACTCTAGGGCTTCGCTCTTGCTCGCTGGTGCGATGTTCGCTTGTCCGCCTTTTCGATGAGCAACCGATACGGCGCTTGCTGGCGAGTCTTAGGTCGGACAACTTGTGATTGGTCTGGCGGCCGCTTGTAGCTCGGCGACCGAAGCTCGATGCGACGATCAGGAGGTCGCTTTCTCGCTGGGTCTCGCGAGCCGACGCTGAGGGTCAGTGTTTCCTCGATGGCGAGGAGGTCTCCGCTACGCGGAACTCCACTCGTCAGCGTTCGGGTTGGGCTAGAGTCGGCGCGGAAATGGAATCAGAATTCAACTTACGGAGGATGCATCGGTGACTGACAACGGGGCAAAGGTACGCGTCGGAATCGTGATGGGTAGTAAGTCGGACTGGCCGATCATGAAGGATGCAGTGGCCGTGTGTAAGGAGCTCGGTATCGGCTGCGAGGCCCGGGTCTTGTCCGCGCATCGGACTCCGGACGAGACGGCGGAGTGGGCCAGCAGTGCGCGCGGCCGCGGTGTTGGTGTGTTGATCGCTGGTGCCGGTGGCGCAGCGCATCTGCCAGGGGTCGTCGCTGCATCGACCATCTTGCCGGTCATCGGCGTGCCGATTCCTAACGGTCCTCTGTCAGGTTTTGACGCACTCTTGGCCATTGTCCAGATGCCCAAGGGCATTCCGGTGGCCACCGTTGGAGTTGGCAGGGCCGACAATGCTGCTCTGCTCGCAGTGCACATCCTCTCGGTCGCGGACGCTGAGCTTCAAACGCGGCTCCTCGACTACCGTGCGTCGATGCGGGAGAAGGTCCTCGCCGCGGATGCATCGCTCGCTGATGAGGAGTCGAGCTGATGCCAGAGCAGGTCTCAGAGCAGACGTCTCGGGTCGCCATCGCTGCCGATCACGCGGGCGTCGAAATGAAGCAGCAACTGTGTAACCTGCTCGAAGAGCGCGGGCACGCGGTTGACGATCTGGGGCCTCAAACAACCGACAGCGTCGACTATCCCGACTATGCGCACCAGTTGGCTCAACGCATCACCAGCGGCGAGGTAGATCAGGGTGTACTGGTGTGTGGCACCGGGATCGGTATGGCGATGTCAGCCAACCGGCATGTGGGCGTGAGGGCTGTGGTGTGCACTGAAGAGCTGTCTGCTCGTTTGAGTCGTAGCCACAACGACGCCAATGTTCTGTGCTTAGGAGCGCGCCTGATCGGGTCGGCCAAGGCCGAAGCCATCCTCGAGGCTTTCTTGGCTACACCGTTCGATCGCGACCGGCACACTCGCAGGGTTGGCAAGATCGAGATCAGCTGAGCCTTCAGCCGAACAAGGAGATGTCGGCGGCTGCAGTAGGCGTGTTGTAGCGCTGATGAAGCCAGGTGCGCGCCTCGCCGACGGCATAGAGCGAGCCGCACACCACCAGGCCGTTGGGTGAGGCGTCGATTGCCTGCTCGAGAGCATCGGCGAACTGATCGATCGCGAGGCAGCGTTCCGACAAGATCGGTTGATAGCGCTTGAGTTGCGCTGCAAGCTCGCGGCCGTCGAGCGCTCGGTGGCTGGTGGGCGAGGTGAGCCAAATCCGGTCCACACAAGGAGCCAGCGCTTGTAACGATTCGGCCGCGTTCTTCTTGCGTAGCGAAGCGAAGAGCAGATTGGATCGGGCCATCCCTAGCGAATCGCTCAGTCCGCTATTCGCTAGGTACTTGGTCAATGCGCGCGCGCCGGCCAAATTGTGTGCGCCGTCCAGTAGGACCTTGCGGGGTCCACGAGAGCTCTCGATCTCCACCAACTCCAGCCGGCCGGGCCATCGACACTGTTCGACGCCGGCGATAATCGACTTGCCTTCGATCCGCTCGAACCCAAGGATCTTCAGATGCTCGGCTGCCCTCGCGGCCATGGCGGTGTTGGTGTGGTGATGCGAGGCAGCGCGCGCTTGGGCAAAGCGATAGGAGCGTGCGGGGCCGCTCGGCGGTCGAGCGTTCAGGGCAACCTCAAAGCCTGACTCGGGTGGCGCGAGCGTGGTCACAGTCGTGTGTCGCCAAACGTCTTCTACAGACACACCTCGAGCCGCCTGTTCGCGCAGTACCTTCTGCACTCCGGCCTGTCCGGGTGCCCAGACCAGGAGCGGTCGGCCGGGGCGAGCGACGCCTGCCTTCTCGCGAGCGATCTGATCCAGCCGATGCCCAAGGTGTTCTTGATGGTCGTGGCCGATCGAGGTGATCGCCGACAGGATCGGCTCGGTGGCGTTGGTCGCGTCGAGCCGTCCTCCAAGGCCGACCTCGAGCACTGCAACGTCGACGCTCGCGTCTGCGAAGTTGATCAGAGCGGCAGCGGTGATGGCTTCGAAGTAGGACGGCAAGGGATCGTCCGGATCCGCTGCCGTTGTTTCTACAACTCGCTCTAATGCGGCGCAGAGCTGAGAGTCGGTGATCGCGACACCGTCGACCCGGATGCGTTCGCGGACAGACTGAAGGTGAGGCGAGGTGAACAAACCCGTGCGATAGCCGGCTGCGTTCAAGATCGAGGCGAGCAGGGCTGCGGTTGAGCCCTTGCCGTTGGTGCCGGCGATAAGGACGATGGGGAACGCTCGGTCGGGGCGTCCAAGCGCGGCGAGGGTGCGCTTGATTCGACCCAGCCCGAGCTTCAGCCCCCACATCTCGAGCTGGTCAAGGATCGCGGCGGCGTAGGGTGATTTTGCGGTCGTCATGGTTCGAAGGCTGCCAAGTTTTAGGCCAGGGGCCGTACAATGTGAGGCTCGAAGGTGATGCCCGAATCGGCGTGCCACACTCTTACCAACTTCCAGAGTAGAGGCTACACATGTCAGGCCACAGTAAGTGGAGCACGATCAAGCACAAGAAGGCCGCCAGTGATGCCAAGCGCAGCAAAGTCTTCACCCGGATCCTGAAAGAGATCACCATCGCCGCGCGGCTCGGTGGAGGTGATGCCGCCGGCAACCCGAGGCTACGCACGGCAGTCGCGGACGCCAAGTCCAGCAACGTGCCGAACGACAATATCGATCGAGCGATCAAGAAGGGAACCGGCGAACTCGAAGGCGTGAATCTCGAAGAGGTCACCTACGAAGGGTATGGGCCGGCTGGGGTAGCGGTGATCGTCGAGACGATGACCGACAACCGCAATCGCACGGTCGGCGAAGTGCGACACACCTTCTCGCGGTTCGGCGGCAATCTCGGTGAGAACGGATGTGTCGGCTGGATGTTCGACAAAAAGGGTGTGTTCGTCCTCGACGCGGATTCGATCGGGGAAGAGGCTGTGATGGAAGTAGCGATGGAGATCGAGGCCGACGATTTCGAGCTCGAAGACGAGGGCTACCAGGTCACGGTTGCACCTGAGAAGTACATCGACTCTCTGGATGCCTTGCGGCAACGAGAGGACCTCAAGATTGTTTACAAAGAGCTGTCCATGCTGCCGCAGAACACCGTCGAGTTGGATGGCTCCTCCGCGCCCGGAGTGCTGCGCTTGTTGGACGCTCTTGAGGATCTCGACGACGTGCAGAACGTCTGGTCGAACTTCGACATCTCCGAAGAGGTGATGGCGCAGCTAGAGGGCTGATGGTGCGGCCTGAGCGCCACGAGCAGGTTGACCTTGTCTAGAGCGCCAGGGAAGCCCCGAGGAATCAAGATCCTCGGGCTCGATCCTGGAAGTCGCTTCACTGGCTACGGGGTGGTGCTGCGCACGGGTAACCAGCTGGAGGCTCTCGCAGCCGGCCGCTTGTCGGTTCCCCAGAAGCTCAGCCTTGCCGCGCGCCTGCACTGGCTGACCGATCAGGTGCAAGGTTTGATCGAGGAGCATGCGCCCGATGAGGTCGCACTCGAGACCACCTTTGCCGGCGTCAACAATCGATCGCTAATCGTTATGGCGCAGGCTCGTGGTGCGATCCTGTCGGCGCTAGGCGGTCGAGCGATCGAACCACGGGAGTTCTCGCCCGCTGAGATCAAACGGACGGTCACCGGTAACGGGCGAGCAGACAAGGTGCAGGTCGCGCGCATGGTGTCGATGCTCTTGAAGATCGATACCGGCAAGACCAGTTCGGACGCCACCGACGCGCTTGCGATCGCCTTGTGTCACGCGCAGAACGTGACCATGGATTCGATCAAGAGACGTGCTCTTTGCTAAGCAGCGATGGCGGTCGTTCGCCTGTCTGCTGCGCAACCGCCCATTCACAATCGGTCCGCCTTTCAAGCGTTCGAATCCTTGTGCTACGATCCCCGCCCTCTGGTTTTTTGGCGAGGAATCGGCCCTTCAGGGGGTTGGCCATCAGCGGGCTTAAGAGCCTTCAAAGAAGTTGCCTCAGGGTTGTTGTCGGTAGGCATGCGGTCCGGGCTTTGCGCTTGGCGGTGCACAACCCCGAGTCGTGATCTTCCTCGCCGGTTTGGTTGTAGGTTCGCACTGAAATAGGTAATAGTCGTGGCACAGGCAGTGTCGCAGGTCGTGATCCTCGCAGAGCGAGGCAAAGATCGCGTTTCGCAGACACTGCCAAGCTGGTCAAGAAGCTAAGTGTGCGGTCCAGCTTTGAATGTCTTGAGACTCATACAGTCGTCTAGTGAATCTTGGAACTTGATCCGCCATGAGCGGGTCTAACGCAGCGTTGAGGAGGTCATAGGTGAATATTGGTGGAACTTTTTGGAAGCTGATGAACGAAGGCGGGCCGATCATGTGGCCGCTACTCATCTTTTCGGTGCTGGCAGTAGCCGTCATCATCGAGCGTTTCATCGCTCTCAATCGCGCGAAGATCAACGTCAACTCGTTCCTCGCTCAGATCCGAAAGGCCCTCGTGGTCAACCGCAGCATTCGTGAGGCGGTCAAGGTTTGTGAGCAGCACAGGGGCCCCGTTGCTTCGATCATGAAAGCAGGCCTGCTCAAGTACGGTCAGCCGAAAGAGGACGTAGAGAAGACCATTGAGAACGCTGCGTTGTTTGAGATGGGCCGCCTCGAGCGCTTCCTTCCCTTCCTCGCCACCACGGCCAATGTTGCACCCCTCCTTGGGTTCTTCGGCACGGTGACCGGCATGATGGCTGGTTTTGACGCGTTGGCTGAGCAGGGTCTGTCCAATCCGGGGGCTGTTGCTTCCGGTATTAAGGAAGCGTTGACCACCACGGCGGCCGGTCTTGCGGTCGCAATCCCGGTGCAGTTGGCCTACAACTACTTCATGAGTCGCATCAACAAGTTCGTTCGTGACATCGAGACCTCGGCCAACATGCTGATCGAGACGTTCGGTGAAATGGAACGCAGCGGTATCACCCCTGATGGAACTCCGGAAGCACGCAAGTAGTCAGATCGAAAGAGGGGCTCTAGGGGTCACCGCCGGGCTGGCGATTCACCCTTCGGGCTCCTCGGCTCGGATCTGAGAGCAACCGGGCGCAGAGATGGCTCTGCGCGGCACGGAACACAACAGAAGGCGTAGCGATGAAACTAGCCGCATCTAAGAAGCACGAACCCGCGATTCCCACCGCATCGATGGCGGATATCGCGTTCTTGCTGATCATCTTTTTCATGCTGACTATCACCTTTGAGGTCGACAAGACCCAGGTGAAGCTGCCGAAGACCAACATTCGTATAGAGATCCCCAAGAAGGCTGCCTATGTGGCCATCGATTCCACGGGGCGGATCAAGGTGAGTTCGGGCGAAGACCTGAGCGCGTCGGTACCGAGTGCCGATGAGGTCCACAGCTTCGCAGTAGGCGTGATCGCGCAGAACCCCCAGAAGGACTTTGTCCTCAAAGCAGACGGCGGTGTGTCCTACGGTGACGTCGACTTGGTCATGGACGCGTTGAAGCGCGCCAAGGTCAGGACCATCTATCTGTTGTCAGAACAGGTGACAGTCGACGACATCTAATCCTGCGGCCTGCTAAAGCAGGCTGCCGGGCTTTTTCGAAGAAAGATCCAGAATGAAAATCAAAAGAGACGCCGCCGACGACGAGATCCCCACTTCGTCCATGGCTGACATCGCCTTTCTGCTGATCATCTACTTCATGGTGACGACGACGTTCACTGCAACGCGAGGTCTCGATTTCGCGCTGCCGGAAGACGACGATTCGCCGCCGGTGGTGGAGAAGGAAGATTCCGTCCTGATCGAGATCCTGCCGTCCGGCGAGTACGTCGTCGATCAGCAGCCGATGCAGCTCAGTGGCATTATCGACTACCTGAAGCCCAAGCTCGATGCGAATCCCAAGAAGCCGGTGATCATCCGGCCGGATCCGCAGTCTCAGTACAAGAGCATGGTTACCGTGCTTGACGAGCTGCGGCAAGCGACAGAAAAGGGAATCAAGGAAGAGATCCGGATCTCCATCCCGACTCAGCGCGAGATTGAGAGTTTTTGGTACTAGTTCGGACGGCGATAAACGTGGAGCAAGGTAGCTGGCGCGATTGGCTTAGCGCTCGAATGTTCCAACTGACGGAGAATCGAAATGGCTGACAAGAAGAAACCCGCGGCTCCGAAAGCAGGCGCAACGGCGAAGGCAAGCGCGGCCAAGGGCGCCGCCGCCGCCGCGAAGAAGGCGCCGTCCACTCCGCGAACGGCCTCTGAGGAGCGCCTCGCCACCTTCATGAGCGAGGAAGCCGAAGACAATCAGACGCTCAGGCGCGCGATGGCGGTAGCGGTAGCGTTCCATATCGCTCTGCTCGCGATCACCTTCCCGTCGATGACGTCGAGTACGACCAAAGAGGCCGAGAAGCCGAAGGTCTACGTCGTGCAGCAGGTGCGCTTCAAGCCACCGCCGCCCAAGGAAGAACAGAAGATTCCAAAACCGAAGGCGAAGAAGGTTCCGATCCCTGATCCGACCCCTGATGAGCCGGAACCGATCCGCATCGAAGAGCCGGAAGAATTCGATCTGCCAGACATTGACGATCTGGTGATCGGCATTCCGGACGCTCCTCCCGAGCCCGAGCCGGACGGTCCAATCTATGTGACCGGCGATGTGAAGAAGCCCGAGAAGCTCACGTCGCCTCCGCCTCAATACACTGAGATTGCGCGCAAGGCTCGGATCCAAGGTGTCGTCATCTTGCAGTCGATTATCGATGAGCAAGGCAACGTGACCGAGGTTTCTATTCTCAAAGGGCTGCCCATGGGGCTCGCCGAGGCGGCCATGGGCGCGGTTCGCCAGTGGAAATTCAAGCCTGCAACGCTCAACGGTAAGCCTGTCGCTGTTTACTTCAATCTCACGGTGAACTTTCAACTGCAGTAGTCCATCTCTTCTAGGATCGTAGCGAGAAGCCGTAAGTCCTATTCGCCGCGTCTCACCATTGCTCTAACCCGGCGAAGCCTGCCTTCGCGGGGCTTAGGGCATTTGCGGTGAAGGGGCGTCGTCCCGGGCTACTCTCAATGGTAGGCGAGCGGCCTGGACGAATTGGCGTCGATCGATAAACTCAAATGCCGCAGAACACCCCCAACCGTTCCATCACTCCAGTGAGGTAGGTCGCCCTTGTCGTTTCAAGGTTCCTTAGCCGAGCTTCCGCTTCCAGATATCATTCAGTTGGTGGCGGTGTCGGGGAAGACTGGCGCTTTCACTCTCAGCCGGAATTCGGAGCGCGGGCAGATCTTCTTGCGGGAAGGGCAGATCGGTCACGCGAGTGCAGGCCATCTGGTGGGTGAGGAGGCCGTGTACGAACTTGCGACTTGGAGCGAGGGTGACTTCACTTTCGAGCCAGGGGCAGCGTTTGAACAGCAGACCATCAACAAGTCGAACACCAATTTGCTGATGGAAGCCGCTCGGCGTATGGACGAGTGGAAGATCCTCGCCAAGCGGATCCGTTCAACGCGCCAGGTGCCAGTGGCCGTTCAAGGAGACTTCAGCGCGTCTGTTTCGTTCACCGCAGGTGAGTGGCGACTTGCCTCCTTGATCGATGGGCGACGCTCCATTGAAGAGCTGGCGGTAGCGTTGGATTTGAGTCCGTTCGAGACCTCAAAGACCCTGTTCGGGCTGCTCACGTCGAACATCATCACCCTGCGCGATGACTTTGTTCGTCCCCATCGACCGCGACTCTATTCGTTGACCGTTGAAGAGCTCGCCATGTTGTGCGACCAGGTTCACGATCTGGGCAAACAGCAAGCGGGCGATCGCGCCCAAGATCCGCGATTCGAGCGCGACGCAGAGTTGTGCCGCGCGGAACTGTCCAGCGGGCGGGTGCTCGATGGATTGGAGGATCTGGTGCGGCGGCACGAGCAAACGTTGGCCGCGATCGGCGGAGAAGACGCCAGAAGAGCCTTTGTTGAGGACGTGAGTGTCGTCCTTAGTGGAACGCAGGTGTGATCGGCGTGGTTTGGGGGTTGCAGGTCGGAAGGAAGTTTGGTGCAGGCATGCACCTCCCACCGGTTGCAGATCAAAACCCAAACGAGACCAGTTTCAGAATCCAACAACCGTTGGAGGCATCGTCGGTAGCCCAGGGCTTGCTCTTGCGTCGCGAGACCGAGACGCTTGTGTCCGGCATAGGTGTTGCAGTGATCTAGGATCTACGCCACTGGACCGCCACATTGGCAGCTGCTCAAGCTGCCCTTAACGGTCTCAGGCCGCTGGCTTGTGTCGCCAACTCTAGTCTGAACGCAGCCACCTCTGCTGCGCTCTGATCGGGCGACACAACCAAACTACGAAAGGAGTCAACAATGCGCAAATCCATCGTTTTCGCTCTAGCGATTAGCCTGGCTGTTAGCCTGCCGGCCTTGGCCGACGAGGACTATGATGAGGGCCTTAGTGCCTACAAGGTCAAGAAGTACAGCGAGGCCGCCGCCGCTTTTGCACGCTACGTAGAGAAGGTGCCGGAAGCATTCCAAGGCCACCAAATGCTCGGCGTCGCTCTACTCAAGTCGGGGCAGGCAGCGAAGGCTGCGACCCATCTGGGCAGGGCCAACGAGCTCAAGCCCGGGCAGCCCTCGATTCAGCTCGCACAAGGCCAAGCCTTGCTTGCGGCCGGTAAGGCGCGCGACGCTTGTGGTGTGCTCGGTCGGATCGAAGAAAGCTCACTGCCGGCGGCCAACAGGACGTCGCTGTACCAGCTCCGCTCGCGGGCGAACTGTGGCGGTGGAAGCGGCCTCAGCGACTTGAAAAAGATCGCGCAAGCCAAGAACACGGGCAACTCTTGGGCCGCCTATGGTGTTGCTGCTTACAACGACAACAAGATGACTGAGGCCGTGGCTGCGCTCGACAAGGCCGTAAGTCTGTCGCCCAACGACGCAAAGATCCGGAAGTCTCACGTATCGGCGTTGGTTCGTACAGCACGCACTGCGAAGGGTGCGAGCAAGGACGCGACCTACAACAAAGCGTTGGCGTCTGCACGGAAGTACTCAGAAGTGGATGGCAGCTACAGCGCCAAGCTTACCTACGGCGAGGTTCTGCTGGGTGCCAAGAAGTACAACGAAGCGGTGTCCGCATTGCAGGCTGCTTCGAGCAAGAGTCCAGGCGAGTGGCTGCCCAACTTCTATCTGGGCCAGGCTTTCACTTCGCTAGGCGATTTCGCGTCAGCGGAGGGCCCCTTGCAAAGGGCGCTCTCTCAGACGTCGAAGGCGGCTGATCAAAAGATGATCAACCGCCAACTAGGCTTCACCTACGAGAAGCAAAAGAAATACGCGGAGTCGATCTCCTTCTACCAGAAGGCTGGTGATGCAGGAGGCGTTGCTCGTGTCCAAGAGAACCAGACCATTAGCGAGGACAACGCGGACGCAGACAAGTTCAACAAGGAACGCGAAGCGCTCCTAGCGGAACAAGCGCGACTCAGGAAGGCGCTGGAAGAGGTGCCGACTGGTGGACCGCCGCCATTCCGGTAGAGGACTCCCGCGAGTGATCTCGGGAAGTCTGGCTGCCAGTTCCCGAGCATGACTTCAATGACGGCTCCTTGCTCATGCGAGGGGCCGTTTGGGTTTCCGGGTGACAACGCACCGGTGCACCGGCGCTTGACGGCGTGCACGAAGCTGGACGTTCGCGGGCTCGCCACGGCCGGCGTTCTGACCCTAAGAGCTTTCCACCAGCGCCTCTCTCCGGATCGAGAGGATGGAACCCAGCAACCCCGCGGTGGCTCCGATCAGCACGATCGCCACCTGGCTGGAAACCGCTAAGAAACGATCGAACACTACGGTCATCCAGAGCGAGCTCCCGGCTTCCGCCGTCGCCAATGCAAAGGTCAGCCAGAGCCCGCCGATCGCACTCGCGCCACCCAGCAGGCCTTGTACCAAGCCTTCCATCACGAAGGGGCCGCGCACATAGAACTCTGTGGCGCCGACCAGCCTCAGGACAGAGATCTCGTCCAAGTACTGATAGGCGGTCAGTCTGACCACTGCGGCGATGGTGAAGGCCGCAGCCACCAGCAAAGCGAAGCTGAGTGCCAAGCCCGCACCTCGGATCCAGCTGGAAAAGCGTTGGACCTCTCGGATCCAATTACGGTCGTCGTCGACAGAGGAGACACCGTCCAGTGCCCGCAACCGCAAGACCCACTCGTTCCACGCCGCCTCGTCGATTGCGCTGGGAACGATGGTCCCTTCGACGCTCGCGGGCAGCGCGATCCGACTGTCCTCGCCTAGCGCCTCGGCAACCTGCGGAAACGCATCGTCGAAGCGCAGCTGTGCCTCCGCTTGAGAGACGCTTTGAGTCTCTTCGATCCAGGGAGGCTGGCTGAGCGCCGCCTTGATGTGTTCAACAGCAGCAGGTGCTGCGTCTGAATCCAAGTAAACGCTCAGCTTGAGCGAGCCTTGCCAGGAGTCGGTCTGACGCGAGAGGTTTGCGCTTAGAAGAAAAAAGAACGCTCCGACATAGAGACTGAGCGCGCAGGTGACAACCGCCAAGAGGCTTGCGCGCCAATTGCCGATCATGCTCGCCACGGCTTCGGTTGCGAAGTAACGCAGAGCCTGGAGCAGACTCACCTGGTCTCCTCTGGTTGAAGCTGGCCGCCGGCTGCTGGCCGGACGTAGTCTTGAGGCTCAACTGCCATCGAAAGACCTCTTCCGGGTAGATGAAGATCTTCGACCAAGCGCCCCCGATTAAGCACCAGAACGCGCCCGCCTACAGCCTCGATGGTCGCGCTGTCGTGGGTTGCTAACAATAATGTTGTACCTCGTCGTTGCACCTCAAGCAGGTGCTCAAGGATGTCCAGCGACAGCTGAGGGTCGAGGTTGCCTGTCGGCTCATCGGCAAGCAGAATCTCGGGGCGGTTGATCAGTGCACGGGCAAGAGCCACTCGCTGCTGTTCGCCGCCGGATAGCTCTTGGGGATAGCTGGTCAAGCGGTGCGCCAGGCCCACCTGTCCAAGGACTTCGCGTGCCTGCTCAGTACGCTCGCCCAGCGATGCGCCCAGAATCTTGGGCAGGTAGGAGACATTCTCGAGCACCGTCTTGCGTTGAATCAGTCGAAAACTCTGAAACACCACTCCGATCGATCTTCGAAGGTACGGCACCTTTGCCCGTGGCATGGTCGCAACGTTGCGGCCATTGACCAGGATCTGTCCTGACGTCGGTGTGTCTTCACGATAGATCAATCGCAGTAAGGTTGTCTTGCCAGCCCCACTTGGGCCGGTCAGAAAGACCCGCTCGCCGGGCTTGATCTGCAACGTCACCCCGTCCAGCGCGACCTGTCCGCCTGGAAAAAGCTTCACGACGTCGAAGAATCGGATCATGGAGTCTGCATTCTACGGGGCCCCGTTGGCGCGGCTCCACTCGAGCAATCGTTCACGGATCCAGCGCGGATCGGCGCTGCCCTGAGATAGCTTCATCACCTGGCCTACCAGAAAGGCCACTACCCTGTGTTCGCCGGCGAGCAGTTGTTCGGTGGGCCCACGGTTGGCTTTGAGCGCTTGTTGCAACCACGCTTCGAGTTGCCCTTCGTCGTTGACCTGTGCAAGGCCGAGGCGTTCCGTTGCACGGTGGGGGTCCTCGTGCGATTCCCAGATCTCCGCGAACACTTCCTTTGCTCCGCTGCCAGAAAGACTGCCGTTGTCGATCATCCCGACCAGGCCCGCTAGCTTGGCGGGCGCGAGCCAGTTAGCGGCTGGCGGAGCGTCGGGTCGCTTAAGTTCGCGAAGGACCTCTGTCTTGATCCAGTTGGCGATACCCAACGGGTTTTCCGGAAGACATTTCGTCGCCTCCTCGAAGTATTCCGCCAACTCAACCGACTGAGTCAAGAGGTGTGCGTCGTCCCCGGTCAACCCGAACTCGGATCGCAGGCGATCCGCTCTTGCCCACGGGCGCTCCGGCAGCGCCCCGGCGAGGCTCTGCAAACGCGCATCATCGATCAATAACGGCGGCAGGTCCGGCTCCGGGAAGTAGCGATAGTCGTGAGCCTCCTCCTTTGACCGCAACGAAGCTGTGGTGCCGTTGCTTGCATCGAAGCTCCTGGTCTCTTGAACCACGAGTTGCCCGGATTCAAGGACCAGGGTCTGACGTTCAATCTCGTGCAAGATCGAACGCGCAACATTGCGAAAGGAGTTGAGATTCTTGACCTCAACCTTCTCTCCATATGCCTCGCGGCCAACCGGCCTTAACGAAACGTTTGCGTCGCAACGGAAACTACCTTCCTCCATGTTGCCGTCACTGGTCCCAGTGAAGCGCAGAACTTGGTGGAGTCGCTGCAGGGCGTCCTGCGCGGACCCGGCTGACCGCAAGTCCGGCTCCGTGACGATCTCAAGCAGGGGTACGCCGCAGCGATTGAAGTCGACCAGGCTCTCACCGGGCAGTTCGCCACCTCCGGGCATTTCATGCAGTAGCTTGCCCGCGTCTTCTTCGAGGTGAAGCCTGGTGATCGAGAGTGCAGAGCCATCGCTCAGCGGCAACGTGCCCCACTCTGCGAGCGGCAGGTCGAACTGGCTGATCTGATAACCCTTCGGCAGGTCAGGGTAAAAGTAGTTCTTGCGCGCGAACACCGATCGTTGATTAATGGTGGCGTCGAGAGACAAAGAGAGCCGGACCGCTTGGTCGACGGCAGCGCGATTGAGTACCGGCAGGGTTCCGGGATAACCCAGGCAGACGGCACAAATCCGCGAATTGGGCTCGCCGCCAAACGCGTTGGGACAACCACAGAAGATCTTTGACTCAGTGGCGAGTTGGACGTGGACCTCGAGGCCGATGACGGGTTCTAGATTCATGCTGAAAAACGCTGGACTTGGTGGTCTTGAAAGTCGGCCGGGCGGTGGAGAACGATGATGCGCTCGGCGGAGGATAGTCTATGTCTTGTTGACGCCTCAACTTTCTTCAACCTCCGAAGTGATTCAAAGAGTGATCCCGTGCTGACAGCGTCGCCTAGTTCGCCACTCCCGACGCCGATCGTCTCAGATCGTGCCGGGGCAGTACGGGTCGCGTTCGTGGGCAGGCTCTTCAATGGCAGCCAAAGCGATCCGGATCCAGCTGTTGCTGCGGCCGCGGCGATCCGCGCAGTCGAAGAACTGCCAACCCGGGTGGTGATCAATCGTCAGGTGCACTCCGACCGCGTGGTGGAGGCCAGCGAGGCCCCATCTGCAGCCGATGGTCTGGTAGTCGACACTCGCACATTCAATGGTCGGAGGTTCGCGCTTTGTGTGTTCACTGCTGACTGTGTGCCAATCCTCGTAGCCGATCCACATCGAGGCGTACTCGCAGCGTTCCACGCGGGATGGCGCGGCCTGGCGTCGGGCATCATCGAGCGGGGCGTCAATCGGTTGGGATCGCGAGATCGGCGCAGATGTCTCACTGCGTGGATAGGTCCGAGCATTGGCGGCTGTTGCTATGAGGTCTCGGCTGCCGTTGCAGTCGCCGTTGCCCAGCAAAGCGGTATGGGGGTGATCCTCCAACCGGCAAGCGGAGCATCGGGCAATACGAAGCCGCATCTTCACCTGGTCGCCGCGGCTAGCGCTCAGCTAATGGACCTAGGCGTGCTGGATGTTCGTCGATTGGGTGGCTGCACGCGCTGTGACGAGAACTGGCACAGCTATAGACGCGAAGGTGCAGGGCAGGGTCGCAATCACGCTTTCATCTGGCGTACAGGCTCTTGATCACCGCGCACGATGGGGAAACCACGCGGCTGTCGGCCGAACGCACGCAGTTGACCGCAAGCGGCTGCAACATCAAGCCCACGAGGCCGGCGCACGACGGCGCGCAGCCCGCCTTCGACAAGGATCTCCCGGAAGCGATCGACGGTTGCTGCATTTGGCGGCCGCAGATCGCCTAGGACGGGATCGGGATTGAAAGGGATCAGGTTCACCCGACAACGGAATCCGTGCAGGCAGGTGACCAGCTCGCGCGCGGTATGAGCCGCGTCGTTGAGGCGATCGATCAAGATGTACTCAAAGGTCAATCGGCGGGTGCGAGTGACTGGGTACTCGCGGAGGGCTGCGAACAGGTCCACCAGCGGATACTTCCGGTTGATCGGCATGATCTCGGTACGAATTGGGTCGTTGGGGGCGTGCAGTGATATTGCGAGGTTGGGCCGCTCGGACCAGGTCGCCATGGCCCGAATTCCGGGCACGATCCCGGCGGTGGACACTGTCGTTCGGGTCCACGGGACGAGCCCACTCACGGCCTCTAGCGCCTGCTGAACGGCCCCCAGGTTGAGCAGCGGCTCGCCCATCCCCATGAACACCAGATTGACTCGAGCCCAGTCGATCTGCTGAGTTTCTCTAAGCGCAAAGATCTGACCGACGATTTCGCTTGCGGCGAGGTTCCGACCGGCTCCCCAAAAGCCGGTGACGCAGAACCGGCAGGCGAGTGCACAACCCGCCTGGCTCGAGACACAGAAAGTTCGCCGATCGCCGTCGGGAATAATTACGGCTTCAATAGTGGCGCCATCGTTCAGCTCGAACAAGAACTTCTTAGTGCCATCACTAGCATCGATGGTGCGTTGCAGTGGTGGGCGCTCGATCGAGAAGCTCTCGGTCAAAGCTCGACGCTGTTCCTTGCTCAGGTTGGTGATCGCCGCGAAAGAAGCGACCGTTTGCCGGTGCAGTGCGTCGTGCAGCTGCCGGCTACGAAAGGGCGCTCCAAGAAGACCACCGGTCAGAGTATGCAGCTGTTCGGGGCTCGCACCTAGCAGGTTGGGGCGCGCTATGCTCAACCGTCCGCCTGGCCTTGCGAGCTCAACATTCCGTTCGCCTTCGAGCTCCCCTTGGACCGTCCGGGCCGGGTGGGATCGATGCCGACGGACCTAAGAAAGGCAAGATCGTTGGCGTTGATACGGAAGTCGGCGGTCGGCTGGGACTCAGACGCTGTGGGCATCAAACCGCTGCGGACTTGATCACCATCGGTGACCTCGTCCTCACCGGAGTCATCAGCGAGCCGACAATCGAGCATTAGATTGAGCGAGTATCCCGCATCTCGGAGCTCGTTCAGCTTGTCACTGACCTCATCGGATTCGCCGATTGCCTTGCAGAGATCCTCGCTGATCTCTTGCAATAGCCGACGCACATGGTCTCTCAGTGGGTACTCGCTGTTCTCTTGAAGTTGGTTGGACGGAGTCTGCAAGCGCTGTAGATGCAAAACACCGATTCGCGAAAAGGACACGACCACCGATTATCGACAGCCCTGGCAGCGTCTGTCAACTTGTGCACGGACTCGCTCGAAAGGTTCAGTGAATGCTAGCTTCCAGAACCACAAAGGGCGCCGTGCTCGTGCGTTGTTGCACCGGGACGGACCTGCGCAGGCGAAGACCCACACGGTATGGATACCACCAAAACGAATCGCGACCGCGAGGCCGCACGCCGCCTCGAAGATGACGGGCTCGAGTGGCTCAAGAGCGTGGGATGTGGAGGAGAAACGCTCCAGCCCATGGCGGGAGACATATCGTCACGGCGGTACTTTCGTGTCCAGGGCCAGCTTCTGATTCTCGCTCACTACCCCGCCGATCTGCGCCGTTCCTACGAGTGTTTCCTGCGCACCGACGAATTGCTCAAGCGCGTGGGTGTGGCGACGCCGAGCATCCTTGCCATCGATCGCGACCGTCGCTGGATGCTGACCCGCGACCTAGGCAATCGCCAGCTCGCGACCGAACGAGAACCCGGGTTGGTGCACAGTGGCATGCAGCGAGCGCGCGTGTTGGCGAGCCGGATCGAACGCCTGGAAACCTACGGCCTTGCTGGGCTCTCTCCCTCGCTCTCGACCGAACTCTTGACTCGGGAGGTCCGTCGATCCTGCGAACTCTACTTCCGTGAGCAGCTTGCTGCAGGCGAGAGCGCAGTGTTCGAGCCGATGTTGTTCGCTCTGTGCGGAACTCTGGGAGAAGGGCCGCTGTTGCCCGCACATCGCGACTACATGGCACGCAACCTCATGGTGAAGGTCGACCCGCTGGGTCGGTTGGCCGAACTTGTAGTCCTCGATCACCAAGATCTCCGGCTCGCTCCGAAGGGCTACGATCTAGCGTCACTCTACTTCGACAGTTGCCCGCTCAGCCCACAACAGGCGTCCACCGCGGTGGATCAACTGGTGGCTAATGACTCGGAGCGCACTGCGATCGCTCGATGCGCCGTGCAACGGTGCATCAAGATAGTCGGTACCTTTGTCGGTTTCGCGCGCGCCGGCCAGAGTAGGTACCTCTCCATGGTGCCAGTTGCTCTTCAGCGAGCAGCCCAGGAAGTGCGGCGTTTGCCCGAGGGCTCTGACCGGATTGCCGCAATTCTTGAGCGATGCGCGGCCAGTTCGGAAGGGTCCGATTGGCCACGTAGTAGCGGGTGATCCCCTCCACATGAGACTGGTCTGATAGCGTGAACAGCTGTCCGGCTATGGGTTTCCCGCGTGGTTCGGATCTGCGCCCGATCCCACGACACCCCCTTAGGAGAGCGAAATGTTTGGAACCTTTGGCGTCATGGAAATGGTCATCCTGTTCCTGATCGTACTGGTCATCTTCGGCGCTAAGAAGTTGCCTCAGCTTGGCCGCGGCATGGGCGAGGGCATCCGTAACTTCAAGACCGGTCTCAAGGACGACAAGCCGGAGATCGAAGAGAGCACCGAAGCCAAGTAAGGCAGGTGTCGCGCTGATCAGGAAGCGCTAGCGGTCCGACCCTGAGCCGCCCACAATCGGCCTGCGCCCAGCGCCCTGCACCGCGCGAGAGCGCAGCTGCGTGCAGTTAGAGACTCTGCCGGGGCTTTGGTTCATAGCGGGGCCATGCTGGTTTCGGTCTAGGCCGGCGACCGCCCCGCGATGGGGCCTTCTAAGGCGCTTCGCTCAAGGTGGCCCAGCGAGAGACGGGGCGCTGTTCCGTCGGCAGCTCGTGGAGCTCGAGCCGCACGCTGCTCCGGCCTCCTGGACGGAAGCGTGAGGTCCTGCCTCCAGCCGGCGAGGCATTGCCGCCGCTAGGACGCACGCTTGTTGTTCCGCCGGAACGACTGCGGCCGCCCCTTCCGGAAGCCTGAGAAGCTGCTCCGGCACCACGGACAGCTCGGAGGTCTTCGACGCCCACCACCCGCCGTTGAGCGCGCTCATCGGCCACGGCTCTATCCTTCTCGCCGGCCCCGCTGGGCACCGGTTCAGTGGGCTCGGCTCGGGCTGGCAATCGAGCTGCGTGCTTTGACTCCGACTGAGCGCTTTCTGGAAGGCCCTCGACCTCAAGACGGCGGACCTGCTTGGTGGGTTCGGCTAGGCCCCCTTCGTTCGGCTCAGCCGGTTCCACCAGACCACGACGCTCGATTGACCTGGCCGCTGCGCGCGCGGCCGCTGACTCGCCGACCAGTAAGCGGGCGATTCGATCTGGTTCCGAGAATGAGAGCGGTGCGGTCTGCGGGGCTCTGGCATTAGAGGACGCGTTGAGCATCGCTTTCAACACCTCGGGCCGGCCCGCAAGGTGCGGGTTGATGCGGGGTGACGCGAGACGCGGTTCGAGCGCGAAGGCTTTGGAGAACGACCGCACCGCTTGCCGCCGCTTGCCCAGATCTGCCGCGAGGACCCCGATCTGCAAATGAGCCCAAGCCGCGTCAGGCACCTTCTTGACGACACCACGGAACAGCTTCAGCGCCTCTCGGTCGCGCTCGAGGTGCTGTAGCAAGAGCGCCAGGTTGTACGGCACCTCGATGCTCTCGGGCGCCAGTGCTAGTGCCTCGCGGTAAGCCTGCTCGGCTTGGTCAAGGTCCCCTCGTACCACCAACAAGTTGGCCAGATCGTTGAGATCAGTGGCACTGGGCTCCATCGCCACGCGTGCATGCTGGGCAGCGATGGCGGCTTCGAGCTGTCCGTCGTCGCGCGAAACCATGCCAAACGTGGCCGCTGCTGCGAGGAGAAGCAGCGGCGCAAGAAAGCGTGGCTTCGGTCGGTCCGTGCCCGCTGAAGAAGGGCTCTGGGATGTTGTCATTGCGGTCCCCGATGGTTTGCGTGAGACGGTGAAAGGAAAGGAGCGTGAGAGCTTGATAAGAATGCAGATCCTAGATCAGCGGATGGGCTTTGCCTTGAGCCGGCGCTTGCCGTCGGTCTCGGTCAGGCGAAAGACCACGCCCTCGCAGCCAGTCTGATCTCGGATTCGGGAGAGTTGTTGGCCGAGGTATCTCTGAAACTGCTGAAGTCCTACCGGCGGCGCGTCGGAGTGAGAGTACAAGGCGCGATACAACGACAATGCTGCTTCGGGCGAGACCGAGTCCTTGACTCGAACCCCCTCGAACACGTCGGGTAGCACAGGAGAGGACGGCCGACGGGTGGTCTTCTGAATGCGGCCTTCTTCGAGGTCTCGGACCTTTCGTCCGTACATCTCTCGGTAACTCGAAAAGCTTGCCTCCAAAGTGCTGACTCGGAAGCGATCGGCGGCACTGCGGACGCCGATCTTGAGCGAATTGATCTGGGCCAAGACCTTCATTTCCATTTCGCGTGGAGGCAGATCGTTGGCGCCGGCAAAGTAGCGCTCGAACTCGCGACGGAGAAGCCTGATCTGGACCTGGACTAAGTCGATCTGTGTGCTTGTACCCATACGATGAAAACCCAAATGATGCGTAGTCGAAGCCCTGCACATGCAGGAACTCGTATTCTATGGTCTCGATGGTCATCGTCGCGCAAGGCTTGGGTCAGAGTTGGCTTGGGTCACGGGTGATCGCGCGAGCTGCAGAGAGTTTCAATAGGAACCGATTTGAACTGATGAAAACCAAGACCCCTGTAGCCGGGCCCGGAGATTCCGCTGGCCCCAAGGTGAGCGATTCAGGTTGCTCTGATCCCAGGCGCGGGCTGCCGTCGGTTGGTCGTCTGCTGGTGGAGGCTCAGGCTGTCGGCCTTGTTGAGGAGTACGGACGCGAGCAGGTCACCGTCCAAGCGCAACAGCTGCTCGCAGCACTGAGATCCGATCCCGGGTTGACGGCGCGATCGAGCGAACCTAGCGAAGTCCAGCGCGCGCTCGGTGTGGCCCTCGCCGCCGCGGCACGGCCCCTCAGCAGAGTGATCAACGCCACGGGCGTGTTCTTGCATACCAACCTGGGTCGGGCCCCCTTGCCCGAAGGAGTGATCTCGTCGCTTGGCCCGCTGCTAGATGCTGGGTGTGATCTCGAGGTCGACCTGCAAAGCGGGAAGAGGGGCGACCGGAATCACCGAGTCAACGATGCTCTGTGCGCTCTCACCGGGGCTTCAGCAGCGGTGGTGGTCAACAACAATGCTGCGGCTCTGGTCCTGGCACTCAAAACCCTGGCCGCTGGCAAAGAAGTGATTGTCTCGCGCGGGGAGTTGGTCGAAATAGGAGGATCATTCCGGATCCCAGACATCCTGAGCGGCGCCGGCTCGCTGCTGGTGGAAGTCGGGACCACCAATCGCACCCGTGCCGCTGACTATGAGGCGGCGATCAATGCCCAAACGGGACTGCTACTGAAGGTGTATCCCAGCAACTATCGGATTCGAGGTTTCACCGAGGAGGCGCCGATTGAAGCACTCGTTGCGCTTTCGCGCAAACACGCGATTCCGTTGCTAGTTGACGAGGGAAGCGGCCTGCTGCGGTCACGGCCAGAGGCCGTGTTTCGCGGTCACGCGAGTATTGATGAGCTGCTCACTGCCGGTTGCGATCTCGTCTGCGGCAGCGGCGACAAAGTTCTTGGTGGTGCTCAGGCCGGGCTCTTGCTGGGCAGCGAGGAACTCGTGTCTCGCTGCCGCAGGAACCCCTTGTATCGAGCTCTTCGTCCCAGCCGACTGGTGTTGATTGCTTTGGGTGCGGTGCTCGAGCTACATCAACGCAACAAGCCGTTGCCGTTGGACGGCCTGTTCGTCGACGAAGCGGACCACAAGGCTCGCCTGGGTCGACTCGTTGACCGTTTTCGAAGTCGACTTCAGAGTGAGTCGGCCAGCATTTCGATAGTTCCGGGCACGGCCACCGTCGGCGGTGGTTCCGCTCCGGATCGGGAGATTCCAGGGCTGGTGCTGGCGGTCCGCGGCTCGCAGTCCCTAGCGGATGCGTTGCGCACCGGAGCTGTCCCGGTGGTCGGCCGAATGCACGCCGGACAACTGATCTTGGACTTGCGGACGGTTGCACCGGGCGACGATTCAACGGTTCTCGAGGCATTGCTTGAGTCGCTCGAAGCGCTGGCCGTGCAACGACGATCGACTGAGAGCGTTGCAACATCCGAAAGCTCTGAGTAGGCGACTGTGGGTACCGTCCTGGTCGTCGAGGACCGCGCGTCGCTACTCAATGTTTGGCAGCGTGCGTTGAGCGATGCCGGGCACGTGGTGGTGGGTGCAGCCGACCTCGCGGCGGCACTGGCCGCGCTCGAGCAGCGCGAGTTTGACCTCGTGCTCACCGATCTGCGCCTGCCCGACGGGGAGGGCACGCGAGTGATTGAGCAAGCTCGCAAGGCCCTGCCCGATGCGCCGATCGTCATGATGACCGCGTTCGCCAGTGTCCAGCATGCAGTGCATGCGATGAAGCTCGGCGCAACGGACTTTCTCGAGAAGCCAGTGGATGTCGAGGGGCTGTTGGAGCGGATCGATGCTTGGTTGTCGCCCACTCAATCGAAGCGCACCCACGCGAGAGAATTGAGCGGCGGCCTGTCAATCGTGGGTTCTCACCCGCGACTGCACGCAGCGCTGCGTTTGGTCGACAAGGTCGCACCGCTCGAGAGCACCGTCCTCTTGCTGGGCGAAAGCGGTACCGGTAAGGAGCTGTTCGCGCGCGCGATTCATGAGGCCTCGACTCGCTGTGACCGGCCGTTTGTGCCAGTCAATTGCGCGGCTCTTCCGGAGGCGCTGATTGAGAACGAGTTGTTTGGCCACGAGAAGGGCGCTTTCACCGGGGCTGATCGACGCCAGGCGGGCCGCTTCGAGGCCGCTGATGGCGGCACGCTGCTGCTGGATGAAATTGGAGAGCTCCCACTTGGCGTGCAGGCCAAGATCCTCCGTGTTCTGGAGGAGCGCACTTTCGAGCGAGTCGGCGGTAGCGGGATTCAACGCGCCAATGTACGCCTGATTGCTGCGACGAACCGTGACTTGCTCGAGATGGTGAACGAAGGCACGTTTCGCGCAGATCTGTTCTACCGGCTCGAGGTCTTTCCGATTTCCTTGCCGGCGTTGCGGGACCGGCGCAGCGATGTTCCAGCACTTGCTGAAGCGCTGATCTCACGGATCGCGAGTAGGAATGGCATTGCAACGCCGGTGCTCAAGCTCTCGGCGGCCTCGTTGCTCGCAACGCAGGAGTTTCCCGGCAATGTTCGTCAACTGTCGAATCTCTTGGAACGTGTTCTGATCCTAGGCTCTGGCAGTTCGATCGGCGCGGATGATCTGCGGCCGCTCCTAGGCCCAGCGGTCGAAGATGATGAGGAGCAGGTCATCCGGCGTGCGCTGCTCGAATGCGATGGGGACAAGGAGCAGGCCGCACTTAAGCTCAAGATCAGCGTCCGGACGCTTCAGCGTCGCATCACCAAGCACGGCCTCGCGGGCTTTCCACGCTATCGAGACTAATTGCACGTCGAGCGTCGTGCGCCCTTCAGGCGTCGTTGACGCGTTGAGCAGATTCGCCGGACCACGCGAGCTAGAGCTATCGAGGTGGCTCTGGCGCTGCGGGTTTGCTCGCGTCCTTAGCCTCTTCGGTGTTAGAGGTGAGGTCGTCCCCGTTTGCCTCGGGAGGGCGGCTTTGAAACGGCTTGCCTTTGACTGAGAAGTTTGCGGTCGAAAAGGCGAAGACGTCCGGAAAGTCGGCTTCGAACGTCAGGCTGGTGCCCGGGTCTGCCCAAGCGCGTTCGAGTTTGGCGTTTCTGGTCTCGAGCTCGTCACCGTTCTCGGCCACCAAGGTGACCTCGAGGCGCAGAGAAATGTAGACACTGTCGCTGCCGTTTTGCACAGTGCCGACAATCCGGGTTCCGACTGTCGCCAGCTCCTCGCTCCAACTCGTTATGGAAATCACGTCCGCGGCTGTAGCTTCGGTCGGTTTCTCCGGCTCAGCGGGTCCCTTTGCAGTGACGGTGCGAATATCGCTTTGCCTGACAACTAAGCCCACTTCAGGAGCCGGTTTCGGATCATTCTTTGGCGCGACTGGGTTGAGCAGGGCCTCTGTTCTGGTCCGGCTCTCTTCGAGATTGACCATACTCAAGCGCAGGGCAGAGAAGGTGCCGTTCAACGCAGTGTAGGTGATGCGTCGTCCATCGACCTGCCAAGGCCCCTTGGTTTCGATCACTTGACCATCGGTCAAGACCAACACTTCGGCGGTCGCTGCGGCTGTGATCAACAGCAGGACCGAAAACGCCGCAAGTACCAATGTCGGGTGGCGCAGCCAGGTGACGTCCTTGCGTTTCGATTCAGCTTTGTGGGCTTCGTTTGTCATGGCGTTGAGCTTCAGTGGAGGAGCAAGGAGCCCCTACTTCCACGTCCAGTAGGAACTACCGGTTGCTGGATCCTGACCGGAAGGTAAGAAGTTCGGGCCGCCGAAGTCGCTGGACGAGTTGTACTTGAGCACTCGGATCCGCGCAGTGGCAGCCGGAGCGATGCGAACCTCGAAGAAGTTGTTGACCTTAAAGTCTGCGAGACGGATGGCGCCGATGTTGCGGATGGAGCCGTCAGGTTCGAATACGACAACCGGTTCGCCGTCGCCGTTGGTCGACAATCCATCGATCATCGTCGCTCCCCGAGCCGCGCCGTCGGTAGGGCCATAGAAATCCATGAACAGGGTGTCGCCAGCCGTTGGCAGGTCGAGGCGCGCCACCTCGTAGTCAGCTGTCCTGTTGAGCGCCGTTGCATCAGGGTTGAATTCGAGATCCGCATCTCCGTCGACGTTGGCGAAGGCGAAGAGTCGGTCTTCATCTAGGTCGATAGTGACCACTACCGGAGCGGAGCGGCGCACGGCCTCTTGCTTAACGATCAAGAAGAAGCTCGTGGTTTCGGTGATGTGGTTGCGGATGCGCTGCTTCTCCAGCTCCCACAGAAGGTTCGGCACAAGGAGTGTCGAGACGAGCCCAATCACAGCAATGACGATCAACAGCTCGAGCATGGTGAAACCAGCGGTTGCGCTACGTCGCGCTGGCGCAGTGTGCGGTGCGGTAGTCAAGGTAGCTTCTTTGAGCATGATCTTGCCGATCCTTTGGTGCCAGTCAGAAGGGAATACACTAAATGCCAACGGTCTATGATAACGCGAACTGGCCCCTTCGAGCGACCTCGACGTGCTAGGCCTTTGGGGCTTGCGTTACCGGGCCTGCGAAGGTGAGTGTTGCTCGCACGCCCCGTTCCTGTCGGTTGGTCACTGTCAGCTGTGCGCCGTGCAGGTCGGCGATGCGGCGCGCGACCGCGAGGCCCAGACCGGTCCCGCCTTTCGAGGTGGTGGCGAACGGGACGAACAACGTCCTTTCCGCTGCGGGGCTAAGCCCCGGGCCTTGATCTTCGATATGCACACTGATGCTCGAGTCGCCCGCACCAGGCTCTTTGCCCAGCCGCACGACGACTGGAACAGGATCGTCGCTCTGTTCGGCTTGAGCACGGACCGCGTTGAGCAACAGGTTGCGCAGCAGACGGTGAAGCATTTGCTCGTCACCGTTGACCGTCCAGCGGTTGCTGTCGACGTTGCCTGGAGTGCTGGTTGTCTCCACTTTGACCGGTGCGCCGCCAAGCGCAGGATCGCCGGCTGCTCGGTGGGCCAAGCGCAGAAGATCGATGTTCTCAAGCTGGCTCGTGCCTGGCCGAGCGAAACTGAGGAAGTCTTCGACGATGCGATGTAGTTGGTCGATCTCGCGCTGCAGCTCGAGGGTGTCAGCTGCTGCAGCTGTTGGAAGCGGCGCGCGTTTCAAAAGGGCGGCATAACCCTGCATGCTGGCGAGACTATTGCGTAGTTCGTGAGCAAGTCCCGCCGAGAGCTCTGCGAGCTGATTGAGACTTGTCGATAGTCGTTCATTTTCTGCTAGTTGTTGAGCGTCGGTGAGGTCTGCGAACAGCACGATCCAACCCCGTCTAGTTCCGTCACGCCGACTCAGCGGCGAGAGGGTCATGCCGAGAGTCCGCGCTTGGCCTTGAACGGCAACCGGACACTCCTGCCGACGCAGGGAAGTTCCCTCGCAGAGCGCTGTTTCAAGCATCGCGAACATGTCGCTGTGCTGAGCGAGGAACTCGCGGAGTGGCGCTGGAAGTACGCTCGCGTCGAGAGCGAGCGTCTTTGCTCCGACCTCGTTAAGAGCCAGAACGGCGCCCTCGAGATCGAGCAGCATCATGCCGCTCTCGAGGCTTGAGAAGGTCTGCTCGAGAGTCTCGAGGTGCTGGCCCAGCAGCTGCTCCGGCGAGGTGGTGCCCTCCGATCGTTGTTCGCGCAGGACCGCCATCGCTCTCTCGAATCGGTGGACCAAGAACTCGATTTCATCATCGCCGTCTTGCGGGCCCTCTTCGCCCAGTTCACGTGCGCTGCGCAGTAGGTCGTCGATCGGAGCGAACAAGCGCCGTAGATACAGCAGCAGCAGTGTGCCCAGCGCCCCGACTGCGAGCGTGACAACGATCATCAGTCGCGTCCAACGCTGCCACTCGTTCGCGAGCGATGGCCGGGCGCGATCGATACGCAGGGTTAGTCCGTTGCGGAGCGGCAACCATGCCACCACGCGGTTGCCGGTGGCCGGGTTTGGGCCCGCGGTCAATGGCTCGCTCGGCGCTTGTTCAAGTGGGGCGAAGGGGTCGCCCTCAGGGCGGCTTCCGATCGCTGCCGCGATTGACCCATCGGCTCTAATGAGCGAAGCGTTGCTCTCTCGACCCAATGCCCTGCGCAAGGCGCCAGAGGTGGTGGCGTCGAGCGGCAAGATGCCGGCAGCCGCGCGCACATCGACGAGCACTTCAGCTCGAGCGCGCGCGGTGAGGGTTAGCAGCGCGTTGCGGTACGACAACATCGACACCACCGACAGCACGATCAGCGCTAACGTAGCCACCGGCAGAAAGACGCTGGCTTCTCGCCGCAGCCCGATTCGTTGCTGAAGTGGTCTTGGTGACAAGTGCTGTGAACTCCGACTTAGGGGGTGAGGTAGGCCTCGATGAGAAAGTCACCCGCGAACATCGCGATCATGGCCCCGCAGGCGAGGTAGACCCCGAACGGCATGCGGGTGCTTCTGTTGGCACGCTTGAGCAGAATCAGGGTGAGGCTGACCAGGGTCCCTGTGAGGCTCGCGATCAAGATAGTCACGATGATCTTTGGTGCGCCTAAAAAGGCGCCGATCATGCCTAGCATTTTGGGGTCGCCTAGGCCCATGCCCAGTTCGCCGCGAAGCATGTAGTAGAGCGCGATCATGAACAGGAGCAATAGTGCCCCGAGTAGCGCCCCGAGCCCCGCGGAAGCGGGGGTCGTGATTCCGCTAAATGGCGAGACCGCTAGGCCGACGATCAGTCCCGGCAAGGTGACTGCATCAGGCAGTAGCAGATGCTCCTGATCAATCAGCGCGAGGCTCAAGAGGAGTGACACCAGCACGAACGCTATCAAGGTGGAAGCCGTCCAGCCGAAGCAGGCGAATGCGGTGGCGAACAATAGCCCGGTTGATAGTTCGACCGCTGGATAACGCAGTGAGATCGGGCTTTGGCAATGGCGACATCTTGCCTTGAGGACCAAGTAGGAGATCACCGGGAGGTTGTCGTACCACGCGATGTTGCGATTACATCCGGGACATCGCGAACGCGGCCTGAAGGTCGAAAGGCCGCGTGGGACACGATAGACCACGACGTTTAAGTAACTGCCGATGAGGGTGCCGAAGACACCAGCGTAGAATAGGCCCAGACTCATCGGGATGCCAAATTCGCTCATTGCCGCAGCCCTGCGCTACTGGGAAACGATCGCGCGTACCGTAGCTACGGTACGGCGTACGCCCTCTAAGAAGCGGGCTTCTGGAATGCTCTCATCGGCACCGTGAATTCCGCGTGACTCGTTGCCGCTCAGCAGGAATGGCGAGAAACCGTAGGCGGGAATGCCTCGTTCTCTGAAGTAGCGTGAGTCGGTGGTTCCAGGGATGAAGGTTGGTACCACCGCGGTGATCGCTCCCAGGTGCTCGGCCAGCCGCTGATAGGTAGGATCTTTGAGAGACGGTGTCTCAACCTGGTTGGAGCGCAACAGAATTTCAATTTCTACGAACTTTCCCATGGCGCTACGGATGCGCTCGAGGAAGGCCGCGTCATCGGTGTCTGGAAGCAGCCGGGCATCGAGTTCGGCGGTTGCTGTTGCTGACACCACGTTGACACTGGTGGACTCGTTGCCGATCCTTGTGACCTGAATGGTGTCGAGTAGGTAGTTGATCATGCCCGGCAACAGCGCTTTGTGAAGGCGTTGCTCCTGGGTTGCCAGGTCTAGCGCTGCCTGGGCTTCCTGGATCGTTTGGTGATCGAACAGCGTTTGATATCCAACCCCGTGGTAGGGCAACAAGGCTTTGAAGAAGGCGAACGCCGAAGGAGAGAGTCTCGGTCTCATCTCTAAGGCCAACACTCGTTCGAGTGCACGGACCATTTGGTGGGTCGCGCTCGACGGGTGGTAGCTGGATCCGTGTCCGCCGCGCGCTCGAGTAGTTAGCCGCAACCAGAGTGCTCGCTTCTGGGCGACTTCGATTCCCCACCACACAGGCTTACCGTTGATGACACGGTTGATTCCGGCTTCGGTGATGACCGCTCCGACCTTGCCGAGTTCGTCTGGGTAACGCTCGAAGATCCACCCGACGCCCTGGGCTCCACCGGCTTCCTCATCGGCCGAGGCGAGGTACCAAAGGTCGCGACCGAGCAGTTCAGGGCTTCTGCCGAGTTCCAAGAAGGCGGCGAGGTGCGCAATACCCAGGCTCTTTGAGTCGATTGCACCTCGACCGTGGATCAATCCCCGCGACCGTTCGCCGCCGAACGGTTCCTTGGTCCAGCCGGCGCCGGGTGGAACCACATCGATGTGGTGCAGGAGCAACAGCGGCGCCCGATCTTCGGTGGCGTCGGTGCTGCTGGTGGCCGTGATCTTCGCCAGCAGGCTGGTCCTACCCTCTGGGCTAACGAACCGACGGGTGGAATGTCCGTTGCTATGTAGGATCTCTGCAAGAAACGCGACGGCGGCCGCTTCGTCACCGGGCGGGTTGCTGGTGTCGAACTGGAGATAATTCTGCAGCCAACGGACTGCTTGAGTGTCGCTGGTCGGCCCCTGCGATGCGGCGTTTGATGCGGGCGTCCCCGTACTGAGGATCAGGCTCGCCGCGAGCACCAAGGAGGCTCGATGAGTCAGCGACAGGACTTGCAGGTTGGGCATCACTGGTTGGAAGTGCGTTGGCGAGGGTTTTTTGGCGGTTCGGTGGGGCGCGAATGCTTTTCTGTGAATACGGCCCGAAGCATAGCCGCGTTCTGAGATGGCTCTACTTCAGGATCCTGCAGGGTCGGCCTTGACCGTGATGCCCGGAGACCCCGGGGCCAAAAAAAAGGGCGCCGCTTGTCGCGACGCCCAGGGAGATCGTAATGTATTTGAAGCTAAGCGATCTTACGAACCGCTGTTGAGGCCGCCTGGACGACGGATGAAGTAGCCATCGGCCCAGACAATGTCCTCGTCATAGGAGGTGGCAATGAAGGTTCCTCGGTTGTAGGTCGCGGAGGTCACTGGGTTGTCTGCGCCATCGCGACCACCGCTGAAGACGGCGAAGATCGAGCCAGCACCTTGGAGGGTTGCGGCGGTGGCAGCATCGCCGCCAGCCAAAGCGAATACGAAATCGTTGCCCCAACCGTCTGTCGATGGGAGTTCTTGGAGGTAGTCCTGGTCATCGTTGCTTGGGGACACCAAGATCGTTTCCAAGGCGTCAAAGTCAAGAGTCTGGGCGGGTGGAGTCCAGGCGCTGCCGCCACGGCCCGCAGCTGAAGCGGAGACCATATCGGTGATCCAAGAGAAGGTCGCCGAACCGATGGTGCGCTCGTCGGACATGGTGACCTTTTGCTTGGACTTCTGAAGAGCGTCGAGGAGGTTCGGGATGAGGATGGCTGCGATGATGCCGATGATGGCAACAACGATGAGTAGCTCGATCAGGGTGAAACCACCCTGCCGGTTGCGAAGACGATTGATCATTGGTGTAGCTCCGTTGTGGGGTACAAGTGATGTGACTTGCGATGCCTACGCTAGGTGTCGCTCAGATTTCTAGTCGGGGACTTGTACAGCAAGCCACATGCCAGAAGGCTGGCTTGCTTGCTGTTTTTCCGGAACCCGCGTCCGCTAAAGGAGCGCGCTTGTACCGAGCCCTTAGCATCCGGTGGGTGGGGCGCTGGCGACTGACAAGGAATGTCACTCCGGGTCGGTAGCAGATGCCGGATTTTTGAAGTCCGCGGCCGACGATTTGACTTGGGCCTAGGAACCCGGTGCCAGGTGGCTTACGGATCCCCAGGCGCTTCGATTAGATTCCAAAGAATGGCCTGGTATCGCTCGACACCTTCGATGAAGGTGGGCAGGGCAATCCGCTCGTTGTAGCTGCCGACCGTGTAGCTGTCGGCTGCGAGGCCTAGGAACGGTTGGAATCCGTAACAGGGGATTTCCAGTTTTCGAAAGAATTGGGCGTCGTTGGCGAAGCGTGCAAGGTAGTAGGGCCCCGCCACGCCTCCAGTGAGTTCCATTTGGAGTTGCTCGATGAGCGAGCGATAGGCGGGGTGATCGAGCGGACTCGAGGATTCCGAGCCGACTGACGGATCGACCCAAACCGTGATCTCGGGTTCATCGTTGACGAGGTTGGTCAGCGTGTCGAGCGGTTCGATGGCGTCGGAGCCTTCCAGGAGGTGAATGACGGTCCTCATTCGAAACCCCTCGCCCGGTAGATGTGCTTCGGGTGGCAGGACATGAACTTCGTCGCGGAACAGGGATTTGTAGAAGTCGGGCAGAGCGTTGAAGGCGGCCTGATCTTTCAACCCTTGATCTGGGTTCGTCAGCACCTTGATTGCATCGGGCAGCTGGCGTGTCGGTCCATACGTCGAGAGGAACTCACGGACCGGGGGCGTGAGCCGAAGCGCGCCGGTGAGCGGTTGACCGTTGATGCGTTTGCGCAGGTTGATGAGCGGTTCGATGGTGTCGGCGGAGTACCAAACGTCGATGAAACGCTTTTGCCCGAAACTGACGCCCAGGTACTTGACGACGTTGGCGTCGATTGCCTCCACCACTCCACCTTCAGAGAACAGCGCCCAGGCGCCATCTAGCAACCCTGGGCGGTTAGCCACGATGTGCTGTGCGCCCTCGTGGCTTCCGGTCTCTTCAGAGCTTGTGCTCAACAGCATCAGCCCACGCCTCGGCTTGATCCCAGTGCGATCGATCTGCTCTTTGAGCCCCTGCATGGTGTGCAGTTGCGCGATGACCGTGCTCTTCATGTCGAAGGACCCGCGTGCGTACATCCACACCACGTCGATATTCGCACTCCACGGGTCGAAGTCCCACAGATCAGGATCTCCGATCGGGTCCGTGTCGAGATGATTGTGGAGGACAACGAACTCGTCGGTTTCACCCTCGATGAACGCATGAAGGTTGGCTTTGCCGTCGCCCATGTCTTCGATCTCCGCCTCGATCCCGTACGTGTCGAGCTGATCCTTAAGCCACAAAGCCGCATCCATCTCGCTACCAGTGAGGTGCGTGGTATCGATCCGCACCAGTTTTTGGAGGTCTCGAACCGAGCGATAGTCGAGAAACTCGACGTCGTACCAAGGGTTCACCTGAATGGTGAATTGGTCATGTAGCAGAGCGTACAAAGCGCCGCCGGTCACGATCAGCAGAGTAAACGCGAGGTAAAGCGACCATCGAGCGGCGTTGCGTAGCGAGGCCTCGAGGGGGGTGCGTTGGGTGGTTGAAGCCATCAGAGGGGTCGTCCTGGTGCAGTGCATTAGATTAAGTCTGCGGGAGCCGGCGGCAGACGAGAGAGTCTATGATCCTAGGGGTATGAGCGCCGCGAATTCACCGCCTGACACCGAGCCTGAGATGATGAGAGGTGGCCGACAGTTGAGGCAGGGGCTAGTTTGCGCTGTCGGGCTCTTGGTATTGGGATTGTTCTTGTGGCAGCAACTGGAACTGACCGGGGCGACGATTGGGTTTCCGCTCGACGACTCGTACATTCATCTGCAGTTCGCGCAAAACCTGGCGCAAGGTAACGGGCTCGCCTTCATGCCCGAACGGCCGGTTCCGGCGAGCACCTCGCCTTTGTGGACGGCGCTCCTGGCACCCGCCGCGGCGATTTCTCCTTCGGCAGCCATGGGCTGGGCCAAGGCGCTTGGAGCGCTGTTCTTCCTGCTTGCCGCGGCTGATCTGTCGGGCTTCGCTCGCGACCTTGGTGCGAGGCGCAGCACCAGCTTGCTCGCCGGCGTCTTGATGGTGCTAACCGAAACGCTCGCCTTCTCGGCGCTGTCTGGCATGGAAGTGTCTTTGTTCGTGTGGCTCTTGGTTCGCGGTCTGCGTTGCTGGTCTCGCGAGGAGGCGCGCAATTGCGGAGCTCTCGTGACCCCCGCGATCTGGGTACTCTTAGTGAGTGCACTCGCCAGGCCAGAGGGCTTGTTGGTGGTGGCCCTAGCCCTGACCGAACGCGTGGTTCGCTCGCGTTGGTCGGGTGGCCGGGGCCGCAGCCGCGAGATCGCAGGTGTCTTGGCACTCGGGGGCCTGATCCTGGTGCCCACATTTGGTCTCTTCTTGTGGTGGAGTGGGTCGCCGTTACCCACCACTTTCACAGTTAAAGCTGGCAGCGGTCATCAGTGGCTGCCGAGCACTCGAGATCTATTCCGCTTCACGGATATTCTGTTTCGTGTGCAACCAGCGATGACGGTTCTAGCAGGGGCCGGTGCGATCAGCCTGCTGCGTCGCAACCGCTCGTTGCTGCCGGCGCTGTGGCTGTTCGGACTACCGATCGCGTACTCGGCGCTGAACGCCCCCGGCCAGCCGGTCCTGCTTGGCAACTTTGGCCGCTACGCCTTTCCGTTGCTTCCGTTTGTTGTGCTGCTTGGCTGCTTGGGTTTGGAGGACCTGATGACTCATGCGCGCGAGTACCTGCGGTTGAACGGCCATCTCGGTCGATCGGTCGCTGCGATCGGCGTCGCCATCGTCGTGCTGCCGTGTGTGTTCAGCACGCTCAACGGTGCGGGCCGCTCGGCGCTGGCCGTGCGCAATGTCGAACAGAGCGACGTCAGGGCAGCCAGGTGGATCCAGGACAATCTGCCGGGCCAACGGATCGGAGCTCAGGATATCGGCGCTTTAGGCCTTTTTTCGGATGCTCAAGTGGTGGATCTAGTGGGGTTGGTGAACCCTGAGATCCTGCCCTTTCTACGGGGTTCTCGGCAGGGGAACCACCCCTCCGGGCTTGGTGGCCTCTTGGAGTTCGTAGGTGCAAGTAGGGTCAGTTACCTACTACTGTTCCCGCGCTCATACGGCGGCATTGACAACCTGCGCAGCATCCGACCGGATCTCGAAATCGTGCAGCGCTTTAAGGTCGAGCGCAATGTTGCGATGGCTGATGATGAGCTGGTCCTACTACGCTTGCCGCCAGCCTCCGCGCACCCCTAAGCTCGATCAGCCAAGGCCAACTTGGAAATTGTTCAACCGTAGAAGCTCAGGAGTACGGCCAGCCCCCACACTGCGAGATTGGCGACGAACGGACCGTCCTTCAGCATCGCTTCCGTTGGCGATCGATCCGTTCCGCGCTGATACACCAGGTACAAGTAGCGGAAGATGCCAAAAATGACAAAAGGTACGGTGTAGACCAGTTTGACCGTCGGCACGCTTTCTGTCGCCGGTGATGAGGCGACTGAGGTCATCGTGTGGGTGGTGGCGTAGAGGGAGTAAGCAAGCAGGGTCGCCGAGGTGGCGACACTCGTCATTTGGTCGAGAAAGGGCTTGCCGTAGTGGCTCAAGACCTCGCGCTGGTCCGCTGCGTTACCGTCGAGCAAAACCACTTCGTGACGGCGCTTGGAAACGGCCAAGAACAGCGACAAGAAGATCGTGCAGAGCAAGAGCCAATCTGAGACCTCGACCGGTAGTGCCGCCCCGCCCATCATTACCCGAAGCACGAAGCCTAAGCTCACGATCAGGATGTCGATGATCACCACACGCTTGAGCCACGATGTGTAGAGCAGATTCTGAACCAGATAGACGATGGCGATCGCTAGAGGCACGATGCCTAGCCAAGCCGCCGCACCGAGCGCGGCTCCGCCGAGTCCAAGGCTGGCTGCCGATGCCAACGTCGGACTCAAGGTGCCCGCGGCGAGCGGCCGGCGTTTCTTGATCGGGTGCAACCGATCCTTCTCCCGATCGAGCAGGTCGTTGAACAGGTAGACCGCACTCGAGAGGGCGCAAAACAGCACGAAGGCGACTCCGGCGCGCAGTTGGGCCGCTGGAACGAAGAGTTCCTGGGCGAACACCACGGGTAGGAGCACAAACAGGTTCTTGACCCACTGGGCGGGCCGCATAGAGCGCAGGAGAGGTAACATGGCATGGATTATTGCCGATGCGGCGGAATCCTCTAAGGGCAGCGTCACAGCTTCTACGGAAAGTGCGCCTCAGATCCCGACCGTCTGCAGTCGGTGTTGGTTGGCCTGCGGCTTCGCGCGGCATTTAGGTGCCATGATTCGCCGATGCGACCCTTCCCGTTTTCAAAAGCGCTCGACCGTCGGGTCGGGGCCTTGGTGGTTGGCACGATGGCCCTGTGTCTGATGCCGATTGTGCTCGGGCACAGCTCGCTGTTCTTCCGCGACGTTGCGAATTTTCACTGGCCGGCCAAGCTGGAGCAGATCAGGGCCTGGCAGTCCGGAGTACTGCCGTTCGTCGACCTCTGGCGTGGGGGCGGTCAAGCGGGAGTTGGCAACCTCAACACGCTGGCTCTTTACCCGAGCAACCTGCTTCTAGCAGTTCTACCGACGCTGCGCTTGCAACTGTGGGGGTTCAACGCACACTTTTGGTTGCACTTGTTGCTTGCTCCTTTGGCGTTCCGGTGGATGGCGCGAGAACTCGGAATCGGTCGCGAGGGCGCATGGATGGGAGCGGTTCTCTATGCGACATCAGGGTTCGCTGTATCGCTACTCAGCTTCTACAACCTGATTGCGGCACTGCTCTTGATACCTGCGCTGGTTGCCGCGTCTTTGCGTACGATGAGCGGGACCCCGATAGGTCGCGCGCGGGTACAGCCGCTGTTGGTCTTGGGCGTTTGCTGGACGCTACTGCTCCTCGCCGGTGACCCGTTGTCGGCGGCTATTGGTCTGCTCGTAGCGATCAGCGCAGTCGCGTGCACGAGGAGCGCCGGTGAGCGCAAGCGAGAGGGCTCTACGCTGGTTCTTACTGCGCTGGTATTGGGAACGTTGATGGCTTGGCCCCAACTCAATGAGCTCAGACTGGCGATGGAGGAGTCTGTGCGTACCACCTTGGGGTACTCCACGGCGGGCGTCATGCGCGGCAGCGTACCTCCGCTGATGGTTCTGGATAGCTTTCTTCCCTTCGTGCTGGGAGCGCCCAACCAGTTGTTCTGGGCGGCTCGGTTACACGGCGGCGCCCAGCCGCTCTTTTTCACCTTCTTCCCCGGCGCCATCGGGTTGTGCCTGTTGCTGGTCGGTGTCACACGGCTACGCTGGCGCGTGGCAGGTCGCACCTCTTTGCATCTCGGCCTCTTGTGGTTCGCCGCCGGTCTCTTTTTTTGCCTTGGAGTGCATAACCCGGTGGTCGCCGTGTTGAGTGAATGGGGTGCTGCGTCGTGGATGCGTTTCCCGGTCAAGTTTGGCTGGCTCGCAGTTCTTGGACTTGGGATGGTGGGAGCCTGGGTGGTTGATGCGTTGTCCACCGCCCGGCCTCAAGGGTTATCGAGAGTGTTGCGTTGGTCCAGCGGTTTGCTGGCACTAGGCTATAGCGCGATCATCGTCGCAGTAGCCTCTGGCCATTTCCTGCCGCTATATGAGTTGGTAATCGGTGGCGCTCGCGCGGAGAGGGCCGCGGCTGAGGCTGTGCCGCGGTTGCTAGGCGCTGCGCTCTTGGGATTGGCTGCGTGTGCCACCTTGTGGGTTGCGTCGTGTTGGCAGCGCATGCCCAAGGGTGCGTGGCTGCTTCTCGTTGTTGGCCACGCTGCCAGCCAAATGGTCCTACTGCGACCGGTCTATCCAACGATCCCGTCCGGCGAACTGCTCGCGCCGAGCGCGATCTTGAGCGAGCTTGCGCCCGAGACCCTGGTAGTTCACGGCTCAGTCGGCGGTGGCTTTGGTACGCACCTTCAGTCTCAAGAGACGAGAGCTATCGACATCAGTTCAGTGCAGATGTCCGCGCGTGCCGCGGGGTATCCGTTTGCAGGCGTAGGTTCACGGTTGCGTTACCAGTTCAACTCCTCGCCCGAAGGACTCGATTCTTATCGGCCAGGGCTCTTGGCCCAGATCCTGCGCCGTGTTGACGATGGTGCGAAGGTGAAGTTACTTGAAGCCGCGGGTGCGACGCACCTAGTGACAGAGCGGCCGGTTTCGACCGCGGGGTTGGTATTGGAACATAGAACCGAGGCGGCATACCGTTATCGGCTGGCCAAGGGGAGGCCGCTACTCGCCGTGACTCGTTGGGTCATAGCCGCGACCCCGCAGGAGACGATCCAGGCGATGCTTGATGAGCGGTTCGATGTGACTAGCACTGTGGTTGTTCCAAGCGGCGTTCCGCCGATCGACACGTCAGTCGGGCGGGCACCGCCGATCATCACCCTCCAAGAAGCCGACCGACACCGCCTCAGGCTACAGGTCGCGAGCGAGGCAGTGGCTATGGTCGCCGTCGATCGCGCGTATTTGCCGCGCTATCGCGCCACGGTTGATGGCGAACCTGTAGTGACCGTTGCCGCTAACCTGACTCGGTTGGCGGCTGTGGTTCCGCCGGGCAACCATGAACTGGTGTTTGAGTTCGACCGGTCTCACTGGTGGCGGTCGGTGCTCATTTCCTTTGGCAGTGTGCTGCTCCTAGGCGTGCTCGCGCGCAGAACCAGTCGACTGGCGAGCAACTGAATGTGAAGGCTGCCTTTACTCCGGAGCAGCACAACAGTAAGAATCCGCAAGCAATGACGTCCTTCAAGAAAGTCCTCATCGCTAACCGTGGCGAGATCGCGGTGCGTGTCCTGCGCACGTTGCGAGAACTCGATATCCAGTCCGCCGTGGTGTTTTCAGAGCCAGATCGCGACTCGCTAGCGGTTCGCCTAGCCGATGAGGCCTACTGTGTCGGTCCTGCGCCCTCCGCGGAGAGTTATCTACGTGGGGATTCCATCGTCGAGCTTGCTGTATCCATCGAAGCTGATGCAATCCATCCAGGATATGGATTTCTGAGCGAGAACTCTGGGTTCGCGCGCCAGTGCCGTACAGCGGGTGTGGTGTTCATCGGCCCCTCGCCTCAAGCGATCGATGCCATGGGGCTCAAGATCGAAAGTCGTCGGTTGATGATCGATGCGCAAGTGCCGGTAGTCCCAGGCGGCACCGAACCGCTCGCTGACGCTGCTGCTGCGGTCGCAGCGGCCAATGAGATTGGCTACCCGGTCATGCTCAAGGCTTCCGCTGGCGGAGGCGGCAAGGGCATGCGCTTGGTCGAAGATGAGGCTGAGGTCGAATCCGCCTTCCGCGCCGCCCAATCCGAAGCGGGAGCGAGCTTCGGTAACGCCGCGGTCTACGTCGAGAAGTACATCGCGCTGCCGCGTCACGTCGAGATCCAAGTCTTAGGCGACTCCCACGGAAATGTGATCTCGCTTGGCGAGCGCGAGTGTTCGCTGCAGCGCCGGCACCAGAAGGTGATCGAAGAGGCGCCCTCGATCGCGGTCGATCGTGCGCTGCGCCACCGCATGGGTGATGCCGCAGTCAAGGCGGCAAAAGCGGTTGCGTATGAAGGCGCCGGCACGGTGGAGTTCTTGTTGGCCAAGAGCGGCGAGTTCTACTTCCTGGAAATGAACACCCGACTGCAGGTCGAACATCCTGTGACCGAACTGGTCACGGGTGTGGACCTAGTGGAGCAGCAGCTACGAGTGGCCCAGGGCCAGGCGATTGATACCGATTTGTTCAACGGCGAACCCCACGGACACGCGGTCGAAGCGCGGCTTTATGCTGAGGACCCTTTCAAAGGTTTCGCTCCCTCACCGGGAATCATCAAGGCCCTCCGGTGGCCTCAAGGCCCCGGTGTGCGCAACGATGCAGGTGTGGAGGCGCTGTCAGAGGTCAGTATTCACTACGATCCGATGCTGGCCAAGCTGATTGTCTGGGGCGCGGACCGAGCTCAGGCGCTCAGGCGCCTCAAGCGAGCCCTTGCCGAGATGCGCATCGAGGGCGTGAAAACCACGGCCCCGCTTTTTCAAGCGCTGCTCGAAGACAAAGATTTTCTTGCCGGAGATCTGGACATCGGAATGCTCGATCGCAAGTTGGAGGCTGGCGAGTTGAAGGATCCTGCGGCACAGGAGAGCGAGTCTGCCGCCGACGCCTTGGATCGAGACATCGGCTTCATCGCTGCCGCGCTCGCCAATTTGGAGGGCTCTCATGGTGTAGAGAGATCGGCGCCTGTCGGCTCCGGTGATAGCGCTCGACATCGTTGGCGCGTGGTTTCCCGGCGAGAAGGCGTGGGAGGTTCGATCTCGTGAGCCAGAGCTATGTGGTGATTGATGGCCGCGAGGAGTTGGTCGAGGTGACAGTGCTCGGCGACGGCAAGAGGCAAGTGACCGTCGATGGCAAGGTGTATGAAGTCGATACCGGTGGCGAGAGGGCTGGCGTTAGTGCCGGCGCTCGAGGAGCGAGCCTGCTCGTTGACGGTCGACAGTTCGAAGTTTTCGCCCATCGAGTGAAAACCAGCGCTGGCACGCGCAGCTACGCTCTGACGGTCAATGGCGTTGATCACAGGGCGTCAGTCACCGACCCCTTGTCGCATCTCGCGCAAGAGTCCGATGCAGGAGCAGGCTCTGCGCGGGTCGAGGCCTATATGCCTGGTCGGGTGGTCGCACTGTTGGTCGCTGAAGGTGACACCGTGGAGCTTGGGCAGGGTGTGTTGGTGCTCGAAGCGATGAAAATGGAGAACGAGATCGCGGCTGAGGCGGCTGGGGTGGTGCAGCACTTCTTCGTGGAGCTTGGGCAGGCGGTCGAAGGCGGAGATCCACTGTTTGAAGTGGTGCCACCGGAGTCTTCGACCTAGGAGCTAGCTGGAGAAGTCCCACGGTGCTCGCGCCCGGATCGGTGGTTTCAGGCGTTGCTGAGCGCCCGCTGGTTGCGTGCAAGGCGTCGCAAAGGCAGGCGATGCACCCGAGGAGTTCGGAGCACCGACCGTGCTACGAGAGGGTTTCAGCACTCCTATGGTTGCTTCGGTTTTGCCCTGAGCCGGCTTAGCTCTGCGTCGAGCCATTCAAAGAATCTAGCCGAAAGCTCGGCTCGGTGTTGAATCTCGACCAGCTGCACTTGGTCGAGAAGCTGTAGTCGACCGTCGAGCTTGACCAGGTCCTTGCCGGTGACTAAGACGGTGTCGACGGATTCTGCGTGAGCTTGGATCTTGGCCAAAGAGCGCGCCGGATAGGCGTGGTGGTCGCGGAAGATGAGCGTGTCTTTAAGGGCGAAGCCGTGCTCGGCGCCTAGTTGTCTTGCTCCCTCGACGACGCTTTGCGAACGCGCCACTGCGCACACCAACAGCGCTTCCTTGATTGGGCGAGGGGCCTCGAGCAGGCTCTGTGTCGATGCGCCAAAGGCTCTTGGTCTGGGTTGCGTCGCCCCGTCAGGACCCCCTGGCTCGGCGTCGATGGCGCGACTGAGGCTTGCGCTCAGTTCCTGAACCGCGATGCAAGCGGTGTCACTGACCTCGCTATGCAGTCGCCCGGGAAGTCCGGTGAGCACGATCGCGTCGGCATGTTTGGATGCCCCCAGAGGCTCACGCAGTCGCCCGGACGGGAGCAATCGCCCGCCACCCAAGGGGTTGGCGTGGGGGAATACCAAGATCTCGACGTCACGCGCGAGACCCACGTGGGAGAAGCCATCGTCCAAAAGGAAAAGGTCGCAATCGAAACTTTCGAGCGCCAACTGTCCCGCTGCGTAGCGCCGTTCGGCGACCACCACGCCGACACCTCGGATGCGTGCGAGCAATGCGGGCTCATCACCACTCTGTGCCACCGAGACTCGAGGCCCGGCGCCGTGACTGACGACCAGTGGTCCCTTGCTGCTGCGCCCGTGGCCCCTGGAGAGAATCGCGACCTTGAATCCCTGGTCGCGCAGGTGCTGCGCGATGGCTGCTGTGACCGGCGTTTTACCGCCGCCACCCCAATGCAGATTGCCAACGCTAATCACCGGCACTGGTAGGCGTTGATGGTTGCGCGTTGCTCGTTCGCGCCTCTGCCTCAATACGGCAGCGTAGAAGCGTTGCCACGGGGACATCAGTGGTCCTCGGCGCCGGTCGCCTGGAAAAGGGCTGGCGCGTGGCGCCTGAGCAGCTCAATTGATCGTCGCGTCGCGCCTTGGTTGCGCTCCAGGATTCCGTGTGCGAGGTTGGCGACTCGTTCCGCTTCGCTGGGTTGCTCTGCCCAGCGCCGCCAGGTGGCGGCGAGTTCACCGGCATTGACCACGCGCTGCCAAGCGCGCTCGGCGTCGAATGCTGCGGCGATCTCCGGAAAGTTCTCCATCGATGGCCCCACACAAATCGGTGCGTTGCAGCGCGCGGGCTCGAGAGGGTTGTGTCCGCCCGTGGCTACCAAGGTGCCGCCTACGAATGCACTCTTGGCCCAGCGATAGGTAGACGCAAGCTCACCTAAGGTGTCGAGCAGCAGGACGCGCGCTCCGGACCGATCCGCGAGTGTCGGACGCTGGTCTAGGGCACTGCGTCTGATGCAGTCGAGGTCTCGATCCTTGCAGAGCTTGAAAACGTCGCCGAAACGCTCTGGGTGGCGGGGTGCAAGGATCAGCAGTGGGTCGAGATCTTGAATCTCTTCGATAGCGTCGAGCACCATGGCTTCCTCGCCCGGCATAGTCGAGCCGGCGACGATGATCGGGCGGCTGCAGGCGACCGCTCCGATCAGCTGGCCGAGCTGCTCATGTTGAGGCGGTGAGTCAGCATCGAATTTGAGGTTGCCGGTGACTGTGATGCGCTGGCTTTCGACGCCGATCGCGGCCAAGCGGTCGCGATCTTGCTGCGATTGGACGCCGAAGTGGCTCACCGGCTCCAGTAGGGGCCGGAGCAATCGGGGCGCAAAGCGATGGATCTGCTCAAGTCGACCGAACGAACGATCTGAGATTCGTCCGTTGATCATGACCACAGGGATTTCTAGCGCTCGCAACCGGCGCAGGAGTAGTGGCCAAAGTTCGCCCTCGACAAGGACCAAGCTTTGCGGGCGATTGGTCCGAAGGAAGGCGCTCTGAGCGAAGCCAAACTCGAAGGGGAAATAGGCGACGCGAGCCACCGAACCGAGCGCTTCGCGAGCGCGCTGTTGGCCGGTCGGGGTGATGGTAGTGATCAATGTGGAGGGCTGCTCTCCAGGCGCAAAGCGCAGATTGAGCTGCTGCAAGAACGTCTTTGCCACCTCCACTTCGCCTACCGATACGGCGTGGATCCAAAGTGGGTGTCCGTGGGCCGGATCTCGGTTGCGCCCGAGTCGCCCACTGAGAGTCTCAAGGTGATGCTTACCGCGCCGTGCCAGCAAGAAGGGGCCGGCCAAGAACAGCGCGAGCAGCATTGCTGCTTGATACAGGAGCCACACCTTAGGGTGCGATCGGGTCAAAGGACTTGAGAACAGTACCGGCGTGCATGGCGCGTAACTGTATACTTTGGAGCACTTTGCGCGGCCCGAGAGCGAACTGAAATGCACAAGCTTGGCGGTTCGAGAGCCCAACCCGGTGGACGAGCTCAATTCCGGACGTTACAGACATAGACGCCCCTTGACCCAGCTCCGTAGAGAGTTCCGTAGAGTGAATAGCGCCCCTTCAAACGGGCGGTTGGCGCACCCCAAGACCAGTTTCCCCGACCCCCCGACCCCCCGACCACAAACCACAAACCACAAACCACAAACCACCGAGCACTACCATTGCCTGTTCTAGCCTTTAGCCGCCGCAGCCGCCTTCGCGAGATCCGAGATCTCGATGACCGTGCGTTGTTGCTGCAGATGGCGGATCGATTCGGTGAAGAGTCGCCGGACCTGGATGCGCCAGCCAGCCTTGAGGCCGAGGCCGCGCTGGATGAGTTGGTGCGGCGCAAGTCGCAAGCTTTGGTCAACGTGGCATACCGCGTCTTGGGCGATCGGGAAGAGGCGAAGGATGTTGCACAAATGGCGTTTGTGCGAATTTGGGACAACCGTACGAAGTACAGCGAACAGTGGAGCCCGAACACTTGGATCTATCGGATTGCCACCAACCTGGCAATCGATCACCTACGGTCCCGCAAGAGCCGCGAAAAAATGAATGAGCCGCTCAAGCTTGAGCTGCGCCATCGCCAAGAATCGAGTTCGGCGACCTTGCTTGCACACTTGCGCGAGCAAGAGGTCGCGGCGATCTTTCAAGAACTCGCTGTGTGCTTGACCGAGAAACAGCGCACTATCTTTCTGTTGAGGGAAGTGGAGGGTCTTGCTTCTCCTGAGGTTGCCGAGATTGTCGGCTGTAGGCAGTCGACCGTGCGCAACCACCTGTTCAACGCGCGCAAACTGCTGAAAGAGAAGTTGAGAGAACGCTACCCAGAGTACGTTCCGTCGAGCGACGCCGATAGTGAGGAGGGGGACCAATGAGGTCACGGGAAGCCTGCTCGGGTTCGAATCGTGTCGACTGGAAAGCGCTGGCGGCCCAGCAGCTGGTTAAGGGCGACAACCAGTCGAGTCGCGACGAGGATTCGCGGGAGTCGGCTTCGCGGGAGTCGGAGTGGCGTTCGGCATTGGAGCATCAGCGCACCTGCATGTCGTGTCGAACGGCTGCGATCGCCGCAGAGCCGACGGTCGTGTTCCAGAGCTTGCCCTCAATCGAGCTAAGTGATGCTGAGATTGACGTCATGCGCGAACGGGTTGCAGGTGTCCGGCGCGGGCGGGTCGTGGCTGGTGGCCAAGAGTCAATTCCAGGGTCTCATGCGTCTGGGCCTCCTGCGTCTGGGCCTCCTGCGTTTGGCTTTCCTGCGGGGCGCAGCCAACTGCAGAAGTGGGCAAGCGTGGCTGCGGTGCTCGCGATCGCTGTTACCGGTTCTTTGGGCGTTGGTCTTGCGCCGGGGGTGGCTGCTGGTTTGACCGCGGCCGACGAGGCCGCGCTGGAGGCGTCGTTGGGCGCACTTCCTCTTGTTGAGGGTGTTGAGTCCTATGGCACAGAACAGAGTGTTCTGGTGCAGGGTTTGATGCGTAGTGCGTCAGGCGATCTAGACTTCGCGTGGGTGGCAGATGGCGAACTCGAACTTTAGTTCGAGGGTGCTCCTCGGGCTAATCCACTGGCCAATCAACTGGCCAACCACCGGCCCAAGGAGCTGACGATGACAGTTCTTTGTCTAGGCGCTGTGCGTCCAGGTGGTTCTCGTTCAAACGTTGAGCCGGTTGGCTGCCAAGTAGAGGGTCGCTCCGTGCTGCGTACTGCGTGCTTGATCGCACTCGCTCTATTGAGCGGCCAGGCGCTCTCAACGATGCCGGCGGCGGCTCGACAAGAGCGGGTCGAGAGCGTGGTTCTGCGCGTCTTCCCGATGGCCAACCAACCCGCGAGGCATGCACTACCGTTGGTGGATCCGTTGCTGTCCTCGTCGGGAACCGTGTCATTCCAGCAGGAAGACAACGCCTTGGTGGTCAGGGATCGTGCCAGTGTTCTCGAGAAGCTGCTGCCGGTTCTCACCGACTTTGATCATCCGATCCAAGAGATCTCGCTTGAGATGTACTTGCTGCGAGCGAGCAGAATTGCCACGCAAGGCTCAGATGCGCCTCGAAGCGTCGATCGCGGTCGACCGACGCTCCCCACCGAGCTGGTGACCGAACTTGACAACATTCTTCGGTTGAACAGCTATGAGCCGCTGGGCTCAGCCAAGCTCAAAGTGAGAGAGGGTGAGCAGGTCCGTTCCGAGGTTGGGCCCAGCTATCGGTTCAGCTTCGAGGTTGGAACGGTATTGCGTGGCCGCTACCTGCGACTGTCCGATTTCCGGGTTGTCCGGATTGCCTCGGCCGGTAGCCGCTGGCAGGCGGCCGACGCTTCGAGGAAGAGCGAGCAGGTGTATCGCAGCGACGTGAATCTGCAGTTCGAACGCCCGGCGTTCATCACCGTGTCGCGCGATGCGACCAGTGCCAGTGGTTTGGTGATGGCCTTCGTCTGGACGCCCATTCCGTCGAGCGGCGTGTCGCCGTCGTTGCCGGTTTCGACTCGGCCCGCAGGCAGCGCCAGCGGACGCAAAGTGGGAGGGCGCTAAATGGAATTCGTTTGTAGGGTGGGCGCCCCCGATGGACGCATTCTTGAGCAGGTGACCGAGGCTGCGACGGCAGCGGTTGCTCGGACCGATCTCGAGCGCACTGGCTACCATGTCTTCGAGGTCAAGCCGAAAGGCATGAGCCTGAGTTTCGGTGGCAAGCGGTCCCGCAAACGACGCGTCAAAGACCAAGACTTCTTGATCTTCAACCAGGAGTTGGCCGGGCTGCTGAGGGCGGGGTTGCCCCTGTTGCAGGCGCTCGACATGCTGTCCGGCCGCGATCGTGACCCACAGCTCACCGAGGTGCTAGGTGAGATTCGCGACAAGGTCAAAGCGGGCGAGGAGCTGTCGGTGGCCTTCGGTGACGCCGGTGACATGTTCCCTCCGCTGTACGCGTCGACCTTGATGGCGGGCGAGCGCAGTGGCGATCTGGAGCAGGTACTGAGGCGCTTCATTCGTTACCAGCGGCTGGTGATGGACACCAAGAAGCGAATCGTTAGTGCCTTCGTCTATCCCACATTGTTGGTGTTCTTGTCGATCACCATGGTGGTGGTGATGATCGTTGTGGTGTTGCCCAACTTCCAAGAGTTCTATGACTCCATGGAGGTTGAGCTGCCGCTACCGACGCGCGTCTTGCTCGGCATTTCGGATTTCGTCCAATCTAGAGGCCTGTGGCTGCTCGGGGGGATCGTCGGTGGTGTTTACCTCCTCCGCCGCTGGTTTGAAACAGAGCTGGGGGCAGTGTGGCGAGATCGAATGCAGCTTCGAATCCCAGTCGCCGGCTCGATCATTCACCGCTTTTCATTGTCCGAGTTCTGCCGTTCTTTGTCGACGCTGCTAGCGGGCGGGCTACCGCTGGTGCCCTCTTTGGAGGTTTCGTCTGTTTCGGTGAGCAATGCATACCTGCGCAGCCAGCTTGAGCCCATCCCCACCCGCGTGCGTGAGGGCGCGGCTCTTCATGACGCAATGAAGGAGACCGCGGTGGTCCCCAACCTCACCATCGACATGGTGCAAGTTGGCGAGGCCACCGGTGCGCTCGACGAGATGCTGAGCAACGTTTCGGACTTTTTTGATGATGAAGTCGAAACTCAGATTCAACGCCTACTTTCGCTGGTTGAGCCGATCATGCTGGTGGTCATGGGGATCGCGGTCGCCGCCTTGTTGCTCGCCATGTACATGCCACTCTTTTCTGTTCTCGGACAGGTGCAGTAGGTTCCGTGAATGTCTGATCCTGTAAGTACGCCAACCGACCACGCGCTCGACGTGGCAGCCGCCACCATGGACGAGATCCCCGGGCTAGCCAGTCACGCGGCCGAACTCGAAGGACTGGCCGCCGCTGAAGATGCCGCTAAGGAGCTGGCCAGCACCTACGGCTTCGACTACGTCGATCTCGATTCGTTCCGGATCGACAACGATTTGTTCCACCAGTTTCCCTACGACCTGATGGTTCGGTTTGGGTTCCTGCCGCAAGAGCAGCTGCCGGGCCGTCTCGCAGTGGTCATGTCTGACCCGAGCGACGTCAACAAAGTCGATGCGCTTGAGTTGCAGATCGGGCAGCCGGTTGAGCCGCGAGTTGGCGCGGCGCCAATGATCGCTGAAGTGCTGCAAAAGTCGGAGAGCGCTCAGCGCGTACTCGACGAAGCCACCGAGGACTTTCGCCTGCAGCTCGTCCAAGAAGACGACGATGGCGACGAAGTGCTCTCGATTGACCGGATTAGCTCCGATCAAAGCCCGATTATCAAGTTGGTGGATTCGACCATCTTCAACGCCATCCAGCGACGTACTTCAGACATTCACATCGAGACCCGCGAGTCCGAAGTGGTCATCAAGTACCGCATCGACGGAGTCTTGTACCAGGCGATGGAGCCCATCGACAAGCGGCACCATCAGACCATCATCAGTCGTATCAAGGTCATGGCCGAGTTGGATATCGCTGAGAAGCGCATTCCGCAGGATGGTCGCTTCAAGTTGCGCGTGGCGGGCCGGACGATCGATTTCCGCGTGTCGATCATGCCGTCCGTTCATGGCGAGGACGCGGTGATTCGAATTCTCGACAAGGAGTCGATGAACGAAGAGTTCAAGAACCTGCGGCTCGATATCTTGGGTTTCGACGATCAGACGATGGGCAAGTTGCGCAAGTTCATTCGCGAGCCTTATGGCATGGTCTTGGTGACTGGGCCGACGGGCTCGGGTAAGACCACCACTCTCTACGCTGCTTTGTCTGAGATTCAGTCGCCAGAAGACAAGATCGTCACTATTGAAGACCCGGTTGAGTATCAGCTCAAGGGCATCACCCAGATCCCGGTCAATGAACGCAAGGGGCTGACCTTTGCGCGTGGGCTGCGCTCGATCCTGCGCCACGATCCGGACAAGATCATGATCGGTGAGATCCGTGATGAGGAGACCGCGCAGATCGCTATTCAATCGGCGCTAACCGGCCATCTAGTCTTCACCACGGTTCACGCCAACAACGTCATCGATGTCTTGGGTCGGTTCTTGAACATGAATGTCGACCTCTACAATTTCGTGTCCGCACTGAATTGCATCCTGGCGCAGCGATTAGTGCGGAAGATCTGCCAGCATTGCCGCCGTTCGGCCGAAGTTACGGACCGGCAGATTCTTGCTTCTGGGCTTGATCCGGCGACGACTCGAGACTGGTCCTTCACCGAGGGGACAGGCTGCATCGAGTGCAATGGCACAGGCTTCTTCGGGCGCTTAGCGGTCTCAGAAATTCTGGATCTTTCGGACAACATACGCGAGATGATTCTCGACAAACGACCGGCCTCGGAAATAAAGCGCGCTGCTGGTGCTGAGGGCATGTCCTTTCTTCGCAACAGCGCAGTGGCAAAGGTTGCCGAAGGCGTTACGACTCTGCATGAGATCAATAAAGTTACCTTCGTGGATTAGCCGCGCCTTTGGCGCCGGCGCTCGATCCACCCCACCGTTTGTCTTCGCCATTGGCGGAGGTGCGTTGTCGTATGCGCGCTTCTCCTTGCGAGGCGATCGCGAGGCGCTGGTTTGCGATGAAGCTCGCCGTTGGGAGCTGGCGAGGGAGCTGTTTGGCAATGGCCCGTTGGGGGGGCCAGTGCGCGATCAAGCGGCGCTGGATGCGTTTGTAGCGGGATGTGTGGCAGATCTCGGTGGGCCGCCAAGCCAGGCGTCGCTGGTGGTCCCCGACGAATGGTCGCGAGTGGTCTTCATCGAGAGTGGGGAGCTCCCGCGGGCAGAGCGGGCTCGGGAGGAAACGCTTCGATGGAAGCTCAAGCAACAGCTTCCCTTCCGGGTGGAGGACCTGCGGGTTCGCAGCGCAGTGGTGCCATCACTCGCAGACCAGAAGGAGCCGGGTCGATTGTTGGTCGGCTTTGGTTCAGAGCAGCTGTTCAGCGGCCTCGAGTCCGCGTTCTCTCGGGCCGGCGTGCGCCTTGGGCACATAGGGAGTCGTTCGATGGCCTTCGCTGAAGGAGCTTCCAAAGAGGGTCGCGGCGAGGCTTTTCTCTGGGGTGCCGCAGACGGCTACAGCTTGGTGGTGCTGGATCGAGGAGAACCGGTGCTGTTTCGGAGCAAGAGCCTCGAGTCGAGCCTGTCTGACGACGTGGTTGCTGGGATGGTCGAGCGCGAGATTCGCCTGACTCTCGGGTTTCTCATTAAGAAGATTCCCGGCATGAAGTTGCGGCGAGTGGTGGTTGCTAGTGCCGATGCGCGCAGCATTTGGTTAGACGCCGTGTCGCGGAGCGTCAAGCTTGACGGCTCGATGGGTGAGCAGGCCTCTCAAGCCCTGAGCCTTGAGCTCGCTGAAGACGCAGTAAAGGGCCGGTTTGATCTGTCATCGGCGCGCAGCCCGGGCTCAGCGGCGCAATGGCTTCCCCTGTTTGGCGCAGCGCACAGGGCGGTCGGATGAGTCTTATTATTGGTTCCGGGTCCAGCGCCCTACGAAAGCTCAATTTGGCCGTGCGGCCGTTCGAGAATCGCAGGCCCAAGCGTCGCCTTGCGACCATTTTCTGGGTATTAGCCGGCTTGGCTTCGGCTTGGAACCTGTTCTTGTTCGTCGAGTACTGGAAAGGGTCCTCCAGCGGTCGCGACGATCTTCGGGCGGTACGGGCCGAGATCGATGATCGCGCCAGGAACATCCGCGATCTTGAGGCAGCGTTGAGATCCGCAGACCTCTCTGCGCAGAACGAGCACGTTCGTTTTCTCAACCGCAAGATCGCGGAGCGTACGTTCCCTTGGAGTCGGCTCTTCGACGATATTGCGGAAGTGCTACCGCGCAATGTGCGGCTCGAGTCCCTGGCACCCTCGATTCCCGATTCAAAGAAGCGTCGCGGCGAGGCGGTGCCAGAGTCCATCGAGTGGATCGGTCTTCAGCTTAGGGGTGTTTCTAAGACCAGCGAGGAGATCCTGGAGTTGGTTGACGCCATGTTTTCAGCGAGTGTGTTTGCGAGTCCGGTGCTGAGCGACGAGCGGGATCGAGACCACGGAGTCGAGTTCGATCTTGGTGTGCGTTATCGAATCCTATCGCCAGAGGTCGACGAGGAGTTGGCCCGAATGACCGATGCCGGCGAAATGGAGCAGCCTGAGGCGAACGGGGCCAGCAGTGAGCCAGCTTCCTCGTCTCAACCCAACTCTGGAGGCCCGGGCCAGGAGGCTAGCTCAGCGACACCCGCGCTCGAAGGTGATGCTGAGGCCGGCCTGCCGACCGGTTTGGCTGATGCTGAAGTGCGAACACCAGCGTCGTCCGCGTCGGCCGAGCGGCGGTCGGTGAAGAGTAGTTCGCCCGAGTCACAGCAGACCAGTGCTGAACCTGCGCAGCCTGAAGACACCCAGCGTCCACCAAACGAGCGCGAGTCGTCCCGGAATGAAGCGACCCGCCCGGAGCCCCGCAAGGATCCGTCTCGCGCGGAGCCGAGACCAACCGCGGTGCCGGGTGGAGTTGTTGCTTCCGGAACTTCCGCTCAGGCGACGCCGGGCACAACGGGGTCGCTCCCAGCTCAAGCCCCGACGCCGACGCCCGGGCAAGACCCGCGGCGTGGGCAACGTCGGCAGGTGACTGCCGACGATGTTCCGCAACGAACGAAGGATCTCGCGGATGAGCGGTTTGGTCGCGATCAAGACGTTGCGCCGCGAGTTGACAATGCCAGTCGAGGAGGCGGTTGAGCGTGAAGCTGGACGAACTATGGCCGTTGCTGAGGCGCAATCGCTGGTGGCTTGCGCCGGCCGTGATCTTGATCATCAACATAGTGGTGTTGAGTACTTATCGCTCGCTCTACTCTGGGCGAGTCGATGTGTTGAGTGAGGCGATCGACGCCGAAACCAATCAGCTGGAACGCCTGAAGACTCAACAGGACGGGATTGCCGCGTTGGTCGGCCGATCGGTGGCCGCCGACGAAGGCATTGCTCTGCTCTATGGCCAGCACTTCGCTACCGAAAGCGAACGCTTGACCGAGGTCATCAGTGAAGTTCGTGAACTCGCTAATCGAGCCGGAGTCATTCCCGATCGCATTAGCTACCCCGAAGAATTTTTCGAGGACTACGGGCTGATCAAGCGCTCAATGGTTTTCTCGGTTGAGGGGACTTATCAAGAACTCCGGCTATTCGTGAACTACCTAGAGCAGTCGAGCTCCTTCTTGGTGCTCGAATCACTCGGGCTGCAAGATGGCGACGAGGGTAGGTTGCGCATACGCACCACCCTTTCGACCTTGTTCTCTGGTCGCGATCAGGCGGTTGGTCAAAGCGTCCTTGCTGATGAGTCAAGGTTGGGGGGCTGAAGTGGCGCTTCAAGACAACACCGCCGGCAGTCAGCGACAGCGGTACCTGCTTATGGTGCTGGTCGCGATCCTGCTGTTCTATGGCTATAGCCAGATCGGCGGAATGCGTCGTGGTGGTGAGAGTTTCTTGAGCGGTTCGAGTTCGGCGGATTTTTCAGCCGTGCTGGATACCGAGGTCGCCGAGTTGTCGATGGCCCAGCTTGACGCCCGAGCCCAAGAGTTCGAAGTCGGTCGCAACCCGTGGGACTACGGGCCGTTGCCCGTGGTCGAGGCACCCCCGCCGCCTCCGGTTAGGGTCAAACCTGTTCCGCCCCCGCGTCCGCCAGTGCAAGATCCGACACCGCAGACCCCCGCCGCCCCACCTCCTCCGCCGATCGACGTGGAGTTCCTCGGCAGCCTTGGACCTGAATCGCGCAAGGTGGCGGTGTTTATGAAGGACGAACTGGTCATCAATGCACTGGTTGGCGATGTCGTGAACACGAAGTTCAGAGTCCATGCGATCGGTCTCGAGTCGGTCGACCTGACCTTCGAGGGCTTCCCCAATACCCCGCCCGAACGCTTGCCGTTGAAAGAAAACTAGGCGCTTCGGGCATCCGCTCCGTAAGTACCTGCGATGATCAAGTCAAACAGTGACCGCTCGGCTGCTCACCCAACAAGAGCCAGAGCCACACAGTTCTAAGCCTCAAAACAAGGACCAGTCCATTGGATAACAATCAACTCAACGAACGCGGCTCACTCGCGCACGCCGCAGCCGGACTTGAGCGGCAGGTCGACGCGGCGCCTATGGCCAAGAGGCACTCATCCGTCGTGATGATGGTGATCTTGGCGCTGACCATCACCGGCGCACTCACTGGTTGTAGCGGTTATCGCAACTATCGCTCCGCCCAGGTTGCCGAGGTCACGGGAGACTGGGACGACGCGGTGATGAACTACTTGGAACTGACACGCCGCGATCCCGCGAATCTCAAGTATCGATCGTCGTTGATGCGCGCCAAGATCGCAGCTTCACACCAGCATTTTGATGCTTCCAAGGAGTACCGGAAGGCTGATCTGCTGGGGCAGGCCTTGGTCGAGCTGCAACAGGCGGTGGCGCTTGATCCCACCAACCAGTATGCCCAGGTTGAACTGGACAAGTTGCTGGCCGAGATCGAAGCGCTTGAGAATCAGGGCCGCACCGAGACCATCCAGGAGATGAAGGACCGCAAGGGCGGTGCTAGCGCTCAGCCGCCGGTGCTCAACCCCAGATCTCCCGAGCCGATCGATCTCTCGTTCCCAGAGCCACGACCCTCGAAGCAGATCTATCAAGCATTGGGTAAGGCGTTCGGGATCAATGTTCTGTTTGATCCAAAGATGCGGGACCAGGACGTTGCGATCGAACTCAAAGATGTCAGCGCTCAGGACGCGCTTGAGATCTTGATGCGCACTGCCGGTCACTTCTACAAGGTGCTTGATGAGAGTTCGATCATCGTGGTTGCGGACACACCGCAGAACCGGCGCACCTACGAAGACCTCATCATTCAGACCTTCTTCCTGTCGAATTCGGACGTCAAGGAAGTCATGAACCAACTGCGAAGCTTGGTTGACTCGCGCAAGATCGCGACCAATGAGGCCCTGAACGCCATCATCTTGCGGGACACCGCAGACAAAGTGAAGATTGCGGAAAGGATCATCCAGGCGAACGACAAGGCCAAGGCCGAGGTCGTGGTCGACATCGAGTTGTTGCAGCTCAACACCTCCAAGCTGCAAGATCTGGGGCTTTCGCTGTCGGCGAGCCAGATCGGTGTGACGCTCGACACCGGTGGGGCCGACGTGCCCGTACGGTTCAACGATCTGCAGTTTCTCAACGGCAACAACTGGCTGCTGAGTCTGCCGAACTTCATGTTCGATTTCGTCAAGACCAGCACCGACGCGCAGACCCTGGCCAAGCCGCAGTTGCGGATCAGCGAGGGTGAGCAAGCGCGATTGCGTATCGGTGATCGTGTGCCGATCCCGGTAACCAGCTTCAACACTGCCAACACCGTCGGTAGCAACGTTGTGCCGATCACGTCCTTTCAGTACCAGGATGTCGGCATCTTGATTGAGATCGAGCCTCGAGTGCACCACAACAACGAGATCTCGCTCAAGGTGTCAATCGAAGTCTCCAACATCGCCGGCAATGTCGGCGACCAGCCGATCATCGGTAGCCGGAACATCGAAACCACGATCCGACTCAAAGATGGAGAGACCAACTTCCTGGCTGGACTGATCCGCACCGACGAGACCAATAGTGACAGCGGCATCCCTGGGATCTCGGATATCCCGCTCATCGGCCGCTTGTTCTCCTCGAAGCGCTCTTCGAATCAGCGCACGGACATCGTGCTGACACTGACCCCACACATCATTCGTCGCGCGTCGATCACCGAAGAAGATCTTGAGCCCATCTGGGTCGGCACCGAGAGCAACCTCACCTTCAGAGGTGGTAGCCCGCGAATCGAATCGGACAGCGAAGGCCCGTTCGAGGGCGAAGAGGCGGATTCGGGAGATACCGAGGAAATGCGTCAACGACTGCAGCGCCTGCCGCGAGGTCTTCGTCCGCCGTCTGAGGATGACAGATCCGATGAAGACGAGAAGAGCGAGGAGTCAGGGCCTCCGCCAGGGCAAGAACTCATCCCTAGCGTTCGTCGCAATCCGCTCGATCGGGACCCACCGAGCGTAGATGGGCAACGAAATCTTTCATCACTCGAGCCGGCCTTCTTCGTTCCGCCACAGCTGTTTCCTGGCCTGGTTGGGTCGAGCCTGATTGATCTGACCTCCACCCTGCAGCTTGGTTTGGCTGGCTCCGCCGGCGCAGGCCAGCGAGTCCACCTCAATCTGGCCGCTCCGACCGCGATTCGAGAGGACGACGAATTCTCCGTGAAGCTGGTTGCCCGGTACGCCGATGGCCTTTCGCATCTGCCAGCGCGAGTCGCCTTCGATCCGCAGCAGCTCGAGTTGGTCGACAGCACCGCCGGAGATTGGTTCGGCGAGGGCGGGCAAGCGCAGGTCTTGGTGCAAGCGAACGAGGCACAGAGCGCGGCTCCAGGAGAGCTAGTGGTCGGCGCGAGTCGGCCGAAGAACGCGGCGGTTCTCAAGGGTGGTGGTGCCGTGGTCGAGCTTCGGTTCAGGGTCCGAGACGGCTTTAACGGAACAACGCGGGTGGCCCTACTCGAAGGGGAGCCGATGCGTTCGGGGCTAGCGCCGATGAGGGTTCGTCTTGATGCTCCTTCGGTGGAGATCATAGTGTTGCCGAGCGAGGTGGTCAGGCCCGAGCGCCCAACCCTGCCCTAAGGGGTGCGAAGATGTCTAATGGCCTAAGTTCAAAATGAAACTGTCACCAAAAATCCCGAGAGCAGCACAAGCTGGCTACACGCTGGCTGAGTTGGTGATGGTGTGCTTTGTCTTGGTCACGCTAGCTGGTATTGCCATGCCGACAGCAAAGTTCACGCAGAAGCGGGTCAAGGAGTCGGAACTCCGGCAGCAACTGCGGCAGATGCGCAATGCGATCGACGAGTACAAGCGGTACAGCGATGCTGGCCTGTTGCCCATTGAGGTGGGTTCAGAGGGATATCCGGAAGACTTCGAGACGTTACTGGAGCCTCAAGACTTGGTCGGCCAGATCGATAAGCAGATGCGCTTCCTACGCCGGGTTCCGGTAGACCCGATGACCGGCGAAGCAGAGTGGGGCAAACGCAGCACCTCGGATCGGCCTGACGATTCGTCGTGGGGCGGGGAGAATTTGTTTGATGTCTTCTCCTTGAGTGGTGGCGTTGGACTAAATGGGGTGCCTTATGAAGAGTGGTAGTTCTCGGATGCGGAGTCTCAAGATCAGGCATCGGCTCGCGGGTGGCCTTCCTGGCTCTAACAAAGCTAGCCGCTCGGGCGGCTTCACCCTGCTTGAGTTGATAATTGTGATCGCCATCGTGGGCATTCTTGCGTCGATCGTGTTGCCGGGGCTGGGCGACACACGGCTCTCGGCGCAAGAGGCGGCTCTTAAGACCAACCTGCGGACCATGCGCGACGCCATAGACCAGTACTACGCCGACAACGGTAACTATCCAGGGGCGCTCACCGTGCTCGAAGAGGACGGCTATCTGCGCACGGTCCCGCGCGACCCGTTCACTCAATCGAACGAGACCTGGGTTGAGGTGCAGGCCGAATTCGATGAAGAAGCGGCCGAGACGGATTTTGCCGAAGACGGTTTGGCAGGGGTCGAAGACGTTCATTCAGCGTCTGAGCTGATAGCACGAGATGGCTCGGCCTACGCCGAGTGGTGATCGGGGTGCCCGCGTCGAGTCGGATGCGCTCGTCTGTCGACCGTGTCGCACAAAGAGGGTACACGCTCGCAGCGCTCATGATCATGATTATGGTTATGAGCATCACCCTGGCGGTGGCGGCGCCGTCTTGGACCAACTTTGTGCAGCGGGAGAAAGAGGCAGAAGCCATTTTCCGCGGCATGCAGTACGCCGAGGCAATTCGAGTCTTTCAACAGCGTCACGGCAGACTGCCAACCAACCTCGAAGAATTGATCAAGGTCGAGCCGCGATCCATTCGTCAGTTGTTCCCCAACCCACTCAATGAGTCAGGCAAGTGGGGGCTCTTGATGCAAAGTCAGACCCCGCGGGGTCAAGGCCAAGGGGGGCAGAATCGAGGAGCAGGTGCGGGAGGCTCCGCCGAGCCAGGTGAATCGAGGCCGACCCCGATCGGTGCTGGAGGACGAGATCGGACCAATCGTATGCGCGTTGAGCAAGGCCAGGCACCGATTCCTGCCCGCGGCGGTCGTGGTTCGAGGGGTTCGATTGTCGCGGTGCCTCCGATAGATGACGAGGACGGTGGTCCCAGCGGGGGGCGGCTGTCGTTGGGCACCCCCATTCAGCGGACGGCCGGGCCCATCGTCGGAGTCTATCCGGGTACCGCAGGAGAAGCCTTGCGCGTCTTCAATGGCTCGAGCAGCTACGACACTTGGAGGTTCCAGGCGGACTTGATTCCGGCTCCGGTCATCCTAGGGGGCGACTCAGCAGCGCCGAGAGTGAACAGTGAGTGGATTGGCAAGCCATTCCGGTCAGACATTCAGGTACAGCAGCAGGGGCAAGGTCAGGGTCAAAACAAGAAGCCTCGGGATTTGAGCACGGGTAGTGGTCTCGACCGTGGCCGTTCCGCCGGCCGCAACGCCAAGGAGTTCCGGCCAGGCTCGTCGCGGGGTCGGGTCAACTAGGAATCATGTTCACTGCAAACGCTCCCGCGACACACCTCAAAGTCAGGGTCCGCAGGCTCGAACACGCGTGCGGACTTGAACTGCCCGAACGAGCGTCGGCGGGTAGTGCAGGCATGGATCTTCGAGCGGCCTGCTCGGCGCGTATCGACGTTGCTCCGGGGGAGCGAGTGATCGTCCCCACCGGCTGGGTCATGGAGATTCCACCTGGCTGGGAAGGTCAAGTCCGGCCGCGCTCAGGACTTGCCTTCAAGTCAGGGTTGACGGTTATCAACGCGCCCGGAACCATCGACTCGGACTATCGCGGCGAGGTCGGTGTGCTGTTGATCAACCTTGGTGCCAAACTGGTGAGCATTCAGCGTGGCGATCGAGTTGCGCAGATCGTGTTCAGCGCCGTGCCGGAGGTCGAGTGGGTGGAGATCGGCGCGAGTGACGCAGTGGAGACCGGCCGAGCCGCTGGCGGTTTCGGGTCGACCGGAACTCGCTAGGAGGGCTCGTCGCGACCGGCGATTGCTTTGAAGAGTTCGTTGACCACTTCCTTGATCTCGATTGTGTAGTTGGCCAGATCGCGGCAACGGTCTTCGAGTTGTTCGGCGGTCATGCGGGAGGTGCCTGGCTTCATTCGCACCTTGTATGTCATGCGCTCATCGAGCGATTGAAGCTTCTCGTAGGCTGCGCGAAATCGATTCGAATCCATTAGTAGGTCTCCTTGCAGGGTTTGTCCTTGCTACTGCTTCCCGCTCGGCCACGTCTGCTAGCTGGGTCGATCGACAGGGCCCGCTGCCAGGCGTCTTGGGCCAACGCAACCACCCCGCGCTCGTTGTCATAGGTCAAGGCTTCGAGGGCGTCCTGCCAGGGGAACCAGCGCGCCTCAGTGACCTCATTCGGGTCGAAGTCGCATTCAGAACCGGAGCGATAGCCAAGAAGGAACAGGTCGATTCGCTTGTGAACGGTGCGTCCACTGCGCCTTTGATAGATGAAGTCGATGGTGTCTAAGGGATCGAGAACATGGCCGAGCACGCCCGTTTCTTCTTCCACCTCGCGTGCAGCTGCTTGCGCTGGAGTCTCTGAGCCTTCGAGGCGCCCTTTGGGCAACTGCCAACGTGTGCCGTTGCGGGTGGAGATCAAGAGCACTTCGTTGGCGCGCACCAAGACCCCGCCCGCCGAATGTTGACGGATCGGTTCCTGTTGATCGTCGCTTGAGACTTTGATCCCGACGCGGTCCGCGGCGCTCAATTGACCACCTCACTATCAGGCGCCCAAGCCGGCAACTCCGATGCCGAGACACCGATCTTGCCCAGCGAGAGATTCCACAATCGTTCGACGTCGTTGGCAAAGACGAGGTCCGCATGTGCCGGGCAGACTAGCCAGTCATGCCGTTCCACTTCTTGGTCCAGCTGGCCGGGGCTCCAACCCGCATGGCCCAAGAGCAATCGCAGGCCCTCGGGCGGAGCCTCGGCTAAGGAGCGAAGAGCGTGAACGTCCTGAGTGATGGAGATCCCAGGCGCGATCTCGTGTGCTTGACCAGGCTCAAAGGTGAGGGTGGCCGCGGTCGGAATTAGAATCGTGCCGGTTTGAGGGCTGACCGGGCCGCCCAACAGAGCAGGCTTGCTGGCCTGCCCCTGCCAAGGGATCTTGAGATCGTGGAGTACGGTTTCCAGTAGAAGCTCGGTACTGTTGTTGACCACGAAGCCAACGCTGCCGTCTTCATCATGGCTTGCGAGCAACACTACCGCTTGCCTAAAGAAGGGGTCCTGCACCTGTGGCATGGCGACCAGTAGACTGGGTGCTTTGATACTCGCTCGTTGCATGCGATCAATCTTAGCGTCCGCACGAGCCGACAGCCCGCGGCAGGTTGGTTGGTGGTTGCTTTAGCGAAATCGACCTTGAATTCTCTACTGTCGCGCCGACCGCCTACAATGCGCCCAGAGTGTGCGCTCGAACCAGGTTGGCACGAGCCCGTGCGAGTTGCCGGTGAGTGCGGTATCTTCCAGATCGTCGCGCAACCAGGTCTCCTTTGAGGACTCGATAACAATGAAAAATTCATTTGGCACCCACTCCACACTCCAAGTCGGAGATCGCGGATACGAAATTGCACGCATCCCCGCGCTCGAGGAGCGCGGCTTTCACCCGGATCGACTGCCCTTCGCGCTCAAGATCTTGCTTGAAAATCTCCTTCGCCGCGAAGACGGCCGCGTGGTGCCGGCAGGTGACATCGAAGCCCTGCTCAACTGGGACGCCAAAGCAACGCCCAGTACAGAGATCGCATTCATGCCAGCGCGTGTCCTGTTGCAGGACTTCACCGGGGTGCCTGCGATCGTCGATCTCGCTGCCATGCGGGATGCCATGGTGTCGATGGGTGGGGATCCGAAGAAGATCAATCCGTTGCAACCCGCGGAATTGGTGATCGATCACTCAGTCCAAGTCGATGAATACGGCAGCGACGCCGCGCTCTTGATCAACGCCGGCAAGGAATTCGAACGCAACGAGGAGCGCTACTTGTTCCTTCGCTGGGGTCAGAGCGCTTTTGAGAACTTCCGGGTGGTGCCACCCGCAACCGGAATCGTGCACCAGGTCAACCTCGAGTATCTTGCGCGTGGCGTGATGGGGCTTGAGGGGGGCAACTTTGCCTACCCCGACACGTTGGTGGGCACCGATTCCCACACCACCATGATCAATGGTTTGGGTGTGTTGGGTTGGGGTGTGGGCGGCATCGAGGCGGAAGCCGCCATGCTCGGGCAGCCAATCTCGATGCTGATCCCGCAGGTTGTGGGTTTCCGCTTGGTCGGAACGTTGCGCACTGGGTCAACCGCGACCGATCTCGTACTACGCGTGGTGGAGCTGCTGAGAGAGAAGGGTGTGGTCGGCAAGTTCGTTGAGTTCTTCGGCTCGGGCCTCGCTGGTCTGCGCCTAGCGGATCGGGCTACGATCGCAAATATGGCGCCTGAGTACGGTGCGACCTGCGGCATCTTCCCCATCGACGCGCAGTCGATCGACTACCTGCGATTCACCGGTCGGAGTGTCGATCAGGTGGCTTTGGCTGAGGCCTATGCGAAGGAGCAAGGCCTTTATCACACGGCAGATTCGCCTGAGCCAGAGTACAGCGACACCCTCGAGCTCGACCTCGGTACTGTGGTGCCGAGCCTCGCAGGGCCGAAGCGTCCACAGGACCGTATCGCTTTGACCGACATGAAGGAGCAGTTCCTGGCCGATCTGCCCTCGCTGAAAGGCGGCGGCAAGACCGTGCAATTGGGCGGTTCTGCGGCGCCTGAGGTTCCGCCCACGAAGGTCAGCGCCACTCTGGGCGACGACACATTCGAGCTCGGGCACGGTGCGGTGGTGATCGCTGCGATCACCAGTTGCACCAACACTTCGAACCCCGACGTCATGGTTGCCGCCGGACTGTTGGCGAAGAAGGCCGTCGAGGCCGGGCTGAGCACCAAGCCGTGGGTTAAGACATCGCTCGCTCCAGGATCCAAAGTGGTCACCGAGTATCTTGAACATGCTGGGTTGATGCCGTTTCTTGAGCAGCTCAATTTTCACACCGTGGGCTACGGTTGTACCACCTGCATCGGCAACAGCGGACCGCTGCGCACTCCGATCTCTGATGCGATCGCCGAGAGCAGCTTGGTGGCGACTTCGGTTCTATCCGGCAACCGCAACTTTGAGGGCCGGATCAGTTCAGAAGTCCGAGCCAACTACTTGGCGTCGCCACCCTTAGTGGTCGCCTATGCGCTTGCTGGCACTGTCGATATCGATCTCGATACCGAGCCCCTAGGCGAGGGCCCAGATGGCCCCGTTTACCTGAGCGATCTGTGGCCCACCGCAGACGAAGTGAAGCACGCGGTCGAGACATCGGTGCGTTCCGAGATGTTCGTAGAGCAGTACGCGAGCGTGTTCGAGGGCAGTGAGGAGTGGCGCAGTTTGGCCATTCCTAAAGGCGAAACCTACGAATGGGCAGAGGAGTCTACATACGTGCGCCTACCGCCGTTCTTCGTCGATCTGCCCCGGGAGCCTTCAGCAGTGAGCGATCTCGATGGTGCGCGCGTTCTGGCTCTGCTCGGAGACAGCGTGACAACGGACCACATTTCGCCAGCGGGTGCGATCAGCCCGGACAGTCCGGCCGGTCGCTACCTGGTTGAGCACGGCGTCGCGTCGGCTGACTTCAACAGCTACGGCTCCCGGCGCGGCAACCACGAGGTCATGATGCGAGGGACGTTCGCTAACGTGCGTCTGCGCAATCGGCTAGTGCCTGGAGTCGAAGGTGGTTACACACGCTACTTTGGTACTGACGAACAAATGTCGATCTACGACGCTGCCATGAAGTATCAAGCAGACGGCACGCCGCTGGTGGTGCTTGCTGGCGCTGAATACGGCACCGGCTCCTCGCGTGATTGGGCGGCAAAGGGTTCTACTTTGCTGGGGATCAAGGCGGTGATCGCCAAGAGTTTCGAGCGCATCCATCGCAGCAACCTGATCGGTATGGGCGTCGCGCCCATCGAGTTCAAGCCTGGCGATAGTGCTGAGTCGCTTGGCCTCAACGGTGAAGAGACTTTCGCGATCAGCGGGCTAGCAGCTGCCTTCGACGGCGGTCTGAAGTCGCAACCCACGGTCGTCGTCACGGCGACAGGCGCTGCTGGTACGACCAGCTTTGACGCGACGCTGCGACTCGATACTCCTCAGGAGGGCGAGTACTACCGTCACGGCGGCATCCTGCAATACGTGCTGCGTGAGCTGCTCGCAACCTAAGGTGGAAGGGCGCGGCTCGAGCCTGACGCCAGCGCTCACCGTTCTCGGCCTGCCGGCGGTGAAACGCTTGCGCGTCAATGAGATTTTCTATTCGCTACAGGGCGAGTCGACTCAGGTCGGCCGTCCCTGCGTGTTGGTGCGCCTCACCGGCTGCCAGATGCGTTGTCGGTGGTGTGACAGCGAGTACTCGTTCTACGAGGGTGAATGGAAGACCCTTGAGGAAGTGGAGCGCGCGGTGTCTGAGTTCAGTTGCCGACTGATCGAACTCACCGGCGGCGAACCGTTGCTTCAGCCGGGCGCTCGCCCCTTGATGAAGCGGCTGTGTGAGGCCGGCTACGAGGTCATGCTCGAAACTGGTGGCGGCGTCGATATCTCAGGCATCGACCCAAGAGTTCGCCGGATCGTCGACGTCAAGTGCCCAGGGTCCGGGGAAGCCGCCAACAATCGGTTCGCCAACCTGGATTTGCTGACTCCGCGGGATGAGGTCAAGTTCGTTCTGGCCGATCGTGCCGACTACGAATGGGCCCAGAAACTCGTGAGGGAGCGCGGCCTCTGCGAGACCTGCCCGGTTCACTTCGCGCCTGTCGAAGGCGAGCTCGATGCCCAAGTCCTGGCTGACTGGATCCTGACCGATCACTTGGATGTGCGCCTGGCTGGGCAGCTTCACAAGCGGCTGTGGGGAGATGCGCGCGGGGTTTGAACCGATCGGCCAATTGCCCTGCTACAATCCGCCATCCGTCGATGGCGATCCCACAGAGCATGCGTGCAGATCCTGGGCGAACTTGACTCGACACTAGTCTTCGAGAGCTTTGATGCAGCACTGGTCTTGAGCCCTTGGGCTTCAGGGCCGGACCGCCAGCAGCGCGAGACCCAACTTCGTCCGCCTGCACCTCTCGAACTCAATCCAAACGGACACCCGGTGAAGGAGTGCCATGTCTTCGTCAGCTAAGTTGATCCTCAACGATCAAGAGTGTGAGTTTCCTATTATCGAAGGTTCCGAAGGTGAGATCGGGCTTAGTATCCGTTCGCTTCGAGGCGCCACCGGCGCCATTACTCTTGACCCGGGTTACGGCAATACCGGCTCCTGTCGCAGTGCGATCACCTTCATCGACGGCGAGAAGGGCATCTTGCGCTATCGCGGATACCCAATTGAAGAGCTTGCCCAGTCGTCGAACTTCGTCGAGATCTGCCATCTGCTGGTGCACGAGGAGCTGCCCAACGCGCCACAGCTCGCCGAGTTCACCAACCTGCTAACACGCCACAGCATGCTCCACGAAGACATGAAGAAGTTCTTCGAGGGATATCCGAAGACCGCTCATCCAATGTCGATCTTGTCGTCGATGATTTCGTCCCTAGGCACCTTCTACGCAGAGGATGAAGACTCACTCGAACTCAACATCATCCGTTTGATCTCGAAGATCCCGACAATTGCGGCGTTGTCCTACAAGAAGGCGATCGGTCAGCCGGCGGTCTATCCGCGCAACGACCTCGACTACACCTCGAATTTCCTGCACATGATGTTCGCGGTTCCGGCCGAGGCTTACGAGGTCCCGGAAGTTGTAGCCAAGGCGCTCGACATGCTGCTGATCCTGCACGCTGACCACGAGCAGAACTGCTCCACCTCGACTGCACGCATGGTAGGTAGCTCGGGTGCGTCGCTGTTTGCGTCTATTTCTGCTGCGATCAGCGCGCTCTCAGGACCTCTCCACGGCGGTGCCAACCAGAAGGTGATTGAGCAGCTCAAGATGATCGAGGCGGATGGCGGAGACTTCCAGAAGTACGTCAACAAGGCCAAGGACAAGAACGACGATTTCCGCCTCATGGGCTTTGGTCATCGTGTTTACAAGAACTTCGATCCGCGCTCGCGCATCCTCAAGGGAGAGGCCGACAAGGTGCTCGAAAACTTGGGCGTTGATGATCCTTTGTTGGGCTTGGCAAAGAGCCTCGAAGAGATCGCGCTGGAAGACGAGTACTTCATAGAGCGTCGGCTGTATCCGAACGTCGATTTTTACAGCGGCATCATCTATCGGGCGATGGGTATTCCCACCGAGATGTTCACGGTGATGTTCGCGCTCGGTCGCCTGCCGGGTTGGATCGCTCATTGGAAGGAAATGAACGGCGATCCGGAAACCCGCATCAACCGACCGCGGCAGATCTACACGGGTGCTACCGAGCGCTGCTACGTCGCAGTCGCAGACCGTTAGGCACCCTGCTCTGGAGGGGCCGGGTCGCTCTTCTGTGGCTGGGTGAGCCCTAGCGCGAACTGAGCCTGCGCAGTAGATTGCTGCGCAGCGCGGCTGTTGCGTCGTGAATGCGAGGCCAGCGCTGGAGTTTGCGTTCAAGCCAGAGCCATAGAGCCCTGCTCGCCAGCGAAAAGCAAACCAGGGCCAAGGCGAATGCCCACACCTGCGGCAGCACTGGGATGGCAAGCATGACCACTCCGATGAGCAGGAAGCCTAGACCGGCGACGACTAGCGTAGCGCGCAGCCAGGTCGGCAGCGGTCTTTCGTCGTAGGTACTAGGTACGAGATCTCGGTTTCCGTCTTGCATGCTCATAAGCGAACGGGGTTCGCGGGCCGTCATCTAGTGATACGGCGATTGGTGACCGGAGATTCCTCGCTGCGAGCGCTAGTCGCTGCGCAGGACGACCGACGGCTCAACTCCAGCGGCTCTGCGAGCGGGAAGATAGCTGGCCAGGAGCGCCGCAACGAGCAGCAACCCGACGCTACCCGTGTAGATCCACAGGGGAGTCGCGCCTAGATCCGACACCCAGCTCCGCAGCAAGCGGCCAGCCAAAGCGGCACCGATCAGGCCTGCGACAATCCCGCTGGCGGCGATCCGGGCGCTACGCCCCAGGACCCAGCGCTTGATACCGCTCTGGGTTGCGCCGACCGCCATACGGATACCAACCTCTCGGCGCCGCTGGTTGACGATCAACTGCATGACGCCGAACACACCGAGCAGGCTCAAGACCACACCGACCACCGCAAGCATAGCTACGGACTGCGATTGCATCCGGTGAACCACCAAGGCGTCCCATCGCAGTTGCGCACTAGTTTGAACAGAACTGGGTTCGACCCGTGGATCGCCTGCTTTGATCTCAGCGCGCAGGGTTTCGACGAACTTGGCAGGGTCGCCCTTGGTGCGAGCTACGAGTCCCAAGGTTGGGCGAGGCCGTTGATCGATCGGTAGGTAGAGGACCGGTTCTCCGTTACTGCGCAGGTCGTGCTGTTTGATGGTGTCGACCACACCCACGATGCGATGTTCAGGTTCAGGGTCGAACGGTCGTCGTTTCGCGACGATCAGTGTACGGCCAAGGCTGTCGCCGGGCTCGTCCTCCGGCCACAGTTGTCGTTGCAGCATCTCATTGATGATCACGACCGGGGCACCTTCACGCTCCCTGTCGTCGAAGGTTCTCCCAGCAATGACTGGGACGCCGAGCGTGTCGAAGTAGCCATCGTCGACCAGATTCATCCGTGATCGGCGTTCGAGGTCTGGCTCTTCCGGTCTTGAGAAGGTGCGGTCAACAGAGAGGTATACCGGCGGCATGAACAAGGCGCGGGAGGTCGCGGTGACGTTGGGTAGCGCTGAGACGCGCTGTTCGAGATCCACCATGAAGCGCATCGCTTCTTCTGAGGAATAGCCGAAGGCGTCAAGGAAGAGCATGCTGCGCACTAGGCCAGAGTCGTCGAATCCTAGGTCGATGTTCTTCAAGGACCAGAGGTTAGCTGCGATTGCGCCGGTGGAAATCAACAAGATGGTGGCCAAAGTGAGCTGGAGGCCCGCTAGCCACTGAAACCCAAGCAAGGTGGAACGCTGAGCCGCACCGGCTCCGTCCTTGAGGGACGAAACGAGGTTGGGCCTGGTCGCCGCGAGGGCGGGCAGTGTTCCGAACAACAGCGCCACGACGATCGAAGTTGCAATGCTGCCAGCCAGCACTCGGTGGTCGAACCGCATCTCCTTGGCAAACACTCCGAGCTCCCAGAGCGCGAACAGACGCCGGCCCGCTAGTGCTAAGGCAATGCCGGCAGCGCCCGCCATCAGCGCAAGAACGAGACTCTCGGTGAGGAGCTGCCGGACTATACGACTGCGGTTCGCACCCAGGGCGGTGCGAACCGAGATCTCTCGGGCTCGTTCAAGCGACCTGCCAAGCAAGAGGTTGCCGATGTTGGCGCACGCGAGGGCGATCAACAGGAGAACGGCGACGCCAAGTAGCTTCAGGATCGGTTGGAAGTTGCGCTGGTCGATGCCGTGGGTGAGGCGCGCAGGGACCACGGTCACCGTGCGTTTCATCGATGGTAGTGGCTGTGTGCGGTCGAGTTCGGCAGCGAGAATCTCAAGCTCAGATTGCGCCTGTTCGAGCGTGACGTCCTTGCGCAGTTTACCGAGGGTGTCGGTGCTCGGAACTAGCGGGTACTCCTTGTAGGTAGGGACGAACCGCGTCCCGAGTTGATCAGAAAGCCAAAGATCAGCCTTATTGCCGGCGACTAAGACCTCGAAGCCTGGGGCGGTCACCCCGACCACCGTGACCGATTGCGAGTTGAGGAGGACGGTCGCGCCGAGTAGGTCATTCGAGCCCGCTAGGTGCGAGCGGAAGAACCTATCGCTGAGTATCGCGACAGCCTCCGCTTCGGTCCTGTCATCGCTTGGCGAGAGTGGTCTACCCCAAGCGACCTTTGGTGCGAGCACCTCGAAGAAGTTGCCTGAGACGAAGCGGGCTTCGACCTGTACGGATGAGAAAGCTCCTGGTCGTTGAAGCGGAGCTGCTTTGCGTGAGGTGTCCGGCAGTGGGCTGTTTGAGTCGACGAAGGCGGGCTCCAGCGTCAAGGTCTCGGCCCGCTCTCCAACGATGGCCTCGAACGAGCTAGCGCTTTGTTTGTACTCGGTGTGATCGGTCGCGGCCACAGGCCCATATATACCGACGAACTCCTGCGGATGTTTGGTGTGGATCCGGACCAAACGCTCACTGTTCGCCCCAGGGATTGGCATCCATGCGATGAGGTTGGCAAGGTCGAACAGGGCTGTGCTGGCGCCGATCGCGAGTGCCGCCGTGAGGATGATGAGCGCAGCTAGCCCGGGCTTCGCCTTGAAGCTGCGCAGCGCGATTCGGAGGTCTTGGACGACTGAGGCGTTCACGCAGAGAGTCTAGTAGGTCTCCTGAGTAGCCAATGTGTATGGGCAAGAAAAAGCCCCCGAGGCCGCTTGGCTCATCGGGGGCTCCTTTTTGAGCAAGTCCTAAAGACGGCTCGTAGTCGTCGGACTAGGCTTGTGTGCGCCTCATCACAACGATTGCCAGACCAGCTAACAAAGCAAACATGGTGCCCTTTGCGAAAGTCGAGAGCGTAGGCACTTCGAGTGTTCCGGGAGCGGCTATGGGACTGAATTCGATGGCGAGTCCCGGCGTGATGGTGCCGGCACTATCGCACTGATACTGCAGGCTGTTACCCATGTCCACGTGGTCGCTGGAAATGCCGACAGTCGAACTTGCGCCGTCTCCTAGGAAACCGTCAGCGTACTGGTGCAAGATCTGGCCGTTGTCAAAGAAAATGGTCTGGAAGCTTCCTGCCGTGCCGCCGGGGGTCCCGTCTCCGGGGAAGAAGTCGAAGTCGACCCAGGAGACCACCGTGCACATGCCGCCAGCCCCAATGGGGCATACGGGCAGAGTCTCGAAGTAGAGAGACGCACCATCGTCTCCGGGATCGAGGTCATCCCAGTACGGCGCAACAATCTCATCGGGGCTGGTGCCGGCAAGGAAAGGGCAATCATTGGTGAAGTCACCGCCCAGGCCGGCTATGAAGCTGACGTAGCCATTCGAAGAGGCGTAGGCATCGGTGTATGTCGTGCCGTAGAAATCGAAGTTGAAACCCATCGGCACAGCGACTTCGTCATCGTCGGCTAAGGCTGCGGCGGTACCGGTGCCAGTGATGTCGATCCACGAGAAGGTTGGTCCGTCGGGCTCAGCTGAGTCCGTGAAGGTGTAGCCGAAAGCGTCCGGACCGCCGGTTGCTCGACCCATCCCGGGTGAGTCGGGGTTTGCTGCGTAGTAGGCCAGCTTTTCGGCGTCGGTCATCGACTGTGCGAGGAGTGGTGTAGCGAGAGCCAATATCGCGATCGACAAGATGGCCACCGTCGACCTAGGAGACGAACTGATCATGGGAGTTCCTTTAGAGTGTTGGAGCGAGGCGCGATGGTTTCATGTCCGACACACCGTTGTCCATCTACGGTGCGCGAAACGGCAGTCCGCGTTGGTACAAGGCCAGTCGTTGCCGGTGTCCCAGCGAGGTGTCGTCTTTCGACAAGGCAATCGCAGCGTTGATTTCGCTGATCGCCGCCGCGAAGTCGCCGGCCTCTGCGTGGGCCGCGCTTAGGACGTCCGCTGCTTGTGCCATCTGCGGATAGCCGCGGCGCACGCGGGAGGCCAAGGCCACAGCTTCGGCCCCGTTGCGCAGTGTTGCATCGGGGGCGGTTGCTAGTTGCCAGGCCAGAAACAACGAGATCCGAGAACTGTTGGGAGCGGTGCCGAGAGCTCTACGCAGGTGCGGGATGGCCTCTTCATGTCGACTCAGTGTTGTAAGGGCAACCGCCAGATTGTAGGCAGAGTCGACCTGGTTCTGATCGATCGCCATAGATCGAAGCCAAGACTCAACAGCTTCGGGTGAACGACGTAGGAGTGTCAGCACCTGTGCGCGTTGGTTTAGTGCCCGTATGTCCGCAGGTCGAAGCTCAAGCGCTCGATCAAACAGCCTCAGGCTGTCTTCAAGGCGCCGTTGTTTGCGGCGCACAAGCGCCAGGTTGAGATGAGCCTCGAGTAGGAATGGGTCCACCTGAAGGGCTCGAGTCAGAACCTCATCCGCCTCGGAGAGCTGGCCCTGCGCTAACAACAGCTGGCCCAGGTTGCTCAGCGCCGACTGCTCGTTGGGGTCGAGTTCGAGCGCCCTACGATACTCATCAAGCGCTTCTGCTGGTTGTCCTTGTGCGGCCAGGCAGAGAGCGAGACCAGCATGTGCTTGAGCGCTTGGCGCGGTTTGGATCAGGTGCCGGTACTCACGTTCGGCTGCGTCGTAGCGGCCCGCGGTCGAGTAGCGGAGGCCCCGGCGAGAAGCCCAGGTTGCACTGGCCCCACTTTCGGCAACCTGCAAGTAGGCTGGGTCTGGCGGGGCGCTCGACAAACCGATACTGGTTGCTATGCCTTGGTGAAGCTCAGAGCGCTCGAACTCGCCGAGCCTGGCTGCCACACGCGACAGCAGGGTATGTGCCTCTCGAATCCGAGGGCTTCGAGCGACTACGGTCTCGAGGCGTTCGGAAGCTCGTGTCGGCTGGTCTTGCAGGAGTTCGACTCGCGCCAAACCGATCTCGGCAAAGTCGCTGGTAGAGTCCGCGGCCAAGGCTAGTCTGTACTGCCGCTCAGCTGCGTCGAAATTCGCTTGCTCGAGCAGCGTGTCGCCGAAGTAGATGTGAACCGCTGCATTGTCGGGGTCGAGCTGGACGGCGTCACGAAAGTCGTTGAGGGCCAGGACGGGTTGCTCGACACGCCGAGTCAGAGCGCTCAGGTAGGGCCAACGATAGTCCGTGTTGTCGAGTTGGCTCGCTTGCTGATAGCAAGCTACAGCTTCGGCCACGAAGTCGTGCGCTTGAAGAACCATGCCGAGTGTGCCCCAAGCTCGCGCAGAGTAAAGGTCTCCTTGAACCAGCGTGCGTGCGCCATCGATCGCGTTCGCCACGGCGGCCTCAGTGCCAACCAGGCTTGGCGCGGGCACTGCGGTCACCTCGACCGGAAGGGGCTGCTTCGAGCAGCCCGCGAGCAGGAACAGAACAGTCGTAACTGCGGACAACTGTCGGAGATGGTGGTTCATCTAGCGCCACGACCTTTCTCGAGCACAAGGGTTTGGTTGCTTCTGTGAACGCCGAAGCTCTCCCAGTCGCCGCCAGGCCAATGGATCTCTACAGAGTCCGCTAATTGGTTGGTGCCTAGCCCAAAGAGCGCCGTCGCCTCACCGGCCATGAGGTAGCTCCTGACGTGAGAGATCGGCCGGACTTGAGAGGATTCGTTCGTATGGACGCGGACGATCGCACCGATGGCGTCGCGACCGAGGCCTGGGTCGATAGCGCGCACTGAAAGCCAATTGCCTCTGGGACTGACGTTCTCCCACAGCTCGGCAGGTCCTTGGTTGTTGGTAATCAAGAGATCCGCGTCACCGTCGCCGTCGTAGTCGGCAGCCAGGAGGCCGCGACTGGTTCTGCGTCGGTCAGTGAAGGTTCGAGCGCAGGCGAGTTTTTCAAACTTGCCTTGGCCAAGGTTGTCGAAGATCAGGTTGGGCTCGGCGTATCGCTCAGAAGTATCTTGCGGTTGACTAGCTGATGAGGACGTCCGAGGCTCGTCGCCATCGGCAGCTCCAGTGCGGCCAAGGTTGGTGAAACGCACTTTGCCGTTGGCTATCGCGATCTCCAGATCGCCGTCTAGATCCAGATCGAGGGCATCAACGCCGAACCCCGTCCAAGGCAAGCTGGCCATGGCAAGGCCTGAGCCGCCGCTTCGATCCTCAAGTCCAGTCCCGTTGCGGTTCAGATAGAGAGTGTTGGATTCGTTCTCTAGATGGGTCAAGAGGAGGTCGAGTTCAAGGTCGCCATTGAGATCCGCCAGCACAACGCCCATCCCTGCCTCGGTACGGCCAAGTTGGTTGACCGCGACTCCAAAGGCTACGCCCAGTTCGGAGAAGCCCTCGGCTGTGTGGAGCCAGAGCTGGTTCTCCTCTCCATCGTTGGCGACGAGAAGATCGAGGCGGTCGTTGTTGTTGAAGTCTGCAATCGCTAGTCCGAGTCCCGCCCTGGGCTTGTCCGCGAAACCGAACTGGTTGCTGACGTTTTCAAAGCGTTGGCCGGCGTGGTTGCGTAACAAGAGATCTGCAACGGGGGGAAACGCCGTTGGGCCGCAGTAGTCCGGCCGTCCGGAGATCGACGCGCAGCGCTTTGATGGGTCGTAGTCCACGTACTTGACGACGTAGAGATCTAGCCACCCATCCTGGTCATAGTCGAAGAACCCGGACGACACCGACCAGTCCTCGATGTTGATTCCCCAGGCCGCGCTGACGTCTTCAAAGGTGCCGTCTCCGTTGTTGCGCAACAGGACATCCTGCCCGAGATTGGTGACATAGAGGTCGAGGTCGCCATCATTGTCGATGTCGCCGAGGGTGGATCCCATGCCGTATCCCAAGTCACCAGCACCGGAACTGGAGGTCGTGTCCTCAAGCCTGCCGTCAGCGCGCTGCAGGTAGAGACGATTGGCTCCGCGGCTATTGACCAAATAGAGGTCCAGTCTGCCGTCGAGATTCGCATCGAAAGCGGCAGCGCCCGAACCGAGGATGTCGGGCATGCTGAAGTTGTGTTCAGCGGGCACTTGATGAATGAATGCAAGGCCAGCCTGGTGAGTGATGTCGACGAGGCAGTCTGGCTCGGACTTGGGAGCACTGACGCCTATTGGCGGATCAGGAGCCGCGGCGGTCGGAGGTGCCTCTGAGCACCCGCTAACGAGAGCAAGACAAAAACCGTAGCAACCGGTGCGCAGGACGCGGGTTGTCATGGCCGCGCGACCAAGTTACTTGGCGTCCACTTCTCAAGATCCGCCCAACCCCGGCTGCTTTCGATGGGTGCGGTCTCTGACCCCAAGAGCCACTTGGTGGCGGGCGTCGGCTTGAGCTGGCCAGAGCGGAACTCGCCTTCAAGTGAGTTCTGTACGAACAATGCGACCGCCAGTCCGAAAGCGTCTATTGCAGTCTCCGCGACCACGAAGGTCGCCGTCTTGTCGCCAAGCGGAGCGCCGGTGCGCTGGTCTAGGTAGGGCACCCAGTCTTTGCCGGCGATTCTCAGGCGTTTGGTATTGGTGTCGCTCTGCTTGGTGGAGACCATCGCAACTGCTTGGTTCTTGAGTATCAGTCGCTCGATCAAGGCGTCGTTCGGCTTGGTAGCGTCGAGTTCAACCTGCCAGCCCGGGAGGTGATCTTCGGTCGCAAAAACCCGCACCACGTCGCCGATCTGGACCCAACCGCTGGTGGCCCCGGCCTGCTGCAAACGGAGGACGGCGCGATCGACAGCGAACCCACGCGCGAAGCCCCACAGATCGACGCGGCTACCTCGCATCAGTGTGGCCACACGGTTGGGCAGATCGACCACCAGTCGCTCGCAACCAGCGCTCTCGATCGCTTGCTTGAGTAGCACCTGGCTCGGCGGTCCTCCCACGCTGCGACGAAGCCCCCAACTCGAGTACAAGACGCCACCGATCGGGCCATGGGCGTTCTCCGACCAGAGGCAAAACAGCAGGGCCTTGCGCAGCGCTTCGAGCGCTCGATCATCGAGTTCTAGGGGCCCTTTGCCAGCGGCTCGGTTGAGCGCGCCGAGGCCGCGGTCGAAGTCGGCGTCGGGATCGAACAGTGCTTCGAGCTCGTTGATTTCGACCAAGGCATCTGCGAGAGCGTCTCGGCTTGCGGTGTTCTCGGAAAGCGGCAGGATCTCGATCGCAACAGCCGCATCGAAGGCGTGGCCATCGACGAAGGCGCGATCGAAGCCCTGAGCGTGGACCAGCTGAGGGCCGAGCAGGCTTGCCAAGGCCAGCAGTAAACCATGGGGGCGCAGAGCCGCAACAGAGGTACGCCGCGCTGTCAGGGCTTGCCGCTGGAGCCAGCACATCGCTAGCTCAGAGCAACCTTGAGAAAGCGCCGCTTGCCAACCTTGAGCAAGTACTCTGATTTCCGAGGCTCAAGATCGAAGTGAACGTCGGTCACCTTCTCGCCATCAACGCTGACGGCACCTTGTTCAATCAGGCGCCGACCCGCTGAGCGGCTTGCCGCTAGGCCGGTCTCCGCGATCACCGTCAACAAGAGCACTGTGCCCTCTCGGGTCTCGACCTCGATGTCATCCGGCAGACCACCCTTGACGAAGATCTGCGCGAACTCGCGCTCCGCCTCGCGGGCTGCCTCAGCGCCGTGAAAATCCGTGACGATTCCTCGGGCCAAGCGTTGCTTAATGCTCTTCGGGTGAACGGTGCCAGCTTCACAGTCAGCCTTGGCTTGCGCAATCTCGTCTTCCGGCTCATCGGTCAAGAGCACGATCCAATCCCACATCAGATCATCCGGGATCGACATGGTCTTGCCGTACATGTCCTTGGGTGCATCTTCGATCCCGATGGCATTGCCTAGGCTCTTGGACATCTTGTCGGTGCCATCGGTGCCGACCAGTAAGGGCACTGTAAGAACACACTGTGGCTCCATGCCGCGTTCCTTCATCAAGGTGCGGCCGACCAGCAGATTGAAGATCTGATCATGGCCTCCCAGTTCGACATCGGCTTCGAGGGCGACGGAGTCATAACCCTGGGCGAGCGGGTACAGCAGCTCGTGGATGCTGATTGGTTGGTGCTGCTCGTAGCGGGTGCGGAAATCGTCGCGCTCCATCATGCGTGCGAGGGTGTAAGAGCCGGCTAGTCGGATCATGCCTTCAGAACCCAAGGCTGAGAGCCAGCGACTGTTGAAGTCGATCACCGTGGTCTCTTCATCAAGGATCTTGAAGACTTGCTCTTGATAGGTCTTGGCGTTCTCAAGGACCTCTTCTCGCGTCAACTGGGGACGCGTGGTCTTCTTGCCAGTGGGATCGCCAATCATTGCGGTGAAGTCGCCCATCAAGAAGACCACCGTGTGACCCATGTGCTGGAAATGCCGCATTTTTCGCAGCAAAACGGTATGACCCAAATGAAGGTCCGGCGAGGTTGGATCAAACCCGGTCTTGATCAAGAGGGGCGTACCCGTCTTGCGCGACGCCTCGAGCTTCTGTCCCAGTTGCTTCTCGTCGACTAGGTCGACGGTTCCCCGAGCGAGCAAGGCCATTTGCTCTTTTGGGTCAGCGAAGTTGGTGGAGGTATCGGTCATCTGAGGGATCCTTGAAAAGGGCAATTGGCCCGGTGACCTCTTGTGGGTCTTAGGGCTTTCGAGCGCGGCAGCTTACCAACGCGCACTCCACCCTCACAGTGCAAACGCGCCAGCTTCGAGGGTGCCTTGCATTACCAGGCGCGCGTCACCCTCCAAAAACCAGAGGTCGTCGTGCACAGAGACCTCAAGCACGAAGCCACCCTGGGTTGCAAAGCTGAGGTGGGGCTTGCTGCCACGAGCGATGAGGGTCGCGGCGCTGGCGACGGCCCCGGTGCCACAGGCGAGCGTTTCGCCTTCCACTCCGCGCTCGAATGTGCGAATCCGCGTGGGGGACGACGATGCCTCACCAGCGAGCACGAAATTCACGTTGGCGCCCGTCGCACCGAGCCGCGGGTGGTGGCGGAGCCAAGAGCCCTCGGCGTCGAGATCAAGCACACTCCAGGATTGTTGGTCTAGCAGGCGCACCAGGTGAGGTACACCGGAGTCGCACACGTAGCCCTGAACCGTTGTGCCATCGTCGCGAGCGAAGTGCTGCTCAACGGGGGTTGAAGGGCGAGGCACCTGGGTGCGGATGCCGTTGCTGGTGGCACTGGCGCTGATGTGTCCAGCGCCGGTTTCAAGGCGTACCTGTTGGTCCCCGTTTCTCGCGTGGGCCCAGGAGGTGCCCCATCCCAGGTGAAAGACGAGGGCAGCAGCACACCGCGTGCCGTTGAGACAAAGATCGGCCTTGCCCCCATCGGCGTTGAAGTGGGTCATGCGTACCGTCGCTTCAAGCGCTGTGTCTTCCGTTCGCTCGAGTACGAAGAGGCCGTCGGCACCTACCGAGATCCCTCGTCGGCAGAGTCGTTCCGCAAGGCTTGGAAGATCCAGGGTCGGCGGTTCAACCAGCGCGATGAAGTCGTTGCCTGCTCCCGAGAGCTTGTAGAACTCGAGGTCTGCTTGCATGAGAATGTGGTGCCTGTGGCCCCTTTCCCTCTAAGGGACGGTCACGGTCGCAGTGCTGCTGGGTTCGCCCTCGTTGCCCGCTCCGTCCACCGCCACAGCGTAGTAGCGATAGGTCAGGCCCGTAGTGAGACCCGAGTCGCGAAACTCAAGTGAGGCAACGGGATCTGCTGTCACCCGACGGAAGTCGGCCTGCGGATCTTCGCGGTAGATGATGTAGCCAACAGCGTCTCGAGAGGGACTGGCTTCCATCACCAAACGTGCGCCGCCCCGCTCGCCGAGTGCGATCAAACTCTCCGGTGGCGCCGGCGCAAACGTGTCGCGATAGTGGATCTCGCGCTCCGAAGAGGGGTCGCTTTCAACCAATGGATCGAGCGCCGCGATGGCGCGCACGGTGTAGATGTAGCGCTGAGAGTAGCGGGCGGATCTGTCTAGGAACGAGCTGATGTCGGTTTCGGCTTGATGTAGCGGCTGACCGAAGCGGCGCTGGGTCGCATTGCGCCGATAGATATGACTGCCAACGGCCCCTTCAGGGGTCGTCCAGTCGATGCGGACGCCTGCCACCTCGGGGGTCAGTTCAATGCCGCTCGGTGCGTCGAGCCGCGCGGCAAAGGCCAGACCTGCGAGGTTAGAGAACGGTGAGATCTCCCCAGTCGAGCCGACCGATCTTACGGCCCAAGCGGTCTTCGAATCTTCGCCCACCGTTTCAGGAACGGTGAACCGGGTCTCGATGCGGTCGCCCACGATCGAGCTCTGAAGTTCAGCGCCGCTCAAGAGAAACAGCTGCGTCGCCTGAGCTTGGAACGTTCGCTCTGGGACTTCGGTCGAGCTTGCTCCTGCTGGCAGTTGGTGCCACCAGATCTCCACAGAGTCCAAGCCCGGTAGCGCCTGGCCGCTAGTAGTACTTTGCGGATAGGCCATGTTCAAGATGAGATCCGGCCCTTGTTGATGTACCGAGAGGTCACGTGTCGGGGCTGGTACATAACGCAGCGGCGGCAACGGATCGTCCTTGCGGCCGCAAGCAGCGAGGCCCATGGCGACGGTCAGAGCGAGGGTTGCGAGGGCGATTTGGCGAAGAGGTTGGGGCACGTCGAAGGGAGTCCTTGGTCGATGGAGCCGGCACGTTCTGCAGTGGCCAAGACTCTAACAGCGGTGAACAGACGCAACGCCGTTCCTTGCACCCGCAAACGGCGGTTCACTGGGCGAGAAGCAATCGCAGTGAGCCCTCAGCTCCCGGTCTACCGTCCTCTCCCTCTCCCTCTCCCTCTCCCTCTCCCTCTCCCTCCTTGGGACGCGCCCGCCGCGGGCGCTTGGAGTCCCACGGGATGCAAGCAACAAGCATCAAGGCCTACAGAATGTACCGAGACAGATCCTTGTCTTCGACGATCCCTTCCAATGCTCGTTGGACATAGGGCACGTCAATCTCCAACTTGACGCCCGCCATATCCGGTGCCTCGAACGAGATGTCCTCGAGGATACGTTCCATCAACGTTGACAAGCGCCGAGCACCGATGTTCTCGTGGGCGATATTGACTTCGACCGCCAGCCGTGCGATCTCACGGATTGCCGGTTCGTCGTAGGACAGGTCGACCCCTTCGGTCCCAAGCAGCTGCACATACTGCTTGGTTAGAGCCGCTTCGGGTTCGGTCAAGATGCGGACGAAGTCCTCTTCAGTGAGCGCTTGGAGCTCGACCCGAATCGGAAAGCGACCTTGGAGTTCGGGAATCATGTCTGCGGGCTTTGCAACGTGGAACGCACCAGCACCGATGAACAAGATGTGATCGGTCTTAACCGGGCCGTGTTTAGTGGAGACGGTTGTGCCTTCGACGATCGGCAGCAAATCCCGCTGGACGCCTTCGCGTGAGATGTCAGGACCCTGGTTGCTGCTCTTGCCGCAGACCTTGTCAATCTCGTCCAAGAAGAGAATTCCCGCCTGTTCAACCCGAGCGCGCGCTTCCTCTGAAATGGGGTGACGGTCGATCAAGGTTTCGGCCTCTTGTTGCGTAAGGATCTCGCGTGCTTCAGCAACGGTGACCTTGCGGCTCTCCTTCTTCTGGAAGAGCCCCGGCATCATCTCCTTGAGATTGAGGCCCATCTCCTCCATGCCCTGCGGGCCGAACACCTGCATGGATGGGGTGGTGGCGTCATCGACTTGAATCTCCACTTCCCGCTCATCGAGCTTTCCCTTGAGCAGAAGCTTGCGGAGCTTGTCGCGAGTCGAGGGTCCCGATTCAGTGGGAGCAGGATCGAGCCCTGCGCCTGGGTTTGTGCTCACGTCGATGATCGCGCCATCTTCACTATTGAACCCTGGAGTCGCAACTGCGGGTGGCGGCGGCTGCGTGGGCAACAGTAGGTCTAGTAGCTTCTCTTCGGCGGCTGTTCGCGCCTCGGTGGTCACCTGCTCGCGACGCTCCTCACGCACCATGCTCACGGCGCCCTCGACCAGGTCGCGGATCATCGACTCCACGTCGCGACCGACATAGCCGACCTCGGTGAATTTTGAAGCCTCGATCTTGAGGAAAGGCGCCTTGGCGAGTTTGGCCAATCTACGCGCGATCTCGGTCTTGCCGACGCCGGTGGGACCGATCATCAGAATGTTCTTGGGCACCACTTCTTCGGCGATCTCGGGTGGAAGTTGTTGCCTACGCCAGCGGTTGCGCAGCGCGATTGCCACTGAGCGCTTGGCGTCGTGTTGACCGACTACGTGTCGGTCGAGCTGGGCCACGATCTGTCGAGGCGTCAGATCTTCGATCGGGACCCTAGGTTCGGCGATCATGCTCTTGGTCATGACGAGGCATCCTGCGGCAACACCGCAACGGTAAACTCGGCATTGGTGTAGACGCAAAGTTCGGCGGCGACAGTCATTGCCTCGCGAGCGACCCTCTCGGCGTCGAGCGTGGTGTGGCGGAGCAGTGCACGCGAAGCCGCCATGGCGAAATTTCCACCGGAACCGATCGCGATGGTCTCGTCACCGGCATTTAGGCCGCTGCCCGCGCTCGAGTCCGGCTCCAGCAGGTCGCCGTTGCCCATCACCAGAAAACTGCGTTCGCCGTTGGTGACGATCATTTGCGCCTCAAGTTGACGCAGAGCGCGATCCTGCCGCCAATCCATGGCCAGCTCGACCACCGCGCGTTCGAAGTTACTCTGGTACTGCTCGAGCTTGTCCTCGAACCGGCCGAAGAGAGTCAAGGCATCGGCACCGCCGCCAGCAAAGCCCACCAGGACGCTGCCTCCGGCAGCCCGCTTCACCTTAGAAGCACCGCTTTTGAGGACCGTATGCGTTGCAGAATTGGTGACTTGTCCGTCGCTGATCAAGCAAACCTGATCGTTGCGGCGCACCAGAAGGATGGTTGTTGCGTGAAGTTGATCCATAGGACCCATGCTACGAGAACCACCGCGAACATGTTCCCTCCGGTGCCGGCAACCCGCGTATCTCTCGTTTGGTTTGCACCGCGTCGCTGAGGGGCGGCCCCAGAGAGAGTCCGTCAACAACTGACCTGAATGTCGTGGCGTTCGCCCTCCCTTCCCCTTCTCTGGGATCCTCATGTCCCGCGCGATGCAAGCGACGAGCTCAACCCCGGGATTTCGGATGCGCATCGCGGTAAACGCTGAGTAACCGGTCGATATCGACGTGGGTGTACCGCTGCGTTGTCGTCAACGACGCGTGACCCAGGAGCTCCTGGATCGAGCGCAGATCAGCCCCGGCTTCGAGCAGGTGGGTGGCAAACGTGTGCCTCAGTGCGTGCGGGTGAACGCCGCGGGCCAGCGCCGCAGCTTCTACCGCTTGATCCAGCACTCGTCTAACCGACCGATCGCTGAGCCGAGTGCCGCGGTGATTCAGGAACAGCGGCTCGCCTTCCGTGGCATCGGCTCCCGCCTTAACGCGGAGTTCCGCCCAGTGTTCGAGCCAGGCCTTCAGAGCGTCGCGGGCAGGTCGGCCGAAGGGCACCATCCGTTCCTTGGAGCCTTTGCCCACCACCCGTAGGACCCGCGAACCCAGATCCACTGATTCAAGATCAAGCGAGACCAGCTCAGCGACTCTGAGCCCAGTGGCGTAGAGCAGCTCCAGTAGCCCCACGTTGCGTCGGCCAAGCGCATCGCTACGTTGTTCGGCTCCGGCGAGCAAGGTCTCCACTTCGCCAGGTCTCAAATGACGCGGCAGTGTTTGCTCCACCTTCGGGGTCGGCACCGAAAGCGCGGGGTTCGCTGCCACCTGGCCGCTGGCTGCTGCATAGCGGAACAGGCTGCGAACCGCAGAGAGCGCTCGGCCTTGCGATCGGCGACCGAGCCCTTGCCGGTTGAGCGTTGCTACGAACCCGCGCACCATGAGCACATCGACCGCCTCGGGCCGCGGGTGTTCCCTGCCCGTTGCTTCGACACAAAAGGCCTCGAATCGGCGCAGATCGTTTCCGTAGGCGCGCAGAGTGTGCTGGGACAGCCCTCTTTCGAACTCGAGCGACTCGAGAAAGTCGGCGATCAGCCGTTTCATGAACTGTGGTTTGCGCTCGATGCGGTTGCACCAGAGGCTGCTTCGAGCGGCGCATCTTGGGTTTGAAAGGGCGCCAAGGTGATGTCAAAGCCTGCACGGCTCGCCCAAGAGACCAGCTCTTGTTGAGCCCGCTGCGCGTAGGCAGCGCGGCGCTCCCGCTTCTTGATGCGCAGGCCTAGGGGCTCGAAGAGCCCGTAGTTGATGTTCGCGGGTTGGAAGCGTTTGGCAGGGGTTTCGGTCAAGTGGCGTGCCAAGGCGCCCAAAGCGGTGTTTGCCGGCAGTGGCTCGGGTGCGCTTGAACTGGACGCTTCAAGTGAAAGGTAGAGCGCGTTCAGCAATCCGGTGGCTGCCGATTCCAGATACCCCTCAACGCCGGTGATCTGCCCGGCTAACCTCAAGCGTGGTTCGCTCTTGAGGCGGTAGTGCTTGTCGAGGTGGGTCGGCGAGTTGATGAAGGTGTTGCGATGGATCTGGCCGAGCCTGACGAATTCAGCGGAACCGAGTCCGGGGATCAGTCGCAGGACCCGCTTTTGCTCGCCCCAGCTCATGCGCGATTGGAAGCCGACGAGGTTGTAGTGTGTTTGTGCGAGGTTTTCCTGGCGCAGTTGGACAACTGCCCAAGGCCTGCTGCCGTCAGGCGGTGTGAGCCCAACCGGCTTCATCGGACCGAAGCACAGAGTTTCCCGACCCCTGCGCGCGATCTCTTCGATTGGCAAGCAGCCTTCAAAGAACAGGTTCTGCTCGAAATCGCGTAGCTCAAGCACAGTCGCTTTGACCAGTTCATCGTAGAAGTGGTCGTACTGTTCCTTGGTCATCGGGGCGTTGAGGTAGTCGTCACCGCCTTTGCCGTATCGCGAGGCACGGAACAAAATGTCGTAGTCGAGACTGTCGGCTTCGACGATCGGTGCGATCGCGTCATAGAAGTAGAGGTACTCACTACCCAACAGGTCGCCGAGTCGAGTTGCAAGCGCTTCGGAGGTCAGCGGACCGGTGGCCATGACGACCTTGCCCTCGGGGAAGTCGACAACCTCGGTTCGCCTGATCTCGATCTTTGGGTGCTCTTCGAGAGTCTTGGTGACCGATGCCGCGAACAGATCGCGATCGACCGCGAGCGCGCTGCCCGCTGGCACCGCCGCCTCGCGTGCGGCGCCGATGATCAGCGAGCCAAACGCTTCCATCTCGCGCTTGAGCAGACCCGCAGCGTGATGAGGATCATCGCTGCGAAGCGAGTTGGAGCACACCAGTTCGGCGAAGTCTGGGGTCGAATGTGCCGGCGTCGAGCGATCTGGCCGCATTTCCCACAGCACCACCCGCTGGCCTCTGCTGGCCAGTTGGTAGGCACATTCAGAGCCGGCGAGGCCAGCGCCGACAACATGGATGGGGTGAGCGAGTGTTCGGGTGTCTGTGGTCATGGCTGAGACGCTATCTCACCCGCGGTGTCTGTCGGCACGGATCGCGCTCTTGAGTGCGGGACGGAGTGGCGGCGTGGGCTTCGTAGGATTGTTGGTCGAGTTGCAGTCCGGTCCCGGTTTCACTACTGAAGCCTTCCCTCTCTTGGCGCGGATCGTTTAGGGTGAGCGCGTATGTCAGATTTCGCTGAGTCATAAATCACTGAATGCAGGGATGGAATGGGTAAGGCACTAGTCATCGTCGAGTCGCCGGCCAAGGCGCGCACGATCGAACGCTTCTTAGGCGACGGGTTCCGCGTCGAGTCCTCGATTGGTCATATCCGCGATCTTCCGGGCCGAGCCGCAGACATTCCTCCCAAGCTCAAGAAGGAGAGTTGGGCGCGTCTCGGCGTCAATGTTGATAACGGTTTTGAGCCGCTCTACATCATTCCGCCCAACAAGAAGCCGCAGGTCGCCAAGCTTCGGCAACTGCTGAAGGATGCGGACGAGCTCTATCTCGCGACTGATGAGGATCGCGAAGGAGAGGCGATCGCGTGGCATCTACGCGAAGTTCTCAAACCCAAGGTCCCGGTCAAGCGCATGGTGTTCTCCGAGATCACGGAGAGTGCGATTCAAGGAGCCATGAAGGAGACCCGGGCAATCGACGAACGCATGGTCAACGCGCAAGAGGCGCGTCGCGTGCTCGATCGTCTCTATGGCTACGAAGTCTCACCCGTGCTGTGGAAGAAGGTGAAGCCGCGATTGTCGGCTGGGCGCGTTCAGTCAGTTGCAACGCGACTAGTGGTTGAACGGGAGCGAGCCCGGATGCGCTTTCACAGCGCTGAATATTGGGATCTCGCGGCGCGTCTAGAGAAGGCGGGCAGCGGTCGAGGCTTTGACGCCAAGATGATCGAGTTGGATGGCGTGCGCCTTGCGACCGGTCGCGACTTTGATGAGAACACGGGCAAGCTCAAGTTGGTCGACGGTGAGCCGGTAAAGGTCGAGTTGCTGGATGGGGACACCGCCGCCGGCATCGTCGATGCGCTCGACGGAGCACCGTTTGTGGTGAAGAGCGTCCAGGAAAAGCCCTTCACTCGCAAACCGTATGCGCCGTTTATTACCTCGACGCTGCAGCAAGAAGCCTCACGCAAATTGCGGTTCTCTGCACAGCGAACCATGCGCACCGCCCAAGGCTTGTACGAGAACGGCTTCATCACCTACATGCGGACGGACTCCATCCAGCTGTCGGGCCAAGCGATCGAGGCTGCACGCACTCAGATTGAAGAGCTGTATGGCAAGGACTTCCTGCCGGAAGAGGCACGCCAATACAGTAAGAAGTCAAAGAACGCTCAAGAGGCGCATGAAGCCATCCGTCCCGCCGGTCGGGCCTTTCGCCGGCCAGCGGATGTGCAAAGCGAGCTCGACCCAGACGCCTTCAAGCTGTACGAGCTGATCTGGAAGCGCACCGTCGCCTCTCAGATGAAGGATGCCCGCGGCCTCAGCACGAGCGTTCGTTTCGTTGCCGCTGCGGGTTCCCGCGAAACTACTTTCGCGTCATCAGGACGCGTGCTGCAGTTCGCAGGCTTCCTACGGGCTTACGTTGAAGGCAGCGATGACCCCAATGCTGAGCTTGAGGATCAAGAGAAGATCCTGCCGGCGATGAAGGAAGGCGAAGAAGCCTTTCCGAGAAGCCTCGAGCCCTTGGGGCACGAGACTCAGCCGCCCGCCCGGTTCACAGATGCCAGTCTGGTCAAAGAACTCGAAGAGCGCGGTATCGGTCGGCCGTCGACCTATGCTTCGATCATTCAGACCATCCAGGATCGAGGCTACGTTTGGAAGAAGGGTTCGGCGTTGACTCCAACCTTCACTGCTTTTGCGGTGACTAACCTGCTTGAACTGCATTTGAGTTCGTTGGTGGACTTCGATTTCACCGCTCGCATGGAAGGCGATCTGGATGAGATCGCCAGCGGCGACCGGGAAGCGAAGCCTTGGCTGCATGCGTTCTACTTCGGTGGTGAAGAAGAGGGACAAGGTCTTGCGCTACAGCGGTTGATCGGGTCGGGTTGGGAAGACATCGACGCGCGTGCGGTGTCGAGCTGGCCGGTCGGCAAGGACGAGGCGGGCGATGTGGTGATGGTTCGCGTGGGCCGCTATGGCCCTTACCTGCAGGTCGGTGATAGTGATGTGCGCGCGAACATTCGCGAAGACATCGCCCCAGATGAACTCGATATCGAGATGGCCACCGACTTGCTCAGGAAGGCTGCCCTTGGTGACATGCCGTTGGGTACTGATCCCGAGACCGGTCTTGAGATTTTCTCGAAGACCGGCCGGTTTGGCGACTACGTGCAGCTGGGGGTTCCAGAACTGGACGCTAAGGGCAAGATCAAGGTCAAGCCGAAGATGGCCAGTTTATGGCCCGGCATGACTCGCGAGACATTGACGCTCGAAGAAGCCCTGGGGCTGCTCGCGTACCCCAAGGAACTAGGTCCACACCACGAGACCGGTGAGATGATCACCTCGCAAGACGGCAAATTTGGGCCGTACCTCAAAGCCGGAACTGACAGCCGCAGTCTTGAGAACCACGAGCATCTTGCGAGCATTACCTACGACCAGGCGATTGCCTTGTTCAAAGAGCCCAAGCGTCGTGGCCGTCAGGCGGCGTCGTTGCTTGAACTGGGCGTTCACCCACGCACCGAGCTCGAGATGAAGGTCAAGGACGGGCGATTCGGTCCGTATGTCACCGATGGCGCGGTCAACGCTTCGTTGCCCAAAGACAAGAATCCGAAGCTGCTTACCCTTGAAGAAGGCGCTGAGCTGATCGACCGGCGCGAAGAGAAGATGCGAGCGGAGGGCAAGGATCCCCGAGCTAAGACGCCGAAGGTAAAGGCCGCGAAGAAAAAGGCCGCGAAGAAGAAGGTCAAGAAGAAGGCGACCAAAAAGAAGGCTGCCAAGAAGGCACCTGCGAAGAAGCCGGCCAAGGCAGCCGCAGAGGCGCCATCAGACTCGGAAAGCAAAGAGACTGCCTAGCCAGCGAGCACGAATCGGCCACCAATCATGCGGTCGATCTCTCCAGACAGTTCGATCTCGGTGAGGTCGCTTAATACAGCGGCGAGTGGGACGCCCAGGTTGTCAGCCAAATCATCAGCGGTTTGGGGCCTTTGGGCGAGGTGTGTTAGCAGTGCCTTGCGTCGGAGCGCACCGTCCGTTCCCAGGCGCTGGCGAAGGAGCTCCTCGCGAATGGCCAATGGCAGGGTATCGAGCACCGATTGAGGGCTCAGTGCGACGTGAGCGCCATCTTGTAGGAGCGCATTGGAGCCACGAGACCGCTGGTCGAATATACGGCCGGGTACAGCGTAGACCTCGCGTCCGCAGTCGAGTGCGAGCCGGGCTGAAATCAAAGACCCTGATCGCATGGATGCCTGCACGACCAGCATGCCGAGGGTTTGAGCTGCAATCAGCCGGTTGCGAATGGGAAAGCGCCAGGCTGCAGGTTGGGTCCCCATCGGAAACTCGGAAATGATCATTCCTCCGCTGGCGATGATTCCGTCAACGAGTTTCTGATTCTGGCGCGGATAGGGGATATCGACTCCGCATCCGAGGATCGCGACCGTAGGCGTGTTGTTGCGCGCAGCTGCTTCGTGAGCAGCGCCGTCGACTCCGCGGGCAAACCCGGAGGTGATAGTGAGGCCAGCGACGCCTAAGTCTGTGGCGAATAGCCGGGCGACTTCGAGGCCGTAGGGATCTGCGTTGCGTGGACCGACAATGCCGATTGCCGGTGCGTTGAGCACATCCGTGATGTTGGCGGTCTTGCAGAACAGGCACGGTGGAGGCAGCTCAAGATCGCGAAACTTTTGGGGGTATGCGGAGTCGACGGCGGTGATGGCGACCGCACGGTTTGCTTGTGCACGCTCCAAAGTGTTGTCTACGCCGGGCCGTTGCGTGATCTTGTCTCGTATTGAATCGAGTGCAGCTTCCGCGCAGCGCGCACCGATCGCGAGTTCCTTTGTTGACACGGTGGCGTCGAGGAGCGAGTCGAGTTCGAGCGCGAGGCGGTATCGAGGCTCAAGGGGTATTGAGCGATCGATGGCTAGCGCGATGAGTGCGTCGCGCTTGATCGAGTGTTCGGTTGTGTTCATCTCAGAGAGGGTGGTGTGGTTGGATTGTGGGGTTGACGGTGGGCATCACGGAATACCTGGGACGAAAAGAGGTTTAGGCGAAGTCAGTAGCGCTATCCACTAAGGACGTGGTGAAGCGCATCGGTCGCTCAAAGCAATGACGAAATGTTGGGCCGGGGCATAGAGGGATCGGGTCGGGTCCTGCATCCAAACCGGCGTTGGTGTCGTAGCGTGTGGGTATACTGATTAGTCCGCTCAACGCATAGCCTCACAAGATCTCAGCTGCAATTGACCGCTCGATAGAAGGAAGAAGAGATGGGCCGAAAGTTCTCCCACGGTGTTGGAATCCACCTCACGTTGGTGGTTGGTCTGCTGGTTGCGATGAGCACCTGGCCCGGCGCGGCGGCAGCGCAGAGGGACGAGCCCAGCGTCAAACAGCAACTGGAGTTTGGTGTCGATATGGCACGTCGAGGACTCTGGAGCGAGGCGCTCTTTCGGTTCCGACAGGCTGAACGCCTAGCGCCAGAGAAGCCGGAGGTCTACAACAACCTCGCTGTTGCTCATGAGGCGCTGGGATTGTTCGAAGAAGCTCTTGAGCTCTATCGCAAGGGGCTCAGCCTTGCTCCTCGCGACAAAGGATTGCGCAACAACTATGCGCGCTTCATCGACTTCTACAATCGCTTTAGGCCGGATGCTGAGGATGCAGAGGCAGACAAAGCAGAAGCGGACCTTGACCGGGCACCGCCATCCGCCTCCGCGACCACCACAACGGATGCGGGACCTCCCCCAAAAACGCCCCGGCTGTCGTTGGTCAAGCCCGAGTCAAGTCAGCTTGGGGTGTCGCAGAGCACTGCGCCCTCGTCCTGGATCGCGCAGCGAGAGGCAGTGTCAATGCCCTACGCCGAGACCGACGTTGATCAGCTGCTGGCGAGCCGCGTTACTTGTTGGGTGAAGAGTTCAGCCAGGAATATGCAGAGCTTGAGTCAGGGTTGACCGGTGTACACCTCCCTCCCTTGCCACAGGCCCAGCCAAGTTCCGTCTAAATCAAGCCCTTTCTTAACCGCGGCCCCCGACCAGCGGGCCTGGAACCAATCGCTATGAACATGAGCGTCGCTTTGCCTCGTCATTGGCAGTGGACTCGAGGGCCCCTCACGGTTGTGATGGCACTCTTGATGGGGACTCCGGCAGTTGCTGCGGGGCCGGTGGAAGTCGGAATCAAGTTGCCCATGCGCGCTCGGGTCGATCTGACCAACCGTAATACACTGCTGCCAGCACCGTTCGTTGTGGTTTCCCAACAGGGTGAGGGCCGCGTGCGTGGCTCCGACGTTGATGTGCGACGCGAGTTCGAGCGCTACTTGAACAAGGTTCTGCGTCGCGAATCGACGCTCAAGATTATCGACCCTCCGAACATCACTTACTCCACCTTCGATATGGACATGCTCGCTCGGGATACCGAGTTCTGGGCCGAGCTGGGCGATCGGACTCAAGCTGATTTGATCGTCGCCGGATCGCTGGATTTCGACATTCAAGACCGCAGTGGTTACCGCAACGAGGAGTACACCAATCCGCTCAATGGCCAGATCTACTACCGTCAAGTTTTGGTGGAGCAGACTGGGTTTGAGTACGACATTGTCGTCCAGGTGTACGACGGTTCAACTGGCGAGCTGGTTCTCACCGACAACTTCAAAGACTTCAAGAGCTTTGAAGGGGAGAAGGCCGATCCGTTGCGCGGGATGTTCGAGAATCTCTACGCCTTGGAAGATCGAATCATCGGTTTGTTTGCTCAGCGTGAGGTCCAGACGTCGCGCTTGTTGTACGTCGATTGACGGCTCACGAATATCATCGCCTCATCCAGTTACCAAGACAGTCCTTCTTATCTTGAACTCAAGTCACCAAAACCGCGGCGCATCAAGCACCCCCAGGGTTGCTTTGAAGAGCGCAGCTGTTTGTCTCACCAGGAGTTGACCTAAGGTTATGCGACGCTCATTTCGGTTCGCCGCCCTCTTCGCCGCTCTCTTGCTCGTGCCGGCGTTGCTGTCCGCTCAGTACAACACCGGTTTCGGTAAGAACAAGGTTCGTTACGGCTCCTTCGACTGGCAGATTTACCACTCGCAGCACTTCGACGCGTGGTACTACCCGAAGATGGAAGGTCGCTTGGAGACAGCGATCTCTTTGGCGGAGAGCGCCTACGACCATCTCTCAAGGGCCTTTGATTTCCAGATTCAAGAGCCCACGCCGCTGATCCTCTACGCGACGCATTCGGAATTCCTGCAGAACAACATCATCGTCAACTTCATCCCCGAGGGAGTTGGAGCGTTTGCCACCCCAGCGCGGTTTCGCATGGTGCTGCCGACCGACCTTCCGGATGATCAACTCTATGAGCTGTTGCTACATGAGCTCACCCACATTTTCCAGTACCACATCATCTTTGGTGGAGGGCTCGGGCGCTCGCTGACCCTCAATCCGCCGCAGTGGTTGATGGAGGGAATGGCCTCTTACTACGCGGACGACGAGTCGACTTCGGACCGCATGTATCTGCGAGATGCTGTGGTCAACGATCGTATTCCGCCCGTGACCAGTGGCAACGTCAGCGGGTTCTTCGCCTATCGATACGGCCATGCGGTCTTCGATTTTATGGAGGAACGCTGGGGCAAAGATGGGGTTATCGACTTCATCTTCGAGTTTCGCAATACCATCGGCGCCCGTGTTGGGCGAGCGGTTGAGCGCGCTTTCCGGATCGAACCGGAAGACTTCGACATGGAGTTCAGGCGCTGGCTACGTAAGAAGTATCTGCCGGAGCTGGTCGAAACCGGCGAGCCGAGCGACTTTGGCAGACCTTTCCGTACTGAGCGCGGGAACAGTCAAGAGACGTCGCCCGCTGCATCACCCTCAGGCGACTTGGTGGCTTCGTTTAGTACCGCTAAGCAAGACATCGACATCGTGCTGTTCGATGCTGAGAAGCGCCGCATGATCCGTAACCTCACCAAAGGGAATCAGCTGGACTTTCGGTTCTTTGTTGCCCAGCACTTGTCTTTAGGTCGCCGACAGGGTCGTGACATCGCCTTCGCTCCCGACGGCAACCAGTTGGCCGCGTTCGTTCGCAAGGAGGCAGGCTACAGCCTGGCTCTGGTCGACGTGCTCAAAGGTGGTGTTGACCGCATCATCGACATGGAAGTGGAGCAGCAGAACGCTCCATCCTGGAGTCCTGACGGCAACACCATCGCGTTCTCGGGCAATCTTGCAGGCAATGTTGACATCTTCTTGCTGAGCCTGGATGACTTCTCGATTCGGAACCTCACCAACGATAGCGTGTATGACGGCGCTCCCTCGTTCTCTCCGGATGGCAAGAAGTTGGTCTTTACCTCCATTGTAGGTACCAACGCTCAGCTATTCGAAGTCGAGATCGACAACCCAGCTGAACGGACCCGCATCACCAACGACGATTTCTACAACACCGACCCGGTGTACTCGCCGGACGGCACGACGGTGTACTTCACCTCGGATCGGACTGGTGCGGAAAACATCTTCGGCATCCACCTTGAGCGCAAAGAGCTGCTCCAGTTCACCAATGCGATCACCGGTTGCTTCCAGCCGACGGTGCTGGATGAGCCGGGCAAGCAGAACCGTTTGGTCTACACCGGCTACTGGAAGGGCCGCTTTGACCTTTATGAGACTGACATCACTGAGCCGCTGGAGGTGACGCCACTCGAAGAGATGCAGATCACCACGGCGGACGACCTGCCGGTGTTCGAGCCCGACATCCTGGTGTCCATTGACGAATCGAACAAGGAGGACAAGAAGGGCTTCAAGCTGTTCTTAGAGGACGCGTATACCGTTGCGGGGGTGGACGACAATCAGACGCTGCTGGCTCAGGTGGTGCTCCAGTTCTCGGACTTTCTAGGCGACCGTCGACTGTTCGCGCTCATTCAGTCGGTTGAGAAATTTGCGCAGTATCGGGTGGGATACACCGATCTGTCTCGACGCTGGCAGTGGTCGGCGAATCTCTATTCCGATGAGGTCTTCTTCCTCGCTCGGGATTTCGACGACGGTGGACGGATCGTTCGCGCTCAGGATGCCTTCAAACAGCAAGGCGCTTCGTTCTCGCTGACCTACCCATTGAGTTTTAGCAAGCGCGTTGAGTTCGAGCTTGGCTATGAGCTTCGTGAGTTTGGGTTTGAGTCGTTCGCTTTTGGGCCTAACAACACCGGTGTGTTTGACGACAATGGTGACCAGATTCAAACTGTGTTTCGTCGCGAAGATGATTACCCGTTTGTTGGTGCCACGTTTGTCAGCGACACCACCGTTTTCGGCGCCAGCGGACCCTCCGGAGGTCATCGGATTCGCCTGTCGGGCTCCTATTCGCCGGATACCGGCGACAGCACGGAGTTCAATTCCAACAACCCGGAATCAAGCGCTCTCGCTTCGTCGATAGAACTGGACGCTCGCAAGTACATCCCGCTGACCCGTCGCAGTCTGATAGCGACCCGCGTATTCGGCAGTGTGCGTGGCGGCACCGCGCCGACGCCTGTCTACTTTGGAGGCTTTGACACATTGCGCGGGGTCGACTTCAGAGATTTGGTGGGAGATCGTGGGTTCTTCGCCAATTTCGAGGTCCGCTTCCCGTTGATCGATTTCTTCGTCACGCCGGTCGTCAGCTTTCAGGGCATCCAAGGACGGATCTTCCTCGATGTTGGCGCTGCCTACTTTGATCACGCGGGGGACTTCAACTTCTACGATAGCGATACCAGCCGTCTGCAGGGCGGCATTGCGTCCTATGGATTCGGTCTCTCAGTTAACCTCTTAGGTATCGATCTGCACTGGGATTTTGGCAAACGGTGGGATTTCAAGGACAGCGGAGAGTCATTCACCAGCTTTTGGGTTGGTCGACGCTTCTAGATCCTTTTCGCTTAAGGGTTGTTCGCAGGCAGGTGGCCTCGTACAATTCAATGAGTTCTCATGGAAATTGAAGTCCTTGGTGCCTATGGTGGGGAGACTCCGGAGTGCCGCCTCACTTGTTTGCTGGTCGGCGGCACGGTGGCGATTGATGCAGGATGCCTGTGTCGGGGCCTGGAGATCGAGCGTCAGCTCGATGTGGAGGCTATTGTTCTCACGCATTCGCACGCCGATCACACCAACGGCCTACCCTTCTTCCTGGACAATGTCTTTGGTCGCCGCAAGGGTGGGGTGGGAATACGCGGCTCTGAAGCGACGCTGTATGCGGTGCGCAAGCACGTGTTCAACAGCTCCACTTGGCCAGACTTCACTCGCCTACCAAACCACCTCGAGCCGGTATTGGAGTTCGAGGCGTTTGATGACGAAGAGAGTTTCGTTCTTGGCGACGTCACCTACACCCCGATCAGGGTCAACCACGTAGTTCCCACCCATGGCTTGTTGCTCGAAAGCGGAAACAGCGCGTTCCTATGGTCGAGCGACACCGGACCCACCGAGCGCCTGTGGGAGGTTGCAAGTCGCACCGAGAACCTCAAGGCGGTCGCCATTGATGTCAGCTTCCACAACCAGCTCCAGCAAGTCGCGGATGATTCGGGTCACCTGACACCCGCGAGCTTAAGGACCGAGCTGGCAAAGTTGACTAAGGATGTCCCGGTCTACATTCACCACATGAAGCCCCAGTCCGAAGCGATGATCCGCGAAGAGGTCGCAGCTCTTAACGATGCGCGTGTGCGCTTCTTCGAGCAGGGCCAGGTCTATCAGTTCTAGCCCAAGCGGGACGTGGTTGGCTAGCCTCGTCAACGCGCGGCATGCGCGTGCGGTGGCTGAGTGCGTGCTTTGATCAAGAAATTCCTGGAGCGATCGCCGGGAGCCACGGCTGGGCAGCAGCTCTCCTTGTTTGCTGATGCGGGAGCGTCGCTGGGTCCGGCAAGACAAGGCGAGGCCGACCGTGGCAATCGACCACTGCAACGCAAGTCGGAGACCAAGACGCGATTCGTGGTCCTAGGCTCAGGAAGCGCTGGCAACAGCGTTCTGGTCGAGGGGCCCAAGGGGAGCCTCTTGATCGATGCAGGCTTCTCTTGCCGCAACATTGAACAGCGAATGCGATCCGTGGGGGCGGAGGCGCGGTCGCTCAAGGCCGTCTTGCTCACCCATGAACACGGTGATCACTGTCGCGGCGTTCGTCAGTTGGTTAAACGCTTCAAGCTCAAGCTCTATGGAACGCAGCGCACGTTCTACGGCGCAGCGATCCGGCGCCTTGCCCACGAGGAAGTGGTGCTCGATCGGCCGTTTCTGGTTGCCGGCCTGGAGGTGACTGCGTTCCCAATCGCCCACGATGCGCGCGATCCAGTTGGCTATGTGCTTGAGGATCCTTCGGGAGCGAGGTTGGGCATCGCGTCCGATTTGGGTTGCGTCACGCAGCGCAGCTGGCGCTCTCTCTTGGACCTAGACGCTTTGATCCTAGAGTCCAACCACGATTCCCACTTGCTTGAGACCGGGCCGTACCCGTTCGCGCTGAAGCGTAGGGTAGCGTCGCGCACGGGCCATTTGTCGAACGCCGACGCGGCTTCTGCGGTGGCGACGCTGGTGAGCGAACGACTCCATACGGTGGTGCCCTTTCACTTGTCGCGCACCAACAATCGCGCCGAGATCGCCCGCGAGGCGATCACCCTGGCCTTGACTGCAGAAGGTGCCGAGGGGGTCGAGGTTGTCGTCAGTGATCAAGATGTGCCCTCGCACTGGATTCATCTTGCAGGTCGTAATCCCACCGCGGACGGTCGGGATACTGATCAAGGGTCGCAGTCTGCGACGGGCAGTACCCAAACGGCAGCGCGGCCGGGTGCGTCGTGAGTCAACGATAGTCGATCGCGACGCCCCCTAGCCTCCACCGAAACCCCGAATGGAGGTTGTGGTCGCATTTGGACCGGGATTTTCGACTTCGCGCAAGATCCGTGCGTCAAAACCCAGCACCGAAGGCGGGACTGCTCTATGATCCGGCCCATTGGTTCAGACCCTTTCGAGGCCTCACCCCCTCAAAGCTTGATTCAGCGCAACGGAGCAACTCATGTCGTCTGAAGGTTCTTCCCCTCCGCACCGGTTGAAAGCGCGAGTGCACGTCTTCCCGCGCGCCGAAATTCTCGATCCACAGGGCAAGGCGATCCAAGACGCGCTGGGCCGACTAGGCTTTGCCGATGTTGCTGACGTGCGAGCCGGCAAGGTCTTCAGCATGGAGGTCGCGGCTGCCGACGAGGGCGCGGCGCTTGCGCGTCTCGGTGAGATGTGCGAAGGCTTGCTGGCGAACACGGTGACCGAGGACTACTCGGTTGAGATCCTCTCCGGGGAGGACTCGACCGCCGGAGTAACCCGATGAAGTGCGGCGTGGTCGTGTTCCCGGGAAGCAACTGCGACCACGATCTCTACCACGCGATGGGCCACGTGCTGGGCCAAGAAGCTTGCTTCTTGTGGCACCAAGACCCGACTATTTCAGGTTGCGACTTCGTCTTGCTGCCGGGCGGCTTCTCGTATGGCGATTATCTGAGGGCCGGATCAATGGCGGCCGTTTCACCGGTGATGTCGGCGGTCAAAGAGTTTGCAGACAAGGGTGGCCCCGTGCTCGGTGTCTGCAATGGCTTCCAGATCTTGCTCGAATCGGGACTGCTCCCTGGTGCGATGCGGCGCAACCGTAGCCTCCGGTTCCTCTCGCGCGACGTCAACATTCGGGTTGAGCGCGCCGACTTGGCGTTCACCGCTCGGCTGCGCCAGGGCGATGTTCTGCGCATCCCGATCGCACACGCCGAGGGCAACTATGTAGACACCGACGAGCGACTCGACGAGCTCGAGCGAGATCGGCAGGTGGTGTTTCGCTACTGCGGCGAAGACGGCACGATCGATCCAAATTCTGAAACCAATCCGAATGGATCAGCGCGGGCGATTGCAGGCATCTGCAACGCAGCTGGCAACGTCTGTGCGTTGATGCCTCACCCGGAGCGCTGCTCCGAGGAGCTGCTTGGCAACACCGACGGCTTGCGACTGCTCGAGGGTGTGCTGGCATCCGCCGCAGCTGCTGAGGGAGTCGCCTAGTGGCCTCTGTGAGAGATATGAGCGACCCGACCGGCACCCCTGAGAGCCTGGCGCTTGCTAAGCAACGGATTAGCGAAGAGCCGCCGATCACCGCTGAGCTTGCCGCTGAGCATGGATTGGATGAGGCGGAGTTTGCGTTGCTGCGCGGGTTCTTGGGTCGCGAGCCGACCTTCACCGAACTCGGTATTACCTCTGCTCTGTTCTCCGAGCATTGCAGCTACAAGTCGTCGAAGACCTGGCTGCGCGAGTTTCCTACGAGCGGGCCGCATGTCGTACATGGGCCGGGCGAGAACGCAGGCGTCGTCTCGATCGGTGACGGTTGGGTTGCCGCTTTTAAGATGGAGAGCCACAATCACCCGTCCTACATCGAGCCGTATCAGGGCGCCGCCACTGGGGTTGGTGGCATTCTGCGAGATGTGTTCACCATGGGCGCTCGACCGGTTGCATGCATGGATGCGCTCCGCTTTGGTGATCTAGAGGCTCCACGCATGCGGCATCTTGTAGATGGCGTTGTTCGTGGTGTTGGCGACTACGGCAACTGTGTCGGGGTCCCGACGGTTGGCGGCGAGACCCAGTTTCATCCTGCTTACAACGGCAATATCTTGGTCAACGCGTTCGCCCTTGGCGTTTGTCGCGAAGAAGAGATCTTCACCGCGAGTGCGACCGGTGTTGGCAACCCGATTCTCTACGTTGGTGCTCGCACCGGCCGCGACGGGATTCATGGTGCGACCATGGCGTCTGAGTCGTTTGATGCGGAGAGCGAAACCAAACGTCCGACCGTTCAGGTCGGCGATCCGTTCACCGAAAAGGTCTTGCTCGAGGCTTGCATTGAGGCGATGAAGAGCGGAGTTGTGGTAGCGATTCAGGACATGGGCGCTGCAGGTCTCACCAGTAGCTGCTTTGAGATGGCAGATCGAGGCGGGACCGGCCTTGAGGTCGACCTCGAGAAGGTGCCGTTGCGCGAGCCGGGGCTCACACCGTACGAACTGATGCTGTCCGAATCGCAAGAGCGCATGGTGCTAGTTGCTGAGCAAGGCAAGGAGAATGTGCTGACTGAGGTGTTCGAGAAGTGGGGCCTGTCGGTCGTTCCGATTGGTCGGGTCACCGAGTCTGGGCGAGCCTTGTTGCGCTACGACGGCGACGTGGTCGCCGATATGCCGGTGAGGCCGCTCGTTGATGAGGCGCCCATCTATGAGCGGCCGGTGCGCGAACCGGCTCCGACGGTTGGGGCTGACGTGCCTTCGAGCAGCGATCCAGGCGCGGACCTGATCGCCCTGTTGGACACGCCCGATCTGGGCGACAAGTCCTGGATCTACGGTCAGTACGACTCAACAGTCAGAAGCAACACCCTGGTCGGTCCAGGCGGTGACGCCGCCGTGATTCGAGTCAAGGGGCTCTCTTCGGGGCTCGCGCTGACGTCGGATGTGAACCCGGTCTATTGCTCGCTCGGTCCGCGCCAGGGCGGTCGCCAGGCGGTCGCAGAGGCAGTCAGGAACCTGGCCTGCGTGGGCGCGACGCCGCTGGCACTGAGTGACTGCTTGAATTTTGGCAACCCCGAGAACCCTGAGGTCGCGTTCCAGCTGCGCGAGTGCATTCGCGGCATGGCAGAAGCGTGCGACGCTCTCTCAGTGCCGGTGGTTTCCGGCAACGTCTCGCTCTACAACGAGACCGAAGGCACCTCGATCCATCCCACACCGACGGTGGCAATGGTTGGGCTGATCGAAGAGATTGATGCGCGCTCGCACCAGACCTGCGGATCTTCGTTCTGGCGCGACGGCGATCGGTTGTTCCTGCTCGGCTCGACACGTCTCGAGCTTGGCGGCTCGGTCTACGCGCGGATCTTGCACGGGATTGAAGCCGGTGCGCCTCCGAATGTCGACCTTAGTGCCGAGCTCGCTTTAGCCACCCTGCTGCGTAAGTTACACCGGGACGGCTCTGTGTCTGCGGTGCACGATCTCTCTGAGGGTGGGCTGGCGCTCGCTCTGGCCGAGATGTGTGTTGGCGGCTCAGGGATCGGAGCCAGTGTGTCAACTGCTTTGGAGGCGACCGCTCTGTTTTCAGAGACTCAGGGTCGCGCTCTGGTGGCGGTGACTCAAGAGCACGCCGACACCGTTCACGAGGCGGCCGCTGCACTCGGCGTTGGTGCGGCTGAGATTGGTCAGGTTGGCGGTTCAACTCTCGATTGCGGCTTTGAAGGCGGCTCGTTTTCCCATTCGGTTGAGTACCTGCGAAGGACTTGGAGAAGCGCACTGCCCAAGGCGCTGGGCCTTTAGGTTGAAATGCGCTCCACTGTGACCGGGCGAACCATTCAATGACCATAAACGCCACCCGCTTTCGTGACATGCTTGCGCCCATGATGAGCGCGACCGTTGGCTCCACCAAGCGTTGCTGCTGCGAATCCGTTTCGGGCTCGCAAGCGACCTCTTGGTGGCAGGAGGGCTAGCGAACGATGTGTGGAATCTTCGGGGTCGAGGGTCACCCGGAAGCTTCTAACCTCGCCTACTTGGGCCTCTATGCTTTGCAGCATCGAGGGCAAGAGAGCGCGGGGATAGTGACCTGGGATGATTCCCAGATGCACGCAGAGCGTGGCATGGGAGAGGTTGCAGACATCTTCGGCGGTAATGCACTGAAGCGTTTACCGGGCTCGCGCGCCATCGGTCATACCCGCTACTCGACCGCCGGCACCAGCGTGATTTCGAACGCGCAGCCAATCGTGGTCAACACGTCTGTTGGCCCGCTGGGAATCGTTCACAACGGCAACCTCGCAAACGCGGCAAGGCTGCGCCAAGAGCTCGAAGCGGACGGATCGATTTTTCAAACCTCGAGCGATACCGAGGTCATTCTCCACTTGATGGCGCGCAACCCGCGTGCCGACGTGGTCGAGTCGCTACTGGCGGCTCTAAGAGAAGTCACCGGGGCCTACTCGTTGCTGCTGGTGACTGAGCAGTGCCTGATTGCAGCTCGCGACCCGCACGGATTCAGACCACTAGCGCTTGGGCGCTATCAGGACTGTCCGGTGTTCGCGTCGGAGAGCTGCGCGTTCGATCTGCTCCAAGCGGAGCGTGAACGCGAGCTCGAGCCGGGCGAGGTCTTGGTCGCACGCGGCACCGAGGTCGAATCTTTCTGCTTGCCTCAGCGTGCCCAGCACGCAAAGTGCTTGTTCGAGCACGTGTACCTGGCACGGCCCGACAGCGAGGTCTTTGATCGACCTGTCTCGGAGAGCCGCTTGCGCATGGGAGCGCGACTGGCGCAGGAATCGGGTGTGCCCGCGGATCTCGTAGTCCCGGTGCCTGACAGCGGGCTGTTTGCTGCGCTCGGGTACTCGCGCGAGTCGGGCATTCCGTTTGAATTTGCGCTGATCAGGAATCACTACGTCGGCCGTACCTTCATCGAGCCCAAGGATTCGATCCGTCACTTTGGAGTGCGTGTGAAGCTCAATCCCATCCGGCAGTTGATTGAGGGTAAGCGCGTGATTCTGGTGGACGACTCGATCGTGCGTGGAACGACCTCGCAGAAGATCGTGCGCATGGTTCGCGAGGCCGGCGCCAAGGAGGTCCACCTGCGGATCCCGTCGCCACCGACGGCCTATCCGTGTCACTACGGAATCAACACGCCAACCCGTGAAGAACTGATCGCGTCAAACCTCGATCTTGAGGGGATCCGAAAGTTCACCGGGGCCGACACCCTTGCCTACTTGAGTCTTGAGGGTCTGGTCAAATCGGTCGATGAAGTGCGGCCGCCCAGCGAGCCGGAAGACACGACCGCTTACTGCTCGGCCTGTTGGACTGGTAAGTACCCGGTGCCGCTTGAGGAGGGGGCTACGGCGCAGCGAGTTCTGTTCCCACTGCGCACGGAACTCGCAGATGATGATCGTCAGGTATCTGTGGTCTAGAGGGTCGCGAGTTGAGCCAAGAATCTTCTAGCGCGTACGCCCGAGCAGGTGTCGACATCGACGCACAAGACCGTGCGCTTTCGAGTATCAAGGAGCTGGTGCGCTCCACCCAGACTGCAGGGGTCCTCAGTGAGATCGGCGGGTTCGGCGGTCTCTTTCGAGTGCCCAGCGGCTACGACGAGCCAATCTTAGTCTCCTCGGCGGATGGTGTTGGTACTAAGCTGATGGTCGCGGCGATGGCTGGTGACTACAGTACCGTTGGCGGCGACCTGGTCAACCACTGCGTCAACGACATCCTCGTGCAAGGCGCAAGACCCTTGTTCTTCATGGACTATGTTGGGGCTGGTGTGCTTGAGTCAGAGACCATGGGGCAACTGGTCGGAGGAGTTGCTGCCGCTTGTCGCGACAACGGGTGTGCGCTACTCGGCGGTGAAACGGCAGAGATGCCGGGTTTTTATAAGGCCGGCGACTACGAGCTGGTCGGTTTCATTGTCGGCATCGTGGATCGCCCCAGCCTGCTCGATGGCAGCCGTATCCGAGCGCAGGACCTGCTCATCGGCCTTGAGTCGGCTGGACTCCACACCAACGGGTTCTCGCTGGCACGTCGGGCCATTCTGGAGAACAAGGGGCTAGGGCTCGGCGACGAGGTTGAAGGAACGGGACAGACCGTTCGAGACGTCTTGCTCGCTCCGCATCTGAGTTACCTCTCTGCGATCGGCCCCTTGCTCAGCAACCCTGGTCTGCGGGGCCTCGCCCACATCACTGGTGGTGGCTTGCTGGACAATGTTCCGCGCATCCTGCCCAGCGGATTGCGGGCTGAGATTCGCGGCGGTACTTGGGAGATCCCAGAACTGTTCCATCGGATTCAAGAGTGGGGCGATGTCGGGACCGAAGAAATGTTCCGAGTGTTCAACATGGGCGTTGGGATGGTGCTGGTGGTGGCGCCAGACGCTGCATCCGAGGTGCTTGCTAGTTTACGAGTGTCGGGAGCCAAGGGAAAGCCGATTGGGACCGTGCAGGCTGCAGAATCGGGCGCTTCTCCGAGTGTTGTGTTGCAGCTCGATGGTGGAGTCGAACATGCACCGGTCGAAGTCGATGGTTAGCGCTCCTTTCAGCCCTCGTGTCTGATGTGACTCGGCTCGGAATCCTACTGTCCGGGCGCGGTAGCAACTTCCTCGCTTTGGCCCAAGCGTGTGCAGCGGGGGAGGTGCCGGCTGAGATCGCCTTAGTGTTAAGCAACGTCGCCGGCGCCGAGGGAATCGACCGCGCTCGCCAAATGGGGCTAGAAACCGCTGTCATTGAGCATCGGGGTTTGAAGCGCGCAGAGCACGAGCGGCGTGTGCTTGCGGCGGTTGACTCTGCCGGCTGCGAGTGGATCTGTCTCGCGGGCTACATGCGGCTCCTGTCGAAGGCATTCATTGAGCGCTACCCGGAGCGCATCCTCAACATCCACCCAAGCCTCCTGCCAAGCTTCCCCGGCCTCGATGTGCATAAGCAAGTGCTCGACTACGGCGTGCGGGTCTCAGGCTGCACCGTACACCTCGTCGACGCTGGACTAGACACCGGGCCGGTTGTCGAGCAACGGGTGGTCTGGGTGAACAGCGACGACACCCCAGAGACCCTGGCCAGCCGAGTGCTGCATGAGGAGCACATTGCCTACAAGGCAGCACTTCATCGGCTGCTGGTTGAGCCCTGGGTGGTCGAGGGCCGGCGCGTGTGCTTCCGTTAGAGCTGCGGGGCTCCGCGGACCCGTTCGGGAGTGGCTAGCGCCAGGACTGAGAATCTGGCCATTCTTTGCGGAATTGTTTGAAGAACTTGTTGACTCGTAGAGAAGGGTCGTTCTAGAATCTCTTTCTGCGACGCGCGACCCGCCTCGCCACTCGGCTCACCGACCTGTTCGGCCTTGTACGCCCGGTTCTCGAACCAGGGCTCCCTGTCTCAGGGGTCAAGGGCCAGGGATCAGAGCTTAGTGGTAGACCGGTGTCGGTCTCAGATTGAACGGAAGTTCGGGTCGTTCGGTCTTCGGATCGGTCGGCAGGGGTCGGAATGGCCTCGGATCTGGTTTGCTTGCGGGGCTCGGCACTTTCTAGCTGAGCCGCGAAAGAGCGGCAAAGATTCTGAATGAAAGTTCTTGACACGGATCCTAGGGTCACCTAGACTTCGCGTCCGCTTCAGGAGTCGGGGGGCTGGCCTCTTGGTCCGCGCCTCTAAGGCTTCAGGATGCAGGCCTCGAAAGAGGTTATTGGTTCTTTGAAAACTGAATAGAGAGACGATTGGTTAACGCCAATTCCTTCGACGTCTGCTTCAGACGTCGTTAAAGAACATCGTACAGATAACTGAAGAAACAATGCGTCAGTGAAACGCGAAGCCTTCGGGCCTAGCAACTTACTGATGTCAGGATATTAAAACTGGAGAGTTTGATCCTGGCTCAGAATGAACGCTGGCGGCGTGCCTTATACATGCAAGTCGAACGCGAAAGCGGACTTCGGTCTGTTAGTAGAGTGGCGAACGGGTGAGTAACACGTGGGCAATCTGCCCAGGAGTGGGGAACAACTTGAGGAAACTCGAGCTAATACCGCATACGTCCTTCCGATTCCGATTGGAAGGGGAAAGGTGGCCTCTTCTTGAAAGCTACCGCTCCTGGAGGAGCCCGCGCTCGATTAGCTAGTTGGTGGGGTAATGGCCTACCAAGGCGACGATCGATAGCCGGCCTGAGAGGGTGATCGGCCACACTGGAACTGAGACACGGTCCAGACTCCTACGGGAGGCAGCAGTAGGGAATATTGCGCAATGGGCGAAAGCCTGACGCAGCAACGCCGCGTGGAGGATGAAGGCCTTCGGGTCGTAAACTTCTGTCAGATGGGAAGAAAAAGTTTGAGCTAATAACTCAAACCCTTGACGGTACCATCAGAGGAAGCCCCGGCTAACTCCGTGCCAGCAGCCGCGGTAATACGGAGGGGGCAAGCGTTATTCGGATTTATTGGGCGTAAAGGGCGTGTAGGCGGTTTGGTAAGTTGAAGGTGAAATCCCACGGCTCAACCGTGGAACTGCCTTCGATACTGCCAGACTAGAGTACGGGAGAGGGTAGTGGAATTCCCAGTGTAGCGGTGAAATGCGTAGATATTGGGAGGAACACCAGTGGCGAAGGCGACTACCTGGACCGTTACTGACGCTGAAGCGCGAAAGCATGGGGAGCAAACAGGATTAGATACCCTGGTAGTCCATGCTGTAAACGATGGTCACTCGGTGCTGCGGGTATCGACCCCTGCGGTGCCTTAGCTAACGCGTTAAGTGACCCGCCTGGGGAGTACGGTCGCAAGGCTGAAACTCAAAGGAATTGACGGGGGCCCGCACAAGCGGTGGAGCATGTGGTTTAATTCGATGCAACGCGAAGAACCTTACCTGGGTTTGAACTATAGAGGACCGTTCTAGAGATAGTCCTTTCCCTTCGGGGACCTCTATGGAGGTGCTGCATGGCTGTCGTCAGCTCGTGTCGTGAGATGTTGGGTTAAGTCCCGCAACGAGCGCAACCCCTATCCTTAGTTGCCATCAGGTAATGCTGGGAACTCTAAGGAGACTGCCCCGGAAATCGGGGAGGAAGGTGGGGATGACGTCAAGTCCTCATGGCCTTTATGTCCAGGGCTACACACGT
>JAJCXN010000005.1 GCA_029263415.1 Acidobacteriota bacterium
AGTCTCCTCATCAGAAGTACCTGCTCGTTGTGAATCATCCCGAGATCCTCCTCGGGTACAACTTTCACTCAGCGAACAGGAGCCGCGGGACCGGCCATTCTAATTGGCGCGACCGGCCAAAGTAATTGTCGCGGAACAGCCATCGACACACTCAGAGGCGATGACCGGGACCGAATCCTCTTCGTCGTCGACTCGCTCATCAGAAAAGCAAAAACTCGACACGCCTTCGCGCCGTAGGCACCCGTTCGGGTCAAGCGCCACCTTTCCAATCCGGATCTATACATGCCCGTTAAGACCGATAATGCTGCTGGCCGGCTACACGAGCTGATGCTAGAAGCGGATCTACAAAAGAATGTCCAAGCCTGGCAAGCCTGGAATTCCGTTCTTGGGGAGCCTGGCAACGGTCCCCAGCTATTCATCAAGATTGCCAAAATCGAACTCCTCATCGAAGAGGTGTTGCTAACAGGCGACAGACTCGAAGAAGAAGATGTCTTCAATTTCTCTGGGCAACGGCTACCCATTCAGAGGCTTCGCACGACGGTTAATCCCACTGCGATGACATCTCCCTGGGAGCAGGTCAGCAAGCACATTGACCCCGCCGCTCTAGGCGCACTGAGCGCGTGCGCCGATTGGTTCTCACGCCACGCTAAGGACAACGCCCACCTAGATACCGAGACGCTCCGCGAGCTGGAAGATGACATCAGCGATCTCATCGACAAGTTCAATGAGCACGAAGACCTCCCCGCCCCCTTGAGGCAGAGAATCCTGCACTTGCTACGCGATGCCCGGCGCGCTATCGAGGACTACAAAATCGAGGGCTCAAACGTTCTCGAAGAATGGGCGGAGAGAGGAATTGGCGTCGCGGTGATCACCCTCGCCCCTGAGAATCAAGACGTTAGGGATGATCCCGAAATCTCAAAGCTCCGCCAGTTCGTTGCGAAGGTCGCGACAAAGGCCACTGAGAAAGCAGCCGGAAAACTCGGCGAAACCACCTTCAAACTCTTGACCGATGTCGTAGAAGCCCTGCTGCTCACCGAAGGCAGCAGTCCTGCGACTTAGGACCCGGCGTGATTCACAAACTGCTCGACATCATCACCTTCAAAGACCTCGAGAATCTCGTAGAGCAAAGGACCCCGGAAGGTCGCACCCTCGACTACAAACGCGACCTTCCCGGAAGAGAAGGGCTCAACGAGTTCCTCAAAGATGTCACCTCCTTCGCCAACGCAGCTGGCGGGCTACTCATCTTTGGAGCTGACGAAGAGCGTGATGAGAACGGCAAAGCTACTGGCATTCCAGAGAGCATCCGTGGCCTTCAGGATTTTCGCGGTGAGCAAGATGTACTCCAGCTCGAAAACTGCGTACGAGATTCCACAGATCCACGCGTCTCAGTGCATTTCCGTCTGCTAGAAGAAGACGGAAGAGATCCTGTCCTGATAGCCAAGATCCCGCGTTCCTGGAACGGACCACATCGCTACACCAGCAGAAACTCCCAGTTCTACTCCAGAAACGCCGCAGGCAAATACGCGCTCGACACCGCACAGATCGGACAAGAATTTCTGGCTTCCGGAGAGCTCGAAAAAAGTATCCGTAACTTTCGTGATGATCGCATCGCAAAGATCTATGCGGGCCAAACACCGGTTCCAATGGCCTCAGATCAGCCGAGGGCCACAATGCTTGTTGTGCCGATGGAAACATTTGCGTCAGGAGAAATCAGAGATCCCCAAACCCTCAAAGAGGTCCTACAAAGCAGGTTCGGGGGAAGAGCCGGCAGCCCGCGTTTCAATCTTGACGGTATCGCCATCTCAAATCACAGCTCCGCAGATCAGCAACCTGCAAGGTTCTACGCGCAAGCGTTCCGAAACTGCGCTATAGAAGTCACCATTGAATGCCGCCTTCGACAGGCTGGAAGCCCCGACAAACGAGGCTTCGCAAGCGCCGTACTTGAGCAGGACCTACTCGAGTCAGCACTGCATATGAGAGCCGCCCTAAAGGACATGGAACTCGCTCCACCGTTCTTTGTGTTCACCTCGCTCCTCCAAACAAAAGGAGTCTCGATGTGGGGGAAACAATGGCTCCTCACCCCGTTTGACAGAGACGTTTTGCAACTACCAGAGCTCACGCTCACTAACTTTGATGACGATCTCGACACCACGATCAGACCCGTTTTCGACGCACTCTGGCAAGCGGCAGGTGAACCCTCCTCGCCCAACTACATCAACGGTCGTTGGAGAATCTAACTGCAGCAGCCAGCCAAGATCACTCCATACTTTCTCGCCCAATAGCAATCACCCCGGAGCGCAGGACGGGTCAAGGGTTGCGAAGCGCCCTTGATGCGACCGAGCACCGGGGTACGCTCAAACCAGCGAGAGTTGATCGCCGGAGTCGGCTCCGGGTGGCAGCGCGGCGGCCAGCAGGCCGACGGGGGCGCCACCTTCTATGCCGTCGCGTTCATGCGTCGATCGCGCGAGGCCGTGGTGGACGCCCTCAAAGGCGGACAGCACGGCCGGGGCAACCGCGGTTTATTGAACGCGCAGCGGGTGCGGGGCGGACATTGCGGCCCGCGTTCATGGCGGCGGCGACGCCGGGCGCGAAGGAGTCTTCCGCCGCTTCGCGGTGGTGCGTGACAGTCGCGGTTCAGGCGTGGGGATTTGAGCCCGACCAGGTTTACATAGTCTCCGATTATGTAAAGGCCGATGGGTGGGCGTGCGGGTGTGAAGGCCCGAGCTAGCGCGCTCGAGGGACACGTCTGGTAATGCTGCATTACCGGATGAGCGATCTCTGCACGCCACGCGACACGCGGGCGGGTGGCCGGGAGAGAGTGGCGCGAGGTGTGCCGAGCGCGGTGGACCGGTCCCGGAGCGGCGGGAGGGGTGAGCCGAAGGCGACGGGTGGAGCGGAGGGCGAGCGCGTGCAGCGAAGCCTGGGCGGGCGGGTGCACGTCGCTATGTTTCAACCGCATCTGAGAGTCTGAGCCGCCGCCGGAGGCGGTGTCCTATCTGGGGTGGGAGGGGCCAAAGGCCTGCGACTCTCCACAAAGCCGCGGAAACGCTGGCACTCTACATCGGGCCGGCACCTCTCGCTGGGGTGACGCAGGCCGCCGCCTCTTGGATCTCCGGCACGTCGTCAAGCAACCAATCCTGCTGAAGGAACAGTCGTACAGCAGCCAGCGTCGAGTCCGCGGGATCCGCTGCCACACCATCGGTCGCAAGGAAATGAAGTTCTAGCACTCTGCCGAATCTCAATCTAAACCCATCGGCTTCGGAAGTCATGTCCATCGGCACCCTCGGCCTGCCCTCCAGCCACACCAACCAGTCGGTTGCCGAGCCGACCAAGGAATGCCCAAATAGGCGATGCCAGGTTGCGATCGGCGAGACTGTTGAGCCACCAATGGAAAAATAGCCTGTTTGCAAAGCTATCCCGACTGAACTAATTCGAGCATCAGGAAGCGCATCACCGAGCGACGGCATCACCACCAAGCCTTCGCCCAGCAGGTACATCGCAGCCACTCCATCTTGGAGACACGAACTTTCGTGCTTCCCTAGCTCTGAGAGGTCCGCCCAGTAGCGAGGGCGTTTCATGGCGATCTGATTCCATAGCTCAATTGTCGTCAACGAACCGCTCATCTACTCGATCCTCCCCTGGCCCGACGGAGAGTAGTCAACATTGGTCTGCCTCGGGAAAACTCGGCCATTATCAAAAGCATCTCGAACCAGTGCCTCAAGCTCGGGGTTGCCCAGGTCCAGTCGCTCAAGTGCTTCACGAACGTGTTTGCCCCAATCCGTCCTGACAAACGTCTTCGGAGTCGGAAATCTACCAACAGTAGACGACTTGACGTCGGTGACGAAGATGCGAAACTGACCACGAGAATCTAGTTGGGCCGTGATGAAGTCCGGCCCAGGAGCATTTGCGTGAAGCGGACTCTGGAGCCCGATCTCACCATCTCTGAGCGCCTGTTTGTACGCTTCGGCTTCTCCCAAAGCAGCCCTGATACTGGTCACTATCGATCTCGAGGTCCTCGCCGATCCCATTACGGTGCCATTCTCCACTAGATTCGCACCTCGCGATTCAATGATGGCTGGGCCCGCTTCGGTTCCGCCGGAGGACGTCTGCTCTCCACCCCGTTGGCCAGCGTTCGTCTTCCTCACCAACTCCGGATCCGCACTCCCTGTGCCCACCTCGGCATCAGACCTCGACGCCCTCCTCCCACCTCTTCGCGCCGCCCTCACACCTTGCCCCGCCACACCTGCGCCAGCACCCAGTTCAGCAGCAAAGGCCGTAGCCCGAGTGACCGCCTCAGCGTCACCCGTCGCCACCCCGACCGCAGTATCCACAACAGATTGCCCAACAGCCTTCGCAACGGCCCCTGGGTTCTCGATCACGGTGCGCACGGCCGTACGGACATTCCGCTCCGTCTCGACCAACTCGTCGGCCGACTCTTGTCCAAGTGAGCTATTCGGGGCCGCACCCGCTACCAAAGCGTTCGCAACCACGTTCACGGCATCAACCGCGCCTGCCGCCGTCTCTGCGCCAGCGCCCAGAACACCAAGCGCGAGCGCGGCATCGGCCTTGACAGATTGTGGGAGAAAGTCCAAATCGGAGATCAGACCGGAAAGTTCAGCAGCAGCCTCCACGCCGCCCCTGCGGAACCGGTCAGCCAGTTCCCTGAGAATCGCGATCTCGCCCGTCGGATCCCAGTAGACAGTTGGATTGACCTTGGCGTAGGTGTAGCGATGCAGCGAAGGCGGATCATCGGTAGTCCCCTCGAAGAGATCTTCACTCAGGAAGCGTCCGGCTTCCGGGTCATAGAATCTGGCCTTGGCGTAATAGAGTCCCGTCTCCCCATCCAGCTCGTGACCGGTAAACCCAAACGGGCTGAAGCTCGAGCCGGCACCACCCCGTGGATTGCCCCAAGCGTCGTACTGGTAGCGCGCTTGTAGTGCACCGGTCGACTTCACCAGGTTGACCACAGAGCCCAGGCCATCAAACGCGTAGTGCTGACGACCTTCGGTCGTGTGATGCATCGAGAGGAGTCGGTCAGGACCGTACTCGTACTTCGAAATCGTGGCGCCGTTGTCGTCGGTTTGCTGCAATACCGCTCGATCGTCGTAGACGTAGCGCACCACGCCATTCGGGCCGCTCTTGCGCACTCTCAAACCGGAGTGGTCGTAGAGGAAACGCATCAACATGCTGCCGCCATCACTGATCTCGGTCAGCTGATTGCGCACGTCGAATTGCTGGTCGCGGATCGTGCCGTTTTGTGTGCGTGAGCGCTGGTTGCCGTTGGCGTCGTATGTATACGTAACCGTGCCAGACGCGTTGAGCGCATCACTCACTTGCGTCAGGCGATCGCGCGCGTCGTAGTTCCAGGTCTTGTCTGAGCTCGGCCCACCGGCCGAATCGACCGTGATCTCTGTCAACCGGTTGCCCACTGCATCGTACGTGGTGGTGACGGTCTCCTCCGGATACGCCACCTCGATCAAACGATCGGATGTGTCGTAGGCGTAGGTCGTCTCTTCCATCGCTCCGCCGTTCACCTCCACTTGCGTCAGTCGATTGCCATTGGCGTCGTAGGTGTACACGTACGACGATGTGATGGCGGTGCTGACCGAGTTGGTGATGCTCTCGAGACGGCCCGCGCTGTCGTATGCCTGTTCTGTCACCAGGCCATCGGCGCTCACCGTGCCAGCCAGCTCACTCGCTCGCGTGTAGCTGTAGGTTGTGATCACCGGTTCACCACCCGTCGTGGTCAGGACGAATGACATCCGGTTCACGGCGTCGAAGTCGTAGCTCGTGACCGTACCGTCAGCGTCTACCAGGCGCGTCCGATTGCCGTTTGGGTCGTAGTCGTAGTGAAGGTGTTCTCCGCGAGCATCCGTCACATCGCTCAAGCGATCGAAGTTGTCGTACGATCGCTGCGTGATTCGCGAGCCGGTCAAGCCGGAGTAGGTCTCGGTGATCTGCGTTGGGTTGGAGTTTTCGTCGTAGATACGCTCGATACGAAGCAGGTCATTTCCTGTGGGCACTTCCGGCAGCGCGAACTCTCGCAACGCCAGTCGGTTGATCACATCGAAGGCCGAGGCGGTTAACTGTCCCTTGTAGTCCCTCTCCTCCACCAAGTTCGAGGCACCGTCATAGCCCCACGAGCGACTCGCCTCTTGGCCCGTGCCTACTGCGGTGGTCATCCCCACGCGACGGTTCCAAGCGTCGTACATCGACGTCTTCCGGCGACCGTTGGCGTCGATCTGTGCACTGAGGTTCGAGGCCTTGTCATACTCAAAGAGCGTGGCGTGGCCCAGCGGGTCTGTCACGCTGGTCAGGCGATTGGCTGCGTCGTACTCGGAAAGCCACGGGGCTTCAGGATGCTGCGGACGGTGTACTTCGGTTCGGTTGCCTGCGAGATCGTAGACAAACTCTGCTGTCTCACCCAAACCGTTCGTCTCACTCGTTTGCCTTCGTCGAACATCAAACGTGCGAAGCGTCAAACGACCCTCAGGATCAGTCTCCTCCACAACATCGCCCATCGAATCCCGCACAAAGTGTGTGATCGCAGCAAGAGGAGCGCTCTCTTGCAGCACGAGATTGCGCTCGTCATACACCCACGTGGTTGTATTGCCGTTTGCGTCGGTAAGTCCGATCCGGTTTCCCTTGCCGTCGTAGGTGTTGGCCACCATCAATACGCCGTCGCGGCGCTGTTTCACACGACGATTCTCTCGATCGAACGTGTGCTCAGTCACGATGCCCCGACCGTCGATCTCCTGCACCAAGTTGCCAACGGCGTCGTAAGCAAAGCCACGTGTGTAGTTCAGCGGATCCGGAGACGTCTCGAGCACAACGCGATTAAGAGCGTCGTAAGTGAAGCTTGTGGCGCGGCCCAACGCGTCAGTCTCAGTTAGGCGGTTGCCCGCGAGATCGTAGGTCGCGCTTGCCTCGTACGACGCGGGAGGGCCATCACCGCCGAGGCCTGTGCCCACGTCCGGAAAACGCGTCGTCACCAGGCGGTCTAAGCGGTCGTACTCAAAACGGGTCTCGCGGCCCAGGGCGTCCTCTTGAGAGAGTCGGTTGCTCACCACGTCGTAGCCATAGCTCTCCGTGCGATCTTCGGGAAGATGAGTCTCCAGTGCTCGGTTCAACCCGTCGTAGGTCGTCTCGGTGCGTCGACCCAAAGCGTCCTCGCTCGCGGTCACGTTGCCGCGGGCGTCGTACTCCATGCTCAAGAGCGGGCCAAGCGCATCCGAAGACGTGGTCGGCCGATTGAGCGTGTCGTATGTCTGCTCCACCTCATTGCCATTCGGCAGTGTGGTCTTCACCACGTTGCCAACCGCGTCCACCTCAAACTGTGTTTGCAAATTGCCGCTTGCAAGCTGCTCAAGTGTTTCGATTCGTCGGTTGCGAGCGTCGTATGCATGCTCGATCCGAGACGGCCGAGGATCGATCTCGACAAGCAAATTGCCCACCGCGTCGTACTCGCGCGACGAAATGTTGCCTTCCGCGTCGACGCTCTCAACCAGGCGATTCAACCCGTCGTACTCGAACGTGCGCGACTGATGCGCCGGCACCCACGAGCCCTCAGACAGCTTTTCGTTGCTGATGACCTCCGCGATCAGGTTTCCGTTGCCGTCCCACTCCCGCGTCGTCTCTGTCCTAGAGCCGGGACGAAAATCAGGAGCCGTGACCTCCACCAGACGATTGAGGCCGTCGTAAACAAAGGTCATCTCGCGGCCGAGAGCATCTCGCTCAAGCAACTTGTTGCCCTCGCCGTCGTACTCCATCTGCATCGCGGCAGTCTCGGCGCCGGCAAGCCGGCGCTTCTCTATCATCCGCCCGAGAAAGTCATACGCAAACTCCGTGCGTCGCCGCGCGAAGGTCGTATCGTTCACGTCGGTAGTCTCTTCAGAGAGCACGTTGCCCACCGCGTCATAGCTGTACACCGTACGACGACCCTCGGGATCAAGCCGTTCGCTCAGTCGACCCAACAGGTCATAGGTGAAAGACCGCGACTCCGGAGGAGTGCCAACGTCTGACCACGAAACCTCAGTTGACTTGTCGCCAGCCGGATTGAAGATCACCTCGCGACGAGCTCCTGAGGCGTTCACCATCGCCACCACGCGGCCTTCTCGATCAAACTCCGTGACGCTGGCGCGGCTAAGCGCATCGTGCTTCGTGACCATGCGGCCAACATCGTCATACACGGTGGTTTCGGTCCCAGCTTGACCCGGAACGGGCGGCAGTTCCTTTTGTGTCACGCGACCCAGCGAGTCGTGATCAAACGTTGTCAGCTCGCCACGAGCGTCACGCTGCTCGAGAGGAAGGCTTCTCGGAAGCCAGACCGTATCGGTCACGCCGCCTTCGGCATCGGTGACTTGCGAAAGATGACCGTACTCGTCGTATGCGAAAGACGTTCGATGCCCGTTGGCGTCGGTTGTGGAGGAACGCTGGCCGGTCGAATAGTAGGAGTGAGTCCGCGTCCAGCCGGCGACGGGTCCGCTCTCGCGCAATAGGTTTCCGGTCTCATCATAAGAGAACGAGAAGCTCGCGCCCTTGCGGTCGGTCCGCTGTTGTAGGCGCGTCTTGATCGCGTCAACGCCAGCCGGAGCGTTCGCCGGCGAAAACTCAGTTGGCGACCAGTAGCTCATCGTCCGTTCTGCCAGTTCGCCGAGCGCACCCACCACACTCTCCTTGGTGATGTTGCCGTGCTCGTCGTACTCAAACGAGGTGACCACTCCACGTCGATCGGTGTGTGAGGCGACCTTGAGATGCTCGAGGTTCCACGTGGTGGTCGAGGTCTCCTCCAAGGCATCCACCATGCGCACCACCCCGCCCAACCGGTTGAGGAAGTAGTCCGTCTCGCCGCCGCGCGGATCGGTCACTACGGTATGCAACTCCAGAGCCGCAAACGTTGACAGGCTTGTTGCGTCGTAGGCGAACTCGGTCAGGCCGCCTTCTGGGAGTTGGACGCCGGTTACTTGAGCTTGCTGCCTAACCACAGTTGGAGTAGCCGCGATCGCACCGCTCTGCACGGTGTAGCTTGTGGTTGCACCACTGAGTCCGTTCGTCACCGAGGTCAGCGTGTGTCGCTGCACAAAGCTAGCATCCTGACCGTAGCCATATGTTTCGAGTCGGATGCCGTCTTCACGGCGCGCCTCGATCAGGTTGCCCCACTCGTCGTAGTCGAAGTCGACCCGGATACCGTCGGAGCCAATCACCGAGTTGATAACAAATCCGCCGTCGAACTCGAACTCCCGGTACACGCTGTCGATCTGAAGCGAACGCCCAGAATCCTCCAACACGCCGGTCAACCGCGATGCGAGGCCTTCGCCACTGTAGGTGAGGGTGGTGCGGTTTCCGTTGGTGTCCTCAATGAACTCCAACGGCCACTCACCTTGGCCGCCTTCAAAGAAGTAGTGATAGCGGGTGCCGTCCGGAACGTAGAGGTCGTAGCTGGAGTCGTCCTCGTTAGTGACTAGGGTACCGTGATACCCCTGGGTCGGCACCCACTCACCATCGTCCTCACCTGGGGAAAAGCGCATGCCGCTACCGGCTCCGCCCACAACTACGGCCTTGCCACAACCGTTCAGCGTGACCTTCGAATCGTACGAGTGAGACCAGCCGGCTCCTAAGGGGCCGAGTGAGTCGGTGCGCCCCGATGCATAGCTCCGACTGAACGAGATCGGCCGACCAAGCCCTTGAAAGGCAAAGTCATCGCGCTGAAGGACAAGTCCACCCTCAGAGAGATCAACGTTGTGCAGATATGACCGCGATAACGAGAGACGGTCGTAGCTCTGGTTTGAGAACTTGAGCGTTCCTTCTTTAACCTCTTCACTTCCATCAGGAGCCAACGCACGCAGTTCGTACTCATACACCCCAGGCTGGAGGAAAGAGCCTCCGACGAAGTCGTAGTCCCAGCTACCCGCCTCGCGGTCTACGCGGAAGATTTCTTGTGCAGAGCCGACATCTCCAATCCCGTTGACGCGACGAACCGTCAGCGTAACCTCGGCAGGTTGGGCGAGCGAGTATTGGAACTTCTTCGCCGGGAAACAAACCTCCCCGTCGCTCGAGCCGGCGGTTAGCTCGGCGTCGAGTTCGAAACTCTGCCTGGGCGCCACGTCACGCAGAATGGGCGCATCCAGTTCCAAAGCGAAAGACTGCGAGAGAACCTCAGCTGGACTGCCTCGATTCAGAATCAGTTGCAGCGAGTATTGCTTGAGAAGCGAGAACTCCAACCCGCGCTGCAAACGCGCAACCCCGCCCGACTCAGACCATGGCAGCGGAACGGCGTGGATCGGTACGTCGTCCTCCAGCAATTGCAGTTCCGCGGTGAGCGCCTTGTACGCGAGTGGTGTCCAGCCGTAGTCCACGAAGATCGCCTCCTCGGTGCGGCCTGTATCGGTCAGCCGTACCGTCGGCTCGGTGGGTTCGCCTGCTGGTCCGACGAGAGCGCGAACGGAAGGGAGGACTGCCCAAACCTCGTTGACATGGCGCCCGACAAGTGGATCCACCGGAAGTTGAGTCTCCAGTAAGGCACCAGTGAAGAAGTCGGCATGGATGAACGAGTAGGTGAGGCTCGTAGCGTAGACCTGGAGCTCATGAAGGCCGGGGGTTGCGCCCAAGCGCACGCCAGTTTGGAAGCCTTCTCCCAGGACCAGTGCTGAGTCCGCTTCACCTTCTGGGTCCACCTCAAGATTGATGTTTCCGCTCAGCGGTGCCCACCTAACCTGGGGCGTAGCTACGTCCTTGTAGCGTGTCTCTCCGGCTTCATTGACAAACGGTACGACCACATATTCACGCGCGAGCGAGATAATCTGAAAGTCGATCGGCTCGAACTTCTCGCCGGGGAGAGCGGCCTGAATGTTGTCGCCGAAACCGTTGGTCAATCGTGGAGAGGACACTTCGGGGGTGCCCCAACCGCCGGTTCCGTTGCACAGAGTTTCTCCGTCATCAGTGGTCACCGGCGTTTCGGTCCACGTCGTCCCGTATACAAACGTATACTGCGCTGCGCCAGAGTCGCCTAGAGCTACCTCGACCGTCGTAGACCTATCGATTACGTTGCTGGGAATCACGCCGAACCCGACGGGCTCTGCGCTTGACATGATCTCGATGATCCGGTCGCCGCACTCACCGTTCTGAATCGAACAGGAAGCTGGTAGGTCCACCAACGTGGGTTCATAGACCACGTCGGGCTGGGCACACCCTCCAGAGGGTCCACTACCGACAGCCGTTACAGTGAGCGCCTGGTTCGGAACCGGGTTCTCAAACTCGTCCAGCACCTGAACGAAGTCGTATCGAGGACCACGACCCGTCTCGAGAACGTCGTAGCCGATAAAGAAACCGAACATGAAGTGCTCGGTCCGTGGGCTAGTTCGAACGATCTGTGTCGGTTCACCAGGAAGGCCGTATGCAAGAAACGGCTCGTCCAGCACCACCTGACCGCCACTTCCCAGCGCTACGGCCTCGACTTCGTGCAGCAACGCTTCCACATGGAACTCAACGTCTCCAAGACCCGGCGTCCCGGCCCCCAGCATGATCGGGTTGGATCGCGTCGTCTGCCCAAGCCGGAGGGGAGCCCGGGCGATGCCTGCACTGTCGCTCAGGGTCGTGATCTGAGCTTCGGATTCCTGAGAGTCGTGAGCATTCGGGAACACGGCTCCTTCTCCGCGTGCAATCGCGAAGGTCACTTCCACGCCCGCGACTCCACGCCCGAACTCATCGAGAACCCGTACGGCCAGTGGATCCGCTAGCAGGGTATTCACTGTTGTGATCTGGCGATCGGTTTCGGGTAGTTTTTGGATCCGTGTAACCGCCGATTCGTCGTCACTAACGCTGTCGCCAAAGTCGTCGAGCGCATCCGCCAGGAACTGCAGGCTCCATTCGTCAAAGTGATCCGCGGTCGAGCCTCCCGCCAGGGAACCCTGGATGAAGTAGCCGGCGACTCCTGAGGAGGGTTCCTCAACACGCCAAACCGCGCCTTGCCAGTCGCCGCGAGCGACCGGTCCATCCGCCACGTCAACCACGAACCCACGGTTGAGCCACTCACTAATCTCGGCACGGGCCGACTCGCTCACGGCAAGTGTTGAGACTTGCGCTTCATCCGCCGGCTGCAGCGATCGCACGATCACCCCTTGTGCAGAAGCCAATCCCAGCCCAGTATCGGCCGAAATGCTCGGGACCGCAAAATCACGTTCAAAAACAAAGCGCTCGAGCGCCGAACCTTGAAGCCCAGAGAGCCTGCGCCATGAAGAAAGGAAACCTGCACTTTCGGCCAGCGCCGCAGCGTCCGAAGGCACTGCACCGCTAGCGCGAAAGGGTGCATCTAGCGCGGCCGCGGTGACGTCTAAGACCGACACCAGACCTTGAGTCTCGATGTTCTCCGTGGACACTCCTGCGATGGCAAGCGATGGCCACGGCCGGAAGACTCGCAGCCCGTAGAGCCTTGCCAGCGCGTCTTCATCCCTATCCCATCTTGAAACGTAGTCGGCCGCACGCGCGGCCAGCAGACGTGCGCCCAGAGGTTCGATATCAGCGCGCACTGGCTGAACATCGGTCGCTCGCAGCGTAGGAGTAGCAATTGCGAACGAGTACGAAGCGCCCGCTACCACCGACTTGCGAAGCTCGACCGAATGGGAGCCGAGTTCAAGGTCAATAAGCAGGTCGGCGGTTGATGCCATCGGCAGGCCACCCTGACCGACCTCGAACCGCCGTCCGTCGATCACGATTTGGGGCCGCAGGTGCACCAGGTAAGGCGGCGTTCTCAGCAGTCCTCCGAACTCAAAGATCGCGAGTTCATCTTCTAAGGTTGCAGGGAGGAAGGACAGTGTCACCCTTCGACTGCCCAGCCGCCAGGTGGCGATGCGCTGGTCAAGCAACGGCGCGTTCTGAGAGTCGGCGAGACGGAACCGGGTGGTGTGCACCAACTCGGCAGGCAACGTTGAGCTGGCCGAAGTCAGATGCACCACTTCGTAGGGCAACGAAGCAGGCAACAGACCCAGTACGGCCGCATTGATTGAGTCTTCGCCGAGTTGGGACTGCCAGCGAGGGTCGTCGACACCGGCCTCAGCGAGAGCAGCCTCTACCTCTTGTCTCAGTTGCGTGAGGAGGTCTTCCGGTTGCAGCGCAGCAAGATAGGTGGCTACGCGCGCCGATGCATCTGGCAACAGCTGCCGCAACACGGGGTTGGGCGCCGGGCCGCCGACCGCCTTGAACGACGAATCGAGCGGAACCCATGTAGGCTCCGAGAGATCGACTGTGGCACCGCGATAGTTGCCGAACGGAACACGCGCACCGATCCAGGTGTGTTCGATCCGAAACGCCGCCACGCGGCCGCCCTGGATCACCGGTTCATGAGCCAAGCGTGCCTTGCTCAACGCAGCACCGACAGCCTCACTGCCCTGCACACCCAGCCAGTCGCCGAGACGCTCAACGTTCATCTCGATCACGCCATACACATATCGAGTGGCATGACCGCCGGCCCGCAGCAGGGCACTCAGGAGGGTGGCCTGGTCGGTCGGGCTGCCGCTTCGCGAAATGAGGGTCGCTTCCGCACCCTTCATCGCTCCTGGGTACCACTCAGTTGCAATCTGTGCTTGAACGAATTCGTAGATTGCAAGGGCGTCGTAGCCCAGCTGCTCTGCCTGCCGGACGATCGCCGGCGAGAGCGGAGCGATGCCAAAGCCGTTGAGGTCGTCGGCCGCAGGCGTCGGATCCGAAACGTCGGCGTAGGGCGGAATGACCGAGGTTGCTACGGGCAAGGATCGGCGCTGCTCCGAGTGGTCCGCATAGGGAATGGCGGCGCGCAGCGTCGCAGGTTCCGACCTGCGTTGGTTGGGCAACAACGCAAGGAGTTGCGCGAGCGCCGTCGGCCGTAGAGCGCTCGTGAGGTCGTCTAGACGTTTGGCCGCGAGAGCAAGCTCAGCGGCCTTCTGAGAGGTCGCCACGGCACTGAAACCGCCACTTCTCGCTGCCTCCTCCACCAAGACCGCCTTCAGCTTGGCTGAAACTGCGCTCGAGTTCTCCGCCAGTGCCGAAGCAAGCGCGCGCTCAAGCACTGACTTGCGCACAAGCAGTTGCTCGCCTGCTGCGTGCCATCTTGCGAATGGAGGTCCAGTGACACCAACCTGTGCGAGCCGGCGACCCGCTGCAAGGTGTTCGGCCTCAAAGGCCTCCAGATCACGCAGGAGTTCTGCGCTAGCTTGAACAACTCCCTCTCGCTGCAGGCGCGTGAGTCGAGCGCCGCTGCCAGCAGAGCCCCGAGCGACTGCGCCAGCTGCTGCCTGCTCCGCCTCTCCCAGTCCAGCCGAAGCCGCCTGGGGTCCGGCGGGCTCAACCGCACGAGCCACCAAGGCGCGCAGGTGAGCGGAAGAACCCTCCAGGCGCACGGCGGCACGGCGCAGGGAGGTCTGGTGCAGCGGTACTCGGTCTGGGCGCACGCTGAACCACTCAGCGACCTCGGGCGCAACATCCACTCGATGCTCCAGGCCTTCAAGGATCGATTCTTCGAGGGCCAGCCTAAACGCCTGTACCGGTGCACTGTTTCGTTGCAGCAGTCTCTCTTCTCGGGTCTCTAGACCTCCTCGTGGCTCTTCGCCATTTTTGGGCACCGCAGACGAAAGTGAAGACGAAGCCGCAGTGGCCTCCTGCGCAGAAACGGTCGGTGGCGAGACAACTCCGAAGCAGGCCGCGCCCGCTAGCACGAGCCCGAGCGACCGGAGAACGGAAGCCTTTCGGGTCTTGTTGCATGACGGCCAAAATTGGGTGTTCCGCCTGTCGGCGGCCACCTGCTGGATCGATGAAGTTCGGCTCATGAAATTGAACACCCGGGGGAGAAGGGAAAACGAAGAAGAGGCTGCACAGAGTGGCGCTGTGGCTAGCGTGGCGGGCACGTGGATACAACGGCGGTTCGACATCACGCTCCCGGGTTGGCGACCAGCCAGCGAATAGCCGCGTCAAACAGCTTCCATCCGTCTTCGGTCAAACCTGTGGCTGTGTTGTTGTGGAACGGCAAACCGAGACGCCGCGCAGGAGCTGCTCTTGAGCGCATGTCAGCGCCTGTTTCGAATGCGAAAACCGTCGCACGCTCCGAATTGTCTTCTTGGGTTGCAAGTATCAGAGGTTCACCCACCGGGACCGCCCACGAGAGCGTGTTCGCGGTTTGAAGGGTCAGCAGTTCGGGCAACTGAAGCCCCAAAGTGGTTTCCGTGAGCTGCACGTCTACAAGCACTCGTGACTGGTTGCCCTGTTTGCCGTAGTCGTGTCCTGACTGCGTGCCGGTCATCTCAAGATCGTCGAACAACCACGCTTCCCAAGTCACCAGCGGCACCGGGGAATCTGTGAACTTGGTTCGAACTCTGTTCGAACTGACCGTCGATGAGATCACGATGAGCGCCTTGCCTTCACCGTCCGCCGAGAGCACGTCGTGATCATCAACGACTTCGACCTCGAAACCGGCCATCTCCAGCCTTCTCTGGACCAGGTGATCGGCGGCCTTGAGCCGTGTCGACTTCGCCACCAAAAGCGCGCTGCCAGCCGGCACCACCGGCGCTGAGCAGAACTGGACCTCGGTGACCGCGGCCGCCCCCTGCAGTTCGATCTCTAGCCGATGAACGAGTGCTGCCCCCGAAGCGACTTCGACCTGCTGGAAGCCATTGGTTCCGACATCTTCGATCAAACTCGAAGCAATCAGTGCTCCGCTCGCATCGTAGACCCGAACCTCCCCACCGTCAGCGTTCAGTACGCCAACACTACTAACAGGGGTTGGGTCGTCGAAGGTGAATACCAACGTTCCGCCCATAGCACCGAGGTTCGAACCCGACCCGCCATCTGAATCAGAGTCTGAGTCGCTGTCGGAATCGCTGTCAGAATCGCTGTCAGAATCGCTATCGGAGTCGCTATCGGAGTCGCTGCCGGAGTCGCTGTCATCACCCCAAAGCACGAGTATGTTGTCTCGAGCCCAAGCGTTCTCACCCTCTGCATCCTGCTCCCCACCACTGCCGCGACCTGATCCCTTGAAGTCGCGATGCGGCGTTCCCAGATCTCGGTCGCTTCCGCTTGGGTTCGAGCTGTCGAAGATGATCGGCGACGTCGCCGGCGAGTTAGACGCCACGTGAATACCTAGCGCCGACCACTGTTCGCTGACGGGCTCACCGCTCGAAAGATCGTTGCCTGCTGCATCCTTCTCAAAGTCCAGTGTAGGTGGACAACCCACTGCCGCATCGTCGTCCTCGATCGTCCCGGCGACTTCGTTCGTGTCGAGTACCGCCCACATCGAATGCGAGGCGAGCACAACCGACAACCTGAAGTCTTCTGTGTCCTCCTCGACGAAGTCGTCTAGGAGCTGTACCGAAAAGTGGGCCTCAGTAGCACCCGCTGGCACAAGCAGAACAGGATCGTTGATCGCAAAGTCATCAACCCCAGCGCTGCCGCCGCCTACCGCGAACTCCAAAGCGATCGGGTGATTGGTCGGTTGACTCAGGACAACAGGAAAGCGGACCTCGCCAGCGCTTTCCAGAGCGACACCCTCGAGAACGGAGACCGAGGTACCCAAGTAGACCGGGGTCACCGTGGGATCAAACGCTTCCGAAGTTGTGGGATCGTCGCTCGATGACGTCGACTCCGGACCCATCACGAGCGCCTGATTGGAAACCGTCGTGTCGGCGAGAGCCCAATCAGAGTGCACGTCTGCCCAGAAAGAGACCGATGCGGACTCACCGACTCCGAGTGGGTCGAGTTCTGCCTCGATCCGCGGTTCCGTGTTGAGAAGTTGGCCACCAACCACGCTGACAGAACCGGGAACCAAGACAAGACCCTCCGGGAGCGAGTCTTCGAGCACCAAGCCCGCACGAAGGCCATCGAATGGATTAGTGACCTGGATGGTGTACCGCAGCCGGTCTCCAGGATTGACCCATCCGTCGCCGTTCTCATCCTCAAGCAGCACAACGTGCTTGTCCACTTGCATGCTGCTCTCACCGAGAGCCCACGCGATGACGGCATCAAACAGACTCCAGCCAGCCTGACTCAGAGCAATCGGCGACTCGTCGTGCAGAGGCAGACCAGCACGGCGAGCAGGCGCCACTAACCCGGCCATCTGCGAGCCCTGCTCGTATGCGAAAGCAGCGGCGAGCTCCGGGTCGCTGGCAACCGCCGCCAATACGATGGCAGCCTCGCCAGGACGCGCCCACGGCATGGGCGACAGCGTGTGTACGAGTGACGCCCTTCCCGAAGTCGGCACCCCCGGTAGCAAGCCGTGGTCGAGGAACTCAACCACGGCCTGAGCCTCCAAGCCTCCATAGTCGACATCTACAATTGTCCCGCTCAATCCGAGGTCGGCGTAGAGTTCGCTTTCCCACGTCACAACAGGTTCTGCGGCATGCGTGAAAACGCCCACTAGCTCCGCCGGATCAACCGTAGAAGAAACGACGATCAACGAGCGGCCATCGACATCAGCCGGCGCTACGGACACATCTTCGAGCACCGTGGCGTTGAGCCCTAGTCCCGCCAGTCGGGCCAGTATCAACTCATCCGCGCGTGCCAGAGGTTGTTCTGCGCCGACGACCAGCAACACGTCGCCCGGGAGGGTTGCGCGATCTGCGCAAATCTCCACCCGCGCGAGCACCCCGCCCGCGTTGGACTCGATTTCGAGCCGCATGACACCGTTCGCGCCGAGCACGGTCCGTTGCAGTGCATTGCCACCGATGTCGGGCAGGCCAACAGAGCTCACGAGCACACCGAACTCGTTGTAAGCGCGAACCTCACCACCACGCACTCCAAGAGTCACCACGGCTTCTACTCGGGTCGGCTCGAAGAAGTCCGCAATCAGAACTCCGTTGGCACTTCCACCCGCAGGGAGCTTGACGCCCAAGCCCTGAGCCCAGGCATTGGCTGTCCTCAGACTTGCTCCACCTCCCGTACCGAAACCACCGCCGCCGAAGTCTTGATGCGGTGAGGACAACTCAGCAACGGCGCTCAGCTCGGTATCGAGCAACGTAGCAAGTTCTCCTCCACTCGCATCGGAATCGAAAACAACACCCCACTCTGCGAACTGGTCGGTCACCAAGTCTCCGTCGGTCAGTACCAACCCTTCCGGTGCCGCCTCGAAGTCAAGCGGCAAGCACTCACCACAGAAACCCAGTTCAGTCACCGAGCCACGAGTGTCGAACTGCACCTCGAGTCGCGTTACACCCACAAGGCCCAACGGAACGGTTTGTGCTGCGTTGAGCCCGAGATTCGGTATCGGCACATCGCGTATCAGCGATGACTGTGCCGAGTAGGCCCGGATTCGGCCGGTGCTCGCGTCGAGCAATCGCACCGACTGCAGCCAAACCGGAACGTCGAACTCAAACACCAGCTCCCCAGCCGCCGAAGTCACCGGCTCACCAGTCTCTGCAGTCGACACAATCAAGACCAAGCCTTCAGCTTCTAAGTTGGCCCCCGGCGAGGCGCTTTCACCGCCGGCCCCAACACCAGACCCGAGAAAATGCTCGTTGGGCGAACCTAAGCTCGAGTCACCGCTCCCCAACAGCACTGTGTTGAACAATGTTGCACGTTGGCCCGACCCTGTCGGCGTGGAGATCAGGACGCCCCAAGATGCCCACTGGTCGGTCACGGTTGCGCCGGCCTCCATCGCTACACCACCGGCATCGAAGTCAAAGTCGAGGTCGGGCGGGCATTCGAAGTCCGCGTAGCCAAAGTCGACATCCATCAAACCAGAGGGCGACAGAGCGACCAGGGCCGTGTGCGGTGTGTCGCGGCCATCCTCATCGAATGTGGGATCGACAAGTGCATTGGGCAACGTGGATGGGTCCACGGTGATCGTGTAGTCACCGGGATAGAGGTCGAATCCGAACGCTCCAGCAGCGCTCGTGGTCGCGCTCGTGACCGTCTCGCCAGCAGTGTCGATGACCGACACGGCGACTCCGGACAGCCGGCTCTCGTCGGCATCGACCGCTCCATCGCGGTCCAGGTCGTACCAAACCCGACCCTGAAGACCAACCACCTCAGGAACGTCGTCATCAAGAATCGTGACGGTACTCTGGGCCCCTGCAAATGCGTTGTTTAGACCTGACACCGACGCCGTGAACAACTCCTCCAGCTCTACTAAGTTGTCGTCAACAATCGCCACCGCAACCGTGATCGCCGTCTGACCCGGTTGGAACTCCACCGCTATCGGACTGGCGTTGAAGTCCGTACCAGCAGTGGCGGTGTCCGGGAATAGTTCCAGAGTCGCTGTGACTAGCTCTGAACTCGGTGCAGAAAGCGCAGCGGAGATGTGCACCACTCCAGCACTCTCAACCACCGAAGCATCGAACAAGTCGAGTTGCGGAAAGATCGAAAACTGCACCGACACGGTCGATTGATTGCCCACCTGATCGACGGCTGAGACCGACAACGAGTAGCTGTCAACAGCAGAGATTTCGGCTCCGGACACAAACGGCTGACCATTCAGCCTGGCTATCGCCGTATCGAGATGATCGTCGGCCACCGTGAAGATCGGCGTGACCGGACCGAGGGAGACCTGCCCATCCGTGACTCCTGTGAAGGTGATCACTGGATCAGACGCATCCACTGTAAAGGTAACTTCTGCCGAGAGTCCCTCTTCACCGCCGACGTCCGTACCTGTCGCCGCTAGGTCGTGCGACCCGTCCGGCAACAGCAGCACCAGTCCGAAGCGGCCATCACCCAGCGCCACCATCGGCACTGCGGGCCCGCCATCAGCGCCGATCACGACCGACACGATCGTGTCGGGGTTCAGTTCCTCGACCTCAACCGAGACCTCGCCAGGCTCGAGCGCTCCACCGAGAGGCGTAACGAACTGGATCGTCTGAAGCGGCGGTTCGATCACCAAGGTAGCGGCAGCTTCGATGAAAAGGGGCGTGCCGCTAGTGCTCGGTAGCACCTCCAGCACGACCGTGTATTCCCCCGGAACGACATCCGCACCGAACAGAAGCTCGCCGCTCAACGTTCCGTTCCCGGCGAGGTCGAAAGCTGATGTCACCAGTTCCTCGATAAGGCCGTATTCGCTCACAAAGATTCCACGGACCAGTGCATCGACTACTGGTTCAGCCGAGACATTGGTGAGCTGATAAGCGGCGACCAGATCGTCACCGGCCGCGACTTCGGCTGGCAGTACCAACGTGCCCGCCAAGTTCAAGCTATGGCTGACCTCGAACTCCACCGTCAGTCCAGTTTGGTTGTTCGCTAGGTCCCTTGCCACGACAACAAGCCGGTAGAAGCCGGGCGTGTCGATCTGAGTTCCTGACACGAACTCTGAACCGTTCAGCGCAACGGAGTATGACTCGAGGTAATCGTCCGTCACGACGATCTCAGGAATCACAGCAACATCGCTTTCCTGCCCGTCTGTAATCCCGACGATCTCCACGAGAGGTGCGGTCAGATCGACCGTGAAGTCGATCGTCGAACTCTGCCGTTGGTTGCCGCTCAGATCGGTGGCCCTCGCCTCGACCGTATGAGTCGCTTCTGAGAGCGCGGGAACCAATGAGGGGAAGAGGCTGGCGGAGGACCCAACTAGTGGTACACGCTTCCACTCGCCACCGTCGTATCGAATCTCGAGCCTGTCGATTGCTGAGAGACGGTCAAAGGTAAACACAAGAGCCTTGCCGCCGACGCCGACGAAACCACCCTGTGAAGGAGATCGCACCTCGAGCTCCGGCTGCTCCGCGTCGATCAGGAGAGCCTCTGCGGTTGCGAGAACAACAGACACCAACCCACCATCGCCATCGCTCACATCCGCCTCGAGAACCACGACATACCTACCCAGCCCGAGGTCAGCGGTCGCGAACGCCACCGCTTGTGCGATCTCGCCGAAGCCGGCCAGGTCCACCGGGAAGCTCTCTGCGCGAACGACACTACTGAGATCCGAGGTGCGAACGAGAACACGGGCGGCGGTCACTGGGTGACCACTTTCACCGGCGTTGGCGATGTTGGCCTCAAGGGCCAGCTCCTCGCCGCCGGACACACTGCCCGACTCTAGGACAAGCGTGCCAATCAACGAAGGCGCCGTCGCCACCAGGTCGAGCGGCACCGCTGCCGTGGAGATTGTCTGAGGGGGCTCCGAGCTATCGACTAGTCGGAGATTCGCAACATATCGCCCGAGCTGGGTCAAGCTCGACGGCTGCCATGAGAACACCTCAACCACAGTAGTTCCCGCTAGGACGCTCGGCAGGCTTTGAGACGCCGCGACCACCTCGGTCCCGGACGGATCGAGCAACTCGAACTCCACCGCCAGCCCCTCAGCCAATACATTGCCGAGCAGGTAAGAGATCGAGGCTTCGGCCCCAATGTTTTGGTTTCGGGTGAACGCGGTGCCGTTGAGGGTCAGTTGCAAGGAGAACGTCGACTGTGCGGCCACCGAGAAGTTCGCAATTGCTTCCGTCGCAGTCGAGCCCGAGGCGTCCTTGAGTACAAGCCGAGCCCGATAGTCACCGGCCAACACCGTCTCAGCAGCAAACTCATCCTCGAGAGGCAGGCTCGCGGCGGCAGGCAGGTCTAGCGGTACCTCTCGCAACGCCATCACCAAGAACCCCTGCTGATCTTCAATCAACAGCTCAGCGACCCCTCCAAACGGAACTACCCCTGCCCTGATCGATGTACTGATGTTCAAGATATCGGCCGGGTCCACGATCAGTCGATCGAGGGCGAGAGTCACATTCGGCTCGGCTGTGACCGCTGGGATCAAGAGCTCCGCGTAGTTGTTGGACTCGTCGAACTCAGCTACGTCACCAGCAGGATCAATCGACACCACAAGTCGGTGATCGCCGAGAATCCCGATCGGGAACTGCCAGGTCAGTGCCTGGAATTGACCGGGCGCCATCGGCCCGATGGGCCCAGCTCCCAACAAGGTTGCTGTTCCGTCCGGATGCTCGACCCGCGCTACGACGGTCGCGGCTGGCGCCTCCAGTCCACCCGCGTTCCGCACTACAGCGCTTAGCTCGAGAGCATCGCCGACCCTGGCGACGCTCGGCAGCGATTGCAATTCAAAGCCGTTGATCGAGTAGTCAGGCAACGACTCCTCAGTCAGCAGAATCTTCATGGGTTCCGAGGACTCACTGGTTAGGCCCTGCGGAGTGGTCAGTGTGGCCGAGAACACGTTGAGCCCCGGATCAAGCGAGACACCTTGAAACCAGAAACCAGACACCTGCGACACTACGAACGCCTGCCAGCCCTGTGGTGCGGTACCGACTATCAAGAGCCGACCGCTCTCGGACCAGTCGAGCCAGGATACTGACGTCGGAGTGAGGGGTTGTAGCGCTTGCTCTTCTCCCGACCCGAGGTTGAGGAGAACAACCGAAGACGAGCCTTGATCGAAGTACGCCAGTTGATCGCCTAGCGGAGAGACTCGCGGATGCAATACAGGTTCGGAAGCCGAAACAACCTCGGCCCGCAGCCCGGTGACGACGTCAACCACATCGATGCCCTGGGTGGTGTTGGAAAAATACACGCGACCACCGTCTGGGCTAAACGCTGGGCGGACCACCTCTGCGCCGGAGTGGGTCGTGTTCACCCCCGTTGCAAGGTCCAGCAACACGAGGCCCGTGCGGTCCCAACGCGCTGCCGCTGCGAACAAGGCATCTGATGTCAGTTGCAAAGTGTGGCCTGCGACACCCGGCAGCTCACCCACCGATGCCACGCTCAGATCAACCAACGAGAGCGTGTACACAACTTCGACGCCTTGGGCGAAGTCGTAGTCGACGATCACCGCGATCTCGCCCGTGGGAGCAGCGGAAACTGCAATGAGCGAGTCACCCGACCAGACCACTGAGTCGCTCTGCACGGTTGGTGGACCGGTGCCTTGACCAGGCTCTAGTACGACCAAATGCACATCGCTTGAATCGGCATATAGCAGCCTATTGGGACCAGCCCAGCTACTCAAAAACCCTGAGGACGACAACACCGTGTAGTCCCAAGCCCCACCCTCGATCGGAACCTCCGCGTTGGCAACCCCAAGGATCGAACTATCGCCTCCGAGAAACGACCCAATGACCGAGCGGCCATCCGCAGACAGCAATGCAGTCGGTCCATCCAGGACACCGAGCGCGGTTTCAGTCGGCACCTGACTGCTGGTTGACGTAGTCACTAGCGCGTTATTGCGAAAGAGCGCAACCAGCCCCTCACCGCCAAGGCCCGCGATGTTGACCGACAGCTGCGACACCTCATGCACGTCGCCGGTCGAAGTCGGCAGAAGGAAAGATGGAGGCTCAACAACAGCTGTTGAAACTGGATGCGTCTCGACCTCATTCGAAAGCAGACCCCGGTTTCCAGCAGCGTCAGTAGCTGCGACAACATAGAAGTAGGTCACACCGGACACTGGGACCGTGTCCACGTGTTGAAGGGCGCTAGTCGACGCGACCAACTCGTATGGGCCACCTCCTACCAGGCCGCGCAGAATGTCGAAGCCAGCTGGCGTGCCGGCTCCCGGCGACCACGACAGCGCTACATCGAGTTCCGCCGTAGCGTCAAGGACCACCGTCGGAGCGCTTAGCGGAGCGCGAGCGATCTGAACGGACGCAGCATTTGACGCAACGCTTACATTGCCGACCACATCAACTGCACGAACGATGTAGGAGTACTCGCCATTGAGAAGCGGACCATCGGTCCAGGTGAGGGACACGAGATCGTCAGAAGTGTGAACAACGACGCCATCTCGCTCGATCAGATACCGCTGCACGTCTAGCGAAGGGCTAGCGGTCCAAGAGAGAATCGCAGTTGACTCGCCATCGCTCACCACCGTCAGCGTCACCGGTTCTGGAGCCTCCGTGTCTCCAACGTCGAGCGGATCGGCTATCGCTTCCGGACCAATTAGTCCTAGTGAAGTCACGGCCGCAACGCCGAAAATATACGAGCCGTCAGCTACCGTCTGAGAGAACTCCGTTGCCTCTTGTAGCGAGCGCCCTTCAAGAACGACTTGTGAAAGCCCGAAGAACTGGGGACTATGCGGGGTCAGAACCTCGAGCCGAACTCGGTCGGTCCTGTAGGCGGGTTCGAAATCGAGACTTAGATGGCTCGCAAAGGAGTTATCCCGCTCTGCAATGGGCGCCCATGTTTCGCCGTCCCACGCAAGGACCCGGAATGACTGCGCACCCATCAAGAGCGTGTCGTCTCCTAGCCAATCGATCTCCATGCGCTCGAGCATCTGGCGCTCAGCAAATCCGAACTCGATCCAAGCATCAAGCGAAGCCGCGGCGGTCGTTGGAGCCCAGAAGGTAAAGGAATCTCCATCGAGGGCATTGGTTGCATCTGCGCCGAACTGAGACGACGACGCTACGACGTTCGAAGCGAGTGATAGACGCTCAGGGACTATGAGTTCTCCGTCTCGCGAAACGAGATAGCCCACCACATCGGACTCTGGATTCGCATTCCACGTCACGTCCACGGTAAGGCCGCTGGACTGTGAGACCAAACCGGTGGGCACGCTCGGCAAGGTCCCCCGAACCACCCGAGCAGCTGAGGTGCGGCTCCTGTTCCCAGCGGCATCCGTGGCCTGAGCGGCGAAAGTGTTCACGCCCAGCGCGAGTGCAACGTCCAACAGCTCGACTCGGCCCTGCGAATCGGTCGCACCTGAGACCACGAGGCTTGGTCCCGACCCTACATCCACGAAAACTTCATAGTCGACATTGTCGATCAAAGTCGCGATGGCCTCAAGCTCAGGCAACGTCCCGGATGCTGTAGGTGTCGCGGGCTGCAGGAGTTCAAAACTAAATACGCGGGCAACCACCAACTCGCTCGGTTGGGACTCATTGCCGGCCGCGTCTACCGCGCGAACCTGATACTCGTAGATGCCGTCGCTAAGGCCCAGACCGCCAAGATCGAGGTCCTCGTATGACGCAGCCGCCACCGGATTCGGCATCAAGCGAATCGCCACGTCGGTTCCTGAGTCAAACCTGTCCACCACGTATCCAGCCAGGTCGGTCTCAACGTTGGCCTGCCAAGTCAGATCGACGGCGCTGCCGTCGCCCTGTGCGCTCACTCCAGTCGGCGCCGCGGGCGCCGTCAGATCAGCCCGGGTCACCGAGATTGTGCCCGGATTCTGATCCGCAAAGGAGGCATCAGACGCGACCGCACGCAGCTCGTAAATTCCCAACTCGAGCGCCGACCCAGCCCAGACTACCTCCCAAGGCTCAGCACTATCGGTCTCGATCGGCTGCCAACTGGAGGTTCCGACTTGGCGAGCTTCGAAGGCGACCTGAACTACGTCTTCGTCGAGCGTCTGAGCGGCCACGAACAGTTCAGCGTCGAACTCGATTCCCTGCTCGGGCGTCGTGATAAATGCGGTTGGAACACGCTCGTCAATATCGGCCTCGACGGGCGACGACGGAGCACTTACGTTGCCTGCGACATCCACCGCCACGACGGAGTAGGTCCAGCGACCATCCGGCCGACCGAAGTCTTGAAAGCTCGTGCCTTCGATAGCGATCGTACGCGCGTCGGACGCGCCGCTCTCGGCGCCGATCCAACTGCCGTTGCGAACCACAACGTAACCGTGGAGGTCGGGTTCGGTATTGGCGGTCCAGGTGAGACCTATATCCGAATCTGTGGCCAGAATCTGGAGCCCGGCCGGCGTAGCTGGCGGTTGGTTGTCAACTACAACAGTGATCGAATCAACCGCCACATTGCCGTCAAGGTCCTCAGCCTCGACCTCGAGGATCAAACTCTGGGCCTCGGCAAAGCCGTTGGTCTCAACAACGCCAAGTGTGTCCAACCTAACGGGAAGCGGAGACTCACGGATCAGGCTTCGAGCCGCCGAGCCCGCTGTGACGTATACGCGATAGGTCAAGAAGTCGTTGCTATGGGCCGTTCCCCGAAGCTCCGTGAGACCACTGATCCTGGCTCCCCCTGCAGGCGCCGTGATCGAGACTTCCGGTGGCGTAAAGTCGATTCGCACGCTGGCTCCTGCTGGCTCGCTTCGATTCCCCGCGTGGTCTATGGCGACGACCTGGTACTCCACTTCACCCTCGCCGAGGCCCTCATCAACAAGGCTCGTCGCGGCAAGCAGTTCGTGCAAAGCAAGCCCTGCGCGCGTGATGCGGTAGCCAGCGACATCCGCCTCGGGATTGGCTGACCAGGACACCTGAACGCCAGCCTCGCCTGAGGCACCTTGCTGCGCAGAAAGCGACAGACCTGTGGGAGCTGAAGGCGAGGTCTGATCGACCGTGATCGCTAGCGAGAGTTCGCTCTGCTGTCCAGCGCGATCCTGAGCATGAAGTACCAGCGTGTATTCACCATCGGCCGGCAGGGAACTCCAAACTCCAAGGAGTCCCGCGTCCACCGGAGCCGACCCAACACCTAGTACCTGAGCTGCGCCACTTCCAATCTGATCGGTCAAGGTAAGTGCGTAGCGCAGGAGGCTTGCGTCCTGAACAGTGCCAAGGATTTCGCTCGGCCCAGTCGCGAAACTACGATCCAAAGGCTCCGTAATCGCGATCTGCGGAGGTGAGGTGTCGACAACGACCTCTACCCTCGCCTCCGTCTCGTTGCCCGCTCGATCGGACCCAACCAGTCGTAATGACGCCACCCCATCTGCCACGCCAGCGAACTCGAGCTGTGCAAGAGCTCCGTCGACGTTGTCGCTTCCGCTCGAGATCTGCGTCCAACTCGACGGAGCGCTGCCCGAGCCGATCTCCAGGCGATAGCTCTCGAGGTTCTCATCCGCTATCCGTCCTTGAGCAACGGTGACGAGGTCCACAGCGTTCGTCAAGGAAGTGCCTTCGGTCGGAAACACTAGCGCTACATCCGGTGCGACAGTGTCCAAGACGAAAGGCCGCTCCACTAGGGACTGGTTGCCCGCAAGATCCTGGGCAAGGATTCGAACTTCGTACTCGCCGTCTGCGAGTCCATCGAGCGCCACGAGCTCCCGGCTCTGACCGTTCTCCTCGGCGCTGCCTGACGCAACAGGTACCAACGGACCCCCGAGTGGCCCGAACTCGACAGTGTAGAGGGACATGTGTTGATCGCTGACGCTCCCCGTCACACCGCTGCTGGCGTTGGCGAAGCCGCTCAAAGGAACTGTCAACGCGATAGTCGGCGGTGCCACGTCAACCTTCACCTCGACACGTTCGATCTGGATCAGACCAGGATCGGCGACCGAAGTGGCCGTCACTTCAATGATGTAGCTGCCATCTGACGCAAGCGCGCCCCCATCGGTCCAGCCATCCCAGAGGATGGTGGACGAGCCGGAGGCTGGATCGCCGGCCACTAGGTTTCTAACCGGTAGCTCGGTTGCTGTATCCAGCACCAGCACAGTCAGCAAGACAGGCGACGTGGCCGACACTTCGAGCCTCGAAGCATCGGCAACCCCATCCCCATTCGGCGAGAACACCACCGGATCAACGGACAGGTCGCTCACCAAAGTGAGAGGGGCGAGGATCTCCAAGGCTCGAAGGATCTCGGTACTGTTGCCGAGCACGTCGGCGCCGCGCAGACGAAGCATCACACTGCCAGTCAGCCCACCCGTGTTCCAGAGACCCAGCCTGGTCGGCTCTGCGCTCGCAAACCGCGACAACAACTCCTCGTATCTACTAATCGGAGCAAAGACAGAGGGAGCGCTACCGATGCCGAAGTCAAGTTCCAGCCAGTCGAAACTGCGCAGCGTCGGCTCGGGCCGGATTTCGGTTGCAGTACCGAGGATCTCGATGAAGGTTGTGAACGAATCAGCGGTTTGCGGAAAATCAATCGACAAAACAGGCGGCTGCGTGTCTCTTGCAACAAAGCAGTCGACCTGCACGCTTCGGTTTCCGCAACTGTCTTCGACCACAGCGCGGACAGCGTAGATTCCGTCGGGCAGCTCATTCCCTTGATCGTCCAAGCCGTCCCAGACAAACTCCGACTGTCCTGCAAGAAAGGCCGACGAGGCGAGAGTGCGAACCGGATCAGCACCCGCAGTTGAGCCGGAACAGACGCTCAACTCGGCTGCGTCCCATACCTCAACACTCACCAAGCCGGGTTCTCCGCTCTCCACGGTGACCGAAACAACATCTGCAACGCCGTCGCCATTGGGAGAGAGCCCCTGGTACGGCCTGCCGCCCGGGGAGGACACGTGAACCGGAACACCTTCCACCATCAAGCGTGCACCATCGACGACCGAATCGACTTCGACGTTGAGCTCCTGACAGACTCGATTGCCTCCTCGATCTGCAAGTTCATACAAGAGGTCCAGAGGACCGTTACCTTCAAGTGCACCCAGACTTCCTGCGTACGACCTCGGTCGGGTCTCGGACACAGGGCGCTCTCCGTTCGATACCAGTTCAGGAACGATGAAGTCGGTCCTCGGCTGAAACTCGTAGTCGAGCTCGTCGAACAACGAACCCTGAACTTCAGCGAGACCACAAATGCGCTGACCATTTGAGGGAAACGTAACATTCAAGACGGGCGGAGTGCGGTCGACCACAAGCTCCACCAAAAGAGCGGTTTCGAGGTCTGCCGTGTTGGTGAGCCGAATCACCGCGGACTGGACCCCCTCCTGCAAACTCGAGCTGTCGAAGACGAGCTCGTGCGGCTGCCCATCGGCCGGCAAGTTCTCGGAAGCCAGCACCTCTTCCCCCAAGGAGAGGGTGAGCAACTTCAACGGTGTACCGTCGAGTGACTTGGGGGTGACCAGCACCCTAAAAAGGCCATTCCAAATCAGCGGTTCACCACATGCTGCGATTGGAATCGGCTGGACCTCGGCCTTGAGGCTCAGGCAACGCTCCTCGTAGCTAAGCGATTGCGAGTAGTGCAACCCGTCTGCCGCTACAAGATCTATCCGGACGGCATACACCGAACACGCGCGGACTGCACCGTCAAAAGCCATGATCCCGTCAAAGAGCGCAGCGCCATCGGACAATTCAACAAGATCGACCCGAGTTTCTACGGGATACCGCGGGTCATCATCACTCTGCAGGTAGAGAACAGCACTCTGTAAAGAGGTCGACGCGCGAGCCGCAAGGCTGCTGTTAACAGCGTCCGCGAACTCCAAGCCTCCTTCAGAGGCTAGCGCGTCGTCAACAAGTTCAGTGGGAGGCCGCCTCCCATAAAAATCAACGGAGACCTCAGAGAAGCGCGCGAACCGTACCGCGCCCGTATGCCGGGTCGCGCCCGCTTCATCTGAGATCTCTAGCCGGGCGACAACGATCGAGTCGCGATCGACCCCGTTGAGGTTCCACACGACGTCAAATGCGTGATCTGGCGTTCCCAACGATAGCTCGACTTCGCCAACTCGTGAAAGAGCAAGAGGGGCGGTCTCGAGCCAGGCGAGCTCGCTCTCGTCGGGAAGGCTCTGATCAAACAACCTGTACTGCACTACAACCTCATCTAGCGGTTGACGCAGAAGCTCGGCCACGCGAAACCGCAGGCCACCCTCCTCCGGCATGAGCTCGGCACAAAAACGATCCCAATCGGGCGAAGTACAGGACACCCCATCGGGGGTATCTCCGTGGAGCCCCTCACCGCCAGCACCGCTGATCGGCCTCGCCAGGCCGGTCACCCCGTCCACACCGTCGGGACCGCTAGCAACCAGGCGCAGACGTTCTTCAACTGGCGGCAGCAACTCAACGGTCTCGTTCCCTGCAACGTCACGGGCTCGCACCCGGTAAGACCACTCCAAGAGTTCTTCTGCAAGAAACAGAACCGTGTGTCCAGTCGCAGGGACCACATCCGTGACCGCCTCCCATGAAGCGGGCGACTCGCCAAGTCCGCGTTCCACGGTTCCGGGGAGGAAAGGATCGAGATTTGGATCGGTGATATCCGTGCGCAACTCACCATTCGGCGGCGCTGAAAGTGAAACATGCAGGCTAGAGTCCACCCTGGGCCCGGTGCGATCTATCTCGAAGAACAGTTCGAAGTGCTCCATGCGAACCGAATAGCGGCCGTCCTCAACAAACGAGCCGCTCTCGTCCCGTCCGTCCCAGCTCAAGGATCGCAGCCCGATCGTCGCTTCCTCTTGAACAAAACGGCGAACCACCAAGCCGGAAGAGTCCGCAACCTCAATGAGCAGCTCGATGGGGCTCAGCACCCGATAGTCCACCGTCAAGAAATCACGAACACCATCACCGTTCGGGGAAATCAACTTTGGGTAGACCGAGATCTCACCCAGGGATGAGGTCCTTGGAACCGAGAACTGTCGAAGTGAGCTCTCGCGGTTCCCAGCCAAGTCTTCGACCGTTAAGCGAAGCCTGTAGACACCAGCCTCGGCCGGGGCCCAGACAGTGAGGACATCATTCACCACACCTTGATCCGAGGGGACGTCGATCGGCCGCCAAAGATCTGGCGTCTCTACGTTCGCGTACTCGAGCCACCATCGGGCGAGGTTGAGATCGGCTGCCGTACCAGAGATTGAGACGACTCCCGTAGGCTCGCGTTCGGCCTGCACTTCTGCCGTTAGGTTGGCAAGCGAGCGGAGCACTCGCCCAGCGCCGTTCGAGGCATTGCATTCGCCCTGATCGCGCCTTACTAGGGAGAAGATCCGTCTGCCGCTGGACGCCGGCATCGGATCGAATCCGTAGATCGACCGCTTCCAGGTTCTGCTGCGCAGCGACACACCAAGGTCGAAGCCCAGAAGAAGATCCCCTGTACCTGGGAGCAGAGTGAGTCCTTGGGCATGTTCGATCAACGAGCGACCTTCGTGATCCCCTTCGGGGTCCTGGACGAGAGGGCTGTTGATCCCGTCGCCCACAAAGCCCCCCTCTCTGGCTCCTAACGATCCACCGAAATGCGCCTCGACCAACGAAATCAACCCCTCACCGCTCCCATCGCTCTCCGGTAGCCCGCCTTCGCAGTCCGCTACAGGGAAGCCACTAGCCAGCCACGTCCATTCATGGTTACCGGTATCAAGGAGATAAGTGTTGGTCCAAACCTCGCTGCATCCGGAGAACAGGAGTTCAGTTTCCAAGCTCACCAGTACGGTCTGGCCGTCGTCCGTTGCCGCGAGGTCTCCGGCAACCGTTCCCACTACTTCAACAGAGGTTCCACCTTCCTCCTCGCCCCCGACACCGTCTGGTTCAAGCGACCTGCCCAGAATCCCAACCGTCATCGCAATGTTTGGGAAGGGAATCAATCGTTCTTCGCTGCCGTCAGCACGGAAGAAGCGCACTACGTCGTCGCTCCCGTCTGCGATCACGACCCGCCCGTTACCGCCACCGAGAAACAGTGCTTGAGACTGGCTGAAGTCATAGCCGTGAAGCTCATCCGCCGCGCCAGTTTCGAGGTTCAAGCGGATAGCAAGGGTGTTGCCGGCCGCGGACTCGCGCAGAAGCAAATGAGTCCCGTCGTCCGAGAAGTTGCCAGGTTCCTCTTGTTGAAAGCCCGGCAGCCGAAGTGGCCGAACCGAACCAGAACCGCGATACAACTCGATCGGAGGCCCGGAGCTGGTTAGCGGCACTCGATACACAGCATCGTCCGAGTGCGCAATCGGTTCGAACGAACCAGGCGGGAAGCCAACGACCTCCAGGAAATCTGTTCCGGCTACTTCGAAGACTTGCTTGGTTTCGAGATTCGCTATCGCCACGCGGCGGCCCGGAAGAGTCTGATAGGTAGCCAGACTTTGCGACTCATCCACAAAGGCTCCCCCGATTCCGACTTCGCTGTCGATAAGTCGCTCTGAGTGCTCTGAGCCAACTGCCACCGCAACTCGATAGAGCTCCATTCCGCGCGAGTAGAAAAAGAATTCCTCGTCAGCACTGACGCGCGATTCACCCATGAAGTGACTCTCCTGGCAAGCCAGCTGAAGCTCATCCTCATACTGAGTACCGAAGGCCTGGACCAACGACGATCGGTTATTGTCGACGACCACTGCGACTTCGGCGATCTCCACTCCGGCATTGTCCACCAGCCGCAGCGAGTAGATGCCGTCGGCGACCACCCGGCCGTCTTCGTCTCGACCATCCCAAGAAACGCTATCTTGCGCCGACACCGGTACGAGATCAGTCGGTTCGACCACGACCTCGCCGAACTCGTCAACTACGCGCAACCCGATGTCGGTTGCTACACCCACGTCAAAGACGACCTCGGTCGCGTCCTGCACACCATCACCATTTGGCGAAATGAAGGTCGGGACAGCAAACGTCGATTCTCCCGACCCGGCAACCGACAAGGAGGCGCGATTGTTGTCCTCTCGAACCTCCGCCACGACATCGAAAGCGTCGGCGACGACGGTCAAGAGAGGACGAGTGAACTCCTGCTCCAAGGTCCACTGCACATCGACCGTCGCGACGGACAGACCCGTCACGGAGGCTTCTAACGTTGCTAAGAGGATTCCCTCTTCAGGCAATCCGTCGTACACATGAAGGTCGGAGACGGGCGTGCCCTGGCCACCCAAGTTCGCGAGTTGAACATGAAGATTCACCGCCGTTCCAACAGTTGGGAATCGAGGACTGAGTGCGAGCGAAGCACTCGACAGCGCGAGGTCCGGAGCAGACGAGACCGCGACTTCCAGAAACGTCAGATTGTTGTCGCGCGAGAAGTCGTTCACCTGCTCGGCTCGATCGAGCATCACGAATAGGGTTGCATCGTCTGCAAGCGGAAGCTGGGCAACCATCAGGTCCGTCGTGGCAATCGAGTTCGCGGCCACGCTGACCACCGCACTAGCAAGCAACTGGCCTCCCAGTCTAGGGTCGGCCGAGAATAACTCCACCGTCACGGCCGGTACCGCCACATCACCATCGTTGTGCACCGTTGTCGCAACCGCGAAAGGCTGTCCCTGAAGTGCAGGATCAAGGCTCGGCGTTAGATCCGCAGCGGAGATCCGAAGGTCCGGAGCACCCAGAATTCCCACCGCGATCGGGAAGTTCGCAACGTTATTGTCCTCATGGCTTTCCGGCTGCAAGTTAAACGGGTCGAGCGCCAGCCTGAGAATCAAACTCCCCTCGCGATCCACGGTCCACGGAACGATGAGGGTCTGGTGCGAACCGGCGGCGACGTTGAGGTTCTCGCTCAGCAGTTCAATGGTGTCCAAGCCGTCCACCAGCAGCACTCGCACCGGAACATCAGTCGCGTTAGAGGTCCCCCGATTGCGCAGGCTCAGCTCAAGCGTCACACTCTCGCCAACCGCCAAAGGTCCCTCAACGTTCAACAGATCGTCGACAGCGACGAGATCCACATTGGGCACTCGCGGCACGACAATCGTAGCTCGATCATTGAAAGGGTCTTCGTCCCCAACGGTGCCATCAGGATCGACGACAAGCTCCACTGAATAGTCCACTGGCTGATCGGCTTCGAAAGCCAACGCTATCGGCTGCGAACTCCGCGCGGGCACACCGGCAAGGTCCTCGCGGGCTACCACTGCGCCGCCGACTCGCAGTTCCACGGCGGTCGGCCCAGCTGCGGTAAGCCCCAAATTGCGAAGTACTGCTGCGACCGTGATGGTCGTCGGCAGGAGCTCGAAGTTGGCTGGAGTGACGATGAGTTCCGACGCTTCCACGGACAAATCAACTCCGTCAATGGGCTCAAGCACCTCGAGCCCGAGGACCGCCAAGTTGTCGACGGTTGATAGCTCGGTCACAAACTGCTCTTCGTCCAACACAAAATGCAACGGATGAAAGCCGGAAGCACCTGTGGTGTCCCAGATGGCGGACAACGACAGGCGCGTGCCGGGCGCGACGACAGCGAGTGGAAGCTCCTGTAGGAGGACTCCGAACTGAGGATCCCCGTCGTAGATCCGTACGGTCGTCTCCAGCGTCGCCTGCGCGCCGTTGTTGAGCACCTCGAACTCCAAGTCCACGCGATCGCCGTCTCGCGGCAAGGTTGGTCGAGCAATCGGCGATCCGAAGAACATCAAATTCGAGACCGTGGACCGGCGCAGTGCGTCAATAGCTAAAGCCGTCGCCGTCACACTGCCATTCCAGCTGCCTTCGAGACTTTGATTGGTGTCGAGGTAGATCAGCGCAGCGGCACTATCGATCGCGCTACTCCCAAGTAGGAGCGCACGTGCGGTGTCAGCCGCGGAACTGACCGGACTACCAAAGCCCCCGTCGGGGCGCTGCTGAGCCACAAACCAGGCGCGGGCCGAACTCTCTGCAGACTCCACGGACGCTGCAACAGCGCCCACAAGTACGGGGCCACTTGTCGCCATGGCTTCCAGCACCTCGAAGGTCGCGAGCAGCCGGCTCGCTCCCGCACGAGTGACCCCGAAACTGCCGTCAGCATTCTGGCTGGACGCCAGAAAGGAAAGCGCCGACTCAAGACCGGAGTCAACGGTCCCCGCACTAAGCAGTGCCTTGATCGCCAATGCCGTATCGAGGACATCGCTCCCATAGTCCGTGGACAATCCCCAACCACCATCAACATTCTGAGAACCGAGCAGAAAGCTCGCTGACTCTGGCAGCGGCCCCAGACGCAGCAGCCGGCGCGTGTGGTCTTCGAGGGACTGAGCCGGTTGACCGAGCAGCCAACGATCCGCGTCGTCGAGTCCGCTGAACATCGGAGCGGCACCCTCGAGCGCATCGGCGGCAAAGACCGTGTCGCGGTAACGAGTTGCCGCGCGGTCGGCCCAAGAACCGTCCACCTGTTGACGGGCTTCAAGCCAAGCAATGGCGTCGGAAACTGATGCCGCTGATCGGACGGGACCACCACCCACTGGGGTGGGCTCCCCCGGATCAGCGTCGCCCTCTCCCAAACCAGAGAACGAGACCTGTCCACGCCCGCCAGTCAGAACGGAAAAGTGCTGTTCAAAATCACGCTGCAGGCGGCGGAGTCGAGAGAGAGCCGCATCCGTCACCACATGATCGGGGCGGCGCAGAACAAGCGTTGCGAAGTTGAATTGCCTTTGCGCCTCGTCGAATGAGGGTTGCCGTGAGCCTTCCACTGAGATGACGTCCTCGATCGAGACCTCCATCAAGGCATCGGCTGCGACCGTGGCCCCTGGGGTCGTAAACAACCGCTCCTCGCCGTCGCCTTCAAGCAGCACCATGGGTGCTACCGCGTCCGGCGACAGGAAACCGGCCAGGTACAGATCGAAGGGGTTGTACACCGGACGAGCGGCAAGTGCGGTGAAGGTGCCATCTCCGTTAGCGCGCCAGTCGTTCCCATACATCAAGGTGCCCCGCCCCGTATCCGCAAGGAACGACCAATGTGAAGCTTGGTGTCCGAGCAGTGCGCCGCTAGGCTGACCCTCGGAATCCCTAAAACGAACGTTCACTCCCCACCGATGCATGACCTCGTGCGACAGCAGCTCCAGCACTGTCGCATAGCCACTACGGCTTGGATCTAGCTGCCAACCATGCAGCCACCGCATGTCGATGTAGCTGTGCAGGCGGCTCGGACTACCGAATGAAGCACCGTTGTCGTAGATCGGTATCCCGATGCCCTCGACTCCGTTGCGGACTCCGGTATGTGTCGCAAGTGCTTCTCGCCCCTGCGCCCCACGGTTGTCGTACTCGAAAGTCGTGAAGACGATCACGGCGTCGTAGTCATCCGCGCTTGCCTCGAAGAAGGCCCGGGCCACGGCCCCGCGAGGTTCAACGTTGGGCAGGCCGGACGAGTCCAGATAGTCGTATTGGTCTTCGGTCGTGAGAACGAAAATGCCCTCTCGATCCTCCACGAACGTCGCGGCCCACTGGCTCGAGGCCAGTAGCGGCTCCAATACACGCACAACATCGACCGGAGCCACGGACCGGCTCTCGCGATCTCCCAATGACGGTTTGCTGTTGCTAGCCGCTTCCGCTTCTCCCGGCACCCCAGCTGCGAGTACCGACGCGAGAATCAGCGACTTCCTAAGCCGCGAACTCGCAAGAAGAACATGAGGCATCCAACCACTCAATCGCAACATGACGACGGCCCCCCAGCAAACCACAAACAGCGCAACGCAGAATGTGTTTCGAACGCCAGCCGACCGATTCCGTGGTTCGCTGACGAGTCAGCCTCGGCCATCACCGACGGGCAGCGACCTGGCGAGAGCAAGCGAGACGGCGACGCTGCTCGGCCGCTACCGCGAAAGCGAAGACTCGATGGTCTCGACACCGCCCTCATCAAGAAACGGAGACAACATCCCTGAATCCCGGGCCTGCGGTCGGTCTTTCTGTAGCGGTCCAGTGAAAGACCCCAAACCGATAGGACACACTTAGGCATGAACGCGATTCCCCCAAACAGTCCCTGCCCAAACGGGAACAGGAACCAATCACTAAGAGTTAACAAAGCCAAACTGAATGCTAGCGAATCCCAACGATTACCGCGTCGCGGCCCCGAGAGGCGACTCCTTCCAACAGCCGCTGCAGCCCCCACAACCTTCAGCAAGGCAACGACTTAGCTTCAGCTGCCTGAAGCCACCGCGTTGACATAGATGCGGCATTTATTTGGAAACCGAGCATCTGAAGCACTAGCTTCTAAGAAGCGAGGTTGCGTAGAAATCGAACTCTTGCCCCTCTGCTTCTTGCCCGAATACGCACGAAGAACCAGCCCCACATTCCCGTTTCTCGCCGCCACTTGACCGCACGATCTATCGACAATCAACTACTGACCACCATTCTGCAGCGCCTCCAAGAGTCCGGTTGAACATTCGGCACAGCTGCCGGATCTACCGATCTCGCGGGTCAATGACACCCACACGGCAGCCTCCGCCATGAATAGACGCAGGTTCTCGATGCGCTCGCTCAAACTGCGTCAAATCCGCCACCTCAGGCAGAGGTCGAAGTCACGGAGAGCCTCTCGAACTCTGCTCCACGCTCAGCTGGCGCCCTACTCGGGCACTCTCAAGGGCGTCGCATCCGAGCAATCTGGGCCCGTCGGAGCACCACACCGCTAGCCAGCACGCGAGCGCCGAGCTGGCCCTCCGTCAAAGCTCCACAACTGCTTCGGATCGACCAGTTGAGAATGACCGAGAGGCGCTCCGTCTCGGACTCAGCCGCGCAACGCACCAAGACGTCTCTCCATCCCCAACGGGGTCACAGTCCAACCGATCCCCTCTCGGACCGGACCAGTGCAAACAACGGAATGGGCTGCTCGTGATCGAAACCAGTTGCTCTGCAGGACAACGTCGTCCAAGGTGGATGCGCAAGCGTTGGCCGGATAGAAAACCTCTCTCCGACGCTTCCTCCGTCGCACTTCGACCCCTCCCGGCAGTCGTTGTTGGAGGCATCAAAGATCCGCCACCCTTCTGTTCCAGGTCTGGGCAGGGCCGAACGCGCTCGCGCCGTAGCGTGAGTTGGGTTGCCAAGCAACAAGGTGCGAGACGCAGACGCCCCTCACCGCTACAGTGGCTCACACCCGGCGCATTCCTGGCGTCTATGCGATCTCAATCCGGTTGCGCCCCATCTCCTTGGCCTTGTAGAGGGCCTCGTCGGCTCGCGCGAGCAGGGACGCAGAAGAATCCTCTGATCCACTGAGACTGCCCCCAATGCTGACTTTGACAGCCAGGTCTTTGCCCTCGACTTGGATCGGTTCTCGCAACTGATTGCTGAGCTTGGTGGCGGCAGCGCGGACCTCAGTCTCGTCTCGAGCCTCGCACAGGAGGACAACGAATTCGTCTCCCCCGTAGCGGGCGAGCAGGTCGTGTTTGCGAACTGTATTGGCAAAACGTCCCGCCACCTGGCACAGCAACTGATCTCCAGCCGCATGCCCGTCGGCATCATTGACTCTTTTGAATTGATCGACATCGATAATCAAGACACCGACGGTTCTGCCATGCCGTCGAGCTCGGTCTAGCTCTAGGTCGAGCTGTTTGTCCATCGAACTCCGATTCGCCAGCCCAGTTAAGGAGTCGGTGAAGGCCAACCGCTCTAGCGTCTGCGCGCGCTCTTGACGCTCGGTCACATCCCGAAGGATCGAAAGGATGAGAGGGCCCCCTCTTACCGCTTGGTCGTCGAACAAGACGCTCGACCCAGCTAGCACCTTGTGCTCTCCGTCAAGATGAAACGAACTTTCGAAACCCTCAACCGAACCGTTCTCGGTCAGCTGCCGGAGGAGGGTTGATCGACGGCGGGGGTCTGAGTAGAGCCTCGAAATCATTCCGTCGGCGATGGAGTGGTCAAAAAGACTTCGTCCGGTTTCGTTCATCTCGAGAACTCGACCGTCCAGGTCAGTGATTGCGACGATATCGCGGCTTCTGGAGAACAACTCGTTGTAGAGGTGTTGCCTCAGTGACCTGACGCCATCAACGTGCTGCCAGCGCTGCTGTTGCCACCATGCGAATAGGCCGGTCAATCCGGTGGCGAGCGCCAACATGAAGATCCGGGTCACACCGAGTTCGCTCTCCCGTGCCGGCACGAAACTAAGCCAAACTGCGACTGTTGGTATCAAGAACAACTGCAAGAGAGCGACCACAAGAACCGTCCAAGTTGCAATCGCGCCTTTGACGCGCGTGCACAATAGGCCGGCCAGCAAAGGCACCAGCGGAAGGAACACAAGCACAGGAGCTGAAATCCCCTGTCGAAGAGCTGCACTGAAGAAGAGCAGCAGCACAAGTGCGGTGATGGCGACGCTACTAGACAGGCTCAGGCGATCATCCCACCTAGTCAACAACAACGCTAGTAGAAAGGCAACTATGCAGCAAGCCGCCAAGACAAAACTCATCGGAGCGATCGGCGCAAGGGCACTTCGCGCGACCACTCCAATCAGGACAGCTGCCGCCAAAGACCCGACGGTGAGCCGGATCCTGCGACGTTCTTCTTCAATCCCGCTGAGCTCGGCTGGGTTCCGTTCCATTCAGATCCTCACGATGGCGCATTCCCGAGAGTTGCGGGTTCGATTGAAAGCCGGCAGGCATCCGGATGTTCAAACGTCCGCCGAAGATATAGAGAAAGTGGGCAGAACCCCAGCAAGAGACTGCCCGTTTCACAGGCCCGTATTGACCGCTATCCTATCGTCTGCTAGTCGGTGCTGCGAAGGGTTGCCCTGAGGAGGTCTGATTCACCACTTGAGTCTGACGCGCGGCTACGGGCCAGCACGCCGAAAGTGCCATCAGAGTGATCCACGGTCGTCGGCTTGACCAAGTGGTTTGAACCGCAACGATCAGGAGAGATTCTCGACGCTTGTTCAATGGTGCCCGTGGTCCGCTCGATCGAGCGGTAACGGGGGAGGCGCCGGTCAGGCTGAGTAGTTTGAGCAGGCGCCTGGTTCCCCTGCAGCGGCTCCACTGCAACCGCAACCCCGCGACGGTTCTCATGGCCCAATGGGCAACCACGACCGTGCCTTTCTGCCGAGCAGTGCTACTCCTCCGCATCCTCCGCCTGCTCAGTTTCCTCAGCCGACTCCTGACCCGAATCGAGAGAGAACACCGTTGGCTCTCGCTTGGAGTCGGCAGGCGCTGCGCTTTCGCTTCCTCTGCCCGCTGGCCGCCGCGAAGGGGCGAGGCGCAGGCCACCAGCTTCCCGACTGAGTTCGACTGGTATCTGATCATCGACTCGCCGCAGGCGCTCCGCGTTGAGCAGCTTGGTGGCTGCACTCGGTGCGTTTTCGGTCTGAATCTGAACGCTGCCATCTGCCGCTGGCTCCAACGCAATCAGGTAGTCGCGGTTGGCACCGGATCGTGCACTCGTGGAACGGACTCCCTCGAGTCCTTGAAACGGACCGTACGTGGTTTCGTAGATCGCCTCGCCGAATCGCTCCAGCCAGGCTCCGACTTTCAACGCACGCTGCGTTTCAGGCTCCGGCAACGTGCCCTCCGGAGTTGGGCCGATGTTGAGCAACAGATTGCCTCCACCGCTCACTACATCGATCAGGGTGCCCAGCAGCTGTTCTGCAGACTTGAGCGCACGATGTTTGGGATCAAACGACCACGTTGCACCTACGGTGAGGCAGGTCTCCCAGGGCTGAAACCGCGCCTGTTCAGGATACCGCTCGGTAGGAAATCGAGAGCGCACTGACTGTTCCAGTAGGCGGGCGAACGCCTCGGGTTCGGTACCGCTGGCGATCATCTCCATCACCGCGCGCAGCTGCTCTGCACTGATCTCCGTCGCGGGACGTTCTCTGCGAACCGGAATTCCACTGGGTACGGCCTGCTCGGGTGTGACGTAGTCAGCATACTTCGCGCCAAGGCGGTCGTTGATCAGGCACCTTGGTTGAAGCTCGTGAACGCGAGCAAGCAAACGCTCCGGTTGATATCGATCGTGCTCGAACAGCCCATCAAACCAGAGCACCGCAATGTCCCCGTATTTCGTAAGCAGGGTCTCGAGTTGAGCCTCCATGGTGTCGACGTATTCAGACCACTGCGGCCGCTCCGGTTCGCCAATCCAGTTCTGCGCAACAGGCTTGGAGGTATCACGGTAGCCGGGGTGATGCATGTCGGGTGGCGAGTAGTAGAGGCCTAGCGGCATGCCATCGCGAGCGCAGGCCTCGGCCAACTCGCCGATCAGGTCGCGACCTCGAGCGCCGACCGTGGACTTGTAATTGGTACCGGGCGCATCGAACAAGCAGTAGCCATCATGGTGCTTAGCCGTGATCACCAGATACCGCATGCCACAACGACGTGCGGTCGCTACCCACTCGTCCGGCCGATACTCGCGGGGATCAAAGCTCTTGGCCAAGTCCACATAGTCCGCTTCGTCGATGCGTTGATCAGGACCGAGCAAGGCAGTTAGACCCGGCACCATGATCGGCCAAGAAGCCTCTACTCCGGCAATGGAATACGGGCCCCAGTGCATGAACAGGCCAAACTTGGCATTGAGGAACCAGTCGAGCCGAGCATCTGTTTGGCTGGGGGCGCTCAGGGCAGAGTTGACCGCAGAAGCCGGCCTCATCGCGGTCAAGGCTCCACCGGCCAGTGTCGCGAGAATCAAGTCGCGTCGCGTGGGTTCGGGCATTTGTGAGTCTCACTTTCAGTGTCAGCCTTGACGGTACTCGGTCTGAATAGAAGGGGCAAGAACTCCGCCGACCGATCTCCAGGAAGCCTCGGTAGCGGGGTACGCGGTATATCGATCTACCGTCGGCGCGGAGCAAGCGGATGTCTGAACTGAACACACGGAATTGCGAACGGAGCTAGCGGTCCACGCCCTATGAGCAGCTACCGCGGTGCTAGACACAGCTTTGGGGATCGGCAACACTCCACTACTGTCAAAGATCCCATCTCAGAAGCCCCGGCGGAGACCAAGACCTGCAAGACCTGCAAGGCAATGTCGCTGGCTCGAGCCCTCGGAAGTGAAATCTCTATGCGCAAGAAGAACCTGTTCGTTGCTGTTGTCCTCTTTTCGGCCCAACTCTGGTGCGCCCTAGCGCACGCGCAGATCGAGGTTGGAGACAACGACTTCCGAATCAGCTTTACCGGCAATCTTGCTGGTCCGGATGCCGCACACGCCGCGATAGCTTACAACCCGACCGACGACGAGTACCTCGTGGTCTATTCTGCCTCCGCGGTTTTTGTCGGCCCCGGCTTGTTCGACCGGCGCGTGATCTTGGCGAAGCTGGTCGATGCCACCACAGGTGCTGTTAGCAGTGATTTCTCTATGGTCAGCACTTCTTCCTCTTCTGGTCGACAAGCACGCTCCCCGGCCGCTGTCTACAACAGTGCGAATAACGAGTTTCTGGTGGTGTGGCAAGAAGACGATGGCGCCGGATTCGTTGAAGGCGACTTCGAGATCTTCGGCCAGATCCTTGCCAGCAACCTCGCTCATCTCGGGGACAGTTTTCGCATCAGTGACATGGGAGGCACCGGACAGAACCCCTTTGGCGCCTCCGATCCGGCAGTCGCCTTTAACAGTGTGGAGAACGAATATCTCGTCGTCTGGAGCGGCGACGACAACGTCGGCGGATTGGTTGCCTTCGAACACGAGATCTTCGGCCAGCGACTCGACGAGAACGGCGCCGCACAAGGAAACAACGACTTTCGCATCAGTGACGTGGGAGGCACCGGAGATACCCTTTTTGACGCCTTCCATCCGGCAGTCGCGTTCAACAGTGTGGAAAACGAGTATCTCGTCGTCTGGGACAGCAACGACGACGTCGGCGGATTGGTGGCCAGCAAATTTGAGATTCTCGGCCAACGACTCAGCGAGATTGGCACCGCACAAGGAGACAACGACTTTCGCATCAGCGACATGGGAGCCACCGGAGCAGAGCTCAATTTTAGCGCCTTCCGGCCGGCAGTCGCCTTCAACAGTGCGGAGAACGAGTACCTCGTCGTCTGGCACGGCGACGACGACGTTGGAGGCCTGGTTCGCTTCGAACTTGAGATCTTCGGTCAACGACTCGACGAAAACGGCGCAGAACAAGGAAACAACGACTTTCGCATCAGTGACACGGGAGGCACCGGAGACAACTCTTTTGGCACCTCCGATCCGGCAGTCGCCTTCAACAGTGTGGACAACGAGTATCTCGTCGTCTGGTATGCCGATGACAACGTCGGCGGATTGGTGAACAACGAACGTGAGATCTTCGGCCAACGACTCAACGAGAGCGGCGCAGCACAAGGGAGCAACGACTTTCGCATCAGTGACATGGGAGGCACCGGAGATAACCCATTTGACGCCTTCGGGCCGGCGGTCGCGTTCAGTTCTGCGGGAAACCAGTTCCTCGTCGTCTGGGAGGGCGACGACGACGCGGGCACACTTGCTGACGATGACTTCGAGATTTACGGCCAACGACTCGCAAAGCCCCTTTTTGCCGACGGCTTCGAGTCAGGTGACACTTCGGCCTGGAGCGCGAGTACGCCCTAGCTCTGACTCTCTGGTATCGCGCCAAAGATCATAGGCCTCCAGCCACCAGAGAAGAAATGCGCGAAGGGTGCGGCAGTTCGTCAAGAACATCAACGCCGCAGTAGCGAGATTCGAGATCGCCTGAGACCCCAGGACGACCTGGCGGAGCCTTCTCAGCGAGGCGAATCCCTCGCGGTATCCTCCGCTTCCGATTCGAGCAGCCGAGCACCACGCAGCACGTTCACCATGGCGTAGTTGCCTTCGTGGCACGCGTATTCATAAACCCGGTCCTCGCTCGCTCGCCATAGATACTCGCCCGACCAAGGCATCGTCCAGACCGACTCATCTTCCACTGTAAAGCTGTAGAGCAGGTCGTTGCTGGCCAACTTGGTGAAGCGCTCAACCACGTGTCGATTGGTGGAGCCACCGCCGCGGAAGTCCTCGTATGGCAGGAAGTTGGTGGTGTCGACCACCAGCGTGTCGCCCTCCCATGAGCCGATTGAGTCGCCCAGCCAATGCCTGACTTCGGAGCCTGGATGTTCCGAATTCATGCGCACAATGCGGGCGTCGTGCACCATCTCGAGCAGGATCATGACGTGGTCTTCGGTCTGCACAATTCTTTTGAAGTTGTTGTAGAGCGCAGGCAGCGTCGGGGCGACACCGGTGAAGCCCACCAGACAGCGCTCGCGTAGCGGCAGCGATTCAGGATCGTCATAGGGGCCTGCTCCAATCACGTCCACCCACCAGGCAGTGCCGTCGTTCGGGCGAAAGCCTGCCAACTGAGCCATACGCCGTTTCCCAGCCTCAGGTGTCAAGGCCGGCAAGCGGCCGTTCGGAGGATCCGTCAAGATTGAGGTGGGGATTCTGCCGTCGATCACGTTGACGTCGGTACCGCGATCCATCCAAAACAGGTTGTACGCGCCCACGTTACCCGCACCGAACTCATTGCCTCCAGTGGCCGTCTCCTCCAGGCCCACCACCTTGGCACCGCCCTGAGGCGGCGCCTCGCGGTCAGCATTGGAGAGCGCTGCTCCTTTCTCTTGGAGCCCGCGTTCGCGAGCAGCAACTGCTTCCGCTTCCTCCAACGTGAAGAACGCTTTGTTGCCGTACTGAGGTGGCCGCTCCAAGGGAGTCAACGTAGCGGCGTTGTAGTTGCCGGCCAGGTCGGGCTGGCCGCCGGGCGTACGAGCGATCACATCGTCTTGCGCCCAGAGTCTGGGAGCCAAAGCCATAGTGATCGCTAGAGAAAGAACGGCGACGAAGAGGCCCGTGGTTCGCTTCATGGTGTGCTCTCGATATGTGGAGGTGTGACCGCAGAATAGCCTAAGCCTCGAACTCCAAAGAGCAGAATGGCTGTTGATCGTGGCCGGCGTTAGCGGCCGAGGTCCCTCGGCCATTGAGCCGCAACGGGAACTGACAGACGACGAATCGCAATGTCCGAGTGGACTTCACCTAATGCCCAAACTCGGCGCCTTTCGTACAGAGCAGCTCCCAGCGACGCTCTTGCCAGAAGCTCCGCACTCCAGGCGGCGCCACCATACTCATTCATGCGAAGGTTTTTGGGACTCAGTTCGTCTGGTTCGTCAGGTTCGTCATTTCTTCAGGTAGCGAGGTTCGTGAGCTTCGTCACGTTGCAGGTCACCAATTTCTCAACGCCTCTCACCACGCCTCTCCTCGACGGCACACGCAAGAGTCCGTGGCCTTTCTGTCCCTCTCCTAAGCCCCGCAGCGAGCGGAACGCACGACAATTATTCGCTGGCTTGGCAGCCAGTGCTTAGTGGAGCGTTGACCGAGCCGCGCCCGGCTGCGGCGTGCCAGCCACTAAGCATCAAAGGCTCCCTTCGGCGGCCAGGTTGCAACAACCGCGGCCAGAGCCGGAATAACCACGAGGCCAAGTTCGAGTGTCACCGTTGAAGTGGTTCCCTTGAGGATCATTGACGTGTGCAGCAGGCCGTGGAGCCCCAAGAAGATGGCACCGATCAGGCCGGCCGCCCACAGTTTCGACCGCCAGGCGAACAGACCCAGGCCCACTCCAGAGGCGATGAACGCAAAGCCGATGTCGAGCACAAAGTGTGGGTTGAACGGACCGGTTTCAGTGACGCCCGGTATCGTTTCGTACCAGAACCTGGGGCCTGCAACCATACTGACGCCGTTGACCGCAGACAGAAGCCCTACGACCCCTGCAATACCTCGTCTCCACTCGCTTGTGTTGTTTGCCATCGGCATTCCTCCTTCAATTGATCCCAATAGACGACGCAAGCGTAAGTATGGATGGGCTCGCTGCCTTTTCTCGTCTCGGATCATTACTCCATCGTCAATCCAGCACCAACCCAGAGCAGAGCGGTGCCAGCAATCTGCTTGATGCGTATGTTCTCATGCCCCCCAAACTTCGTTTCACCGAACGAGAAAACTCCTCCGCCTCATCACGGGCTCACAAGGCGCCGCCACCCCTCAACGTTGGGTAGTCACCGCTGGGGCGTAGCCTGGCTTCACCCGCACCGGCCCTACATCAACGAGATCGAACGCCCACGGCACGGCCCCCAGACCAAACACCACCTGATCCCCAAAAATAGTCTCGGCCCGCAGGTTCTAGAGGACCGCGAAACAACCAAGATCAGCACACCGTCTCAGCATCGACACGGGACTTCAGCCCTACCGGGCTGGTAGATTCCGGCCACTAGCAGGCGCTGCCGCCTTATCTCTCGCACCCACCCCACTCCAGGACAGCACTTGCCTCACGCTGACTGGACATTCTTCTCGGAGCCCACAGTGTCCTGCTGTCTCAAGCACGGCTTGCCGCGCACTTGTTGTGCTGTGCATCCACACTCTGTGCGTCGCGCCCCACGTGTCGCCGCACTCTTTGCCACCAGCTTCTTCAGCCTCGCCGTCGCTGCGACGGGCCAAGAGGTGGTCATTCAAGACCTGCCGCGTCCAGTCCTCGCCGCTCTACCTCTGTCCACGGATGAGGCGCCCATCGTCGACGGCATTCTCGACGACGCTGCCTGGGAGCGCGCCGACCGCGGTGGCGATTTCATGCAGCGTGAGCCGCAGGACGGCATCCCTGCGTCGCAGCGAACCGAATTCCAGGTCGCGTTCACCCCTTCCGCCCTCTACGTGGCGGGCCGCGTCTACGACACCGATCCCGACCTGATCATCGCCAAAGAGATGGGACGAGACTCGGGGATCCGCAATGACGATGGTTTCTCCTTCATCCTCGACACCTTCTTGGATCGGCGTAACGGCTTCTTCTTCGAGACCAACCCCAACGGAGCCAAGAGCGACGCACTGATCACGGACGAAGGTGCCAATAGCAACTTCGAGTGGGACGGGGTGTGGAAGGTGCGCAGCCGAGTCACCAGTGACGGATGGGTGACGGAGTTCGAGATTCCCTTCTCTACCCTCCGCTTTGATCCTTCTCAATCTAGTTGGGGCATGCAGGTTTCGCGTAGCGTCAGGCGCCACAATGAATCCACCTACTGGGCTCCGCTGCCGCAACAGTTCAACGGCTTCCGCATCTCGAGCGCCGGCACCATCGAGGGGCTTTCTGGTCTTGAGCCTTCGCAGCAGCTCGACATCAAACCTTTCGTGGTCGCTTCGAGTACTCAATCGCGCGAGTTGGGAAACTCTGACGACGCCGATGTCGGCCTCGACTTGAAGTGGGGCATCACCAAGTCGATGAGGCTAGACGCCACCTACAACACAGATTTTGCTGAAACGGAAGTCGATGATCAACAGATCAATCTGACCCGGTTCTCCTTGTTCTTCCCTGAAAAGCGCGAGTTCTTTCTGGAGAATGCGGGCATCTTTGAGTTCGGAACGCCCACAGGTCGGCGCGGCGGCGGCGGTGGCAACCTGTTCAAGGGTTTTTTCTCGCGACGCATCGGCATCGATAGCGAGGGTACTGAAGCGCCGGTGGAGTGGGGCGCGCGACTCACTGGCCGAGCCGGGGAATGGAATCTAGGCGTGCTCTCGGTCGAGGTCGACGAGACCGAATTCGACGGTGCCACCAGCTTTCAAGTTGTACGCGCAAAACGAAACATCGGCAAGCGCTCTTCGATCGGCGCCCTGATGACCCGGCGCGACGAGAGCGGTCCCGAACAGAATCAGTTGGTTGGCGTCGACTTCAGTATCAAGCCAACTGATGATCTCAACTTTAGTGGCTACTACGCCGCATCAGACGATGAGACCGCCGATGGCGAAGTGAGCGACGAGACAGTTGGTCTTAGCGGCAACTACGACACCAGAGAGTGGAAGGCTCGCCTCAACGTGCTGGAGATCGGAGAAGATTTCACCCCAGGCGTAGGCTTCTTGAGGCGCGACAACATCCGTCGCTACGAGAGTGAAGTCGAATATGAGCCGATCATCAACAAGCGCAGTATTCGTAACCTCCGGTTCGGACTGCAGAGCGAGTACATCTCGGACTTGCAAGGGCGCATGGAATCTCGCGAGGTGCGCTACAGCTTCTTGGGACTGCGTAACTACCAAGGCGACGGCATGTTCCTCTCAGTTACCGAGCAGACCGAACGTCTGTTCGAAGACTTCGAAATCTCAGAGGGCATTGTCATTCCAACCGGTCGCCACGACGCCGACCCTCGGATCTCGCTGTTCTTGAACAGCGCCAACAGCCGGGCGCTCTCATTCAGGCTGTTCGGCGGCACCGGTGGATTCTTCAACGGCACTCGCGACAACGTGTCCCTCACCACCACCCTGCGCCCGAACCGTTTCGTGCGCTCAGAGACTCAGATCGACCTCAACAAGGTGTCTCTGCCGAGTGGCTCGTTCGACAGCAATCTCTACCGTCAACGCGTTTCGTTCAACCTGAACCCTAAGATGCTGTTTAATGCGCTGATCCAGTACAACGAGAACAGTGACGCGCTAGGACTCAACTTGCGCTTCAATTGGATCTATCGACCGGGTGCCGACCTCTTTGTGGTCTTCAATCAAACCTGGAACGCTCCCAATGCCAACGACGCGACCCGCGAAGACCGTCAGATCGTGGTCAAGTTCACCTACTTGTTTCATCAGTAGCGGTCGGCGATCAGCCCGTGGTTGCGTGGTCCATCGCGATAGTTCGGGCCTCGCTCAGATTTGGCGCTGGCCGGTGCGATTCAAAACCAGCAAACTTTGACGAATGGCTGCCAGCTAGCTCGGCCATACTTGGGTCGGCCATACGTGGGTTGGCCATACGTGGGTTGGCCAGTTGGGCCGGCGGGCTAAGTTGCTGCGGTGCGGCTTCGGCACCGGCTAGTTCGTCGGGAGCGCGCCCGCCAACCGTCGCACTTCAGAGCGTAAGCGTCTCTGATTGTCAGCACCCATGCGATAGAGCAGCTTGTCGAGATCGTCGGCCCGTTCCATGGCTGGATCGACGAATCGGTAGGACAAGACACCTTCGATCACTTCGAGTTCTCCGTCTGGAACGCTCACCGCAAGCACTCTCGCAATCGCTCGATCCAGGGTTTCACGGAAGGTCCCAGGGTAGCCCAGCTCACTGAAGGCCTCCTCCACCGCTGGCTGGAAGCGTTCAAATAGAGCGGCAGCGCCCTGAGCGTCGACCGACTCCAACACCTCAATATACGGCGCGAAACGGCCAAACGAGCGTGCTGAGATGACCGTTGCTGTCGTGCCTTCGGTGGCTTCGAAGCCACGGCCCGGCCGCATGAACGGGACGTGTACCTTGGGGTCCTCGCCGTAGGCAACGTTGGTAGTGACCTTGACGAATCGATCGATCAAGCCATCGTTGACCAGCCAGGCCGCAAGCCGTGGATGCGCAGAAACCGCACCAACGACGGTGCGCAGCACCTCGTCAGAGCTCGACAGAGATACCGGCCCAAGATCAGGATCGTCCGCGACCACAGGCAAAGGTGGGGCGGGTGCAGGGCGCTCGGCCGCGGTAGTAGCGATCGGCTCGAGCTCGCGAGCCGCCGACTTGAACGATCGCCACCACCACCAGGCGGCGAACATGCCCACGAGCACCGCAAAAATCAAGATCCCAACCAGTAGTCGCTTTGGCCCTTCGCTTTCCGCTGCCCGATCGGATGGTGTCCACGACTGGTTCTGCAACTCCGGTTCTTCCGGCGTGGGTTCCGGGCGATTATCGGGATTGAACTCGTAGTCGTCGTATTCAGGCATCGGGCTTTGATTCCTCTCTATGGCTTTATGGCGATGGGCGCATCCTGGGACCTGAAGGCGCAAGCAGCAGCATCAGCTGGTGCTGCCGTGCAACGGTATCCCAATCCTAGAGCAGTCTAGGAGCGAGCAATCGGTGCACAGACCGTAAGCTCTTCTGACTAAGAGTACGACCGATCGCCCTTGAGAGTTCCAGCTGCTTGCACCACGCGGCTACGAACCCAAACCAAAACCCGCTTTTCGAAGGAAAAAGGTAGGCCTAGGCGGCCAGCAAGGCCCGGTTGGGTCGAGCTCCACGCAGCACATCGATGGCCTCAGTGAGACCGTCGATGGTGAGCTGGTACATCGGGAAGACCTGACGGATCAGATGAATCGTCGGCGCATTCCAAATCTTCTGAGGCTCAGGATTGAGCCACAGCGAGTTCGGACAACGCTCGCGAATCTTGCGCAACCAGGTGAGTCCTGAATCGACGTTTGAGTGGTAGTAGTCAATGGCACCACCGCTGTGGGTGAGTTCATAAGGACTCATCCACGCGTCGCCCACGAAGACCACAGACCAGGTTTGATCGAGGTTCTTGATGACTTCAGAGGTGAGTTCACCCTTCCACCGAGCAATGTCGGTGTAGAGCTTCTCGTAGACACAGTTGTGGAAGAACTTGTGCTCGAACTTCTTGAAATGGTTGGCAGCATGCGCCGCGCTGAACAGGCGCTCGCACAGCAGGGTGTGTGGATCCATTGACCCACCCACGTCCATCAACAGCAAGATCTTGATGCGATTGCGGCGCGGTTTGTCGAATACCAGCTCGATCTCACCGCCGTTGCGCGCAGATTGGTCGATTGTTTGATCGAGATCCAGCTCTTCGGGCCCATCGTCGCGATCGAGTCGTTTGAGCCGCCGAAGGGCCACACCGATCTGCCGAGTATCGAGGATCCGATCCGATCGTAGATTGCGAAACTGGCGCGATTCAGCCACCTGCACCGCGCTGCGACCACCACCGGCACCGCCGATGCGAATACCAGCTGGGTTCTCGCCGCCGTGTCCGAAGGGCGATGTGCCACCCGTTCCGATCCACTTGCTACCGCCATCGTGACGCTCGTCTTGTTCGGCTAGGCGTTCCTTGAACTTCTCCATGAGCTCGTCCAGGTCGAGTGCCTTGAGCTTGGCGCGATCCTCGTCGCTGATGTCCGGCAGCTTCGGGTTCTGCAGCCACTCCATGAGCTCATCGCTCACTTCGAACTGATCTTCAATGTCCATGAAGAACGATGCAAAGGCCCGATCGTAGGTGTCGAAGTCCGTCTCACGCTTGATCAACAAGGAACGAGCCAGATGGTAGAACGCATTCAAATCGGCGCGCGAGTGTCCGCCAGCGATTGCCTCGATCAGCGTCAACCATTCGGTGATGGTGACGCGTAGGCCGAAACCCCGTAGGTGGTAGAAGAAGTCGAGAAACATGACTAGTTGACTCTACCCCGACGATGCGCGGAGAGCACTGCGTCCATGTCGTTCTCGCGCTTCAGCAGCACCCCTAGGAAAGGCAGTTCTTGTTCGATGGCCTCGGTGCTCACTCCACCACGGCGCAACGCCGCAATCCAGTCGATCAGCTCGCTGGTCGAGGGCCGCTTGCGAACTTCGGGCAGATCGCGCAGCCAGTAGAAGCGCAACAGCACTTGGTGTAGCAATTCCTCTTCGACATCCGGGTGGTGCACCTTGACGATGTCGACCATAGTCTCTTTGTCCGGAAACTGGATGTAGTGGAAGACGCACCGCCTTAAGAAGGCGTCGGGCAGCTCCTTCTCGTTGTTGGAGGTGATGATCACAATCGGTCGGAACTTCGCGCTGTGAGTTTCATCGGTCTCGGTGACCGCGAACGACATGCGATCGAGCTCGTGCAGAAGGTCGTTGGGGAACTCCATATCGGCCTTGTCAATCTCATCGATCAAGAGCACCACTCGTTGCTCTGCGACCAATCCCTGGCCGAGCGGGCCGAAGCGGATGTACTGCCTGATGTCGCTGATGTCGCGATCGTTGAACCGTGCGTCGTTGAGTCTGGCAACCGTGTCGTATATATAGAGGCCGTCCTGTGCCTTGGTGGTCGACTTAATGTTCCAGGTCAGAAGATCCATCACCAGATTCTCCGCCACTGCTTCGGCCAAGACGGTCTTTCCGGTGCCCGGCTCGCCTCGAATCAACAGCGGTTTTTCAAGGGCGATGGAGACGTTGACCGCATCCCGCAGTTCGGGTGAAACCAAGTAACGATCAGTGCCGGTGAACTGCGAAAACGACATGCGAGACTCCTCTGGGGACATAAGCGTAGGCCGGTGCTAGTGGCGTTGGCGAGACTGGACATGGAGCGGCCGTTAGTCCGCTCGCGGCGGTACCGGACAAACGCTCGTTTGAATTGGACGGCGATGCTACTACACGGCAAGATAGGCGCTCCGAGCCTCGTTTTCAGTCAGCACCCATGTCCCACCTTAGGAGTCCCGGTGACCGATTCTTCAAGCTCCAACAAGACAGACCAAGACGACTGCCTCGTGCCGCAGGAAACCATGGCAGCAGCTGAACAGTTGCGAACGGAGTTGGCCGCAGCCAACCACATCGTCGCCTTCACTGGGGCTGGGATCAGCACAGAGTCCGGCATCCCCGACTTTAGGAGTCCGGGCGGCATGTGGAAAAAATTCAAACCGATCGACTTCTCGGAGTTCATCGCCTCTGCCGACGTGCGTGCCGAGGCCTGGCGCCGCAAAGCGGGAACACGAGGCACCATCGGTTCTGCGCAACCCAATGCTGGCCATCTCGCATTGGTGGCTTTGGCTGAAGCCTCCAAACTACGATCGGTCATCACCCAGAACGTCGATGGGCTTCACCAAGTATCGGGCCTCAACGATGACCAGGTCATCGAACTACATGGCAACGCCACCTACGCAACCTGTCTCGCTTGCCACAAACGCTTCGACATCGACCTACTTCTCGACCAGTTCGAGCAAACCCAAGAAGCGCCGGAATGCGCCGCTTGTGGCGGCATCGTCAAGTCTGCGACCATTTCGTTCGGCCAAGCGATGCCGATCCTGCCAATGGAGCGAGCAGAGGCAGCAAGCCTTGCCTGCGACTTGTTTATCGTGTTGGGCACATCACTGGTGGTCTACCCCGCTGCCGGCTTCCCACGCCTGGCGAAGGCCCACGGAGCCCGGCTTGTCATCGTCAATCGCGAACCGACCGACCAGGATTCCCTAGCGGACTTGGTCATCCACCAAGGAATCGGAGAAGTATTGAGGGCGGCGGTCGAGGCTCTCTAGAAGCGCCCTTTGGTCGGGTACAGAACGATTCTCTGAATCATCGTGCGCTCTCGCCGTGCTAGCATTACTGGGTCGTTGGCGGCGCCTCAGCCATAGCCTTCGGGTCCTCACTCGTTGAGTGTTCAAGAACCCTCTCGGCACCCAGTTATCAACCGAGCAGGCGGCTCACCCCGCGGCCGACTCGCCCCAACACACTGCCCGCACCAAACCGCGACCTCGGGACACCACCCCTGACCCCTTCTTTGGACAGAACGCAACGCAGGCAACTGCGCTTCGTCTGGTGAGCCCCGGAGTCGAGCCTAGGCGAGCAGACGTTTCGATTGCGACCACTACCTCGGTCGCCCATCCCCCACACATCACAAAGACCCAAAGTGGGCTTTCAAAGTAAAGACCCACGTACGCCCTCGGAGCCCCAAAGACCGATGACTACCGAAGACCAGGCTACAGAGGCCGCGCAGGCCACCCCATCAACCGAAGCGACGAAAGAGGTCGCAGCCGAAGCGCAGGCACCCGCCACCGAAGCGGAAGCAACCCCCGAAGCAGAAGCGGCGCCCGAAGCGGAAGCTGTAGCAGAAGCGGCAGAGGATACTCCGACCGAAGAGGCCGTGGTCGAAGCGACCGCGGACACGAGTTCGGCGGCCTCCACGGCAGACACCCCAGAAGCGGAAGTAACTCCTACAGAGTCTGCGCCGGAGACGGCAGAGGCTGCGCCGGAGACCGCGGCCTCGGAGGCAGCCCCAGAAGCGGCAGCCTCCGGCAACGCAGCAGTGGTCGCAGAGGGCCCAACTGCACCAGAGGGAGTCAGTCCTGCGCAAGAACTCACGCCTGAAGAGCTGGTCAAACACTCTCCTGCCTTGGCACCGATCATTGCTGCCATGCAGGACAAGACGCCAATCAACGGCAAGGTTATCGGCTGGAACAAGGGTGGTTTCCATGTCTCGGTAGACGGCCTCCCCGCCTTCTGTCCGAAGTCACAGATGGAGATTGGTAACCCCAAGCAAGCGCACGCCTACGTTGACCGTGACCTCCAATTCAGTGTTGCCGAGGTCAAAGAGAACGGCAAGCGCATCGTGGTCCACCGCAAGGGTCTCCTGCGGCAACAGCGCGGCGAAACGATTCAAGCGCTCAAGGAGCGCAGCAACTCGGGAGAGGCCATCTCCGGCAAGGTGACGTCGGTCACTGACTTCGGCGCGTTCGTCGACTTGGGTGGCGTCGAAGGCCTCGTCCACCTGAGCCAACTTTCCCGCACTCGGGTCGAGAAGCCGTCTGACGCAGTCAAGGTTGGCCAAGAGGTCCAGGTCAAGGTTCTCAAGGTTGAGAAGGGCGGCGACCGTATCTCGCTGTCAATGAAGGCACTGGAGCCGGATCCGTGGCTCACCGCGGACGACACCTTCGAGATCGGTGGCACGTTCACCGGCAAGGTGGTCCGAGCGACAGACTTCGGCCTGTTCGTTGATGTCGGCCACGGCATCGAGGGCTTGTTGCACAGTTCACAGCTGGAAATGCGCAAGTCGATGTCCGACTACCCCGAAGGCAGTGAAGTCACGGGTTGGATCCGCGAGGTCGACGGCGGGCGCAGGCGCCTGTCCCTCTCTCTACGCGAAGTAGCCAAAGGCAACCCTTGGCAAGACATCGAGTCCAGGTTCGAAGAAGGACAACAGATCGAAGGCGTTATCGAACAGGTTGCCAAGTTCGGCGTGTTCGTGGTTCTCCAACCCGGTCTATCCGGCCTACTGCCCTTTTCAGCCACTCAATCGATGGGCGATCACATGCGGCCCCAACGCATGTATACCCCCGGCGACACCATCAACATCCAGATTGACGCCATTGACGCCAAGCGCAAGCGGATCTCACTCGCACCGGTCGGTTCGAAGCTTGAGGGAACCAAATCCGATCTTCGCGATTATCAGAAGACCGCAGAGCCCACCACCGGACTTAGCGCCATGGCGGCCGCATTTGCCAAGTTGCAAGGCGGCTAAGGGTTTCAACCGACAAGCAGCGAGTTCGGAATGAGTGAACGACGCATCTATCGTGTCGCTTTCCACAACCAAGGCAAGGTCTTCGAGATTTTTGCTGCGGGGGTATCCCAAGGGAACCTCTTTGGTTTCATCGAGGTCGAAGAGATTCTCTTCGGCGAGAAATCGGCGGTCCTCGTTGATCCTTCTGAAGAAGCGCTGAAACACGAGTTCGACGGCGTCAAGCGGAGCTACATCCCGATGCACTCCATCTTGCGGATTGACGAAGTCGAGAAACAAGGCACAGCCCGTATCACTAAGAGCGAGCAAGATTCAGGCACGGTGACTCCTTTCCCGATGCCGGTGATGCCAGAAGCCACCCGCGAATAGTGACTGAGTCAGAACACATCAGCAATCACGAGGCCAGGAAGACTATGTCTATGTTGAAGAATCACCCGATGTCCAGTCCCCATCGCGTCAAAGGGCGGCTCATACTACTGAGCATCGTTCTGGGGCTTGTGTTCGCTAGCGCTGCATCGGCTCAGGAAGCCACCAAGATCGCAGTGGTCGATCTAGACGCCTTGTTCTTCAGCGCCTCAGAGGGCACTCGGCTTCGCGACCAACTCGCCGATCTCGAGAAGACCACAAAGGCAGAGGTCGAAGCCATTGAACAAACGATGCGGAAGATCCGTCAGGATGCTGTGGGCAAGTCCGCGATCGAGCAGCGCGACGCAGCAAGAGAACTAGAAGACGCCGAGCGGCAAGCCCGGCGGGCCGCAGAAAATGCACAGCGCACGGCGGCCAAACTCGAACAAACCGCTCGGGCCAGCTACAACACTCGTCTCGAGCCGCTCTTGCGCGAAGTCCAGGAGACGGAAGGATTCGACTTGATCCTCAACAAGACGCCGGGCATTGTGGTCTTTGCCAGTACCGCGATTGACGTCTCGCAGGCCCTACTCGCCAAGCTCGAGCCCGGGCAGTAGGCTGTAGCCGGCCCCTTCCGCTACCAGAGTTCGGCCGTACGACCGTTCCCGCAGAAACGGATTGGCGCTCTCACCGCACACCACCCCATCGCATCGCATCGCCCCTGGCCCCCTTCAGGGCACTTCTTTTGCTAACCTGAGGCCGACTTTCTTCTTACGTTGAGTTGCGTCTGCGGTGCCGACAACAGGGCGCCGAACTTCTGCTTTGTACTCGGGGCAAACCAAGGGTGACGGATCCGTTGCTTGATCACCGCGTGCCGCTCGGCGCACGACGGGACGCACATCGCAGCTTCGCCAAGAAGGCGAACGCTGAAGACGTGCCAGAGAAGCGCGTGCGCCACTCGAGTTCCTTCGAGCTGGCCGCCGTTGAAGCGCTGGACCCCAATCACCGAGTCGACCCCGCGCCAAGCGCATCGAGCGTCAACAGATCGACATTGGCGATCCTGTGGATCGACCGCAACCCGCACGACCTCGAGCTGGCCACGCTGGTCTTGAACCGGCTCGCTCCACAGTTCCATCTCGTCGCCGTCAGCGAGTTGAACGAACTCGTGAACGCCTGCGCGCAGCACGACTTTGCTTTGGCAGTGCTCGGCGATACCGAGGAACCCGCACGCGCCGAAAGCGTCCGTCAGGCACTGCGCGTCGCGCTTCCAGACATCCCGCTCCTGCTCTTCGCGGAGACCGGGGTTGACGTCGGACTGCGACTGTTGCGCAACGGCTTCGATGACTTCATGCCCAAGTCATCTCGCTCATTTCTCGAGCTACCTGAGTTCTTGAGCAAAGCGCTCGGCCGCGCCCAAGAAAGGGATCAACGCACCGACCGCGAAACCCGCCTCTCTCGCCTGCTCGACTACGTAGGAGTTGGCACCTTTCGCGCCACCATTGATGGCCGCCTGCTAGACGCCAACGCAGCATTTCTTGCCATTTTTGACCTGGAGAATCTCGAGCTGGCTCGGCAGACTGACTTCGGTGGACTCTTGCGGCCGAGCCCAGATCAAACCGAGACGGCCATCTCAGAGCCGGCGCCACTGCGAGAGATCAAGCATGTGCAGGTGGATGATGACCAAAAAGTCCTGCAGGTGACCCGGGTGGTCTTGCTCACTCCTGACGGCGAACTGGCCGTGGATGGGCTCATCGAGAACGCACCCACACTGTCCCCCGAGCAGGTTCAACTCGCGAGCACGCCGGTCATTGACAGCGCCGCTACTCCGAGAGCGCCCGAGGGTGAGCTACACCTGGCAACTGAAGAACCGCAAACAGGGCACTTAGACGGAGCAAATCTCAACCTACCCATGAGTCGCGGGCCATTGGCCGACGCCAACAACTTGCCGCTCCCCCAGAGTTCCCTGACGCTGCGAACCAAAGCAATGGTCTCACTCGACCAGGTCTTTAAGCACGTCCTCTCAGAACTCGCTGCACCTCTTGAACACACCCACGCGGTAGTCAAAGTCGCGCCTCTGCCTGAAGTGTATGGAAACTCCGCACAGCTTGAGATTCTGTTCCGTAATCTGGTCGAGAACGCGATCCGGTTCCGCAGCGAACAACCGCCGCAGATCCAAGTATCGGCGAGGAAGAATGCCCACAAGGTCACGATCAGCGTGCACGACAACGGCGTGGGTATGACAGCAGCCGCTCGTCATCGTGTGCTGGGTTTCGAAGGCACTATCGGCCCAGATACTCCGGTTGGTCACTGGAGCCCGCTGGGGCTCGCCATCTCGCGTCGGATCGTTGAGCATCATCAAGGTCAGCTCTGGGCCGAATCCGACCCGCAAAGAGGATCGGTGTTTCACGTCGAATTGCCACGCCGCAGTAGCATTCCAGACGCCCGCCCCAACACCTTCCCGACCGACACCGCTGGTCCGACCTGAGCCCAGTCGAGAGCTAAGCCGATATGCCCCGTCAACGATCGCCAGCGGTTACCGCACCACCGTCGCGCAAGGAGTGCCGGGTTTTGATCCCCGAGACTCCAGCCGGTGGCGGAATCGTGGAACTCTTAGACCGACGAGCGACATCGCAGTTTCTGATCCATCGCTTCGCACACATCGCTGATATCGCGTCTGCACTCAATCAAGACGGCGGTACCTCGAGCGCTCTCGCTGATACCGATGTCGTGGTATTCGACGTCCACCTGTCGAAAACCACCGACGAATTCTTCAGTGGGTTGCTGGAACTCGGCCAGATGCTTGACTGCGCATTCGTCGTGGTTGCGCGGCAAGCATCACTGACCCTAGCCACCCGGTCCATCCGCGCGGGCGCCGAAGACTTCCTTGTCATCGGCGACATGACTGCAAATTCGCTGGAGCGCTGCTTGCTGCTCGCGCTCGAGCGTCACCGATGTCGCCAGAATGCTGCACCTCCGAGTTCCGTATCGACCTTCGCTCAAGCCATCATCGGCGCCAGTGATGGGCTTTGGGACTGGGATCTCCAAGACGGGGTCCTACGCCTATCTCAACAGTGGTTCGAGATCGCCCGCACCGAGATTCCGGATCGAGCTGATGACTCCACGCCTCATCATTCGAGCACGACACCACAGCAACCCATCGACGTTGATGCGAGCTTTTGGTTTGATCGCATTCACCCCAATGATCGGGATGCGTTCAGACGGATCTTGCAAAGCCACCTGCGCGGCGAGAGCGATCAGCTCGTCAACGAGCACCGACTAAGGACCGATCAAGGCGACTACCGCTGGGTGTCCTGCCGCGGCAAGCACTATCGAGGCGACGATGTCGCGGACCATCTCGCAGGCTCGTTGATTGACATCACCGAACAGCGCCGCAAGCAGGAACGCTTGGCTGATGCAGCTCTTCACGACGAATTGACTGGACTTCCCAATCGGACCTTGTTCCTCAAGCGCATTGGCAAGGCGCTGGCTCGCGGAGGCCGCACCAACGACTATCGGTTCGCTGTGCTGTTTTTGGATCTTGATCGCTTCAAGACGATCAACGACAGCCTCGGACATTCGGTAGGCGACCGACTTCTCACCTCGGTTGGACAGCGGCTCGACGACCTGCTGCGTCCTTCGGATTGGGTGGCGAGAATCGGTGGGGATGAGTTCGCGATCTTGGCCGATGATCTCACCGAGCCTTCAGATGCCACCCGGGTCGCACGGCGAGTCCTTCAGAAACTTGCCCTACCCCATATCATCGACGGGCGTGAGGTCTACACGACTGCCAGCGTTGGAGTCACGCTCTCAGGGCCGCTCTACCAAGAAGCGCCCGAAATGCTGCGCGACGCGGACAACGCAATGTACCGAGCCAAGGCTCTGGGCAGAGCCCGCTACCAGTTGTTCGATCCCGAAATGCATGAGACGGCCATGCGCCAACTTGCGCTCGAAAACGATCTAAGGCGAGCACTACTCAACAACGAACTCACGTTGAGATATCAACCCATCGTCAAGCTGAGCAACGGCCGGATCGAAGGCTTCGAGGCCTTGGTCCGCTGGCAACATCCAGAACGCGGCCTGCTCCAACCCGACGAGTTCATCGGAATCGCAGAAGAGACCGGCGCCATCCACCAAATCGGGCGGTGGGTCCTCAACGACGCATGCAAGCAGGCAGCCACCTGGCAACGGCTCCATCCCCGGCGCCAGCCCTTGACCATGAGCGTGAACATCTCGGGCCGCGAGTTCCTCAAAGACGATCTGATCGAGCGAGTCAAATCGTCGCTGCGGGAGTCTTCCTTGGCGCCGGGAAGCCTACGGTTAGAGCTGACCGAGACCAGCCTCATGGAGCGCCCGGAGATCGCGTCGGAACGTATCCGCGAACTGAAGGAACACGCGGTCAAGCTGCACTTGGATGACTTCGGTACCGGCTACTGCTCGTTGAGCTACCTACAAAAGCTGCCGACCGACACCCTCAAGATCGATCGCTCCTTCGTCTCTCAGATCCAGAAGCCCGGCGCCGCAGGCCACATCATTGAGACGATCGTCAGCCTAGCCCACCGTCTGGGTATCGGGGTGTCGGCCGAAGGGCTCGAGACACAGACGCAGGTCGAAGCGTTGCGCGGATTGGCCTGCAACCAAGGCCAGGGCTTCTTCTACTCAGAAGCCGTGTGCGCCAACGAGGCCGAAGCCATGCTCGCAGGTGGTCGACTCACGGGGCCCAACTAGAGCACACCGACATAGCACTCGCAGTGGTAGTGCATGTCGACAAAGCCGCTGCTCTGATGACGCTCGAAGAGCATATCCAGCGCAGCAATTGCAGGTGTGTAGCTCTTCGTTTGCGCAGCCGGCGCGTAGGAACTTGAGTTGAATCGTGAGCGCAACGCGGTGACATCGAGCCGTTGGGCATAGCCGAACCGCTCTTCTCGATATCCCGAGGCGAACAGCTCGCGCAGCCGATGCTTCACCTGCCACAACGCGTGGACTTCGAGGTACCCAACACCCCACGTCCGAAGGAAGGCCTCGTAGTCGCGGTGGAACTCGTCACGCCCTTCGTTGCGGCTGTTCCAAATCACCGCGGCACGTGCGCCGGGCCTCCCAATCCGTCGATACTCCGTCCGCGACGACTCGAAGTCGAACCAGTGAAATGCTTGCGCCACAGTAATCGCGTCCACCGAGCTGTCGCTCAAGCCGGTGTTCTCACTGGTGCCATCAACCGAGCAGAACCTCGGTTCACTGCTCATCGCCGACTCCGCTAAGGCCCTCATCGACGCGTTGGGTTCGACACCATAGAGCCTGAGAACCGCGTCCGAGTTGTCCAGCAACTGCCCGCTGAGAATCCCGGTGCCGCTGCCGATATCGGCGATCGTGCAACTCGCGCCGAGACCTTCATTGCTCAGTACGAAGTCGACCGCATCCGTCGAGTAGGACGGCCGCGCCAGCCGATAGTCGTCGGCTCGATTGGTAAAACGTTCGGTGGCACCTTCAGTGGTCTTGGCTGGACTGGAGGCCATCAATCGGCAAACGCCTCTTGCACTCCAAACCCAGCTCTGGTGGCGTCGAAGTCGGCCACTGCGTGCGCCATGACCAGTAAATCGTGCTTGCTGCCAGCACGATCTACAACATGATCCTTCAACAGCCCTTCGGGCCTGAACCCGAGATTCTCGAACACTGCGATGGCGCCTTCTTGATCCAGCGTCATGCGCGCCACGAGCTTCTCAACGTTTTGCTCGAGCGCCCTGCGAAAGATCTGCTCGGTCAAGAACCGACCGAGCCCCTTGCCTCTCGCCTCTGAGCCCACCAAAACCCGCACTTCCGCTACGTGTTGGGTCCAAGGCTCACCCGAACGATCCAAGGTTGCATAGCCCAAAATCTTGGCCCCTTCAGGGGATGCTGCCTCAGCCACTGCCAACAAGGTTGAAACGCGTCCCTTCTCGATCGCCTCGATCCATGCGTCGGCTACCCGATCGCTGGTGATGTCGCGACGCAAGAACAGGAGATCGTGCGGCGAGAGGGTTCGCGCAAAGTCCAGAATGTGCTCCCGATCTGTCCTCTCCATGAGGCGCAGGTCAAGGCTCAAATCATTCAATGTGTGTTGTGTCATTCAACGTCCCTTGCGGCCGATGGCCCTAAAGCGAGCGGTGGCCCAGCCATTGTTCGAGTTGCGGCCAAAGTCTAAACATCGCATTCGCGCCAGCGACCAAGCTAACGTGCCCGCCCTTGATGACGATCTGCTCTTTGTCTTCACTGCCCACTAGCTCGACCAACGGCTCGGCCGCCGCCTTCGGCACGATGTGGTCATGCTCCGCCATAACGTGGACGAAGGGGACAGTGATGTTACTGAGATTGACGAGCGCTCCATCCAACTCAAACTCACCCTTGATCAGCTTGTTTTGCTGCTGGAGTTCCTTGGTTACCTGCCGAAAACACTCACCAGGAAACGGAATCTGGTCGACCGCCCAACGATCGAAGCGACGATAGGACTCCACGAAGTCATCGTTCCACATGTTGTCCCACAGCCTGACGCGACCAAGCACCTGGGATGCCGGGCGCAGCAAGTTGAACGAGGCATACAGCAAGGACGGCGGAACATTGCCTAATCGATCAACGATTTGGTCCACGTCGAAGTGCTCGGGATTGGTCCACTCACGAAAAAGACCCATGCCGTCGTAGTCAATCGGAGTGGTGAAACAGGCGAGGTTCTTCACCGGCCCATCCGGAACCAGAGCTTGATAGAGCGCAGCGAGCAGCCCCCCCATGCAGTAGCCCACTACCGATACATCAGGCTCACCGCTATCCGCGAGCACCAGATCAATGCACTCGGGGATGAAGTCGAGAACATAGTCCTCAAGTCGCAAGCGACTATCTTCAGGTCGCGGCACCCCCCAGTCGATCATGTAGACGTCAAAACCCTTGTCGAGCAGAAACTCGACCAGGCTCTGACCGGGTGCCAGATCCAAGATGTAGGGCTTGCTAATCAGCGACATGACGAGCAAGACCGGCACGCGGTAAACCTCGTCATTGCGTGAGCGGTAGTGATAGAGCTTGAGCGTCCCCCGCTGGTGGATCACATCCTTGGGAGTCAGCCCAACCCCGGGGTCTCCCGTGGATATGTATCGGAGTCCCTTGACCCCACGCAGGAGGGTCTTGCGCACTTCTTCACGAACCCGACGCGCTAGCTCAGAGCGATCAACTTGCGGCCGTGGATCCTCCGCAGGAGGATCGCTAGAGACCTGACTAGGCACTGGTTAACTGGCCGCCTTCGTCGTCCGCTTCTTCTTACTGACAGCCTTCTTCTTGGTCGCCTTCTTGGCGGCCTTCTTCTCGGTGACCTTCTTCGCCACAGACTTCTTGCTCACAGCCTTCTTCTTGGTCACCTTCTTCGGCGCGGACTTCTTGCTCACAGCCTTCTTCTTGGCTACCTTCTTCGGCGCGGACTTCTTCTTGCTGGTCTTCTTCGCCGCAGCCTTCTTCGCTGAAGCCACCGGCGGCTTTCTGGTCCGAGCCGGGCGTGCTCTCGACGGTGCCTTCTTCGCGGGGGTTCCCGCGAGCGAGAGCAACACACTTTCAATGTTGGCGAGTCGTTCTTCGACTTGCGCCAGTCGACTGCCCAGTTCCAAGACATCGGTGCGAGTCGGGACATTGATGGTGGTGAAGTATCGCTCCGCAGCGTGATTCATTCCCTGCTGGGTCTTGAGCAAGGATTCCATCATGCGCGCTTGCGCCTTACCAAAGGTAGGCGACGAGGTGATCTCACCTAGCAACTGGTTGATTTGGCGCTCTGAGCGGTCCAACCATTGGCGCCAAGTGTCGAACGGATCGGATTTCTGCGCCACGGTCACTCTCCTCAGTTAGCTTGGGCCCCATCGACCGTCAACGAGCGGAAGCCATTCTTCCGATGCAAACGATGGGTGCCCGATCTTACGCCAATCCGACCTTGCCGTTCTCACCACCCGTTAGTTCGGTGAAGGTGGCACAAGCTCAGGCCGGAGGAAGCACCCGACCCGGGTTGAGCAGGTTCTGAGGATCGAGCGCTTGCTTGATCCTTCGCATCAGCTCTAGCTCGTTCGGTCCGCGAGTGATGTGCAGGTGAGACTGTTTCTCTAGTCCAACACCGTGCTCCGCGGACACGGAACCGCGACGCGCGGCCAGAGGCTCATAGACGCACGCCTCAACCGCCTCACGAACCTCAGTACCACGCTCACCCACGCCTACAATGACGTGCAGATTGCCATCGCCTAAATGACCAAACACCACTACCGTGCCGTTGGGCCAGCGGTCGCTGACCTTCTCTTTGATCTCAGCGACGTAGGCCTCCATGTCAGCGATACCGAGCGAGACGTCGAAGGTGTAGATCGGCCCAAGCCGGTTCATGTGCTCAACAGCATCCCTAAACCCCCAGATACGAGCACGCTCCGCGGGCGTGGTAGCCAGCACCGAGTCTTCGATTAGGTCGCGCTCCATGCAGTCGCCCAAGACATCGCGAAACCGTTCACCATCTTTCTTTGGATCACCTCCGTGCGCCTCGAGGATGACGTAGTAAGGGAACCCGTGATCCAACGGTGGCTGATGCTCTGACGGAGCCGTGGTGGTCAGCTCATAGAACTCCGGCCACAGAACTTCGAAGGCACTCAGGGTGGGACCCAGACCATCTTGAACTGCACTTAGCAGCTGCAGGACATCGTCGAACGCGTTGAGAGCCGCAAAGCAAGTGTTCACAGATTGAGGTCTGGGTTGCAGCCGTAGGACGACCCGCGTCACCACCCCCAAGGTACCTTCTGAGCCGATGAAGTACTGCTTGAAGTCGTAGCCCGCGTTGTTTTTGAGCATCTTGGAGAGATCACTGACGATGGTGCCATCTGCCAACACCGCTTCAATGCCGAGCACCTGCGCTCGAGTCATGCCATACCGAATGACGTGGTTGCCACCAGCGTTGGTGGCAACGTTGCCGCCAATGGTGCATTGGGCGCGACCGCCTAGGTCCACAGGGTACTTGAGGCCTGCCGACTCTGCTGCTTGTTGGACGCTCTCAAGGGTCGCTCCAGCCTGCACTGTGATCGTCCGACTTGTTGTGTCGATCTCTTCAATCTGGTTCATCCGCTCCAACGACAAGACCACTTCGCCCGCTAGGGCAACGGAGCCCTTAACTAGGCCAGTAAGCCCGCCCTGGGTCACCACCGGCCGTCCGGCAGCGGAACACAACCTCAACACTTTGGCGACCTGCTCGGTCGAGCGAGGCCTGATGACAGCATCAGCTTGGCAAGGACCAGCAACGTCCCACGCAGCTGGTCGCGCCTTGACCGCGTCACCGACGAGCAGATCTTGCTCAAGTACTACTTCGGCCAACTGTTGTTCGAGCGTCATGGGTCGCACACCTTCTCTCCGGATCTTCTCGGAAAACATTGCTGCCACACGATCTCGGGACTCAAGGCGGTGGCTAAGGGGCGGATTGTAGCCAACCCAGTTTCAAGCCTGCGATGCGGAGGGGCAAATTCTACGCGTCGACATCGACGATCACCGGCGCATGGTCCGAAGCGATCATCCCGTCCTTCTTCTTGCGGTAATCACGGTCAGTCCAAACTTTCGCTGCCCGCCCGGCAACCCCGCGCGATCCGAGCAGAAAGTCGATCCGCAATCCTTGATTCTTGTGAAACGCCCCCGCCCGATAATCCCACCATGAGAACTGGTTGCCCTCGGGCTCAACCACTCGATACAGATCCTCGAGACCTGTAGCGAGCAATCTTTGAAATCGGGTGCGCTCGTCCTCGGTATGAAAAATGCCTCCGGCAAGTAGGTCCTCGCTCCAACTATCGAGCGAGTCCGGGCACAGATTGAAGTCACCGCACAGGATCTGGTGGTCAACGCTGCGAGCGCTCTGCCGAAGGATTAGGGCCTCATACCAGTCCAGCTTGAGCTGAAAGTCCGCGTGCGCGAGGTGTTTGCCATTCGGGCAGTAGACCGTACAGAACTCGAACTCACCAAGCCCTCCGTCGCTTGGGTCAACAAACCGAGCGCTGAGCAACCGCGACCCCAGATCCTCCTGACCGAGAAGTCCGCGTTCGACATCAAACGCCCGCATGCTGCGGGACAAGATCGCTACTCCGTTCCAACTCTTCTGACCGTGAACTGTTGCTTGATAGCCCAGGCTCTCCAGTTCGCGGTGCGGAAAACTGGGGTCGTCGAGTTTGAGTTCTTGTAAGCCGACCAAATCTGGCTGTCGATCCTCGAGCCAAAGCGCAAGGTAGTCCAGCCGCGCTCTCAGTCCATTGATGTTCCAGGTGGCAATGCGCATTGACGATGCTCTCCTAGGAGCTAGATGAGAGATTCAGTGATGTTTGCTTCGTTGTCCTTGCATGCGATCTTGTACCCGAGCAGAGCTCGAGCACAAGCATCCGAGCGGTGCTCAAACAAAAACCCACGCGGAGCACGCGAGGCTAGAGCACGGCCAGCGTTGACGAGCATCGCAGGACTTATCAGCCACGCCCCAACGACCGTTGTGAGCTGAGGGCAATCATCACCGCGACCAAGGTCACTGGCATCAGGTGAAACACCAGCCGTGGAAAACTCGACAGAACCCAGAACGTGGTGTTCTGCTCACCACCGAAGTAGGTAAACAAATAGAACCCGAGCTGCAGAGCAGGTAGCAGGACCAAGATTCGAAGCCCACCGACCGACGCTGGCGGCCGAGCCAGCAGCAAGACCGGAACTGCAACAATCAGCCAGGCAAGACCGCTCCAACTCGAAAGGCTCAACGCCTGCGGTAGCGCGTCGAGAGTGCTGCGCACGCGCTCGACGTTCGGCACGCCAAAATTGCTTGATTGAAACAGGTCGTGCCGGTAGACGTTACCGAGCCACCAAGCTCCCACCACCAGCGGCAGAGCCCACAGTCGCCACGCGGTCAAGATGGTGAATAGCCGCGACTCCAGTGAGCCTCGGCGTCCCGCTTCGTTACGCTTTGCAAGCACCAAGCCGCTAGCGACGCTCAATGCAAACACGGCGAGCGGCACACCTTCGATCTTGGTCGCTACCGCAAGCGCTGCCCAGACTCCGATCGGCAAAAGCCGATCGCTCAGATCATCGCTTTGGCCTTTCGTCCAGGTCGGACTTGCCAGCAAGAGAAGCCGCCTCGACAAGCCGGTCGCGCTGAGCCCGAAGAGGATGTCCGCCGCGCCCGCCTGTTCGTGCGCCATCGAAAACGCCATCAGCACAAGACTTACCGTGGCGACCCCGGCGGCGAACTGCCAGCTGTCGAGAGCCCAGCTGTCACCAGCAGCGTCCTGCAAGATAGATCGTGCCTCCAGAACTAGCAGCGCAGCCGCCGCAACGCTCAGCAGCATCAACGACGTCTCGGACCAGGTGCCAGCGATCGTCGCGGTGGCGCCGTAAACGCTTGACACCAGCAAGGGGTAGTCCGGGTGCAAGTAACCCGCCCCTGTGCGCTCCAGGAAGGCCCAATCGATCGCACCCAACTCGAAGAAGCGACGACCTTTGACGCCCCAGTGGTAGACGAAGTCCGGTGACATCGAGCGCAGGGTGAAGGCTGACCAGGCGAACAACCCGACGCCCATTGCAGCCATCCACTCGCCCCACGACCAAGGTTGGATGCTGCGCTGCGCCCTTGGATTTTGCACGCTTCGTGCCACACCATGTTTCCCTGTCCGTTCCAGCACGAACGCTAGCGCCGCCGGCAGCAGAACGGTCACCGGCGACCACGAGACCCCCACCAGATCCAGTAGTTGCAACCAAGCACCGAGAATCACCAGACCGAGAGCGAACGACTCGCCCAGCTCAGCGCGCCCACGAGCGAGGCGCTGCATCGCGGCACCTCCGAGCCAGATAGCCAAGACAATCAACGCGATTGCGGCAGCCCAAGGGCGCAGTTCCACCATAGCTGCTTACCGCCCAGGCTCGAGAAGCGACGTATCCAAGGTCAACCGTCCGGTTCCTTCGAGTAGAACTCGCTCTGGCCCACGGTCGCGATCGAGGCCGGTCAGGGCCATCAACGACGACTCCCCGTTAGTCGTGATCCGGTACGCCGGCAACTTCGATGGGTCCAACAGGTTCTGACGCCGCACAATAGTGTGGTGAGGCAACGCGTACGCACACCACATGGTCAAGAAGAACTCGTCCGCTGGGTCGACACTTGCAGCATCAACCAGAATCTCTGAACCCTCGGGGACGCGCGCACCCACCGCTTCGAAGAACTCCTGCCATTGCTTCACCTGCATCGTCCCTGATCGCCACAAGAGCGCGGGACCCAGACGCGTCGATCCTGGCCGATGCGCAACATCGCGGACTCGCAGAGCCATCGCGACGAGGGACCACAACAACAGCACTCCAAGAGCAATACCTGCGACTCGCGATCTCAGCGGAGAGCGCGAGCTAGTAGCTTGTTCGGACAACTGGTCACGGTCGGATTTCGGCAGTTCGATCACAGGCTAAGACTAGGCCTCGGTAACATTCCCTAATGCGGATGAGAACTCGACCGCAACTGAGGTGCGGTGCACCCGATGCCTGATCCAAGAGATAGCATCGGTGCGCAGGCTAGGCCCACGGGTTCCGTGAACGCTCCTAGCCTTCGGTGGAGAGACTCTAGCCTCTACCGTAGCTTCTGAATCAACCCACAACCGTACGCACAACCTCAATGACTTCATCGGAACTCACTCCCCGCGAGATCGAGCGCTACAGCCGCCACCTGATCCTGCCCGAGATCGGCAGCAGCGGCCAGCGCAAGCTCAAAGAAACGCGAGTTCTAGTGGTGGGCGCGGGCGGCCTAGGATCTCCGCTGACGATGTATCTCGCTGCAGCCGGTATCGGCACTCTGGGTCTGGTCGACTTTGATCAAGTCGAAGCCTCCAACCTTCACCGCCAAGTGCTTTACACCGAGTCCGACATAGGTCGCCCTAAGCTCACCGCCGCGATCGAACGGCTGGCGGGGGTCAATCCCCACACCGAATGCGTGCCTCACCCGGTGAAGCTTGATCGAACCAACGCGCTCGAGATCATCGAGCGGTACGACATCGTAGTCGACGGCACCGACAACTTCCCCACCCGCTACCTAGTCAATGACGCTTGCGCGCTCGCCGGCAAGCCCAACGTGTACGGCAGCATCTTTCGTTTTGAAGGTCAGGTATCGGTGTTCTCGGCAGCCACGGGCCCGTGCTATCGCTGCTTGTTCGCGGAACCACCACCGGCAGAGCTGGTGCCGTCTTGCGCTGAAGGCGGCGTCTTGGGTGTGCTGCCTGGCATCATCGGCTCGCTGCAAGCGAATGAGGTGATCAAACTCGCTGCAGGTATCGGAGACAGCATGATCGGCCGACTTCTCTTGTTCGATGCACTGCGCATGCGCTTCCACGAGGTCAAACTCAAGAAGAACTCGAACTGCCCGCTCTGCTCTGCTACACCGTCGATCACCGAACTGATCGATTATCAACAGTTCTGCGGCGTGACCAACGAGGCTGATCTCGAACCGGTCGCAAACGTACCGCCGCCAACAGCGGCAAAGTGGCTCGAAGAACGGACCGCTGGGCTGCTTGACGTGCGCACCAAGGAAGAGCGAGATATCGCGCAGATCGCAGGGGCCATCTCGATCCCGATCGGTCAACTTGAGCAACGACTCCAAGAGCTTGATACCAGCAAGCGCTGGATCGTCCATTGTCACAAGGGCCCGCGATCCACTCGGGCAACCCGAACTCTAGCCTCTTCCGGCTTCGCTGATGTCTTCAACCTGGATGGGGGCATCGACGCTTGGTCGCAAGAGGTCGACCCGACCATCGCGCGCTACTAGAATTCGACCCATGTCGTCCACCTACCCAGCGGAGATGTTTCGGCCAGCCTCTGGTGCTCGGGCTTCAACCGGCGTTCTGACAGTCGAGGCTCACCAGCTGCGGTTCGTCTCTAGCACCGAGGAGAACGCTGCGGCAGAGCAGCTGTTGCTGCCAACGCGAGGGCTTGGTTGTCGCTTGAGTGGATACGACAACCGTACCTTCTTCTTCACCCATGTCACTGCCGAGGGAGCTGAGGTCGCGGTCAAGGACGCCTCGATTATTCAAGATCCCGTGCTTCAGGGCCATACGGTGTTTCAAGAGGCTCGCCGCGTTGGTCGCGCAACCCATCGGCGCTTCTGGGGATGCGTCGCACTGTTGGCTCTCGGTGCTTTGATGGTACTCGCGACGGTGGGCACAGCGGCAGCCCTGCTGCTTGGCTGGTTGATCGGCGGGTGAATTCGGAACGTGGCGAGCCACCCAGGCCAGTCATGTAGGCCAGTCACCATGCGTCGGCCATTTCGACGACTCGGCCGCCAACCCATTGCCTCTTCGCAATATGCTGCGATAACATAGAGATCGTTCGGCCACCCGAGCACATTCTCTTCCCTTTCTCGTCCCAGAGTGTCCCATGATTTCTCTAGCTCTTTCCCTGATTGCCACGATCAGCCTCGCTACTCCGCCTAGTAGCGCCTCACCGACCAATAGCGTAGCCCCCGACTCCAAGCGGACCGGGACGGAATCTGCCGTGGTGCCACCGGCCTTCCCTGAGCAAGCGAGCGCGCGTGGAGACGATCTGATCTTCGCTGACGACTTCGAGACGGGCACCCATCGGTGGAGCTTCGCTTCTAGCTTTTCCCAAACGGGAGTCGGAGAGATGTTCGATCTAGAGAACTGCAACATCTCCCCAGGCGACTACATCTTCACTGCTCAAGCAGACAACAGTGCCGGTAGCTACGCCATCTCTTATCCGGTAACGGTGACCGAAGTCCCGTGCGCAGATCGACCTGAACTTTGCAACGAATACGCGTTCGGGACACCAACCATCTCGCCGTAAACCATCTCGCCGTAGCTCGACGCTCGCCTCTGGCTGCCACTCTCTGCCTCGGCTGCCACTATCCGTCGGAACGTGGCCACGTGGCCTTAGGCTTTAGGCTAGGCTAGCAACGTGTCTTCCGCCGCCATCACACGCACTTCGACCCCATCGGGAGCGAAGGTAGCCGCGTCCTGACTCAGCCCGGGCCAAGTATCGTAGTGAATCGGCACCGCTATCTTGGGCTTGACCAGTTCCGCCGCACGAGTTGCTAGCTCAGGCCCCATGGTGAATCGATCTCCGATCGGCACCAAGGCGACGTCCGGCTGATAGATCTCCCCGATCAGCGCCATGTCGGAGAACAGCGCCGTATCCCCCATGTGGTAGACGGTCTTGCCGCCCATGTGGACGACTAGTCCGCATGGCATTCCCATGTATCGGCCTTCAAACGAAGAGGAATGGAACGCTTGAGTGAACGCGATCCATCCGAAATCGGTGTCGATCTTTCCACCCGGGTTTCCTGGGTTGGTGTTCTCGTGCCCTTGTTCGCCAAAGTAGTTGCAGATCTCAAACGCCGCAATCACGTTTGCGTCATTGGCCTTAGCAATGCCAACGGCGTCACCCATATGGTCTTCGTGTCCGTGGGTGAGCGCCAGGAAGCCACACTCAACCTCGTCAGCAGTGCGCTTGGCAACCGGGTTGCCAGTTAGGAAGGGATCGATCGCCAGTGTCTGCGTCCTGTCACTGAGCAGAAAGCCTGAGTGACCGAGGAAGGTGAGTTCGAGCATGAGTACTCTCCGAAAAATTCTTGTTCTATGAAAGGGGGATTCTTGGAAGCAAGTCTCAGCGACTCACTGAGGGCTCCGCCGGCCACCGCAAAGGCCGTCGCGAGCCAGCAAAATTGACCGACTGCAAGTCGTCGTCTACCTGGCGAAGAATACGGAATCGTTCGGTGTCTGCAACCAAGACCTCACCATATTCTTCGGTACCAACAAATAGGCGCTCACGATCATCCAGCCGTAGCGAATCGAGGAGCACGCGTGGATTCTGACCACTGACCAGCACTGCGATGACTTCAGCGTCTTCGCCCTCCCGCACCACTTCCAGCCGCCGCGCTCGTAGCGGGGACACCACAGCATCCAAGTAGCTCTTGTCCCACCAGCCATCGTTCACCTTGTACTCAAAGGCCCACCGTCCGACTTCAGCCTCGTAGTACAGGTGTTCGAGAAAGAAGTCCTTAGTCCGCTCAGCCACCGGCTGTCCACGCCAGGTCCATCGCTGCTCCTCGTCCACTCGGATCATGTCGTAGTGGAACCGATCGGCCGCTTGCTCCCAGGAGACACCCTGCGCCAAGGCGCGCGCCAGCGGCGCGGGAAAGTAGAGCGCAGGACCAGCGCACTGCTCCGCCACTCGTGCTGCGACCGCCACGCTCCCCTCATCAAATTCGAAACCCCGCAGTCGACGAAGGCCTGCGCTGACGAGTGGATCGTTAAAGCGCGCCTCGAACGAGAAAACCAAGTGCACGCCGCGCTCCCGCGCCTTGCGCGCTGCCTCAACGACCCGTTCTACTTCGTCTTTCAAACCACACCTCCAAGGGCCAAGGTACCACTGAGCGCAGGGAAGTTAACCAAACTCAAACACCTCCTCCCACACCGAGCTTCGCCTGCTAATGTCGAAGCCACTCTGAGACCTTCACCTCGTCGATCGAGCGGCACCCCACAGCACCCATGCCAGCCCCCAACTTCGTTCATCTTCACCTTCACTCCGAGTATTCACTGCTCGACGGCGGCAACCGCATCAAGCCGTTGATAGCGAAGGTCAAGGAGCTCGGCATGGACGCTGTAGCCCTGACCGATCACGGCAATCTCTTTGGTGCGGTCGATTTCTACACCACCTGTAGGAACGAGGGTATTAAGCCGATCCTCGGTATCGAGGCCTACGTCGCCCCGGACGTCAAAACAAAGACCAGCGATCGCACCTTTAAGGAACAGCAAGGGGTTGCAGACGGTGGTTTCCATTTGGTGCTGCTGGCTGAGAACAACGCTGGCTGGAACAACCTTCTCAAGCTGAGTTCAGACTCGTTCATCGAGGGCTTCTACTACCGGCCCCGGATGGACAAGGCCACGCTCGACCAGTGGAGCGAGGGCCTGATTGCGATCAACGGGCACCTTGGCTCGTCGATCGCCTACTACCTCAGGCAATACGAGACCAGCGGGAACCAGGACTACTACGAAAAGGCCAAGGTCGAGGCTCAGTGGCATGCAGACACCTTCGGAACCAACGCCAACGGCGAATCCTGCTTCTTCTTAGAACTCCAGCGCCACGAGACCCCGGATCAGCACGCCATCAACCCCCACCTGGTTCGGCTGTCTGAAGAACTCGGGCTGCCATTGGTGTGCGACAACGACGCTCACTTCCTGACCGCTGACGACTGGGACTCTCACGACACCTTGGTCTGTGTTTCCACCGGCAAATCCAAGTACGACGACTCGCGGCTTAAGTACCCGAAGGATCTGTTCGTGCGTTCACCAGAGCAAATGGACGAGCTCTTCTCGGATATCCCCGAAGCGCTCGCTAACTGCCGCAAGATCGCTGATCGCTGCAATGTGGAGCTGGACTTCTCTGCCAGCCATGCACCCGTGGTCGACATTGTTCGACGCGACCCCTCAAGCGATTTTTCCGAAGACGCAGTCGAGGGTTCGAGTACATGGTTCCAGCGCTTCTGTTCGACCTATGAACTGCTGCCGGTCGATGACCAGGCCGACTCTGCCGCCGATGGCGCAGACGCAGAACCTGGAAAGACCCTCGAACAACGGGAAAGGGAATGCGACCAAGCGCTTCGCGAACTGTGCGAAGCGGGCCTTCTCTGGCGCTACGACCGCGAGGAAATCACCGCCGCTCATCGCGCACGCTTAGACCGGGAACTCGGCGTGCTCTCTGACAAGCGGATCAGCGCCTACTTCCTGATCGTGTGGGACTTCGTCTGTGAGGCACGGCGACGTGGCATTCCGGCCATGGCTCGTGGCTCCGGTGTGGGCACCATGGTGGGCTACCTCCTGGGCCTGTCCAATGCTTGCCCAGTGCGCTACGGCCTGCTGTTCGAACGCTTCACCGATCCAGACCGCAGCGAATATCCGGATATCGATATCGACCTTTGCCAGGACGGTCGCGCCGAGATCTTGGACTACGTGCGCGAAAAATACGGCTACGTCGCCCAGATCATCACCTTTGGAACCATGAAGGCGCGGGCTGCAATCCGCGATGTCGGCCGTGTGCTTGAGCTGCCGCTTCCCGACGTCGACAAAATCTGCAAGCTGATCGGGGATCAGCTCGGCGTCACCATCGATCAAGCACTCGCACAAGAGCCAGACCTAAAAGCTCTGTGTCGCGATGAACAAGTTCAGCAAGTGGTGGATACCGCGCGCGCGCTCGAAGGCATCACGCGTCACAGCGGCGTGCACGCAGCGGGCGTCGTGCTTGCCACTCAACCGCTCGAAAACCTAGTTCCCCTAGCCTCGGCTAAGCCGAGTGCGAAGAAGGACACCGGCAAGAACGGGCAGGCTACAAAAAAGACCAAGGAACAGAACGTTCTGGTCACCCAATGGGACGGTCCCACAGTCGAGAAGATGGGTCTTCTCAAAATGGATTTCTTGGGTTTGAAGACACTGTCGGTGTTGGAACGTGCCTGTCAACTCGTGCGCGAAACCATCGGCGAGGAGACCATCCGCGCAGCCACGGGTATCACCAAGATGACCACCGACCCGTTGGATCTTGACCGCATCAACTTTGCCGACGAAAAGGTGCTATCCATGTACCAACGCGGTGAGAGCGTTGGCACCTTCCAGTTCGAGTCGGACGGAATGCGCAACTTGCTGCTCAAGATGCGACCCGATCGCCTCGAAGACTTGGTTGCTGCGAACGCGCTCTTCAGACCCGGCCCGATGGCGCTGATCGACGACTACTGCGATCGCAAACATGGCCGACAAACCGTGCCTGAAGTGCACGAGATTGTCGATCGTTTTACCGCCGAGACCCACGGCATCATGATCTACCTAGAGCAGGTCATGCAGATCGAGCACGAGCTGGGCGGCATTCCCCTGCGCGAGGCCTACTCGCTGATCAAGGCGATTTCGAAGAAGAAGCAAAGCACTATCAACGCGTCCAAAGCGCGTTTCATCCAAGGGTCCAACGACAAGGGTATGCCCCGTGCTCAGTCAGAGCGGCTGTTCGATCTGATCGAGAAATTCGCTGGCTACGGTTTCAACAAGTCCCACTCCGTTGGCTACTCGATCCTGGCCTTTCAAACCGCGTTCATGAAGACCGCCTTCCCCATCCAGTACATGGCGGCGGTGCTGACCTACGAAGCCGACAACACGGAAAAACTCAGGATCTACCTGGACGAGTGCAAGCGGGTCGCTCTACCCTCATCCGAGGTCGCTAGCGATGAAGCGCAAGGCGAGTTCAAGCGCGGCTGCGAAGTCAAGCCGCCCGACGTCAACCTCTCGCGGGTCCGCTTCCATGTGGTCTACGAAGACGGAGAGGAGCAAACACCGTGGAACGGCCACATCCGTTTCGGCCTCTCGGCGGTGAAGGGCGTCGGCGCCAAAGCGGTCTACGCCATTCTTGAAGCTCGCGATCAAGATGGCCCGTTCACCAGTCTGTTCGAGTTCTGTGAGCGGGTGCCGATGAACGTCGTCAACCGATCAACGATGGAAGCCTTGGTCCGCGCCGGCGCATTCGACTCCTTGCACAGTGCAGAACAGCGTGCAGCCATGATCGACGCCCTTGAAGGCGCCATCAACAGCGGCCAACGGGCGGCAGCCGACCGTGAAAGCGGCCAGTCGAGCCTGTTCGGCGGCGCTGACCCGAACTCCGGAGACGAGGGCGCCATCGCCGAGGCAAAGTTACCCAGCACCGACCCTTGGCCGATGAAAGAACAGCTCAAATACGAGAAGGCGGCCCTAGGTTTCTTCGCGAGCCACGATCCGCTCGACTTTTATGGCGAGACGCTCGATCGACTTTCGAATGCCAGCACCGCTCACGTCGCTAAGCTCGAAGCCGACATGGAGGTCGTCGTGGGCGCCATGGTGCAAAGCATGCGCACGATCCGAACCAAGAAGGGCCGTACCGCCGGGCAGCGGATGGCCATGCTCACTTTGCAAGACCGCCACGGCAAGCTCGACGCGGTGGTGTTCTCGGATCTATTCGAGCAACAAGGAAGCGATCTCGAGGAGGACGGGATCTTCTTCTTCCGCGGCCGCATTGATCGCCGGCGCGAGGAACCAAGTCTGGTTGTCTCAAGCTTTGTTCCGCTCGAACAGGCTGAGATGAAACTGACCCGGCGCCTGCAGATCGTGCTCAGCGCCAAGGCAACTACCGAAGAACCCGCGGCGGTTCAAGAAGCACTCGAGGAACTTAAGACTTTCCTACGTTCCCAGCGCAAGTACGCCAACGGTACCGCTGTCGATATCGCGTTCTCGATCGAACTCGACGGCCGCAGGATCAAGACCTCCGGCACTGATCTGCGCATCCCATTGCGCCACGGCCTGCGCGAGGAAATTGAGGAACGCCTCGGCGATCTCGGCCACTGCGAACTGGTCGGACCAGGCGAACCGCATTTTGCCGCGCCAGAACCGAAACCCTGGGAGCGGGCAACCGCGTAGTGGTGGAATAGAGTTCGGCGATCCGGGCTGGAACGTCAGCCCCTCCACAGCACCAAACCCGACGCTTCGGACTCGCGTGAATCGCCAGCCGGCGTCAATCACCGCCCAAACCGACCTGCTATTCTCCGACTTGCCGCCGTGCTTGCCCGCAGTGCCCTCTACACTCCCAAAACGGCGCTTGACAATCCCAAAACGGTGCTTGGCCTGAACGCACCTGAGCCTCACTTCGCCTCGAACACACTGAAGGATCCAACCCTGTATGAGCACGACCGAAAACGGACCTATCGCGCCCGACCAGCGCCAAGCCCATCTCGCCAAGGCTAGCGAATGGCAGGACGGCGACATCCACATCGAGAAGATCAACTGGGTCACCAGCGTCTTCCTTGTGGTTACAGCGATCATCGGACTATCCGCGCCTTGGTTCTACATTCCTCGATTCGGCTTCGGCTGGATGGAGGCGACCCTGTTCTTGACCATGTTCATCGCAGGCGGCCTGAGCATCACTGCGGGCTACCATCGGCTGTTCTCGCATCGCACTTATCAGGGTGCTTGGCCAGTTCGGTTGCTCGCGGTCCTATTCGGCGCATCCACATTTCAAATGTCGGCACTCGCTTGGTCGAGCGAGCACCGCTACCACCACAAGTACACCGACATGGACGGCGACCCGCACGATCCACACTCGATCCACCGAGGGTTTTTTTGGGCTCATGTCGGCTGGCTCTTGGTCCGCGTTAACCCGCGCCTCCAGCACACCAACGTCGAAGACCTGCGTCGCGACCCCATTGTGATGTGGCAAGACCGCTACTACGTCGTGATTGCCAGCGTCATGGGCTTCATCATGCCGATGGCGGTGGGCGCGCTGTGGGCGACCCAACTTGGTTCGACCGCTGGCCACGGAGTCTTTGCCGGTTTTCTCTTTGGTGGCTGCCTCAGGGTCGCCGTGCTCCACCACTGCACGTTCTTCATTAACTCGCTGGCCCACATCATCGGCAAGCAGCCGTACGACTCCACCAACACCGCTCGCGACAGTGGCCTGCTTGCCTTCTTCACTTTCGGCGAGGGATACCACAACTACCACCACGCCTTTCAAACTGACTATCGCAACGGCATCAAGGCATGGCATTTCGATCCCGCCAAATGGGCGATCTGGACCGCTAGCAAGGTTGGCCTGGCCAAGAACCTACGCCGTGTGCCACTCGAGACGGTGAAGCTCGCTCAACTCCGAGAGAAGCGAGCCAATTTGGAGAAGAAGCTCGAACGGAAGAACCTTGAGTCGGTGATGGACTCCTGGCGCCCAACCTTAGATGCTCTCGAAGCGCGCCTGGAGGAGCTACACCTCGACTTTCGCCGCCAACTCGTTCGCTACACCCAAGCCAAGAACGCCAAAATCGAACAGCAACGCGAGCTACTCCTTGAGATACGAAGCGACATGCGCGAAGCACGCCGTCAGTTCAACGAGTGCTTCAAGGACTGGCGCAGGATGCACCGGCAAGCACTTACATCTCGTTAGCCCGCCGCTCCTCAATGACCAGCAAACGAACCAGCGGCCCGCTGGGCGGCACCTCTATCCCTGCAGGCGCGGCTCAGCCCGAAGGCGACGGCATCCTGGTTCTCAGGGCCAGCACGAACTGTCGCGACTGGAACGGCATCCACTACAAGACGGGCTTGTCGCGTAGCAACGTTGGCGCTCAAAGGTTGTCGATGAACGTCGCGACCATTCCGCCGGGCGCGATCGCCGCTGCTCACATTCACGTCGACTTTGAACTGATGCTTTACATCTTGGAAGGCAATGTCCGCCACTACTATGGTGAAGACCTCCAACAAGTCGTCGACAACAGCGCCGGTGACTTTCTCTTCATCGAGCCAGGGATCCCGCACGAAGTGCATAACCTCTCGGCAACCAACAACGTGGTCGCAGTGGTCGCTCGTTCCGATGCCGATGAGTGGCAGAACATCACTCCTTACGAGGCAAGACGTCCACTTCCACAAGTCAAACCGTCTACCTAACCGAAGCCTATGAAAGCACCTCAACGACATCTTCACTTCAGTCAAGCGAGCTTGCCTCCACACCTGCTCGAGTTTCGACAAGAGATCCGGCAACTGCTCACCGCTGAGAGAGCCGCAGGCACATGGGACCCCAACCCCTCTTCTTGGGGCGCGTACAACCAGGATCTGTCTAGAAAACTCGGCGAGCGCGGATGGATTGGTCTGACTTGGCCCAAAGAGTACGGCGGCGCTGAACGCTCCTATCTGGATCGCTACGTCCTAACCGAGGAACTGCTCGCGGCCGGTGCACCCGCCGGCGCCCACTGGGTCGCCGATCGTCAGAGTGGGCCGCTGGTTCTGAACTTCGGCACTGCGGATCAAAAGCAGCGCTTTTTACCTCCGATCACCCGCGGCGAATCATACTTCTGTATCGGCATGAGCGAGCCCGACTCCGGCTCTGACCTCGCTTCGATTCGCTCCCGCGCGGTTGAGGTACCTGGCGGCTATCACCTAAGCGGCACCAAGATCTGGACGTCATGGGCGCACAACGCACACTTTATTATCGTGCTGTGCCGCACCGAATCGGCATCTGAGAATCGCCACGCCGGCATGAGCCAGCTGATCGTCGACCTCTCCGCGCCCGGCATCGCCATGAGCGGCATCACCAATATCGCCGGTCAGCGCGGATTCAACGAGATCGTGTTCGACAACGTGTTCGTCCCTTCAAATTGCCTCTTGGGCGCTGCGGGCAACGGTTGGGCGCAGTGCACATCTGAGCTTGCCTACGAACGGTCGGGACCAGAACGATTCTTGACCAACTTCTTACTACTGCGGGGGTTGATCGACCTCTTGGGTCGCGAAACCAACGCGGATGCGCAGCGCCAAGTGGGCCGGCTGGTCGCTCGGGTGTGGGCGCTGCGACAAATGGCGATCTCAGTGGCTTCAATGCTCGAGGCCGGCGATTCGCCGATGATCGAAGCGTCCTTCATCAAGGATCTCGGCACTGCGTTGCAGCAGGAGCTTCCCGATGCCATCCGCAACATCGTCTCCGCACACGGACAACGCGACCTCGCCTATCTAGCCTCAATGCAAGAGGCTCTCTTGGTCTCGCCCGCCTACACCATTCAAGGCGGCACCACTGAAATCCTCCGCGGCATCATCGCTCGCGGACTCAAGCTGCGGTAGGCCCTGACTATGGATCAAGTCACCAAACTCCTACTCGATACAGCTCAGAGCCTCTTTGCTGACGGCTGCGAGACCGATATACAAAAGGCCGCCGAAGAAGGCGTCTTGCCCAAAGAGCTGTGGCAAGCGATCGAAGACAACGGCCTCACTCAAGCTCTGGTGCCCGAGGCGTCGGGCGGAGTCGACGTAGGGCTTCCCACCGCTTGCGCTGTCCTGCGGGTTGCTGGGGCCTTTGCACTCCCGCTACCGTTGGCGGACACCATGCTCTCAGCAGCAGCACTCGCCCACGCAGGCTTCGAGGTTCCAACTGGGACGTTGGCATTGGCCTCCGGCAACCTGACCGTCAACGACGGCCAAATGAGTGGAACGGCGGTCGCCATTCCATGGCTGCCTGCAGCCGATCACATTGTTCTAGTCGCCACCGGCTCCGAAGGCACAGGCACCTTTGTATCTCTTGCAACCAGGAGCAAGCTGGAGCAAGCCATCGTCGCAAGCAAGGATCCCGCCGGCGAGCCCATTGGTGATCTCGATCTCAGCAAGTCTGCTGACGTCTCACTCCTGGTGAATCAGTGCACGCTGTCGGCCGACTGGATATTCCACACGGCCGCAGTCATGCGAGTTAGCCTGATCGCGGGTGCTCTTGATCGAGTGCTTGACCTGTGCATTGACCACGCCACCACTCGCGTTCAGTTCGGGCGGGCAGTTGCCAAGTTCCAAGCCGTACAAAACTTGATCGCTATCCTCGCGGGTGAAACCGCTGCCATCGGTGTGAGCGCTCCAGCAGCCGTTGATTCCTGGAATACTGCTGAAGATCGCTTTTCAGTCGCGTGCGCGAAGACCCGGGCCAGCGAAGCGGCGGGTAGGGCCTCGCGCATCGCTCATCAGGTCCACGCGGCCATCGGCTATACCGAAGAGCACATTCTCCATCGGTTCACGCGGAGGCTCTGGAGCTGGCGCGATCAGTACGGAGACGAAACGTACTGGAGTGAACGGGTAGGCTCAGAGACTCAGCTGGTGGGCGGCGATGGGCTGTGGCCACGTCTGACCCAGAACGGCTAGTCGGCCAAACACGCTCCCCCAGACGCGGCCCCCAGCGGGCGGGCCCACCTTGACCGGCCCCACCTGACTTGCCGAGACCCGTCAACCTCGGGGAACCAGTCGGCACATCTTCGGTCTAACTTGAGGTTCGAACCCAGTAGCTCTATCCGAGTAGTCAGCTAGGGCGTGGCTGGGCTCCACGTCTTGGGCACTTGACCGCTCGGCGGCCCTACCTCGTTGCAGGGCAGCGCGATGGTAAAGGTTGTACCTTGCTCGGCGCTTGTGGTGCAAGCAATACCACCACCCAGTTCACGGGTCAGTTCTCGGACCATCGCCAATCCAAGACCTGAGCCACCTTCCCGACCAGAATAGAACGGCTCGAACATCCGTTCGCTCACTTCGGGCTCGATGCCTGGTCCGTTGTCAGCAACCTTCACCAGAATCGTCTTACCGGCGGCAACGCCAAACGAGTTGTTCGGCGGCACGGTGACCACCTCAGTGGACAGCGTGATGACGCCATCTCCCGTCAGCGCCTGCTTGGCGTTCAAAGTCAGGTTGATCACGATCTGCTCGATCGAGCGCTTTTGTCCCAACACGGTCAGATCGCCGGTTCCCAGCTCGCATTCGAGACGAATTCTCTTCGGGCAGATGCTGCGCAACAAGAGTTCAATTCCGGCCAATGCGTCATCGACCCGAACCAAACGATCATCGAGCCGCACAGACGGCCGAGCGACCCGGAGCCCTTGATTCAGCAAACCAGCACTGCTCAGAGCAACCTCTTCGATCTGCTTTGCGTACTCAAGCAACGCTGGATCATGCCCTTCAAGTAGACGTCCCATGAGCGCGGCGCTGGACGAAATCGCGGTTAGGTAGTTCCGCATGTCGTGCGATACGCCTTGGACCAGCTGCGTACCGAGTTCAGCACCAGAGGCGCGTTTCTCAGCTTCGACCTGCTCAGTGATGTCAATCAGAGACACCAAGAACTGACTGCGACGAATCACCTTGGTCGCACCTGGAATTCCGATCAGGCTTGCCTTGCAGCGCACCCAAACCGAGGCTCCAGGGGTCCCATCATCGCCCCGCTTGGATAGTTCGAAGACACGCTCCCTGCCGTCGTAAACCTGCGAAAAATGGTTGGTGTTCTCATCCCTACCGGAAACTGGCTTGAGAACGTCATCGATATGTTGACCGTGGACGTCGCCTAAGCGAATGCCAAGTGCGCGCTCAGCGGCAGGGTTCATTGCGTTCATCCGCCCGCGGGCATCCGCAAGGACAAAACCCTCAGCCATCCCCGAAAACAACGAGTTGTACATGGCCTCGTAGCGAGTCAACTGTTCGCGCAGTTTCACCTCTGCCGGAATCTGAACCTTGACGAACCCTTCTCGGACTGGCGCCTTGTACTGGGGGCCGCCCAAGCGAGCCAAACGCTGCAACTCGAGGTGCTCACCCGGTGCCACTTCGTCCAAGAGCTCGACCGACACTGGCTCACCGTCTTTGTTTCGCAGAAAGCAGAGACGCCCACCATCCGAGACCTTTGGGCGGAACGGAATAACGTTCGCTTCGGGACCATCGCCCATTTCGAGCAACGGTCGGCCATGAACTTCGGCCGGAGACTTGTAACCCAGGAGATCTGCGAACGCTTCGTTGCAAGCAATGATGTGACCTTGAGCCTCGACCCTGAAGAACGGCGAGGGCGAGTTCTGCCAGGTGTAGTCAAAGCGTTGTTGCAACGCACTCAGGTCTGCATCAAGGATCGTGCGCTGAAGGGCGCCGCGCAATGCCCGATAGATATTGAGCCCAGCTCGCTCCGGGGCCACGGTGTCTTGCCACATTAAGATCTCGGCTGCGCCATAGTCGAAGTAGCGCGCATGAATCTCAAGATCCATGCGATCAGTCAGGACAACGCAGGCGCAACGACGGTTGGTGTCTCGCATGGCGTGAACAATGCGGGAAATATCGCGGAAACCGACGGCATCATCGATCAGGCAGAGCGAAGGACCTGCATCGACCAGCGAACTCTTGCACTGAGCGAGGTCGGTGAATGCGCTCGCCCTAAGTGAAGGCGGCAGTTCCTCGGCAGCAATCGCCAACAACCTGCGGATTCTGAGGTCCGCTGCGTCTGAGCACAGAACACCAGCAATCAGGGTGTTGCTCGCAGGGATCGGAAAACCGGCCCGTTGATTGTTGCTGTTGAAGGCCATTCTGAATTCTTGGGGGCGGCCTAACCGGAGGGAAGAAATCAGCAGGAGGGCGAAAGCACCAAAATACGTTGAAGACTAACGACCTACATCTTATACGCTTTTCACACTGAGCGCATGGCCCACTGGCGCGACCTAGCCGCTTGGATACACTGTGGTTACCAGTCGGTCCTGAGTTCTCAGCCACGAAGGGCACAACGCCTTGTCCTCAACTTCTCTCCCGCAACAGACCCCCAAATCGATCGAGCCCTTTTCGAACGATCATCCGAGCGCAGAGGCGCTGGACGCCTTCTCCGGCGGCACCCTCGACGGGCCAACGGCGATGAAGGTGTCTAACCACCTTCTACGTGATTGCGCGGTCTGTAGCGGAGCACTCAAGCAAGGATCACCGAGGTCTCGCGCCCCAATGGTCGAGGGTCTGACGCCCTGTGCGATTGCATGGGTCGAGCGGATGTTGACCAGGCCCTCTGAGCGGGTGGAACTAATTCTGGCCAACTCCCAACCGCCTCCGCCCAGCGCGGTCGCGCTGGCTCTGGTCCGCCTGGCATCGACGCCGTCGCTGGAGCGGCGACATGCCGAAACTACTCAAGGTAAGCACTCTGCACAGGCTGCGGTCGACCTGCTGAGACTGGCCTTGGACACCCTCGATGGCAAAGGCTTTTCACACAAACCGATCGAGCAGACCGCCGATATCAGGGCACTCAAAGCAACCATCACCCACAACCTGTGCTCCGAGCTCATCGCGGAGCACTCAGTTGAGCCCGCCCTCCAGGCGCTCTTGAGGTTCGTCGACACTGCCCCTCTCGACCCGAGCGGTGAAAATGAAGAGCACGAGCGAGCGCGCGCTTGCCTCCTGCTGGCCACCGCCACCGTGCTGCGAGCAGCCGAGAAGGGGCCCTTCGAAATCGCCCCTGAACAGCGGTCTGCTCTACCTGCAGCTTGCGAGCGCTCAGCCTTGATCGAGGCTCAGCAACTACTAGCGAAGGTGGGCGAGGAGCGGCTCCACACAGAGTGCGTCGTGCGGCTCGCAGAGTTAATGCTGATCGACCCAGAGAACAAACCACCTAAGATCTCCGACCTGCCTGACTTGATCGAAGGTCTTACCCTGCACGCTAACCGGCTTGAAGCCGCCCGGGAATGTTTGGCTGAGCCACCTGAGGCACTGGAACTCATCGCTCGCCACTACTTGCTGACGGCTCAGAAAGCCAATCGTGACTTGACAGGTGCATTGGTTTGCTGCGCTTGGCTGGTGTCGGCATACGAAGCTCTTGGAGATCAAGACGGTCGATTGCTCATGGTGCTTGAGCGGGCTCGTATCCTGAGAGATCAAGGCGAGGCTGCGCGAGCGCTCAACGACTACGAAGAGGCTCGACGAGGCCTACTGCTAAGCGGCCAGGCCTCGCCGGCCGCGATCGCGACCCTTGAGGGCCTCGAGACACAGATGGAAGCGGAGCTCGCTGGAGGGTTCGACCTGAGCACCGGCCTGACTCCCGTTTTTGCCAGTGGAGCGATTGGTCCCCAGTCCCTCGCCTCCTTGCTGCTCCTGCGCGAATCCTACGTCGAAGGCGACGTAAACCCTGCGCAGATCCGACTCTGCCTCGAGTTCTTGTACCAACACATCTAGGCTGAGCAAAACTTGACTCAATGCTCCCTCAAAATAGAAAACCAGACTTTGCTGCGAAAGGGTCGCAGACACCTGGGGCGCGGCCCGCTTTGTCTGATCTTGTCGCTGGCCGCGTGCCTCGCCTGCAACGCGCGCTTGCGCGAACCGAGCCTGCAACTTGAACCGAAGGATCGGGTCGACACCCTACGTGAGGATCTGGCGCTCTTAGCCTCTGATGCGCTAGAGGGCCGTGCAACCGGCACTGAAGGCAACGCCAAGGCTCGGCAGTTCTTGATCGAACGCCTAGAGTCGCTCGGGGCTACCCCGTGGCAGAGCGCAAGCCTAGAACAACCCTTCGAGGTGGAGCGACGTCAGAGTGAGCCGACCGACGGCGTCAACGTTGTTGCAATGTTCCCCGCCACTCATTCCGACCCGGCCTCCGCTAGAGGCATCCTCGTGCTCACCGCGCACTACGACCACCTCGGCGAGCGCAACGGAGAGATCTTCAATGGTGCAGACGACAACGCGTCCGGTGTCGTAGCGTTACTGGATATGGCTCGCCGAGCGTCCGAGTCTTCGACCCACAACGACGTCGTCCTCGCCTTCTTGGACGCCGAAGAGCTCGGACTTCAAGGCGCCCGCGCCTTCGTCGAAGCGCTCTCTGAAGAGGTACGCAAGCGCCTGCTCCTCAACATCAACCTCGACATGATCGGTCGCTCCGATGGCGGAGCGCTCTTCGTGGCAGGCACTAGCCACACCCCGGCTCTGCGGAACACGATGAACTCGATCGCCGTGAATAGCGCAATCGACCTACAACTCGGGCACGATACTGGCGGCGGTGCCAACGATTGGACGTTCTCGTCGGATCACGCAGCATTTCACCGTGCCGGAATCCCATTTCTCTACTTTGGTGTTGAAGACCACGACGACTACCACCGGCCCAGTGACGATTCCGAGCGGATTGACTATGAGTTCTTGGCACACGCGATAGACGTGGTCTGGCAGAGCACGCTGGCCTTCGACGCCCCCCACGCTGCGTCGATTTTGCGCGAGTTACGATAGGCTCAGGCTAACGACCTGGACCCATCCCTGCCTTTCAGTCGGACAAGCCGTCGCAGTTCCGCCGAGGGCCGTGAGGTCTAGGCCCCACTCAACTCACGCCCTGTGATGTCCCTGGTCAGCTATGGATCGCACAAACAGCCCCGGCGCTAAGCGCTTTGTTACCGACTCGAGGGTACACCTTCAGTTCCCCGGCGAACCAGCTCCTCTCGAAGCGGCCCTAAACAACCTTTCGGAGGTCGGCATTTTTGTTGTGTCCGAAGTCAGCTATCCGGCGAGCACCGAGTTCAACTTCAGGATCAGCGGTGGCGAGGAAGACCTCGCGATCACTGGACGAGGACGCGTCGCGTGGCGACGGCAGCTAGCTGCTGGTGCCCATCGACCCGCAGGCATGGGGTGTGAGATTCTCAGGCTAACCGAAGGAAGTCGTGCTGCTCTCAAACGGCGGTTGAATCAAAGCAACGATCCCGAGATCCTGCGCGAGCCGCCAGTCAGACAATCGCTGACCAAGGAGATCACTCAGCAGTCCCTTCAAGATGCTCTACTAACTCAGCGTGTCGAGCGGCCCGAGTACTTCCGAACCATGAGTGGCCCTCTGGATGGCAAGCAAACCGCGAGGAACCGCACCGCGCTTTGGATCGCCGGAGGTATCGCGCTGCTCGCCCTCGCCCTATTCGGACTGGTTACCAGCGGGCTCCTTCCCAACCCCTTTGCAACCGAATCGCTCAGCGGCGCTGACGCCACAAACGGAGCCACCACCGCACCACCGATCGCAAGCCCAACGCCGTTGCGACCCGGCCCTTCGGTGCAAGTGCCAGCGGACCAGGATCCGTCGATTGGAACGCCCGCCGTTCCGGGTGCAGCTGCTACGGCTCCGACCGGAGATACGGCGGTCCACCTAAGGAGCAATCGACGCGCCCACTCAAACGCTGGCTGCAAGTAGGCCAACAACCGCAGACGCCGCACAGGGTGCAAGGAGCGCAAACGCGCCTGCCAGCGAACACTCCCGTGCCACGGCGCTCAGTCTGGCCAAGGTTTGGTCTGCAGCTTGGAGCACTCAATCTGTCGACGACTACCTGAGCGTCTATTCCGACAGCTTCCAACCTGCCAGCGGAACCCCGCGGGCCCACATGGCAGCGTGATCGCGCTGTCGAGCTACCTGCTAAGGCGCCCACCAACGTCAGGCTCGATGAGATCCGTTTCGAGGGAAGCGATAGCGAAGGCACGCATCGCTTCCCGCAGAGCTATCGCTCCGGCTCCATGGAGGAGGTGGTCACCAGGACCCTCCAGCTCCAACGCGAGCAAGGACAATGGCGGATTGCTTCAGAGGCATCGGTTTCGACCTCCAGACAGCCCTGACCGGCAGCAGGATCGAAGCATCGAGCGGCGCTTGAGCTCTTTGGAGTTCTCCTGGTCCACGACACCTCGTAGCTACCCGCACGAGGTTGCTGGCTCCCCCCAATTCCTCGACCCCATTTTGATATGCTGAATTCCCATAGCGACTGTGGTCACACACTCAGCGTTCTTTCCCTGCCATGCAATCCGTCAAAGCAAGCCATCCGGCACGCGTTCCAGCAACGCCAGTTGTCCGACTGATCCTTGGGTTCGCCCTAGCGGTGGCCTGTGCGGCGGCGCCAGCGACCGCAGAGTCTGTTGGACCCATCACCTTCGACGTGACAGGTGCCAACCCCGCAGGAACGTCGATCAACGAACTCGTGATTGACAGCGTCGGAGAGATCAACATCGAGCCGGTCTCTTTCGGGTTCACCATCGACGGCTCACCGTCTGCCTCCGGTGCCCTAAGGTACGGCCCTCAGATCAGTACTGTGGCCAACGGATGGGGACTCGAGGGCCCGACCGAAGGCGTGCTGACGGTCGACTTCGGCGAAGAGATCATCAGTTTCACCGCGGGTATGGTCCTGAGCTACCGAGAAAGTGAATCCGCTGTCATCTTGGCGACCGCGACCGACGCATCTGGCGCAGTCTTGGAGCAGCAGGTCTTTGGCACCTTCATCGCTGTCAGCGAGGAGAACCTATTCGCCGAGACCCTGATCGTGTTCGACACGCCACCGACGACGCGGACAGTCAGCTTCCAGATGAACTCCATCGCGCGTCGCTTCTTGTTCGACAATCTGACGTTTCAGACCACGCCTAGGCCTGTGCAACCACCCGACGAAGCGCGAGCCGTCGCCCTCGGGACCCTGCCAGAGGTGGCAGCTCTCGCGAGCGGCGATCTAGTGGCCGCCTGGCTTGAGCAACAGTACGTATATATCTCTATCCTCGATCAGCAGGGGGGTCTGGTCTACGGTCCAAGACGTGCCGGTGTCAGTCCACGTATCGAGAGCGTTCCGGCCGTTCACGCTCTCGAAAACGGCGGGTTCGCCGTTGCATGGTACTCGGTCGCTGCAACCGTTAGTCCGGAATCCTCGGACGGAATATACCTGCGCGTTTTTGACGCCACGGGTAGCGCCAGTCAACCGCCTCGCCACCTCGCAGCAACCACTCTCGCGGCTCACAACAGCAGCATCGATATCTCGGAGGGTTCCACGCTGATCGCGGTCACTTGGGCCGACCATCGAACTTCTGGCACGCGCTTCCTATCCCCCGATGGTTCGATGGCGACGCCAAATCTCGGCAGCATTGGTGACCAGGAGCCTGAATGCGGTACGGGATCTGCCGAGATCGACGATCTGGTCCTACTCGTCTGGTGCGAGTCGTTTGCTCTAGACCCCGAAGAGGGCCAAACGCAAGCACCCGAGGTGGCCGTCATCGCCCGCTCGTTTTCAGCCGACGGTACTCCTGCTGGCGACCGCTTTGTGGTCTCCGATCGACTGCTGGGTGAGATCTCAGATCTCCAGGTGGTTGCACTACCAGCGAGTAACGGCGAGCCCGGACGGGTGGTCGCGGTTTGGCGTCAATCGAAGCAGTCGAATCAGCCAATCGTGTTTGCTCGACTCCTAACGTCGACTCACACGCTGACTCCAGTCCTCAAAGTGCAGCCGCAGGCCGATCCGTCGACCGACCAACCGAGGGTCAGCGCCAATCGAGACGGGGACTTCATCGTCACTTGGCGACGATCCCTAGAGGACGCTGCCCAGCCCGGTCATCCGCCCAGTGCCGCACATGAGATCCACGGGCGTGCCTACTATCGGTCGGGAGTTGCGGCATCGCCGAGCCAGCCGCTGCTCGTGGACGCTTCCATCGACATCGTGACCTATTCATTGCAATGGACCATGGACCATCTTCAATTGGTTTGGGAAAACTCGGTTGACGCACTAACTCTTCAAGGGGTCTACCTCAGTACGATTCCTCTGACCGCCAACGAAGACCACTGCACGTCGATGAGCGGGCATCTTTGCCTTGCGGAGGAGAGATTCAGGGCAACCGTGCAATGGCGCGACTTCACCGGGGGCAGTGGCGAAGGCACCGCCATTCCTATGACCTCGGACACCGGCTACTTTTGGTTCTTCCAGGAAGGCACCGCGGACCTGGTCGTGAAGGTGCTAGATGGCACCGGCATCAATGGCAAGCACTGGGTGTTCTTCGGATCCCTAACCAACGTCGAATTCGACTTAGTGCTCGAAGACCGTCTATCCGGGCAGACGAAGACGTACCACAATCCGGCGCTGCAGTTCGCCAGTGTCGGTGATACCAGTGCTTTCGATCAAGTCCAGCTGCCCGGGCAAGAGGGCCTCCACGACGCACCTGAAGTGCGGCAAGTCGCAGGTTCCGAGTTCTGGCAACCCGAATCGCTGGACGTTGAACCCTCAGCCCAGGGCGTGTCGGCCCGCCCCACCTCGATGCCAGGAGCGGAGCAGGCTGTGTTCCAGCCGAACCAATCTGGCCAGACCTGCGAGGCAATCGCCGCTACGATTCCCGGCTCCGTTTGTGTCGACGACCGTTTCATTGCCTCCTGCGAATGGGAAGACTTCACCGACGGACAGGGCACAGGAGTCGGCCGTTCGCTGGCGCGCGACACCAGCACTTTCTGGTTCTTCCAACCCAGCAACATCGAGCTTATGGTGAAGATCCTCGACGGCCGTAGCATCAATGGCCATTTCTGGATCTTCTACGGCGCGCTCACGGATGTAGGCTTCACGCTGTCCATCGTCGACTCAGTGACGGGCGAGAGTAAAAGCTATACGAACCCTCTCGGCAACTTCGCCAGCGTCGGTGATCTCACTGCATTCTCCGGCTAGGCCGCTGGCAGCGAAAGCCACCGGGCGCCCGCGTTCCGAGCCCTATTGGCTTGGTAGGGTTCGGTTCCCGTGAACAGCACAACCCATCCCACTAGCTCCCGCGAAAGCCTGATGGCCTTCGGCTGGAACAGCTTCTTCGAGGATCAGCTCGACCAGATTGAAGACACCGACGGTCTCGAGGTCGGACGCATCGCCATCGAACTGCGAGGGGTGCTCGAGGTCATCACCGAGGCGGGCCAGGTCTCCGTTCGGGTTCCTGGCCGGATGCACCACGCTGCCAACACCGGCGGCGAGCTGCCTGCGGTGGGCGACTGGGTCTTGATCAAACCGCCACTTCGCGACGGCGAAGACGGCTGGGTGGAACACGTGCTTGAGCGACGTTCGAAATTCTCGCGCCAGGCGTCTGGCAACCGTACTCGTGAGCAGGTTGTGGCTGCCAACGTCGATCGCTTCTTGGTCATGATGGGCATCGATGGTGACTTCCAACCGCGCCGAGTTGAGCGCTACTTAAGTTCCATCCGCGAGGGCGGTGCTGAGGTCAGCGTTCTGCTCAACAAGATTGACCTGACTGACAAGCTCGCCGCCTTCGAGCAGCAAGTGAGAGATGTCGCGCCCGACACCCCGATCCATTTGGTCTCAGCCAAGAAAACCAAAGGGCTAGAGCAGCTCGAGCCGTACCTGGTTGCAGGGCAAACGCTGGCGCTCGTTGGATCTTCTGGCGTCGGAAAATCCACGCTCCTCAACCGCTTGATGGGGGCTGAGACCATGAAAACCGGCGGCGTCCGCGGTTCTGATGATCGCGGCAAGCACACCACCAGTCATCGTCAATTGATCCAACTGCCGAGCGGAGCTCTCCTGATCGACAACCCGGGCATCCGTGAGCTCCAGATGTGGCAGTCCGATGACGGTCTCGAGGAGACCTTTACCGAGATTTCAGAACTTGCGAAGGATTGCCGTTTCGGGGACTGCCAACATCGAGACGAGCCCGGTTGCGCGGTCCAAGCGGCGCTTGCCGAAGGCAAGGTGACCCGAGCTCGTCTTCGCAGCTACTGGAAACTACGCACCGAGCAATCGAATCAATCAGAGCGCCAGCTACACCAGCAGCGCAACCGCGAAAAGCAATTCACCAAGATGATCCATCACACGGTGCGAGACAAGCACAAGGGGCGCTACAAGTAGTCCTCATGACCGACCCTGTTCTAGACCAAACTTGGGCTTGTGAGCTCCGCTGCTCCGCCACCGGCACAACTCATCCCCTGAACGAACCCGCCTTCCTGTCGCCGGCGGGCAAGCCGTGGTTGGTGCAGTACCAGCTAAGTCAGGCCAAGGGCGAAGCCCTTCGCCGAGCGCTGCCCCACCGGCCATGGAGCCTCTGGCGCTACCGCGAGTTGCTGCCAGTGATCGATGCAACCGAGACCGCAAGAGTGGATCTTGGCGAAGGCGGAACGCCGCTGGTACCGCTGCGTCGCGCTAGCTCGTGGCTCCCGGAGGCTGAGGGCGTCGAACTACTCCTCAAGCAAGAAGCACTCAACCCAACAGGTTCCTTCAAAGATCGAGGCCTTTCGCTTGCGGTCAATCGCGCTCGCGAACTCGGAGCCCGTGGCGTTCAGCTTCCCAGCGCCGGCAACGCCGCGATTGCCCTCAGTGCCTATGCGGCTGCTGCAGGATTGCCCGCGCGCGTGGCGATGCCGCGAGATACGCCGTCGGTGGTGATCGACCGCTGTCGCGAGGTCGGGGCCGAGGTCTTCACCGAAGGCTCAAGCTTGGTTGAATCGGGCGCCTTCCTCGCAGCCCAAGGCGACCACGGCAACTTCTGGAACCTTGCTACGCTCAAAGAGCCCTATCGAGCCGAGGGCAAGAAGACCATGGGACTCGAGATCGCCGAACAGTTCAATTGGCAGCTTCCGGACTGGATTCTGTACCCGACCGGAGGTGGCACCGGCATCGTCGGCATGGCCAAAGCGTTTGATGAACTGGAGGGTCTCGGTCTGATTGGCAGCAAGCGCCCCCGCTTCGTCGTTGTGCAAATGAACGGCTGTGCTCCGATCGTGAGAGCGTTCGAGTTGGGTACCAGCCACGCCGAACCCTGGCAGGCCCCGAAGACCAAGGTCTGGGGCCTAAGAGTTCCAATAGCCGTCGGCGACTTCCTGATTCTCGACGCACTGAACAAAACCGAGGGCCGCGCGCTTGCGGTTGATGAAGATCGATTGCCAGAGGTGACGGAACGGTTCAGGACCCATGAGGGTCACCTGCTCGGTCCGGAAGGGGCAGCAGTTCTGTTGGCTCTCGAGCAGCTTCTTAGCGACGGAACCATCGAACAGAACAGTCGGGTCGTGCTATTTCAAACCGGGCACCCGGCCAACTACTGAGAACCTGACGACCGGTCAGCTCCTCGAGACGCCGCATGGCTCACGTTCTTCAACTGATCGACAGCCTCGCCTTGGGTGGGCTTGAGCGGGTCGCAGTCGACCTTGCCAACGGTCTTGCCCGTGCGTCGCTTGGCACACATTCCTCGTCTTTGTGCGCGACTCGCCTCGGAGGGCCTCTGGAGCAAGAACTCGAGGGCACCGTGCCTTCCTTGATCCTCGGCCGCCGCTCGACATGGGACTTGAGAGCCGCAAGGCGTTGCGCGCGCTGGGCCGCTGACGCGGATGTCGACATCCTTCACGCTCACGGTTCGAGCATCTGGTTTGGCAACCTATTGCTACTCACTTGGCCGGCTGGAACGCTTAAGCCTCGATTGCTCTGGCACGATCACTTCGGACGGTTTCAGATTGAACCGCGCAATCGTTGGCTCTATCGCGTTCTCACAGCCAAGGCCGCTGCCGTCTTGTCGGTCAACGAGATGCTAAAGGACTGGGCGATCGAAGAGCTTGGCAAGGATTCTGCCCACTGCCACTACGTGCCCAACTCCATCGATCTCTCGCGCTACTCAGCCGCCCCGCAGGACCCAGACGGCGCTGACGGCAGGCCTCTCGTCGTCGTCTGTCTAGCCAACTTGAGGCAGCAGAAGAACCATCAGCTCCTGATCGAAGCTTTCGCTCACGTCCGAGCCCAGAAACCTGAACTTGCGATTGAACTCCAACTGATCGGTAGCGCACCAGAGGACGGCGTCAAAGAAGCCCTTGAACGTCAGGTCGAAGCGCTCGAGCTTGGAGCCTCAGTTCACTTGCTAGGCGAGCGCACCGACGTGCCCCAGCTACTTCAAGCTGCAGACATTGGGGTACTGAGTTCATCCTCCGAGGGGCTACCACTCGCTTTGCTCGAGTACGGTGGCGCGTCCCTTGCGGTCACGGCAACAGCGGTCGGGCAGATCCCACAGGTGATCCGGAATGAATCGATGGGTCTGCTCGTCAACCCTGGTTCAGCCACTGCGTTGGGTGACGCGTTGATTCAGCTCGCTAGCGACGCCGTCCTCAGGCGACGCCTGGGCTCAGCCCTAAAGCAGCGCGTGGAGCGCGATTTCAGCCAGGAGGCAACGCTAGCGAGTGTGCTCGCAATCTATGAATCCTTGACCTAGGCCCGCACGCCGCCTGTTTTGATCCAGATCGTCGCCGGCTCCTTCGCCATCACCGACACCAGTTCGCCCTCCGGCAAACGAGCCCACGCCCAGCGTGCAAACCGCTCACCATCGACCTCCACGGCCCCTTTGACCACCAGCATTTCGCAACCCGGGAGTTCACCCGAACTCGCCACCTGACGCGCTTCACCGTCAGTCAATTGAACCAGCTCCACCCGCTCGGTATCGGACTCGAACAGCACTCGGCTCTCGTCGCTTGGTTCAACGACCAGGCGGTCGCTCTCGGCCGTGTCCATCTGACGCAGCTTGACGAAGATCACACATCCGTCGGGGCAGTCTGGCGAGTGCTCAGAGCCAGGCGGATTTCGCACGTAGCTGCCTTCGGGGTACCGACCATGCTCGTCGCCAAAGGTGCCTTCGAGCACCAAGTACTCTTCCCCCAAATCGTGGTTGTGCGAGGAGAACACCGAACCCGGCGCGTAGCGGACTAAAGAGGTCGCACGCGCTACTTCCCCGCCGACGCGGTCCAGAGGGAAACGTTCAACTCCAGCCAATGGTGACGCATGCCAATCGCTCCCAACCTCAGGTCCATCGATGATCGGATGCGCACTCGCGCGCACAGTGAAATCCGCCCTTATCAAGTCGTCCATGAACCGTTCCTATTCTCATTGTTGAGCAGACGGACTCTTTCAGCTGTCTAGCGCCAACCTAGAGCAAATGCCGATGGCCTGGTCGCAGCAAGATACGTTGACTGACCGGCGCGAAGATGTCTTCGTGCTCAAGGTAGAGATAGTTGTTGACCTCGATCCGATCGCCATGCATGTGGATCAAATTGAACGAGTTCCTCGTCTTCTCGCGACCACGCCCGCGGCGGGATGTGGTGGTGCCGCTGTGGATCGTGAAAACCGCATGCTCAATCGGTTCTTCAACAAGAAAATCGCGTGAGTCGCCCACATAGGCACGGTGCAAATGACCGCCCAGGATGAGGTCAACTCCCAACTCTGCGAACCGTGCGAGGCCGCGTTTGCCGCCTAGCAACGGACCATCTCTGAGCGCGTCTGGGGCCGGGATGAACTGGTGATGGGCGACCAGAATACGAGCTGCACCCTCAGGGGCCTGCGCAAAAGCTCTCGCTGCAAAGTCGATTGACGACTGCCTCAATCGACCCCGAGTTACGGTCAAGTGCGGTGCTGTGGTGTTGATGCCGACCAGCACCGCACCATCCACCGTTACCGTCATTTCGAGCTCGGGGTGAATGTGCTCGCGATAGAGCGCATTCGGCTTGAGCAACCGTTCGAACAACCGATAGAGCGGCACGTCATGGTTGCCCGGCACCATCACCGTGGGCAATTGCGGAAGACTGTCTAGCAACGCACGAGCGTCCTTGAACTGTTGTTCCTTGGCGCGCTGGGTGAAATCACCACTCGCTACCAGAACATCTGCCCCGAGAGTGCTTGCGATCTTGACCAAGGCCTTAGCGGCCTGGGGTCTGAAGGGCGGGCCTAGATGAATGTCCGAGACATGAAGGATGGAGAGCAATGGGGCTTCCTATTTGAATGGCGGGCGATCGATTACCGTGGCCACCAACCCAGATAGGGCTATGACCAAGCACTCGAATCATCTGACTGGGTGACTCGAACCTCAGAGTAGGTAGCCCGGACCAGGCAGGGGTCATGACCGAGTCAGGGCCGAGAGCGCGATCTTGACCAACGCCTCGGCTGCCTGAGGCCTGAAGAGTACCGCCTGGATGAGTATTGAAGGCTTGCAGACTTGAAGAGCAATGGGTTTCCTGTACGGGCTATCGACTGCCGTAGCCACCAACCCAGATCGGGCTTGACCACGCACTTGAATCGTCTGCCTGGGTGACTCGAACGTAGTAGTAGTCACCCTGGATCCGACTAGTGTCAGTGACCGAGAACGAGACATCCAGATCCCCCTTGCGAATCTGGTGTCTTAGCGTAACGGTGTCCTCGTAGACATCGAAGGGCAGGGCCTTGCTCACGACGCCGCGTTCCATCTCGCCAAGACTGAGCACGACCGTCGACGCGGGGAGAGTCGCCAACGGCCGATAGAGCGGTGGTGCACCGCCAAACTCCGTAGCTTCGTCCAAGCTGAGTTGGACTCGGGTTGCAGCGCTCGCGCCGGCCAGGGTCATGCGGATTGAACTCAGATCGCCTCGGGTGTTGGTACTGAACTCGATCTTGTTTGGGTTCTCACTGTCGACCTTCATGGTCTGCACATCGAAGTTGAAGAAGTCGGTGGGATCCGCAGACAACAACCGAGCCCCTGTTACCTCAAGCGTTCCTCGCCATGGGCGCCAACCGCGAGGATTGTCACCGCGGTGCATGGGCACGGATTGGCTAGCAAAACTCACGACCACGACATCTTCAGATCCGAAGCTCTCCGACTCACGGGTCAGGTAGTCCTTGTGCCAAAACACCTCGCCGTTCTTCACCACCGTGACAGTACTAATGGGTGCTGTGCCAACGACCCGACCCTTGATCCGCCGGCTCTCGCTGAACTCGGCGCGCTGCCCCATTCCGGTACCGTTGAGGTCCACATCGAGAATTATCCGTTCGCCAGTGGTGGCGTAGGCTTTGAGCTGCTTCATCGCGTCAAACAACGCGTCGGCGGTGACTTCGTCAGCGAGCACCGCGCCGAGGCCGCCTCGCTGCGACAGCCCTGCGCCCTTTGGTGCTGTGTACCCCGGTTGGCTCAGGTGGTTGTCGCTGGCAGCAGTGAAGCCCACCTGTTGGCCGTGGCTGAGGTACATCCGCCCGAACCACTCGAAGGTGCCGTGCTGAGACATGATCTCAACCAGCGGCTGAAGCTTGGGATCGCCCAGGCGATAGTTGCCCGCTTGATGCGCGTGAGGGATGACCACCACGTCTTTGGGATCGTGGTTTTTACGCAATCCAAAGTACAGCTCAGACAGTGTCGGATAGAACTGAGTGGCGACGCGATCGCGCCCCTGGGGAGTGCGGAACAACACGTTGTGGTGCCCACCGGACAGGTTGCGTGTGGTCCACTCGTAACCTAGGAAGGCAACAAATCGGCCATCCTCTGAGTACTTGGCAACGTTGTTGCGCAGGACCTCCCATTCGAAATCGTCGGTCCAGATATCGTGCTCAGAGTGAGTGACGAAATCAAGGCGTGCGTCATCCTTCGCCCAAGTCATGAAACGATCCGGGGTCCCGATGCCCTCTGCAAAGCCCGAGTGCCCGTGGGTATCTCCCCAGAACACACGCTGCGCCGCTGAGGACACAAGGATCGGATTCGCCTCACCAACGATGACGCCATCGGCAGATCGGATGGTGATGCGTTGCACCCCCTCGTCGTTGAACCGAATGTTGCGCAACAGCTGGATCGCCTCATCACCCGCAGGCACCTCGCCGATGGCGACGCCATTCGCCTCCACTCGCCACTCGGGCGAGGGCCCTGTGGCTCGATTGAAGAACTGGTCTCGCGCGCGAATCGAGAGATCGAACGATTCACCCGGGCGCAACACCGATGGGCCAAACCCGCGCACGCCATGGAGTGCGCCGCCAACTAGCCGGATCGGCTGAATCGGCAGCGACAAAAGATCGCCAGTTGCGTCGAGCCGCAGATATAGCGGAAAGGGCATCCGATCTGTTGACAGCGTTGGCATCAACAAGCCTCCGCCACCGCCAGACCGACCGCCGTAGGTCACAGTGACGGTGTCGCCCGGCACCAACCGGCCCTGAGCAACCTGAAAGAAGGGCACTGGAAGCGCTCCGCGAAAACCGCCGTGCATTCCGGAGAACGGCACCGTGATCGCTTCGAAACGCACACCTCGATTGGAACTGGCGATGCTCAGATAGTGGTCGCCACTCGGATCGGTGGTCTGCAGGGGACCATAGTCAGCCATGAAGTGTCGCGTGATCGCAAGGCCGCCTCCCGCTTCGATCGCTCGCGAGCCCACAGTGTAGGTTTGCTGCACCGTTGCCATCGAGCGCACTTGAAACGGTCCAAGAGTCGCCGTCAAGGCCCCAATTGCATCGGCTTCTTCATCGAGCAATGTGAGTTCACGGACGAAGGCGTCGACCCGTCCAGCAATTGTTGGTGTTGATCGACCACCCGCGCGCGCAAGCACAGTGGTGAGATTCACCGGCACATAGCGGCCATCAAGCGCAAAGGCATTGCCCCAATCCCAGAGAGTCAGGGCGCGCTCACGAATGTTCGAAGCGACGGTTGCAGTCCGTTCCACATCGGCCTTGAGTTGCTCTACCCGCTGACGAAGATCGGACGAGAGGTAGTCGGTGCTGCCCGCTTCCACCTGGTTTGCCGCTTGGCTCTCAAGAGCCGCAGCACCCAACGTCAACGAGAGTGCCATCGTGATCGCCAGCTGAACTGAGCTCCATCCGGGAAACTGTCGTCTCATCGTGCACCTCATCCCTCTACCACTCCGCTGAATCGCGGATCGACTCAACTCCATCGAATGCCAGAGGATACTGAGGTTGGCTCGAGATCACCAATCGGGCGCGACTGCTCTCAGCCGTCTCTAGCGGCGTCGACCCGGCCATAGCTTCTCCCACCAGCGGTCGCGACCGTCGCCATCCTCATCCGGGTTGTTGGGAACCCCATCAAGATCACCAAGCCGTCCACCGTGCTCAGCACGAATCTTGCTGCGAATCGACCCGATACTCCAACCCGTGAGGTTTGCCAAGCGCTGCGCCTCTTGCTCGAATCGGCGCTCCACTGCTGAGTAGTACTGCTGCGCCTCAGGGCACGTTGCTCCCTTGTAGGCATGTCGCAAAACGTATCGACCTTGGAAGTTGGTGCGATCCTTGGTTTCGTGAAACCGCAGGTCCTCCGGGAATGTGCGGCTGTTGTAGCGAACGTGAAGCCTCGTCACGAACACATTCTGCGCGCCGCCAGGTCGGTTCCCGTGCGCAGCGTCTCCAACCCAGAAGACACCCAAGTCTCGAAGTTCGTGCTGACTCAGAGGATCGGCAGCGCAGGGATCGCACCACCCCATGTCCCAGGCGTACTCGAGAAACACACCCAGCGGCTCGCGTTCAACCTGTTGCGCAAACATGTCCTTGTAGAAGTCACCAAACTCTGCCTTCACGAAGGTCGGAATCTCCTCGCCACTCGGCAAGCGGATGGTCCGATAGTTGGTAGTTTCCACACGGCCATTGCGCGTCAGGGTGTAGACGAACAGCTCCTGATCACCGTCGGCGTTGAGCGTTCCCAGCCGGATCGGCAGCATGAACTTCGGCGACTCGAAAGCGATTTGCAGCGGTCGCAGAGTGTTGAATCCGAGGCGCGTCTGCTCTTCTAGGTTCACCTTGGCGACAAAGAACCGCATGCCCTGCCTGAGGTAGCTCCCTAGAACGCGGCTTGCCCCCTTGGGCAGGCGGTAGCCGTTTCTGGTGAGCCACGCTTCCAAACCATCGCTCTCGCGGGCCGAAAGAATCAGAATGTCGTACTCGCCTACGGTGTAACTGGCTTCGATCGTCACGCCGTCCGCGTCTCGCTTTGCGGCTGGAGCCACTGACTTCTGTTCAGCGCGCACGCCACTCTCTGAGACGTAGCCGAGGGATCTGAGGCGGTTCACTGCACAAGGATCAGGGTCGAAGTACTCAACCAGCCGAGGCGAAGTGTAGGCATCGAGGTGATCCAGCACAGCACGATCCGCCACATGAATCTGCCCTTCCTGCAGCAGCGTCGGGACTGGCACCACCATGGCGAATTCGGTCGGACTGCCGCGGAAGTCGTTCGACATGGTGATCACGGTGCGGTTTCCATCGCGCACCAACACCACTTCTGAGGCTCGATTGAACAGTCCCGTGTCAGCCTTGGCGACATAGAAGCCGCAGAATGCTCGAACAGGCGGAGCCACGCTCAGGAGAGCGATCAGAACGGTAGTGATTCCGAGAAGGCGCAAGGCTAATCGTGGAGGTCTCATGGAGAGTTTTCCTTTCGGTTGATTGTCAGTGGAGACATGAAGCGCAGCTCGACGTGGTTCGAGCAGGCGATTGATCACGGGCACCGCCGGCATCGAGACAAACAGTGCCCACAAGAAGGCATTCGGCTGGTGAAGGCCATAGGTGATCGCGATCGAGAGGCCCGCGATCCAGGAACCGAACGCGATGCGACCCGCGCGTGAACGCGGTGTGGTTGCAGGGTCCGAGATCATGAAGAAGGCGAACAGCAACAGCGTTCCGCTCTCGAGCGCGCGCGCCGGAATCGTAAGAGGATCGCCAAGCCACAGAGCCCTCGCGAACAGCGCTGTGGCATAGACGCCCAAAAATGTGAGACTGATGTCGGCACGGCGCGCGCGAGTGGTCACCAGCAAACCCAGGCATGCAAACACCGTGAGCAACAATGAGGCGCTACCCCACTGGCCGGGCGAGATCCAAGCATCCTTAGTGCACAGCACAACCGCGATGATGCCGAGGTTGGCCGGGTTGAACACGTGGCGACCGTCGGCTCGCAGAAGGAACTTCGAGCCGATCGCGATCGCCGCCGCACAAGCCATGGTGAGCGGCGACCCTGTGCGCAAGATCAACAGTAGCGCGAGGCTGGTGATCAACGGACTGCGAGCGTCGAACGGCAGGCCCACGAGTCGCGACCCCAACACCTGCACGAAGAGACCGACCCCTATGGTGATCGCAAAGCGTCCGACGTTCACTGGAAAGGCAAGCAGTCCGCCACCAACCAACAACAGAATCGAGAGCGACACGATCTGGTAGTGCCGTGGATCAGTCCGTTTCAGATCGAGGTGCATCTGCTTGGAGCCTCCGTTTGTTGTCTATGGCGAAGTGGCGGTTCAAAGAGCTCTCAGGCTCTTCTTCCACTCCGTTAGACACACGAAGGCGTCCAGGGCGAAACCCCTTGTCTCTAAATACAATCGGTTCTGACCGGGCCAGCGCCCGAGCGACGGCCCAAGTCCAGCTGCGGCGCCGGCCGCTACCCAGCGACGCGACGCGAATGAACCCTAATCGCCTACCAAGAGCTACCTAGCTCGGCGGGTGCAACAACCGACCTTCCATCCCACCCGCAACCATGATCGCTTGCCCGCTGACATGGCCGGCCAGCCGCTCTGACAAGAGATACACAACCGTGCTCGCGACGTCTTGAGCGGTTGCCACTTTGCGCATGGGGATGGTCGCGGTTACTCGCTCGACCAGTGCCTTGTCTTCGAGGGCCGCTGCTGCCATCGGCGTAGCCACCCACCCTGGATTGACCAGGTTGACCCGACCGCGCGGGTGCAACCGCACGATCTCATTCTTCATTGTCAGCATCAGTCCGCGCATCGCTGCCTTCGACGACGAGTAGTCGCCATGGCCTTCCTCACCAAATATTCCAGAGGTGGAGCCAATCAGCACGATCGCAGGGGCTGGTCCATCGGGCTTGATGCCACGCAGAAACGCTCGGCAACAAAGAAACGCACTCTCGAGGTTGTTGGCCATGGTGTGACGCCACTGTTCGAGTGACATCTCGGAAATCGGCACCGACTCCGGCGCCCAGAGCCCCGCGTTGACCACCAGTCCTGAGAGTTCGGCCTGGGAGGCAATCGTCGCAAACAGCTGGTCGACCTCGCTCTCAATAGACACGTCTGCTTGCACCACTCGAGCTGCATCGGCGCCGACCCGCTCTGCAACTTCGACTGCGCTCTTACGCTGACTACGATAGTGAATCCACGATCGCGCGCCGCAATCGCTCAACTCATCAACAATGGCGCCGCCAATGCCACCCGAAGCGCCGGTCACCAGCACTTCGATAGCATCCAGTTCTGTTCTCATCCTGTGCACCCAGAAGCCTGCTTCATGCTGTGATCTCAACACCGTTGCGCGGGCACTCACTCAAAGTGCACTCATCACACTTCGGCTTGCGTGCGTCGCACACCCTGCGCCCGTGGAGGATGATCGCGTGCGCTCCGAAGATCCATCGATCTTGCGGCAAGCGCGCCATCAGATCCTTCTCGACCTTAGGGGGTTTGGTCTCTTCGGTGATGCCCAACCGAAACGCGAGACGCTTGACGTGGGTGTCGACCACCACACCCAATGGCTTCTTGAACGCCGTGCCCAACACCACATTTGCAGTCTTGCGCGCGACACCGGGGAGTTCGAGCAGCTCCTCCATGGTCCGCGGCACTTCCCCGGCGTGCTTGTCGACCAGGATCTTGCAGGTATTCTGGACGTTCTTCGCCTTCTGTCGGAAGAACCCCGTTTGGCGAACATCGTCTTGGAGTTCAAGCAAGTCAACCTCGGCGAAGTCCTTTGCACTCTTGTACTTCTCGAACAACACCTCCCCCACCATGTTGACGCGCACATCGGTCGACTGAGCAGAGAGAATCGTAGCGATCAGGAGCTCAAGCGGCGTGCGCCAATTGAGCTCGCAATCTGCGTCTGGATAGAGCTCCTCGAGCCCTTCGAGAAAACTCGCAATCTGCTGTTGCGTTGCTCGTTCGAACATTCCGCTCATCGTTCTTCCATCCTGAAGTCGAACCCCATCAATCGAACTCACCGGCCTCGAGTCGGCGGAAATAGTCCTTGGCCGCGACCATGACCTTCGGCGCAAGCAGCAGGGTCACGATCATGTTGGGAATGGCCATCATGGCGAAGGCGCTGTCGATGGTGTTGATCACTAGGCTCGAACTCCACATGCCGCCCAGAAAAAGGCCAGCCAAATAGAAGTATGTATAACCACCGGCACGGCGTGCACCGAACAGGTAGGCAAAGCACCTCCGACCGTAGTAGGAGTAACTCACCATCGTGGTGACGGCGAACATTGAGATCACCAACACCAATAGGTATCCCGACCAAGAGCCGAGCGCTGCTTCGAACGCAGCCGCCGTCAAGGAGACGCCGACCAAGCCTTCGGACGCCGCTGGCGCAGCCAGCAAGATCACCAAAGCGGTCAGGGTGCACACCACGATGGTGTCGATAAACGGGCCGAGCATTGCGACCAAACCCTCACGCACCGGCTCGTTGGTCTTTGCCGCACCGTGAGCAAGCGGCGCGGTACCAAGCCCCGCCTCATTGGAGAAGGCCGCGCGTTTCACGCCGACTTTGAGAACCTCACGAAACGCGATACCTGCTGCGCCACCCGCTGCTGCTTGACCAGTGAAGGCTTCAGTGAAGATGCGCACGAAAATGTCGGGAACAGCACCGAGTTGAGTGGAGATCAAAAGCAGGCTCAAACCTAGGTACAACACACACATGGCCGGCACCAAGCGAGCGGTGAACCGGCCAATCCGTTCGATGCCTCCAGCAGCGACGATCGCCACAAACACCGTCGCTGCGATCGACGTCCACAGAGGGTCCACTCCGAGTTGCGTCTTCATGATCGAGGCCAGCTGGTTGGTCTGGAACATCGGCAAACAGCCGATCATGCCGAACGTCGCGAACATGATCGCAAGCGGCTTCCAACGAGTGCCAAGGCCGACCTCGATCGAGATCATCGGACCGCCCTGCACCACTCCGAGTTCGTCCGGCTTGCGGTAGAGCTGGGAGAGCGTGCACGAAAAGAACTTGGTAGTCATACCGACAACGGCGGCCAGCCACATCCAGAACACCGCACCAGCCCCGCCTTGCTGGATGGCAATCGCCACACCGCCGATGTTGCCCACTCCGACAGTGGCCGCGAGCGCCGTCGACAGCGCTTGAAAGTGACTGATCTGACCCGGATCTTGGTTCTTGTCGTACTTGCCAGACAGAATCCGAATGGCGTGAGCAACGCGTACAAGCGGCTTGAGGCCTGAGAGAACGGTCAGGAAGAGACCGCCGCCGATAAGCAGGACGATCAGAGGCAATCCCCAGGCGTAACCCACAAACGTGGCCATGAAGTTGGTTAATGCATCCAAGACAAAAAGATCCTCTCGAGTCGTTTAAGGGGCAGTCTGCGAGGTTCAGGTGACGGTGATGTGCGGTTGCGCAGTTAGGCCCAATGGAGCGAGCCGGCCCATGGTACCCGTTCGCTCTCGCGCGGTGCGCCACCATCGGCAAGTCAGTTCCCTGCAATCTCGCCACTGTTTGATCCATTCCAGTTCTTCACTCCGTAAAAGCCGCGAAAGGCACCTTGCGGCATCAGCGCGCGGGCTATGAACGAAACGCTAAGGAAGCGCTGTTCTACGAACTCGGATTGCCCGCCGTTGGACTCTGAGTCGATCTACCAGCCCTGGTACATCACCGCGGGCGGCGCCTGTGTCACCGCGCACGTTCTCGGTCGATGGTGTTGATGAGGACCGTGGTCGCGGTGGCCGAATTGCCGCACTGCGGAGACCTTGCCGCACTGGGGAAACATCGTCGTGTGGTCCGTCACTCGCGAACCATCCGGTGGAAGTCCCCACCCAACTGGGCCGACGCTGATCAAGAGCCAATCATCCGAGCCATGGTGCTAGGAGCCATTAGGCTCTTGAGCAGTGCCCTTGACGCCCGTTGATCGCTAAGATCAAGTTGCTCGATCTTCCCCACGCACATCGATCACCATAGAGGAGGGTGGCACCATGCTCGACTACATCCTTCGAGAATCGCTCGAACTCAGACTCTGGGTCTTTTGGATGATGGCGGTCAACCTCGGAGCGCTGTTCTTTATCAAGCGCGTCGAAGCGCGTTGGGCGCTCGCCGGGTTCATCTGTGCAGCGATCCTGATGGAGACCCTGGTTGCGGTGAACGGCTACAACCGTTTGCTCGGGACAGGACACCTGGTGTTCTGGACGCCGGCGATCTTGGCGATCTGGAGGCGTCGGGCGGAATGGCCGAAGGACGGAGCCTTCCCGATCTGGGTCAAGACACTGCTGTTAACTAACTGCGCTTCGCTCATCATCGACGCTATCGACGTCGTGCGCTATGTACTCGGTGATCGCGGCTAGGCGCACGCTAGTTGGAGCCCCTCACACTCGTGCTACTCCATGACTGACAAGACCGTCACCGATCACCTACTCGCCGCTGCCAGCGAATCAGCAGACGAGGACGCACTCATCCGCGCGGTCTACGGCGAGCTCCGCAAAATGGCGCGCCACTACTTGCACAACGAGCACGAGCAACGCACCCTACAGACCACCGCCTTGGTCCACGAGGCCTACCTCAAGCTGGTTGGCAGCGAGAAGATCTCAGACCGCGGACGCGCCTACTTTTTCGGCGCTGCATCCCGCGCCATGAGGCAAGTCCTGGTCGATGCCGCGCGCAAGCGGCGCCGACACAAGCGGGGCGGAGGCGAACGCCCGATTTCTCTTGAAAACGTCGACCCAGGAGACGCGCGCCAAGGAGAACAGGTGCTGTGGGTCAACGAGGCGCTCGACCGCTTCGCCGAAGAGTACCCTCGCCACGCTAAGGTGATCGAATGCCGCTTCTTTGGTGGCCTCTCGGTGGACGAGACGGCACAAGTGCTAGAAGTGTCTTTGCGCACGATCAAGCGCGACTGGGCGTTCGCGCAAGCCTGGTTGTATCGAGAGTGGAGCACATAGGCGATGGTCCGAGATCCGAAGCTCGGAAGAGATGCCGAGCGCTGACCGTCGGCTCCTGGGCCCAAAGGCCCACCGAGAGAACGAACAAGCAAACGGAGCGCTCCCACCGGCGTTTCGCCGGGGAGCTGCCTCGAGCCAGAAGAGCCGCGCCGAACAGCCTGATCAGGCTACCTCTACAAAGCACCCACCCAGCGCTCTAGAGCACGGAACACCCAAAGACCAGGCGGCTGTGAGGCTCACGCTCATCGTCCTACGATTGCGTGAGAGCCTCCATCAACTCACCGTCTACGGCACTGGTTCCAGGGTCACCGGATCGCGTTCGGGCAACATGTTGGCATTGCCACCAAAGAACTGACCCATGGTCGCTCGACCATCAGCGTCGCCCTTCTCCACTTCCGCCCAGTCACCGACGACCAGGAAGACCATCTCCTCTGGCTTCAGGTACTTCTTCGCGGCTCGAAGAATGTCATCTGCTGAGACCTCATCCACGCGCTTTTGGTAGGTGTACCAATACTCGTGAGGCCGACCGAGATACTCGTCCTGTGCAAACAAGCCCGCGATGGAAGCAGCCGACTCGAAGTTGCCTGGGAACGAATCGCGGAAGGCACCCTTGGCTGTTGTCAGTTCTCCGTCGGAGACCTTGCTGGTGCGAATGCGCTCCAGCTCTTCGTAGGCGATCTCCGCTGCGAAAGCAACTGTCTCGCTCTTCGACTGGTAGAACACCGCGAACTGACCGGCCCAGTAGTTGCTTAGGCCAAACTGCGAGCCGGCACTATAGGCAAGACCCTCGTCTGAACGAATGCGCTTGGTAATCCGAGAGGTGAATCCACCGCCGCCCAAGATCTCGTTCATCAGATCGGTGGCCATCTCATCTTTGGCCATCCAGTCCTTGCGCTGCGCGGTGAGCGACCCGATCTGCACTCGACCTTGAGGAATCTCCTTTTGTGCCACATAGACACCGGGCACGGGAACGTTGCGCGGCACCGGGGGTGGCCAGGGGACGTCCTTGGCACCCTCGTTGGTCCAGCCAGCAAGACGCTCGTCCAGCGCTTTCAAGACGGCTTGGGTATCAACGTCGCCAGAGACGGTCCAGATCATCGACTTCGGCCGCCAGTACGAGTTGTGGAACTCGGCTAGATCAGAGGTGGTAATGGAGGCAAGGCTCGCACCCGTCACATTGCGGCTCGAGAAATGTTCCTTGCCGTACATCAGCCATTGCCATTCGCGACGCGCAATGCTGCTGGCCTCATCGTTGCGTTGCTTGAGGCGTTCGAGCCGATTGGTCTTCTCGGTCGCGAGGCGGACCTCATCAAAGGCCGGCTCTCGCATCATCGAAAAGAACAGATCCAAGCATTCGGCTTGCTGACTCGAAAGACAGTTGACGCTGGCACGACCTGAAGTGGTGCCGATACTGCTGCTGATGTTTGCAGCCAAGAAGGCTGCGCGCTCGTCGAACGCGCCACCATCGAGATCACCTGCTCCACCAAGGCGCATCATGGATCCGGTGAGTGCTGCCAGCCCAACCTTGTCTGCCGGTTCGAGGAACGAACCAACGCGAACTCGGACACCGACGGTGAACAGCGGCAACGTCTTGTCCTCGACCACGTATGCGACCGAACCGTTGCTCAAGGTGTGGCGATACTGCTCCGCGCGTGGGATATCGAAATCCAGCTCGCCGTACTTCAGATCGTTAGGGTGCTTAGGTAGGGGTTGAGCGGTTGCGGCACTCGCCACAAGAACGCTCGCTAGAGTCAAAACGACCAAGGCTCTCAACGGGAAACTGTCGAAATGCTTCATTAGTTTTTCTCTCCGTCGCTAGAGCTCTCAAGCTCAGCGATGCGCTCTTTGATTTTCCGTGCCATGAACTGCATCGCCGGCTTCATCTCGTCAGGCACCTGATCCGCCTGGCCTTCGACCTGCCCGACAATCGCCTGCAGCTGCGCCACGTCGGTCATGCCAGTGAGCTGCTTCAGTTGCCCCAGAATCTGCTGCTGCTGCGCTGCGGGCAACGCAGCAAGCTCCGGCGGCACCGGTTCAGCAGATGTGCCTTCCTCACGGTAGTAGTGAGCAACAACTCTGCTCTGCGGCTCGAAGTACTTGTTGGCCACCCGCAGCACATCCTCGGCGGTGACTGCCTCGGTTCGGTCTGCGATCGTGTTGAGGTAGGTCCAGTCTCCTTGGCCTTCAAACAGTGCGAGCTGGATCATCACGAAGAACGGGTTCTCCAACGACCGAAAGGTGTCAGCCAAAAAGCCGTTCTTCACCCGCCGCAGCTCTTGATCGCCAACCGGCGTTTTCTGGAGCTCCGCGAGAACGGCTTCCCACCCAGCTTCTAGCTGCGGTGGGGTCGCTTCGCCCTTGGCCTCGGCGCTGAAGATGAAGGAACCAGCCCATTTACCCGAGTCCGGTCGAGTTCGAGCACTCGAGGCGGTCTCTGCCCCTTCGATCATCGCCTTGTACAACCGGCCAGTGCGGTCATTGAGAACACCGCTTAAGACGTCCAGAGCATAAGAGTCAGCATGGCCAAACGGCACGGTGTGGTAGCGAATTTCGACCTGCGGTGGGCAGTCGCACTCGCCCGACATGCGCTTCTCGGCCAGTTGCTCCATCTCGAGCGTGACCACATCAGGAGGCTCAATCTCGCCGCGAGGGATCCGACCGAAGTACCGCGTAGCGAGCTGCTTGGCTTCGTCCACCGTTATCTTTCCAACCAGCACGCCGGTGAGGTTATTGGGCGCGTAGTAGGTGTCAAAGAATTGATCCGCCTGTGCCTTGCTGATCACACGCAAATCCGACGGCCAGCCGACTATCGGCCACGAGTAAGGGTGCGATTGCCAGAACATCGCAGTCACCATCTCGTTGAATTTGCCCGTTGGTGTCGACTCGGTGCGCAGGCGGCGTTCTTCGTAGACGACATCGCGCTCTGAATAGAACTCCCGAAACACCGGGTTCAGCAGTCGGTCAGACTCCATCCAGAACCACAGCTCCGCTTTGTTGGCCGGAACAGTGTTGATGTAGACGGTGACGTCCTGGCTAGTGAAGGCGTTCATAAAAGTGGCGCCCGCTTCGGTGTAGACCTGATCGAACTCGTCTTTGATCATGATCGCGCGCTGTTCTTCAACCAGCTTGTCGAACTCCTTGTTGAGCTCGATCAATCGCTCAGGGCGATTCTCGCTGTCATAGGGGCTTTCGATCTCACCAAGGCGCCAGGCACGCCGCAGCTCTGCGTAGACCTCGCGCACCTGCTCTTGAACCGCCTCTTGCTCGTCGATGATCTCCAGATCGCGATCGGCGTTAGTGGTGCCAATGGTGCGCGTGCCCTTGAACATCATGTGCTCGAAGAGGTGCGCAAGCCCGGTGATGCCGGGGCGCTCATCAGAAGAACCGACCTTGGCGACCCAAGCTGCTGCCACGGTTGCCATCTCAGGACGTTCGACAACCAGGAATTTCATTCCGTTGTCGAGCTCGAAGGTCTTGACCGGGACTTGAGCCGATGCGCCGTCCGCCGCCATGACCGGCACACAGAGTGCGCCGATAAGGGTCACGCAAGCGAGGAGCCGCGCGCTAGTAAGTCTGTTCATTCAATGAGTCCTCTCGTGTCAACCAAAGAAGGCGACGTTGGCGTCGGCCAGTTGGCGATGGCGGTGTCTGAGGCGAGATGGGTGCCGACCGCAGCAGTTGCCGGTGTCAGCTGGAGCCGGTGTCAGCTGGAGCCGACGCTGGTGTGACTAGCGGCAAAAAAAAGACGAAACAGAGGCCGTCAGCCCAAAGGGGACCCCAGCCAGCAAAAGGCAACGGCCGTACCCGTCAGGTACGAGCACAACCACACAACGGTTTCGGAGATGTCTTAGTTCAGACCCTCTGACTAGAACGACATCAGGTAGTCGTAGACAGCTTGCGCATCAGAGCGATTCATGCGGAAAGCAGGCATCGGGCTACGAGCCTCGGTGCCATTGGGCCGCATGCCGCTCATCAGAAAGTCGACGAACTCAGCCTCGGTGTATCCCGGGGCGTTGCGCAGATTAGGAGCAGTGAAGGCCCAACGAGGAGTTCCCTTGTAGGGACTCTTGAGCGGGATGGCGGCACCCGTGAACAAGCGATCGCCGACTAGATCGCCGCGACGACTGTTGCGCGGAGAGTGGCATTGCACACACATGGCAACGTCGTTCGCAAGGTAGCGACCGCGCTCGGCTGAAGCGGTCGCTACAGGCGAGGCCGCATCGCCAGCATCAGCTTCTTGAGCGACGGCTGAACCGAGAGGCGACAAACCAAAGACCGGAACGGTCGCTGCGGCCACTGCGCACAGGCCGACAATGCAGAGGATCGGGATGAGGCGAGGCTTGAGCGAGAACATGATCGAAAGATCTCCAGAGATTGGACCAGGCGAGCGTGGTTGATTTTGTGCGCTCGGCGCGGTTTGAGGCTTTTGAGTGAGACGGCAGCGAATCAGGATCCGTATGGACTCAAGAGAACGCAGCACGTGCTCGGCGGACTCTACCAAGCTCGGCCCCATGTTTTCAGCAAACTCCTAGAGCTGTACGCAGGGTTGACCTCATCCAGAGGCGAGGAACTTGTCCCTCATAGCGGGCAGCTACACTCCCTTAGCCGAGATCTACCCTGGGACCAATATCCGCTCCCCTCACACTCCGATCTAACTCCGACCTCCAACAAGGACCAAAGACCAAATGGCCTGGATAACGACCGTTTCCCCCGCCGAAGCAACCGGCCCACTGAAAAGGCTCTACCAAAGCGCTCTCGAGCGCGCTGGCAAAGTCTTTAACGTCATCAGAATTCAAAGCGTCCAACCCAAGACGCTTGCCGCATCGACCCGGCTCTACAGCGAGGTGATGCAATCGCCCTCGAGTGCCTTAACGCGGGCCCAGCGGGAGATGATCGCAACCGCAGTCTCGAGGGCCAACGCCTGTCACTACTGAACTCGCGCGCACGGCGACGACCTCCGGGTTGAGGTCGCAAAGGAAAGTGGTAGTGAAGTTGCGGACAGAATCACCGAGGCCGTGATGACGGACTTCAATGAGGCACCGCTAGATGAACAGGATCAAGCAATGTTGGTGTTCGCCATGGCCCTTACCGTCAATCCGGGAGCGATGGAGCGCAGCCATGTCGACGCACTCCGAGCTGCTGGGTTCAGTGACACGGCTGTCCACGACATCGTGCAAGTCACAGCGCTCTTCGCGTACTACAACAGAATCGCGGACGGCCTAGGCATTGACGACGAACCGGAGTGGCTCTAGTGAGTCGACTGTCACTCGATTTGACAGGTCGACCACCGGTCGGCTCGACCAGGCGACCATCAGTCGACTCCATCGAGCCCACTAGCAGCGGGGTGTGTTCTTGAATCGTGGTGTCTTAGGGGTGGCGGTCACCGCGTTCTGGTTATTGATGATGTTCTTTCTTGCTCGCTCCGAGCTGGTGGGCGGGTTCTTACGCGGAGATGTGGTGTTGGACCGCGCAGGGTGGATCGACCATCCGACCGAGAATTGGCTCACTATCCACGGCCCAGTCCCGCAGACCGAACTCCAGGATCCCTCCGCACCCGCATTCGGTCCACGCGTGGGTTACGCCCACATGAGCCAACGACCCATAGATCGCGATGGATCCGAGGGAGCTGAACTGACGCTCGACGTCCAGCTCGTCCTGCAACTGTTGGGGCGCCGGGCGGCGCTCGAGATTGAGGGCACTGCCTGGCGCGCACGCCACCAACGCTTGGCCCACATCGACTTCGCGATTCGCTCGGGCGAAGCCAACTTCGAACTGAATGGATCGATCGTCGATGACGCATTCACCGCCACCATCACCTCGGGCGGCGAGATCAGCGACTTCAGCGCGCGTTTGTCTGACAACGCCCTGTTCTCGACCGGATTTGGCACCGCGTTGGCTTTTCCTCCTCTTGAATTGGACGAACAGATCGTCTTGCAAAGCTTTGATCCGATGACCTTAAGAGCCACCCGCGCGGTTGTTCGCGCCATCTCCCGAGGTCAACTCGACCTGGACGGAACCAGCGTGGCAGCAACCCGCCTCGAAGTGCGCAGTAGCGGACTACGCACCATCGCCTGGGTCGACCAGGATGGGCAGGTCCTGCAGGCGACCACACCTCTTGGCCTCAGCGTGCGCAAGAGCACTCGAGAACTTGCACTTCAAGCGTTCGATGGTTCCGACAACGCAACCGAACTACTTCGAATCACTGCGGTCAAGCCCACCGGGATCACTCCACAACGCGGAGCGCAACGCCTCACGGTGCGCATTCCGGGTGTCGCAGGCTTCGAGGATCTCAGTGACTGTTGCGATCCAGCACTCGGCGCCTTCACAGGGGACCCCATCTCTGGCAGTGTCCCCGTCCCTGTCACCATCACCGTGCCCGCCACCGCAGACGCAATCGCTGCAGCGCAAGCTGGCCAGGAGACCCTGGCCATCCCGCTCGACTGGAGGCAACGACTCGAACAAGACGGAAGCTTCACTTTCCTCGCCTCTTCTCTGCCCAACAGTTCTCTGCCTAACGCAGACCCTTCGAGACCTGCAGACTCAGCGCTCACGAATGCACCAACCGCCAGCGCGCTTGGCTCAGATGCGTTCATCCAGGCGGATCATCCGAAGATCCGGCAACAGGCCGAGGCCATCGTACAAGCAGCAGCAGACGACCTCGCTAAAGCGTTTGCACTGCACGATTGGGTGTTCGAGCGCCTCGACAAGGAACCCGTACTGAGCCTCCCCTCAGCGCTCGAGGTACTCAACAGCCGCCGCGGCGACTGCAACGAACACACCATCCTCTACACCGCCTTGGCTCGTTCAGTTGGGCTGCCCACTAGGGTCGCAATCGGACTGGTGTGGAGCGCGGTCTATGACGGCTTCTACTACCACGCATGGCCAGAAGTCTGGATCGCGGAGAACCCGGAGAACCCGGAGAACCCGGAGAACGCTGACGACGCGGCGAGCAACGCTGAGGGCCCCGGTTCCTGGATCGCGTTGGATCCCACACTTGGCCAACCGCTCGCCGACGCCACCCACATCAAGCTGCTCGAAGGCAGCATCGATCAGTGGCCACAGTTGCTTCCATTTCTCGGACAGATCCAAATCGAAGTGCTCGAAGCCTCGAACCAACCGCTTTCCAATCCACAGTCTCCAACCCGTAGATCGACGCCGAGTCCCCAATGATCCGCGCTCAAGCCTTGATGAAACGCTACGGCGATAAGACCGCCGTCAACAACCTCGACCTCGACATTCCGGCTGGGGAGTTCTTCTGCTTTCTCGGGCCCAACGGCGCTGGAAAGACCACCACCATCAAGATGCTGACGACCTTGGTTAGACCGACCCAGGGCGCCGCCTTCATCGGTGGCTATGACGTGCAAAGTCACCCACTCGAAGCCAAAGCTCAACTCGGCTATGTACCCGACCACCCCTTCCTTTACGACAAGTTGACTGGCCAAGAATTCATGCGCTTCGTTGGCGGACTGCACCGCATGGATGAGCGCCGGTACACAGAACTGAGTGGAGACCTCTTGGAGCGCTTTGAGATCTCCCACGTCGCCAACCAGCTGATCGAAAACTACAGCCACGGCATGCGCCAGAAGCTATCTTTCGCGTCGTGCTTCTTGCACGAACCGAAGGTGGTCATCGTCGACGAGCCGTGGGTCGGCCTGGATCCAAAGAACATCCACAGTGTGAAGCGGTATCTAAAGGAAGAAACCAAGAAAGGTCTGACCGTGTTCATGTCGACGCACACCCTGTCGATCGCCGAAGAGGTCGCCGACCGCATTGGCATCATCCATGAAGGTCGACTACTCAGTCTTGGCACGGTAGACGAGATCAAGGCGCTCGCCGCAAGACCCGGAACACTTGAAGACGTCTTCCTCGAACTGACCCGCACCGACGAAGAGACGCCTGTGGATCGAGACCTCACCGACGCATGAACCCGATCGTCGCCATTGTCCGCGCCAAGCTCCTCATGGCACGCCATTGGATTGCCTCGGTGCGCACCGAGTCCAAGCTCAAGGTTGCCTTCGTTTCGGTCTCGGCAATCGCCCTTTGGCTCGGCACCTTCGGTGCGACCTTCGGCCTGCTCGAACTGCTCCAGCGGTTTGCCACCAGCTTCTTCGGCGTGGCGGATAGCGGCCTGATGGATGTGCTCCTGACCCGCATGCTGTCGGTAGGCGCTCTTGCGATTCTCATGATGCTGGTGGTCTCGAACGTCCTGGTGAGCTTCGCCACCATCTATCGCGCCAAGGAGGTGATCTACCTTGTCCAAGCGCCCATCTCGAGGGCTGAGTTCTTCTTAGGGCGCCTGTGGGAATGCGGCTGGATGAGTTCTTGGGGCTTAGTCGCAGTTGGCTCGCCGATCTTGCTCGCTTATGGTCTCCATCGCGAGGTTGGCTGGTCGTTCTACGCGGCCTTGGCGCTGTTCTTCCCTACCTTCGTCGCCATCCCCACAGCGATCGGCGCAATCGTCAGCACAGTCTTGGTTCGTGGGCTGGCCACCCAACGCAGAGGCTTATTGATCGGGCTTGGCCTACTAGCCACAGTCCTTCTCTTCCTCTTGTTTCGCAGCAATGGTGCCCTCCCTGACTTCAGCGAAGCCGAAAGCGTGCAGGCGATCTCCAGCATCCTAGGGCGCGCCGACCAACCACTGCTTCCCAGTTATTGGTTGTCTGAGGGTCTCTTGAGCGCCGCGGTCGGCGACCTTCGTCGAGCCGGCTTTTTGTGGCTAGTGATGGCCGCCAACGCCGCCTTCTTCATCTGGTTGGCGACGGTCATCTCCGAACGCTGGTTCTATCGCGGTTGGACTGCGCTGCTTGCCTCGGACGAGCAGCGTGGGCCTGCAGAAGCGGGCGGATTCCTGCGTCATATCGACACCCCCCTGCGTTTGCTCCAAGACCCAATGCGTAGCCTGGTTTCCAAAGACTTCAAACTGTTCTGGCGCGATCCGGCCCAGTGGAGCCAGTTCTTGATTTTCTTTGGTCTGATGGCACTCTATGTAGCCAACATGAAGCGGTCCGGCGGGATGGCCGGTGAAGAGCGTTTCCGACCGTGGATCGCGATCCTCAACATGGCGGCCAGCATGTTGGTTCTGTCGACCCTGACGACACGCTTCGTCTTTCCTTTAATCAGCCTCGAAGGACGACGCTTTTGGATTCTCGGTCTCGCGCCCTTGACCTTGCGCCGCTTGGTTGTACAAAAGTTCCTGTTGAGCGTCTTCACCTGCTCCCTATTCACCGTTGGCCTTGCCCTCTTGACCGGCTGGCGTCTTGAGCTTTCTCGCTTCGAGTTCTCGATCACATTGTTCGGCGCCATCTCGGCGACTCTTGCGCTGTCGGGCCTCGCGGTCGGCTTAGGCAGCCTCTACCCCAACTTCCGCGAAGACAACCCAGCCCGCATCATCTCAGGGCTCGGCGGTACGCTGAACTTCATCTTGAGCCTGGTCTTCATCGTCGCCGTGGTGACCTTGCAAGCATTTGCTGTGCAATGGCATGCCAACACCAATGCCGGTGACTCCGCTCGAACCACCGGGGCCGTGATCGCCGTGTCGCTGGTGGCTTTACTGACTCTGGCGACCGCCCTGGTGCCTCTACGGCTCGGCCTCCGCAACCTGAGGAGGCTCGACTTCTAGGTCCCCTCCAAGAGAGTTCGATCCAACTCCAGACGTCCCGACCTACCGGTCGGTAGAACTGCTGCTAGGATTCGCTACAACGATCAACAACCGCGGTCGCCATTCAGCCCTCTCCGAGCCAAGACCCAGCCCTACGGGCAAACGCGGTACGCTGCACGGTTCGAACCGCACCACTCCAGAAGGGAGCCACACCGATGAATTTCGACTTCTCCGATGCCCAAAAGGCCCTGAAGAAACAGACCCGAGACATGCTGCGCAGCGCCTGCGACCTGACTGTGCCGAGGCGTGTCTTTGAAGACTCGTCCGAGTCCTACTCAAAAGACGTCTGGGCAGCCCTGGTCGACATGGAAGCGCCCGCCACTGCGATCCCTGAGGAGTACGGCGGCATCGGCTTCGGTTACCTCGAGCTGTGTGCGGTCGCCGAGGAGGTTGGTCGATCACTTGCACCAGTGCCCTTCTCGAGTTCGGTTTACCTTGCCACTGAAGCGATTCTGATGGCCGGTTCAGAAGAACAAAAGAAGGAATTCCTATCCAAGCTCGCGACCGGAGAAGCTATCGGAACCTTCGCCCTCTCAGAAGGCCCGGGCCTGGTCACCGCCAATAGTCTCTCAGTCACTTACGCTGGCGGCAAACTACAAGGCACTAAGTCCCCAGTCCCCGACGGTGATATCGCCGACTTCGCGGTCGTGGTGGCTGAAGGCACGACCGGTTCCTGCCTTGCCCTGGTCGACCTCACCGGAGATGGAGTGAGTCGCAAGCCAGTCGACACCGTCGACCCCAGCCGCTCCCACGCCGCGATCACCTTCGACGGCGCACCCGCTCAACTGCTTGGCAGTGAAGGCGCAGGCTGGGATCTCAAGAACCGCGTATTCGATCGAGCTGCGATTCTGTTCGCAATGGAGCAACTCGGCGGCGCCGACGCATGCCTTCAAATGGCAGCCGACTACTCTCGCGGCCGCTATGCTTTTGGACGGCCCATCGGCTCGTTCCAAGCCATCAAGCACAAGCTTGCAGATGTCTACATTCGCAACGAGCTGGCGCGAGCCAACAACTATTACGGCGCTTGGGCCCTCTCCACTGACGCAGCTGAGCTGCCGATGGCGGCGGCAGCAGCCCGAGTCGGCTCGATCGAGGCGTATCAGTTCGCCTCCAAGGAGAACATCCAAACCCACGGTGGCATCGGCTTCACCTGGGAATCGGATTGTCACCTCTTCTACCGTCGCTCAAAGCTTCTGAGCCTGTCGATCGGTAGTGCCCGTGTGTGGAAGGACCGATTGGTCAGCGCCCTCGAATCTCGCAACGCAGCCTAGGAACCAATAGACAATGGATTTCAACGACACTCCCCAGCAAGCTGCCTTCCGCACCGAGGTGCGTTCCTGGCTCGAAGCGAATGCCGAACGCAAAGTCGAAGGCAAACGTGGACTCAATCGCCGCATCGATTCCGAGAAGGGTCTTGCCATCGCCAAAGTCTGGCAAGCCAAGAAGGCCGCTGCGGGCTACGCCTGCCTCGGCTTCCCTGAAGAGTACGGCGGTCAAGGTCGACCATTGTTTGATCAAATCGTCTACGACCAAGAGGAAGAGCAATTCGACGTTCCACGGTCCTTCTTCGCCATTGGTCTCGGCATGTGCGCACCGACGATGATGACCTACGCTACCGAGGAACAAAAGCAACGCCACATTCCACCCATGGTTAGCGGCGAAGAGGTTTGGTGTCAGCTGTTCTCAGAGCCTAGTGCTGGTTCTGATCTCGCAGGCCTCGGCACCCGCGCCGTGCAAGACGGCGACGACTGGGTGATCAACGGACAGAAGGTTTGGACCTCTGGCGCCCACTACTCTGATTGGGGCATCCTGGTCACCCGCCACGACCGCTCGCTGGCCAAACACAAAGGCCTCACCTTCTTCTTCCTCGACATGAAGTCGCCGGGCGTTGAAGTGCGACCGATCAAGCAGATCTCGGGTGCTTCGGATTTCAACGAGGTCTACTTCACCAACGTCCGTATCCCCGACTCGCAGCGCCTGGGCGGTGTTGGCGACGGCTGGACCGTGTCGCTCACTACTTTGATGAACGAGCGACTCGCGGTCGGTGGCGCACCACCACCAGATGCCATGGACTTGTTCAAGCTGGCGGCCTCGACCCAACTCGAAGACGGCGAACCTGCCCTGGCTGATCGTGCGGTCCGAGAGAAGGTTGCCGATTGGTATGTACAGGCTGAAGGTCTACGCCACATCCGCTCGCGTGCCCTGACCGCTTTGTCCCGCGGCGAGGCACCAGGGCCCGAAGCCTCCATCTCCAAGGTGGTGTCCGCACCCAAACTACAAGACATCTCCGCTTATGGCATGGACCTGCTCGACATTGGTGGTTCGATCATTGGCGACGAGGCTCCAGCTGACTCGGCATTTCAGAACGGGTATCTCTACGCGCCCGGTTTGCGCATCGCCGGTGGCACTGACGAGATCTTGCGCAACATCATCGCGGAGCGCGTACTCGGATTGCCCGGAGATATCCGGGTCGATCGCGACAAGCCGTTCGAGGACATACCCACCGGACGCTGAGCCGGCGGTCCCGGCTCGCAAGAGCGCACAGACCGGCACCTACAGCGTCAACCCCAAAGACTAAAACCAGCACTAGCACCAGAGCTGGAACCAACGCCAAACATCGAACGGAGCACACCATGACTGACGCATTCATCTACGACGCGGTCCGGACCCCACGTGGTCGCGGCAAGAAGGACGGCAGCCTGCACGAAGTGACGGCGCTCGAACTCGGCACCCAAGTGCTCGAGAACCTGCGCGACCGCAGCGAGCTCGACACCGCTAACATCGACGACGTCATCTTTGGCTGCGTCAGCCCAGTGGGCGAGCAAGGCACCGACATCGCCCGCATGAGCGTGCTCAACGCCGACTACGAGGAGACGGTAGCCGGTGTTCAAGTCAATCGCTTCTGCGCATCAGGCCTTGAGGCAGTGAACATGGCGTCGGCCAAGGTCATGTCAGGCGAGGCCGACATGGCGATCGGCGGCGGCGTTGAATCCATGAGCCGCGTGCCCATGGGTTCCGACGGCGGCCCGATGGCGAGCGACCCAGAGTTCGCTATGAAGACATACTTCGTGCCCCAAGGCATCAGCGCTGACCTGATCGCCACCAAGCATGGTTTCTCGCGCAACGACGTTGACGCATACGCGGTCGAGAGCCAGAGCCGCGCAGATGCGGCGTGGAAGGCCGGCAGATTCTCCAGGACAATCGTCCCGGTCACAGACCGCAACGGCATCGAAGTGCTCGCTCACGACGAGCACATGCGGCCCGGCACAACCGTCGAAAGCCTTGAATCGCTGCGGCCCGCGTTTGCCGACATGGGCAAGCAATACGGTTTCGACGCGGTGGCCATGCAGCGCTACCCTGAAGTCGCCGCAATGGAGCATGTTCATCACGCAGGAAACTCTTCGGGCATCGTCGATGGTGCTGCTGGCGTCTTGGTCGGCAATGAGGCCATCGGCCAGAAGCTCGGTCTCAAGCCGCGGGCACGAATCCGGGCCATGGCCTCGATCGGTTCAGAGCCATGCATCATGTTGACCGGCCCGGAGAAGGTCACTGCCAAGGTGCTCCAGCGCGCTGGCATGACCAAGGACGACATCGACATCTGGGAACTCAACGAGGCGTTTGCATCGGTAGTCCTGCGCTACATGCAAGCGCTCGACCTCGACCACAGCCAGATCAACGTCAACGGCGGCGCGATCGCAATGGGCCATCCATTGGGAGCCACCGGTGCGATGATCTTGGGCACCGTCTTGGATGAGCTTGAGCGCACCGGCAAGAGCACCGCCCTCGCTACCCTCTGCGTTGGTGCGGGCATGGGTACCGCCACCGTGATCGAGCGGGTTTAAGCAATGGACAACTGGAAACTCGACACCATCGACGGCGTTGCCGTGCTCTCTTGGGACATGCCAGGGCGCTCGATGAACGTCTTGAACGAAGGTTCGATGTCGGAGTTCGCTGAGGCGATCGAGACCCTGGTTGCAGACGACGCCGTTGAGGGCATCGTCATCACCAGCGGTAAAACTGACTTTGCAGCGGGCGCCGATCTCACCATGCTCGGCGGCTCTTCCGCCAACGCAGAGGGGGCCCTCCCAAAAGATCGAGCGAAAGCGCTGTTTGAACAAAGTCATCAGCTCAATCAACTCCTACGCCGACTCGAAACGTGTGGCAAGCCGGTCGCAGCCGCAATCCCCGGAACCGCACTCGGTGGCGGACTCGAAGTCGCTCTCGCTTGTCACTATCGAGTTCTCGCCGACAACCCCAAGGCTCAAGTGGGCCTGCCCGAATCGAAGGTTGGGCTGATGCCTGGCGCCGGTGGTACCCAGCGGCTGCCTCGAATGCTGGGCGCGATGCAGTCGCTCCCGCTCATGCTGCAGGGCAAGAGCCTGCGCAAAGACGCAGCACTCGCCATGGGCGTGGTCAACGAAGTCGCTCCGGCTTCAGAAATCGTCGCCAAAGCGACAGCGTGGATCAAGTCGAAACCTGAGGCAGTGCAACCGTGGGACAAGAAGGGCTACCGCATTCCCGGCGGCGGTCCCTACTCCAAGTCTGGCGCGCCGATCTTCATGATGGGCACCGCCATGTTGCGCAAAGAGAGCTACGGCAACTACCCCGCTCAAGAGGCGATTCTCCAAGCGGTTTACGAAGGCCTGCAGGTGCCCATGGAGGCAGCGCTACGAATTGAATCGCGCCTGTTCACCAGCCTCCTGCTCGACCCAACCTCGCGCAACATGATTCGCTCCCTGTTCTTGTCGATGCAAGAGCTCGGTAAGGGCGCTCGCAGACCTCAAGGTGTCGCCCCCACCAACTGTCAGAAGCTCGGCATCTTGGGCGCAGGCATGATGGGCGCCGGTATCGCCTACGTTTCGGCAAAGGCCGGTATCGAGTGCGTGTTGTTGGACCGCGACCAAGCGAGCGCGGATAAGGGCAAGCAGTACTCAGCCGACCTGCTAGACAAGCTCATCTTGAAGAAACGGTCGACCACAGCAAAACGCGCGCAACTTCTCGACCTGATCCACACCACCTCTGACTATGCAGATCTTGCGGGTTGCGACCTAGTGATCGAAGCGGTATTCGAAGATCGCGGCATCAAGGCCGATGTGACCAAGAAGACCGAAGCGGTGATCAACGAAGACGCGATCTTCGCATCGAACACCTCGACGCTGCCCATCACTGGTTTGGCCGAGGCCTCGATCCGACCTGAGAAGTTCGTAGGCATTCACTTTTTCTCGCCGGTGGACCGGATGGGCTTGGTGGAGATCATCGTTGGCGAAAAGACCGGCGACGAGGCGCTCGCCGCCGCAGTCGACTACGTTGGCAAGATCCGCAAGACCCCGATCGTGGTCAACGATAGTCGCGGTTTTTACACCAGTCGCTGCTTCGGCACCTATGTGCAAGAGGGACTCGAGATGCTGGCCCAAGGTGTCTCCCCGGCCCTGATCGAGAACGCGGGTCGCCAAACCGGTATGCCCCGAGCTCCGCTCGAGATGAACGACGATGTGGCACTGGATCTTTCATACAAGGTCGGCATGCAGACCAAGAAGGATCTCGGCGACGCATGGATCGAGACGCCGGTCACCGGCATCATCGAGAAGATGGTTGTCGAGCTGGAGCGTTTCGGTCGGAAGAACGGCAAGGGCTTCTATGACTACCCGGAGGGTGCCCCAAAACATCTGTGGAAGGACCTCACCGACTTGGTCAAAGAGCAAACTGGCAACGAGCAGCTCGCCGAGCAACCGGACGTTGAACACCTCAAACAGCGCCTGCTCTATCGTCAAGCGATCGAGGCGTCCCGCTGCTTCGAAGAGAAGGTCGTTACCGACGTGCGCGACGCCGATGTTGGCGCCATCTTGGGGTGGGGTTTCGCTCCTTGGAGCGGCGGCCCACTGTCGTTGATCGACACCGTGGGAGTTGCACGGTTCGTCGAGGACTGCGATGCACTCGCTGCCACTTACGGGCCGCGTTTCGAGCCCGGTGGGTTGCTGCGCGAGATGGCGGCGAATGGCGAGAGCTACTACGGTCGGTTCAATCCGAGTCAGGTGGCCGCGGCCTAGCCACCGAGGTGGCGAGCGCCAAAGTAACACCGCTTCCCCAGGCGTAGCTCACGCTGCCATATGACCGAGTCGCCCGTTTCCTGAAGCAGGCCGCGGGCGGGCTTTCTTGTTCTAAAGATGCCGGTGATCGCTGCTCGTGGCGTAACCGCAAAGGGGAAGTTACGCTCGTTCCCGGCTCCGGGCAGTCTCATCCCGTCGTAAACTAGACAGCTCTGACAGATGGGCTGCGTCTAAACCCCATCGACCCCAACCTTAGGACCGAGGATAGAGATGACGATGCCAGACCGTGGAACACACCCGAGCCTAATCAACCCAGCCTGGCATAAGCAAAGCCAAACAAGCCTGGGTGCCACCCGCACCATCAGCCGGGCCGTCTCGGTCGCCATCTGCTTGGTAGCTCTCACTAGCGGCGCAGCCACGGCTCAGCGTAAGCCGATCGTCCCGTGGCCCCAACCCGCTGACCTTGGCGAGTTGTCATTGGAGGTGCGCGCACTGGCTCAGGAAGCCACGCGTCCAGAGTTCTCAACCTTCACCGACTTCAAGTTCGAGAACCGCCGCGAGCAGACCGGCATTCGCTTCGTGCACAACATCACCGAAGACGGCGGAAAGCTGTTCAAGGCGGTGCACTACGATCACGGCAACGGAATCATGGTTGCTGATTTCGATGGCGATGACTTGATCGATTTATTCTTCGTCGACCAGCTTGGCCAGAACGAAATTTGGGGCAACCTTGGCGAAGGACGCTTCGAAGATCGAACGCCTGGATCGGGCCTTGAATTGCCAGGCAATGTCTACGCCACGGCGGCCATCGCTGACATCGACAATGATGGTGACCCAGACATCTTCTTGACCACGGTTAGAACTGGCAACCACTTGCTGCTCAACGACGGTACCGGCAAGTTCACCGACATCTCCGAACAGGCTGGGCTGTCCTACGTCGGCCATTCCTCCGGCGCAGTCTTCTTCGACTATGACAACGATGGACTGCTCGACCTCTTCTTGTGCAACGTCGGCAACTACACCCACGACCAACGAGGCGTGGGCGGCTACTTCCTCGGCCGCCAGGACGCCTTCAAGGGACACAACTTCCCAGAGCGCACTGAGGCCAGCATCCTTTACCGCAACCTCGGCGCGGGCCGCTTCGAAGACGTCTCCGAAGCGACCGGACTGGTCGAGACCGGTTGGAACGGCGATGCCACCATCGCCGACGTCAACGGAGACGGGTTCACGGATCTCTACGTCACCAACATGCAAGGGGACGATCACCTTTGGCTAAACCAGGCCGGCAAGCGGTTCGTCGAAGCGACCGATAAACACTTCCCGAAGAACCCATGGGGAGCCATGGGCGTCAAGTTCTTCGACTGGAACAACGACACCCGACTCGACCTCATGTTGACCGATATGCACTCGGACATGAGTCGCGAGGTCTTCCCCGGCTACGAAAAGCTCAAGTCCTTCATGCTCTGGACAGAAGACGACTACCTTACGGACGGTGCCGCCAACAACATCTTTGGTAATGCCTTCTGGCAGGCCAACGGCGATGGCAGCTACTCCGAGATCTCAGACCAGATCGGTGCGGAAAACTACTGGCCGTGGGGCCTATCAACCGGTGATCTCAACGCAGATGGTTTCGAAGACATGTTCATCGCCAGCGGCATGAACTATCCCTACCGCTACGGCATCAACACCGTACTCATCAACGATGAGGCCAAGACCTTCCGCGACGCAGAGTTCATTCTCGGCATCGAGCCTCGGCGCGGCAATCGCAACCGTAAGCCGATGTTCGATCTCGCCTGCGGCGGCGCCGATAGCGACCATCAGATCTGCAAGGACATGCTGCGTGCAACTTATGCTGTGGGTGAACCGGTCTTGCAGAACAACATGCAGTTCACCGTGGCCGGCACCGTCGGCACCCGCTCTTCGGTGATCTTCGATCTCGATCAAGACGGAGACGTGGACATCGTCACCAACGAGTTCAACGATCCCCCTCAAGTCTTCATCAGCAACCTCGCATCCCAGCGGCAAGTCAATTGGCTTGAAGTCAGTCTCACCGGCACGACTTCTAATCGCGACGCCATCGGTGCAACCGTCACCGCGTTCGTTGGCGAACGGAAGCTGACTAAGTACCACGACGGCAAATCGGGTTACCTCTCGCAGAGCGGATCGCACCCGATCTATTTTGGCCTGGGCGAAGCGACCGAGGTCGATCGAATCGAAGTCGCCTGGCCGTCAGGGACCAAACAGACCGTTCGTAGTGGCATCACGGTTGGTGCGCGCCTGGATGTGACCGAGCCCGACTCCTAGACACAACGCACTCTCGACTCGACGCAGGCTACGGTAGCGTTCGACGATGCAAGCACCGAACGCCCCCACAAACCGGCCAGCGCCCGTCCAGTCGTGGTTCGGCGTACGGCTCGCGGTCTTTGCGGTTGTCGCGGGCTTCTCTTGGCTGTTCTTCATCAACTTCTGCCACCTGGTCTACCAATGCGGCTGCGAATCGCTGTGGGCCGGGGCAGCGACCCAATGCAATATCCACCACGCTGTGGGGCCGCACTGTCCTTGGTGCGTCGACGACTGGAGCGGCGCGGTGGTGTTGGCGTTTGCCACCGCTAGCCAAGCTGCGTTCTTGTTCGCACCCGGTGGTCTCGCTTTGGCTGCGCGGGTGGTCGGTAGCGCTCTATCGCTACCGATCGTCGGTGGCATCTTGGCGGCAATCTTCGGGATTGCTCGCGGCTACTGGAGCGTTTGAATTGTCCCGCTTGAAGTGTCAGCGTTTGAGGTATCAGGCCGTTCCCCAGAGCCGACCATGACCACCACCGCAGCGGGCACAGACACCGGCCGCAAGCACATGGGAGGTGGCGAGTTCTTGAGCAAAGCGGCACCACCCTTCAGCTTTCTGGTCGAGTCTCAGCACGAGAAACCACACTGGCGCTCCCACGACCCTGGCGATCAAGTGCGCGCCGCATTCGCTGGCACGCCAGTGGTGATCGACGGCGACATCTACGAAGTGGCCCAGCACCAACTGCCGGACCCCACCAAGGGTTCAAGGGAGCATCGCTACTTCCTGCAACCATGGGACGATTCGCATCCACTGCGAGGCCCTTACTCCGAATACTCGATCGAGACGTTGCGCGCGGAGCGCGCCGCAGTCAAGCAGGCGCACCAGCAGGGTGCGCTCGGCACCCGGCTGCACCTGTTCGGCGTGCTAGTTGCCCTCTTGCCGGCGCGCGATCAACAGAGGCTCTACCAGGACTATGGTTTCGACGCCGTGTTCTGGACCCGCTGGTCAGCTGTGGTTTGTACCTTCTTGTGGTTCGCCGCCGGCATCGTGACGATCCGCGACATACCCACCGCGCCCAGCGAACTGCTGGCGTTGTTGGTGATCGCGGTGTTCTTGATTGAACAGTTCTTTAGACGCGCACGGGCGATGAACGGCGAGCCCTGCGGCTCGATGCTGGGTTACGTTCTTCGTGTCCTCTTGCCGCGATCTATGCGCGCCCGTGAAAGATGAGCCCCATGAAAGGTAACCAGCGTCTGGCGTTCCCCGAACTGCGGCGGTACGAACCGTCCTTCGTCGGCGGCGAGAGCCGACGACGCCCGCACTAACCGCTCTTCGGGTTCATCGACATCTTCGTCGGTCAATTGAAACGTGGCGCAGTGCATGCCGACGCTGAGCGGACACTTCAATGTCCGGTGGATCAGAACAGCCTCCTCAGGATTAACGTGCACAGGAGCCATGAACCAGCGCGGGTCATAGGCTCCAATCGGCAGGAACGCGAGATCTGGACGCCCGTTGGTCTCATGAATCTCGCGGAACAAAGCTTCATCCCAGCCGGTGTCACCGCAGAAGTAGACGTTCGCCTGGCCCTCGTTCACCTTTCCGGTGATCCAGAAACCACCCCACAGGGTTCGATTGCGATCAAGCAGGCCGCGCGCGGAGAAGTGCTTTGACGGAGTGAACTGAATCTTAAGACCGCTTCGCTCAGGTGTCTGCTCAAGCACGCACGTCGACCACCAATCGAGCTCCGTCACGCGATCGATCTGCCAGCCCCGTAGATGGTCTCCCACACCTCGGCCGGTCACAAACACGGGATCGTGGTACGCCTGCAGCCGTTTCAAAGTCGGCCGATCGCAGTGATCGTAGTGGTTGTGGCTAACCAGCACGATGTCAATCGGCGGCAGAGCCTCAAACGCAACCGCAGCCGGTCTCACACGGCGGGGTCCCAGCCACGACACCGGCGAGCAACGCTCGGACCAAATCGGGTCAAGCAGGATATTGGTCAATCCCAGCTGGAGCAGCACCGTCGAGTGCCCCACCATCACCCAAGACACTTCTCCGCTGTCACCGCGCTCCGGTACCGAAGTGAGGATCTCCTGTTCGCATGTCTTGGGCCAGCGAGCCGCACGTCGAGTCAATGCCCACTTCAATGCGGGGAGGAACCCGTTGGTTGAAAACGGTTGGCTGGCAGCGTCTTCGGCCAGCCTAGTACTGGCAAGTTCGGGCTTGATGAGCACCGGACTAGCGAGCCGCCTGCTCTCGCTATGCGTACCGCTGTCGCTACGGGGACCGGCGTTCTGAGTGCTGTGTTGTTTCATAGGAGACCGTAGAGTACGCAGACGGTGAATGGTGGGATCGCGATCATAGTCGTAAGATCGTCGGACTCAGGGCCCCTATAGCGAGCAGACCATGCGATCAATCACTCTCATCCAACCAGCACCAAGCCGACTCAAGCTCACAACGGCAGTGCTTCTGATCGCGGCGCAAGCGACCGCCTGCAGCAGAAGTGTTGATCCACCGCTCGAAGCCACACCGGCGAGCCAAGCTCGCCGACTGGTAGTCGAAGGGCGCGCACTGCTCGCCACCCGCAAACCACAAGACCTGATCGCCAGCCGCGATCTCTTCGAGAAAGCGATCGCGCTCGACGCCAATGCTCCGGACGCTTGGGCAAGCGCTGCCAACGCGTCAGCTCTAATCGGTCTCTACTCGCTCTCACCGCCTCAAGAGACTATGCCCAAAGCTCTCGAAGCAGCCAAGCGCGCACTCGATCTCGACCCGGACCAAAGCACAACATGGGCCTCGTTGGGGCTCGTCCAGTACCTCTACAGCTGGGATTTCAAAACGGCAGAACAGTCGTTTCAAAGAGCGCTCGAGCTGGATCCAGGCGCCGGTGGCGTTCGCCATTGGTACGCCATGATGCTGTCGGCACTCGCTCGACACTCAGAGGCGATTGCTCAGATTGAGAGGGCCGTGGAGCTCGAGCCCGACTCGCGCTTGCTCAACACCAAGCTGGGCACTGTACTTTCCGCGGCCAATCGACTCGAGCGCGCCGAACGCGTACTCACAGCGGCGGAGCAACGCTTCGAGGGTTATTCCTTGATTGGCCGCGAGATCGGCTTCCTACGCCTTCGTCAACACCGATACGACGACGCAGTCACCGCCTTTCGCGGGGCGCTCCGAGGTACGGGAGCCAACCAAGACTGGCGCACATCCGGCAACAGCAAGACCATTGGCGCCTTAGCTCATGCACTAGCGGCCGGTGGCGATCTCGCGGGCGCTCTCGACCTGGCGGAGCTGCTCGCAACCCGGCGCAACACAGAGTACGTTCCGGCGATGGTGATCGCCCACGCCTACGCAGGTCTAGCTCACGCAGATGGCAGCTATTCGAGCAGAGCATTCGGCGAACTTGAACGGGCCCTGAGCGACCGAGACCCAGGTCTCGTCTACCTCTACACCAAGGCGGGCTTCAGTCGCCTTGACCCCGAGCAGCTCGACTCCGTGGCCCAACGAATCTTCGGTGTAGCTCGCGATCGATCACCCTAAGGCTCACCCGTCAACTGCAGCCAGAGCCAAGGCTTGCTACCATCAGCACGCCGGGCTCTCGCCAGCGCCGTTGGGCGCCGCGCCTGATCCGAACCACAGAAAGATCAGTAGCCCTGAACCGATGCCGCCCACGACTCAAGACCCGGCTAGAACGCCCGCGCGCCAAGCGCGGGTGATCCACACGACGGTGCCAAGAGCCTCATCGCCGGAGCGACAAGCGAACATCCGGGCGCGCATCGGCCGGCTAGTGCTGATGTGCCTGCTCGTCCTCGGCGCCCTGATGACGGTGTTCGCCACTCACTACGTGGAGAAACGCGGCGACGCAACGCTCGCGCGCGCCCAACGACTGCTCTCCGGACATCCTGTTGCAGACGACCTGATACAGGCTCCCGCCCTGTTACCTATTGCTCTGCGTGAGATGCTGATTGGTGGTCGAACTGAGCAAGCCCTCCTCACCCTACGCCAGCTCCCACAAGCCCAGCGCGCGCAGGCAGCTAAGTTTGAGGTCGCCGCACTGCTCGAGTCGGGCGACATTGATCGTGCAAGAACGCTTTGGCTGGGTGTCACCGACCTAGGGGGCAAGAACTCGCCCTTTCACCGGCGTATTGGGCGGGGCCTACTCGCGCTTCAATCCGGCGACCGAGCCGCTCTCTTCGATCGCAACGGTGCGCCGGTTGCCTACCGTTCGGGTGACGGTCGAGTTCGACTCAATGATGAGATCGATCCTCATGTGCTACCCGAATCGTCATTGGCTGCTCTTCCGGAACTGGGAGGAGCCCGACTAACACTCGACCTCGCCCTCAGCGAAGAACTGCTGCAAGCACTGCGCGATCGCGTCCAGCGGCGAGTGCAAGGTGGTCTGGTCATCCTGGATGCCAACAACGCTGCATTGCTGGCGGCAATCACCACCGCGCCGACTAACGGCTCACTCGCTCACGACTTCTTGCTATCCACCCGCGAGCCAGCGTCGATCGCCAAGCTGCTGACCACCAGCGCTGCGCTTAGGGCCGGATTCAACCCCAACACAGAGATCAGACGTAACCGCTGTACGGGTGCAGTCCTGCTGGACGGGCAGCCGCTCTATTGCTCAAGAATCGGTGGCAAGCTCAGCGGCCTGAACCATGCGATGGCAACTAGCTGCAACGTGGCTTTTGCGCTGCTCGGCAAACGCCTCGGGGCCGGGCGCTTGATCGATGAGTACCGCAGATTTGGTTTCGCTGACGACGCCCAGCGTGAACAACCGCTCTACGGCCATCTTCTTGACACTCACCCGAACGAACGCGAGATGGGCGATCTCTCCATCGGCCTCAACCAAGTGGAGATCACCCCGCTGCATGCTGCGGTCATGGCTCGCACTTTCGTCGACGGGTACCTGCGGACCCCTCACCTGCTGGTCGCACGCGACGGGCTGTTGGGACTCTCGCCGCAAACGGCTGAGATCGATCGCGCCAATCGCGACCTCCTGGGCCGCATCCCGGCTCCTCTCGCCTACCGCGACGGCGAACACCCGCTCTTGATTCCGGAGTGGCTGCCCACGCTTCAGTCTGCGATGGGCGCGGTTGCTGACCCCGGCGGCACCGCCTACGGTGTCGAGCCCAGCGGTTTCGGCGTCGCGATGAAGACCGGCACCGCATCCGAGGAAGCTACCGGCTTTCACATCAACTACATCGGTTTTGCACCTCAAGACAATCCCCAGTACGCATTCGCTCTCCGCCTCACCCACGGCCGCACGTCAAAGAGAATCCGCCGACAAGCTCAGGCAGCAACTCGGGATATCTTGAGGATCTTGGCTAACTACCAAGGTCACCCGGTTGTCGCGAGTAGTGAGCGCATCGCGCGCACCCGCGACGCTGGATCGAGAACGAACCCCCTAGCGAAGGACAGCCTCGACAACCAGAGGGGCCTCAATACACAGAGGGGCCTGAACCCCCAGAAGGACCTGCCCGGTCAGAAGGACAGAGTGGCTGCGGGCGCGGGATAGCATTCTTGGAATGACCGACACACCCAGCACAACAACCCCCGGCAAGCCCACCACTGGGGCAGCTCCAAGAACGACCTCAGAAGATCTCGCGGTGAACTTCGCGGAGATTGAAGCTGCCGCCACTCGGCTGCAGGGGATCGCGCGCCTGACCCCGGTGCATCAATCACGCCAGCTCGACACTGCATGCAACGCACAAGTCATGCTCAAGTGCGAGAACTTCCAGAACACGGGGTCGTTCAAGTTCCGCGGCGCTTACAACTCGCTGCTCCTGCTCAAGGAAGCGGGGCACGCAGGCGTGGTGGCGTTCTCGTCGGGCAACCATGCTCAAGCGGTGGCTCTAGCCGGCTCCATGCTGGGCCTGGCCACCACCATTGTCATGCCCAACAACGCGCCGAAGGTGAAGGCCGCGGCGACCCGCGGCTATGGCGCCTCGATCGTGGAGTACAACCCCTCGACTACTCAGCGCGAGAAGTTAGCTGCTGAGATCGCGGAATCCAGCGGCCTGCCCGTAGTTCCTGCCTACGACTACCCGCACGTGATCGCCGGTCAAGGCACTGCCGCCAAGGAGTTGTTTGAGGAAGTGGGCGAGCTCGACGTTTTGCTGGTTTGCTGCGGCGGCGGTGGCCTGCTGTCGGGATCCTGTCTCAGCGCCGCTGCTTTGTCGCCCGATTGTCGAGTGATCGGTGTCGAGCCCGCCCTCGGAGACGACGGTGCGCGGTCTTTTCGTAGCGGCCGAATCGAAACGGTCCACAACCCAGCGACCATCGCCGACGGAGCACGCACGCCCTATCTCGGCGATCTCACCTTTCCCATCATCCAGCGCTACGCCAGCGACATCGTCACCGTATCGGATGCAGCGCTAATCGAAACTCTGCGTTTCCTATGGGAGCGCCTCAAGCTGATCGTCGAGCCCACGGGAGCGCTCGCCCTCGCTGCGCTCTTGAGCGGCACCGAAATGGGCCACCTTGAGATCGCACCGGGGGCTCGCGTAGGAGTCACGATCTCCGGAGGCAACGTCGACGTGTCTTCTGCCGCGACGCTCTTCGGAAACGCCTGAACCTGAAGGCCTGAACCCCGTACGCTTGAACACCTGGCCATGTCCTATCGCGATTCTTACTGCGACATATGCCAGCCGCCATTCGGAGACAGGACCTGCCCAGTCACGAACTTGGCCTCATCCGAGGCTAGATAGACTGCAGCATGGGCGATGTCATCAACGTCGCCAAACCGCAGCATAGGTGTTTGCGCAGCAAGCACCGGTGCCAAAGGCCCCAAGTTGGACGTCATATCGGTTTCGATCCAACCCGGTGCGATCGCATTGACTCGGATGTTGCGAGTGGCTACTTCGCGCGCCAGCGCTCGCGTGAACCCTAGAATGCCGGCCTTCGCAGCACAGTAGTGCGAAGCGCCAGCGCCGCCCGCAGTGCCCATGATTGACCCTAGGTTGAGGATCACACCTGGCGCTGCCCCTTTCCGCATGAGCTTGAGAGCTGCACGGCTGCAGTAGAACGTGCCGTCGAGATGCACTCGCATCATCCGCCGCCACTTGTCATCACTGAGTTCGATCGTGGTGTCATTGTGTTCCGTGATCGGCTGACCGTTCTGGATCTGCTCCATTTGGCGCATCGACTTCTCGTGCCGCGCGCTCACGTCTTCACCCTCAGAGCCGTTGATTCCAGCGTTGTTCACCAGAATGTCGAGCCGGCCAACATCAGCGCGAATGGCCGCAAACATGGAATCAACCGCAGCGCTGTCGCCAACGTCGCAGGCGTAGTACCGCGCATCAAGCGCCTGAGCTTGCACACTTACCCCGTCCACATTCAAGTCGTTGAGCAGGACGGTTGCTCCTTCTTGCTGAAATCGACTCGCGATCGCCAAGCCAATGCCCCGGCCCGCACCGGTGATCAGCGCTACTTTGCCTTCAAGTCTCAAGGGCATACTTTCTCCGATTTCGTTAAACCATCAGCAGGGATCCTGCGAGTCACCTCTGCTACCTATGGGTCGAGGCGCACCAGCTACTTACAGACTGCTATCCTACGCAGCGAAATTCCAGTTGCAGCATCGCCCTACCAGACAGACCAGACAGACCAGACAGACCCCATCGCAGATCGGTATCTGAGTTCGAATCTCGGACTACCTAGGAGCAGATGTCCTGCTAGTTGAAACAGGCCAATCGCTCCAAAGGTCTCAATTCGAGATGCAATGGTCTCAGATCGAAGGCCAAGCGCGCCTCGAGCTGCCTTGCTCCCAATTTGCCACTTCAGGCCAACTACCTCGCTGGTGCGAGAAGAGGATCTCCGTCGTGAATCACAGTGTTTCAAACCTCAGCGTTTCAAACCTCAACTCAACGCCCGGCCAACGGCTACGCGCGATCCTCGCCGTCACCTTCGCGCTCTTTCTGCTTGGCTCGACCGCGCTACTCGCGCAAGACGAGGCCAAGTCCACCGACGACGCGGCCACAGAAGACGCGGCCACAGAAGAAGAGTTCACCCTGCCTGACGATGCCGAGCTGTTGATCGAGCCGGCAGAGCTGACCGTAGAAGTCGGAGAGACGGCGCAGCTCCTGGGCAAAGTCATGTCCGGCGGCGAAGAGATCGAAGGTGCGACCGTGGTTTACTTCTCGCGGGCCCGCCGCAGCCTTGGCGTCAACGCGGCCGGGATCTTGGAAGCGTTCAAGCCCGGCGAGTTCACCGTCATCGCGCTCGTGCCAAAGAACGCGGAAGATCGTCCGGGCCGTGGCGAGAGCCTGTTGCGCACCGAGATCACGGTCACCGTGCCCAACCCACCAGTGGCAACGGTCGCCATCAACCCCCTTCCCACCATGCTTTACGCCGGCACGGAACTCGAGATCTCCACCCTGGTAACTGACACATCTGATGCGATCAGGGACGACGTTGAAATCAAGTGGGCTAGCTCAAACAACGGCGTCGCCACGGTCAACAAGTTCGGCATGGTGGAACTCAAGAGCGCCGGCCGCGCCACCTTGACTGCCAACGGCGAAGACAAGGCTGGCAGCGTCAACCTCAGGGTTCGAGAGAACACCGCCGACCGACTCGAGCTACGGACGGATCAGAGTGAAGTTCGCACCGGCGACGTGGTGCAGTTTGAGGCCGTCGCGCTCGACGACCGCGGTCGCGAACTCGCTGACTACCCGGCCCGTTTCTCGGTCTCGGGCACACCCACCAAGGACATCATCGCTGCCGGCGCACCCGCTGTGGTCTACAAAGACGGCGCATTCGTCGCCGAACGCTCGGGCATCTTCACCGTGGTCGCTACTGGCGGCAACCTTTCCGCCACGCACAATCTTCTGGTGAGCCCACGCGGCGTGACCAAATCGCTTGAGTACGTCGGCCAGGGCAAGGTCCGTGATCGTCACACCTCCGACCTGTGGGTTTGGGAAGGTGCTGATGAGCGCGACTACGCAATCACTGGCACATGGGGCGCCGAAGGTCACGCGTACTTTTGGGACGTCACCAACCCCGAAAACATCGAGTTCATCGATGCGGTCAAGGTCGACGCGCGAACCGTGAATGACGTCAAGGTCTCAGAAGACGGCAAGATCGCAGTGATCAGCCGAGAAGGTGCCTCCAACCGCAAGAACGGCCTAGTCCTGCTCGACGTCTCAGACCCGATCAACGGTGTCCGCATCCTCTCGCGCTTTGACGACCAACTCAAAGGCGGCGTGCACAACGTGTTCGTGCACGACGACCACATTTACGCAGTCAACAACGGTCGCAAGTTCGACATCATCAACATCGAGGATCCGAAGGAGCCCTACCGAGTTGGCGTGTTCGAACTCGACACCCCGGGCCACTCGATCCATGATGTGTGGGTGGTCGACGGCGTCGCATTCACCTCCAATTGGGGTGATGGCATCTACGCGGTCGACGTTGGCGGCGGCGGCATGGGAGGCGCACCGAACAAGCCCGTAGCCATGGGCTCGTACCAATACCCCAGTGGTTGGAACCACGCAGCGTTTCCTTACCGCAGCAAGTCCACCGGCAAGTACTACGTGTTCGGCGGCGACGAAGCCTTCCCGTTCGGCCTATCCGGCCGCACCGCTGGCGAAGCGCCTCCCCGAGCGTCGGGTTGGATCCACATTGTCGAGTGGGATGATTGGAACGAGCCCAAGGAAGTCGCTCGCTACCAGGTTCCCGAGGCGGGCACGCACAACCTCTGGATCGAGGATGACATCCTCTACGTGGGCTACTACAACGGCGGTCTGCGCATGGTCGATATTTCCGGAGAACTGCGCGGAGATCTCTACCGTCAAGGTCGCGAAATCGGCTTCTACTTGCCACTCGATCCCGAAGGCTTCATCCCCAACGCACCCTTCACCTGGGCGCCGCAGCCGTTCAAAGACCACGTCTTCGTTAGCGATTGGAACTCTGGCCTGTGGGCGCTGAAAGTGGTCGACGCAGAGAAAACGCACAGTCAACTCCACGGGGAGAGCCGGTAGGTGCGATTGGCGAGCACTGAATCGGTAAGGGCTGAATCGGCGAGGACAGGCAGGATCCGGCCACTGCGCTTGGCTCTAGCAATGGCGCTCACTTCGTGTGTGAGCGCAGCAGCGCTGCTTGCCAGTGCAGCTACGCTTCTTACCAGTGACGTCACCCCACCCAGTCGCGACTACTACGCCTACATCTGCTCAGAATCGGAAGATGTCGTCTCCTTGGTCCGCTTTGGACCGAGCGGATTTGAGGTGATCAAAGAGATCAAGGTCGGCACCTTCCCGGCTGAGATTGAAGGCCCTCATGGCATCAACGTTTCGGCAAGCGGCGAGTACTGGTACGTGTCAATCGCTCACGGTCAGCCCTACGGCCGTATCCACAAGTACTCGACCGGCGACGACGAATGGCAGGGCGACGCAGAGGTCGGGATGTTCCCGGCAACGCTCGACATCGCTCGAAGTACCGGCCTCTTGTATGTCGTCAACTCGGACTTCTACGGCGAGCACAAGCCGAGCACCATCTCGGTGGTCGAAACGGCGTCGATGACCGAGGTGGCGCAGATCGACACTGGCGCCATGCCTCATGGATCCCGGCTGACCAAGAACGGCAAGCTCCTCTACTCCGTCAACATGATGGACGACGAGCTGGTCGAAGTCGATGCGTTGCGATTCAGTATCAAGCGCCGCTTAGACTTGAGCGCGGAAGCCGCCACCGATCCAATGGATCACCAGTCGGCGAACCACCCGGCGGCGAACCACGAGGCGGTGAACCACGAGGCGATGAACCACGAGGCGATGAACCACGGGACCGCCGCCAAGGAGTCCACCGATCACGCTGCGATGGGACACGAATCTGCGGCAGAGACGCCCAAGCACTCCATGAAGGCGCCAACCGTGGAGCCATCCTGGGTATCCAAGCCGACCGCCTCTGGCAAGCTCTATGTCGCTGCGCTTTCCGGCAACGAAGTGATCGAGATCGACCTCGCCGAGTGGAAAGTCACTCGCCGCCTGCCGACCGCAAAAGGACCGTACAACCTAGCGGTCAGTGCGGACGAGAAGTTACTGGTCGCTACCTACAAGAAGAGCAACGCAATCGGTTTCTGGAATCTTGAAACGGGTCAAGAGATCGCAAAACTCGAAACCAGCCGGAGGATCCCTCACGGCGTCGCCATCACCGCCGACGGTCTGTTCACGTTCGTCACCGTTGAAGGTGTCGGCGGAGAGCCGGGGACGGTGGAGATCTTTGACAACGTTGCCTTGCAACGCGTCGCAATCTTAGAAGTTGGCAAGCAAGCGGGCGGAATCGCCTTGTGGAAACCACCGTCCCAGCGCTAGCCAACCCTTATCCCGCTGCGGTTCCAATGAGGCCAGGTCGAGGGCAGTACGTTCCAATCGAATCAACCTCACTCAGTTCCCCAACTCTCTTAACTTTCCTGAACGAAGCCCGACCCATCCTTGACTGAGACCGCGACCACCGTCCGCACTCCCTCGTGGGCATCAGTGCTTGCCACCATTGCGCGGAGGCAGCGACTGCGCGTAGCGTTCAAGGACACCGCCGCCGTTTGGGTCGGTGGCACCCTGTCGATCGCAACCGCTGGCCTGCTCGGCTTCCTAGGCATCCAAGGGCTGTCTCTTGCGTTCTTTGTGCTTGCTGGTGCTGCGTTCGTGTTCTACGTGCTCTCCAGGATCGGCCTTGCCCAAGTCCGTCACGCCGATGATCCTGAGCGCGGGGCGGCCATCGTCGATCGTGAGCAGGTTCTCGACGACACGCTCAAGTCCGCCTTAGAAGCACCTGCGAAGGTCCACGCCAAAGAGAGTCGAGAGGCGCAGTTCCGAGCGTTCTTGGAGCAGAGTGCAAACGCTGCTGCTGCGTCGCTTGCGCCCAAACAGCTGGTGCCGCTGCACATCTCAGCAGCCTTTCCGCTCGGCCTCTTGCTGCTCGCAACATCCGTCTTCTTCTTCACTCAGACCGAAGAATTCTCGTTCGCGCCGGCGGAGTTCGAGGACGTCGCAGCGTTTGAGCCCGAGCTTGAATCTGACGAACTCGATGCTGACCAAGCCGCCTTGGCTGAAGAATTTGCGTTGACCCCAGAAGAGGTTTTGCAGCTCACCCCCGAGCAACTCGCTCAGCTCAAGCTTCGCCGTGGCGAAGCAGGAGACCTGAGCGAGCTTGAAATCGAAACCATGAGCCAAGAGGAGCTATCGAAGCTGCTCCAAGAGCTGGGTTCTGGTGGCAGTGCGGAATCGGTGGAAGCTGGCGAAGGAGTCGAACCCGGAGAAGGCGAAGGTAGCAGCGAGGACCCTGAAGAGGGATCTCAATCCGCAGGCGACAACCAAGGCCTCGAAGAGCTCCAACGCCAGGCAGGAGAGGACCCGTTCGCTCCTCCGCCGGGAGGCGAACAAGCACAACAGGGCGAGAAGTCCGATGGCAACTCCCTAGCCCCAGGCGACGAGGCCAGCTCGTCCGACCAGGTCCAAAAGATCGAGCTGCCGCCAATGGCCAACCCCAATGCCAAACAAGCCGAAGGCGGAGAGCCCAGCTCAGCTGTGGCCATGGCCGGAGCCGAAGCCTCGCAGGAGATGGCCATTCCACCCGACGCCTCGCAGAGTGGGGCCGGCGGCGGCGAGAGCAGTGGCCCCCAGGGCTCTGAGACCAATCCCCTTGGGGAGATCACCGAAATTGCGGTAACCCTGGAACTGGCTTTGCTCGAAGCCGAGCAAGAAGCTGAGCGTCCGGTAGAGCGTTCAATCAGGCACCGCGCAAGTGAAGCTCAAGAAGCCAAAGTCAGGCGGCGAGGAATTTCGGGCGTCAACGAGAGCGCGAACGATGAGACGCTCGCACCTCGGGTACTCTCGGCCAGCGAAGTCGGCAGAATGCAACGCTATTTTGATCCGAAGCAATGGCCAAAGGAGCCGCCCAGCTCTCCGTGAGCTGCTCTCCCTTTCGGACGCTCGAGCACAATCCGCATCGCATGGTGGCGTGCCCCAGTGCGGATTGCGTCCCCGCGGCATCTTTGGCCCCAAATCTCTCCCCCTTTCAACTCGGCATCGTCCGAACGCCCAATACCCATCTTTGAGGATTCAACATCATGACTGCCGATAGCGGTGACGCCCAAAAGGCACAAGACGCGCTGGCCACCTTCCGCGACACGTTTGAGAAGGCAAAAAGCGAGATCTCCAAGATCATCGTCGGCAACGACGACAACATCGAAGCGATCTTGGTCGCCCTCTTTGCAGACGGCCACGTCCTGCTCGAGGGGATTCCGGGCATAGGCAAGACCAAACTTGTGCAGACCCTAGGCGATGTTCTGCGCCTCGACTCTTCGCGCATTCAGTTCACTCCGGACCTCATGCCCGGAGACATCGTCGGCACTCAGATCCTCCAGGAAGACGAGCACGGCGGCCGCACTCTGTCGTTTCGCAAGGGTCCTGTCTTCACCAACATCCTGCTGGCCGATGAGATCAATCGAGCCACACCCAAGACGCAATCAGCCCTGCTCGAGGCAATGCAAGAGAAGACCGTCTCGATCGGTGATATCACCCACAAGTTGGCGCCTCCATTCCAGGTCCTCGCGACCCAGAACCCGTTGGAGATGGAAGGCACCTATCCGCTCCCTGAAGCACAGCTGGATCGGTTCTTGTTCAAACTACGTCTGCTCTACCCGAGCCGCGACGACATGCACGAAATCCTCGAGCGCACCACTTCGGGGGTCGAGCCCGAAGCGCATCCGGTACTCGAGCGCGAGCAGATTCTCGACCTGCGCCGCTCCGTGCGCGCAGTGTCGACCTCGCGCGAAGTCCGCGACTACGCCATTCGTCTGACTCTCGCAACACACCCTGACTCACCAGATACCACCGACCGCATTAGGCGCTACGCTCGCTTAGGCGCGAGCCCTCGGGGTGCACAGGCGTTGCTCTTGGGCGGCAAGGTCTACTCTTTGGTCGAAAGCCGGACCCACTTGGCCTGCGAGGACGTTCGCAGAGTCGCCATGGGTGCACTCAGGCATCGGATCTTGCTCAACTTCGAAGCCGAGGCCGAAGGCATCCTCAGCGACGACCTGGTCGCTGAGCTCATCGACCAGACGCCGATGGCCTAGCGGCCACTGACTGACCAATTTCGACTGCTGCTCACGATTGCGTTCTTCCGTGCCGCCCACACCTGCCACATCCTCAACCAGCCCACCCTCAACAGGTGCACCCGTAACAGGCGCGGGCTCTGTTGATGGCCTCTTTGGTCGTGACTTCCTCCGCCGGCTGGAGAAGCTGAAGCTTGCCTCACGTCGACTGGTCAGCGGGGCGCAAAGGGGAGAGCATCGGTCACGCAAACGTGGGAGTGGCATCGAATTCGCCGATTATCGGCCCTACGTCGAGGGCGACTCTCTGCGCTTCGTTGATTGGCCCGCCTATCTTCGCTTCGACAAACTCTTGGTCCGTCAATTCGAAGAAGAGGGCGATCTACCGGTCTACCTGCTCCTCGATTGCAGCGAATCCATGGCCACACCGATTCGCTCGTCACAAGCGTCTACTACCCCTCGCGACAGCGCCAACCTGACCAAGTTCGACTTCGCTCGTCGTGTGATCGCGGCGATCGCGGCCTTGGGGTTGGACAACTTGGATCGCATCATCATGGCCGGATTCGCCGGCGGCCTGACCAAGCGCTGTCCACCCATGCGCGGCTCGCGCCAAATCCACCGCACTCTCGCGTTCCTCGAGTCACTCGAAACCGGCGCCGACACCAACCTCGAGCTCAGCGTCACCCAGTTCTTCAACGAGCCGCGCCGGCGAGGACTGGTGGTCGTGGTCTCCGATTTTCTACACGAAGAGGGTGCTTCTCCCCTTACCAAGCTCGCAGGCCTTAGGCATGACCTACTGGCAGTGCGGGTCCTCGATGGTCGGGACCTGGCACCGCGCCTTCCCCGGCGCGCTCAAGTGATCGACGCAGAGACCGGCAACAGCGTGATCCTCGAGGAACAACCCGATCGCAACGATGTCTACCGCGAGCTGGTCAAAGACCATGCCGACCAAGTGCGCGACGTCTGCCGCCGCAACGCCTGGTCCTTCGTCGACGCCAACACCGACGCGCCATTTGACCAGGTCCTCCTGGACCTGCTGCGCGCGGGACACATGCGACGATGATCTACCTGCTCGGTGCAGCAGTAGCAGTACTGCTGATCTACCTCTTGCGTCCGCCAGCCCAGAAGATCTTGGTGCCGTCGAGCCTTCTGTGGGAACAACTCGTGGAGCAAACGGCTAACCGGAGGCGACTCCTGCGTTGGCTGCTGTCGCTGTTGCTGTCAGCCTTGATCGTGCTACTCCTGGTCAGCATGATCTTCCGGCTGGAGCCGAGAGCCGGCTCAGTTCTCGATCCCATCTTGCTGGTCGACAACACCGGATCCATGGCAAGTCTGAAACGACCGGGCGAGGCCGAAACCCGGCTCGATGTTGCCAAGCAACGGGCCAACGAGATCCTCGATCGGTCGACCGGCACCATCACCATTGCCGACTTGGGCGGCAGCGTGGGCCCTGTGCAAGTGCAAAACACGCAAGAAGCGCGCAAGTTGATCGCCTCGATCCGCCTGGCACCCAGTGCCACAGCACGCATCCCAGAGCAATTGTTCACCAGCACGAATGTAGGCGCCAACAGCCGCTCTGTGTTTCTGATTTCCGATCAGCAAACAGTGCTCGACGACCTACAAGCCTTGGCCACTCTGTCGAGCCAGTCAGAAGGTGAGGACGGAGAAGGGAGCCAATCCCGGCAGTCCCGAACGATCGATGTCATCGACGTTTGGCAGCCAGCGCCTAACGTTGGCATCACTCAGTTCAGCGCCAATAGAAGCATGCCTGACACCCTCAACGCGCTGCCTGATTCAGCCTATCTCGAGATCCTCAACGGCGGAGCGGAGTCCATCAGCGCTCGCCTACGCGTTGACGTCTTCCCCACCCGGCTGATCCTCGACGTTAAACAGTCCGGAGCAGCCGCAATCTTCGGCTCAGACCGCGAGCCGCTATTCGAGCGTGACCTGAGCATCGAAGCGGGTGCCGACTGGAGCGCGGCGCTGGACCTGAAGGTCGCACATCATCGCTTCGGCATCGAGCCCGTCGCGGTACGCGCAGCCATCAGCTTGACCAACGATGATGCGCTCGCAGCTGATGCACAACCGCTCGACGACCAAGCGTGGATCGTGCTTGGTGCCGAACGAACACGCCTGATTGCACCCGGTGGCGCTCGCACTTTGCCCCGCTGGCTCACCCGGATCATTGCAACCAGCGAGCAGCTTGAATTGGTCCGCGCCCAACCGCAGGCTGCCGCGGCTGGCGTAACGCTCTATCCCGCGGGCACCGCTAACGGCCCCTCCGAAGCGCTGACCACGCCCTGTATGGTGTTACCGCCAACCCTGAGCGCACAAAGCAGCAGCGCCACCTTGATTGACACCAACTCGGTCACCCTTTCTCTCCCCAACACCACTCCGCTACAGATGCCGTGGACTCGAGTGGTCGCCGCGGGACCCCTGACCGATCTAGGCCCCACTTCTTGGATGCGAACCGCACCGACCCCATCACCGCCGAATGAACAAGGCGACACCCAGACAATGACCTTGCTGCTCGGCCCGAGCCTAGAGTCCCCGTGCCTGCGCTGGTTGTTTGATCCACAAGCCTCACAACTCCAGACCCGTGCCGAGTTCCCGGCTTTGCTTGAACGCATACTCTCCACCGCTATTGCTAGCCACCACCGACAGCACAACAGTCAAGCCTGGGGCGATACCGACCGTGAACTCGTAAACGGCGCTTGGAGAGAGTTCGGAAGTAGCAAGCAACCCACTGCGGGTGCGGCGCTCAGGATCAGCGCTGGCGCACTCACGGTCCCCGCTCGGCTGGGCGCGAAGCTCACCTCGATCGGCACTAGATCCCACGATGCAGCGGGCTCACCAATTCCTGATCAACCATCCTCAGTGAGCGCTCTGAACGATGGCAAACCGCTCCTGCGGTGGCCCGGGCGGGCCATGCTCGCTGCCCTAGCCATCGTTCTGCTGATCTCAGAAGCCATGACCCGCCTAGCGGGCGTCACCGAGTAGCGATTCATGCCCCATCTCCTCGACAACCTCCGCGACGAGACAGCCGATCGACGCCAACTGTTCCGCCGTTTCGCTCTGCGAGCCGCCACCATTGGCCTAGTGCTGCTTGCTTTGGTGACGCCCAGCTGCGAGCAAGGCGGTGGCGAAGAGCAGCTGGCGGTCTTGGTTGATTTGTCAGGGAGCGTCGCCCTAGGGGCCGTCGGAACAGCCCTCGGAGTACTAGAGCAAGCGCCCTCCGACCATGTGCTCGGATTCGCTGACCGCGCCGTCCGCACGCCCCACGTCGCAGGCCTCAGAGGGCTCGAATTGCTCGACCGGTCCGCATCCGGCCTGAGACGGTCCCAAGCCAGCAACCGCGCTATCGTGCGCGACGACACCAACCTTGAACGCGCGCTTCGCTCGGGACTGGACCTCCTGCCCACCGATGGATCGGGCCGCATCTTGCTACTGACCGATGGCAACCCCACGGAAGGCAACATCGAAGCCGCCACTCGGCTCGCTCAACAACGCCGAGTCCGCGTCGACACCGTGCCGCTGGCACCAGCCAAGCAACCGCCCCGGATTACTGCGGTCACTTTGCCAGCACGACTCAGCGTTGGCCCACAGCATCAAGCTTTGGTGAGCGTCGCGTCAACCGAAGCCGCTCAGATGCTCTTGGAGGTGCGCGCTGGAGAAGGCGACCTCCAACGCCTCTCAGTCACCCACCCAGGCAGTGCCGGCGAGGACTCGGATCTCCTGGTCGAGGTGGATCTCCGTTTTCACCAAGAAGGCGACCAGCCGCTCAGCTTGCGACTGGTACCGGCTGGCGAAGACAGTTTGGTATCAACCGGCGCGCCCAGTCGTTGGCGCTCGACCGTGCGCGTCGAGGCCAAGCCAAAGGTCCTCCTGGTCGAAGGAAACACCCCAACCCCCCTACGCCGCGCTCTCGAAGCACGTGGGCTTGACCTGCGTCGAGTTCGAGCGGAAGCGGCAACGTCAACGCTGGCCGGCTTGGCTGGCACCGACGTTCTACTCCTTCACGACGTTGACGCCAACGATCTTGGCTCGCGACGAATGCAGGCCATCAACACTTGGGTCAAAGCTGGTGGATCGCTCGTGTTCGCCTCTGGCGAGAGCTCCTACGGTGAGGGCGGCTACAACGACACCCCGATTGCCGACATCCTCCCGGTCACCTTCGAAGTTCGTGAAGAGAAGGCAGAAGTGGCGCTCATGATCTCGCTCGATAAGTCCTACTCGATGAAGGGCGACAAGATGGACCTCGCAAAAGAGGCCACCAAGGCTGCCCTAGGCGAGCTCGAAGACGAGCATATGTTCGGCCTAGTCGCGTTCGACTGGAACACGTTCAACATCGTGCCGTTGCAGCTCGCCAGCAACCGCGACGACATTCGAGACCAGATCAGCAAGATCGAGGCGAGCGCTCAAACGAACTTCTATCCGGCTTTGGAATCGTGCTTTCGGCAGCTCAGCGCGATCCCCGATCCCGATGGAAAGATCGTCAAACATGTCATCCTGGTATCTGACGGCAAGACCTATCCCGACGACTACGAGGGCTTGGTCCGCCGGATGTACGACGCCGACATCACGCTGTCTACAGTCGCGGTCGGCCTCGAGTCGGACGTCGAACTCTTACAGCAGATTGCTGAGTGGGGTCACGGCCGCAGCTACTTCGTGCAGGATGCGGCACGCGTCCAGAAGATCCTTCTGGATGAAGCTCGCTCCAAACTCGAGGACACCCTGGTCGAGGAAGACACCAAGGTGAGCGCACGAAACTCTCATCCGGCTCTGCGCGGCATCGACATTGCGACCGCTCCAGCTTTGAAGGGCTACGTGGCCTACCGCGCCAAGGGCGGCACCGAGGTGGTTTTGGAAACCACTGATGAGCAACCGATCCTCGCGCGACGGCGCATCGGTTCGGGGGAAGCATGGGTCCTCGCCACCGACCTCACCGATCGCTGGTCGGCTCCTTGGCTGAGCTGGAGCGGCTTCGTGCCGATGGTTTCTCAGATCCTTCACTCAGCAGCATCAGGCACCTTCTCTGACAACCAACGCTTCTCGATCGAACGTCGCGGGCACGAACTATCACTTGAGGCCGAACTCCACGGCTCGAGCACGGCTAGGGCACCGGGCGCACCGCTCAACGGTGCCCGCGTCGAGGTCAACATCGGCGGAGCCAGCGCCCAACAGACGATACCGCTGCTGCAAGGCGCTCCCGGTGAGTATCGGGCCGCTGCGCAACTCGAGCCGGATCCGAGCGGAGACATCCGCTTGGAACTCTTGGTAAACGGTCAAGCAATCGCATTGCGCTCGCTCTACTACCCCGGCACCGACGAGCTTGACCCCGCACCCGCAAACACCCGCTTGCTCCAAGACACCGCCACCACCACCGGCGGAATCGCGTGGACCGGCGATGACCTCGCCCAGGCGCTCGCCAGAAGACCACAGGAAGTCCGACGAACGGTCGAGCTGTGGCGATGGTTCCTTGCTGCCGCAGCGCTCTTGTACCTGCTTGAGCTGGTACTGCACCGCCTAGGCAAACTCGATCGCCCGTTCGATCAAACCCTGAGTTAGCGCTGCTCGCCTCTGTCGGTCGGCCGGACTGGCTCGGTTGATGCCCGTCCCCCTTGGGATGGATCGCGCACACGCTGTGGACGCGTAGCCCGGCCCGACCGCTCCAAAGTCCTACCGCACTCCGGCCTAGCCCTCGCAACAAGACTTCCCCACACTGGCAGCCCACCCCACAAACAGGTGTGCCATTGGCTTTGCACTAGGTGTCCGCTTGGGCGCACAATGTAGAGCAACTACTAGTCGCGGCCCTGTCGCGGCCAAATTGGTATCTGGACATCGGCCCATGGTGCTATCCCATCAGCCAGCCCTGAACTTGCCCTCAAGCCCGACCTCGCGATCTCAAACGGTGCCTCCCTCGCCCGGCATTCTCTTCACCCTCCTGGTCGTTCGGTTAGCCGCGAGGCCCCCTCATCTAGGCCCGCTTCTGAGCGGCCACCGTGCCCTACGGACGCGTGCTGGTCTCAAGGAGCTGAGAAGGTCCAAGCTGAGGTATCGCCCAACTCGAAGTCGTCACAGAAGATCGACAACGCGGTCACGTCGATCGAGCCAAGCATCAGCAGATCTCCGATCTGAGCAACATTGGCAAACAGCAAAGGCAAGCCACCCACCATCGGATTCGGCACTCTGAGTGCAAGATCATAGTTACCCGGTTGCAGGCCGTGATGCACAACCTCAGCAGCAAAATCCACAGGCGTCGCGTCATCGACGAACCTTAGATCGACAGCATCGTCGATCGAGTAGCTGGCGACCTCGGTGGCACCGTCTAACACCACTAGATCGACTGGCATGTCGTAGGCCAACGGTGCGACGCCCCGATTCTCAATCCGCAGAATCAAGCCCAGAGGTTCACACGCCTCAAGCGTTTCTGGCAAAGCAACCTCTGACATGTAGAGCTGAAAGCCCATGTTCCGAGATGTCTCTTGAGCGTTGACGATCTGCATCGCCGGGGTTGAAGGTCCTGGTACTTCGAACAAGCTGTAGTCGAGCAACCAGCTGGCATGAACTGTGTCCACCGCGGTATCGAGCTCACCGGTGTCGAAGTCGTCAGGATCTGCCGGTGCACAGTAGAGCGCATCATCGTCAGCGTGGATTGCCTCTTGAATCGAGGGTTGCACTTCTCCCCCGATCGACAGCGATCGCCAGTCGTTGTCGAGCGAGTGGAACGCTGATCGCGCGGCGTATCCATCGGTTGGATCACAGACGGTGCTTGCGGCAAAGTCGTCATCGTGAATGCCGATTGAGCGCAGGAACGAGACCCCATCCGTGTTCGCGCCGTTGCCGTCGAAGTGTAGTTGGCACTGCAGAACATCGGCCGAAACCACTACACGAGTCTTAGTGAAGCTACCCTCGGTTGCATCAAAGACATTCAGCACACGATCCATCGCGTCATGCACCGAGAACTGCCCCACACCACACGCCAACGGATCCGAAGGATGCAGAAAAGTGTGCCATTCGCCCCAGTGCCCCAAGAAGCCAACTTCAATGTAGGCAATCCTCGGGTCATTGCTCGAGCCGCTGCCTGGGAAACTGTCGTACTCAGCATCGATCGCCGCCATCAACAATTCGATCTCGGTCAGCAAGGCGCTGCTTGTGTAGTCGGGACTGAAACCAAACGTGTCTTCAGGAACGTTGCAGTAGTCAGTAATCGAGGTCGTCGAAATTAGGAACTCCGGCAAAGCAAAGTTCGCCCACACCGCGGCCGCTGCTTCTCGGGCAAGCTGGTCTGGATACATTGGGCACCCGGACTGCGGCACAGCCTCAGGGAAATCGATGAAGATCCGAAATACCGCTTGGCGCCCACGCGAGGCGATGTCGCTGAGTTCCAGCTCGAGCGCGGTGAAATCTGCAGCCTCGATGGCCAGCGATTGCGGAGTGGAGTCGTAGAACTCGTCCATCCCAATGTAGAAAAACTCAAGGCTGTGAGGAAACTCTTCACTTCCCGGATCCTCGCCTGCCGAGTAGTCCATGAAGCCCTTGTATGGGTTCACGATTGGTGGCGTGGTGTCGTAGGCGAGGTTCTGCCAGACCAGCTGGGCGGCGGCCGGCGCGGCGCACCACAGCGCGAGCGCTAACGCAGCGCTACAAACAGCCATCAGCGAGAACGGGCGCTGCCGAAGACGCAACATGAGCGGAAAACAATTCATATCAGGAGAACTCCAGGCGTGACGCGGGGCGCCAGCAACGGCTTCCCCTAGAAATCATACCTGAACGGAAGCGCCTCTCAAGGTAGTGGCACAGTTGGTTTTCTGAGAGCCGATCCCAGCAAGTCGACGGGCCAGCTCATCGAGCGAAGTCTTCAGATGAAGTGCGCCTGGCCGAGGGAAGATGTCGACACTTTGGCGGCGCCTGGCGGCGCCCTAAGATTGCCGCGCGTTGAGCGAGGTTTTCAACAGAGCATTAGCGTCCGCTATTGGAACACTTGATCCAAACCTGGACGCTCGTTTCTCTTGCGGCCACTCCTTGCCTCTGCGAGCTCAACGAGCGCTTCTGCAAGGGTGCACCGATCTCATTTGAAGAATTTGGCGGCTTTGGGTCGGCGATGCGGACAACCAGGCCAACAGCACGGAGTCTTCTTGCCCTCACGCAGGTCTTCGGCGGTGCGCTTGCGCCGCTTCTCACGAGTTGCCGACTGTTTCGCCATGGTCGTCCAACAGATCCACTCATTGCGTTGGATCTCGGTCAACGAGTTCCAAGTCTCAACAAGAGCTTCATCCACAGCAAGCTCAACCCGAAGCTCATCGCTTAGTTCATGAAATGCTGACGTCGTCGCTATTTCCATGCCATATTCTACCGCCAGTGGGTAAACGCAGCGGCCAAGGGCCTTAGGGGAACAGGCATGAGCACTAGCTGGGGTAGCCTGTTCCAAGACGGCCTAGAAACCGGTTCTCACCTGCCTGCGCTTCCTCTCGCACTAGCGCTGCTTCTCCGGCCTTCCACCATTGTGCTCTACTTCTGGCAGAAGCGAGAGCAGATCTTCAACGCTGCACTGCCGCTCACTCACTCCCGCAGCCACCGCACCGGGTGATTCGGTGGTTCCGCTCGGTAGCCAGTGTCTGATGAGCGCGGCAGAAGTTGTAGTAGGCGAATCGCAGCGAGACGGCCGCAGCGTGGTCTACCTGCGAAGGCTGGGCCAGAAATCAGCTAATTGAGCCAGTACCCCTCAAGGCGAGCCCTCACAGCCTTTGGCGCGGCGGGACCAACGCGTTCGCGACAAACAGACCGGTGGCGATCGCGACCGCTATGAAGGCCATCGTCGTGACCAGCTCAACCCCGCCCACGGCGTCATTGACGCTGAACAGAGCTACTGCGCGAAACCCGAGGGAACCAGGCACCAGATGCATCATGGCTGGAACACGAAGCACCAGCGCCGGACGACGGCGAAGCCGTGCCCAGAAATTGGAAGTCAGGCCAGTGACTATTGCACCAGCGAACGCGGCAAAAAGCGGCGCCGACTCTGGATCAGGCATCAAGGAGAGCGTCGTGCGTGCTGTTAGGAAAGTTGCCAAGCCGCACACGGCGATCGGAAGAAAGTGACGCGGCTCAGCTCGAAACATGACCAGAAAGCTTAGTGACGTCACCAGTACCGCTCCGACCAAGACCTCAAGCGGCAGGTGTCTCGGTGCACCAGCCGCCGCCTGTTCGCCAAGAACGCCAGTGGCCAATGCCGACCCCAAGACTGCGCCGAACGCCAACAACAGAAACACCGATACGGCTCCAAACAATCGCGACGTACCAGAAACCACATTGCGCTGCGCGAGCTCGGTCACTGCCTGGGTGAAAGTCAGCCCGGGCACCAACACGATCAACCCAGCCAGAATCACCGTTGGCGCCGAGATATCGATCCATTGGCTCAAAAAGGGAACCGCACCAGCCAGCACGAAGGCAGCGAGCGGCTCAAACAGGTCACTGCCCCGTCTACCTTCACCGACGGCCAACGCCAGCAAACCGATCAGTAGGCCTGCTGCCCCCGCAGCAGCAACCTCGAGCCACTGAGCACCGAGGAAGCAAGCAAAGCCAGCTGACGATGTCGCAAACGCCAAGACGTGCAAGGCGGCGTGGTACCGGGCTGGTTGCTGGTCAATCTGGGCCACTCGAGCCGTCGCCTCGGGCACTTCGATTTCGCCTGCGATCGTCAAACGCGCTAGCTCGTCTAACTGCGCCAACTTGCCAAGATCAACAGTGCCAGAGTTCTGCCGCTGCAGATGCGTCTTCTGATCATCCTCAATCTCAGCGGTACTCATCAGCGAGGTTGGTGTCGCGAGGAAACTAGCGCGCAGCCCCAACGACCGCGCGATCTCTTCAAGCGCAATCTCGAGTCGATGGACCGGTGCACCATACCGATGCAGCCCGCTGCCGATCGCCACTACGAACCTAAACGCGGCGTGCTCAGACGATGCCGGTCCAGATCGCGGCGCCGTGGATGAAACCGTGGATGAAGTGGTGGTTGAACTGGTGTGATTCATGACTCGATGTTCTCGGTGTTCACAGTGGCAGTCCCGGCCAGGACCAGGCCTCCAAGGAGCCCCGCTCGATCTTCCAATGCTGATGTCGCGATGGTCAAAGCGTCGAGCGGCACCATGTGCACACGCTCCCGAACGATGCGCCACATCGGAGACACCAATCGCTCCTCGAGCGCAGAAATCCCGCCGCCTAGAACGATGAAGTCAGGTGCAAGAATATGCATCAGGTTCGCCGCAAGGATGCCAAGTGCAGAGGCCGCACGATCAAGCAGCTCGACCAGTGCATGATCCCCGGCCCGTGCGGCGCGGGCTATCAGCTCAACGCCGAAGCCAGAGTCCGGGTCATCTCGCTCTTCGAGCAAGCGACTGAGATGGGGTGCTGCACCAAGGTCACGCAGCTGCCTGGCGGCGCCCACTAGCGCCGCCCCGCCCGCCACCGTCTCGACGCAACCGCGGCCGCCGCACAAGCAGGGCTCGCCCTCAGGATCAATCACCACATGACCGATTTCTCCGGCCGCGCCGAATCGCGCTGAACCACCAACGCCGGGGCCCGTAAGCAGCTCACCGTTGACCACGACACCACCACCAACCCCGGTGCCAAGCCCGATGTAGACCATGGTTGTGCACGATCTGCGCTGCGCATCCACCAATCCACCGAACGCGAACTCCCCGAGCGCCGCCACTCGCGCGTCGTTGCCAACCGCCACCGGCAGCCCGGTTCGGTTTGAGAGCTCGCCTGCGATCTCGAGACCTTGCCACTCAGGGGACAGGTTGGGAGCCTTCTCGACTCGCCCCTCAGCATCTAACAGGCCAGGAAAGGAAAAACCTGCGGCGGTTCCCTCAACGCCGAAACCGTCGATAGCACTGGCAACGAAGTCCAGGACCTGTCGCGGCTCAACCAGTTCGTGATCGCAACCATCGCCGTGCCGCCCGACCATTTGCGAACTGACTTTGTCGAGCCCACCCGAGATGGTGCCATGCCCCACGCGCACGCTGGAACCACCAAGATCAACACTGAACAGACGACTCATCTTCACAAACCCCAATGACACCACAGTTCGGATGAACGGCACCTGCCGACTGAGGGGAAACCCTCTTAGGAGCTTGCTGCTGACAAAACGGCCGAATCTTCGCTCGCCGCCTCGTCCGGCGTCAGCGCTTCGATTCGGTCGACGGCGTGAACCGGAGCCCGCTCGCCCTTCATTAGGCCCTTGATCGCTCCTAGAACCAGGCGCTGTTTGCTAAGGGTGTTCTTGCCGACGAACTGCTCAGCGACCACTCGAATCTCGAAATGGCCCCCCATCCCTTGAGCGCTGATCGAAGCTCCCGGGAGCGCCTCACCGAGCAAACGTTCGATGTGCTCGACGGTCTCCTGCGGTGGCCGATTTATTTGCAATGCCATTCGTTTGGTCCCGGAATTCGTTTTGGTCCCGAATCAAGTCTTCGCGGCCTCGGCCGCAACCGACAGCTAGTAGCGTTTGATGTTCGAGTCGATCTCGGTTGCCCAAGAATCGATCCCACCAGCGAGGTTGTACACGTCGGTAAAACCTAGCGCAGCAAAGTGTTGAGCTACCCGTTGCGACCGACCACCGTGGTGGCACTGAAACACGATGAGCTCGTCTTTGCCAGAGGCTTCCAGCGCCTCCTGGTTCTGATGCAACCACTCGGCTCCTTCAATCGAAGCGGTCTCGCGCTCGCCTTCAGTCCGCACGTCAACCAACCGATGCGGCGCACCCGCCTTGCGCAACTGGTCGAGTACCGCAACCGTCATCTGGGGAATCCCATCAACGACATCGTGCTCAGGACCTCCAGCAGCACTCTCAGACTTAGTCCCTGCTGGATCTTGAGGAGCGTTGGGGTTGTCGATCATCAAACCAGAGCCCTCGGGTCCCGTGCGTACGTCAATGGACAGCCCGTTTGCCCGCGCCGCTGAGTCTGGATCCATCAGCACCTTGATGCCATTGGCCTCAATCACAACACTCTCGTGAGACATCGGACCGAACGCCAGCGAGTGATGGAACCGAGCGTCGACACCCAGATGCACTTCACCGCCGTCGTATTGAACTTTGGCTTCCTCAAGCAACGTCACCGCGGCGTCGCTGATGTTCAGCACCACGCCATCCGTCTCGGGGCGTTCTTGGCCTAGGGCCTGATGCAGCTCACCGTTCGCGTACATCTCGCGCACAATGTCGCAACCGCCCTGGAACTCGCCGCCAACATAGAGCTGAGGGATCGTTGGCCAATCGGAGAACTCCTTGATCCCATTGCGAATTTCTTCGTCCTGAAGGACGTCTTGCGTTCGATAGTCCGGAAGGACTCGATCCAGAATCTGCACCACTTGCGCCGAGAAACCGCACTGTGGAGCTCCTCGATCGCCCTTCATGAACAGCACCACTGGTGCTGAACCCACCAGCGAGGCAAGGCGTTCGTTCAGCTCTGTAGAGAGACCAGAATCTTCTGTTGGGGTGTCAATCATCTATGCTTACCGATTCTTCCCGCCAATGGATTGGCGAACGACCATATGTGCAGCTGCTGCTCATTCGAACGCAGCCCGCTAAGTGGCCCTAAGTCTACAACCGGAACGTGGTCTCGATGTGCTTTAGGGCCGAAAGCAACCCTTCCCCTCCAGCTCGGTTCACTCTGAGGCTCAATCAGAGCACGCGTTGACACACCTTCGGCCAAATCGGGGAGCACCCCCTCGAAGTGCGCAAGGGCCTCGAATCGCACTCCACTGCCCTTGCTTCGAATTCATCACCGGACCAACAGGACAACACAATGAACCTACGCAGAGGCAGCAGTGCGAGACGCCTCATCATAATCGCGATCCTCCTGGGGATTTTCGCCGTCCGCTGGATGGATCGAGACGAGAACTCGCCGTCCCAAGCGGAAAGCGCGGGAAGCAGTGTATTGGCGGGCTCAAATCCGATCTCAGCTGCCTTCGAGGAGCAAAGGTCCGGGGTTTGGCTCGAAGGCTCAGGCGTGATCGATCGCCTACTGCAAGATGATCTGGAGGGCGATCGCCATCAACGCTTTATCGTCCGAGTGAGCCGAGATCGCACCGTATTGATCAGCCATAACATCGACCTCGCTGCACGGGTGCAGGTGGACCGAGGCGATGAGATAGCCTTCCGAGGACGTTACGAATGGAATGACCTTGGCGGTGTTGTTCACTGGACGCACCATGATCCGCAAGCTGGACATAGCGATATGGCCAGGGGCGGTTGGCTCAGGGCCAACGGGAAGCTGGTTCGGTAGTCGGCCCGCGACGAGTCAATCTGAGACAGCAGAAGGCGAACGCGGAACTTCATCGGTTCCGGACTTCTTGGGGAAGTGGACCTGTGGTAGAGAAGAGATCGTTTGGACGCAAACCCGCCCGACTCAAGGTGAGGTTTTGGCGAGCAGGATCACCCGACCGCGTTTTCACCGGCTACACAACGAATATCTCGCGCAGCGGCTGTTTTATTCAGACCGAGCACCCCATCGGTACTGCAGGCAGGTTGCAGCTTGAACTCTCGAGCGACGACCTCGGCTTCGTTTGCGAAGGCGTGGTTGCCCGTTCGATCAAGGCCCCGTACGAGCTGCGCCAGGTGAAGCCCAGCGGCATGGGCGTCCGCTTCTTGACGATCGAAGAACTCGTGCGCGCAGTCGTACCGGGGAACCTAGACGCTCACGACTCAGCAAACAAAGCGCTCAAGGAACGCGAGCCATCCGATGACCAAGGCCCAGACTCGCACCCAGCCCCGAAACCCGAAACGCCCGTCGTCAGCCCACGAATCACTGACTTCGAAGCGGCCTCGCCCACGGCGATGCGTGCCGCCAGCAGACATCCGGCAGCACGACCTCTCCCGCCCACCGAACAACAGCAGGCACAGTCCGAACCGAAAACCGCGGCTGCCAAGTCGGATCAACCGAAACCAGACCACGCCTTTCGCATCGCACCTCCCACCATCGAACGGCTCGCCGCGTTGTACCATGCCGAGCTACAGAAAGACCGCCTGTTCATACCATCGAGCAAGGCGAGCAGAGTGGGAGCCACGGTGCGGGTCGAACTGGTGTTACCCACGACCGGAGGGACGGCCGCTTCAAAGAGCGTCGAGCTCCACGGTGTCGTCCGGAAGCAATGGAGCAAAGGCGACCGTACGCCTAACATCGAAGGCCTTGGCATCAAACTGCTTAACGCAACCAGCGCAAAGAAGACAATCGGCACGCTCATTGCGAACGCGTAGTATCGACCGCGCAAACAGCCCATGACTCCATCTCGACAGTCCCCAAACCCAAGGCCCGAACCTAAGGCCATCGCCGACCTGCTCGAGCGCATGCGCAACGGCGACAAATACGCTCTAGACCAGCTGCTTCCTCTGGTCTATCGCGAACTTGCCAGCATCGCGCATGGTCAGCGCCTACGGATCGGCGGAACCGGCGTCAACACAACTGCATTGGTTCATGAGGCGTACCTCAAGATCTCCGCGAGCAAACCGCGGGCGTTCGAAGGCCGCGGACACTTCTTTGCCGTCGCTGCCACAGCCATGCGTCAACTTTTGATCGATGAAGCCAAGAAGCACTCAGCGCAAAAGCGTGGCGGTGGTGTGCGCCCAATTTCACTGGAAGACGTTGAAATCGGCGTCGACACTCAAGCCGAGAGCTTGCTCCAACTCGACCGAGCCCTAGAAGCACTTCATACCGTCGATCCTAGACTGCTCAGGGTCGTCGAGTGCCGCTTCTTCGGAGGACTGACCGAGCAAGAGACAGCCGAGGCGCTTGGCATCACCGATCGAACGGTGCGCCGAGACTGGGTCAAGGCTCGCGCCTGGCTAGCAGTGCACATGGGAGCCGAAGAAGCCGACGACAGTTAGTCCGGCTTGGCTTCATCCCACGCATCCCGCATCCCGCAGCCGCCGCATCTCACGCGCTCGGCCCAAGAGCGGCTAGAACGCCCAGCGAACCCCGACCGCAACCGAGTAGCCGTCGACGGCGAACACGTCCCGATCGGTCGAAGACAAGCCGTCGAAAAGATCCAATTCGGCGTCGCCATATCCGCGATAGAGCGCCTCGGCGAAAAACTTCGGCCCAATATCATCGCCGAGCTCCGCACCAAACACAGCGTAGCCGCCGACCAACGCGTTTCCCTCACCTATCTTGGTGTCGAACTCGAGCACCGACAATCCCAATCCCAGATACGGGCTGAAGCCGTCAGAGTCGCCAAAGTGGTATCGAACCCCGAAATCGAAAGGAATGAAGGTAATTTCTTCCATCACCTGCACGCTCACCAAGTCTGTGTTCAACACCACATCGGCGGCCTCGTGATACGAAACGGCGAAGTCGAAACTCCAGCTAGAGGAGAGCGCGACATCGAAGCGCAATCCCAGGCCTATCGCAGGGTCCGGCTTATCCAAATCCAAGTACGAGCCAAACAGCGAGAAACCCGCTGCCGAAGCTGGCGTTGCACCGACCATCAGAATGGCTGCGATGATCAGGAGTACAAAAAGGCGAGTCTTCATAAGCGTTTCTCCAAATGAGCGTTCTCCGATCTCGGAGAGAACTTCCCGGCCACGCGGCGAAGGCCCACGGTTCGCGAAGGAATGGTGTCAGTGTGCGCTAACTTGCAGAGCATTGTATGGCGGTTTGCCCTAAGTGCAATCATGCCAACACTTCCGACCCATGAGAAACGCCATCCGACTACTTCAGCATCGAGCACCGTGTGAGTGATCCCGAACCCAAAGGCCAGATCGAGCTACGCACCGAACAGCGTCTCCTTGAGCTTGATCGAGCTGCCTGGCAGAGGCTCGAGGGTACCGAGCACCCCTTCCTAGCTTGGGACTTCCTCTCGGGCCTAGAGACCACAGGCTGTGTCTCCCCTGAGCGAGGCTGGTACCCGATGCACCTGACAGCCTGGCTCGACGGCACGCTGGTCGCGGCCGCGCCGGCCTACATCAAAGGCGATGGCATGGGTGACTTCTCTCGTGATTGGGGCTATCAAGGTGCACTGCAGCAGCTCGGCGGTCACGCCTACCCCAAGCTGGTGGTGGGTATCCCTTTTAGTCCAGTGACGGGGCCCAGGATCTTGGTCGCCCCAAATTTCGATCACTCGCTCGCAGCGCGTCTATTGATGAATCTCGCGCGAGAAGCCGCCCGCTCTATGGAACTGGGTTCGATCCAAGTGCTGTATCACTCGGAGGCCGAGGTCGAGTCTCTTGCCAACGCCGGAATGGCCACGCGAACCTTGATGCAGTATCACTGGCGCAACTACGACTACAGTGGACCCGAGAGTTGGTTGGATCGACTGCCTGGGCGCAAGCGCAAACAGATTCGGAAGGAACGACGAGCACCAGCGAGCCAAGACATCGCTATTGAGACCTGGCGACATGCCGATCGAGTCGAGCGCAACGCGAGCGGCGAGGGTCCTGAGCTGGATTTCCCTGACATCGCCTTCGAGCTCTACCGCACCACTTGCGAAAAATACATGTGGGGCGGCACCTACCTCAATCGCGACTTCTTCGAGATTCTGTTCACTGACCCGGCACTCTCCCAGTCGGTGGAGTTGGTGACCGCGCAGCGCCCCGGCGCCGGGGCGCCTGCAGAAATCGTGGCCGGTGCGATCAACATCGCCTCGCCGACCCATCTCTATGGTCGCTACTGGGGATGTCACGAAGAGCATCGCTTCTTGCACTTCAACGTATGTCTCTACCACTCCATCGATGAGTGCATCGCACGAGGCCTCGAAGTTTTTGAGGGCGGCGCCGGCGGCGAGCACAAGATCTCGCGAGGCTTCGAGCCCACCCTCGTTTACCACTCACTCTGGTTTGCACAAGATCACATTCAAAACGCCTTGACCCAAGCTCTAGCTCGCGATGCAGACGAACATCGAGCTGGCATCGAACGTTGGAAGGCTCAGAACGGACTCGATCGAGACCGCAGCTAGCGTGATTGCGGACGGGTTCGGCCACACTGCTATTGTTCATCGCTCGCTGAAGCCGCAAACCGCACACCACTCCAAGAATCCAAACCCAGCGCAGACAAGGACCCAGCGCAGCCAATGACCCAGCGCGATCCCCACGAAGATCAAGACGGCAAGGTCTTAACCCGCAGCAAGCCGAAGCAACGCATCAAGCGCCCTCGGATGTATCGAGTGCTGCTACACAATGACGACTTCACCCCGCGGGAGTTCGTCGTCTTGGTACTCAAGCATGTGTTCGCTAAGGGTGAAGCCGAGTCCACCGCACTCATGCTGCACGTACACAACAACGACGTCGGTGTTGTTGGGCTGTATCCCTTCTCGGTCGCTGAAACCAAGATCGCAGAGGTCACCGCTCTTTCGGAAGAGTCGAACTTTCCGCTCCTGTTCACCATGGAGCCTACCGACCCCGACGATGGAGCGGACGGATCAGGCGATCCCAACGATCCCGAAGCCCCCCGGTGACTCGTAGCTCCTCAACCACTTCATCTGCAAACACCCTGGGAGACGATCCACTGTGATCAACATGACCGACGAGCTTCGCACCAGCCTAGAAGCCTCGATCAGCGAAGCGCGCGAGCGGCGTCACGAGTACGTCACTCTTGAACACCTACTGTTGGCTTTGTGCGCCGATCCCAACGCGCTAAAACTGCTCAAGGCAATCCGAGTGGACGTCGGCAAACTGGTCACCGACCTCGAAACCTTCTTCGAGGAGAATCTGGCCACGGTAGATAGTCCTGCAGATGACGAAGACGACGACTTCGAACCCAAACAGACCGTGGCTCTTTGGCGCGTTTTCGAGCGGGCGGCAGTGCAACTGCAAAGCGCAGGAAGAGACTCACTCGACTCGGGCAACATCATTGCGTCTCTGCTACGCGAACCGGACTCGCAAGCTGTCTACTTGCTGCAAAAGCAAGATGTGACGCGCCTTGACGTGGTGCGCTACTTGTCTCATGGCGCTGGCAAAGATGCCTGGACTGAATCAGGCGACGATCAAGAAATGGGCGGCGAACTCAGCGGAGAAAACGACGAGTTCGGCGATCCGCTTGAGGCCTTCGCCACCAACCTCAACGAGTCCGCAGAGGAAGGTCTGATCGACCCCTTAGTCGGCCGCCACTTGGAACTGCATCAAATGATGCAAACACTAGCGCGCCGCCGCAAGAACAACCCGGTCCTCGTCGGCGATCCGGGCGTCGGCAAGACGGCGATCGTCGAGGGTCTCGCGCTAGCGATTCATGACGGCAAGATCGGTGATCGTGCTCTTCCCAAACTGCTCAAGAACGCCACCATTTACTCGCTCGACATGGGCGCGCTGCTAGCTGGCACCAAGTATCGAGGCGAGTTCGAGCAGCGCCTAAAAGCGGTCATCCAAGCAGTCACCGACGATGACGACCACATTCTCTTTATCGACGAGATTCACACCATCGTAGGGGCCGGCGCTGTGTCGAGTGGCGCTATGGACGCATCCAACATACTCAAGCCAGCACTCGCCAACGGCCGCCTGCGCTGCATCGGCTCCACCACCCACGCCGAGTTCAAGAAAGCCTTTGGACGCGACCGGGCCCTCGCCCGACGCTTTCACCAGATCGATATCGAAGAGCCCAGCCTTGAAGAGTCCATCGAGATTCTCAAAGGACTGCGCGAGAAATACGAAGACCACCACGAGGTTAAGTACACCGATCCCGGTCTCGAGCGCGCCGCTGAGCTTGCGCACAAGTACATCAACGACCGCCGTCTTCCAGACAAGGCGATCGATGTCATCGACCAGGCAGGCGCTGCAAACCAGCTTCGCGAAGAGGATCGGTTACAGCGGCTGAGCGGCCGCGAGATGGAACAAGTAGTTGCAGCCTTAGCCAAGATCCCCGAGCAGAGCGTCTCGCAGTCAGAGGAAGAGTCACTCCAGGATCTCGAGACCAAGCTCAAGTCAGTGATCTTCGGCCAAGACCAGGCGATTGAAACTTTGGTATCGGCCATCAAGCTGTCCCGTGCTGGCCTCGGCCCGCTGGAGCGACCAATCGGCTCATTCTTGTTCTCGGGCCCTACCGGAGTCGGGAAGACCGAACTCGCCCGCCAACTTGCAGACGCGATGGACGTTGGCTTCCAGCGCTTCGACATGAGCGAGTACATGGAAAAGCACACCGTGTCGCGCCTCATCGGTGCGCCTCCTGGATACGTCGGCTTCGACCAGGGCGGGCTCTTGACCGATGCCATCCGAAGAACACCGCACACCGTGCTCCTGCTCGACGAAATCGAAAAGGCGCACCCGGACGTCTTCAACGTCTTGTTGCAGGTCATGGATCACGCCACCCTTACGGACAACAACGGGCGCAAAGCTGATTTCCGACACGTGATCTTGCTCATGACCACCAACGCGGGCGGTCGCGAACTGACCGGCAAATCACTCGGTTTCAGCGGCAACGACGGCTCAGGTGAGGCATCGACCGAGTCCAAGTCTCGACCGGCGATCGAGAAGCTGTTCAGCCCCGAGTTCCGTAACCGACTGGACGAATGGATCGTGTTTGAGCCGCTTGAAACAGCGTCGATCGAACTGGTGGCCGACAAGCTCTTCGGCGAACTTGCCGAACAGCTCAAGACCAAGAACATCGACATCGAACTGGCACCGGCTGCTCGCAGCTGGTTAGCCGAGAATGGCTACGAGCGCGATTTTGGCGCAAGACCCATGCGTAGGCTGATCGATCGCGAGATCAAGCGCCCGCTGGCCAACGACATCTTGTTTGGCGATCTGCGACACGGAGGCAGCGTCGTCGTCGATCGCAGTCATGCTGAGTCCGACGAAGCAGCTCTCAGCTTGGCAGTCACCGGCGCTCCCGAGCCTGAAGTGCAAGAACCCGAGACGCTTGAGTCCGAGCCCAAGGCTGAACAAGCGGACACCCAAGAGACCACCACCGAACCTCAAGAACCCGAAGCCGTCAACTAGTAGCTTGTTGAGAGCGGCCCGTGGTGCTCGTTTGGTCAAGCACCCAATCATGCCATTCCGCCGTGTCGTCACGCGGAAGGCAATGCACCAGAGCAAGCTCCTAGCAACTCAGCTCCGCCGCAGTCGATGACGGGCAGATTCAGCGTGCTCTGCGACCCGATCCTCGGTTAGCTCGAGCCACTCACAGACCTTGGCTCTCGTCTGCCGCGGATCGATCAAGTCGTGAACCGCGAACGACTCGGCGCGCGGGAACGGCGTGCGCCGAGCTGCGAACTGTTCTTCAAGTTCTGCGCGCCGTTGGTCCGGATTAGGCGCTGCGGCAATCTCACGCCTGAAAGCGACCGCCACACCACCTTCAACCGGCAAGGCACCGGTGTCTGCAGACGGCCAAGTGTAGACCCGACCCTGGTTGCCGAAGTGTGCTGCCGCAGCCACTCCGTAGGCTCGCCTGACCACTACTGACACCCACGGTACGGTTGACTGCACCACCGCTGCGATCGCCTCCATGCCGTAGCGGATGGTCCCAGCTCGTTCTGAAGCGCTGCCAATTAGGAACCCCGGTTCATCGACCAAACTCACGATCGGCAGGTGGAAGGTCTGGCAGAAATTGATGAATCGCCGCACCTTCTGCGAACCCTGAGCGTCCATCGCCCCGCCCAGCACCTTGGGATCGTTGGCCAATACGCCCACCGAGCGACCGCTAAACCGAGCTAGTGCCGTGATCTGGGAACCTCCGAAGCCAGGCGTCATCTCAAACAGCGAGTCTCGATCAACAATGAGTTTGAGCAGGCGTCGCATGTCGTATAGGCGTCGCCGATCGCGCGGAATGATTTCCAGCAGCTCTTCTTCTGCTCGCTCCACTGGATCGGCACTGACAGAACTCGCCCGTGGCGCAACCTCGCCTGCGCGCTGCGGCAAGTACGACAGAAACTGACGAGCGATCACCATGGCGTGCTCTTCGTCGTCAGCGACCAGATCAACCACTCCGTTGACCTCGTGCACCTCTGCTCCGCCCAGCTCTTGCTTGGTCTTCTTCTCGCCTAGTGCGCGTTCGACCACCGCCGGGCCAGCGATCAGTACTTGCGAGGTCGACCTGCTCATGATCGCCAAGTGCGATGCCACCAGGCGCGCCGCTGGAAACCCTGCGACCGCACCACAGGCCACCGATACCACCGGTGCAACGCCGAGCAGTTGCGCGATCGACAGAAAGCGTGGTGTTGAGTACACCGGATCCCCCACCGGGGCCTGCGTACCCTTGCCGCCCGAGCCGGTCACGCTGCCTCCGCCGCCCTCCAAGAACCGCACCAGCGGCAGGCGCAGCTGCAACGCTAGGCTTTCCGACCAGACGCTCTTCCTCAAGCCCGCCGGAGTCGGCGAACCACCCCGTTGGGTGAAGTCCTCACCCCCCACCACGCAACGCCGCCCACCGACTCGGCCTAAGCCGACCACATAGTTGGCCGGAAGAAATGACGTCACCTTGCCCGCCTCGTCGACCTCCGAGTATCCCGCCTGGGGTCCTTCTTCAACAAACGAGCCGGCATCCACCAGCGATGCCACCCGTTCGCGCACCGTCAACTTTCCGCGTGCATGGTGTCCGGCAACAGACTCCTCCCCACCCATCTCCTTCGCCAATCGATGGCGTTGATCGATCTGTTGGACTTCGTCGTTCCAGGTCATTCCTAATCTCCAGTATTGACTCAAGGAAGACTACCGCCAACCCGCCGCACTGGCTCCTACCTACACCCCCCACACTACCCAGGGTACACAGCCTGAATTGCCCGCGGTGTCACGCGCATGAGATTGGCGGAAACGTCCGCCTCGGTATCGCGCAACACCCACAACGTACCGCCAGCGACACATCGCCTTAGAACGTCGCCATCCCAGCCATCCAGTTCGTATCCAAGACCTGAATAGAAAATCCGACCCTTGCCGTGGTAGCGCAACCAGGTCAAGGGATATGGCGGCCGCTGGTACAAGTCACCCTCTAGCTCCGCCGTTTCCTGGACCATGATGACGTGCATCTCCGGGTCAAAGTTCTTGAGCGTCAACCAGCGCTCTTCGAGTTCGAATCCGCTCCGTAGCTGCGTCATCCCGGGAACGCTTCGATCGGCCATCCTGATCCGCCCGGTTCTTGCCGCTAGCGAGCCAAAGCTCTCTCCGCCCAACATCTGGACCCAACTGCTGCGTTTCGCTTGGTTACGAAGCCGTGCACCGCCTGAGGGCGCGATGCCCGCAGCCTCGTGCAAAGCCACCATCCCGGCGCCCTTCTTGATCGCCTTGCTCAGCACCTTCATCGCTCGATCGCTCAGCGGTGACCAACTCGATGTAGAAGCACTCAACCCCGCACCGTAGACGAAGAATCCACCCATAGGGCCGAAGTCGCCAGCCTCTAGCTCCGGCTGACTCAACTCTTCGACGCGGAATCCGTAGCGCTCGCCGAACCCCGCGATCTTCCCTCGAACAGTGGCTATCCGCTGCGCTTCAGATGCCGGCCCAAAGCCAATGAAGCCCATTTTCGGGTCCATCGACGGATCAATCCTGGGCTGTAAGCCACTTGCCAACGATGCAGCCCCAAGACCGCCGAGTCCAGCTAAGAACCGCCTTCGATGTAGCAAACCGGCTCTCCCTTACTGCCTCACAATGGAATCGACGCGTGCCTAGCCACTCTACCGGCTTCTCTCGCAGACCGCTGCGATCACAGCTCCAGGCCTTTGGGATGAACCGCTCTCGTGCGCTCACACCAAGGCGCCCCGTTAGCGCTCGAACTCATCCTTGAAGACTTTGGCCAGTCGAGGCCCGGCCCCCGCATCCTCGTGCTTCAAGAAAACATAGACATCCTCCCACTGAGCGGCCATCTCCTTTCTCACACGCTGCGCCCAACTCTCAACGTCGCCATCGGCGTAGTCCTCGCGCCGCAACCGCAGATAGCCAAAATCGGCCGTAGCGACCACCGGCGCGTCCATGTCGGTGCCAGATTCGGCGATGCACAGCGCTGCACCGGCGTTCCGCAGAACATCAAAAACTTCGTCTTCAAACCAGGTGGGATTGCGAAATTCGATCGCAATCCTCTCTTGCGGTGGCCAGATCTCGAGAAAGGTCTTCAAGCGTTCAACCGCGATCTTGAAGTTGGGTGGCAACTGCAAGAGAAAGGGACCCCGACGCTGCCCTAGTGCCCTTGCCATTTTCACCAGGTAGTCGACGTTGTCCTCACAGTCGACCAATCGCTGAAAGTGCGAGATCCGACGATTGGCCTTGAGTACAAAGCGGAACTCCTCTGGCACCGTCTCCGCCCACTTTTCGAGCAACTCCGCCTTTGGCATCCGATAAAAGGTGTTGTTGATCTCGACTGCGGCGAGCTGGTTCGAGTAGTACTCGAGAAAGTTCTTCTGCGCGAGCTTGTCCGGATAGAAGCTCCCCTTCCACTTCGGGTAGGAGAAGCCGCTGGTCCCCTCGTAAAGCTTCATTGTTGTAGGTCCTCATCGGTTGGATCATCGAATGAACTGTGAATCGAATTACGAAAGTTTAGCCTGAGGCTGCTCACGGAGGACGCGGCGTGACCGGCAAAGTAGGCCCGGCCGGTGGACTCTGCGGCGCACGCACGCGAAACGTACTTGCATCGTGGGAATCGGCGAACATCCACCAGGGCGTCCGACAGATGAGCGGCACCTGCGGTCGCTGTATTCGAAAGGCAACTGCACCGCCCATCGGGGAAAGCACCTGCGGTGCCCTTTGGGGGGAGGGCACCTGCGGTGCCCTTTGGCGTTTCATGAATACCCGAAGAATGGGCGCTCTTGATCAGCTACGCTTGGCGAATGCTCAACGCACTTAGCCTCGGCGCTCTTCAAGGCGCAGCTCCATCGACCGCGGTCCTTGGAGCAATCCCGTTCTCACCCGCTCTGTTCAATGGTCCAGTGGCGCTGATAGCAGTCCTCTGCTTGTGCGTGGTGGTCAGTGAGTTCCTCGCTCTCAACACGCCACTGCGCCACGCGGGCACCGCGCTGACCGTGATCGTTTTGACTGCGGTAGTGGCCAACCTCGGCATCATTCCAACCAGCACTGGCACCAACGCAACCTACGGCGCGCTCTTTCACGAAGTTGCTTGGCTTGCGATCTTTTGGCTCTTGCTTGAAGTCGACCTCAAACGCATCTGGAAGGGTGCGCGGTCGCTCCTGCCGCTGTTCCTCTTAGCCTGTGCCGCAACCAGCGTCGCAGCGCTGCTGGCCAGCTTGATCTTCGATCTTCCAGGCCAGATCGACGACTACGGCGCTGCCCTCACCGGCATGTTCACCGGCACGTACACCGGCGGCAGCGTGAACTTCGTTGCCTTAGCCTCACACTACGAAGTGAGCGACGGCGTGCTGATGGCGGCCGCGAATGCCGTCGATGCCGCACTCACAACGGTTTGGATGGCGGTAACCCTGTTCATCCCCAAGGTCTTGCGCAGCGCACGAACAATGCGCACCAAAACGAGCGCTCCGACCCGCGCGATCGAAGGCGACGGCCGATTGTCGACCACCAGTTTGGGACTGCTTGGCGGCCTAGGGCTGGGGACGGTCTGGCTGGCAGACACATTGCCCGGCTGGATCGAACCCATGCTCGGCTTCAAGGTGCCCGGAATCTTGGTGCTGACGACCATCGCCCTGATCCTTGCGCAGCTACCGATCGTCTCGAGGTTACGCGGCTCACGGCTATTGGGCATGTTCGCGGTCTACCTCTTTCTCGCAGTGATCGGCGCCCTGTGTGATCTCGACGCCCTACGTTCAAGTGGTGATGTAGCGATTTTAGTCGCCAGCTTCGCTGTCACCCTGCTCTTGATCCATGGTGTCGTTCTGTTCGGCAGCGCCAAACTCTTAGGCGGCGACATCGAGGCAGCTTCGGTCGCCAGCCAAGCTGCGGTGGGTGGCGGTGCCACTGCGTTGGTCCTAGCCCGCAGCCTCAAACGGGAGGATCTTGAGTTGCCATCGATCTTGGTGGGCGCACTGGGCAACGCCCTGGGTACCTACCTTGGTTTGCTCGTGGTTTTCATCATCCAGAGCTAGGTCGCCATGGCAATACCAAGAGAGCCTCACGTCGTGGTCCTGGTGCCCGACGGCGTTGGCTATCGCAACTTTGTGCTCGGCCGGCTGTGGCAGTCGCTGCCTGGACCCATCACGATTCTTCACAGTCTGAACGAGGCGGATCTCGACCGCTGCCATCTGAAAGCGGAGATCGACTCCGGCCGAATCCGGTTCAAACGACTACCACCCTTTCGCGAAACACCGCTCGTCCGCTGCCTGCGCGAGGCGAAGAGTCTCTCGCAGCTCTATCGCCACGACCAAGACGACGCTGGCACCGAACAACTCGCTCGACTGAAGGCGCGAGGTGGATTGAAGAGTCGAGCACTCATCGCCACCGCACGAATGCTGGCGAACCTCGGTCACCGTAACCCCGGTCGATTCGACGCACCACTACGACGCGCCGTCGCTCGTAGCGAATCCACCTACCAGATGACGCAGTGGCTCAAGCGTGAGAAGCCAAGCGTGGTCTTCTGCACTCACCAGCGCGCCAGCGCCGCACTGCCTGCGATGACGGCTGCAAGAGCGCTCGGCATTCCGACAGCGACTTTCATCTTCTCCTGGGACAACCTGCCCAAAGGGCGGATGCCCATCGAGGCCGATCGTTACTTGGTCTGGGGCTCATCGATGGCCCGCCAGATGGCTAGGTACTTTCCCAACCTCGGTCCAGCAGCCGTGGTCGAAGTCGGTACCCCACAGTTCGAGCCGTACCTCGACCAAAACCGTTTCCAAAGCAGGACCGACTTCTGCAGCGAACTCGAACTGGACCAGGACCGCCCCATCGTCTGCTTTTCAGGAGACGACACGGCCACCTCCCCCAAGGATCCGACCTTTCTGCGCGATCTAGCCAAAGGGCTCGCCGACGCTGGCTGTCATTTGCCATCCGACCAGCAACCGCAGATCCTCTTTCGCCGTGCGCCCGTCGACCTGTCGGATCGCTATGACGCGGTCCTCCGAGATTTTCCGCAGATCAAGCAGGCTCCACCACGGTGGCTGATGAGCACCGAAGGGGTCGGTGGAGACTGGCAAGGAATCTTGCCCACGAAAGCCGATGTCGATCACTTGGTGAATCTGGTGCGCCACTCAGACCTTGTGGTCAACCTTGGATCGACCATGGCCATGGACTTCGCACTGTTCGATAAGCCTGCGGTGTTCCTCAACTACGAACCGGACGGCCCGACCGACCCCAGCTGGAACACAGCCGCCGCATATCGACTGCCTCACTTTCGAACAGTTCACGCTATTCAGCCCGTGCACTGGGCGAACAGCGCCCAGGAACTGGGGCGGGTCGTGCTCGAGTGCCTCAATCAACCGCAGGCTTTGAGTGAACAGCGGCGGCGTTGGATCGACGCCATCTGCAAGCGACCCCTCGACCAAGCCAGTGAGCGCTGTGCCCAGGCACTGATTGCCCTCGGCATCGACCACGCACAGTAGTCATGGCTGTTCCATGGGCGTGTTCGCCGGCGGCCCGCCATCTCGGCTGCTAGCCTGGCCGCACTCACCACATTCCTTAGCCTGCCGCTACTTCCAGGAGAGATTCCATGCGCATTGCTCGCTTGCGTCGACCCCTCATACTCGCAACGCTCGCCGGCGGTGTCTTCATCTTTGGGGCGCTCTCCTTTGGGTGCGCAGCACCGGAGACTGCTTCCTTGGTGTCCAACGAACGCGAGCGCCCAGCTCCTAACCCCAACCGCGACGCCTTCTTCGGTGATCTGCACGTGCACACCCGCTACTCATTCGACGCCTTCATCTTCAACGTGCGTGCCTCCCCTGATCAGGCCTACGAGTACGCCAAGGGTGCGCCGATCGAACATGCTGGCGGCTTCGACATCCAGCTAGAGAGCGGAGCGTTGGATTTCATGGCGGTCACCGACCACGCGACCTACCTAGGCGTTCTCCCCGCAATGTCTGATCCGCAAAGCGAGCTCCACGGTCTAGATGTCGCTGCAGAAATGCGCGGCGACACTGGCATGACCATCCGTGAACGCTTCTACGGCATGATCGATTTCATGAATTCCGATGACCCCGGCTTTGACCCCGACCCCACTCGAGCCTCGGCATGGGCAAGCATCGTCGAATCGGCAAATCGCCACAACGATCCCGGCCACTTCACTGCGTTCGTAGGCTATGAGTACACCGCTTCTCCTGATCGCAACAACATGCATCGCAACGTCATCTTCCGAGGATCTGAAGCGCCAGCCCTACCCTTCAGCCGTGTTGACTCGGCGAACGCAGAAGACCTTTGGGATTGGATGGACGCTCAACGTGCCCAGGGCATGGAAGCGCTTGCGATTCCGCACAATTCAAACGGCAGCGGGGGCCAGATGTTCAAGCTCTCGACCTTCGACGGCACACCGTTCGATGCCGCATACGCCGACCAACGGATGCGCAACGAGCCACTGGTCGAGATCAGCCAGGTCAAGGGCACATCGGAAGTACACCCGCTGCTCTCACCCAACGACGAGTGGGCTGACTTCGAGATCATGCCGTTCAAGATCGCCACGACCATCCTCAGCGAGCCCACGGGTAGCTACGTTCGCGACGCGTTACGCAACGGTCTTGCCTTCCAAGAAGAGCAAGGCTTTAACCCCTTCGCCTTCGGCATCATGGCTTCCACCGACACTCACAACGGCGCGCCCACGCCGGAGGAATCGAACTACCACTCCAAAGTCGGTCTACGCGATGCCACCGGACAGCTGCGCGGCTCGGTCCCGCTCGACGAACCCAACGAAGACGGTTCCTTGTACCTCGATACCTACTACAACACCTGGGGTGCATCGGGACTAGCTGGTGTCTGGGCCGAAGAGAACACCCGCGACTCACTGTACGGTGCGTTGCGTCGCAAGGAGACCTTTGGCACCTCAGGGCCGCGCATGCGCATTCGTTTCTTCGCTGGCTTCGACTACGACGACGGCATCCTTGAATCAGCAGACATGATTACCGGTGCCTACGCTGGCGGCGTGCCCATGGGTGGCGACCTGATCAACACCGATGGGGCCACACCCAAGTTCCTAGCCTGGGCAACACGTGACGCACGCAGTGCACCACTGCAGCGATTGCAAATGATCAAGCTGTGGATTGACGATGATGGTAGTCACGAAGCGGTGATCGACGTTGCGTGTTCTGACGGACTTATGCCAGAGAGCGGCCGTTGTCCTGACAACGGAGCGACAGTTGATCTCAGCGACTGCTCGATCTCAGCAGGCCTCGGCGCCAAGGAGCTCAAGGCCGTGTGGAGTGATCCCGACTTCGATGCCCAAGAACGAGCTGCCTACTACGTTCGCGTGCTCGAGAACCCCGTCTGCCGTTGGTCGACTTGGGATGCGCTGAGAGCGGGAGTCGCGCCTTCGCCAGCCCTCCATTCAACCATTCAAGAGCGCGCCTGGAGTTCCCCCATTTGGGTCATGCCCGCAGGCGACTAGCGACTAGCGACTAGCGACTGGGACCGGCGACTGAAACTGGCGACTGGCGACTGGCGACTGGCGACTGGCACCAAGAGATCACGATAAAGAACTTCGGCCCTCAACAGCTGGAGGGCAAACCAAGCTTCAATCTTCAGAGAATTTGCCGGTTTGAAAGAAGTGCACCGCGTGCTCGAGAGCATCGCGACTGTTCATGATGAAGGTGTGTCCCGAGGTCACTTCGACTAACGGTGCTTCGCCCACCCGCACCTCGTTGACCGCGACGGTGCCGTCGTTCGTCCACCCAGCTTCCGGTTTGCCGCGTAGCGCGCGTTTGTAAATCCCAACCGACCGCGTTCCCGCGATCAAGCCGACCTCTTTCGGCAACGGCAGCTCGGAAATCGCCGCGCCCTCAACCGCTCTGATCTCCTGACCAGCCTCGCCGAACAGGAACTGATGAAGCCGACGGTCTCCCACAGCCTCACCCAACAGGCTGCCCTGGTTAGGCGGCGCGAGCATGACCGCGCGCCCCTGCTTCCACGAGGCAGCGATGGTCCCTTCGGCAATCAGCGCGCACAGCTGTCTTAGCACCACACCGCCCATGGAGTGGGTCAGAAAGTGAACGCGTCTCGGATCCGTGCCAAAGCGCCGCTCGAGTTCTACGGCCAAGCCATGAGCCAACTCTGCCAGCGGTTGCTTGCGTGACGGATAGCCAATGTTGTGCGGCTCGTACCCTTGGCTCGCGAGCCAACGAGCTGGAATGCTCATCGAGCGAGGCGTGCGAAACAGGCCATGGAGCAACACCACCGGCTCCGGTGCTGCACGACCTGACGCTAGGGCCTTGCGAGACCTGGGCGAGGTAGAAACGGCGATCCCCTACTGCGGCCCTGTGATCGAGTGGGCGTGCGACTCGAGATCGCGAATTGCCGACGCCTCGAACCCGGTGTGCAGCTGGCCCGCCACTTCGGCACTCTCGATTTCGCTCAGCGAATGCCAGCGGGCCGCCGCAATCTCGGCTTCGTCCCATCGCTCGATCCCGCCTTCGTACTCAGCGGCAAATACCCGGTGCCAACAGTCTTTGTAGCGGTAGCGGCCCACGGCGACGAATTCTTCGATGTCGATGAACAGCTCTTCCATGAGTTCGCGCCGTAATGTAGCCCTGGCGGCTTCACCGAGCTCGAGCCGACCACCGGGCAACCCCCACTTGCCGAGGTTCTGCGCACTGCAATTGGAGTGCTTCACCAGCAGGTAGCCTTCCGGCCCAACCAGGATGCAGCGAGCGGTCTTGTCGTAGTGATCGTTCATATGACTTTCGAGCGGGAGCGGCACGCTTCTCGTCACAAGAAGGCACTCGTCACCGGAAGGCTATGGTCTCAGTGGCCGATTCGCAAATCCAAACTTGGTGACCTCTCCAAAGGGCAATGAACCGTCGATGAGCATCGTCAACGCTGACTCAGAGGACCATCTGCGAGGGCGCTTTCGGTAGGATTGCCGGCCGTACGCGCTGCGCTGCCTGCGTAGCCCAGACCTTTCCGATCTCAAGCCCAGAAAGGGCCCAAACAGAGATGCCCGAATTTAGCTACCGACCGAGTGATATCGAAGGCAAATGGCAAGACGCCTGGGAAGACCAGAACGCATTTGTTGTTTCCAACGATCTCGAAGAGCTGCGAAAGAAACCCAAGGTTTACGTGCTGGACATGTTCCCGTACCCCTCTGGGGCTGGCATCCACATCGGTCATCCTGAGGGCTACACCGCCACCGATGTGTACTCGCGGATGAAGCGCATGCAAGGTTTCAACGTCCTGCACCCTATGGGTTGGGACGCCTTCGGACTCCCGGCGGAACGCGCAGCCGTGCGCGAGAACATTCACCCATCGATCATCACCACGCGCAACGTAGACAACTTTCGAGGCCAAATCAAACGCTTGGGCTTCTCGTACGACTGGTCGCGCGAAGTCAGCACGTCGTCAGTTGACTACTACCGCTGGACCCAGTGGATCTTCCTGCAGCTCTATGAGCGCGACCTCGCGTACATGGCAGAAGTGCCAGTGTGGTGGTGCCCAGCTTTAGGCACCGTACTCGCCAACGAGGAAGTCAAAGATGGCGCCTACGTAGAGACGGGTGATCCCGTCGAGCGGCGCACCATGAAGCAGTGGATGCTCAAAATCACGGCCTACGCCGATCGCCTGATTTCAGAAATCGACGATGTCGACTGGCCCGAACACGTCAAAGAAATGCAGCGCAACTGGATCGGCAAATCGCGAGGCGCTGAGATCACTTTCCGCGTCGACGGGCACGACGATGCGTTCACCGTCTTCACCACTCGGCCCGACACCCTGTTTGGCGCCACCTACTGCGTCTTGGCCCCTGAACATCCGTTGGTTGACAAGATCACTTCAGACGTTCAACGCGATGCAGTGGCCACCTATCGCGAGGCAGCTCGCAACAAGAGTGAACTGCAGCGCACCGACCTCGCCAAAGAAAAGACCGGGGTCTCGACGGGCGCAGAGGCCATTCACCCTGCCACCGGCAAACCCGTTCCCATCTGGATCGCCGACTACGTCTTAGCGTCGTATGGGACCGGTGCGATCATGGCGGTTCCGGGCCAGGATCAACGGGACTGGGACTTCGCCAAGGAATTTGATCTGCCGATCGTGCGCACCGTCGAACCGCCTAGCGACTTCGATGGTGAAGCGTTCACCGGTGAAGGAGCTGCGATCAATTCCGATTTCCTCGATGGATTGGAGATCGCCGAAGCCAAGAACACCATGATCTCCTGGCTCGAAGAGAACGGTCATGGCAAAGGACGGATCGAGTACCGGCTGCGTGATTGGCTGTTCTCCCGTCAGCGCTATTGGGGCGAGCCCTTCCCGGTGGTGCACGTGGTCGACGAGACCGGTGAACCAACCGGCGAAGTGGTCACCGTGCCAGTCGAAGATCTTCCGGTCGAGCTACCCAAGGTCGACGAGTACAAACCAACCGCCGACGGTCGTCCGCCACTTGCCCGCGCCGAAGACGATTGGCTGATGGTCGAACTGCCCGACGGCCGACGAGCCATGCGCGAAACCAACACCATGCCGCAATGGGCTGGTTCGTGTTGGTACTACCTGCGCTACATCGACGCCAACAACGATCAAGCCGCCTTCGACCCCGAACTCGAGAAATACTGGATGCCGGTAGATCTCTACATCGGCGGCGTCGAGCATGCGGTGCTGCATCTCTTGTACGCACGGTTTTGGCACAAGGTGCTGTACGACTGCGGTCTGGTGTCAACCAAAGAGCCGTTCCAACGACTGTTCAACCAGGGCATGATCCTGGCTGCGTCGTTCCGAGACCAGAAGGGCAAGTACATCAGTCCCGAGGACACCGAAGAGCGCGACGGCGAGTTCTTCCTCACCGGCACTGATTCGAAGCTCGACACTCGTGTCGAGAAAATGTCCAAGTCGCGACTCAACGTGGTGAACCCGGACGATGTCATCGCCGAGTACGGCGCAGATGCGCTCAGGCTCTACGAGTTGTTCATGGGCCCGCTCGAACAAGTCAAGCCTTGGTCGACCAAGGACGTTGAAGGGGTGTATCGCTTCCTGCAGCGCTGTTGGCGACTGGTGGTTGACCAAGACACCGGACAGCTGGCTTCGAAACTGACAGACGCACCCGGAAGCTCAGAAGACGAACTTTGGCGACAACTGCACAAGACCATCAAGAAGGTGAGCGCAGACATCGAAGCGCTGGCAATGAACACCGCCATTTCGGAGATGATGATCTGGGTCAACGCGGCCACCGCCGCCGAGACACTGCCCAAAGAGAGCGCCTCGATGTTCGTGCGTATCTTGTCTAGCTTCTCGCCTCACATCGGCGAGGAGCTGTGGCAACGCCTCGGCAACGAAGGCCTGGTCGCTCTTGCGCCTTGGCCCGAGCACGACGAAGCATTGACCGTGGATGATCAGATAGAACTGGTCATCCAGGTCAATGGTAAGAAGCGCGCAGCGCTTCAGGTCGCCAAGGACACCGACAAAGAGACCCTAGAACGCCTGGCGCTGGAGACCGAAGCAGCAACACGCTTCCTCGACGGTCGTGAACCGAAGAAGGTGATCGTTGTACCTGGCCGTCTGGTGAACATCGTTGGTTAGGCCCCAGCGGGCCTGAGGCTGGTAGCCCCGGTCCGTCGAAACAGGTCACGAAGTTCTCGGCAGCGAGCGCGAAGACTCGGCATGCTGGAGAGCGCCACGAATTGCCATCGCCTGAGGCCTGCCCGCTGTAGTGGCTGGCTCTACTGGGTGGTTCTACTGGGTGGCTCTGCTCGGTGCTCCCGCTGAGTCAATTTCACTAGGTTGATCCCGCCTGATCCTGCTGAGTCGGGCCCCGCCGGAGTGAACGCTTTGCATGAGTTGTGGCAAGCCTCAAACATCGGCAAGGACGACGTTCCTCGATTAGTAGTCCTTAGCCACAGTGGGCAGCGTCACGTAAAGTAGCTCACCTCACACCAACTGACTCTGGATGAACCGATGCCACCCGCAACGCCAACGGATTCGACCCCGCCTGCCAACGACGCTGATCAGTGCCGCCCGTTCTCTGGGACCCGCGTGCTCGAACTCGGGAGCTTTGTCTCGGCGCCCTATTGCGGCAAGCTGCTCGCTGACCTAGGCGCAGATGTCATCAAAGTCGAAGCGCCGGGTGGCGACGATGCACGGCTCGACGGCCCCTTTCCAAAAGGGCACGTAGGCGACCCAGAGCGGTCCGCGCTCTTCTTGTACCTCAACACCAACAAGCGCAGCGTCGTTTGCGATCCGAGCAGCGACGCTGATCGTGAGCAACTGAAGGAGCTCCTACGCTGGGCCGACGTGGTGATCGACAACCGGCGCGCCACCGAACTGCCCGAGATCTTGCGGTGGGAGTCGCTGCAATCGATCAATCCATCGCTGGTGTCTGTATCGATCACGCCGTACGGTCTGATGGGGCCCGCTGCCGACATGCCCGGCGATGAACTGACCGCAATCCACGCGGGCGGCTTGGCCAACTTGTTCCCGACCAGGTGCCGCAGCATCGAGTCTCCACCGGTCAAGCTCGGCGGCTATCAAGCGAGCTACCAAAGCGCGATCTTCGCCGCTTTCGTCACCGCTTCGACCCTGTTCGGACAGCGCAACATCGACGCTGCCAAAGGCCAACTGATCGACGTCTCGATGCAAGACGTGGCCATGGCGCTCGCCTCGCCTGCCGTGGCGCTATGGCGCTACAACGACTTGTCGTGGCGTCGAGTACCAGACCGTCCTCCTGCCATGGGACGCATGGAAACCTCCGACGGCTACATCATTCTCAATGCCTTCGACGACCATCACTTCGAGATCTTCCGCGGCATCATGGGCAACCCCGAATGGTGCAGCGGCGACGAGTGGAAGTCGATGGCCTATCGCAATCACCATCTGATGGACATCGCTCCGATGATCGATGCGTGGGCTCTGACCCAAGAGAAGGAGGCTCTCCACCGACGCGCTGGAGAAGCGCGCATTCCCAACGGCCCCATCAACGACGCAGCCGACGTGCTGGCGTATCGCCAGTATGCCGCGCGCAACTACTTCGTAGACGTTGATCATCCCGTGGCGGGCACTCAACGCTACCCGGGCTTGCCTTACAAATTCTCAGGCGCGCCCTCGCTGCCACTGAAGCCGGCACCACAGCTCGACGAGCATCAAGACGTAGTCAAGACTCTTGTGGGCAACACAACTCCAGCTCCATCGTCCGAAGAGTCGTCATCGCCCGCAGAGTCTTCATCGGTGCAATCCGCAGTAGCCACTACCAAGCTCCCGCTCGACGGAGTGCGGGTTCTCGAGTTTGCCTGGGTCTGGGCCGGCCCCTACGCTGGGCTGTTGCTCGCGAGCCTAGGTGCCGAAGTGATCAAGGTCGAAAGTCACAAGCGCCAGGATCTCATGCGCAGATCGTTCGTCTGGCCCTTGCCCGACTCAGCGCCAAGCTCAATCCCGACCAACCAGGGCATGGCCTACAACGCGATGAATATGAACAAGAAGGCGATCACTCTCGACCTCTCGACCGAGGCAGGGGCGCAGTTGGCCCTTGATCTGGCCAAGACAGCAGATGTGGTGTTCGACAACATGCGCCCGGGAGCACTCGATCGTTTGGGCCTGGGCCAAGAAGCGCTCCGGGCGCTCAACGACCAGTTGATCGTCGCCTCAAGCTCCGGACGCGGTCACGGTGGTCCTGAGACCGAGTACCTCGGCTATGCCATGCCACATCAAGGCATCGGCGGCGGCGCCTACATCACCGGACATCCAGACGAACCGCCCTGCCATTCACTCGGCGATATCGACATCATGAACGCAGCAACCCTGGCCTACTCCATCGTTGCGGCGCTGAACCATCGAGAAAGCACTGGCCTCGGCCAATTCATCGACTACTCACAATGTGAGGGTGTCACGTCTTTGCTAGGCGAAATGCTGATCGGTTTCCAGATGACCGGCGAAACCCCCGAGCGCATCGGCAACCGCCACCATCGTCACGCTCCTCACAACGTCTACCCCGCCTGGGGCGTCGATCGCTGGCTGGCGATCTCCGTGCATTCGGACCCAGAGTTCGAAGCCTTCACGGCAGTCCTGGGTCGCCCTGAACTGGCAACCGACGAACGCTTTGCCAATGCCACCGCCCGCAAGCAGAACGAAGATGCCCTCGATGCGCTGATCGCAGAATGGACCCGAGAACGCGACCGCGACTGGATAGTCGATGAATTCCAGAAGGCGCAGGTTAGAGCAGCACCTTCCCGAGAAGCCCGAGACTTGTGGGTCGACGGTCATCTCAGAGCCCGCGGCGCGTTCAAGACCGTCGAGCACCCAGAGTTGGGCAAGATCGACCTGGTGGATGCGCCCTTTCGCATCGAAGGCATCGAGCATCGAGCAACCACAGCGCCGCAGCTCGGACAGCACACCGACGCAGTCTTGAGCGAACTCCTAGGGCTGAGCGCGGCTGCCATCGATCAACTGCGTACTGACGAGATTATCCTCTAGAGCGCCCTTATTGGATGACTCGCGGCAACCTCTACTGAGATCCCAATGCAAAACTCACATCAACCTGATCCGTCGCTGACCAACGCGGACCTCGCGCCGACAACCATCGATCAACGCACCTGGACCGCCTTTGATCTTGGCGCCCTGTGGATCGGTATGGTCGCTTGCGTGCCGACCTACATGCTCGCAGGGGGCTTGGTCGATCTGGGCATGAGTTGGTGGCAAGCGGTGCTCACCGTGGCCCTAGGCAATATCTTGGTGCTCGTCCCCATGGTCCTAACTGGGCACGCCGGAGCCAAATACGGCATCCCGTTCCCAGTACTCGCTCGGGCGAGCTTTGGTGTGCGCGGCGCCAATATCCCGTCGCTGTTGCGCGGCCTGGTGGCTGCAGGCTGGTTTGGCATCCAGACCTGGATCGGCGGTTCGGCCATCTTTCAGCTGCTCGCTAAACTCGGCCTGTTCGCACTCGATGCACCAGACCTTCCGATCTTGGGCATTCAACCGGCGGAGTTGGTTTGCTTTTTGCTGTTTTGGTGCTTGCAAGTGGCCATCGTTTGGCGCGGTATGCAGTCGATCCGTTGGCTCGAGCGACTCGCGGCTCCCTTTCTTCTGCTCTCGGCCGCTGCTCTCTTCGTCTGGGCCTTCATCAAAGCAGACGGCCTCGCAGCGATGCTCTCGGCTAAGTCTGCGTTCGGTCCGGGTGGCGTCAAGGAAGGTCAGTTCTGGTCGGTCTTCTTTCCTAGCCTCACCGGAATGGTCGGCTTCTGGGCCACGCTCTCGCTCAACATCCCCGACTTCACCCGCTATGCGCGGTCACAACGTGATCAGTGGGTCGGACAAGCGGTCGGGCTGCCCTTGTTCATGACGCTCTTCTCGTTCCTAGGCGTCGCGGTGACCTCAGCGACCGTCGCCATCTACGGAGAAGCCATCGCTGACCCAACGGTCTTGCTCGGCCGCATGGACTCAAGCGTCGCTACAGTGTTCTCGCTCCTTGCTCTGAGCCTCGCAACGCTGTCTACAAACCTCGCGGCCAACATCGTCTCGCCAGCAAACACAGTGGTGAACCTCTCGCCACAGCGCTTCACCTTTCGCGTGGGCGCAGTGGCGACCGCGGCCTTGGGTATCGCCATCTTCCCATGGAAGCTGATCGAGTCGAGTTCGGGCTACATCTTCACGTGGCTGGTGGGCTACTCGGCGCTCTTGGGACCGATCGGCGGGATCCTGCTCGCTGACTACTACATCCTGCGCCGCACGCATCTCAACGTCGACGCGTTGTATTCGAGCACTGGACAGTACACCTACTCCAACGGATTCCATCGCTCAGCCATCATCGCGTTGATCGTTGGCGTCGCGCCAAACCTTCCCGGGTTCCTTGCCGCTTCAGGCATCACCAGCGGCACGCTTCCATTGTTCGAGGCGCTCTACACCTACGCTTGGTTCGTGGGTTTTCTGTTGTCAGCAATCACCTACCTGATGCTGACGCGAGGCCTCGCCTCTCAGGTTGCGGGTGATCGGCAATGACCCAACCGCAACAGCTGCGCTACGCGATCGAAGAGCGACCAAAGGGCTTGGAAGCAATCCTCTACGGTTGGCAACACACGCTGGTTGATATCTCGCCCTTCATCCTTCCGCTACCGATCGCAGCGGCCATGGGTTTGAGCGCTGCCGACAGCGCCTCGTTCATCAACTTCGGGCTGGTGGCGATGGGGCTTGCCACGCTCTTGCAAACCACGATTGGCAATCGCTTGCCCATCATTCAGGGGCCATCGGCCACCTTCGTCGGCACCATGGTGCCCCTTGCAGCCAAGGCCGGTGGACCGGCGATGTGGGGTGGCATCTTGGTCGGTGGCATCATCGAGGCGCTGCTCGGCGCAACGCGACTGGTGGGACTTCTCCGCCGCTTCTTGCCAGCCCGGGTCTGCGGCACATTGATCGTAGTGATCGGTTTAAGCCTCGGTCAGCTGGCGCTCCGGCTGTCGGTCGGTTCGGGGCGTTCGGTCGAGATTTCGCTTGCCGTGGCTGTGATCGTCATGGTGTTCCTATTGCAGGTGGCTCCGCGCTTTTTGCCAATGCAGGCGAGTGAGCGCACCAAGCGCATAGTGGGACTGATCAGCGGCGGTTCGATCTTCTTTGCGATCTGGACGGTTGGGCTCGGGGCCGGCGGCCTCTTAGGACGCGTCGATTGGGCACTGGTTCAAGACAAGCCGTGGTTCGCACTGCCCAAGCTCTTTCCCTTTGGTGGCCCAGGATTCGGATGGGAGTTCCCGATTGCTGCCATGCTCGTCATCCTGGTCGGCTACCTTGCCTCGATGGTTGAGTCGGTCGGCGACTACGCAGCGACCTGCAACGTCGCAGGAGTCGAATACACCGAACAGCACATGAACCGCGGCATCTTCGCAGAAGGCCTGGGAGGAATCATGTGCTCTGCCATGGGCGCCGTTCCCTGCACCAGCTACACCCAGAACATCGGCATCATTGCCACTACGCGTGTAGCCAGCCGGTTCGTCGTCCAGATCGCTGCGCTGATCTTGATGCTCTACGGGCTATGCCCGAAATTTGGCGCTCTGTTGGTGGCCATGCCACGGTCAGTACTGGGCGGCGTCTTTGTGATCGTCTGCGGCATGATCGTCGCTTCAGGCTTTCGTTTGCTGCAAGCCAACGAGGCCGACAACTCCGACGGCTGGGTGATCGGCATCACATTGGTGGTCGCACTGAGCGTTCCAGGGCTTATGCAGAGTGCTGCCCTAGCACCCAAGGTTGCAGAGCTTCCACTCGCCGTTACGCTACTCCTGACCAACAGCATCGTGCTTGCAGTCTTGCTCGGCATCGTGCTGGAGCAAGCAGCGAGGCTGCTGGCCAGAACTTAGGGCCTCGGACCGCACCGCGACGCACGGCGCCAGACCGCGCCGCGTCGCACGGACAACGCCCTACTCGGGCAAACCAATCGGAGCGACTTGCTGCACGCAATGCGCCGCACCCAACACCCGGTCTTCCGAGAACGCGGGCCCGACGATCTGCAACCCGCAGGGCAGACCCATGCCATCGAGACCACACGGAACCGACGCGACCGGCAAGGCGGTCAGGCTCAACACAAAGGTCGGCGCGATCCAGTCGACGTAGGTCTCCATCTCGCGACCGCCCACGGTTGCAGGAAAGTTCTCGGTCACTGGGAAGGGCGAGACCGCCATGCTCGGAGTGATCAAGAAATCAACCGACTCGAACAGGCGTCTAAGGGCATCGATCAAGCGAGCTCGATCATGCTGAGCGCGCGCGATCTCGAGCGCGGTCACCCGCAAGCCCGACTCCACATTGCCTCGGAGGTTGTCGCCGAATTGCTCGAGTGATTCCAGGTTCTGCAATTGCTGGGTGACCATCCACAAGCCACGCAACGTCATAAACGCTTGCTTCGCAAAGGCAGCGTGAAACTCGATCTCTTGAACCTCGGCACCGAGCTGACGAAGCTCGAACGCGGCCTTGCGACAAACCTGTTCGACATCGGCATCGATGCCGACGTCCGCAATGTCTGGGCAATAACCAAGGCGCTTCCCGCTCAGAGCAGTTTCGTTTATGCCTTCGAGGAAGCTACGGCGCTTGTTGGGTTGATGCACCGGCACCCGGTCACTGGGTCCGTGCAGTGCGTCCAGCGAAAGGGCGATGTCTCGAGCGCTGCGGGCCATGGTCCCAGTCACCTGCATATCGTCGGCGAGGAACTCCGACGGCCAAGTGGGGATCAACCCGGGTGACGGCCGCAATCCCACCACGCCACAGAACGACGCAGGAATCCGTAGCGAACCCCCCAAGTCAGTGCCCTCTGCCAAAGCGATCATGCCGCTAGCCAAGGCGCAGGCGCCGCCGCCGGTCGAACCACCCGCTGACATCTCAGGATTCCACGGATTGCGAGTCCTACCGAACACCGGGTTGAAGGTGTTGCCGCCGGTGGCGAACTCAGGGGTATTGGTCTTGCCCAAGATCACCGCACCTGCCGCTCGGAACCGCTCGACGACAAGAGCATCTACAGTCGCAACGTTGTCTCGGTAGAGCTCCGAGCCGTAGGTTGTTCGCAAGTCCTTGACCGGCGTTACATCCTTGATGCCCACACCCAACCCGTGGAGGGGGCCCAGGGCGTCGCCTCGAGCTTGGGCAACGTCCAATGCGCGCGCATCATCCAAGGCGCTTTCGTTCAGGGTCACCACCGCGTTCAACACCGGGTTCGCCTGCTCGATGCGAGCCAAAGCAGCACGAGTGAGTTCCTCTGCAGAAACCTCACCCGCAACCACCAGATCGAGCTGTTCGGTCGCGGTCAGCCGACAAAGATCGCCAGTGCCGCTCACGCGATGCCCACGCGCCTGCGCATCAACCCGCGTCAGCGTCAGGAAACGCGACCACTCGGGAGAACGCAGCCTCGCCACCCTTGAACTTCCAAGGGAAGCAGCCAATCACCACCCGCTCGTTCTGCAGCTCATCGGCGAAGATGTCGCCACCCAAGTTCTCGATGTGCATGCAGTTGTGCGGGAAGAGCGCGTTGTGGGTGAGTTGATAGGCACTGTCCGGGAACAGTTCTTCCATTCCCTCCGCGCCGAACTTCTCCTCACACAGCGCACGTACGCGATCGCAATGACCGTGCATTCCTTTGCCCAAGAAGCGTCCAATGGGCAGGTTCATCGGGTGATCGGTGGAGATGCAGTCAACGCCCCAGATCTTGATCTTCTTCTCCAGTAGCCAGTCGACCATGCCCGGGTGCGCTCCTGGGTGCAGGTGAATATAGCGCTCCTCATCCGGCGTCTTGCCCCACTGCGCAAACCGTTCCCAACCCGTGTGCAGGATCAGCAGATCGCCATCCTTGACCTCGACTCGATCCTCGATCATCTTCGGCGTGTAGGCCGCCAGGTCGTCCATCTCGTCTCGAAGATCAACCACCACGCCCGGACCACACAGCCACTCCAGCGGAATCTCATCGATGGTCATGCCACCTGTCACGAAGTGGCGGGGTGCGTCCAAATGGGTACCCATGTGGTTCGACGTCTGGATGTACTGAGCGTTCACTCCGTGCTCGGCCTTGCGTTTGATGTACTTGACTTCGAACGGGGGGTAGTACGGCCAGAAAGGTGCGTCTTGATTCAGAGGCTGAGATAGATCGATGCAACGCATGGATGCTCCTTGAATTGAGGTGGAAACTGAATGGTGAATGTCGAAATCAGGCTTGCTCTGCGGCCCCTGCGGAGACTGCGGCGCGAGCGAACGCGCGAGTTAAGGTCCGCTCCACCAGAACCCGGGCTAGATGCCTGCGGAACCTTGCCGAAGCGTGGATGTCGCCTTCAGGATCAATGTCATCGCTAGCGGTCGCGGCGGCCGCATCGGCGATCGTCCGTGTGGTGGGTCGCTCTCCGATGAGAGCGGCTGCGCACGACGTGCTCAACACGGGTCCTGGACCTACGCTCAATAGGCTGACCCTGGCCTGCTGGCAGACGCCTGAAGCATCGCACTGAACACTCGCTGCAACGCCCACCAGCGCGTAGTCGCCGTGGCGGCGTGAGACCTCTGCGAAGGCGAAGCCTGAACCGGGTACGGCAATCGGCAGATCGACGCGCACCAAGATCTCGTCGGCTTCAAGAGCGGTGGTCAACAGATCGACGTAGAAGTCTGACGCTGCGATCGATCGAGAACCTCGGCTACTTGTGACCTGCAAGGTCGCCGATAACGCGACCGAGATTGCGGGCAGCTCGGCTGACGGGTCAGCGTGAGCGATACTGCCGCCAAAGGTCCCGCGATTGCGAATCTGTGCATGAGCAATGAACGGCATGGTCTCGGTCACCAACGGCACGTGAGCGCTCAGGACGCTAGACCGTTCGGCACTGCGTTGCCGCGTCATGGCGCCAACCTGCACCATTCCGTCAACACGCTCGATTCCGCTGAGCGCACCAACTCCGTTGAGATCGACCAACACCGCAGGCTGGGCCAAACGAAAGTTCATCGCTGGCACCAAGCTCTGACCGCCTGCAAGGATCTTGGCTTCGTCGCCATGCTCAACCAGCACCGCGAGCGCGTGCTCCAGAGATTCCGCCTTGACGTACTCGAAAGAGCAGGGTTTCACTGGGACCCTCCTCCACTGTTCTCGTCCGAACCAGTGCCATGCACCAGCTCAAACAGGCGATCCGGTGAGAGCGGAATCTCGGCAATCGTGAGGTCTGGCACTAGTGGACGCAGCGCGTCTTCGATCGCTTGAGCGAACAACGCACCGACCGGAATGGCGCCCGCCTCGCCCGCTCCTTTGACCCCAAGCGGGTTGAGAGGCGACGGCGTTTCGATGTGGTGCGACTCGATCTTGGGAACGTCGGTCGAGGTCGGCAACAAGTAATCCATGAACGAAGCGTTGAGCAACTGACCGTCTTCATCAAACGCCAGCTTCTCGTAGAACGCGTTGCCAATGCCTTGCGCCACTCCGCCCACGATCTGCCCTTCGAGAATGAGCGGATTGATCACGATGCCGCAGTCGTGCACTACAACGTAGCGTTTGATCTCGACTTCGAAAGTGGCCGGATCCACCTCGACGATCATTGCGTGCACACCTGAAGCGGTGGTGCCTCGATCAGGCCCGAAGTAGCGCGACGATTCGAGACCGGGCTCAGTCCCGGGAATCACGGCGCCACGCATGGGATTGGCCAGAACCGCCAACTCTCCAAGAGTCATCGCCCGATCCGGAACCCCCTTGACCCGAACCTCGCCGTCCAGCAACTCCAGATCCTCGACCGCCGCCTCGAACTGCTGGCTCGCCAGATCAAGAATCTTGCGGCGCACTTCAAGGGCAGCCGCATGGCAAGCGTTGCCAGCAACCACAGCACCGCGACTGGCGAACGTGCCAGTGCCCCAGTGAAACTGATCAGTGTCGCCGGTGGTCACGCGAACCTTGGCCACTTCAACACCGAGTTGCTCGGCAACCACTTGGGCAAACGACGTGAAGTGCCCCTGTCCTTGGGTACCAACGCCGGTGGCGACATTGACCGTACCGTCCGATTCGAGCGTCACCCGCGCGCCCTCATAAGGACCAATGCCAGTGCCTTCGACATAGGTCACCAGACCAATGCCAACCAAGCGTCCATCGGCTCGCATCTGTGGCTGTTCGTTCGAACGGAAGGTGGCGAATCCGATCTCGGTAGCGGCCTTCTCCAACGCCTCGGGATAGTTGCCGCTGTCGTACTCGAGTTCGGTGAAGTCTTGGTAGATCAACCCGTGTTTGTGAGGGAATTCCTCCGGGGTCAACACGTTGCGACGTCTGATTCCCACCGGATCGATGCCGAGCTTGGCCGCTGCTAGATCAAGCAAGCGCTCCATGACAAACACACCGTGCTGGCGCCCAGCACCCCTAAAGGGCGTCACTATCGGCAGGTTGGTGTAGATCGCTTCAAACGAGCTCGAATAGGCGGGAACTCGGTAGCAACCCAGCAGAGTGCACTGACTGTTGATCGGCACCGTCAGGCCATACGGAGCGTAGGCACCGGTGTCGTGAAGGAAGTGGTCCTTGACGCCAAGAATGCGACCCTCTTCATCGATCGCCATCTCTGCATGATGGATCTGGCTGCGCTCTTGGGTGGTCGAGAAGAAGCTCTCTTCGCGATCTTCGATCCACTTGACCGGACGACCTAGCTTGAGGGCCAGCCACGGAATCAAGACCTCGTCCGGATAGAACATCATGATTTTCGGACCAAAGCCGCCACCGATGAAGGGAGCCACTACGCGCACCTGCGCCTCTGCCAGCCCTAAGAGACCGGCTAATCCAGAACGCAGCGGAATCGGCGCCTGGGTGGTATCCCACACCGTGAGTCGGTCCGAGCGATCGTCCCAACGGGCGACGATGCCTCGGTTTTCCATCGGCGCAGAGGCGCCGTGGTCGTAGAAAAAGCGGCCTGAGACGACGTGCGCGGCAGCGGCCTTGGCTTTTTCGTAGTCCCCTTTGTCCTGCCGCACGCGCGCCGCAACGTTGCTAGCCAGATCATCGTGCACCTTGGGAGCATCGGCCGCGGCAGAAGCCTCGAGATCGACTGCGGGGTCGAGTGGTTCGATATCAACGAAGACATCATCGCGCGCATCTTCAGCTAGGTAGCGGCTCTCAGCAACGATGATTGCCACCGGCTCGCCGACATGGCGCACTTTGCCCTTCGCCAGCGGCACCTGGGTTCGGTTGTTGAACTCGATGTCCTTGATCGGCGGCGGCGGAACCAGTAAGGGCCCAGGGCTCCAATAGTCGCCAAGATCTTCTGCGGTCATCACCGCGACCACACCGTCTCGGGCTCGGGCGGCATCGACATCGACGCTACGAATCTTGCCATGGGCGAATGAACTGCGCACAAAGGCCACGTGCAGGAGATCGGGGAAGTCCACGTCGTCTACGAACAGCGCCTTGCCCTTGAGCAACCGTGGATCTTCCAGGCGCCGGATCGGTTCACCAAAAACTCGTGTCGACATAGGTGCTACGCGCCCTCGGCCGCACAGGTACCAGCGGAGTTGCCAGTCGAGGTGCCAACGGAGTTGCCAGCGGAGTTGCCAGCGCCGCCACTCATCTTGGTATGCGCAAGTCGTACTGCTTCGACAATGTTCTGGTAGCCCGTGCACCGGCAAAGGTTGCCACCCAATGCGTCGCGAATCTCGTCGTCCGTCAATGCTCCGGAGTCGCGGCGTTCTTCGAGGAAAGGCAAGAGACTCATCAGGAACCCTGGGGTGCAGAAGCCACATTGCAAGGCATGCGCCGCCTGAAAGGCCTCCTGTAGAGGATGCAGTTCGCCGTCCTCGGCCGCTAAGCCTTCGACGGTGGTCACCTCGGCGCCTTCGCATTGAACAGCAAACACTAAACAGGATCGAACAGCCTCGCCATTGATCAACACAGTGCATGCGCCACAAACCCCATGTTCGCAACCGACGTGGGTCCCGGTCAGACCGAGCTCGTGACGCAGGAAATCACTCAGTAGGTGGCGCGACTCAGCGCTACCACGTCTAGCGCGACCATTCACTCTAAGCTTGATTTGATTCTGTTCTTGAATTGGTCGTGATCCTCCAGCAGCGTTCAGCCTTACAGCCGGTGTTTGGCTGAAACAACGACTCGATAGCGAGTCGCTCCCTAGTGTACTGGCGCACCCTGCCTTTCACGATCCCGGCAGCCGATCTTCTGTTTCACCGACGTAGCGAAACCGGACCAACTCTTCTTTGGCTCCCAGCCACCATCCGCGCCCGCACAATACGCAGCTGCCAACCGACCTTGTGGCACGCATCGCCTACTTGGCATCGCTGCACTCCATCAACCGCTATCGCCGGTGTTAAAGCCGTTCGAGAACAGACCCATACATCGGCTGCCGCTAAACCCCGCAAGCGACTCGATCTCCGCAAGCTCGAGAACTCGCATAGAGCACGCTACGAGTGCTCTTTTATGCGATGCCCTTCTTCACGGCCCGTTCCATCAGCTCGGCAAATCGATCGACCTCTTCGATGGTCGAGTACACGCTCGGGGACACGCGGATGCCCTCGAACTCTGCATGCTTGATTCCCACAGTAAAGATCCGGTGATTGTTCCATAGATGATCGGCCAACTCGCGAGAGTCGATGCCCTCAATCTGCACCGTTGCGATCCCGCAGGCAAGGCCGTCATTGAGGCTGGTGTGTAGCTTGACGCGCGGATTCTCCAAGATTCGCTTGGCCCAACGATCCCGGAGGTATACCAAGCGCGCGGCCTTGTTCTCAGGCCCTATGCCTTGATGAAAGGTGAGCGCATCAGCTATCGCTAGGTAGTGCGGACAAGGATGGGTGCCGATCTCCTCGAACTTGCGAATGTCGTCATCTTGCTTCTCGTTCGCGGCCATCAACGGCCACAGCCCCGCGATCTTGTCCTTGCGAACGTACAGCATGCCGGTCCCGATGGGGGCGAACAACCACTTGTGCAAGCTCGACGTGTAGTAGTCGCAGTCAAGGTCTTCATGGCGAAAGGGAAAGTGTGCAAACGCATGCGCGCCATCGACGAGTACTGGTACACCATGCCTGCGACCCATTGCCACGATCTCTTTGATCGGCATGATCTGACCGGTAATGTTGATCATGTGGGTGGCGAGAATCAACTTGGTCTTGCTGGTGATCTGCTCCTCGTACAAGCGGACAACTTCAGCGGTGTCTTCGGCCGGAATTGGAATCTGAAACTGCACCAGCTTGATCCCGTCGCGCCGCTCGCGTTGCTTGAAGGTGGTCACCATTCGGCCGTAGGCTTGGGTGCTGGCCACGACCTCGTCGCCGGGCTCGAAATCGAAGCCCAGTTGGCAAATCTGCAGGCTCTCCGATGCGTTGCGGGTGAAGGCCATTTCTTCTTTATCGCAACCAAAATAGCGCGCCATCCGCTCGCGCACAGTTTCCTTCTGCGGTTCGAGCACCCGCCACATGGTGTATGCCGGCGCTTCATTCGCGAAGGCGAGATTGCGTGCTAGCGCCTGTTGCACCACCGCTGGCGCCGGACTCACTCCACCATTGTTGAAGTTAACGATGCTGCGATCGATGGTGAAGGCCTGCTGCACATCGAACCAGTAGGACTCGTCTCGGGCGATGTCTTGTGGGCTCCGCCCACCGGTCTCAGACGGTGTGAACGCAGTGGCTGCAGGCACACCACCGGCCGCACCTTGGGCCGGTCGCGCACCCGCGGTTGCCCACGCAGCCAACGTCGATAGCGCTACCGGGGCGTGGAAGAGAAGGTTCCGTCGATTCAAGGGAGCCATCGCGTCTCCAGGGTTCTGTTGGGGGAATGTCTAACCTAAGGGTAGCACCGGTGGGTCAATCCGATTCGCACGAGGCCAACCGAGCCATTCTTCCTGGTTCTCTTCCCCCAAATCCTCGGCCAAATCCGTCAGAATTGCAGCCGCATTCCGAGCGGGAAGAGCTTGGGTGGTGCATCGAACCTCCTCGACAACGCTTTTCAAGTCCTCGAACCTCTCATCACCCCGAGCTGAACTCTCTTGACCACTTCCGAACGCAACCTCCCACGCATTCTGACCCTGACAGTGCTCCTGCTCGGCGTTTTGTATGCGTTCTTCGTCGGCCTCGACATGATGGGTATCGCTTTCAAGGGCTTCGGCAAGGGCCTGGCCGAGACCTTGATGAACAGCACCGCCAACCCGTTCGTCGGCCTGTTCATCGGCATACTGGCAACCTCATTGGTGCAGAGTTCCTCCACCACCACATCGATGACGGTCGGCATCGTCGCCGCTGGCGGCCTGAGTGTTGAGGGCGCGATTCCGATCATCATGGGCGCCAATATCGGCACCTCGGTGACCAACACGATTGTTGCGCTCGGCCACGTGACCCGCAAAGAAGAGTTCCGGCGCGCATTCGCGGGCGCCACGTTGCATGACTTTTTCAACTGGCTCGCAGTCCTGGTACTCCTACCGCTAGAGATGGCCACCGGCTATCTCGCCAAGAGCGGCATGTACCTCGCCGACTTGATGGCGGATCAAGGCGCGGACAAGATGCTCAATCCACTGAAGATCATCGTGCGACCTGCCGCAGAGTGGCTTGGCAGTCTTGTTGGCGACAGTCCCGGCCTTTCACTCGTCCTGGGCCTGGTTCTGCTGTTCCTCGCATTGCGCTACCTAGTCAAGATCCTACGCTCGCTGGCATCGGGTCCGGCAGAACAGATGTTGAGTCAAACAGTCTTCCGCAACCCAGCAATCGCGATGATTGCAGGCGCTGTGATCACCATCGGTGTACAAAGCAGCTCGATCACAACCTCGGTGGTCGTACCCCTCGTGGGAGCCGGCGTTGTGACCCTGCATCAGCTGTTCCCCATGACCGTCGGGGCCAACATCGGCACAACCGTCACCGCCATGATTGCCGCGCTCTCAACTGGTAGTAGCGCCGCGATCACCATCGCCATTTGCCACCTATTGTTCAACGTATCGGCAATGGTGCTGATCTACATTCCCCCGTTCGTGCGTCGGATCCCGATACTGATGGCCGAGAGGATCGGTGATCTCGCGGCCGAGAGTCGAACCCTGGCACTGGTTTACATCGCCGGAATGTTCTTCGTATTGCCATTGCTGCTGCTCGTGGTGACCGGTGGCATGAAGTTCTAGCCACGCCGGCGTCTCAACCACTCCTGCGCTCCCTAACTGGTCTTACTGGCTCCCCTACTCGCTCCCCCTTTTGCCCACTACCTCAATTGACACCTAGCCAAGCTAAACATTAGATCGACCCAAGATAGCGCTCTCGCTTCGCAGCGAAAGGACTCGCACAAAACCATGTCATTTCTCGAAAACCTCTTTGCGACCAAGCAAACCTCAACTCTCATCGACTCTGCGTTCGGCGACATCGAGGGCATGCTCAAAGACTCCAAGCGCATGCTCGAGATCGCGCTCGACACGCTGATCGACAATGCGCCCTTGACCGAGGACCTCGACCGCCTCGACGACGAGGTCGACAAGGGCGAGCAACTGGTTCGCCGTGCTGTGCTCCAGCACCTATCGGTCAATCCGGGAAATGACCTTGTACCAAGCCTGATCTTGGTCAGTATTGTCCAAGATTGTGAGCGCATCGGCGATTTCGCTCGCGGCCTGGGAGACATCGTTGGCCTTGCGGCCTCCGACCGAGAAGGTGTCTTTCGCGCCGAACTTGCAAGCACTCGCGAGCTGATCCTGCCGATGTTCGATCAAGCGTCCGCCGCCTTTGTAGGAGCAGACTCTGCCAAGGCCCAGGGCGTGGTCGACGCTGCGACCCAGGCCAAGACAAAGCTATCTGCACTGGTCGCAGCAGTCGCTGCCAGCGACGAGAGCGCCGATATGGCGGTCGTCTACTCTGCATCGGCGAGGATCTTGAGCCGGGTGGCGTCTCACCTCTCCAACGTGTGTTCAACCGTCACCAAGCCCTACGATCTCATGCGTCACGGGGATGAGAGCGCATAGGCCGCTTCACGTTCCCTTTGCACATCACCCAGTTCTCAGTTCTCAGTTCTCAGTTCTCAGTTCTCGGTGCTCGGTGCTCGGTGCTCGGTGCTCGGTGTTCAGAGAACTCGGTGAGCTCAGAGCACCTTCTGCATCGCGCAACGACGCGAGCCTTCGAGGCCTGACTTCACTTCGTCTTCGAGCACCTTCACCAGGCGCGCTTCCATTATGGACGGCTCTAGGACCGCGAATCCTTGTCGTTGGTAGTAGGGCTGGTTCCAGGGCACGTCTCGAAAAGTAGTGAGTACTAGGCGCCCCACGCCGTGAGCCGCCGCCCACTCTGTCGCGGCCTCCAAGAGCCGAGTACCGATCCCCCGCCGTTGGTACTCCCTACTGACGGCTAGCTCCCAAACATGAAGAGCATCGTGGAAACGTTGCGCACTCAAGAAACCCACGATCCGAGAGTCTCGCTGCTCAGCGACCCAAGTGGTGCCGTCGCGGATTCGGGGCGCGTGATCCTCTACTTGCATCACCGCGTCAGCGGCAATCCAGGCGAGGTCGGGGATAGCCAAAAAACTCTGACCCGCGGATCGCTCCACATCAGGAAGCTCTACCGCATCGTCCTTGGCTGCTGGGCGGATGAAAGTCATTAGCGCAACCTACCGAAGACCATCGCCATTCGTCGAGGGCTGTAGGTTAACGTGTGTCATCTAACGCCAGAACTGCCCGGACCACCGCTAACCTAAAAGGGACGATTTCCCGATGACCGCAGACTCCTCAACCGCCGCAATCCGCATCACTCTGAGTCTCGCCGTGCTGATCTTGTTGCCACAGATCTCGCACACGCAAAGCAAAACCTACGCCGAGCGCCTTGGCTGGGGCCCAACCGACAAGATCGCGATCTTCCATGTCGATGACGTCGGCATGTCGCACGAGTCCAACCTCGGGGCGATCCGCTCGTTGGAGGCCGGCATCGCGACGTCCCTCAGCATCATGATGCCGTGCTCGTGGGTGCCTGAGTTCTTCGGCTACCTCAAAGACCATCCCAACACCGATGCGGGACTTCATCTAACCTTGACTGCCGAATGGGACAACTATCGTTGGGGCCCCCTAGCGGGCGGCCAGACGACGCCCGGTTTGATCGACAAGCATGGCTACCTCCACGACAACGTGGCACAGGTGGTTCAGAACGCGACCGCCGACGAAATCGAACTCGAGATCCGTGCCCAGGTTGCCAAAGCGCGAGCCATGGGGTTTGAGCCAACCCACCTCGACTCCCACATGGGCACCCTGTTTGCCACGCCGGAGTTCTTAGAGCGCTACATCAAGGTCGGGGTAGAAACGCAGATTCCAGTCATGTTCCCAGGAGGACACAACACACTGCTGACCCAGCAGTACCTGGCGCCGACCATCGCGCAGTTGAAAGCCAAAGGCGAGTGGCACGGACAAGAACTACCGACTCCAGCCCCACTAGTGGGCTCTCGCGACATTGGGCAGACGATTTGGGCAGCAGGCCTCCCCGTGCTGGATGACCTACACAACACCAGCTATGGCTGGCGGCTTGATTCAGACGCTGAAGTCACCGATCAAGCACTGAGCGAAATGAAAGTCGCCCGCTATAGCGAAGCAGTGCGCTCACTCGAACCAGGCGTCACCATGATCATCCTGCACGCGAGCGATGCAGGACTTGCCTTCGACTCCATCTCAGGATCTGGTCAAACCCGTCGCGGCGACATGTTGGCGATGCTCTCACCAGAACTCCGCCGAGTGATCGAGGCTGAAGGCGTCATCCTCTCAACGTTCCGTGAGCTCAAGCGCCGCCGAGCACTCCACTAGCCTGGCCCCCGATCGGCCATCAGTCGGCGGACTGCACCTTGCTCTGTTGCAGGAACTGCAGGAACTGCAGGCCGATCTCCGGATCAAACTGAGTTCCGCATCCGGCAAGCACCATCTCGGTGGCCTTGATCTCCGGAAAGGCAGGGCGATAGGGCCGAGGGGAGGTCAACGCGTCGAACACGTCTACCACAGCCGTCACCCGCGCAAGGTAGCCGATGCTCTTTTCGCGAATCCCCATTGGATAGCCGCTGCCATCCCACCATTCATGGTGTTGCAAGGTGATCCCCAGTACGGCTTGGAATCCGGGTAGGGGTTCAAGAATCTGATGGCCGATGGCCGGGTGGCGCCGCATGTCAGCCATCTCGGTGTCGCTCAACGCACCCGCCTTGTCGAGCACGGCGCGGTCGATACCAATCTTTCCAATGTCATGAACCAGTCCACCCTGTTTCAGCGCCTCCACGTCGTCTTCACCGAGCCCCAGAAACAAGGCAAACTGATACGCCATCTTCGAAACCCGCTCGGAGTGCCCGCTGGTCCATGGCGACGATGCATCAATGGCCCGAGCGAGCGCCCCCATCGAGCCGGCAGAATACAGCTCGAGTTTCTCGGTTCGTTCGATCTTCGATAGTGCCAGCTCGAGTTGTCGGGCAAGGCTGCGACCAAGTCGCTTGCCTTCCTCAAATGCAGCATCGCGGCTCCGCCAGTCGGCCCAGATCACTGCACGGCTCACACCGTCACAGCGCACCAAAAAGCGGGCTCGCTCTTGATCTCCGGTGGGCACACTCTCGAACTCGAACGGACCTGAAAATGCTTCAAACGTCGCTCGGTCTCGCAGCCGCTCTAGGTCTTTTTGCCCCACTTCTACCGGTGACGAAGGCCCATGGACGTCGATCCCGGTTGCGAACCCGCCCGACTCTGCGATCACTCGAGGCAGTAGCACACATCCAATCCCGGTACAGCGAAGCACCTTCGGCGCCGCTCGTAGAACCGTAAGAACCACATCCTCCTCTCGAGGGGTTGCCTCCATCTGCTCGCCCACATCCTCGAAAAGCTGGAGCGATTGACCTCGTTGATCATGGGAGCGCGACAACTGGTCCAAGCTACTGAACAGAGATCTGTATTCTTTGTATCGAGGGACCGGCAACTCCGATTCGGACTCACCCCGAACTATGCTCGCGGTATGGCCTTGAAGCGTCGCCAGCGGTTCGAGTCGACGCCGAACCAACGGAATCACCAGTAGCAGGTTCCCCAAAACGCCGGCCGCCAGCAGCAGAATTGCGCGACGTCCGAGAACAGACATTGGTGAGTCGTTCATCGGTTCTGCAATCACCAAGACCAGGCCTCGTCCCCGCTCGGCTCCCACCGGCAGGTTGGACCGCGTGAAACGGAACCCACTCTCCTCAAGCACGCCCTCAGTCTCCAGGAGGGATAGGACCGGCACACCCCGCAACTCGGCCCCCACGGGCGCCCGCGTGGAGAACGAAGCATAAGCACGCACTCCGGCTTGGTCAAAAACGAAGAGCGACATCTCCGGAGGCAATGTTGAAGTCTCTAGCGAGCCCCAAACCAGTGCCGGCCAATCGAGTGGCACGTCTGGGAGCACCGGCGCTGACTGGTATGTGCGCCTCAAACGCTCCACCGTGTTGTAGGCATACACCTTGGTGAGCTCACGCAGGTGCTTCACACGAGCCTGCTGATGCTGCTCCTCCGCTCGGAGCAAAAGGAGGCCACCGACCAACAGGGCTGGAACAGGCGCAGCCAGGGCGAACGAACGGACCAGCGACCAGTTGAGTGAGCGTTTCGTGGGTGTGCTGACTCCGTCAGAAGGCATGCGCCGGGCCAAAGTACGCGCCATCCGCGGCCCGCACAATATCGTCATGGCTCATCGGATTTGCCAACGGTGGCCTGCTCTCACCGTCAGGCCCTCTGCTATACAAGTCGTAGTCGTTGTTGAGCGGCACTAGGAACCGATCCTTGCGCGCGGATCCTCGCCAGCCCGGGCCGCGCTGCACTTGATACATATAGGGGTTGCCCCATGGGTCAGGCGGGATCGGTAGGGGCAGAAGTTCCAAGGCGTCGGGAGTTCGATCGTTGAGACGGGCAAAGGCAGTGATCTCGTAATCGAGAACCCGGATATCGCTCACCGCCTTGTTGATCTTCGTTTGGAGGAGCACATCGGAGAAGTCAGGTAGGAATAGACTCAACAAAACCGACACCAACGCCAACGTAATCAAGAGTTCCACCAGCGTGTACCCCAGTGTTCGAAAACGGCTGTGCCACGAATCTCTCATCGTTCGCTCCCGCCTCGAGCGGTCTCGCGCTGCCGCTGAACCCAAGTCGAGGCGGGCTTGTTGGCCAGTCGTAGGTTGCCCCGGGCATCGAGCATCACGGTCAACGAGCCGGGCGACGGCTCACTAGCGAACTCCAATCGATACTTGCGATAGGAGCCACCGCCAGGCACCCGATGGACTCCGCGCAAGGGGCCACCGTCAACCACCACTCCATCGACGCGCAGTTCTACCCGCGCACGATCGATTCGCAACGAGCGGCCCTTGTGTGGTCCATCTTGTGCGTACCACTGAGCGAAGATGCCTACCGGGGGCTGCGCCACCGGCTCTTCGGTCGGACGAGCTAGGGCCCACAGGAATCCCGCGATACAACCGAACGCAAGGAGCGCGATGAAAAATCTGGACATGAGTACAAGCGTTGAAAGCCGAGTTGGCAGATTCTGAATGGCAAGCCTTAACCGTACAAAAAGGCCACGAGAACCATGGGCCCTCGATATCAAGCACGCCCCAAGGGCTCTCTCGCCCCTGGCTATCGCGATCACACAAGCAGTCAGTATAGGGTCAGCATTACACACAACTCAAAACGAATCGAGATCCAAGATGATACGGACGCCAGACTCGGCAAGTCCATCGGCTGTTTCGGCCGACCCGCGCTCCCACGCCGATCAAACCAGCCGCAAGCGACTCTCGACCACAGTCGTCGCCACCGTGGCCGCCTTCGGCCTGCTCTGCGCCGTCGTGGCTAGCGCGCAGGACCGAGCGAGTCACATTCCCAGCTCCCTTGAGTCCACGCCGATCCCAGACATCAACGCGTTAGCCGCGCGCACGGAAAGCTCGATGGCGCCTGTCGTCGAGAGGTACACCAACGACCGGCGAGCACTCACTCGGCGCTACGACGCGCAAGGTTCTCCACAACGTCGCGACCGACTCATCGCCTTCGATAAGGGCTGGAAGACGGCCCTCGCTGAAGCCAACTTCGACGATCTCGAACGAGAAGCCAAGGCCGATTGGATCCTGCTCAATAGCCTGATCGATGCAGAAGTGCCTGAGCTTGAACGCGAAAGCAAGCTCTTCGCCGACATGGCCGAGCTGCTCCCCTTTGCTGATCCCGTCTTCGACCTGCACGACCAACGTCGTAAGCGCGAAGGTCTCGAGCCAAGTACAGTCGCTCAACAGCTTGCCCAACTCAGCAAAACGCTGAAGGAAACACAAAAAGCGCTCGAGCGCGGGGTCAAGAAGACCAAGCAAGCCGAACAGGCTGCGGCCAGCAAAGCTCAGGCCGAAACAAAGTCCAAAGCAGACCGCAAATCCGCTAAACAAGCCGACACGAAGCAGCAGGCCGGCACGAAGCAGCAGGCCGACAAAGACGAAGGCCCTGCGCTCCAACCTACACGCGTCAACACGCACCGCGCAGCTGGCTGGACCGAGCGCATCCGCACCGTCGCCAAGTCTTGGTACAACTATCGTGCTGGCTATGACCCCTCTTTCACTTGGTGGGTTAAGCAACCCTACGAGACCTTCGACAAGGATCTCGAGAACTACCAGAAGTTCCTCAAGCAGACCGTGCTCGGCTTCAAGCCCGAACCCAAAGGCCCGGATGCCAACCCCAGCGACCATGAAGATCCACCGATCATCGGTGATCCCATCGGCCGCGATGCCCTAATCACCTACCTGGATCGCTCCTTCATCGCCTACACGCCAGAGGAACTGATCGCAATCGCCGAACGGGATCTGGCGTGGGGTGTGAGCGAAATGAAACGGGCCGCCAAGGAGATGGGCTTCGGCGACGGCGAGGACTGGCAACAGGCGCTGGAGAAGGTCAAAACGCTCCATGCTGAACCGGGCGATCAGGCGCGCATGGTGCGCGACCTTGCATACGAAGCGACTGAGTTCTTAGAAGAGAGCGACATGATCACCATCCCGCCACTGGCCAAGGAGATCTGGCGCATCGAGATGATGAGTCCAGAGCGCCAGAAAATGAGTCCGTTCTTCTTGGGTGGCGAAGTCATCATGGTGTCCTTCCCCACCGACACCATGACCAACGAGCAGAAACAGATGAGCATGCGCGGCAACAACATCCACTTCTCCCGTGCCACCGTTCACCACGAGCTCATACCCGGCCATCATCTGCAGGGCTTCATGACCTCGCGCTACAACTCTCATCGCCGGGCGTTCGGAACGCCGTTCTGGGGAGAGGGTTGGGCCCTCTACTGGGAACTGAGACTGTGGGACATGGACTTTCCTCGCTCGCCTGAGGACCGCATCGGCATGCTGTTCTGGCGCATGCATCGCGATGCACGCGTGATCTGGTCACTCAAGTTCCACTTAGGAGAAATGACTGCGCAGGAGTGCGTTGATTTTCTCGTCGAGCGCATTGGTCATGAGAAAGAGAACGCGCTCGCCGAAGTCAGACGATCTCTCGAGGGCAGATACTCCCCGATCTATCAAGTCGCCTACTTGATGGGTGGATTCCAGTTCTACGCCCTTCACCAAGAACTGGTCGAGTCTGGAACCATGACTGAACGTGACTACCACGACGCAGTCCTGCAAGGCGGCAGGATGCCGGTCGAAATGGTGCGAGCACGCCTCAAGGGTCAGGAGCTGAAGCGCGACTTCAAGGCCGAGTGGCGCTTCCGCGAGCAATAGGCCGGGTGAAGTGGCGACCGGTCCTCGAGTCTCAGTCCTCGGGCCCGGCCACTCTTACGCGACGCTCTTGTTCGAAGCTATTCCTACTCCTCTGCTCGGATCCAGATCGGTGACGACCAGGCTCGCTCTTGCAGCGTCAGTGGTAGGTCCGGGTTCGGCGGCGTACCAGCCCGCACCGCGTCCCACGTAGACCAGCGACAGGTCGGGTTCTCGAGCACGCGCACAAAGTACACGGCGCGTTGTTCGGGGTCGAACTCGGGGTCGGTCCATACCGCCTTCAGCTCAGGGGCTCCGAGGCCCGAACTGATGCTGCAGTCGCTGGTGTCGACACTCGCGCCGTTGTCAGGACAGCGATGGTTAGCATCGGGGCTGCCTCCGTCCGAGCAGGCAACATCGAACAGGCGTTCTTGTGCTCGACCACCCTCGACCCAACCCTTGATCACCTGCAGACGCTGCAATGCCGCGCTATCTGGATCACGCATTGCCCATGCCAGGAAGCTGGGGCTCGGGCTCTCGCCAGCAGAAATCAAGTCGCCTCCCATGGGCACTCCGCCCGCGTAGGCCTTCTCGAGCAGCGCCGCGTCACTCAGCAGATCAGCGTCGTAGTCGAACCCAGCAAAGAAACGCACCTTGATACGCGGGCCGGTCGTAGCAAACGTCTCCTTGCGACGCAGCGCGTCGTAGAGCGAGTCGCGGGTGTTCTCTTCAGCCCACACCCCGGCCAATCCAGCCCCCGAGAACAGGCGACTGGTCGGATTAGCATATTCGTTGCCGTCTTCGTCCGGTTCGTCCAAGGGCACACTGCCGCGTTTCTGAGGAGTACCATCACGATTGCCGGTCTTCGAATGGTAGTTGTCTTCTTCAGGGGTGCCACCGGCATTGTGAGTGTCGGTTGAGCCAATGAAGCCGAACTCGAAGGGGTTGAAGCCTTCGGTGTCCTCCAAAGCAAGGCCGTTCAGCAGCGCCTCGCGCACGTAGCTGCCCTTCGGCTCGCTGGTCAAGGTCGTTGCAATGCGGTATGGGAAAATCTCGAAGTTGGCCCATTCGTCGTTGGGCGACAGCATCGAGTGGGTATCGGATGTTCCCTTCACTTGTGTGATCTCGACCAACGGCTCGTTGCGCATGCGTTGCTCTGCGTAGTCTGCGCTCAAAGGCTCCTTGGCAAAGGTACTGAGTTGGAACATCGCACCATTGCTGCCGTTCGAGTTGTGCGGAATGGCGAGCGATTCGTTGCCGATGTCGCGCTGGTTGTCCATCCAGTCCCACAAATCCTCTGGATTAAGTGACTCGGTGGCAGCGAATGGGATGTCTGGCGCGGTCCCTTTAAAGATGACGTTGCGATGCAGGTTGCCCATTCCCGCGGTGGCACTGGTGTACTCGTAGCCCACGAAGGTGGTGAACTTGCCCGGCTCATTGTGCCTCTCGGCAGCCTCGATCACGTCGGCCCAGGCCGACTTGCGGGTCGCTTCGACCGGCAGGTCGACGAGTTCTTGACCACGCAGTGCCTCGACGGTTCTTAGGAACTGCTGCTGGATCGATAGCCCCGTTTCACCCCGCAGTTCTTTAGCAAGCGGAACCTCGTAGAGGGGATCGTTGGGATCGTCCATAGCCGGGAACACGCCCATGTAGAGACCATGATCGGTCACCGCTTGAAAGTCGAGTGGCCCGCTACCGAGTTTGAAGTCAAAGCCACCAGCGTGCTGAATCGCTTCACCCTTGGCGAACCGGTAGGCGTCGTCAGGGGTCGCTCGCACCTGAAAGAGGTAGGCGTCAAACGAGTGCTTGGTGTGCACATGAAGATCGCCAAAGTAGGCATTGCGCAGCGGGTTTGCAGCCGGGCGTCCTGCATCACCGGTATCGACAGAAATGCTTCTTTCGTTCGGCTCGGCGCACGCAAAGAACAGGGAAACCACGCAACAACCAACAAATCCAACCAACGAGCGGCGTGCAACGTTCAACAGAGTCTCCATACGGGTGTAGGTGGGTACGGGAGGATACACCCACTACGCAACCTCAGCCGAGCTCGCTTGAGGGCAAGGCGGCCTACTTTCGCGAGCCTAAACACTCCCAGGACGAGCCACCGAGAGCACCCAGACGACGGTTGGTCCGTCGGCTGTCTCCCCAATCGCAACGCTGAGCCCGAACTCAACGAGGAATCGACGCAGCAAAACACCTTGCGACTGAGCATCTGAGAACCAGAAATCGACCAGTTCCTCGACCGAGGTTGGACCGACCGCCTGCAGTTCGAGCGCTTCGCGCATGCGGTAGCCGGAGCGCCGAACGCGAGACGCCATCGAGTAGGCCCGTCGTCGTTCGTCTGGTTCAAGGCGGTCATGAAGAATCTCAGCAACGAGTTCAGCCGCTGCTCGGCGCAAAGCAGGGTGCCGCTTCATCGGCTTCAGACCTGCTTGCGCTCGGAGCTGGTTGAAATGCAACTCGAACTCCGCCTCGATTCGATCTGCATCACTCAAGGCTGCAGCCCGCGAGCGCACCAGATCGTCGTCGGTAACCCCAAGAATGACGATGATGCGGTTACGTTCTCCCAGGCGTGCAATGCCGACGCCCACATCCATCATTCGCGGATGAAATACCGAAGAGGCATTCCGCGCCTGATCGCTCGGCCACCTTTCGATGATCTCTACGACGCGCAAATTGGCTTCCGCGAGTTTCTCAGCGCCCTCCCCTAGTTGGTACCCCGCAGCTCGAACCCAATGTTCCAGGCCCTTGCCATCCGGCCCCGTGAACGCGAAGTAGCCACGCTCGACCGAGTCCAGAACCTGTGCTTGCGCGGCTCGCTCGAGCTCTGGGCTGCGGGCGAGTGCTGACAGCCCAAGATCTTCCCGCTGTTTTGCCAAGGCCTGATAGACAGCTTCGACATCCGCCACTCGCTGAGCAACAGGATTCGTTTCAGCGTTCGTTGCCTGAGCGGCTAGTCGCGGTGTCACCACGCTATGGGCCACCGCGCTGTAGGCAAGGGCGCTGTAGGCAAGGGCGCTGTAGGCCACGGCGCTGTAGGCCACGGCGCCGGGAGCTACTGCCGCCGACAACATGACAGCGAAGATACGGAAAGCGCGGATCACTACCTCAAGTCCTCCATGCCTCAGTTCGAATGGCACACTGGGCCGGCGTGCGCGGGAGCGCCGTGCACACGGAAACATTCCCTCATTGTCTATCACCACTGACTCTTTGAGCGATGTCACATGCGCTTTGTCCACCGCGACTGAAGCCTTGCACGAAGGATTCACTCTTAGAGCCAAACAACAATTCCAGAACGGTCGCCCGGACTCCTACCGTCACACCGCACGCACCATTTCCCATTTCCCCACGAGTCGAAAGGCATCGCCCCAAGAACCTTGGCGCCGGTTCAGCGTAGTTGGAAGCAAGCTTCCTGCCGACCGACTCGAACCGCACGGTGCAGCATTTCCGGAGAAGGATGAAACACCGCAGCGGCTCCACTTCCAAAGAGAGGATGGACCTATGAACGCCGACTCGTCCCCGATCGACCGTGTCCGCGAACCGGCTACCGACGACTCGCTCATCGAACTGATGGAGCGCCGCAAGCAAGAGGGATGGACATTGGCAGCGGTAGAATGGCAGCGCCCAGGCACGCACCGCGTTGGCACGCTGAATTCAAAGGAAGTACCCTACGGCCTGCAGGTCGCGCACGACTTCTTGCACCTAGAAGAGAATCCGATTGAAGTCGAAGCGATGATCCTCGTTCTCGACTCGATGGTGGGCGATCGCTCGTTGAGTGAGACCGCTGTCGCGCTCAACAATCGTGGACTCCGCGACCGGCAGGGTGAGCCCTTCACTCAACAGCACGTGTTCGAACTGATGCCTCGCATCGTCGAAGCAGCACCCGACATCTTCGGCACCGAAAACTGGCGCCAACTCAGGCGAGCTCGCCAGTCCCGCAGGCTCCAAGCGGTCTAGTTCCCGGCCTGGCGATTCTTCGGTCACCGCAAGGTCTTGTGACCAACGCGTGCTCCCAACTCGCCGGAGCCTGCTGTCTCAGGTTCGCAGCAGGCGCATCGGCTTGCCATTCCAACCCGGAAAAATCTCGGTCCTGGACCCCTTGCCGGGTACTTGCAAGTGATCCCGAGCGACACCCGAAAACACCGAACGGAAGTCAGTCGTCACAGCCAGATCCCGGTCTTCATAAAGATCACTCGAATCCACCGAGAAGTCTCCGTGAACCTTGCCACCGCGAACCTTCTCGCCCAAGACGAACAGGCACGATCCATGACCGTGGTCGGTACCGCCCGAGCCGTTCTGTCGGACCGTCCGGCCGAACTCGGTCATGGTCATCAACGCAACGCGATCCCGAAACGGGCCGAGGTCGGTCCAAAATGCGCTGATCGATTCAGCTAGGTCTCGAGCTCGGTTCGCAAACGTGCCGTTGCCGGAACCTTGTTGCACATGTGTATCCCAGCCCCCACTTTCGGCGAACGCTACCTCAAGGCCAACTTGCGCCTTGATCAACAACGCGATTTGCCGCAGCGCAGAGCCGAGAACACTCCGCGGGTAGGTCACCGAGCTGCGAAGTTCACCAGTCACTTGCTGCTGCACACTGGCAAGGGCCTCGACGACCGCGAAAGTATCCTGCCCTGCCTCGCGCAGTAGCTCCTGAGACGTTTGCTGGTAGAGCGACTCAAAACCCTGCCCCGAACTCGGCAGCCCACCGCTGGGCAACCCCCTGTTATCCGACACCCTCAGATGCTCGAGGCGAGAAACTGCTACCGCTGGTTCTGGACCATAGAGGCTCTTGGGCAAGGAACCAGTCATCGCGAGCGATCTGAACGGCGTGCCTTCGTGCCCGAGTTCGCCCGCGACGCGGTTGAGCCATCCCGAGCGCGTGCCCTTGTCGCCAGGTGTCCCGGTCTCCATGTAGTCCTGCGCGTCAAAGTGAGATCGCGTTGGATCAGGCGAACCGACCGCATGCACGACACCCAACTGGCCTTCTTGAAACAAACGGCTCAGAGGCGACAACGCTGGGTGCATGCCAAAGCCAGTGCCTTTGAGTTCGATCAATCCACCGTCCTTTCCGACACCCGGTAGGGTCAGTCCAGGCCGGAACCCCTCTAGCGTTTGGCTACGCAGCGGCTGCACCGCTGCGAGTCCATCCATGGCACCGCGCTGGAAGATGGTCACCAGGGTCTTTCGTTGGCTGGTAGCAGCATCACCGCTCTTGGCTGCCCAAGCGGCACGGCTCAGGAACGCTGGGCTCGAGCCCGCAAGACCGAGTGAAAAGAGCCCTAGACCACCGGCTTTGAGCAGGGCGCGCCGGGTTGGCGACGGTGCGCTCGACTCGGTGGTCGGTCGGGTCGCAGTGGCCGGTCGGGTCGCCGGGTGAGAGTGATCGTGGTGCGAACTCAACTATTCGTCTCCATCAAACTATCGACGCTGAAACTCGGGGGAGCCCAGTAGCAGGCCCACCAGATGCTCTAATGAGGCTGATTCTTCGAAGGAGCCTTGAGCAACGATCATCGGTTCGCGAGCCATGGCAGCCACACTCTCCTCACCGTCGTCACCAACTGTCGCCGCCATCTCGAAGTCACCATACGCAATCGAATCCGTAGTCTCCGCACTCATCTGCTCATCCTCCGATTCTGCTCGTTGGTCAGCCATTTGCAGTCGACGGCCAAGGCGCTCAGGAAGATCGCGATTACCAAGCGCAGGGAGCAAAGCCTGGATCGTCGCCTCATGGTCTCGTTGGGGCATCAAGATCTTCGCAAACACACGCAATCCTTCTTCGACCGACTCGGGTTCGCGTCCATCCACCAGCGCAAGCAAGCTAAAGCGGACGGTTGGGGTGCCCTGCGCAATTTCGAGCCCGAAGTTCATTCGGTTGAGCAGGCCTCCGGTATTGACCCAATGATCCGCAGTCTCAGGAAATCCAGTTGGTGCAGGGTATCGATACACCGGCTGGCCGAGCTTCTGGAGCCATCTACCGAGCCTGGCGGGATTCCTGACCGATGCATCTAGGGCGCGCACCGACGAGAACACCAGGTCTACCGGGCTCTTGATTTTCTGTCGCCGCGACCGCCAGAACTCGCCTGACTGGACCAAGGATCGCAGCACCGAAGCGGTACTACCACCGGAGCTGGTGAACTCTTGGGCAAGCTGAGAGACCAGCGCGTCACTGGGCTCATCAGCCACGAACCTTTGTGCCAACTTGAAAGAGACAAAGCGAGCAGTCGACGGATGCGCAGCCAACAACTCGAGGACATCAAGACCGTCTTCGATGCCCCGCCCAGCTGGGAGGTCATGCCCTAACACGGACTTCTTCTCGGCGTCGTGAAACGCAGCGTTAAAGAAGAAACCCTCGCGCTCCACAAAACCAAGGTAGTGCCTCACCTGTTCGCTCGCAATTCGCCGCTCAAGGCGTTCACGCATGGGGCCGTCTTGGCGCAGGGCCATCCACCCCGACAAGGCGCGCGCAACTTCGACAACGTCGGCTTGCGTGTAGCCGCCATCCACGCCCAGCGTGTGTAGCTCCATGAGTTCGCGCGCGTAGTTCTCGTTGAGTCCGGCAGCAGATGTCGCCGGACGCAGGTTGGGCACCCTTCGAGTCGACGCCGTACGCCCGCCCCCCAACCTACTCCGCCGTCGCTCTGGACGAAGGGAGTCAGGGCCTCCTCGCATCTTGAACTCGGCCGTGGTCTCCCGGCCGGGTTCTACGGCGGACCGCGCGTTGTCGAGATACATGAGCATCGCCGGGTGTGAGGCCGTCGCGAGGAGTAGCTCAGAGAAGTTGCCCAACACGTGTGGCCGGATCGCGTCTCGTTCGTACGACAATAAGAAGGGCCTGGCCTCCTTTTCCCGAGCATCAATGTTGAAGTGATTGAACCAAAAGTCGGCGAGTACTTCCGCTAGCTGGTTCTCCGAATAGATACCCCGCAACATCTTGTTAGCGAACAGTTGATCAATGAGCACTGACTCTAAGCGCTTGCCCGATTGTTCGATCTCAGCCAACGCTGCTCGTCGCATCTGATCTGGATTTTGGCTGTCGGAACGCGCACCACCTTCGTCCGCCTGCATCCTCGCCTCACGACGCTTCATTCGCAGGTAGTCAGCGGGGTTTACGAACTCCTCCTCCAGCTCAGCGGGCGAGAGCTTGAGTGCGTCGAGCGTCGCGATGCGCTTCGGCAGCTCCTTCTCCACAAACGACTGTTCGAGCTGGCCTTCGATCCACGCAGAGAGGCCGAAGTCGACCATCGCTTCGACGTCCCCGGGTCGTGCACCAAAGGCAAATCGATCCAGCAAGTGCGCCGCTGCTTGATGCTCCGTGAGACCAGCTAGTGCGTAGGGCAGTTGAAGCATCCCCTGATCCTTGCCTAGCTCAGAGACCCGAGAACCGTGCGCAGCCATCGCTGAGAAGCTCAGAGCAGCGACCAGAGTCACCAAGCTCCGCCCCACTTGGCGCTTCCATTGCACGAGATGCGTCGCGGAACTCTTCAACTCTCTCAACTCCTCATCTACCATCATCTCCCAGACGCTGATCACACCGACACTGATCACCCCGGCCCGCCCCAGCTTATGCTTACGAACCTCGCCGTTCAGTCGTAAATGCCCTGAAGCACAACTTCGTTGACGGCAAAGTTCAAAAGCGAGTGTAAATACCATGTCCGTGACCGAGTCCAAGTCCTCCCTCTTCGCCGATATCAAACTCGCGGCACGGATCGAGCGAGCCGAGTGCTACATGGTAGGCGAGGCTGCCAACGCCGTCGCAAACCGCGGCCGCACCAAGATTCTACGATTGCCGATCGGCGGCGGCCTCGCGCTTTGGGCCGGCGCTGATTCCCCAATCAACAAGGTGGCCGGGACGGGCTTTGAAGGATCGATAGCTGCTAATGACTTAAGCGAGATCGAGTCAGCCTATGCCAAGCGCAACGCGCCAGTCCGCTTCGAGCTGTCCTCGCTCGCCGACCCGTCGATCGGTGAACACCTCACTGAGCGAGGATATCGTCTGAGAGGTTTCGAAGATGTTCTTGGGTGCGCGCCGCAGCCTGACGCTGCTGCGCCCGCCCCTGGCGTCCACATCGAAGAAAGCCCTGCAGACGACATTGAGCGCTGGATCGACACCATGACAACCGCGTTCATGGTTCCTGATACCCAAGGTCAGCAGAGCCAACAGGAGATTCCTCGTGAGGCGATCGAGCACGCACTCCGCGACATGGTGGGTGGTCCGATGGTCACTCGCTACTTGGCAACTCTCAACGGCGAGGTCGCGGGCGCGGGCAGTCTGCAAGTGCATGATCACGTCGCAATCTTCTCGGGAGCAGCGACCCTGCAGCAGCATCGACGGCGTGGAGTTCAAAGCACGCTGCTTAACTCGAGACTGAACGCCGCGGCTCAAGCCGGCTGCGACCTAGGCATCGTGACCACCATGCCCGGCTCGACGTCGCAACAGAACGTTGTTCGCAAAGGGTTCAGGTTGTTGTACACGCGCGCAGTCCTTGAGTTGGACCCGCCGGCGCGAAACACCAATCAATAACGACTGATCTGGTTCTCTTGCTCAGTGATGAACTCCAGCAGGGCCGGCGTTCCCTCTTGGGTTGCAGCAATCCCTCGCTTGATCGCGGCTGCGATCTGAGACGGATCAGTCACCCGCTCGCCGTACCCACCGAATGCTTTGGCCATCTCGGCGTAGTTGCCTGAGATATCGGTACTGCGGTACTTCTCGGTCGCGACCTGCATGATCGGCAGTTCGATTGCCATGCAAAAGTTGTTCAACAAGATCGAAAGAATCGGCAAACGCTCGCGCACCGCAGTCTCGAAGTCCATGCCGGTAAACCCGATCGCAGCGTCGCCCCAGACGTTGATGCACAACTTGTCGGGCTGCACCAGCTTTGCGCCCATAGCTAGGCCCAAACCATAGCCGAGCTGCGTGGTCTTGCCCCATCCCAGGTAGCTCAAAGGAGTTGTTGATTGCCAGAAGGGAGCGAGCTGGTCGCGCGGGCTACCAGCGTCGTGAGTGATGATCACTTGATCCAAGCCAACCGACTCCGCGACCACGTCGTGAAGATCGCCGAGCACGCGGTATGGCGACAACGGCGCGGTGTCTTTGGTCCTCTTCGCCGCCCACTCAGCGAGCCATTCCTCGCGCACCGCTGCGATCCGGGCTGGCGCCTCAATAGAGCGCCGTTTGGCCCGCGACAACTGCGTAGGCGAGGCGTCACTGATCTCATCCAGCAGGCCCCGCAGGGTGAGCTGTGCATCACCAATCAGCGCACACTCAGGCACCAAGTCCTTCGAAACGTCAGCCGGATCTAGTGTCGCGTGAATGAACTTAGCTTGCTTGTAGCGTGGCATGTAGATGCCGAAGAAGGTCGTGGTGAAGCTACAGCCAATGCCCAAGACGAGGTCTGCCTCGCTCAAGAACTGATGAACGGGCTTGCCCATCGCCAAACCCCCACAGCCCAGTGACAATGGATGGGTTTCAGGGAAAGCGCTCTTGCCGCCCAGACTGGTGGTCACCGGGATCTGAAGCTTTTCTGCCAACTGCAGGAGTTCGGGCCAGGCCTTGGCATAGTGCACTCCTTGTCCCGCGTACAGCACCGGATTCTCTGCTTCGAGCAGCATCGTGGCGACGCGCGACACCTCCGCCGGATCTGGGCCGTACCGAGCTTTGAGCGCAGGTTGATAGCCCCGTTGATCAGGCGCCTCCTGGTCAAAGAGATCAAGCGGTACCTCGATGAGTGCTGGGCCCGGGCGGCCATTCTTCATCTGCGAGAAAGCACGCCTGAACACGTCGCCGGTGGCTTTTGGCAACTCCAGCGGCTCGCAACTCTTGGTGACATGTTGGAAGTTGAGCACTGAATTGAAGTTCGGTTGCACATGCGCCTGGCGACGCGGGTAGCCCGACGGAATCACCAACACCGGCGACGATTCGCCGTAACACTGGGCCACGCCACCGAACGCATTCTCAGCACCCGGTCCGAACTGCATACAGAACACCCCGGGCTGGTCCCCACTACTCAGGCGGCTCATCGCATCCGCCATGTGCAGACCGGTCCGCTCTTGGCGGACAATCACAGTGCGAATATCAGCCTCAGCCGCCGCCTCGATCAAGGGGTTCACAGGATAGGCAATGAGGTGCTCTGTGCCCTCTTGTTTAAGGATCTGGGCGATAGCATGAGCTACGGTCACGACAACTCCTCTTCTTCAGACAACCGGTTTGGCTTGATCTTAGGGCGCGCAGTATAGCCACGCCCGACGCCGCCCAGGATCCAAGCTGCCATCCCAACTGAATACACCGCGCCAAGTTCGGGACTCGACGGTTCCGAGCCCCACCACCACCCAAAGCCTCAAAGGAGCTCCCACCATGACAACTGAAGTCGAATACCGAGAAATCATCTACACCGTCGACGACCCGGTCGCGACCATCACTCTCAACCGACCGGATCGACTGAACGCGATCACCGACCGAATGGGGCGAGAGATGGCGCACGCCTTCGAGCGCGCGGAAGCGGACCCTTCAGTGGTGGGAATCGTTCTGACTGGCGCTGGGCGAGGATTCTGTGCTGGCGCAGACATGGGTCGTTTGCAGTCCGCTGCTGCTGGAGGTGCTCTTGCTGAGGCGGACTGGGAAGGACCGGATCCGGCCCCAGGCGACCCCAACGCAGGCGCCCAGTTCGCAGAGGGCTACGGCTGGATGATGTCGGTGCGCAAACCCGTGATCGCAGCCATCAACGGCCCCGCCGCAGGACTCGGCTTTGTCTACACACTGCTCTGTGACATGCGCTTTGCATCCCACACTGCCAAGTTCACCACCGCCTTTGCCAACCGCGGCCTGATCGCTGAACACGGTAGCTCCTGGATCCTGCCGCGTCTAATAGGCAGTGCCGCCGCGCTCGACTTGCTGTGGAGCGGCCGCAAGTTCATGGCCGACGAGGCCCTGAGGTTGGGCGTTGTAAACCGCGTGACCGAAGGCGATGTTGCAGAGGAGGCGCGGGAGTACATTCGGTCACTAGCAGCGACGTCTGCGCCTAAGTCACTGATGATCATGAAGCAACAGGTGTACAAGCACATGATGCAAGGCCTGGGCGACTCGATCCGAGAGTCCAACCAACTGATGGTGGACAGCCTCGGACGCGAGGAGTTCCGAGAAGGCGTGCAGTCCTATGTCGAAAAGCGCCCGCCCTCCTTCACTCGCGTGCCTTAGAGCCGCGCTCTAACGCCAAGTCTTCCCCCAAAAACCCATGCACAACCGTTGGTATCACCCACCAAAACTGCACTCTCCGGGCCCTGGAGAGGAGCGGAGCGTGGGGTGGATTGAGCTCTTCTATGACCTCGTCTATGTCGCCACAATCATTCAGCTTGGCGACGCCCTAGCCAAGCATCCAAACCGCGGTGGCTTCGTGTTGTTCGCGGTGCTGTTCACCGCAGTTTGGTACGCGTGGACCGGATTCACCTTCTACTCGAACCGCTTCGAGGTCGATGACGCTCTTCATCGACTCCTGGTGTTCGTCCAGATGTTCGGGATCGCGGCAATGGCCGTGCTTGCTGCAAACGTGTTCGAAGGTGAGACGCAGTCGTTCGCACTTGCATACGTTCTGGTCCGGGCGATTCTCGTCGCGTTCTACCTGCGAGCGAGGTTCACCGCTGACGGTGGTCGGGAACTATCGGGCGGCTACACCATCCGCTTCGCAGTCGGGGCGATGTTCTGGTTGGCATCAGCCTTCGTCGACCCACCATGGGTGTGGATACTGTGGGCCGTCGGTCTGTCGATCGAGCTCTCGGCGCCGCTCTCGCGCAAGCTTCGAGAACTGTCACAGCAGCATCCTCCCGACGCTGCTCACATGGCCGAACGCTACGGGCTCTTAACGATCATCGTTCTGGGCGAGTCGTTCGTCAAAGTGCTGAGCTATCTCGCGGACGGCCACGCGACCGGATGGGAGACAGTCGGCATGGGCGGTCTCGCACTGGTGGTGACCTGCAGCGTGTGGTGGATCTACTTCGACGACGTGGTCCACTCACGCATTCGCCGCAAGCCTGGGGCGCGCCTGGTATGGGTCTACAGTCACCTTCCACTCGCCGTCGGAATCACCGCACTCGGGGTCGGCGTCAAGAAGGTGGTTGCGGCCGATCCCGGGGCCGCCATGACCGCCGCCCGTTGGATGTTCTCCGGCTCCTTAGGTTTGGTCTTCATAGCGGTCGCAGTGCTGGATTGGGTCACCGAACGAGACGAATCACGACTTGATGACAACGCTCGCGTGTGGATACGCCTAACATCTGCAGCGGCGGTACTCTCGATCGCCGCAGTTGGCGATTTGATGGCGAACTGGATCTGCCTTGCATTGATCGCTGTGCTCTGCGTTGCACAGGTTCTCGCAGACCTGATCATCGCTCCGCTGAGCACCGGAGAGATGGATCGCGAGAGCATGCAAGCATCGTTCACGCTCGACGACCCCGCAACACGGCTCCAAGAGAAGACCCTGACTGCCGCGCGGCAACGCCGCGACCCGTTAGAAGCACTACGCCACGGAACTCCGAGTGACCTGCGCAGCGGCGTCTACTTCTTCTTTATGCAAGGCGGTTGGACTCGCCTGCTATCTGCGGCGGCGTTCGGATATCTGCTGTTGAACCTGCTGTTCGCGACGCTCTACACGCTCGAGCGCGGCAACATCGCCAACGCCGATGCAAGATCCTTCGCCGACGCGTTCTTCTTTAGCGTTCAAACGTTCACAACGATCGGCTTCGGGACGCTACTACCGGCCACTGGGTACGCCAATTCGCTAGTCGTGGTCGAGGCGTTCTTCGGTCTGATGTTCACGGCGGTCGTCACCGGGCTGGTGTTCGCCAAAGCATCCAGACCGCAGGCAAGTGTTCTGTTCAGCAAGGTCGCCACGGTCACCGATTTCGAAGGCCAGTCATCACTGATCGTAAGATTAGGGAACGTCAGAGGGAATGAGTTGGTTGAGGCAAGCATCAGGCTCAGTGCGGTCTACGATCAGGTGACCGAAGAAGGCAAGTCGATGCGGCGAATCAGAGACCTTGACTTGCTCAGAGACAACCAGCCACTATTTGCGTTGACCTGGACCGTAGTCCATCCAATCGACCACCACAGTGCGCTTGCAGACGCCACTGAGGGTTCTACTAGTGGCTCGCTGGTGGCTCTGATTGCGACCATGACCGGTTTCGACGGCACCTACGCACAGACCATCCACGCGCGTCACAGCTGGTACCCAGAGGACATTCGCTGGGGTGAGCAGCTGGTCGACGTGCTCAGCGAACGCGAAGACGGACGGCTCTCCATTGACTACACCAAGTTTCACGACACAATCCCAGACCACCCAGTCGGCTAACGTTTCAGTCGAGCAGCCTGGCGACCAGGCACTCGTCCGATTGTTCTGGCTTGCAGCGGTGTTGGCGGTCGGTCTTCAGCTCTGGTTGTGGAGCAGGTCTTGGTTGTACTTCGACCAAATCCTCCTCTACCGTCTGGGCACTGATCTGGCCGTCATGGGGGAGCTGCACCCATGGGCCAAAGCGATGAGCGGCGGCACGATCTTGCCCGGTTCGCTGCTCCAGCTGGTCATCGGCGCACCACTTGCCTTGTGGCTTGATTTCAGGTCGCCAACGCTGCTGTTGGCAATGCTCCAGCTTGCCACTTTCCCGCTTGTGTATCGGAGCATGCGGGAGCTGACCACTGAATCCGGAGCACGTCTGCTGTTGATTCTCTGGGCGCTCTCGCCTTGGCGCTTGTACCACAGCGGCTTCTTGTGGGAACCAGGCTTCGTTGTGCTGCTGGCGCCGGTCCACTTCTGGGCCTTCGTCAAACTTCGCAAATCCACCACCACCGTCCATGCCATTTGGCCGAGTCTAGTGCTGGGCTGGGTCGTCCTCGCAGCACCGCAGCTGCACCCGTCTGGCGTGATTCTCAGCGTTGGCGCCGGGCTCCTGCTGATCACGCGGCAAGTCCGGCCCCGATGGTGGGCGTTCGCCATCGGGTTGGGCGCCGGTACCACCACCCTGATCGGCACTCTGCGACTGGTGGCAACAGGCGCGCTGCATAGTCCCAGTGGCAGCGACGCTTTGAATCTATTCAGCACCTATGCACTCAAGCCGCTTGCCTACTGGATTCGAGTCCCAACCAGCGATATTGGGCGGCGCATTAGACAATCGGATGTTCCTGGTGTGGAGATCATCGTAGTCGTCGTCAGCGCGACCGTCCTCCTTGGACTGCTCGCCAACTGGAAGCTCTGGAGACGGTCGCGCTCAAAGACTTCAACCGAGGCCGATCGTTACGCCTTGACCATGCTGGTTGCCTCCCTGCTCGCGCACGCCCTCGCCACCGCCCATCCACAAGGATGGCACAGCCTGGTCCTCCTGCTCGCAACCCTGCTGCCGGTCGTGGCACTCTTCGACACGGCCTCCTCTCGCACCCGCAATCGATGGCTCGCCGTGGTCCTCACCATCCACGTGATGACAACCGTCGTCGTTGGCCTTGGGCACCCAATGTTCGACCGTCCAACCGATCCTGCGGAGCTGCGCAAGGTCGCTCCTAACAACTTGCCCTTTCTAGAACTGGTTCCCATCCCATTCGGTTCTGGAAAGGAAAACTGGGAAGGCGCGCTTCGCAACACCAAGAGCCGATAGGACGGCGCAGCTCCAGTGCGTTAGATTGGTGGCTTCCGCCCACACCCCATCCAAAACCTATGAGCGCGCCAACCGGAGCTTCCATGACCTCGTCAACCGATCCACGACCCTCCGAAGCAGAAGTCCAAACACGCAATGCCTCGACACTTTCGCGCCGTTCCCTAGCCAAATTACTCGGCGCAGGCGTCGCCGCCTCAGCGCTGCCTGCAGGCCTAGCAGCAGGCCTGCCCGGAGCAGTCCGAGCCCAGTCCACCGGCAAAGTTACCTCCAGAGACAACATCCCTCAGTCGGTGTGCAAATGGTGCTACCCAAAACTCTCGCTGGCAGAGCTCGCTACTGCGGCCAAAGAGATGGGCCTCAAGTCCGTTGAACTGGTGGACCCCAGAGACTTCAGCATCCTGAAGGAGCACGGCGTCGAGTGCGCCATGGTCAACAGTCATCCACTCCACCGAGGGCTTGCTCACAAAGAGGAGCATGAGTTCTGCTTGGGCAAAGTGCGAGAGTCGATCGCAGCTGCCTCAGACGCCGGCTATCCCAGCGTCATCACGTTCTCCGGCATGCGCAAGGGCATTCCAGATGACGTGGGCTTAGAGAACAGCGTCAAGGCCCTCAAGAAGGTCGTAGGTCTCGCCGAGAAGAAAGGCGTCACCATTTGCATGGAACTGCTCAACAGCAAAGTCGACCACCCTGACTACATGTGCGACCACACCGCCTGGGGCGTCGAGCTGGTTGAGCGTGTCGGTTCAGAACGCTTCAAGTTGCTCTATGACATTTACCACATGCAAATCATGGAAGGCGACGTCATCCGCACCATCACCGACAACATCGAGTCGATCGGTCACTTCCACACGGCGGGTGTGCCCGGCCGCAACGAGATGAACGAGAGTCAAGAGTTGTTCTATCCCGCGATCGTTCGGGCCATCGTCGATGCTGGGTACACCGGCTATCTGGGACAAGAGTTCATTCCCACGGGAGACGATCCAATTGGTTCACTCAGAGCTGCGGCAGCGCTCTGTGATGTCTAGTGCGAACAGCCGTGTTGGCCACACGGCCTGGCCGCTCGCTCGGGCCGCCGCTGCGGGACTCCTGTCTCTTGCGGCAGCCTGTGGAGGCCCTGTCGATTCACTGGAAGTGACCATCACGCCTGATGGAACCTTCCTGGGGCAAGCGCTTCAAGAGCCGTTCGAAGCGACAGCAAGAATCGCCGTCACGATCATGAAGAACCCAACCCTAGATGTAACGATCACCAAAACGGCAGGCGGCTCCAACAGGGCGCTCAGCACGCTACTCGGTCGCCTCCACCTTCCCGAAACTCATACAGGCACGGCCCAACTCACGGTCGCGAGCGACGGTACGGGCGCACAACTGCGGCTTCCAATTGAATCCGCCTGGCTGTTCATCGACGACGATGGCACGCTGCTCGTGTCGACGGGGGGAGTGCCCCTCGCCCCGATCCCCAACCTGGCCGAAGTCAACGGCTTCGCGACGGTCGTGGTTGAGCGAGATCCAGCCGTGACGTTCATCGTGGCCACCGATGGCGACCAGGATCTCGAGGCTGGAATCCAGGCGATTCGTGCTGCAGGCGCCACTTCTATCTATCGGCTGACCGAAGAGATTGAAGTGGTTTCGAAGTCCGGCAACCTTGATCCCAGAGGCTCAAGTAGCAGTTAGGGCGCCCCCGGCTCCTCACTAGCGATTGCAGCGGTGCCCGCACCAACATCCAACAAATCATCTTCGCACCGAGACGCGAAGCGAAGAGAGGGATTCGGAAACCATCGGCCTGGTCTGCGTGGGCGGAGCCCAGGCGATCACCAACTCGGCGCGCTGATTCGCTGGGGAAGATCGGAAACTCATTGAAGCTTCCCTGCTACTCAACGCCACCTCACCAAACCACCTCCCCACCGCCCCCTAGTCGCGCCGAAGGTTCACCATCCAACCAGGCTCAACGAAGATCGACTGAGCTGCTCTAGGGAGTAACCGATCGATCTCGCTAGGACGCCCGGCGTCCAGCGCTTCCATAGACTTGCGCAGCCGATCGGCAATCGAAGCGTCGAGAGTCAGCTCTTGAGAGATGGTGCGTAGAGCAGCGATGGCCTCGTTGGGTCTACCCAGATAGTAGCCCGTGTAGGCGAGCACCTCCGCCGCGTCTAGGGTCGGACGTTGATCAAACAGTGACTTAGATTCTTCGAACGCAGCACGACGTCGCCGCAGCAAAGCCTCCTGGTCGCTGTCGACCGTGGCTAGCAGCCAAGCTTCAAGGAGCGCGAGACGTCGATCATCCTGCGTGTTGGCCTCCAAGAGTAGGCTGAGCGCTTCGGCTCGCTGGTCATTCAGGACCATCGCCTCGATCAGAGTGGCCAGCATGCCCGGTTCTGCGCCATCGCTTCGCACAAAGGGTTCGAGAATCGCCTGCGCGCGGCCGGGATCGCCCGCAGCCAGGGCTGTGCGCGCCAGTCCCCAAGCGGCCGCGGAGCTCGTTGGGACCAAACTCAGGGCTGAATGGAACTGCTCTGCGGCCTCCTCAACAGCGCCTCGGTGGAAGTGTTGGGTACCGAGAGCAATCGGAATCTCGTGATCGTTTGGAAAGACTGCGCGAAGTTGCTGCAGAATCTCGATCGCCAGCTCTCGTCGTCCAAGTGCTGCTTCAGTGCGGGCAGCCATCAACCGCGGTTGCAGAGCGTCGGGACTGCGCAACTCGGCTGCCTGAAACAGTCGCAAAGCTTCCTCATAGTCTCTCCGAGCGAATGCCTGGCGGCCACGGCGCAAGCGATCAACGGATCCTGCCCGGAATTCGGCAAGTTCCTCAATCCACGAGTCGGCCATCGGCGGCAACCCCTCGAGGCTGGTGGCGGACGTGGACAGATCAAACAGAGCCTGAGCGCGAGCGGTGCGGCCAACCTGGCGGTAGGTCGTCGCCAGAACATGCATGAGCACCTGGTGGCGCGGAGCTAGCCTGCGTGCAGCTTCTAAGGCGTCAACGGCGGCCAGGGGATCGGCAAGCGCAATCTCGGCGCGAGCCAACCCAAACAAGCATCGAGCACATGAGCTGTCGATGTCTACTGCAGGCAAAAACGAGCTTCGGGCCGCCTCCGGATCGCCCGCCAGCAACAATAGTTCGCCTCGACGCACCAAGCTCGGCAAGTGCATCGGCTTCAAATCAAGTGCCGTCTCAAGAGCCACAAGGGCCGCATCCGGGTCATTCGTGCTGAGCACCGTACCGAGCAGATAGGGCCACTTGGCCTGCTGCGGTTCAGCCAGTTCAAGGCTCCGGTACAAGGCGACCGCGGCTCCTTGCATGCCCTGCGCGTGGTGCCATTGAGCGAATCTCCCGAATGCGACCTTAAACCCTTCAGTACGATTCCACCGCGAACCCTCGCCCTCAGCCGCAGCTCGCAGCTCGCGGTATTGCTCCTGCACCGCAGGCTCCATTTCTCCTATACCCGAGGGGATTTCGGGCAGCAGAGATCGATCTGCACAGCCGATTACACTGCAGAGGATCAAGAAGATCAGGCGGAGCGATCGCAACGAAGGCGCTACGGTGAGAATGTGGCAATCCCTGAAGTCAATGCGCTTTGATGAGGTCGTTCGGGACGCACAGAGACCTGTAGACCAGGTGACCAGGGCGCGCGCAATGCCGTTGTGACGTTGTCTCAACCGGCGAGGCGACCGGTCCCCATTCCACCAACCAGACACAAAAAAGCCGGCGGCGGACCGTGAGGGCCCAACACCGGCTTCTCTGAAAAACCGAGCGATCTGGTTCTAACGGCGGAGCAAGAAGACCGCGCCACCAACCATGCCGACGATCATTGCCATCAAACCGAATGTCGATGAAGTCGGTACTTCCAGCGGGTTCACCACGAAGCCGATTTCAGCGGTGTTGCTCAGCAGCATGCGAGTGCCACCGAAGACCGAATAGGTCGGCGTTTGCAACGTGACAGTGTTGCCCGTGAAGGCCGGAGTAGACGTTTGGAAAATGAGTCCGCTAGAGTACGCCGTCGCCACATAGTCTCCCAGGGCCGGGTAGGTATGACTGAAACTGGCCCTGTAGGCTCGCTGGGGAAGGGTTGCACCCGGCGGCGTCGAAGTCGTAGAGAACGCAATCCCAGTTGGATAGATGGGGGGAAGAGAACTGCCATCGCCCCAGTCGATCGCCGGCGCGATGGTACCGAAGCCGGTCGTGTCACCGACCCATGCAGTGCTGAACCCGATTGTTCCGCCATACCAGATGGTCAAGTCGACATCGGCCATCAGTGTTCCGGAGTCAATCGTGGTGGCTGCAATGCGGATACCTGACAGGCCACCCGCAGGGCCTCTACCTAAGCTCTTGTCGGTGCGCTGGGCGCTTGCGGGAACTGCGAGTAACAGCAGGGCGAGAATGACACTCGCCGCGAGGGCACTCTTAGCTGTGATCGATTTCATCTGGGAGTTTCTCCATCTAATTAGAGGTCCAGCACACAGCTGGAGGCGAGGCGAAACGGTCAACGGTTACATTAGTAGCGGGCAGAGTCTTGCACGAAGGAACGTCGAAGTGAACCTATTCTGCACATCCGCACTTGCGCATATACAGATCAGTGATCTCAAGGCTTTGAGCGGACCGCTAGGTCTCCTCACGGCGCTTCAAGGGTTGCGATGCGGCGCGTCACCCAAGCCCGTTCTTCGCCACCCTCCGTGAGTTCGAGGTAGCGTTCAAAGCTGGCCCGAGCTCGGGCTGGATCGTTGAGCAGCTCGGCGTAGATCTCGCCCAGGCGTAAGTGAGGGAGCCCGAGGTCGGGTCGGTCTGAGATGACTTGCTGGTACTCCTCCACTGCACGCGCGGAATCGGTGGAAGTGAGCAGGTCGGCAAGATTGAATCGAGCTTGCCAATAGTCTGGAGCAACAGCAAGAGCGCGCTCAAAAGCCTCGAGCGCTTCTGTGGAACGGCCAGTGTTGCCTTTTGCCAATCCGAGGTTGTTCCAAGCCTCAGCCAAGTTCGGTTCCACTTCCACGGCTCTGCGAGCGTTGACCTCAACTCGATCCCATTCCCCTAGCTCAACCGCGACTGCGGCCAGGTTGTTGTGAGCGTCGGCCATCGTCGGGTAATCCGACACCAACCCCTGTAGCACTTCGCGCGCTTGCTCGAACTGCCCAGCCCTCAACAAAGCCACAGCGAGGTTGTTGCGCGCGCTTGGGTTCTCGGGCTGCTGACGGATCACGATCTCATACTGTTCTTGGGCCTCCTCAACTCGTCCTAGCTGGCTGAGCACCTCCCCAAGCTCCAAGTAGAGGGTGGGTCGAGGTGAACGGCTCAAGCGAATTGCGTCCCGCAAAGAGACCTCCGCCGAGTCAAGTTCACCGCGATGCGCCAGTAGTACGCCCAGGGCGGCCAACAACGGGCCGTCGGCCGCTTGCCGATCCAGACCGGCACGATAGGCCTCGACCGCCTCATCGGAGCGATCCGTCCGCTCGAACAGCTTGCCCAGCTGCAACCAAGCACCGACATGAAACGGATCTGCGGCAATCGCCTGCTGCAGTTTCAGTTCGCCCTCAGCGGAACGACCGGCCGGAAGATCAAACATGCTGGCAGCCGCGTAATTGAGGATCGGCTGATCGGGATTGTCGGCTAGCGCAGCGAAAACCAATGCCTCCGCCTGGTCTCGCTCTCCAGCGCTCATCAACAGAGTGGCTCGCTGAATCACCGCGCTTGGATAGCGCGGATCCTTGTCGAATGCGATCTCACTCAAAGCCAGAGCCTTTGGCAGATCGCCTCGCATGGCCTCGAGCTTGGCGAGCATGATGTAGGTACGCTGGGGCTCCGGGTCGAGCCGCTGCGCCTCCTCGGCCACTGCGATGGCTTCATCGATGCGCCCCAACGCGTCAAGGGCGGCGACCAACTCCATCATTGCAGACAGGTTCTCTGGATCTTGCTCCAGCAAGCTCCTCAAAGCGCTCGCAGCAACCTCAAACAACTCGCTTTGTAGCAGAGTTCGAGCGCGTTCCAGTTCAACATGAAGGTGCACGAGATCCTTCGGATCAGGGCGCTGTTCCCGTTCAAACTGCTTGGAGCTGACCGCAAGATAGCCGAGGCTCCGCAACTTCTCAGCTGACTCGGTATCCAGTTCTAGATCCGCCTCAACATCGGCATCCTCCACCGTGGCCAAGAGTTCTTCGAGGTCGCGCCTTAGGTCGTGCGTCACGCCTTCGGTATCGCCAGCCAGATTAGACAACTCTCGCGGGTCGCGCTTGAGGTCGTATAACTCCTCCCGCGGAGCATCAATGTACTTCCAGCGGCCAGCGCGATAGGTGCGCAACCGTTCCCAACCGTAGGTGTAGTACGGCAGGTAGGTCTCGGAGTAGTAGGGCGTCTCATCAACTACCGAGTCGTCCGCGGTACCAAACACCAACGGCAGCAGACTTCGACCAGGCAGGTCAGGTGCAGTACGGTAACCGAGTGCCGAAAGGAGAGTGGGAGCCAGATCGACTTGCCCTACACTCTGAACGATCCGTTGGCCCGCTGGTGCACCAGGAACCTTGAGCAACCAAGGAATCAGCAGCGTTGAGTCGTAAGCGAGAATGGCATGAGTGCTCTCACCATGCTCACCCAAACTCTCGCCGTGATCGCCGATGACCGAGACGACGGCCTGATCCTTGTCCGCAACCCCCACGATCCGCTGGTGCTCGAGCAGTCGGCCCAGCTCGGCGTCCATGTAGGCAATCTCCCCGTCGTACAGCCGTGAGCTGTATTGCTCGCGATAGGGCGAGGGCGGAAAGTATCGAGCGTGAGGATCGTACAGATGGACCCAGGCAAAGAACTTCTGGTCCGGATCAAGCTGGTCGATCCAGTCGATCGCGGAATCGACGACGGCCCCGGCAGGACGGTCAGCCACCATGCGCGGCTGCCGCTCGCGTCCAGTGGAAAGATCGTCGTCATAGTAGTCAAAGCCCTGGTCTAGACCATACCGTCGGTCTAGTACCGCCGCAGAAATGAACGCGCCGGTGCTATAGCCCTGTTGCTGAAGCGTTTCAGCAAGAGTGGTGACCTCAGGCGGAACGTACTGAGTACCGTTGTTGCGAACCCCGTGATGAAACGGATAGAGACCAGTCATCATCGACGTATGGGCTACCAACGTGATTGGAGCCACCGACACCGCGTTTTCGAACAGAGCGCCGTCATTCGCAAGCTTGAGCAGGTTGGGAGTCGCGATATCGGAGGCACCGTAGGGCTCCAAGCGATCGGGTCGCGTTGTGTCTACGGTAACCAGAAGAAGAGAACGGCCCTCCTCGGGAAGTCGAAAGCCAGAATCACCCTCGTTGTTCATTTCACGAAGAAGATAAAGACTCAGCAGGCCGGCCATTGCGAGAAGACCGAAGGCAAAAATCCGTCGTCGATCCAAAACGAACACCTCTCGGGCCTGTCAAACCCTACGATCAGTGGCAAGAAGTTGGGAGAGAAACTGTCCGCGGAAGGCCCTTCAGGATCGAGACGATCGGAAAGATCGGAAAGATCGAGAGGCTACCCCGGACGACGGCGCGCGGGCCTGGAGCCTATGGTACCGACCGCAGCCACTGTCAATGGCCTTAGCTCCACTTAGGCCAAAGTCGAGAGTCGATTCGAGGCCGCTTCAAGCGCGAGCTACGAAGCTGACACCAATCGCTTCGAAGCCGCTGACGACTCAAGCGAAACCACAGGCCAGTTGCAGAGTTTGGCGGTTTTCAACAGCGTTCTCGTATTTGAGGCTGAGTGAGTTGGACACCAATCAGCAATCCGACCGATGTCGACGCACTGTGTAGCTAGTCCATAGCCGATTCCGGATACACCGGCTATCTCGGGCAAGAGTTCATTCCCACGGGAGACGATCCAATCGGTTCACTCAGAGCTGCGGTGGCGCATTGTGACGCGTAGTTAGCTCGTGGACGATGGCGATGGCGATGGCGATGGCGATGGCGATGGCGATGGCGATGGCGATGGCGATACTGCATGTGCGAGATGCGTCTTCGCACCGCCCATCGTCAGCCAACCCCATCCCCAACCAAGTGACACGCCACCTCTCGCCCCCCACACCCCAACAACCCCGGCTCATCCACCCCACACCGCCCAATCGCCACCGGACACCGCGGATGAAAATGACACCCAGACGGCGGGTTGTGCACACTGGGTACCTCACCGATCAAGATCTGTTGCTCACGCCCCGCCTCAACCACAGGATCAGGAACCGGAATTGCGTTCAACAACGCTTGCGTATAGGGATGTTGAGGATCTTCAAACAACGCATCACGATCCGCCAGCTCAACGATCTTCCCTAGATACATCACCCCAATCCGATCACTCATGTGCTTGACCACCGAGAGATCATGGGCGATGAACAAGTAGGTCAATCCGAGCTGTTCTTGAAGATCCATCAGCAGGTTGACCACCTGTGCTTGGACCGACACATCAAGCGCCGACACCGCCTCATCACAGATCAAGAGACTAGGATTGAGTGCCAACGCGCGCGCGATCGAAATGCGTTGCCGCTGACCACCCGAAAACTCGTGCGGATAGCGGCGCGCCATGCCGGGTAGCAGACCCACAAGATCGAGCAACTCGTCCACTCGACGCCGATACTCGGCTTTGCTTCCCGTTTGGCCATGCACCACCAACGGTTCGCCAATGATGTCCCGCACTTTCATTCTTGGATTGAGTGAGCCGAACGGGTCCTGGTAGACCATCTGCATCTGACGCCGGATCGTGGCCATTTGACTCTGGCTGTAGCCGGTGATGTCGGTGCCATCAAACACGATTTGACCGGCAGTCGGCTGCAGCATTCTCAAGATCGCCAACGCGGTGGTTGACTTACCGCAACCGCTTTCGCCGACCAATCCAAAGGTTTCGCCTCGCCGCAGCGAGAAGCTCACGCCATCGACCGCCTTGACAGACCCGATCTGGCGTTGAAACAGAATGCCATTCGTCACCGGGAAGTGAACCTTCAACCGGTCGACCTCTAGCAGCAGTGTTTGCTCATCAGTCACGGCGCCGACTCCGGACCGAAGCACGCGATCGCATGATCCGGGGCTGCGTCCTCGAGCGCAGGTTGCTCCTTTAGACAGCGAGAGTGCGCCTGCGGACAACGTGGCGAGAACGAGCAACCTTCCGGAAGCTGTGACAAGTCAGGTGGCTGCCCGGCAATTGGTACCAACCGTTCTCTATCCTCGCCCTTGCCAGAGCCCTGCGAACCGATGCGCGGCAGCGACCGGAGCAGTCCTTGCGTATAGGGATGACGTGGATGCGAATACAGGTCCGGAGCTCGAGCCGTCTCCACCAGTCGCCCGGCATACATCACCGCGACCCGATCCGCGTAGCGTGCCACCACCCCCAAGTCATGAGTGATCAGGATCAAAGCGGCGCCTGATTCGGCGGTAAGTTCCTTGAGCAGCGCCAGAATCTGCGCCTGAATGGTGACGTCCAGGGCGGTGGTTGGCTCATCCGCGATGATCAACTTCGGTTTGCAAGCGAGCGCCATCGCGATCATCACGCGCTGACGCATGCCGCCTGAAAACTGATGGGGATAAGCAGCCAGCCTGCTCTCAGCATCCGGAATCGCCACCTTCTTCAACAGCTTCTGCGCCTCCGGCAGAGCATCTCGCCAAGACCCACCCCGGTGAGTCGACAGAGGTTCCGCGACCTGCATGCCGATGGTCAACGAAGGGTTGAGAGAGGTCATTGGCTCCTGGAACACCATCGCGATCTTGTTGCCGCGAATACCGCGTATGCCGCGCTCAGTGAGCCCGGTGAGGTCGACTCCATCGAACAGGATCTTGCCTTCGTCGACCCGCCCTGGTTCGGGCACCAAGCCCATGATCGAGAGCGCGGTAACGCTCTTGCCCGAGCCACTCTCACCAACAACTGCGAGCGTCTCCCCGGCTGCGACCGACAGCGACACCTGATCGACCGCACGCACGCGACGCAGGCGCTTGCCCCTTTCTCGACGCTGATCGCGCGCCGGGAATGACACCGACAGCTGCTCCAGTCGCAAGACGGCCGCGGTCTTGTCATTCACAGAGGAGCTCAAAACCCCATCTCCTGCTTCAGTTCTTGATCGATCCAAATGCGCGCGTAGATCGGCCAGGGCCTGACCGCCCCAGCACGCAACTCGCCGTCGTAGTTCTTCACCCACGGCCACCAAGCAGTGTAGAGATACTGGGTCGGCAGCCACACGTAGGGAGCTTCATCGAGAATGTCCTGAGTCATCTCGCGCACCATCCGCTTGCGCTCATCTTCGGAACGCGTGCCGAGCAGCACTTCGATCCGCCGATCGAACTCAGGGTTCGAGTACTGCGACGCGTTCCACAGCTGTCCAGTCTGGAAGTTCTTGCGCAGGCTAGTTGTGGGATTAGTGTGACCACTGGCTAAGAAATACCCAGACTTGTGCTTGCGAGTGGTCATGGTCGAGAGATACGCCGAATACTCCATCGGTTCAACCTTCATGGTGACCCCAATATCGGCCAGATAGCTGACCAGGAGCGGTGCAAGATCAACTTGATCGGGATTCGCGGTACTCATCTGCATGGTGAAGGTGAAGCCGTCGGGATAGCCGGCTTCTGCTAACAACTGCCGAGCCTTGTCTGGGTCGTAGCCAAACAGCTCTTGCACCGAAGGCCGCATGGCCTCGAGCGGTTCGTAGTAGCCCTCGAATTCGGTGTGCATCGGATAACCCATGATCTCGGCGTTGCCGCCGTAGAACTCATCAACGATTGCTTGCTGGTTGATCGCAAGGTTGAGCGCGCGTCTGACTCGGATGTCGTCAAAAGGCTTCTCATCGAGCCGCATCACGATGAACGAACCAATACCTGACTCCCACCGCGACCACCGAAGTTCCGGTGTCGACCGTTTGAGATAGTCCACACCCAGCCAACGGATCGGCTCCAGAATGTCGATCTTCGCGGTGCGCAAAGCGGTGAAGTACGTTGCCTCATCCTTGATGACCCGGTAGCGCACATTGTCGACGAACGGGATCTTGTAGTCGGTACCGTCGAGGCTCTCGCGATCCCAGTAGTTGGGGTTCGCGCTGTAGTGCTGCAAGTTGCCCTCGATGTAACGCTCAAGCTCAAAGGGGCCGCTCCCGGCGACGTTGCGCCAGTCGCGAGCATCGACATCGCCTAACTCTCGCGGCACGATCGCCGAGTAGTAGCCGTAGCCAAATCGGTACGCCCACTCGGCGTTGTACTCGCTCATCGAGAAGACCACCACATGGTCTTCACGGGCCGTAACGCTGTCGATGTGCTTGAAGTAGTTGGCGATCTTGCGCGGACTCGCCTTCTGACGTTGGTAGGTGAACACCACGTCGTGTGCGTCGAGCTCGCGTGCTGCCATCACTCCAGGCTTGTCGGAGAACATGACACCGCGCCGCAACGTGACCACTAGCGTCAACGGGTCTTCCCACTCCCAGTGTTCGGCGAGTTCGCCGCGCATCGCTTCAAACGGCAACCAGGCTTCGGTGCGGAACGGGTAGGCGCCTCCCTTGCCAACACGTTGATCGAGATCGGCTGCAAACAGCTGCTCGTAGCTGCCACCGGTGTCGTGGTTCTGTTTCCACGACCAGTCAGCGGTATCCCACGACAGCGCAGACAACGTCACGTAGACCGTGCCGAGATTCAGCGTTCCACCATGCACGGGAGGATTGGTCGCGTGCTTGGCAAGCATCTCATCCACCGATTCTTCGCTCGGCACCGAGCAACCGGCGACCACAATCACCACACCCAAGGCCATCAAACCTAGGGCCATCGCACTCAGGGCCGCCAAGCTCAGGGCCCTCAAGCCTAAGGCCGTCCAGCTCGGGGCGTGACCGGCCGTAAACGCGCAGAGTCGTTTCATCGCATTCCTCGCATGCGTGGATCGAGTAAGTCGCGCAGCGCATCTCCGAGCACATTCACTGCATACACAACGATGGTCAGACACAGCCCGGGCGCCAGCGCCAACCACGGCCCCATGTACATGTAGGTGCGGCCGTCGCCGCTCAACATGCCGCCCCAGGTCGGGGCCGGTGGAGGCACGCCGAGACCAAGAAACGAAAGGCCCGCCTCAGCGAGGATGACCGCACCAATACGGGTGGTAAACAGGACGATCACCACCGGCATCACATTTGGCAACACGTGGTGCCAGAGCACTCGTAGCGATCCGGCGCCCATCGACTGTGCGGCGTGCACATACATTTGCTCGCGCACTCCCACCACCGCACCCCGCACGATCCGCGAACCTCCGATGCCATAGAGCAATCCCAAGATCACAATGATCTGGCTCATCCCCGGACCGACAATCGACACCGTGACAATTAGTAGCACCAGACCCGGAAACACCATCCACGCATCCACAAGTCGCTGGATCAGCATGTCGAGCCAGCCACCAAAATAGCCCGAGAGCAATCCCAGCACGATCGAAATCACGGTCGCAAGACCCGCTGCCAGAAAACTCACGATGATCGAGAGCTGCGCTCCCATCAATACCCGCGAAAGTACGTCGCGACCGAGATGGTCGGTACCCATCGGATACTCGAGCGAAGGAGACAGCAGTCGAGCGGACAAGTTGGTGTCATTCGACCCATGCGGCGCCAGCACGTTGGCAAAGATTCCACTGAGCAGGAATAGGACAAAGATCGCGCCGCCGACTGCGCCCAAGGGTTTGTCGCGAATCAGTCGCGTGAGCAGATCGACCATCGGGTTCGGCCGTGGTGGTAGCTCGCCTGCTTGGTTGACCGCAGTGGCTTCACTCATTGGTGCCGCACCTTCGGATCGAGCCAGCCATAGCTCAAATCGACCAGTAGGTTGATGATCAAGACGCTCGCACCCACCACCAAAAAGACACCCGAAATGACTGGGTAGTCGCGGCGTGACACGGCTTCGAGCAGCAACAGTCCCATGCCCGGAATGACAAAGATCTGCTCCATAATCACCGCGCCACCAATCAAGATGGGCGCTTGTAGACCGATCAGGGTCACCACCGGGATCAGCCCGTTGCGCAGGGCGTGCCGCCAGATCAGCGGCACCTGCCCCACTCCCTTCGCGCGCGCAGTGCGAATGTAGTCCTGCCGCATCACCTCGAGCATCATGGTGCGGGTCATGCGCATGGTCACCGCGGACAGCCCGAGGCCCAACAGGATCGCTGGCACCAACATGTGTCCAAGGTTGCGAAGGGGTTCTTCAAAGAACGGAACGTAGTCGAGTTCTGGCGCCCAGCGCCACCAAACCGAAGGAAACACCATCACCAGGGTGCCCAACCAGAAGCCTGGAATGGCGAGCATCACCAGCGAGAAGGAGCGGCTGATGTAGTCGCCCATCGAGTCTTGCCGCAGAGCCGAATAGACCCCAATCGGAATCGCCGAGCTCAGCGCGACCAGCAGCGCCAACAACCCGAGTTCAAAGCTGATCGGCAGGCGCGCCAGAAGTTGCTCGGTGACCGGAGTTCCCTGCCACAACGACTGTCCGAGATCGCCGCGCACTGCACTCGAAACCCACTGCACATACTGGAGCAGTAGCGGCTGATCCAACCCCATCGCCGCTTCGATGCTCGCTCGATCCTGACTCGAAGCAATGTCGTTTTGCGCCAGCATCAAATCGATGACGCTGCCTGGGATCATGCGCAGCGAACCGAACACGATCAAGCTGGCAAACAAGAGGGTCGGGATCAGCGCCAGCAGACGCTTGAGAATGTAGGTCCGCACGTCAGCGACTACCCAACGCGCGGCACCGACATGCCAGGCACGCGGCCACTTGCTTGGGAAATCGCGGAAACGGGTTTGTCATTCAGCCGCTCATCATAGTCGACGGCAAACTGAGCCCCGGGACGCCCCACCGACCACCCGCGCCTCGATTTCCTTTGGTCAGACACCAACGCTTCTGTCAGCACGGACGTTCTACAGGGTGTGAGTCAATCGATAGCAATACGAGGTGCCAAGATGCGGCAACTGGAGGGGGCGGAGTGGAGCCAAACTCTGGCAGCTCTCTTCGACGATCACCATCAGCGGCTGTTTCGGCTCGCAGCAAGGCTGTGCTACGACACTGAAGACGCGCACGACCTGGTGCAAGAAACGTTCCTCAGAATTGCACGCCAACCATCTCGCGCTCCGCAGCGGACTTCAGATGTCGAGGCCTGGCTGGTGACTGTGCTGGTCAACCTTTGCCGTGACCTGCAGCGTCGACGATCTGTTCGCGAGCGCAACCCGCTAGAGCATTCAACAGCCTACAAACCTCAAGCAGCGCCCAACCCCGAAACGACCGCCATCGCCGGCACCACCGTGCGTCTGGCACTCGCAGAGCTCGAACCACGTCGTCGAGCTGTGGTGGTCCTTCGAGACTTGGAAGACCGATCAGTCGAAGACATCGCACGACTGCTCGGCATTCGACCAGTGACTGTGCGATGGCACCACGCCGCAGCTCTACGCCAACTGCGAAATTCAAGCTTGTTTGATGATCCCACTAAGGAGCCCGCGGTATGAAGCACACCAAAGCACGCACCGTGAGCGAACTACGCCAGCGCCTCCGAGCCAACGATCCTGCTCAGAGGCAACAGTCCCTGAGCGACGATCAAGTCGCAAGCATGCGAAGCCGGGTCGTTGCTGAAGCCCAGCGAAAATCGACTCAGACTCGGCAGATCCCGGCCCTGCAGGTCGGAGCCCCTCAGATCGCGACTACGCAACGGGGGATTGCGGTGATCGCGGCTGCGGCCACGGTATTGCTGTTGGCCGCCTCCGCGGTGGTCTGGCAGTCGCGCGGCGCTGCACCCACTGGAATCGGAGCCACTGAGATTGGAGCCAGTGGGATTGGAGCCAGTGAGGTTGGCGCCTCCCCCCAGGCCACCACTACAGCAATCGCCGCGCGCAGTCGCCAAGTCCAGTTCGTTGCACCCGGCGGGACGCGCGTCGTCTGGCTGCTCACCTCCGAGTTCAGTATCGACCAACCCCAAACCAACAACTAAGGAGTTCTTACCATGCTCAGAAAACCCCATCTTTGGACCCTGATCACACTCGCCCTGCTAATGACGGCTTCTGTCTTCGCGCAGGCCTCATCCGATCAACAATCGTCTGGACCAGAGACCTCCCTTTTCCAGATCGTGCTCCTGATCGGTGACAAAGAGGCAACCGATAGCTCGAACGACGTTCCCGAGAACGCCAGGGCAGCAATCGCAGACATCAGCAAGTTCTTGCCCTACAAGAGCTATCGCATGGTCGACACTGCGTTGATCCGGAGTGAGGGTGAGAGTCGCGGCCTGATGTCTGGCCCAGACGACCACTCGTACCAGTACACCTTGCGACACGGCCGCAGCAACCACGGGCCTGAGATTCACGTGAAGTCCTTCGGCCTAACAGACCTAAGTCGCACCGGAACGCCTACCCTCATCGGCACGTCGTTCAGAGTTGCGAAGCGCGAAACCATCGTTGTAGGAACATCCAAACTCAATGGCGGCAACCAGGCCCTCCTGGTGCTGTTCACCGCCATCGAATAGGCGCGCCGTAGTCGGTGGGGTCAATCCATCCTCAGGGCCTCCACCGGATTGGCCACCGCCGCTCTTCTTGCCGGCAAGTAGGACGCCACCGTTGCCACCAGAGCGAGTACCAACGCTCCTCCTAAGAAGGCCGGTAGATCATAGGGACCGATGCCTGGCAATACGTCGCGCAGCTGGCCGGCAGCGAGCGCCGTGACCCCCAACCCGATGACCGCTCCCGTCCCGACAGCGATCATCACATCCTTGAGAACTGTCAACAGCACCGAATACTGGGCGGCGCCCAGCGCGATGCGGATGCCAAGTTCAGACGACCTCCGCGCCACGCTGAATGAGACCACCGCATAGATCCCAAGGCTCGCAAGCATCAACGCCAACACTGCGAATCCGGCCATGGTTGCCGTGGCCATTCGCGGCCCTGCTTGTCCTGAATGGATCAAGTCTTCAAGACCAGAGGCACCCGCGACTTCAAGCCCGGCTCTGAAAGCGGTCAGCTCGCCCCTCATCGTTTCGGCCAACAGTCGAGGATCACCATCCGTGCGTGCGACCAGCATGCCACCACCAAGGCGGACCTGGGAAGCGGACTTGAACATCAGCGGAGTGGGACCCTCGGCTAGTGAACGCACCTTGCTATCAGCGACCACACCGACAACCTCAACCCACGAGTCAGGGTCCGACTGGCTCCTGACCCTGCGCCCAAGCGCACTGTTCTCTCCCCAATAGCGCCGAGCGGCGGTCTCGTTGAGGATCGTTACCTGCGGCGACTCGGGCTTGTCTTGTGGCGAGAAGACTCGGCCCTCGAGTAGCGATTGTCCCATCACCGTGAAGTAGTCAGCACCAACATACGAGAACAGTAGCTCGACCGCTCCGGTGCCAGAGGGCGGCTCGTAGCCCTCGATGACGGTGGTGGTACTTCCACCTCGACCGTCGGCCGGAAGGCGCGTCGCCACAGACGTGCTCAGAACTCCGGGGACACTTCGGGTGTGCTCTAGCAGCTCATCCATGAGCACGATGTACTGATCTCCTTCTAAGCCCATCTGCCGCAAGTCGACCTGAGCGTAGGCCACTCGGTCAGCATCTACCCCGGGCCCTTGCTCACCAACCTTGCCCAGGCTGCGAGCCATCAAGGCGCAGCCGATCATCAGAATCAACGATGCCGCAACTTGAACAGCGACTAGGCCGTTACGGAACATAGCAATACCGCGACCGGCCGAAGCGGAACGCCCGCCCTCGTGCAGTTCCGCGACCAGGTTGGCGGACGCCGCACGCATTGCAGGAGCCAGTGCGAACAGGCACCCAGTCACCAGCACCAGAAGGAATGTAAACGAGAGCACTCGAACGTCCATCGAAACATCCAGCTCTCCAGGCGCTGGCAAGGGCAACGGGAGCTGGCCCGCGAATCCCAAGAGCCACCGCGCCAACAGCAAGCCAAGTGCCCCACCGCAGACCGACAACAAGAGCGACTCCACCAAGAAGAAACGGGCGATCTGCAATCGACTCGCACCGAGCGCTCGACGCATCGCTACTTCGGGCAAGCGGGAGATCCCACGGACCAAAAGCAGGTTCGCGAGGTTGCTGCATGCGAGAAGCAGTACCACACCGACAAGACCTAGGAGAACTCCAGCCGCCGGTTTCAGGCTACCGTCTGCGTCGGGGTGCAATCGAATATCACCATACGAGAAGACGGTGATGTCACGCCCAGTATTCAGATCAGGAAACTCAGCCTCGAGCCGTGTCGCCAGCGCTGTCATGGCAGCTTGTGCTTCTGAGGCCGAGACTTCAGGAGCGAGCCGTGCCTTGACGTCGTACCAGTGATCCTCGCGGCGCTCGAGATTGCCTACGCGGAAGTCACCGCCCACCGCGACCGACGAGATCGATAGCCAGAAGTCGGTGATGACCGGCTTCATGTTGCCAGCGAACGACCTAGGCCCGACACCAACAATAGTGACCGGCTCGTCGTTGAGGATCACCGTGCGCCCGACGACGCCCGGGTCACCACCAAGTTTCGTTCTCCAGGTGCGGTAGTTGACTACTGCAACGTTGCCTGCGCCGACAACATCGTGACCTGCTGATATCCATGAGCCCAGAAACGGCTTCAGGCCGAAGACATCTAGGAAACTCGCGGTCACAAACTCAATGGCGACCTGTCGTTCGGACCCCGCCTCAGTCCAACTCATCCCGGACGGTGACGAAGCGGTCACGGCGGAAAACACCTGCGTCTCAGCTGCCATGTCCTTGTATGCCGGGAACGAGGTTGAATTCGGCTCGCCGTCGTCCGAATCCTGGTAGACGTTCACTACCCGCTCAGGTTCGTTCCAAGCTGGCGGCTTCAACAAGAAGCTGTTGACGAAGGTGAAGGCTGCCGTGTTCGCTCCGATGCCCAAGGCAACAATGCAAACTGCCGAGACCGTGAATACAGGCGTGCGGACCAACTGCCTAACTCCGTGTTGAAGTTCGCGAAAGAAGTTCTCCATAGTGCTCGATTCCTGTCGTTTGGACGTTAAGACAACGGTCTGAGGAGGTCGGACATACACCCCGTCGCGGACCAACCACTCATCGAGAGCGGTCGAGACAAGATTGATCGATGTTGAGAGCCACAAGAACGCAACTGCCGCGCGCCCACGTTCTCTTCGCTCGCTCAAGCGGCGAGCAAAGAGTTGGAACATGTCCGCGCCGTAGGCATCACGGAACTCCTTCGGAAACAAGCGCAACAGCACCCTGAAACGAAGGCCAATCGCTGAATGCTTCTCCTTCACGAGGTCGGTCCTTCAAGGACTTTGCGCTCACGCGCCAAGTCCACAATCCGCGCAAGACGGGCCGCTTCCTCTCGCAACAACTCGCGCCCGAGGTCGGTTGAACGGTAGTACTTGCGACGTGGGTCAGTACCTTGCGGGCTTGACACTTCGATCAGCGCACCTTGGCGCACCATTTCCTTAAGAGATCGATACAGCGTGCCGGGCCCTAGTTCGACCGTGCCACCTGATGCATCTTCAACCGCGGTAGCGATGCCTAACCCGTGCAGGTCCTCAGAGGAGAGCGCGAGCAGGATGTGAAAGACCGGGGGCAGAAGCGGCGCTGAAGGTCGGGGCATAGGTGTCTCCGTGATTCATCCGACGTGGATATATCCATAACGGATAGCACGAAAGAAGGTTTCACGCTTGCTCTACCCCCGCCACAAGCCAGCGGCAGACCGCGGCGCCCCAGTCGACACCAGCCGACTGGGCCAGTCTGAGATTTTTATTGGAGATCGGTGTCGCAAAGTGAGGGGCTTCTGCGAGGAAGAAGTACGCGCAGCTATCCGCACCGCGAGGTTACTTTCCTACTTGGAGACTCATCAAAATGACCGCACGATCACTCAACCGCATCAGGACTCAATCGATCTTGGGAAGCGCAGCCGTGCTACTTCAGATCCTGATCGGGATACCGAGCCAGGCAGAATTGAACAGGAACAGCAACACGCTGATTCAGGCAACTAGCCCATCCGACGACGCCGATTTTGGCTCGGCCCTCACCACCGGTGACTTCAACTGCGACGGCCTGGAGGACCTGGCAATCGGATCACCGGGCGTCAGTGTCGATGGCAGTCTTGGGGCCGGCGTGGTTCAGGTACTGCTGAGTTCGACGCCGCTCCTAGCACCCCTCAACGCCGCCCTTCCCTTCTACTCGAACCTAACAATCGAGCAGAACATCGGCTCCACCCCAGAAATCGGTGACAATTTCGGCAGCATTCTTGCTGCTGGTGACCTCAATGACGACGGATGCTCCGATCTGGTGGTGGGTGTCCCTTCGGAGGATCTCGGAGCGGGGATTGGCGGGCTGGACAATGGTGCGATCAGTATCCTCTACGGCCACTCGGAAACACCCTTCGGTACCGGCAACTTCATCACCCAGAACACTCCTGGAGTGGATTCTGACGCAGCCCAACAATCTGACTTCTTCGGTAGCAGCCTGACCATCGGCAATTTCAACGGTGACCAATACGACGACCTCGCAGTTGGTGTCAGAGGCGAAGATCTCACCGGCGCTCCAGAAGCCGGAGCCGTGCACGTATTCCTTGGCAACGCTGGCGGCTTGGATCTATCCAGCGACATCTTTCTCACCGAAGGAAGCAACGGCTATCAAGGATCGCCAGAACCCCAAGATATCTACGGGGCGGCACTCGCGAGCGGCGATTTCGACCAAGACGGATATGACGATCTGGCCATCGGAGTCAGCGGCCAGGAAGTCATTGGCGAAGCCGAAGCGGGTGATGTGCACGTCATCTACGGCACTGCTCTTGGGCTTTCGCCGCTCTTCGAAGAGAGGTTCTCGCAGCTCGGCCTGATCATTGGGCTTCCGGAAGCAGGAGATCATTTCGGATCATCGCTAACAGCAGGTGACTTCGACGGCGATGGCTACTTAGACCTCGGTATTGGCGTGCCAGGCGAACTCGTATCAGTGACCGCGGGGGTTACTCTGGGTCAAGTCAACGTCATCTACGGCAACCAGGTTGGATTGAATCCCTCACGCAACGCTATCTTCAACGCATCGCAGTTGGACTTCGCGGACCTTGGTGGCGACTTCGTAGGTGGAGATGTTTTCTATCCAACTCCCATTGGAAACGTCTTGGCCGCAGGCGACATCGACGGCGACGGCTTTGACGAGTTGCTACTGGGAATGCCGAATCGCGACTTCAGCCAGCTCAACGGCCCTACTTCCTGCGCAGCAGGAGCAGCGGAAAGCCGCACCGACACCGGCTCCGTCTTGGTTCTGCACGGAACATCGGACGGAATCTCGCTGGAGAACAATGAAGGCTTCTTCAACTGGAGCGACGACGGTCTCGACAACGGCTGCTTGCAGCCCTTTGAACAACTCGGCCAGGCGCTCGTCGTTTTCGACCACAACCAAGACGGGCAAGGAGACTTGACCGTGGGTATCCCAGGCGCGGTGGCCGAGGGAGGTCGAGGCATAGGGAACTCCTTTGGAGAGGTGGCAATCGTCACCTCTGGCATCTTCGCCAGCGGATTCGAGCCCGACCCGGTCGCCTTCGCTATCGATCAAGACGATGATTGGGACCAACCGTCCGTACCCTAAGGGGCTGTCCGTGCCCTAGGGGCACTACCTATGCCGGTCTTTCGGTCCTAACCTCTCGTTCGAGCTTTGCTTCTTCTGCGGTGGTGGCGGAAGCCAGAACCGAGCAATTGACACGGCAGATACAGATAGTGCCGCAGCAAGCTTGCTTCGCAAGCCACCCACAGTGCACTCTTAGTGCATGGAAACCGAGACCGTCTTCCGCGTGTCGTTCGCTGGGTTGCTGCTAGTCAGCCTCACCATCTCAGGGTTCTATCGACGAAGAGCTCGCGAGACCAACATGATCGCGCGATCTGATGAATCGAAGAAGATGCAACTGACCCGTCTTCTTGTCACCCTTCCGGTGCTGCTCGCACTCATCGCGACCATCGTGCGCCCTTCGCTGATGACTTGGTCGCTGCTGCCCATGCCACTTGGTCTTCGCTACGCCGGGCTGGTGGTAGGGCTCGCTCTCCCGGTGTTTCTGATCTGGACCTTTCGCACGATTGGCAGCAACGTCTCTGAGACCGTGCTCACCAAAACCAATCATGAACTCATCTCTAGCGGACCGTATCGTTGGATCCGCCATCCGATCTACTCCAGCGGGCTGGTGCTGATCGTCACTCTTGGAGTGATCTCGAGTTCTTGGCTGTTCTTGGTGTTCGCTCTCGGTGCAACGATCTTCGTCATCTCAGTGATCGTCCCTCGTGAAGAGGCCAACTTGGTGCAGCAGTTTGGCGACCAGTACGAGCAGCTCAAGACGAAGACAGGCGCTCTCTTCCCACGTCTCAAGTAGTGCTGCACTAGGCAGTGCCCGAAAAATGTTGGAACCGTCCGCCGCGCACACGTGTCTACTCCCAAACACAATTCCTCGTTTCCAGCGAACCGCAACGCTCTAGCGTTCAGGAAATAGCCGAGATGAACACCAAAGCCCATCAGCGCGCAACAGCGACGTTGCAACCACTCACGGTTGCAACGACATGGCTGCTGTTGGCACTGTGGGCACTGCAAGCGCCAGTTCGAGCTCAGACACCGCAGCTCCATTTTCCGGAATTGGCGTCGGGAGCAAGTGTTGGATCCGGCCTGACCACTCCCTGCCTTGATGCAGCACCCGGCACCATTCACTGCGGCCGATTCCGCGTCCTCGAGAACCGAGACCAACCGCGTGGCGCCACCATCGACCTGGCCTTCGTGGTCGCTCGGGCGACATCCGAAGCCGCGACCGCAACCGACGCCGTCACCTTCCTTCTTGGGGGCCCTGGCTCCTCGACCACGGCGCCCGCTCGCGGTCTAATCGGTGCCTTCGCCGGCCTACGAGAACAGCGTGATTTGCTGTTCCTCGATCATCGCGGGGTTGGTGCATCTGGCGCTTTGAGTTGTGAAGATGAATACCCGCGTGGTGTCGAGTCGAGGGTCGCTGAACTTTTCCCCATCGACCACGCTCAGGCCTGTGCCAAGCGACTGTCAGAGCGCACTCAGCTCGACCAATACACCTCAGCCGCCAGCATGGACGACCTGGACGAGCTGAGAACTTGGCTCGGGTACTCGCAACTCAACATCTACTCCGGTTCGTACGGCACCCGTGAAGTCCAGGTGCTGCTGCGGCGTCATCCTGCATCGGTGAGGACAGCCGTGCTGCTGGTAGTCAGTCCGATCTTCCACAAGTCCTATCTCTCGCACGCCCGCGGCCTGCAAGATGCGCTCGATGCCTTGGTCGCCGAATGCAGAACCAACGCGCAGTGCAATAGCGACTATCCCGGTCTCGACCAAGAGCTGTCGCGGATACTCGCCCAAGCGAAGACTGATCCCGCAACCGTAAAGGCTGGGAGAACCCCGGTTGCCTTTGGCGCCGGCGCACTGGGGTACGCCCTGAGAGGCTTGCTCTACCGCCAGGGCCACGACGTTCCCTACTTCATTCACCAGGCTGCGCAGAGCAACTGGCAACCATTGGCCGACTACTACCTTCAGCGGCAGTCCTGGGTCTCAGATCCAGGCGGCGAAACCGGCTATCACTTCTCCGTGATCTGCGCCGAGAGCATTCGCTTCATCACCGACCTAGAAGTCGCCGAGCAGACCAAAGACACGTTCCTTGGTTCGTTCCTCATCAACGCCTATCGATCTGTCTGTCGATCGTGGCCCCATGCTGCGCTTGCAGCGTCGTTCCTGGACCCGGTCAAGAGCAACATCCCGGTCCTCGTGCTGTCAGGCGAACGCGATCCGGTCACCCCAGTGTCGAAGGGGACCGCGGTGGCCGCGCTCCTGCCCAACAGCAAGCATGTCGTGGTACCAAACGGCGGACACGGCGTGTTCGGCCCCTGCTACCAAGAAATGATCAACACCTTGGTTAACACCGGTTCGGTGGCCAAGATCGACGATTCCTGCGTCACCGAAGCAGGCCCAACCAAGTTCAGGCGCCCCGCAGGCTAAGGCGCTACTCGTCTGAAGTCTGGCCTAGCGACCCGGGACAAAGACATACCTGCTCCTGGGTAGCTGCTCAATCAGTTAGGCGGCGCGTGGTTTCAACCAATTGCGAAACGACGGCTTGAAGCTGACCGGCCTTCGCCTCATCACTCAGGTCGCCATCATCGTTGAACGCCTGATGGGCGCCACCCAAGGCGAATTGAGTCGGAACCACGTGAACGCCGATGCCGCTCAGGATTGCTCGCACATGAACAAGGCCACGCAATCCACCGAGACCGCCGGGCGAAGCTGACACGAGGCCTGCCACTTTGCCTCGGTAAGCGACTAAACCGGGCACATCACCGTCAGGCCGAGAGGTCCAATCGATGGTGTTCTTGAGCAGCGGAGTGATCGACCCGTTGTACTCAGGGCAAGCAACTAGGAACCCATCATGGGACGCCAGCAGCTCGCGAAAGCGACCAGCCCCCTCGGGAACGCCGGACTCATCCTCTAGGTCGCCGTCATAGAGGGGCATGGTGTAGTCACGCAAGCTGACCAGCGTGACGTCCGCACCCTCCTGTTCCCCCACACGGCTTGCGGCCCTCGCAAGTTGCGCATTGAGCGATGACTCCCGGCAACTTCCTGAAAACACGACTAGTTTCGTCATTCTGAGAACTCCATTTTTGAAGCGTTGAGCTGTGATGAGACTGCCAGCCTTTGCTGGACAGCCCTGAGCCTGGAAGATACCGGAACTGATCGACCTTGGGTTGGCACGTTCACCAACATCGCACTCTGCCTTAGGTGCCAGTCAATGGAGCGACAAAGGCAACGAACTCGTCTCACTTGGGTCCCGGTCAAGCCAGTTCCGCTAATACGCCAGGTTCGGCGACGGCGCCCGGGTCACCTGGATCGATAGCCAGACATGGGGGCAATGACTCGATCCACGGCGCTCGGTTGCTCGAATCGGAAGCGGGGGACAGTTCCACGGATTCTCCTCGCTGAGAAGGCTCCGCCGGGCCGCCCTAGTTCTAGGGACGAGCACGGATCGCGCCGCCCCCACGAGGGGCCAACCAGCGTTAGCGGCGTGCACCGGTCGTTCTGCCCCTTTGTATCGGCACTGCTGCTTAGCTTCGTTCCCGTTCTTTCTACAGATCAGAGAAATCAGAGCTAGGGCACGCCCGCACTCCAGGCTGAGGTGTCACCTGACTCGAAGCCGTCGGCAAAAAGAGGTGTCGCGAGTCGTTGGCCAAAGATCTCGAAGTCATCGTCACCAAGTGTGCCCGCGTCATCGTCGCCTTCCCAGACAACGAGGAACTGGTTTCTGGCGGAACTGAAGGCGACCGCCGGATGGGAGGCGTCAAAAGAGATATCTCCGGTACCTCCCATGTCACTGATGCGAAAGTCGTTGTTTCCTTGTGCGATGCCGTTCTCATTGAGTCGTTGGCCGAAGATCTCATGTTCGTTGTTCACCAGTCCGCCGGCGTTGTCATCGGAAGACCAGACGACGAAATACTCGTTCTCCACACTGTTGAAGGCGACGGCCGGATCGGAGGCGCCGAAGAGATTGTCTCCGGTGCCTCCCGCGTCACTGATGCGAAAGTCATTGTCTCCTTGTGCGGTGCCGTTCTCGTCGAGTCGTTGGCCGAAGATTTCATCTTCGAGGTTAACCAATCCGTCAACGTTGTCGTCGCCGTGCCAGACGACGAGATACTCGTTCTCCACACCGTTGAAGGCGACGGCCGGACGGAAGGCGTCAAAGGCGCTATCTCCGTTGTCTGCCATGTCGCTGATGCGAAAGTCGTTGTCCCCTTGTGCGGTGCCAATCTCGTTGAGTCGTTGGCCGAAGATCTCAAATTCGTTGTCCACCAATCCGCCGACGTTGTCATCGCCGTTCCAGACCACGAGATACTCGTTCTCCACACTGTTGAAAGCAACTGCCGGAGCGAAGGCGACAAACATGTTGCTTCCGGTGCCTCCCATGTCACTGATACGAAAACTGTCACCGAGATGAGCGAGGTTGCTGCCAAGGATCTGGCCGAAGATCTCAAATTCGCCTTGAACCAATCCGGCGCCATCGTCTTCGTCCCACACCACCAGAAATTCGTTTTTCGCACTGTTGTAGACAGCAGCCGGGGACCTTGCTCGTCGACTAGGAGAGGAAGAAGTGCTGACTTGAGAAAAGCCACCGCTAATAGCACCAGTGCTGGCGTCGATCAGCTTCGCCAAGATCACGCGCCGGTCGAAAAGGCCGGGGCCGGCGAAAACGGTGGAGGCAGACCAGACGACGAGATATTCGTCGTCGGTCGGGTTGTATGCGATTGCGGCCTGTGTGGCGTCCGGTACGCCAGCAAGAGTGCCGGTAAAGCTGATTCGGAAGTCGTTGTCTCCAACTTCGATCTGCGCTTGCGCTGGGGCGAAGTAGGTTTGACTGGAAAAGAGGAGAACGGCAACGAACAGGTTCTTCTTGCGCAAATGAAATTTCACTTTCCGAGAGTTCGAGTCAGCAACATTCTCTTGCAGGTCTTGCAGGTCTTGCAGGCAGCCTTGGCCTCCGCCGCGTCTTCCGAGATGAAATCTTTGCCCAGTAATCGAGTGTTGCCTACCCCCAAAACTGTGCCTAGCGCCGCACGAGTACAGCTTCCTTACCGCGGGGGCTCCCAACTGACCGTTCCACTATTTGCGCGAGTTCGACCGAAGACAGCGTCTTTGGTAGCTACCGCGAAGTTGTCCGCCGACTCTGCCGGAACCGGGCTGATGACAAACAGAACTCTTTTGAACGGTTCCTCGGCGGCAGTGGGGATTTGATTCCGGCCAGCGGTTGAGGTTGCTAGTCTTGATCTAATGAACACCTATCCAACAAGCCGAGTCCGCCAACGATTGCTGTGCGTGAGCTGGCCTTTGAGTTTCGGAAAGAGAATGGCCGCGCTGGCAATGGCAATCTCCATGTTCGGCTGCGCAACGCCTGGACTCCAGGAATTCAGGGCAGAGGACGGTTTGATCGTCCAAGTGATACAGGAGAACCGCTCACCGGTACCCGGTGCAACGGTCTTCCTGTACTGGCAGGCGGACTCAGCCGACGTTCTCGAATGCTCCCATATGGACAGCGCCGCGGACGTGCAGATTACAAACCCGCGTGGTCGTGCGAAGTTCAGGCCCGAGGAGCCAGGAACCTTCTGCATTCAGGTTGTGCTTGATGGCTTTGTCGGAGTGAGGATCGGCCCCTTCGAGGTTGACTCCTTCGAAACGTACAAACACAACGTGGTTTCTCCGATCGTGGTGACACTCCCAAGCGCTATTGTTCTTGGCCCTTAGGCCCGGTTCAGGCTGTATTGAGTGGCGGCCCAACTGCGGCATCAAGGTGCATGGGCGATTCGGGCGCCGAGTCCGATGGTGATTGCAACTGCAGGCGGCTGAAAAGGGCCTGGTGAGGATCATGGGAATCAGCCGAACTACTTGCTCACTCCAAGCGCCCTTACAAGGGCGCGTCGCGAGGTGAATCAAGACAGGTTTGCTAGCCTCCTGCAAAACCCCCCTCTCTCCTTAGGAGTTCTCATGGGCATCTATCTTTGGGCGATCGCGCTCTATCTCGGGTTCTTGGTGTTTGTCAGCGTGCGCAAGGGGCGCGACGTCAAGACTCAAGACGACTTCATGGTGGCTGGTCGTGGTGTCACCGCGATGTTCCTGATCGGCACCTTGGTGTGCACTTGGATCGGTTCGGGCAGCTTGTTCGGGGGAGCGGGCAGGGCGTTTCGCAATGGCTACTCAGCGCTGTGGATGAGCGCGGGAGCATGGCTCGGTCTTGCGATCGTCTACTGGCTTGCGCCTCGGGTTCGCAAGATCGCACAGTACACGGTGCCTGACATTCTGGAGACGAGGTACAACGCCACCGCCCGCGTTCTCGGCACAATCGCGATCATCATCGCCTATCTCACCATCGCTGGGTATCAGTTCATCGGCGGTGGGCGCCTGCTCGCAATCCTCACTGAAGGCAAGGTGTCTCCCGAAACCGGGCAACTGGTGGTAGCAGGGCTGGTCATCCTCTACACGGTCGTAGCCGGAATGGCTTCGATCGTTGCTCTAGACCTATTCAACGGGATTCTGATCACCCTGGGTGTGCTGGTCGCCGCACCGTTTGCTTTGAAGTCTGCGGGTGGATGGGAAGGCCTGACCACGACACTGCCAGATACCCACTTCACTCTCTTCGGAAGCGTCGGAGCGGCTTCAGCGATCGGATTATTCCTGCCGACCTTCCTCCTGCTCTTAGGTGAGAGCAGCATCTACCAGAAATTCATGTCCGCTAAAGACGGCGCAACTGCTCGCAAGGCCGTGATCGGCATGGTCATCGGCGTGTTGATCGTCGAGACGGTGCTTGACTCGGTGGCGATCTTTGGTGCCGGCATCTACTGGAACGACGCGGCCTACCAAGCAGCTGGTGGCGGCATCGACAAGGCAGCCAGTGAAACGGTCATCCTGGCTCTCGGCGCCAGCCCGTTTCTACCGCCAGCGGTCGGCATTCTGTTGTTGATCGGCGCCGCCGCGATCATCTTCTCCACCGCCAACACGTTCTTGATGGTGCCCTCGACCAACCTGACACGCGACATTTTCCAACGTTTCATCAAACCGGACGCTTCGGCCAAGACCGTCATCGCATTTCAGCGCGTCATGATTGTGATCCTGGCTGGCGTCGCCCTCCTTGTGACCACCCAGTTCGAGGACATTCTGTCGATGGCGCTGTATGCCTACACCATGATCGGCGCCGCCGTCACGCCCGCGCTGCTCGCAGCGTTCTTGTGGAAACGCGCCACACCCATGGGCGGCATGTGCTCGGTAGCCATGGGTATCTTGTCCACCATCGTCTTCGCCTTCTGGGTGAACGGTGGCGGCGAAATCGACCTCGGTTTCATCTCGGTAAACCAAGACAACGCCTACGACTACATCATCTATCCCGCCTTCATTCTGTCGGTGCTAACGCTAGTGATCGTCAGTCTGTTGACACCGAAGCCGGACGAGGAGAAGTGGCGGCCGTTCGCCGCCTGATGGTGGCCGGGCGCGGCCGTGAAACACCTCTACGGTCGGTGATGGCATTGTTGTTGGTTCCGTTAATAGGGACTCGACCATCGGCTGTGCCATCGACCACCATCCTGAAGTCGCTCCAGCCGTAACCTGAAACTTGGGATACGCCTGCGACAAGACGGCGCCAGCGTTGCAGGCGAGAGGAATTCGTTGAGCGACGCTGTGCGATCCGAGAGGTCTGTCTACCTCCAAACCAACGAACGGCGTATGGAACACGCAGCTGACGTACTCCTCCTGCCCGTTCGAAGGTGAAGTGTTCGATCAAATCAGCGAGATCCAAGCGCACCAACCGACGGCACTGCAGTTGCCCTGATGGACGGCAGCGAGCAAAACCTCGCATTGCGCTCCGGTGGTTCGTTCAGAACTGAGATATTGCTAGCCATCAACTTCGAGCAGGAGGACTGCTAGGGAGCGCCGCTCGTAGTAGCTAACTCAAGCATCCAAGAGAGCGTCTGATGCATACTTGGCGGTCCCCTCCCAGAAACCCGCGATCCGAGCCCCGGGTCCGTTCCCACCATGGAGCCGCCCAATGGATTCCAAGAGCCCGCGCAACGCATCCCGCGACGAGGCGGCAGAAGCTGAACCCCGAGTCCCCGTGGCGCGCCGAACCTTCCTTGTCAACTCGGCGCTGCTCGCTGGAGCCGGACTGCTCAGCCGCCCAGCGGCAGGCCAGGCCCAACCTTCAAAAGCGCCCACTCTCGCCAGCCATCCGAACCTGCACCTCGTCGCAGCACACGTGTTGCCAACTGAATCCTTAGGTGCCAATGAAACGCGAAAGGCAATCGACCGCTTCATCGCGTGGGCGGACGCCTTCCAGCCGGTCGCTGAACTCGACCATCCCTATCTCTCAACGGATGAGATCTCCTACGGACCTGCTGACCCCAGACCGCTGTGGACGGCGCAGCTCGAAGCACTCGACCTCGAGGCCGACCAGCGCTTCGATGCGAACTTCACCACGCTCAAAGCCGAGCATCAAGCCGACATCGTGCGTCGCACGATCGATCGCACCACCCGCAACATGAGCAGGCTCCCGAGACCGGAGTACGCACCCCACATCGCAATAGCCATCATGGCCTGGTACTTCCGCTCATCCGACGCCAACGATCTGTGCTACTCCGCACGTATTGGACGGCACGAGTGTCGCGGCATGGCCGGAGTTGACCGCAAACCAAGAACACTTGATCGGCGGTCCGACCGCGACCCAGCTAAAAGCGACCAAGTAGAGGACGCCCGATGACAAGGGTGATCGAAACCGACGTTTGCATCCTGGGCTCTGGCATCAGCGCAGCCATGGTCGCTGAGAGGCTCTCCGAAGAGAGCACCGCCAAGATCACCATCATCGAAGCAGGTAACGCGATCTTCAACTTGGACGATCGCTTCAAGACCCGCAAGCGGTTTCTCGACTACGGCGAGAACCCCTGGCCCAACGATCACATCCCCCAGCAAACTGGCAAAGGCATTCAGTCACGATCGATGTGCGTGGGAGGTCTCGGCCTGCATTGGGGTGGAACCGTTCCGCGTTTCACGCCCGAAGACTTCCGCGTCAAATCGCTCTACGGAGTAGGCGACGACTGGCCTCTGGACTACGCCGATCTCGACCCGTTCTACCAAGAGGCCGAAGAGCGCTTAGGCGTCGCCGGCACCGAAGGCCCCGAAGAACTGGACCCACGTTCGAAGCCGTATCCCATGCCACCGCTTCCGCTCTCGTACAACCTCGAGAAGCTGCGCGAATGGGGCGAGAAGTCAGGCATCCCCTACTGGCCCAATCCGGTATCGAAGAACTCTGAGCGCTACCGCGGTCGCGGCGCGTGCACTCGCTGCGACACGTGCACCATCTGCCCCACCGGCGCCAAGTACACCCCCGATCTCACCTACCGTGAGCTGCTCGACAAAGGACTGATCGAGCTGCACAGCCGCATGCTAGTCCGGCGCCTCGAAGTCAAACCGGCCACTGGCACAACTAGCGGAACAACCGGACAAGACATCGACTACGCCGTTGCCACCGACCGCGACAACCCAGACGAACCCGTGCACATCCGCGCCAAGACCTTCGTGCTCGCCTGCGGCTACGCCTGGTCCACCCACCTGCTTCTGCTGTCCCGCAACAGCCGCTTCCCAAACGGCATCGCCAACTCGTCCGGCAACGTCGGTGCGTACATGACCGGACATCGTTCGGTGAACTGCTTCGTCGAAGTGCCCTTTGCGCTTTACCCCGGCATCTACGAGATGGACAGCCTGCTCTCGAAGCGCTTCCAACGGCCCGGCCCACTCGACCGCTATCTACGCCACGACATGCGGATCTGGGAATCGTCCTTTGGCCGCCAAGCGCGACTGCGCAACGATGACGGCGAGCTGCTGCTCGGCGAACAAGCGCTCGCCGACTGGCGAGAGCGCTCGACCAACGGCTCGGCCCGCATGCGCGGCTACTACGACGTGCTGCCTGGAGAGGACAGCCGCCTCACCCTCGACGAATCAACACGCAACCAACAAGGCGACCCGATGTTTCGCATCGACATGCGCGACAACGAAGCCTCCGCCCAACTGCGTGGCTACAGCGAAGACAAGATCAAGGCGACCTTTGAAGAGATCGTAGGGGCCGGCGGCGGCAAGATTCTGTCGGTGCGCGAAAGCCCCTACCAAGACCATCCCGGCGGCGGCTGTCGCATGGGCGACGATCCCGCCACCAGTGTGGTCGATCGCTTTGGCCGCGCGCACGACCACGAGAATCTCTGGGTGGTGGGCGCACCAACGATTGTCACTGGCGGTTGCAACAACGGCACGCTCACCTTCTGTGCGTTGTCGCTGCGCTCAGCCGCCAAGCTCGCCAACGAACTCCCCAAACGGAACGCGGTGACGCACGCAGTTCCGAACGCTGCGGAGGCGGCATGAACACCAACGCGCTGCGGCGCTCGCGTCTCACGACGGCCCTGCTGATCGCACTCGGAGTCACGGCCGTGCCCGCGCTTGCCCAGACCACTGTGCTGCGCGTCGGCAAAGTGCTCGACGGAGCTGGCAACGCGCAGGGACCCTCACTGATTCAAATCGAAGACGGACGCATCCGCAGCATCACTACGGCAATGTCGCCGACGTCGACCGACAGCAACATCATTGATCTACAGCACCTCACGCTGCTCCCTGGCCTGATCGACACCCACGTTCACATGGGTTGGCACTTCGACCAAGACGGCAAAACCCACCGCAACTCGCAGGCAGAGGCGCCATCACAGACCCTGCTCTATGCCGCCGAGAACGCGCACAAGACGCTACTTGGCGGAGTCACCACTGCACAGAGTCTCGGTGCCGAGATCGATCTCGAGCTGCGCGACCTGATCAACGCAGGCACCTTGCCCGGACCCCGCATCCTGACCTCGATCACCGCCCTGTTCGAGGGTAGCGGAACCCCGGACGAACTCCGTCTGCAGGTCCAAGAACTCAAGGACCGAGGCGCCGATGTGATCAAGTTATTCGCCTCCGCCAGCATCCGGGTGGGCGGCACACCCACCATGTCGCAGGTGCAACTCGATGCCGCTTGCGGTGAAGCGAATCGCCTAGGCCTGCGCACTGCCGTCCATGCCCATGGGCCTGAGAGTGCTCGCCGTGCAGCCCAAGCAAACTGCACGGTGCTCGAGCACGGCGCCTTACTCGATCGCGAGACCTTCGAGTTCTTAGCCAAGCAGGGCATGTTCTACGACCCCAACATCGACCTTGTTCTGCGCAACTACTTCGAGAACGCCGAGCGCTTCTTAGGCATCGGTGGCTACACCGAAGAAGGCTTCGAACAGATGCGAGCTGCGGTGCCCAAGGCGTTGGCGTCATTCAAGACCGCTCTCACCGTTGAGGGCCTACGAATCGTATTCGGTACCGACGCCCTGGCGGGCTCGCATGGGCGCAACGCTCAGGAGTTGGTCTACCGCGTAAAGCAGGGCGGTCAGTCCGCACGCGACGCGGTCATCTCCGCGACCTCGCGCGCGGCCGAATCACTCAGGCTTGGACATGACATCGGCCGGATTGAACCTGGCTACCGGGCCGACTTGATCGCGGTTGATGGCGATCCGGAAGAAGACATCGAAGCGCTGCTGCGGGTGCGCTTCGTGATGAAGGGTGGAGTCGTCTACCAGCGGATCGACACCAACTGACGTTGCCCAAGCTGTGGCCGGCTGCCCTAGACTCCAGCGGTTCCGTTGCCTTGCACATGTCACCTCCCACTGGGGATGATCCGATGAGGATCGCGACGCGCTCGTCAGCTCGCCAGAGACTGCGCCACTGCTAACCTCGCGGCGGACATGAGCACGTTTTCACCAAGGCCGACACCGTCTTCAAACCCTTGCCTGGCGCAATGGCTGATCGCTCTGGCACTGCTCCATGGGCTCTTGCCTCAGGCTTCGGTGGCGTCGACAGTTTGGACACAATCAGGCCCAGAGGGTGGCGACATTACGGAGCTGATCAGCCACCCCTCGATGTCGGACCTCCTCTACGCGGCTGCCAACGGCGGTGGCGTCTTCCGCACCATCGATGGTGCCAATACTTGGGAGGCCGCCTCCACGGATCTCACCGATCGCTCCGTGCAGTGCCTGGCCTTAGATCCGGCGACCCCATCCACCTTGTACACCGGCACCCTCGGCGGGAGCGTGTTTCGGAGCGTCGATGGCGCAGTCTCATGGACCGAAATCTCAACCGGTTTACCGGGCGGCAGCGTCCAGTCGCTAGCGGTCGATCCAGGATCAGGCACCGTGCTCGTGGGGCTGAGCGGAGGCGTCTACCGACTGGGAATGGACGACGTCTGGGCGTGGTCATCAAGTGGTCTCACCAGCGGCTTTGTTGTGGACGTTACGTTCGATGCACTCGCTGCGGGCGTGGTGTATG
>JAJCXN010000006.1 GCA_029263415.1 Acidobacteriota bacterium
GTCTACCATCGTATTTTGCAGGATGACACGCCATAAAACCATAGGTTAATATAGAAATCGGACGGGGATGTGGCTCAAGGGGTCAGCGGCTGGGATTCTAGTTCGCTAGACTTGAAATGCCGTCCCCGTCCTCCTGCATCATTCGGAGTGTCGTCCGGGATGGTGCCGATCTTTAGATTGTGGCTCTGTATGTAGACGAGACCGACGGATGATTTTTGGTTTTGTCTTAAAAAAGTGGAGGCCCCATAATCATGAATAATACCCCTCAACTGTGTGTCAGTGTTGGCATCGGCTGTCGTCAACACAGCGTAGCGATCGGTTTGCCCAATGGCGATGTGTTGGACGAATTTGACATTCTTCATCGCCCAGAAGGGTTTAAGCAATTCTTCGAGCGTATTGATCATCATTGTCGACAACACGGCAAAGTGGTTGCTGTGGCAATGGAGGGCTACAACGGCTATGCACGGCCTTTGGATAGTCTAGTAAAGGTGCGTGGCTATCAACTTTATAACATCAACAATCTAAAGCTGGCTCGTTTTAAGGAAATTTTTCCCGCTGCAGCCAAGAATGATCGTATTGATGCTTGCAAAGGCTTGGAGCTATTCCAATTACGGGATCACCTGCCGTTGGCCAAGGATGTACTCCAGGAAGTCATGCCAACACCACAAGAAAATGACATGCTCAAACGTCTGAGTCGGCGCCGTCGCTCCCTGGTGAATGAAAAGAGTCGTTTGCAAGGCCGCCTACAGACCGATCTTCACGCAGTTTGCCCTGGTTTACTAGACATCACAAAAAATGCTGATAGCCTCTGGTTTTTACGCTTTATCGCCAGTGTTGATGAATTGACAAAACTGTCACGCTTACGTTTATCAACCCTAAATAAAATCCCCAGTGTTGGCCGTAAATATGCGGCTATCATCAAGGCATGGCAACCCAATGCATCTTTTAGCCATGAAGTGGAATGGGTGGGCGAGATGATCATTGCGGATGCGCAACGCATTTTGGCACTCAAGGACGATATTAAAGCACTCGAATTACGTTGCAAAACATTAATTAATGATTCCAGAATCGCGCAACTAATTGATAGTGTTCCTGGGTTTGCTGTTATCTGCGCTTCAGAGCTAGCTGGTGAAATTGGAACTATCGACCGTTTTGCAAGCGAACGTAGTCTGGCGCTTTATCTTGGGATGGCCAACCTCGATAACAGCTCTGGAAAGTTTCGCGGATCAAAAGCACCGAAGCATGTTAATAAACGCGCCAAAGGTGCAATGATGACTGCTGTAGATAGACATCGCAAGTGCGTACCTGAATCGCAGCGTTACTATGAGAAAAAACGTATCGAAGGGAAGTCACACAATCAAGCTATTCGGTCACTTGGTCGACAACTTTGCCGCATCATCTTTAGAATGCTTAAGAAAAATCGCCTATACGAAATTCGGCAAGATAATGAAAAAAATGCTTGAAAATTCTAGCGGGATGTTCAAGTCTAACAACACAGCAAAACACAATCAATACATCCTATCAACCGCTTCCCCCACTCTCCCCACCGCAATAATCTCAATTCCATCAATCGCTTGCTTGGGCTTATTCGCTATCGGGATAATCGCCTGATTAAAACCGAGTTTGGCTGCTTCTCTGAGTCTTTCCTGACCACGTTGTACAGGACGCACTTCTCCGGCCAGGCCGATTTCTCCGATGACGACCATTTTCTCAGCCAGCGGTTTATTTTTGAGTGATGAGACAATCGCCAGCAATATGGCTAAATCAGCGCCGGGTTCGGTGATTTTTACGCCACCTACCGCATTCACAAACACATCCTGATCAAAACAGGGAATACCGGCATGACGATGCAGAACTGCCAATAGCATGGCCAGTCTGTTTTGTTCCAACCCGACACATAACCGTCTTGGATTTGGTGCGCGGGCTTCATCGACCAAAGCTTGAATTTCCACCAGCAGCGGACGCGTACCTTCTTGCGTGACCATAATGCAGGCACCGGGCACGCGTTCACTGTGATGTGAAAGAAATAACGCCGATGGGTTTTTGACTTCGCGCAGGCCTTTCTCACCCATGGCAAATACACCCAGTTCATTGACCGCACCAAAACGGTTTTTAAACGCGCGGATCAGGCGAAAACTGGAGTGCATTTCTCCTTCAAAATACAATACCGTATCGACCATATGTTCCAGCACACGCGGACCGGCTAACGCGCCTTCCTTAGTAACATGACCGACTAAAATAATGCAGGTGCCGCTGGCTTTGGCCAAACGTGTTAATTGTGCGGCACACTCACGCACCTGGGCAACCGAGCCTGGCGCAGATTGTAGTGCTTCTGAATAGACGGTCTGAATGGAATCAATGACGGCGATATCGGGTTTGCGCTCTTTCAGTACTGCCTGGATTTTTTCCAACTGAATTTCAGCAAATAAATGTACGGATTGCACATTAAGCGCCAAGCGCTTAGCCCGCAAAGCCACTTGTTGCGCGGATTCTTCACCGCTCACATACAGCACATTACGATTGGCAGACATATGCGCCAAGGCTTGCAACAACAGTGTTGATTTACCGATGCCCGGATCACCGCCCAATAGCACCACGCCACCATGCACCAATCCACCACCCAACACACGATCCAATTCAGCGACACCGGTTGGATAACGCGCGTCTTCCTGCGTCTCAATTTCACTTAAATTTTGTACCTGACCCACTTCTGATACTGGGCTGAAACGAGACACTGATTTCTCAGCAATGGTTTCGATCAAACAGTTCCACGCCTGACAATGCGGACACTGCCCCTGCCATTTGGAGGTTTGGCCGCCACATTCGGTACAGGAATAAACCGATTTTTGTTTAGCCATCAGGCTGCGCCAAGCACGCGTTAATTTGTGTAAACTTCAGCAGTTTTAAATGGCTCACCTTGTGCATCCTTTTCCGACAGTACCGGTTTAACTTCAACAGGCCAATTGATGCCCAATGTTGGATCGTTCCAGATGATACAACGCTCATGCTCAGGCGCCCAATAATCAGTAGTGTCATAAAGAAATTCAGCGTAATCCGAAAGCACCACAAAACCATGCGCAAAACCCGCTGGAATCCACAACTGTTTTTTGTTATCCGCGCTCAGTATTTCACCGACCCATTGCCCAAAAGTGGGGGATGAACGGCGAATATCCACCGCCACATCGAACACTTCACCCGCTATAACACGCACCAACTTGCCTTGTGGTTGCTTGATTTGATAATGCAGCCCGCGCAAAACATGTTTTGCGGAACGTGAATGATTACTTTGCACAAAGGCTATTTTTTGACTGATTGCCTGCTCAAACTGACGCTTGTTAAAGCTCTCGAAAAAGAAGCCACGATCATCGCCGAAAACACGTGGTTCAAACAAATAAACATCTGGAATCGATAATTGTGTGGCTTTCATATTTTATTCAAAAAGTTTAGAATTCACGCTTTAAAACCTGCAACAGATAGCGGCCATAACCATTCTTGGCCAATGGCATTGCCAGTTCTTCCAGCTGCGTCTCAGTTATCCAGCCCTGTTTGAATGCGATCTCTTCCGGGCAGGCAATTTTAAGCCCTTGTCGGTTTTCAATGGTGGCAACAAATTGACTGGCTTCCAGTAAGGACTCATGCGTGCCGGTATCCAGCCAGGCATAACCACGCCCCATAATTTCAACATTAAGCGCCGCTTGTTCCAGATAGATACGATTTAAGTCGGTGATTTCCAATTCATTACGTGCTGACGGTTTGAGTGCTTTGGCATAATCAACCACATGCTGATCATAGAAATACAATCCGGTCACGGCATAGTTTGATTTAGGCTGCGCAGGCTTTTCTTCCAGATTAATGGCACACCCGCTTGCATCAAATTCAACAACTCCATAGCGCTCGGGGTCATGCACATGATAGGCGAAAACGCTGGCACCTTCGGTACGCGCCATGGCATTCGTCAACAAATGATGAAAATCATGTCCGTAAAAAATATTGTCGCCCAACACCAATGCTGAGCAATCGTTGCCAATAAATGATTCACCGATAATAAAAGCCTGCGCCAGACCATCCGGCGATGGCTGTATGGCGTAAGATATCTCCACGCCCCACTGATTGCCATTACCCAGTAACTGCTGATATTGTGGCATATCCTGCGGGGTTGAAATAACCAGAATGTCACGCATACCCGCCAGCATTAATGTGCTGAGCGGATAGTAAACCATCGGTTTATCAAAAACAGGTAACAATTGCTTGGAAACAGTCTGCGTGACGGGATAAAGTCGCGTACCTGAGCCGCCTGCAAGTACAATACCTTTTCTTTGATGCGCTAATGCCATGTCTGAACAATCTTTGTTAAGGTGGGAAGTTTCTGATGCTGGCATATTTAATATCCTAGCAAATCAGCCACGGTTCATAGTTCATAGCGCTGATTTGATTAATTCATTGCAAGAAAATGTGATTGCAGATTGTACTATAACGATTCAAGAGTGCCTCTAAAATTTCAGAATTCGCCCAAATGCAAGGCGCGGAAAAAATTTTGCAGCGCAGCAGTTGGGATGAAATCTGGGTTTTTAGAAGTGCCCTCAATCAAATACGCTAAACACAACATATAATAAGAGAAACCGCTGCACCTTGTTTTTACAATTAAGCGCCCATGTAAAATGACCAGTTCACAATGTTACCTTCGTTTGTTAAGGTGGATAACACCTGATTGGAAAACAGGCTTGTTAGCACTGTTCGCCATGATCGTCATGGCGCTGTCGCTGTCAATTTTCCCGCTACTTGTTCAGCAAATACTTGCCAGCGTGTTTATTCAACAAAGCCCAGCGCTAACACTATCCGCCTTATTGTTGATAATCGCATTATTTCTGGTTCGCGGCACTGCAAATCTCATCAACATTTATGCCATCAATAAACTCAGCAGTAAATTGGGTGGCGACTTACGGGCAGCCCTATTCGATAAGCTGCTAAGCCTACCGGCACACCATTACAGCGCGTCTGAGAAAAACAAAATTACAGACAAATTCACGCAAGATATCAATCAAACCACCTATGCAACTACCCGTCTGATCACAATTTTGATACTGGATTCGTTGACGATTATCGGTTTGATCCTATGCATTCAATTTCTCAATTGGGAACTCTCATTCCTGATGTTTTTAATTGTACCGTTGTTGCTGTTGATTCTGCTGACAGTACACGGATTTTTGCACAAACCCGAACAAAAAAGCGCTCAGACAACTAAAACACTGACGCAGCATATCCTACAATCAATTGAACAATACAGAACCATCCAGCTCAATGGCGCCCAATCACAAGAAAAACAACGCTTCATGAAACATGCACAAGCCCTGCAACGCGTGCAAACACAACACACGACGATTAAGCTATTTGTCTTACTGCTTTACCAAATAATCCTCATCTTAATTCTGGCAGCAATGACCACTTTAATCACGCAGCAAGCGCTGAGCCAGGTACTTACACTAGAACAAACCGGTGCGCTTATTGCCGCAATTTTGTTACTTTTCATCCCCATGCAACATATGGCAGATATCCCCAAGCACGCACAACATGGGGAACAAGCCATTAGAAACATATTCTCACTGCTTGATCTGGAATCTCAAGCAAGCTCAAAAACCAATGCCATCCATGACACGCATGAGATCAAAGGAGAACTCGTCTTCCAGCAGGTTTGCTTTTATAACAACTTATCAACAAAACCCATTCTGGACAATATTAGCTTTAGCATAAAACCAGGGGAAATCGTCGCATTAGTGTGTGCAAATTCGCATGAAAGATCTGCCATTATCGACTTGATACTTGGCTTTTCCCAGCCAACAACCGGCAAGATATTACTGGATAACCATCTGCTAACTGAAATTAAATTAACCCATTTACATGCCCAGACTGCAATAATTTCAGATCCTGCTGTATTACTGGAAGAAACGGTTGCGGGCAATATCACCTATGGAATGAATCAATGCACCAGCGAAGCGAGAATAACCGCCGCCGCACAAGCCGCCCATGCGACAAAGTTTATTCGGGAAATGCCTGAAGGATTACAAACATCGATTGGCGAAAATGGCATACAAATAACCGCGCAACAACGCCAACATCTAGCCATTGCACATGCACTCCTGCAAAACCCACGTATGCTGATTTTAGATGACATTCCAAACGCTACTTATTCCGAACAGGAAGATTTACTGGATGCGTTGGAAACCTTAGTTCAAGAACGCACTACACTCATCATTACAGAAAACAATCCCACATGGGAAAAGATTGATCGCGTGTTAACCGTCTAATCCATTGCTTGAATACTCAGGCACCCATTTGGTTAATGCTTTGCGTACTGCCTTATCATTCAATGTTGTTTCTTCATTCAGCCACACTAGCAATGCTGACAACCACTCTTCATCAACCTGACGAGCCTGCGCAATACGCAATTTAGCATGCGGTGTCGGCAAAGTATTTTCACTCACCGCCAATAGCTCTTCATGCAGTTTCTCGCCTGCACGCAGCCCGGTATATTCGATACGAATGTCATCTTCCCCCAGGCCGGACAAACGTATCAAATCATTTGCAAGATCAATAATTCTGACGGGATCGCCCATATCCAGCACAAATATCTCACCGCCCCCTTCTGCACCACCCATTAATCCAGCCTGTAGAACAAGCTGCGCTGCTTCCTGGATAGACATGAAATAACGCGTCATGTCCGGATGCGTGACGGTAATAGGGCCACCGTTTGAAATTTGCTGGCGGAATTTGGGAATCACACTGCCAGTGCTTCCCAATACATTCCCAAAACGCACCATGACGAAACATGTCTTAGAAACCGGACGGTCTTGATCATCGCGCTTGGAATGCATAATGGACTGTTGCAAAGCCTGACACACCATTTCTGCCAAACGTTTACTGGCGCCCATAATATTAATGGGATTTACCGCCTTATCGGTAGAAACCAATACAAATTTCTCCACCCCGAAATCAATCGCAGCACGCGCCAGCACATAGGTTCCCATGACATTATTCAATACCGCTTGCCATGCATTCTCTTGCTCCATTAACGGCACATGTTTGTAGGCTGCCGCATGGAATACAACTGATGGATGAAACTCTGTAAACAACTGTTTCAGCCGCACTGAATCTTTGATATCACCAATAACAAATGACAGCTTAATTTCTGGAAAATAAGATGAGAATTCTTCTTGAATAGCATACAGTGCAAATTCATTGAGTTCGAGAAAGACAAGATGATCCGGTTTGAATGCCATAATTTGTCGACACAGTTCTGAGCCGATCGACCCACCTGCGCCGGTGACAAGAATCGTTTTGCCGGTCAGAAAACCATGCAGTCCGTCATTGTCCAAAATAACCGGCGCCCTGCCTAACAAATCATCCAATTCGATGTTACGGATTTGCGAAACGGTCGTTTTACCGCTAATCAGGTCAACATAGGAAGGTACCGTCATAGCTTTAACACCCAATTCCGAACACATTCCCAGCGCATGGCGATGTATCTGCCGAGGCACCGACGGAATGGCAATAATGACATGGCCCACATTGAGCTTTTGCACCCACTGCGGCAAATCATTAATCACACCCAACACAGGTATACCTTGCAAGCGCGTTCCCAGTTTTACTGGATCATCATCCAACATGCCAGCCACATGCCAATCACGACTGCTGGCCAGATCTTTTACCAGATTCATTGCCGTGCTGCCGGCACCGATGACCAATACCAGCTTGCCCTCATAATTCTTCAAACTATACAAGCGCCGTTCCTTCCATGCACGATAAATCATCCGACTGCTTGCCATGATTAGCAATAACAACAATGGCGCCAGGATAACAACTGCAGCGGGTATTTTATCCAACAAGCCAGTCAAAAACATTGCCAGTGACACAAACATTGCGCCCAGCAACACTGCAAAAAACAGGCGTTTTAAATCAGACAAACTGGCATAACGCCATAAACCGCGATATAAACCCAACCACAGAAAAATACTGGTTTGAATGGGTACCGCCCAAAACAGAATTTCTATTAGTAATGTTAAATCAGATTGCGGAATTTCGAAATTAAAACGAAATAAATAAGCCAGTCCCCATGCTACTATAACAGCAACAAAATCATGCACAAATGCGATGAATGTAGGGATTCCAAATCGACTTGCAAACATACTAGCCTCGACCTGCGTAATGCGTCTGATACCAATCAGACGCGAACATGAGCAACAAATAAATCACGCTCCAAAGCATAGCAACCTGGCCTTGTATCACAAGATCCTGGTTACCTGCCCAAACAGCACTGGCACCTACCATTAACATCAAAACATAAGCTGATAATGCGGTGTTACGGTGACCAAAACCCGTTTGCACCATACGCTGATAGTAATGTTCACGATGTGCATGCCAAATTTTTTCACCCCGTATCAAACGTTTTGTTAGCGTAACTGTTGCATCCACGATAAATGGAGAAAATACCAAGATGGGCAACCATAGTGACCATAACCCATCAAACCAGCCTAGAACGCCCAATGCAGCAGCTAAAAATCCCAAAGGGATCGCACCCACATCCCCTAAGAATACACGTGCTGGATAAAAATTATGGTACAGAAATGCCACGGCAGCCGCAGCAATTGAGAAATTCACCATGGCAAACTCGTAGTTTCCTGCCAGGAGTGCAAATAAACCGTAGTAGCCAAATCCGATTAATGTCATACCGCCAGCCAATCCATCTGAACCATCCATAAAATTATAAAGATTAGACATCCAAATTATTGCCACAGAAACTAACAATACAACCGTCCAGCCATAACTAGCAAGCAAAAATATGCCAGCAAACCCGGCTGCAACCATACTTTGTATCAATAATCGACACCAAACCGGCGCATGCCAGATATCGTCAACCAGCGATACTAAAACCAGCAAGACAATACCGATCCACAGTGCAAGCGGCAAAGCCACAGAAAACAAAAACCATGTCACCATCACCCCCAGTAGCAAGCCTAAGCCGCCAATTCGAGGCACCGGTACAGAATGAAGAGAACGTGAATTGGGATAATCCAATGCCCAACTGGCTTTTCCTTTAATTAACCACAATAGTAAAAAAAATGTAACGACAAATGATAACAGTGACGCTACAACTATTGCCAAAGGAAAATCCAAAACCATAATGAAGGGATGATCCGCTAAAAACAGTGAAGGATAGATGACACCTGCCCGCTACCAACGGACAAGTGTCTTGGCTACAACTAAGGAAGCACTGATCAATTCGTAAACCAATGTCTGACGGCTAAAATCATCCAACTTATTGTTGCGAATTTTGGCAATAACAAGCTACTACCTGCAATTTTCGCCTCAATTTGAAAGATTTTATCTCGTCACTCCTTTGGCCCAGAATTAATCAGCATTTCCCTAATAAGCTAAAACGCTATGCCATAGGGTTGTCTGCATAGTAACGGTGTGCAGCAGATGCCGCTGCGCCGCGTTCAACATTCGAACCTAAATCTGCCAGCACACTTTCCAGTGCATTTAAGCAGAACAATACATTCTCAACTTTACTAGAGGAACCCATCAAACCAAAACGCCATACTTTTCCTGCAAAAGCACCCAGTCCAGCACCAATTTCCAAACTGTATTCTGCCAACAATCTCCGGCGCACTTCTTTCTCATCAACACCTTCAGGGATATAGACTGAGTTCAGTTGCGGCAAGCGATATTGCTCTTCAACCAGATAACCAATACCCATAGTCGCAAAACCAGCTTTCAACGCTTGATAATTACGTGTGTGACGCGCCCAGGAATGATCCAATCCTTCCTCAGACAACATCACAAGCGATTCATGCAAGGCATACAGTGCATTGGTTGGCGCCGTATGATGATATGTACGCGTTGATGAACCCCAATAACCTAACAGTTGATTCAAATCCATAAACCAGCTGTTAACTCTTTTTTCACGATTCTTAACCAGATCTGTCACACGTTCAGAAAAACTAACCGGAGATAATCCTGGTGGGCAAGACAAGCATTTCTGACTGCCAGAATAGATCGCATCAATACCCCATTCGTCCACGTAAATCGGCGAACCAGCCAGCGATGTCACCGTATCAACAATAGTCAAACAATCGTGACGACGGGCAATTTCACACAATGTTTTGGCATCGGACAATGCACCCGTTGAAGTCTCAGCATGTACAAATGCAAGAATCTTGGTATCCGGATTTTGCTTCAGCGCATCTTCCACTTTTTGTGGATCAACGGGCTTGCCCCAATCATCATCCACAACCACTGCAACACCGCCATGACGCTCCACATTCTCAATCATGCGCCCGCCAAACACACCGTTACGGCACACAACAACTTTGTCACCTGGCACAATCATGTTAACAAAACACATCTCCATGCCCACTGAACCAGGGCCGGAAACTGAGAAAGTCATCATATTGTTGGTCTGAAAGGCATAACGTAACAAACCTTTCATCTCATCCATCATTTCTGAGAAAACAGGATCAAGGTGGCCCAATGTAGGGCGTGCCATGGCAGCTAACACACGTGGATGAGTATCAGATGGCCCTGGCCCCATCAAAACACGTTGGGGTGGATAAAATGTAGTCGCTTTTTTTTCGGGACGAAAATCTTCGGTAGTCATGAACGATCCTAAATAATGTAAATAAATTTTATTATGGAACCTCTGATTAATCCTGAAGCAGACGAATGATCAGTTGGAAAACACCAACCTTCAATTGTCGTTGCATACATTAATCACAGCTTCCTTTTATAAGAAGGGTTGATTTTAACAAGTGATGGCAAAGTTTACTATAAACAAATTAATACTCAATTGATTATCTTACTGGGTAAAGTTAAAAAAATTCTATAAAATGGCGGAATTATCAAATACCTGTACAGCCCTAATGGCTGAAATCCTCATCTCATCACCCATTAAACTCTGAATTAATCAGGCTTGCCCTAAATATAATAAAGGGCGCTTCTAAAAATTCAGAGTTCGCCCAAATGCAAGGCGTGGAAAAAATTTTGTAGCGCAGCATATGATTGATATGCAAACAAGAAATTTTTTCCGCAACACAGCAGTTGGGATGAAATCTGGATTTTTAGAGGTGCCCTACAAATAACAAACCCATGAAAAACGAAACAAGAATCCTCATAATCGGTGCCGGCATCAGTGGGCTCACAACCGCAATCTGTTTAAAAGAAAAAGGTTTCGGTGTTGTCATCGTAGCAGAAAAATTTGCGCCTGATATCGTCAGCAATGTCGCCGGTGCTCTGTGGGAATGGCCACCTGCCGCCTGCGGGAAACACGGCACACCCCGCTCACTGGAACGTTCCAAAGGCTGGTGCATGACTTCTTATGAGAAATTCAAAACCCTGCAATCGGAATATGGTTCAGAATCCACCGGAATTTATCTCAGAAACGCCACCTTTTATTTTCATGAAGTTCTTGAGAACCTGCCGGAAGACCTAAAAAAAATGAATGAGTTGGCCGCCAGAGTAGACAATTTCCGGCGTGGTCTGGACATTATTTCTGACACCATTGATTTGGCGTCCCAACAAGGCATTCAAGACGCTTACCAACACATGTCGCCCATGGTGGACACGGATGTATACATGCAATGGCTGTTAGATCAGGTCAAAAATATGGGCTGTGAAATAATCCAGGAAAAAATCACATGTAACTTAATTACCCATGAACAAACATTACTTGATCGTTTTCAATGTGCAGCCATTGTCAACTGTAGCGGCCTGGGTTCCATTGAAATTGCTAATGATCCGTCTATGTACCCTTTGAGAGGCGCGCTGGTTAAAGTAAAAGATGAAGAAGGACTCATTGATGGCGCGCATTGTATTGCGCATAAGGAAACGTCAAACAGTGAGCAGGACATTGTGTTTATCGTGCCGAGGGGAAATAAAAAAACCGTGATTCTCGGCGGGCTTGTGCAAATCCATCAATGGGGCCAATCCATGAGCCTCAACGACCCGATTATCAAAAGAATGTATAACGGTTGTCTGGATTTCTTACCGCCACTCAAATCCCTTCCACTGGATGAAAAAGATTCTGTACGCACGGGTTTGCGTCCTTTTACACAAACCAACGTATGTGTAGAACGCGTTCCAGCTACCTGTATTTTTTATAATTCTGGCCATGGCGGTGCGGGCGTTACATTATCCTGGGGCTGTGCGCAGGAAACTGTAGACAGCATTCAAACGATGCTGCAACAGAAAAACCAACCTGACACCACTGCAAACAAGCTGATTGACGCCCAAAAACAAACGGTTTTTTTGTTACAGGATAATGCGCCTATTAAATCCGAACTTACGTTTATCGGTGCGCTGGAATGCAATCTTGTGCTACTTTGCAGCCGCAATGGACTGAGGCAGATCGTGCCTTCGCAATTTGAACACTTGAGCCATGTTCAAATATTAAACCACTATGACTTGCCGCACTTGCTGGAAGCCTTCAAGCAGATCAAGAATAACTTTGCGCTGGAAGCTGAAAAATGTCGCGTCATTACCAACGATGATGATTGCATACTCTTAGCCGCAGAAATGCGCGCAGCACTGGATCTGGCAGGCGACAAACCACAACAAATTCGCCCCTTTGTTAACAAGTCAAACGCTAGCAAACCGCAACAAGTACAAGGGTTGCTCTATAACATTAGCGTTATCATCATGAATGGAGAAATCGCCTATTTTGCGCCATGTCAATATTCCCGCGCTATTGGTGAAACTGCTATTGATGAAGTCGTTTATGACAAACCGATCAGCTACTTGATCACGCGCCCAGAAGATCCTGCATACCCAATCCTGTATGAATTCCTGCAACAAACACTAACTGACCACGCTCCAGGCTACCCACACAATGGGGTCATGAATTTTGATATTGCACTGGATACCAACAGCGACAAATCAACACCAACGTTATTGAAAATATCCGCACATGCACCAAATGACCTGATTTACAAGCTGTTCGTGCCCTACCAAGGCATCACACTGAATGAATGGCAACTTAAATTACAAATGGGTTGTTCACAAGAACCCATGATTAAAGTACAAGAAGAGCAAAAATACAGCGCGTTGTGTATTTATCCCAAAAAATCGGGTGTAGTGACGGAAATTAACAAACCCGCTTTTCTCAGCACAACAGAAATATTTTGGCGTATTCATCCGGGGCAGGAATTAACACCATCTAACAGTACTGAGGATTACGCACTGGCCATACTGCTTTCAAACAACCATTGGGAAGAACTCAAAGAGGATTTTGACAAGGCTGATTCACTCAGCTATTTTGATGTGGTGTAAATTACGAGTCTATGTAATTGAAACGTTCAGGTATCTTTAATTGATCCTATTTTTTCTTCAAGGATTGCAACCAGATTCTGATACTGAAACTCATTAACGCAGTGATTCAATTTAGCTTTAGCCTCTGCATGTTCTGCAGCTAATGTATCAGTGTGTGTCAACATCGCATTAATATCTCCCAAGCGGACGAGCGTGAGAAATTTCACCAGCCATTCATCCGGTAAACCTTGCAAATCATCGCATTCTAGTTTTGCTAAAAAATCCTGACTGGGTGACTCATCTTTTCCTTCATAGATATAATGCAAGCCAAGTTGTTCAGCCATGGCTGTAAAAACGCCCAACTCGTTGTATGGTTTATGGAGCACAGCATTGCAACCTGCCGCCAGGATTTCCTCGCTCTGATTCTTGAACACACTGGCAGTCAGGGCTAAAATAATGACTTGTTCACCACCCGGTAACGAACGGATACGACGTGTGGCCTCGTAACCATCCACCACCGGCATGCGAATATCCATCCAAATAAGATGCGGTTGCCAGTCCTTAAATTGTTGAATGGCTTCTGCACCGTTTACTGCCTCACGTACTTTGAAGCCAACAAACGTTAACTGACGGCTTAGTAGCAGGCGATTATTGTTATCATCCTCGACAACAAGGATGCGCCATTCAGGTTCATCCACTGCCAGGCTACTTACCCGTTGCTGGGTCTCTTCAACAAGCACATTCATTTCAATGGCAGCAACCGCTTTAACCGGAATTTCAAAACGAAATAACGAACCTTTATTAATGGTACTTTGCACTGAAATATCACCACCCATCAGATGGATTAACTGGCGATTGATCGCCAAACCCAGGCCGGTCCCCTGTTGTTCGTTAGCAGAACAACCCGCTTGTATAAAAGGCTCAAAAATGGTTCCGATTTCATCAGCGGAAATACCGATACCGCTATCTTCTACTTCAATACGCAATTGCCATTCGTCGTTAGATACATCATCTACGTCGGCCCGTAATATTACACCGCCGGTCTTGGTAAACTTGATGGCATTATCCAGCAAGTTAATCAGCACCTGCCTGAATTTCTCCATATCCAGCTGAACATATTGAGGCAGTCTGGGCGCCAATTCCAGGACAAATTGCAAATGCTTGGCTTCAACCCGAGGTCTCATCAAGTCGCCAATATCATGCAATAGAAGGTGCAAATCAACAGACTTGAGTTCCAGTTCGACGCGACCAGCCTCAACCTTAGACATATCCAATACATCATTAATCAACGCCAGCAAGTGACTGCCACTACGATATATTATTCCGAGATTCTCTTTTTGTTTCTCATCAAGTTGTGGATCGCGGGACAATAATTCCGAGAAGCCGAGCACAGCATTCAAAGGCGTGCGCAGTTCGTGTGACATATTCGACAGAAAAACACTCTTGGCCTGATTGGCAGCTTCAGCATCATTTTTTGCCTGTATCAGCAGTTTATTGGCTTCTTTATACCGATTCTCCGCTTGTTTCAGTTCAGTAATGTCTTGCACTGCGCCCAGAGAGAGCACGGGCGTACCGTCATCATCGAATTCGTTACGGCATAGCTCCCGTAAATACTTGACCCTGCCATCTTTCATTAATAACCGACGGATAATCTCATACGGCTTTTTGTCTTTGAGTGATTTGGTATAGGCCGCATTAACTTTCTTTCGGTCATCAGGATGAATGGTATCTAGGAAGGCTTCATAAGAAGCGCCGAATTTATTCTTATCTATTTCAAAGATACGAAAGACGGTTCATCCGGTAAGTGCGTACTTAGCGATAAAAAAAGATGTTGGAAGAAAATGAATTTAAGGTTGAAATTGTCTCTGAACTTTAATCATGAGGCTTTTTCAAAATGTCCACCAGTTTGCTGTACCACGCCTTTGGCATA
>JAJCXN010000007.1 GCA_029263415.1 Acidobacteriota bacterium
GGCCGAGATAAGGGTTCATCGATTTTCTGGGGATGGTCGAGGGCCAGAAACGTCGGAATGGGATTGTGTTCAACATACGCATGAACCTGACCTTTGAGTAAGGCATGAACCGCATCTTGATTGTTAGAGTAAGGGGTGACCTTGGCGTTAGGAAAAATCCGACGAACCAAATCATCAGACACGGTTTTTGAAATGACGGCAATTTTCACCGTGGGACGATTGAGATCTTCAAGTCCTTTGAATGCCTTGGTGAGCGAAATGTTTGTGGCCAAGCCGACACCAGCCTCCGCGTATGGTTGGCTAAAACTCACCTGCAATGCTCGCTGCGGTGTGATGGTGATTCCAGCCACAATGATATCAATCTTTCGTTTCTGGAGGGCCGGAATAATGTCTTTCCAATCAAAGACTTTAAATTCAACGCCCACTCCAAGATCTTTTGCTAATTGAGTGGCAACATCGATTTCAAAACCAATCAATTTTCCGCTTGTATTTTTAAGCGTCCAGGGCGTAAACAGCGACACTCCGACTCGTAAGGTATGAGATTCCAAAACATGGTTGAGCTTCCCTTTGTGCTTAATATCAGCAGCCTCCGTTATTGAAATTGCTGGGATGCACAGTAAAAAGGAAATCAGGATTCCGACCATGAGTCGAGGCATGAGAACAGCATGGAATGCATTCATTTTCAACATCACCTTGGAAAGCAGAATTATAGTAAATAGAGAAGGACGAGAACGTGTGATCTCAATTCAGACTAGAACAACATTATTCATAGTTTTGAGCATGGAACTTACTGTAAGGTTTTTCCTGGGGAATTATCAAATTCCTTGGGTTCGCTCCTGCAATGTGCTTAGAAGATGAGAGCGCTGGCTCGCTTGGCTAATCTTTACAACTGAGTCATTCCCCCATCGACTGTTAAATCAATTCCCGTGATATAGGAGGAATCATCTGACGCTAAAAAGAGCGTCGCTTTGGCGATCTCCTCTGACGTTCCCATGCGTTTCATGGGATTTTCACTTGCGAAACTATTTTTAATATCGGATACCGCTTCTTTGGGCGCGCCAATCTTTTCAAAAATTGGTGTATCAATTGGTCCCGGGGCAACGGCGTTGACTCTGATTTTTTGTTCCAGAAGTTCTGTTGAAAGCGTTCTAGCCAAACTGCGAACCGCAGCTTTTGTGGCGGCATACACATTCGTGTTCGGAAATCCTTTTTGGTCAGCGATTGAGGTGTTGAAAATGACAGAAGCTCCGGCGTTCAATATGGGCAAAGCTGCTTGAACGCTAAAAAACAGACCTTTAAAGTTGACGTTCACCATTTCATCAAAGGTGGCTTCATCGATGGAGGCACATGGACCAAACGTCGCCACGCCAGCATTGAGAAACAGCACATCAATGTTGCCAACCTTCTCCTTTACTTCCTGATAGAAGGCTTGAATCGCCTGCAGGTCACCTGCATCAGAGACCATCCCTGTACAATTTCCGCCAATCTTTTTCACGGCAACATCAACGGCCTCTTTCCGGCGACCCGTAATCACCACGGTTGCGCCTTCAGCTTGAAAGAGTTTAGCGGTCGCTAAACCGATTCCACTATTCCCGCCTGTGACAATTGCTATTTTCCCTTGGAGCTTCCCAGCCATATAATTCCTCCCAAAATTGAAAAGCAGAATAATTCGATGTCATTAAAATTGAAGCAAGATTATGGAGTTGCCGGTTATTGTAAGGATGCTTGAGTCGCCCTATTGTCGGTGGCTACTTTGACCTGCCATCCACCACCGAGGGCTTTGTAAATGGCGATGAGGTTGAGGGCGACGTTAATCTCACTGCTGGCCAACCGATCTTGGGCTTCGAGCATCGTACTCTGCGCCACGAGGACATCGAGGAAATTGTCGATTCCTGCTTCGAACCGTTTTTGGGCATACTCCGCGGCTTGGGCGCTCGAGGCGGCTGCTTCTTTCAATCTGTCTCGGCTTTCTTCTTGACGTGAAAAGTTGACCATTGCCGTTTCGGTTTCCTCTAGTGCTCGCAAGACGGTTTTCTCAAATGAAGATGCACGCGCCTGTGTTCGTGCATCGGCGGCGTCAATTTGTGCGAGCACGCGTCCGATGTTAAAGGCAGCCCAGTTTATTTGTGGACCGATGAGGTAGGTCCCCGCTGAACCTGTGAGTAAATCAGAAATGGTAGTAGAGGAAAACCCAAGGCTGCCTTTGACCGTCACGTTAGGGTAGAGGTCAGCCACATTCACGTTATATTCCGCGACAGCCGCGGCGAGTTCTCGCTCCACCGCTCGTATGTCCGGTCGGCGTTTGAGAAGGTCTATAGGATTCCCAACATGTACGGTCCTCGGGATAGATGGTAATGGCTGAGCAGTTTGTAATGCGACATTCAATGTTGTTGGTGGTTGTCCAGTCAGAACCGCCAAGCGGTTCATGGCGGCGTTGACCTCGGCTTTGAGTAGCGGGATCGTTGATTTGGTCAATTCCAACTGAGTGCGCGCACGGGCAATGTCTAACTTGTCGCTGACGCCACCCTCGAAGAGATCCTGCGTGAGATTGAATGTTTGCTGCTGATTGTCCGTGTTTCTCTGTGCGACGTCGAGCCGATATTGTGCTCCCCGCAATTCAATATATGTCCGAGCGACTTCCGCTGCAATCGTGACATAGATGGCATCAAGATCGGCCTCGCGTGCTTCCAAATTCGCTTCGGATGCAGCAATGCGCTGGCTGACGCGGCCAAATAAGTTCAGTTCCCAGAGC
>JAJCXN010000008.1 GCA_029263415.1 Acidobacteriota bacterium
GGTAGTAGTAAACCCGTTCCTCGCCCCATGAAACTCGAACCCTTACGTACGAGTACTCCGCGCCTCGATCTGGATGGAATGGGTGGGTGATCACAAACCGCTCGACGACTGATCGCGGTGTAGTTGATGACTCTTCCTCACGGGGTCAAAGAAAAATTGGTCAGCTCACCTCTAGATTGGCCAGGACTGCACTGCGCCAAGGAGCTAGTGCAAGAGAACCCAATCGTGGAGGGCCATTGGGACGACTTGACTAAGAAGTACCGCCTCGAGAACGCCGGCAAGACTGCTACCACCGAAGACATCCGTTCCGAGGAATGCCTTCAGCTCGATGTGCTCCCTTGCTGGCACGATCACGACCCCGAGTGGGTCAGAGAGTGGGTCTTGGCAAGAGTTGCTGAGATCGTCGAGGAGTACTCGGAACAAGCTGTGCTGGGAGCAGCAAAGGTCTTGACCCGGCCGGTCAGCGCCACTCCCAAGAAAGCCAAACGCTCCTACGCGGTGGATTTTCACGTTCGCGATCCGGTGCTCAAGAAAGAGTGGCGCACAGTATACCGAGAGTTCGTGGGCGCGTTCCGCCAAGCCTGCCGGTACTTCCACGAATCAACCGACGAGTGCGGATTTCCACCGGGCTGCTTTCCGCCAAACGCCCCCTTCATTCCCGAAACGGCCTAGTCCGCCTACTCGGCTCGGAGCCTTTCACCTCACAATCGCGAACTCATCGCCGCCTCCGCGTCGGGGCCTGGCGAAGCGTGTCAAATAGCCTGTCCGGAGGGGCTGATTCTGTGAAAAGTCGAATGCAAGATGAGGGGCTGGCCGGCGCCCACGCTCTATAAGCGACCTGCAGCGGCTGAAATCGATCGGCAATGCGAACAGCAGGCTGGGCACCGCCCTAGTTTCTCAACAATTGGCCGGCACTGTTTGGCTAGCACCATTTCTGGAGTTGGCGGCACTGTTGCCTACTGCAATTCCAGGCCAACAATGTCCGAGTTCAAGGCTGGTGGTGAGATCGCAACGCCGCTGAAGTTTGCCTGTTCGAAGTAGTCGAGAAAGCCGAGCTCTCTCGCTCCGGCCTCGAGCCGGTCAGAGAAGGCCTTGTCGGGAAGTCGCCACACCGCCATGTAGCGGTAGTCAATTCGCTCAGCACCGTCGTTGTTGTTGATCGCGCAAGCAAGAATCTCGGCTCCGCTTTCCACCATGAGCCCAAGAAATGGGCCAACCTTTTCGTCGAAGAAACGCTGGCGTTCCTCTACAGACAGCGATAGCCACGAAGGCCGGGCATTCCATATCTCGGTGAGGATGTATCCAGAAGTTTCGTCGCTCATCTCTGTTCCTTAGCGTTGGGCATTGTTGAAAGTTTGCAGCCTAGCGGACACAGCATAGCCCCGGCACTGAGAAGTGCGTTTGCAGTTGTAAATGGAGGCCTCAGTTCGACCAACCCTCATTCTCGTTTCGCAACTTCGATTCGAATGAACTCTGGCAAGTATGAGGGCGTGCAGTTCTTGGCCACCGGGTCATCCTTGTACAACCCGGTTTGCTTGCCAAGCTTGATGCACCGGGATCGAAATTTCGGTTCATGAACACCGATCTGACCCGCGCAGAAGTTCATAGCCCACTGCACTTCCGGCGGCGCGTCCGCCATGTCCTGCTCCAAAGAATCAAGGAGCTTGTCGCTGTTCTCTGGAGCTGCCTTGCCGGTCCACCGCAACCGTGCCTGGTGATACCAAAAGAGGCGGCGAAGAATCGGTGAAGCGTTCTCTTGCCACCTAAGGAGAAGGGCCCTGGTCTGCTTGTCCTTCATGAGTTGATTGGCTAAGAGCCAATCAGCTAGCTGGTTTTGTTCATTCTCGTTGTGCTGGCTCATGTCAGCGGCCAGCCTCTCAAGGACGTCCGGAGTTAAGAGCTTCTTGTCGAAGATCAAGGTAGAGAGAAGGCGAGGGTGATAGCCACCAATCGCCCACAGTTCGATGGCGAGTTCGTGGTCCTTCTTGATCACGGCGCCGCGCTTCTTGATTTCTCCGAGTTTCGTACCCGCACCGTTGATTTCAGAGGCGAGTCGCTTTGCCGTTGTGGTCGCCATTGTTCCCTTCCTTCCGTTCGGGCAGTTGCCCAATTGAACCGTTGGGCTGCGGAGCTTAGATGTACTCACCGGGCCCTAACCCGAAGCTCTGCACCTCCGCTGAAGTCTATGGCTAGCTACGGGGGTGCACTTCAAACTTGAAATCAGACCGCGTCCCACTCCGAGTTACCGGCTTCAACCCCTGCGAAGCGGTTTGATGCGTAACCGGTTCGCCGAGTCGTCGATCAGCGTCGCCAGGCGCCGCTCCCGAGTATCCTCCCGCTTCGCGCTGGTCACCCAACGCGCCGCCTGCCTGCGGTAACCGGGCGGTTGCTCCTGATAGAACTTCCACGCGCCCGTGGTCTCCTTGAAGCGGACTACCATCCGGTCCGTCAACGCTCCGTCCAGCTCGGCTGTCGCGTAGCCGCTATCGGGGTGCACTTCTTTGAAGGCGAAGGCAGCGAGACCTTCAGTTCTCATTCGGCCTTCCGCGATGAGCCGTTCGACAAGGTCGATGTTCCTTTGGCTCCAAACGCTCTTCGGTTTCCGAGGCGTGAAGCGGATCATGTAACTTTCGCTGCCCCGAGACTTCCGGATCCCGTCGATCCAGCCGAAGCACAGCGCTTCTGCGACCGTGTCTTCCCAAGTCACGGAAGGCTTGTTCGTCGCCTTCTTGTAGTAGCCCACCCAGAGGAGATCGGCCGTCGAGTGGTGCTCATCGAGCCACGCTCGGAAGTCAGCGGGTGCGGGGAAAAAGGTCGGGTTGGGCTCGGACATGATCGACGCTCGATAGGAGGAGAACTGACTCCAAGCGCGAAACGCTATCGCACCACCAACCCGGCCTGCCTGGTTTCTCAATAATTGGCCGGCACCTTCCCCGGCAGCACCTTCCCGGCACCTTCCCCGGGTTTGTCAACAATTGGCTGGCACCCTTTCCTGGAAGCAAACAGCACCGTTCCCAGGAAAAGGGGGTCAATTGAGGTTCTCGGTGTGTCCTCTCTGGTAACAGAACGCCGCTATTCGACAGTTCAGTATGGGCGAAGACTCAAGCGCAGGTGAGCGTGCAACGCCAATCGCTCGATCACTGCTTTGTGCGCCGCTGCCAAACGATGTCTTCGGCCAAGGACCCGCTGCCTGTTTACTCAACTCTCGGAGCCCCAAGATGCCAGCCCAAGTACGTCGTTCAATCGCCGCTGCTCTCGCCATCGTCTTCGCCCACATGATCCTGCCTGTCACCAACGCAGCCTGCGCACAGGCGCCTACCCCCGATCCGCTAACCGGCCACTACTATGAACTCACCACCGAAACCTACTTTTGGGACGCAGCGCGTGTCGAGGCTGTCTCGCGCACGTTTGGCGGCGAGCCCGGGCATCTGGTCACCATCTCCACGGTGCGAGAGCACAGCGTCGTTCGACGGCTCAACGATCAGTTTCTCGCCTGGTTAGGCCTCGTCGACAGCACCAGCACGAGCACAATCGACGGCTTCGATTACGCGAAACTCGGTACCGAGGAGCAGGGCGACACCAGCGGATCCCCTGATCCACTAGCGAACACCGCGCCAGTCTCTGGCGAACGCGGCTTCGGCTTTCAATGGATCAACGGCGATCCATACACGTTTCAGCTGTGGGGACCCGGCGAGCCCGGAGACGCCTTTGGAGGCGAGGACGGGGTCGAAATGAGAGTGGGTGGCGTTTTCGCCGACCTCTGCATGGGAGCCACAGTGCCACCAGAACCGGGTTCAGGGCCCTGCGCCTTTCCGACTGTAAGGCGAGCCGGCATCGAGTACGACGTCGAGCTGCCCGATGTTCAGCGTTTGGACTTGTTGGAGCGTCGCCCGGATGCGTCCTTCATGGGCACCGGCAGCATCGCGAATCTGGCCGACGCCAACGCACTGCTGGCTTTGCCCAGCGGTCACACCGACATTGCAATGGAGGCTACTGACAAGGCCTACGTCTTGAGCTTCCATGACCCCGACGCTGGTGGCGGACTTAGCACCCTGGTGCGCTCTCCGATACTCACCGACTCACTTGGGTTGAGCGATGAGAACCTCGCGTTTCGTGCACTTGGCCAGGTCGTCATCCCGACCGCGGGGGATTGGACATTCGCGGCTTCACACAACAGCAGCATTCGGGTGGTCGTCGGCAACAACAGCTTTACCAGTGAGGATGGAGTTAGCTCGCCATCCTCGACGCACCTGTTCCGGACCGGTGTAGGGAACGAGTTGATTGTCGCGCCGGGAGGTAGCGGCGATGTCTTCCACTTCCCCGATGCAGGCACCTACGAGATCAGCGTTACCTGGGCCTACGGAGCTCCACTGAACCGCTTCTTGCAGCTATTTGCCTCCCCAGGCGACGTAAGCGAGTTCGATGAGGCAATCTTCCCGCTAGTGGGCGACAACCTCAACGACGGCCTGATCGTGCTCGGCCCGGAAGTGCTCTTTGCGGACGGTTTCGAGAGCGGCGACACCTCCGCGTGGTCGAATTCCTGAGCGAGCCTTCGCCCTCCAACCCAACGAGCCCACAGTGAATCAGTCGTTCCAAGCAACGTGGGATCTGCCCTGGCGGCCTTGTGGCTACCGGTCACGCTGATTCACGGACGCACTAGAACCGTTAACGAACGCTTCGAACGGCCTCTTTCCGGCAACAACAGGTGCCCCAACAACAGGTGCCTGCCAAGTGTAGGAGCCCAGGCGCCTGTCTTGGGCTTAGGACGCGTTTGCGCGGCTCAGCGTATTCGGAGCGAATAGGCCGAATCAGCAAGGAAGGAGTGAGATGGAGGAAGCGCTGCAATCAGAACCCAGGCGCGGGCGAAACGAAGGAGCAAGATGGACATCCCCTTGACTCGAACGACCGACTCATAGGGACCAAGCGTAGAGCGGCTGATGTGGACGAAGCGGCCCAGCTCCGCGCCCGTGACCCTCAAGGGGTTGAGCGGAAACGGACGAGAGCGGAAGCGCAAAGCTCCTCACGAGTGGCCGGGTTGGTCCTTCTCGACAATTGGCCGGCACCTTTCTCTGGGCACCTTTCTCTGCACCTTTTCTCTCTCGGGCACCTTTTCTCGCCGGGCACCCTTTCTCTCTTTTCTCTGGTGAATACCGCACTAGTACTGCGTGTAGGCGTTGAGGACGATCTGCAACGGGGGCACGTGAGTCCAACTCAAGTCGGACTCACCGAGCGGTAAGGCCCGATCTCGGCGCCAAGAAACCCATCCAGAACTGCGCGGACTTGGTATTGACGGGCACCAAATTTCTAAAGGAGAACGAGCCCTCGGCCCCAGACAACGCCTCGCCAACACGCTTGCGTGTACCGCTGGCCTCATCGATCAGAAGAAGCGTTACGTACGCTCCAGGCTGCTGCCTCAAGTCGTCTCCATCAAGAGACACAACGGTGCCGACAACTTGAACGCGAACAGGCCCAAGCGCCGCCGACGCGCAGCCAGCTGCTATCGCCGCAGCCAACAAGTAAGACGTCCACCGCGGCATAGCAAATAGAAGCTACCTGGCCTCATTGGCGAGAGCGCCAAGCGAAGCCAAGAGTGATGAGCCAAACGGCTGACGTTGGTTTGTGGCAAGCACCTATGGGGTCCAGTTCAGCGGTTGGTTCGGCGGCCAGCAGATACCGCTCAAACTAGTCGGTTGCTGGCAGCTGGATGCAGCCCAACAGGAAAGCACCCGCCGCCGCAGACCAGACCGAGTACGACAGGGCAGGTTCGAAACCGTAGGCCGCGGTCATGCTTACAGCAAACACCATCAGCAGGGCCCCACTTCCGAACGCGAAAACCCGAGCTTTGACTCCCATCAGCAGACCCAATGCCAGGAAGATCTCCAGTATCGTGGCTCCCCAACCTGCGGCTTTGACCAAGCTGGCAGGCAGATACCACAGTAGGTCGCCCGTATAGACGAGGAAAGCTTCGAAGTCGCCCCATGCCACCCCGGAGGTGCCCGCCGGACCCCACAGACCGAACCTGTCAGCGACAGCAGACAGAAAACCTGCCGCTAGAGCTAGACGTAGGAAGACTGCTGCGGGTTTCGTTGGACCAACTCCTTTATGGGACAACTAGCTGGCCCGCGGAGCACAACTTGGTTGACTCTTGATCATCGGGACGGAGGATAACTTCAACCGCACCACCCAGGCCAGCAGCTGGGCCTGATCGGGTGGGGGCCGGGTCCTGGACGCCCAACTACCCAAGTCAACCTGCGAAATCATCGAACACCTCATTTGCGACCACTAAGTCTTTCGCAGCATCCCCAGATCCTTCGCAAGACTCCCGGCCAGCCGGTCAGTCCTTTAGGGACAGTGATCTTCCACGCTTGAACTCAGTTTGCCACATCCTCTTACATTGCGTTGAACTCGCAGCATAGTGTGGTTGCTGAACCACGCAGTCTCTTCGTTTGCGCGACTCTGCCGAGTCCGGGAGCCGCGTGCTCCGGGCTGGGCCGTCTGGCACAGAGTCAACGTGGAGTCGGCGACCCGCTGCGATGCGTAGCAGTTGGTGTCGTTATCTCTGGAATCCCTCTCACCTCCTGGCCCCATCGGCCTGACAATCTGCCGCTTGCCTGGCAGCTAGCGTTCTTGTAATCGCGCTCGGCGATGACTCGGTCAGCCTGCATGACCGCGATGCATCGACGGGCTCTTATGCAACCTTCGCAGCGACTCTGCCAGTGCGAGGGAGGTTCGGCGGAACGCGGTTGCGATCACCCTATCGACGTTATGAGTCGGCGAGTCTTGCGACACAGGCGGCCCGGGAAAGACCACGTGGCCGGGTGGCACCCAAGCGCCGTGCCGACCACCTGGCATGCTCCACCGATAGACAACTCGATACTTTTGGCCGCCACCTAGGCGAACGGTGGTCCCGCCATTCGGCTTTGAGTGCTCCATTGCTGACCCCTTTGATCCAGCGACACGCGGTGCTCGGTGCTCGGCTCAGCGCTCCAAAACGGTCGTGCGCCAGCGTTCCCTGATCGCCTCGAACTGGACGTTGCCAAACAGCGGTTCGAGGTCGGCATCGTCCATGGCCGAAACGCGAGATTCGTCGCGCTGAAAGTAGAACTCGAGTGCCGCTAGAGCCCGATCGACCTCGCCGCGCTGAGCGTAGAAGCTCGCGCGCGTGATCAAGCTCTCAGGACTGTCGAGTGAGCAGGACGTCACTTCTGTGCACCCAGCCGCCTCGAGCGCGCGTTCAAAGCTAACTAGCGCATCCGCACTCAACCCACGCCCCTCTTGTTGCAGTGCGCGTTGCAGCCACGCAAGGCCCTGTTGGCTTTCCGCCCCAACTACTGAGGACCCAAGCTGCTGCGTGCTCAAGAGTAGATCATCCGTGAGATCGATCGCTTCTTGGGTGCGGCCTTGCCAACGCAGCAACGTAGCGAGATCCCGTTGGTAGTTCAACGTACCGCCCTGATCAGCGACACTCATCTTGTCTGCGCTCAGCAGAGCCAATCGAAACTGCTCTTCCGCCTCTGCGACTCGTCCTTGCAACCAGAGGCATCGTGCGAGCGGCCCACGAATTCGGGTCGCTGGCACCGTGTCACCCCCAACCGAGTTCTCTAGGATCTCTAAGCCCTCGCGAAAACTCGCCTCGGCGCCCACCAGGTCGCCTAAGTTGAGTTGAATCCAACCTTGATTCTGAAGTGCGTCCGCAAGCGAGGGGTGTTCGTTGCCCAACGCAAGCCGCCCCACCGTGATCGCCTTCGCCGACGCTTCGAGCGCTGCGTGCTGCCGGCCCATGCGTCGCTGCAGGACCCCGAGATTCTGGTTGAGCACCATGAAATTTGGGTGCCCTTCAGGAAGAAACGTTTCGAAGATCGTAATCGACTGCTGGATTAGATCGGCGGCGCGTTCTTCCTCGCCTAAGTAGAGAGCAATACTGCCCAGATTGTTGAGGACGGTCGCTACGCCGGCGTGCGGCGGGTTCTCATTGACCGTCGCTGCATCAAGCGCTCGCTGGTAGGCCGCTCGTGCCTCGTCGTATCGGCCCTGTTGGCGCAAGACCGTGCCCAGATTGTTGTACGCACCCCCTACCGCCTGATCTGTTGGACCGATTGCACCTTCGTTGGAAGCGAGCTGCTCGCGCAGCACCGTTTCAGCAGCAGCGAGCTCGCCGCGGTTGCGCAACAGGCCGCCGAGGCGAGCGGCTGCCAATAGCCTCTGTCGGTGCAGTTGTTCAACATCAAGCGACCCTGGGGGTGGATCAAAACCCATGACCCTTCGCAAGAGAGCCTCAGACTCGTCGTAGCGCCCTTGAGCGCGATAGATGTCGCCAAACAAGGCAAGCAGGCGAAGCTGAGTCGCGTGCTCATCTTCGAGCGCGTCGATACTTTCGGCCCCTCGATCTAAGACTTCGTTGACCGTAATGTCGCGACCCGCGCGCTCACGTGGATCAGCCGCCTTGAACAGGTCACCCATGAATCGTACGGTTCGTTCCGCCGTTTGCCGTTGTGCCTCTGCTTCGCGCCCCGATGATCGCGCGGACAGCAGTCCATACGTTGTGCCAATCAACCCCGCAGTCACCGCTGCGGCAAGCAGGGCTGCTGCGAGCACACCCGCGCGGTTTCGACGGGCAAATTTCTGAGCGCGATATCGCAAGGTCGGAGGACCTGCTGATACCGGCTCATCGTTCAAGTGGCGATGGAGGTCGGCTGCAAACTCAACAGCACTCTGGTAACGGCGCTTTCGATCTTTACCAAGCGCCTTGAGCAACACCCAATCGAGATCGCCCCGCAGCCGACGAGCAAGCGCATCGACTTCGAGCCCGCGTTGGGCCGCGGCGGAGTCTGTCCCGTCACCTGCTTCACCCGCTTCACCTACAGGCGGCGCTGGCAGCGTCACCGACCTTGCCGAACCCTGCAACGCAGTTGCGACCTTCTCGCTGGGTCTGGTGGCCTCCTGTTCACGAATCATCCTGCGCATTTCATCGAACCCAGCAGCGCGCAGCTCCCGCCGGGAAATTGGCAGCCCTCCGGTCAGCAACTCGTACAGCACAAGCCCGAGTGAGTAGATGTCACTGCGGACATCGACATCAATAGCGCCGAGCGACGCTTGCTCGGGGCTCATGTACTCGGGCGTTCCAACAAGATCTCCAACCCGCGTTGCTTGGCTTTCTGCAAGCAACGGCTCCTCAATCGCTTTGGCAATGCCAAAGTCGATCACCTTGACCGTTCCAACGTCTCGAGAGCTGCGGCCTTTGTTCGAGTAACCCTTGGACCCGGCGCCTCGTGACGGAGTCTGTTCTTCGGACTCGGTCGCTGGGTCCTGCAAGCCGGCTGTCTTGGCCTCCGAAGAAGCTGCAGGCGACTCGGCAACCAGAATGTTCGAAGGCTTCAGGTCGCGATGAATCACGCCCTTCTGGTGTGCATGCTGGACTGCATCAAGCACAGCAAGGAACAGATGAATGCGGTCTTTGATGCCAAGACGGTGCTGGTCACAGTAGTGAGTGATTGAAACACCGCGTACAAGCTCCATTACGAAGTAGGGCCTGCCATCCTCGTGAATGTCGGCATCTAGGACCCGCGCAATGTTTGGATGATCCATCACCGCCAGGGCCTGCTGTTCTGCCTCAAAGCGAGCGATCGCGGCCGCGTTAGACAATCCGCCACGAATCAACTTGAGCGCAACCGTCCGACGCAGCGGTTCCTCTTGCGTCGCCTCGAAGACCTGGCCCATTCCACCTTCGCCGAGCATGCGCCCCAGGCGATAGCGGCCGATCTGCTCGGGGACTTCCGCGCTTTCCTTGCGAACGGCAGCAACCCGAGCAGCCAACCCTTCCACCCCTTCGACGCCCGCGCCACCGGATTCAGCCTCGCGCTCTCGTTTGAGCATCCTGAGGACTTCGTCGGCGACAGCCACGTCCTCGGCCGCTTGAAGCTTGAGCCGCTTCTCTTGTGTCGTTCGATCGGCGTCCGCGAGCTCGTGGAACAGCTGCTCTGCAGCGCGGAACTGCACAGGAGAAAGAGTGATTGATGTGCTCATTGGTGTAATGGCCTAGCGCTGCGGTAAACGCGCAGCCAGCCAATGGCGTGCAAACCGCCAGTCACGCTCTACAGTAGAAAGAGACGCTCCGAGTACTTGAGCAATCTCCGGCATCTCCAGACCCCAGAAGACGCGTAGCCGCACCACCTCGGCCTTGCGCTGGTCGTGCTTTTCAAGCTTGGCCAAGATCGGCGGCAACTCATCGACTTCAATCTCTGGATCACTGCCGACCGAGCCCACGTGGGACAGCGTGACACGAACCAAGTGACCTCCTCGCTTCTTCGCACGACGCGCCCGCTGGTAGTCCTGAAGAACGCGGATCATGACTTTCGTTGCGAATGAGTAGAAATGCCGCCGGTTGGCGAAATCGCGCGGGGCGTTGAGCAACTTGAGCAGCGTGTCGTGAACCAGCGCCTGCGGCTCAAGCGTTAGGTCCCCGCGCATCGGGCCATGCTGCGCACGCATCTGCTGTTTCGCGACCTGCTCCAAGCGAGCGTAAACCGCTGCGAGCAGGTCGTCGGTCGCTGTGCTGTCGCCCGCGGCGGCTCGACGAAGAAGCACGGTGATGTCACCTTCTACATCGGCCGCAGGCTCGGCGAGATCAGGCTCCCCCTCGTTGAGGAGGTCAAGCGATGGACTGGTCGGTCCTGTGGGCGGTATGGCCATGAAGACCAGAGCTTAGTGCAACCCCGAGCCGCAAGCAGCTTGAGTGATCGTGGAGTTGGTTCCAGGGCCCCAAAGAGCATGCCTTGCGAAGGCTGAGGGATAACTCTCGGTTGCAGTCAACATTGCTTTCTTCGTTTCGGATAAGAGGGTGTTCCAAGCAGAAACTACCCGCTGACCGAAGCGGAGACAGGCGGTCGAGTGAGGCGGCAGGATCGCACTACCGAGCCGACTCTGACTGTCATCTTCTCGGTGTAGTAGAAGACCCCGACCCCTCTCTTGCCCCCTCTACTCGGACCCCCTCTACTCGGACCTGGGGAAAGACAATGTGAACCAAGTGCTTTGGCCTAGAGCTACGGGGAGGAATCCAGGTACGGGCTGTTATGCGTTCTGGCCGGAGATCAACGGGTATCGACCTTGGGTTCTCAATCGAAGCCAAGCTGAGGTCTACATCGAGATCGGGCCAGTGAAGGTGCCGGGCACCAGCTTGTTCGACCTTCAATATCGACTCAACCGTCGCGCTCTTGAACCATGGGAAGTCGGCGAAAGGCAAGAAAAGTCCCGCTCCTCAAGCAGCACCCAGAATCCGTGCTGAGAGATGTTGATGACCTCAACGGCCGAAGTGATGGTTCCAGGCATCTCGAATTTCCTGTTCGTGTTCATGCACCAGCTCAAGGATCCGCTGTTCATCCTTTCCACTGAAACCACTGAAACCAGTGCTTCTTGCCAACTCTATCGTGGGCTCAACCCAGCACTTTGCTTCGCCATCTCCAGACAGTACATGGACATGGAGCGGTGGGGCATCGGTTGGCAAGTAGTCCGTAGCTACGGATGCGTGCAAAGCCTCAAAGGCAGGACGTGGCTTACGAAGCGTCTGAGAAACTCGTTCGTGGTCAGCCGGAGACGGAGGATCCGAGATTCGAGCGGGACCCGGGCAAATCAGCCAGCAGGATCATCAGTCCGAATCCGCACTCACTTACCGAATCGTACTGATGTAGACTATCTTCATGTCCAACACGGCCTACGACTACAAGCCCACCGCCACACATCAAGGCCTGCACCTAGACGCTGCAGCTTCGAGCGCTGCGTTGAAAGCATTCTTCCGCATCAGTGAACTCTGGGGCCTAAGTGCTGAACAGGCCCGTATCCTGCTGGGACAGCCGGGCCGTTCAACGTTCTTCAAGTGGAAGAAGGGCGGCGCCAGCACCCTGCCCTACGACACCTTGCGTCGCATCAGCTATGTGCTCGGCATCTTCAGATCCTTAGAGATCATCTTCGGCAACGCAGCGCAGGGCGACGCTTGGATCAGCAAGCCAAACGCCAGCTTTGGTGGCCGAAGCGCCCTTGAGCACATGCTGGGCGGCGACGTGACCGACCTCGCTGCGGTCCGGCGGATGCTTGACGCTACCCGCGGCGCTGGCCTCTAGGCCTCGGTCACTCCTGCGCCGCACCGTAAACGCCTCTTCGATGTCCACGGCCAGACTCGAATCGCTCGCCAAGCGAACACCACAGTCGCGGGTTGTGTGGTCCAAGACGGTGCGCATCCTGCCCACCCGGTTCCCCCCCGTCGCCTTGTTCGAGCGCATCGCAGACCCCGCCGAATGGGAGCTGCTGATTGCAGTTGAAGCGCTCACCAACGAACGGATCAGAGACCAGGCTGGCGATATCAGTCTGGTAGCGGTAGAGGACCGCGTGTCAGGACCCGGAGCGAGCTGGGTCATGGGAGCATTCACACATATCGGTCATCCGTCTCGCTTTGGCGACGGATCCTTTGGGATCTATTACACCGCCCAAGATGAACGATGCGCAATTGCAGAGACATGCTTTCACTGGGCAAGCTTCCTCCAAGCGACCAAGGAAGGACCAACAGATCTCGATATGCGAACGTTGGTCGCAAGGCTCGATTCCACTCTCTTCGACTTGAGAGGCCAGCTGCGGCGCTTCTCCACGCTCTATCAAGCGGACGACTGCACCGCATCCCAAGAGTTCGGGCAGTTGCTCCGCGAGCAAGGCGCTAATGGCATTGTCTACGACAGCGTTCGCCTTCAAGGTGGGCGATGCGCCGCACTCTTCAAGGCCGGTGCGATCAAGCAACTACCGGTCGGTGACCGTATGCTTCGCTACCACTGGGACGGACAGCGCTTCGATCGCATCTTTGACTACCAGAGGGAACTCTGGTCGCCACCGCCGGCATCGGCATCGGCATCGGCATCGGCATCGGCATCAATCTAGTGCGTCACGATTCCGTTGATAGAGCTCGGAGCGGGTCCCGGAAGCGAGGACTCGGCTAGCCATCGGCTTGCCCAAAAAGGCCTCGATCTCTCGCGAGACCGCGCGCACTCGATCCAGGTCCACTCCATGCTCAATGCTCAGTTCATCGCACAGATTGACAAAGTCTTCGGTCGCTATGTTGCCCGAGGCTCCCTTGATCAATGGGCAGCCACCCAAACCGCCGAGTGACACATCGAAGGTATCGATCCCAAGTTCAAGTGCAGACACCGCGTTCGTAATACCGAGTCCGCGTGTGTCATGCAAGTGCATCCGCAAGGCCATCGTCGGCAGAGCGTCGCGCACAGCACTGATCACTCGTCTGACCAGAACAGGATGTCCAAGCCCGGCTGAATCGGCCAGCCCAATTTCGTCAGCGCCTGTGTCGGCCACCTGGCGCGCGAAGGCGACCAGATCTGCGTCCGACTTCTGCCCCTCGAACGGACAACCAAACGTTGCAGCCATGGTTGCCGTCACCGGCACCGCATCCCCAACAGACTTAGCCAACTCGACGATCTGACGCAGTGCATTGAGCGACTCCTGGCAACTCAAACCCACATTACGCTGGTTGTAGCTCTCGGTCACGCAGATCACCAGGTGTAGCCCGTCGACCCCTGCAGCAAGAGCGCGCTCGGCACCCCGCACGTTGGGCACCAAAGCCGTGTAACGAGTCCCCGAGCGCCGACTGATCTGCCTCATGACCTCGTCTGCGTCGCGCATCTGAGGAACCACTCTGGGGTGCACAAACGACACCGCTTCGATGTTCTCGATCCCACTGGCAGCAAGTGCCTGGATCGAACGCACCTTCAGTTCAGTCGGGATGAATGCTTGTTCCATTTGAAAGCCATCGCGCGGTCCGACCTCTACGACGTGCACACGCTTTGGGCACGGCTCGATCTGGGCCGACTGGATCTGGGCCGACTGGATCTGGGCCGGCTGGATCTGGGCCGGCTGTTCATGCGCGTTAGTCCTGTGTTGCATCACTGCTGCCTCCTCCCACTACTTGAAGATCAAGCCGGCTCAACTCTTCTCGAAGGGCGTCCGTTGGTTCTGTGTTCGGCATCCCCACCCAACACTACATCTCATCAGAAGTGGGACCGTCAGATCGCACCCGACGCTTCAAGCGCTTCGATCTGTTCGATCGACAGCCCAAGCTCTTCAAAGACCTCGCGGTTGTGGGCGCCCACCTTTGGGCCAGGCCAATCCGTTCGCCCTGGAGTGTTCACAAGCTTGGGGAGGATCGCGGGAATCTTCAGCGGCTCGCCGCCAACCTCGACCTCTTCGAACAGCTCACGGGCCTGGTACTGCGGATCCGTCATCATCTCGCGCACGCTATAGATCGGACCACACGGCACCTGTGCCTCTTGCAGTTTCGCAAGCACCTCATCGAGAGTCAGAGTGGCGGTCCACTCGGACAACGCGTCGTCGATCTCTTGTTCGTGAATCACTCGATTCGCATTACCCGCGAAGCGCTCACTCTCCGCCATCTCGGGCCGATCTGCCGCGCGCATGAGTCGTTGATAGATGGATTCACCGTTGCCACCGATGATCACGTACTTGCCGTCTTTGCACTGATACGTGTTGGTCGGCACGATTCCGGTGATGGTAGATCCCGAAGGTTCTCGCACCACACCAGCGCCGTCGTACTCGGGCACCACCGCTTCCATCAGGTTGTACACCGACTCAAAGAGACCGATGTCGATGTCCTGACCGGCGTTGCCCCGATCGTTCTTCTTCTCGAGCAGCGCCAGGACCACACCGAACGCCGCATGCAAACCGGTCAGCGAATCACCCAGTGACAGGTTAGGTCGAACTGGCCTCTCGCCGGGAGCCCCATTGACGTAGCGCAAGCCCCCGAAGCCCTCACACACCGAGGCATAGCCGGGCTGATGAGCCAGAGGACCCGTTTGGCCGTAGCCGGAAATGCGCGCGACGATGAGGTCCGGGTTGGTCTCCCGTAACTGCTCAGGCCCCAAACCCCATTTCTCGAGAGTGCCGGGCCTGAAGTTCTCGAGCAGCACATCGGCACTGTCGATCAACTGGCGGGCAACAGCACAGCCGTCATCATCCTTGAGATTGAGAGTGACGCACTTCTTGTTGCGACCGAGGCTTGGCCACCATAGTGACTCGCCATCGCGGGTGACACGCCAAGAGCGGATCGGGTCTCCCGCCTGCGCTTCGACCTTGATCACCTCGGCCCCGAAGTAGCCCAGCAAGGTCCCACAGAAGGGACCAGCCAAGAGCTGGCCCATCTCAATAACACGGATACCGTCGAGCGGCCTTGGTCGGTTGTCAGTCATCGTCGAAGGTCGTCCTGCGTTTGTTTTGATGGTCGGCCCTGGATCGAGCAACTGCGTTGGGCAGTTCGGGCTGGGTCTGCCAAGTTCGTCAAAGCCAGGGCTGGTGCACCCTCAGCCAAGCGCCAGGCCAAGCGCCAACCCAAGCGCCAACCCAAGCGCAGCCAACACTATCCACGCCCCACAGCTATCCGCTACTGAGGGTACTGGCTTGAGCCAGACCTTACTGAGACGGGTAGCCTTCCGTCTCCATCACTTCGATCATCTGCCGTGAGTGCCTCACCGTATGTAGTGGCACATAGAGCACCCACTGATAGGCATTCAGCGTGTTAAAGACCGGGAAGGGGTGTTCGGTGGTGTGTGCCTTGAGCGGCTGCTCGGTGTTGAGCGCGAACTCTTCGATCTCGTCATACAGCCGAGTGAAACGCTCGATGATCGACTGTCGCGATGGCTCGCCGCTAGGCCTGATCTCCATCGGAGCACTAGCACCTCCAGCTCCCATCGGTCGTCGGTTGGGCATGACCGTCAGTAAAAGGTCGGCCTTGCCCTTGGTCTTTTCACGCCACTCAGGGTTCGCAGGTGCCTCAAGCGCCTGCTTGGCCGCTGCAAACAAAGCCTCGTTCGACCGCAGAATGTGCTCGGCACACTCGCCTACTGACCAACGCTCAGGATTGGGTTTCCACTTCCACTGAGCATCGTTGGTGCCGGCGATGAGCCCTAGATACTGCTCGCGGGAAGTGTCCATCAACTCAAGCAGCTGTGTTCGTTCCTCGGTGGTCACTTGTGCATCGTCCATGGCGAACGCACTCACTGCGGTGCTGCAGAGTGCTGAAAAGCACAGTGCTCCGAGGAAGAATCTCTGAATGAACATCGGCCGTCTCCGGGTTGGTGGCAAGTTGGTGCAAGAGGATGAGTCAGGTTAAACCACAGCCTATCGCCACTCGCTTCGACGACTCCAGCGAGCACCAGCCAGCCGGCCGAAATGCTTACCCCCTAAGATAGGGTAGAGAGATGAAACTACCCCCAGACATCCGGGCCCGCTTCAGAGAATTCGGCAGGACCGGTGGGGTGGCCCGCGCCGCCAAGACCAGCCCGGAACGCCGACAAGCAATTGCACGCAAGGCAGCATTCAACCGTTGGACGCAGGCGCGTTTCGGCTCCACTAGCTTCGCGGCAATCGGCCTACCCGGCGGCGACCTGGTGGACGCAGGACTCGAGGACCTGGCCAATGGCCAAGTCAGTTTGGCGAGTCTGCTGGTGTCGCTTGCCGCTCCAAGACTTCGCCGTGAAGGGGTGCCCGTCACCGTGACGGATGACGATCCGGATCACAGGCTTTATGCGATGCTCTCGCAAACCGAAGGCGACCTAGCGCATGCCCGCTACAACGCATATCGCCAACGGATTGTGTCCTTCGCCAACGCTTGCTCAAGCGCTCGGATCGACTAGGCCCATGCGCCAACGACTCACGCGACGCAGGCTGGGACGACTCATGGAGGAACTCGCGCACGCCGGAAGGCACCTCGAAAGCTCGCGGGTGTTCGTCCTAGGCGGAGGAAGTGCCCTCCTCTACGGTTGGCGAGACTCCACGGTTGATGCCGATCTCTACACGGATCGCGAAGAGCTCTTCGCAAACATCCAGGCGATCAAGGAGAAGCTCAAGGTCAACGTCGAGTTGGTTCGCCCGGAGCACTTTGTCCCTGCCCTTGAAGGCACCGAGGAGCGACACTTGTTCATCAAGGAGATCGAATCGGTGAGCTTCTTTCACTACGATCCTTACGCGCAACTCCTGAGTAAGCTGGTTCGCGGTTTCGCTCAGGATCTGAGTGACGCGCGTCACTTTCTTGACGACGGTTTGGTCGATTCCAACCACTTCCGCGATCTCGTGATTGGCATCGACACGGCCGAGTACGCGAAGTACCCTGTGCTTTCGAAAGCTGCGGTCCTCTCCGCGGTCGACGACTTCCTCTCCGCACACCTCACTCAGGAGTAGCTCATGTCGCAATCCAACCTCGAACGCTGGCACCAACACATCCAGAATCCCACAGCGACTTCCCTCGATGAGCTCCTGCACGACGACGTCGTCTTCACATCGCCGGTTGTTCACACACCGCAGAAGGGTAAAGCGATCACAACCGCCTATCTTTCAGCAGCTGGCGGCGTTCTCGGCGGAGACACCTTTCGCTACGTGCGCGAGTTCGACTGCGGGTCACGTGCAGTGCTCGAGTTCGAGCTGGAGGCAGATGGCATTCACATCAACGGCGTCGATCTCATCGAATGGGACGAGGACGGCAAGATCACTGACTTCAAGGTGATGCTGCGTCCCTTGAAGGCAATCAACCTGGTGCACGCCCAGATGAAGGCCATGCTGGAAAAGATGGCTGCGAAGCAAGCGTAGGCCTTGAATCCAATGAGCGACGATCTTTGCTTCTTGACCGCCACAGAACTCGCCAAGCTACTGCGTGCCAAGCAGGTCTCGGCAACCGAGGTGATGACAGCGCACCTCAAGAGGATCGATCGCCTCAACCCTGCAATCAACGCCATCATCTCGATGGTGCCCGAGCGTGCTCTCAAGGCAGCACACGCTGCCGACCAGCAATACGCAAAGGGCGAAGAGATCGGGCCCCTCTTCGGCCTACCGATCGCGCACAAAGACCTCACCCCCACCGCTGGCGTCAGAACGACCTACGGTTCGCCGGTCTTCAAAGACAACGTCCCAACCGAAGACTCACTGCTGGTTGAACGCTTACGGAATGCCGGCGCACTGATGCTGGGCAAGACCAACGTGCCTGAGTTCGGCACGGGTTCGCAAACCTACAACCCGATCTTTGGCTCCACTAAGAATCCGTACGATCTAACAAAAACTGCAGGCGGCAGTAGTGGTGGCGCGGCGGCCGCATTGGCAACACGTCTATTGCCGATCGCCGACGGCGGCGACTTCGGTGGTTCGCTACGCAACCCTGCGAGCTTCTGCAACGTCGTTGGTTTCCGACCCTCGGGCCGACGCGTTCCGGCCTGGCCCAACCCCCATCCTTGGAACACTCTGCCGGTCGAAGGCCCGATGGGACGCACAGTCGAAGACACCGCCTTATTGCTCAGCGCCATGGCGGGACCCGACCCGCGCTCACCGGTGGCGATCAACGACGACCCGGCGCAGTTCCGAGAGCCACTCGAAAGCAACGTCAAAGGCAAGCGGATCGCCTGGGCGAGTGACTTCGGTGGGCTAATCCCAGTCGATCGCGCCGTGGTGCAACAGCTCGACCGTCACCGTTCGACATTTGAAAACCTCGGTGCCACCACTTGCCGCGCCATGCTCGATCTCACCGGAGCAGACGAGGCATTCCGCACTTTGAGAGCCTTGATCTACGCCATCAGATGCGGTCCGCTCCTTGCTGAGCACCGTCATCAGATCAAAGACACTACGGTTGCCAACACCGAGATCGGCCTCCGAGCTACTGGGGAGGACATCGCCCGCGCCGAGACCCTCCGCAGCGAGCTGTTCCACCGCACTCGCACCTTCTTTGAAGAGTATGACTTCCTCGCGCTACCGGCAGCGCAGGTTCCGCCATTTGACGTCACTCAAGAGTGGGTGCACTCAATTGAAGGGGTCGAACAACCGGACTACCTTGGCTGGATGGCGGCCTGCTACCTAATCACCGCCACCGGCCACCCCGCGATCTCGGTGCCCTGCGGTTTCACCGAAGCGGGACTTCCGGTGGGCATCCAACTCGTCGGCAAGGACCCGGACGACCTAGGCCTTCTGAAAATGGCCTACGCCTTCGAGCAAGCCACTGAACATTGGAAGCGACTGCCCCCCGTGGCTTGAGCCGCACACTGCGGTTGATCTAAGGCAAGCTAGATTGCGAGGCTCGAGCCGACGAGTTCAAGCGTTGCCTCTCGCACCTTCCGTTTGTTGGCGGCATACGCCGCGGTCGGCAGCTGAACTAGTTGCTGCGCGAGAGCAATGGCGGTTTCAACCACGTTAGCTTCGGGCGCCAAGACATCGAGGAATCCGGCGCTCACCGCACCTTCTGGATCGTAGATCCTCGATTGGACCACCGCCTGAGTGAGGTGAGCCGGATGCAGCCGATCCTTAGCAAGCTCGGTTCCGAAGGTCGGCAGAGGCAACCCAATCGCAGTCTCATTCAGGCCGAACTTGAACCCGCTTGTAGGCCCCACTCGCGTGTCGCAAGCGAGCAACAGGATTGCTCCCAGTGCGATCGCATGACCGGTGGAAGCAGCGACCAACGGCAGCGGATAGCCATACAACCGGTGCACCATAAGGCCACCTCTCCTGGAAAGCTCTGCCCGTTCTTCGGCCCCAGCGCCCTGCATGACCCGCAGATCGAAGCCAGCACAGAACTTGCCCGAGCGACCGGCGAGCACCACCGCCTTGGCTTCGGCTTCCGCGCTATCCAAGGCGTTCTCTAAGGCTTCGAGCAGCTGATGGGACGCCGCGTTAGCCTTACCGTCGTCCATAGTGACGAGGGCGACCGCGCCGAACATTTTGGTGGTAACGAGGGCGGTGGTTTCAGTCATCTTGCTCACATTCGTTGGTTTGTTGCCGCCGGCCAATCGAGCGCGATTCCGCAGCATCGGCGCTCGCGCTCTTTAGGTGCCGCAGAATGTAACGCAGGGTGGAGCGTTCGCGGGCGCGGGCGCGGCATACGCCTCAAGTCCATCCCGCTCGGTGAACGGATCGGAAAGAACACCAAGCAGCTCGTTGAACGACTCGAGGTCACTCCCACTCACCGCCACATCCAACGCCGCTTCCACAAGGTGGTTGCGCGGGATGTACACCGGGTTGACCGCGTTCATCGCCTCCATCTGCAGTCCGCCATCTGACGATCCATCTGGCGAAACATCCGCCAACTCGGCAGCCGAGCGCTCGACCCAGCGGTCGCACCACGCATCGAGGCCCTGGCGATCCTGGAACAACGTGTTCAATACTGACCGGTCACCGACCGCCACCTGCGCCAGAGCTCGAAACGCGGCAGTAAAGTCAACGGCTTCAGACTCGAGCAGCTGAAACCAGTCGCTGACCAGTTTGCCATCGTCAACATTCTGCGACTCAGACCCGGAGTCTGTTTGCACCGAGAGTCCGAGCTTGTTGCGCATCACGGCAAGCCAGCAGCCTTGGTAGTGGTCAACGAATCGATTCAGTTGTTCAGTGGCGAGTTCCACCGCCCGCTTCTCGTCTGTGTCGATCAGAGGCAACAGCGTTTCAGCTAACCGCGCAAGGTTCCATTGCGCGATGACTGGCTGGTTGGCGTAGGCGTAGCGACCTTGGTGGTCGATCGAACTGAACACCGTCCTCGGGTCATAGCCGTCCATGAAAGCACACGGACCGTAGTCAATGGTCTCACCTGAGACCGCCATGTTGTCGGTGTTCATCACTCCGTGGATGAAACCGACCGCCATCCAACGCGCTACCAACTCCGCCTGGCGTTGGCCGATGGAGACCAAGAGTTGAAGGTAGCGATCATCTCCGGCGCCATGCGCTGGGCCGGAATCCGCGAGTTCTGAGTAGTGGCGAGCGATCACATAGTCCGCGAGCTGCTGAACCTTGTCCGTTTCCCCGCGCGCCGCAAAGAACTGGAAGGTACCGACCCGCACGTGGCTTGATGCCACTCGAGTCAGTACAGCACCAGGAAGCATTCCATCGCGGCGTACCGACTCATTGGTGGCAACTGCTGCCAATGCACGCGTGGTTGGGATCCCAAGCGCGTGCATCGCCTCACCCATCAAGTACTCGCGCAACACCGGCCCTAGTGGCGCCTTGCCGTCGCCGCCGCGCGAGAAAGGCGTGGGTCCTGAACCCTTGAGCTGAAGATCTCGACGATGACCTTGTTGATCCACCAGCTCACCGATGAGTAGTGCACGCCCATCGCCTAGCTGCGGCGAGAATCCGCCAAACTGGTGACCAGCATAGGCCTGAGCCAGCGGTTGTGCACCTTCGGGCATCAGCTGTCCTGAAAAGACCGCTGCTCCGTCTGGCCCATCAAGGAGCTGCCCATCTAGACCCAACTCTTGAGCGAGCGCGTGGTTGAACAGCAGCATCTCAGGATGCGCGACCGGCGCGGCTTTCCACGGGGCGTAGAACCCGTCGAGTTCCCTCGCGTAGCTGTTGTCGAACGCAAACGCGTTCCCTGCGTCAGTCACTAGCCGACTGACTCAAGCGCCTTCGCCAGATCCCAGCCCGCCCTTGGGAAGTGGCAGGTGTAGCCGTTCGGCCGCAATCTCAGGTAGTCCTGATGCACCGCTTCAGCTTCCCAGAAGTCACCTGCCGGGGCCACCTCGGTCACCACTTTGCCAGGCCACAGACCCGACGCTTCAACATCAGCGATGGTCTGCTCCGCGAGCCTTCGCTGTTCATCCGAGTTGGTCAGAATCAACGACCGATACTGACTTCCTAGGTCGTTGCCTTGCCGGTCCGAGGTTGTTGGATCATGGATCTGGAAGAAGAACTCGAGAACCTTGCGAAAGCTGGTCGCCTCGGGATCGAACTCGATCTCGATCGACTCGGCGTGTCCAGTGGTTCCGGTTTTCACCATGTCGTAGGTGGCGTTGGCAGCATGCCCGCCGGCATAACCGACTCTAGTGGAAACGACACCCGGCTGGTGCCGGATCAGTTCCTGCATTCCCCAGAAACAGCCACCAGCGAGAACGACGAATTCAGTTGTCACAGTCAAAGCTCCAGCGATCATTGGGTCGGCGTCGAGTCGGCAGCGAGTCGGCGCACGTCAGCAGTCAATACGACCACCGACACCTCTCGGACTCATTGCCCAATGGTACCGAAGCCTCCCGATTCACCCAACAGACCCTCGCGAATCAGCGTCCCCAGACCGTCCCCCAGCCGTCCATCGGGCCATCCCTCAAGCGTCCCTCAGCTCCTCGATCGGTTGGACCTTGAGACCTCGACGCGCCGGACCAACGACGGTCAGGGTGCCGATCAAGAGCATCAGCGCGGCCGCCGCAGGAATGATCCCCGGCACTGACCATCCGCCAATCCGCTCGGCGGGAACAACATAATCGAGGATCGAGGCCATTGCCACGCCCGCAACTGCGCCGCAACCAAACTGCACAGCTGCCCGCTTGAACACCGCGCCCAACAAACGGCTTGGCTGGGCCCCCAGAGCGGCTCGAATTCCGATCTCTCGTCGACGCTGATTGACGGTGAACGACATCAGCGCGTAGAGACCGGCAGCAGACAACAGCAGCACACTCAGAGTCACGGCTGAGATAACTGCAGCTCCGATGTTGTTACCCACCTGTTGACCGCGATAGACCTCCGACAGCAGCTCGACCTCCGCCACCCGCATCTCAGGGTCGACCGCAACGACAGTGTCGCGAAGCACAGCCGCCGCGTCCGCCACGTTGGGCGCGAAGCGCACCGACAAGGTTGCTGCAAAACGCTCATGTGGGGCTGCCGGGAGGTAGACCGTGCCGTGATCCAAGTTGGAGGGACGATCCGCCACGACGCCAACGATCTCGTACCAGTCTTCGGCAAGGGTCGGAGCCTTGGGATCGGCCCGCTGACCCGAGTAGCGAATCCGGCGCCCCAAGGGGCTGCGGCCTCCAACCAGTCTCTGAGCAAGAATCTTGTTCACAACCGCCACCCGGCGTACCGGTTCGAAGTCTGGTTGCCCAAGACCCCGGCCTGCTAGGACCGGGATGTCGAATACATCGAAGAAGCCCGCATCCACGTGGTTGACTCGACCTCCATCGCGCGACCGTAAATCCTCCTCACCTACTTCTGGATCCAGCTCGATACGGACCCAGGGCTCTGCCCCCGGCATCCCGGAGATCGTGGCACCTCTCACCTCAGGCTTGGATTCGAGTCGCCGGATCAATTCGGTTTGCAACGCACCGAAACGCAAGGCGTACTGCTCGTCGGCCTCAGCAGCGGTCATGCCAAGCGACCTTCGATCCAAGTCGAGGCCTGCGGTGAGGTACTGCTCAGCGGCGAAGCCTGGGCCCAGTACACCCTGCCGAATGGTGCCCCACCCGAGTTCGACGGCCAATGGCAGAAACGCTAGTGAAATTGCGACTTGGGCGACCACGAGGATCGCCCAGGTCATACCGAGCTTGGCGCTTGTGCGAGCGCCAAGCGACTGGACACCAGACTCGATCTGACGGCCAGTAGCCTTGAGCGCTGGCCCTAGTCCAGCAATCAGCGCAGCGACCACCGCGAGCCCTGCGGCGAAGAGCACAGTCCGCAGCGATAGCGAGAAATCAAACCAAAACGGAGCGGCGTCCCCAGCGATCGCATTGACACTCGCAGAGACCCGCTTCAGGGCAAACGCCGCTACCAAGAGCGATACGCTCGCAGCCACTCCCGCTAGCACCAACAGTTCGACAAACAACTGCGACACAATCCGCCTCCGGCCGGCACCGAGCGCGTAGCGAGTCGCGAACTCCTGCTGTCGGGTAATGGTCCGGGCATAGACCAAGATCGCGATGTTGGCGCAAGGAGGCGCGAGCAGGAATGCCCCGAGCAGGAAGATGATGCGTGCGACCCAGGCCATCTGGCCGCCGTCAAAGTCGCCCATCAGAGCCAGGGTGTAGGGCGCCACCCGAGCGCGCACAAGGCGACCCTCTTCGATCGCCTGCGCTGTGAACGCCGATGGAACCAGCCCTAGCGCTGCGACTTCGGCTTGAGCACTCTTCAATGTGCTTCCTGGAGCAAGGCGCGCGAACACCGTCGAATTGGACTCCGCCGACAGGTGATCCCAACTCTCCCGTTGGAACGCAGTCCAGAAACCATGGTTCACTGGAAACGCAAAGCCCTCGGGCATCACGCCCACCACTGTGTGAGTTGTTGCGCCGAGTCGCACGGTCTGACCCACGACATTGGGATCCCGGTCAAACTTCGACGTCCAGACCTCTTCGCCGATCACCAGAATGGGAGGACTGCTGACATGCTCGTCATCATCGATGACGGTTCGCCCGAGAATCGGCAAGACCCGCGCTAGGCGGAAGCCCGACGCCGTGATCTCGGCGACCGACACCAGCTCAACTCGGCCTCCGCTGGAGCTATCAAAGGCTCCTTCACCGATGATCAGGTTGCGTTGCACGGTCTCGAAAGCGCCAACATCGTCCAACGCCTCAATCTCGATCCGCCATCTCTGGAAATCCTGAATCGAAGTGTCGATTTCCCGGCGACCTTTGACATCCCAGGCCTCGACCGCAACCACGCGCTCGCCCTCATCCAACGGCAGAATGCCCTGGAAGGCGAGCTCAAAGAAGGCAAACATCACCACGCCGATCGAGATCACCACGGTCATCGCTAGTCCCGCGACCAACGACAAGCCCCAGTGCTTGCGCAGCATGCGCAAACCCAACTTGGCATCCAGAAGGAAGGGATCGACCCAAGGCAGCCCGCGTGCCTCGCGCCCTGCTTCGCGTAGCTGTGTGATGCCCCCTAGCTCGATCCGAGCTGCACGTCGTGCCTCATCCCGACTCATTCCCTGCCGAACCTTCTCTTCTTCGGCCATCGCCAAGTGTGCTTCCAACTCTTCATTGAATTCGCGATCAAGTGTGCTCGGACGAAAGAAACCCCGCAGCCGACTGACCATCACATTGAACCATGCCACCATCGCTAGCTCCCCTCAACTGGTTGCAGGACTCGAGCGATGACACCAGCAATCCGCTCCCAGTTCTCAGCTTCCGCCGCCAACTGTTTTTGGCCGGCCTTGGTGACCGCATAGAACTTGGCTTTGCGGTTGTTGTCGGACTTGCCCCACTCAGTACTTACCCACTTCTTTTGAACCAGCCTCGTCAAGCACAGGTAGATCGTGCCTTGGTTGACCACCAAGGCTCCTTCACCCACCTGCTCGATGCGCCGGGCAATGCCATAGCCGTGCAACGGCCCCATCTGTTCCAGCGTTTTGAGCACCATCAAGTCGAGAGTGCCCTGAAGTATCTGTGACCGCGTATCCACCACTGTTGAGTCCTCCATGTGGGATGCAAAGAGGAAGGTATCGCCACTCCTGTGGGATGTCAATAGGAAGAAGCGAAGGAGCGAGCTGAAGGCGTTTCACGCACCGAACAGTCGCTGCATGTCTGATATCAATCAAGGTTATGCAAGACCTCACCCCCACAAACTCTACGACCGCCCGGCCACCAATGCCTTCCATGGACCAGTTCACTGAAGTCGCAGGTGAATCTGGTCCACCGCTGATCGGCCACACCCTGCAGTTTGTTCGTGACACCACCGGCCTTATCGCCCGAATGCATCAGCAGCACGGCGCCAACTTCAGGATCCGCATGTTCGGACAGCCGATTTTTGTCGTCGGTGAGCCTGACTCCGTGCGGACCGTGCTGCTCGATCGAGACAAGAACTTCTCGAGTCAGTGGGGTTGGGACCACGCTATCGGCGAGCTGTTCTCACGTGGACTCATGCTGCGCGATTTCGAGCAACATCGGACGCATCGCCAGATCATGCAAATGGCATTTCGCGCCGACGCACTCAGGACCTACACCGGCATGATGAACCCGCTGATCGAGCGCGGTATCGAGGTTTGGGGCAGCGACAAAGAGTTCCGGTTCTATCCCGCCATCAAACAACTCACGCTCGACCTCGCGGCCGATGTCTTCATGGGAGTCCCGCTTGGCCCTGAGGCAGACAAGGTGAACCAAGCGTTCGTTGACTCGGTCCAAGCCTCGATTGCAGTGATCAAGAAGGAACTCCCTGGTTCGAGCTACCGACGCGGCATGAACGGGCGGCGTCATCTCGAACAGTTCTTTGGCAATCGCGTCGAAGAGAAGCGCGCCGGCAACGGCAAAGACATGTTCTCCGAATTCTGTCGAGCAACTAGCGACGACGGCGAACGCTTCAGCGATCGCGACATCGTTGATCACATGATCTTCCTGCTGATGGCGGCCCACGACACCACCACCAGTTCGCTCTCGAGCCTGGTCTACCACTTGGCCCTCGATCAAGAGTGGCAAGATCGTTTGCGCGAGGAGGCCATGACGCTCGACAGCGACCATCTCCGCTACGACGAAAAGGACCGCTTGTCACTGATGGATCGGGCCTTCAAGGAGTCCCTGCGCCTCCACCCTCCAGTGCCGTTCATCGCACGCAGGGCGTTGCGTCCGCTCCAACTCGGAGGAGTCGACTTGCCGGCCGGCACGTCAGTCACCGTTTGTTCACTCGTCACCCACAATCTCGAAGAGCACTGGTCCGATCCTCAACGCTTCGATCCCGGGCGCTTCAGTCCCGAACGCGCCGAAGACCGATCACACTCTCACGCTTACTTCCCGTTCGGTGGCGGCGCTCACACTTGTATCGGAATGCACTTCGCCTACCTCCAGGTGAAGGCAGTCATGCTGCAGATCTTGAGGCGCTATCGATTCCGCCTAGCGCCGGGGCATCGCGTCACAATGATTCCGGTGCCTATTCCAAGACCGAAGGAGGGACTCGCCCTCCAACTTGAGGAGATTAGCTGACGTGAACGAACGCACTGTAGCCGCCGCTCTTCCCTCCATTGCTGTGCGAGTTGAGATTCAGGATCGGCTGAAAGAGCAAGCAGCCATGACTACAGGCGACAATCAACTTGTGGTCTCTCATCTGATCCTGCGGCGCTGCGTGGGCATTATTGGCCTAGCTCTGCCCTTCGGCCTCGCCTTGGGCCTAGCAATCCATCCCCAAGGCGACGGCGTTCAAGAGTCCATAAGCCGCTACTACCACACGCCCATGCGGGACCTTCTGGTCGGTGCGCTGTGCGCAGTGGGTGTATTCGTCGCTGCTCACAACGGCTACCGACGCAAGGACCGAATCGCCGCTCGCATCACCGGTCTTGCCGCCATCGGCGTGGCGCTGTTCCCCATGTCGATTACCGATGCCACGACTCTCGAAATCGTGCTCGACAAACTACACCTGGTCTCATCGGCGATCTTCTTTCTGGGACTGGCCTACATCTCGCTGCGCGTGTTTCCTGACCCGGACCCGAATTCGCCGCCACTGCCGGGCAAACCGGCGCGCAACCGGCTCTACCGCTCCACCGGCATCGTCATCCTCGTGGCACTAGCTGCCATGGCGACCTATAGCGTATTGCGGGATCCGGGCAACGACCCGCTTGAGAGCCTCAGGCCCTTGTTTTGGCTTGAATCGTTAGGCATCGTGTCCTTTGGAACCGCGTGGCTCGTCAAGGGTCGCACGTTGCAGGCGGTTGCGTCCGTGCTGAAACGTCGGTCTTCTCGCGGCTAAGCGCGGCGGCCTTTAGCGCCGATCGGGCCAATCCCGATTTCGAAGAAAGGCACCGCAAGTACAAGGCCTTGTCTGCCACTCTACACGCGCGCATCCGCTACTGCTCGGCACGAGCACAGCCTTGACGTGGAGGTACCGACAGTTAGACCAGAGGGCGTGGGGCCACCCCTCCATCAAGTAGACCTCGTTTCACCGAAGACCCAGACCAAGGATCAGGCGCAGCGCGGCGGGTGATCATCACACCCAGCCTTGACCGATCAGGATGATGATGACATTGTTATCATTCATGGTGACATTGTTATCACCAGAACCGCTGAGCGACTGCCGGAGGCCTGACGTGTCGAAAACCACAATCGCAGAATTCGAAGAACTCGTTCTGCTGGCCGCACTACGACTCGGCGATCGCGCCTACGGCCTGTCGATCACTAACGAGATTCTGAGCATCGCGCAACGCCCCGCAGTCCGAGCCTCGGTGTACGTCACCCTGCGGCGCCTAGAAAAGCGTGGGCTGATCGAGACCTGGCACGAGGCGCCCGAAGACGCTCCGCACGGCAAACCCCGCCGATTCGTCAAAGTACTGCCGCAAGCACTCGCCCTGCTGCGCGATTCGCGCCTATCGATGCAGCGCATGTGGTCAGGGATCGAAGACGTCCTGGAGGACGTCCAGTGACCGACACGACCAGGGGCCTACCAAGACTGGCGATCGCTGTTCTCGCACTAACGGTGCCCGCCGACTGGCGCCACGACATTGTGCGCGACCTCGAAGAATCGCTCGCAGATCGACGCACCAACAGCCGGTGGTTTGCCATGGTGTGGCTGTGGTCACAGATCGCACAGTTCGTCATGCGCTTCTTCTTCGCCAACCTCTCAGACGCCCTCAACAGTGGCGGCGTCTCGCGCAACGGATGGGCAATCGATTTCAAGTATGCCGTCCGTTCGATTCAGCGGCGCCCTTGGGCTTCGTTGATGATGATTGTGACGATCGCGCTTGCGATCGGCTCTACGACCTCGGTCTACACAGTGGTCGAGGGAGTTCTGCTTCGACCTTTGCCGTATCCGCAACCAGAACAGATCGCGCGAGTTTGGGAAGTCCGCGAAGACTGGCTGAGGTCCCCCAACGTTCTGTTCAGATCCAAAGCTTCGAGCATCGACCCGATCGCACCAACGGTCTTCCGTTGGGCCGAAGATGGTGCAGGGTTCAAAGAACTCGGCGCCTACATCGACGCGAACTACGCCCTTCGCACCGGTGACGGAGTGTGGGCCGTCCGTGGCCAAGAAGCGACCTCGGGCTTCTTCCGTACTCTCGGTCTCGATCCTCTCATCGGCCGCGGCCTGCTTGAGTCTGACGATGTCGAAGGCGCGCCGCGGGTGGTGGTGCTATCCGAGAGCTTCTGGCGCGATCAATTTGGCGGTTCAGGCGAGGGCCTAGGCTCTACTCTCAACCTCAATGGTGACCCTCACACCGTCGTGGGCGTCATGCCCAGCGCCTTCGGAGGCCACCCTGATCAACAATCGGACTCCTTGTTACCTCCAGGGAAGCCTCAGCTCTGGACCCCATTGGGACGGGAAGCACGCACCGGTTGGAAGTCCGTTCGAGTGATCGGCAGGCTCAGCGAGCAGAGTTCACTCAGCAACGCACGCACACGCCTGCACGCTGTGCAACAGCTACTAGCAGAGGAACGATCGGCCGAGGACGCGGCTCAAACTGGCGACCGCGGCGTGCGCGTGGTGGGCCTGCTCGACTCAATGGTCGGCAATGTGCGGTCGACGTTGTGGTTCTTGTTGGCTGCGACCGCCCTGGTCCTACTGGTCGCCACCGTCAACATCGCCAACATACTGACAGCGAGGGGTCTCGAACGCCGACGTGAGCTCGCGGTTCGCTCGGCGTTGGGTGCGGGATCAGGCCGCCTGGTTCGCGGACAACTAGTTGAGAGTCTGGTGCTGGTCGCTCTGGGCGGCGGGGCGGGAATCGCAACCGCCTGGGCGCTACTTCCCGTACTTCTCCACAGCTTGCCTCCAGGTGTCCCGCGGAGCTCCGAGATCGGGATCAGTTTTAGCGTACTTGCGTGCGGTCTTGGGGTGACCGCGGTCACCGCAATCTTGGCGGGGACCTTGCCCGCCTTGCTTGCAACCCGGGCCGATCCGCAAGACGCCATGCGCACGTCCACCCGCAACGCAACGGCGGGTGTCGGAGCCAGTCGAGTGCGATCAGCATTGGTCGCGATCGAAGTCGCCCTTGCGTTCGTGCTGCTGGTTGGCGCTGGTCTACTCGCTAGCAGCTACTCACACTTGTGGTCGCAAGAACGGGGGTTTGACCCGGCAGGAATCGCGGCGATGTGGATCGAGCCCGACTGGGACCGATACCGTGAAGACGAGGCTTACAACCAGTTCGTGCAGACCCTGGCGACGCAACTCAACGCCGAACCAAATATGCGCGCCTCAGCCTGCAACAACCTGCCGCTGTCGGGCCTGAGTAGTGGTACCCGGATCACTCTCGAGCAAGACGGGAGCACCACTACAGAGGTGCGTGCCCTGCTCAGCGTTGGACTCCACAACTATCGCGAGATCATGCGCATACCACTGAGGCAGGGCCGGGACCTCAACCTTAGAGACACCAGAACATCTCCCTTCGTAGCGATGGTCAACGAGACCATGGCCAAATCCGGTTGGCCGAACGAGAGTCCGATTGGCAAACGCATCAAGGTCGACGACTCAGGCTGGCGCGAGATCGTGGGAGTGCTAGCTGATGCAAGACACGCTGGCCTAGAACATGCGGTCGACCCCAAGGTATACCTGGCAGCAACGCAGTCGAATCGCACCACCAGCGAATGGGTGTTGCGTATCGATGGCGATACGGCCACCGGGTTGGCTCGGGCTAAGGAGATCCTCGCCGGTGTGTCACCCACCTCACCCGTGACCCGAGAGCTGTTGCTTGAAGGCACCATCGCCGACTCGGTCGCGATCCCGCGTTTCAGAACAATGCTGGTGGTAGGCCTCGCCGGGTTAGCGGCACTGCTTGCACTGTTGGGGGTGTACGGGATGCTGACGTTCGCCGTCACCCAACAGAGGAAGGAGATCGGGGTCCGCATCGCGCTCGGAGCGCATTCCTCTCAAGTGATCCGGCGCATCGTGGCAACGGGCTTGGTGACCACCGGTATCGGAATCGCCCTCGGCGTCCCGATTGCTTGGCTGGCGGCCGGCTCGGTGGCCCCGTTTCTCTTTCGTGTCTCTCCGAGCGACCCGACCACTCATCTGCTGATGACTGGGGCACTGCTCCTGACCAGCGCGGTTGCAGCAGCGTTGCCGGCCAGACGAGCCGCTTCGGTAAATCCAGTCGAAGTCTTGGGAGACGACTAGGCGAGGCTCGCTAGCGGCCCTCAGCGCCGGCGGCTTTTGCCGCGTCCGCTTCCAGCAATCGCGCACCGCGCAGAATATTGCCCATAGCGTAATTGCCTTCGTGGCAGGCGTACTCGTACACGCGGTCCTTGCTCCTCGGCCAAACGTACTCGCCGGTCCATGGTGCGGTCCAGGTTTCAGGATCATCAACCGTGAACCGGTAGAGGATGGTCTCTGGATCTAGATAGGAGAACCGCTCCTCCACCACCATTGCCTGTGGTTGATCGTTGGCCAACTTGAAGGGGTAGCCAAAGCGGGTTCGGTGATGCTTGGTCACCACCACCAAGGCATCCCGGTCCCACGATGCTACCGAGTCGCCAAGCCAAGACTTGACGTCCTCCGGTCCGTGCTCGGCATCGATGCGCACGACACGCGCATCGTGCTGCATCTCGATCAAGATCATCACGTGATCCTCGGTCTGCACAATGCGTTTCGTGTTGTTGTAAAGCACCGGCATCATGGGTGGGCCCGCGGTATTGCCGAATCCAAGCAGGCATCGTTCGGCGAGAGGCCGCTGCTCGATGTCATCGTATGGACCGATCGGATCGTTGATCCACCAAGCTGTTGCCGTATCAACGTTGGCTCGCATGTACATTCCTAACGAAGCTTGGCCCTTGCGAGCACGATCGGTGAGTGGCGGAAACTGTCCGTCGCGCGGTTCGACCATGATCGATGTACGCCATTCCCCGTCGATCTTGAACGCACCTTCACCGGGGTCGAGATAGAACGCGTTGTAGCCACCACTCCCTCCCGAGGCGCCCTCGAGGCCGGGATCGAAGATTGGGGTGCCACCAACCGCAGGTGCTTCTCGATCGGGGTCACTCGGAACAGCGTCCGACGCATAGAGATCCGCCTTGCGTTGAGCGATTGCTTCCGCTTCTTCATCGGTCAACGACATACGTTCGCCCAACTGGCGCGGTCTCACCAGGGGCGTGAGCGTGCCCGAGTTGTAGGTGCCACTGAAGTCGGGATGGCCACTCGCCGTCCGAGGGACGTCAGGCGCTGGTTGAGCACTCGTGGAGCTAGAGACAGCCACCGTTGCGAGCAACGTCGCCATCGACAACCGTCCAAGACTCGAGATCAGCGGGGTTTCGCTGCTAGAAGAAGTCATCGTCGTCTCACCTCAGTTTCTGCACTGTGGATGGGGGATGCACTTCGAACTGTATCGAGTTCACACATCGAGCCCTTGGGGGAAGCTCCGGGCGAGCGTCGTACGTACGCGGAGTGCTTCGGGGTGATCCGGGTGAATCTCGAGTGCGCGAGTAATGTGAGCGCGACCGCGTTTTGCCGCAACCTCAGGGTCGAGCCCACTTTTGTGCCGCCACTCGGCTTCGGCTAGAGCGAGCTGGGCGGCCTCCAGATAAACGGCAACGTCGCCTTTCGCCCCTTCTGCCTCAAGCGCTGCAACCTGGTTGAGCCTGGCGGACGCGAACTCTGCGCTGGGGTCTAGGCCCGCCGCGATCAACCGCATCGCTTGCTCCAAATGAACTCTAGCCAGCAACAAGCGCGCGGTCCGGACCGCAACACCATCACTAGCCGCCGTTCCGAAGTCCTTCGCCATGGCCAGCCACGGATCGGTTTCCTGGTTTGATCTCGTCAGCGAAGCGCTCGCTGCGATCAGCGCACATCGCCCTGCTTCAACCCGAGCGACATCGTAGGTCGGTGAAAGCTCCAAAGCCTTGGCGTAGTGAGCTAGCCCGAGCAGGACCGAAGGCTCAGGATCAATCCCTGATCGACGCTTCGAGTCAGCCTCCAGACAGTCAATTCGCCCAAGATTGACACGCGGTTGAAAGGCGCCTGGTGCGAGTTCAGCGGCCTGAGTGACCGACGATCTCGCCTCATCAAACAACCAGGACACGTCCTGCCCGTTGAGCGATTGCCAACGACCGAGCCGCCACAACGCCAGCCCAACGTTATTCAGCGGCGACGCGTAGTCAGGACGCACCTCAAGCGATTGGCGAAACCGATCGAGCGCTGAACGCAGCGCCGTCTCCGGATCCTCGCCCCTGATCGCCGACGCTCTGCCGATAGCGATCCACGCATCGCCTAGGTTGTTCAACGCGAACGAGTTGCTCGGATTGATCTCGGTCGAGCGGTCCAGGGCCTCGATGGCACGCTGCAGCGTAGCGCGTTCATCCCTGCCCTGTCCTCGCTCATAGCGCGCACGGCGGATCCGTAGCCTCCCCAGGTTGTTGTAGACGTAGGTGCTCTGTTGAGCAAGTTCACTCGCTGCCTGGTAGCTCTGCTCGGCGGCGTCGAACATCTGCATAGGATCGCTGCCATTCGTGATCAGCTGTTGCGCCCAATAGTGCTGAATGAGCCCGAGCCAGTTCCCATGCTCAGCTCGAGCGGGGTTAAGAACGGACGCTCGTCGAACTGCAGCCACTGCTGCTTCGAGGCGGGCAAACGGGTCCTCACCCGCGCGGGTCAGCTGCCTTGCCGATCGATAAAGCGCGGTGCCCAATTGGGCGTGCGCAAGATCAAAGGCCGGTTCGAGTTCGACGGCACGCCGCGCGTGCTTGATCGACTTGCTCAACTCAGCGTCCGCAGGGAGGCCGCGGAGATCCTGCGCCTCCGTCCAACGGTAGAAGACGTTGGACAGGACGTAGTGTGTTGAGGCTCGACTCTCATCGATTGCCAAAGACTGCTCACACGTCTCCGTGGCAGCCGCCAGAGCAGCTGCGAGATCGCCACCTCGTCCGTATAGGACGAGTTGCATCTCGCGAGCCGACAGATCACACAGCGCTTCGTGAACGGCAGGGTCGCTCTCACCAACAGCCACTGCCTTGCGGTAGGCATCGCGCGCCTCGTGCACCAGCGCGAGGGACTCCTCGTAGTCGCCTTGGTCGCGAAGGTCTTCGCCCATGCGCTTTAGGATCTGCCCTTCCAGCACCCGAGCCTGATGCAACCAGCTCGCACGCTCGGCTGCTTCACGAGCAAGTCCAAGAGCCTCATCGTGCCGCCCCGAGTAGAACGCAAGTAGAGCTCTTGGGTATTCAGGAAACAAGGACCCTGATGCCACGCCTTCCTCGACGCCCATCTCCAGCAGCCGCACCACTTCGCCTGCTTGAGCGCGCACTAGCTCGCGATGGTCGCGCACTTGTTCAGCGTCAGGAGTGCTGGACCATAGACCAACATCGCGCTCCAGGAGTTGGCCGAGGGCGAGCCCATAGGTATAGGAAACCTCAGGGGGGCGATAGCCGCTTTTCCAGGTGTCCTCCATCAGTCTGCGCGCGCGCTCAGCCTCACCGACGGAGAGAAAACCCTGGGCTAAGGCCAGCCGACCGGGGCCTCTGGCAACCGACCCCGCCTCAAGAACAGTCTGCTCAAGCTCAATTAGTCGCGCGAGTGCGGCCTCCTTCTCCGGGCGGATGTCGTGAGCTGGCAGCAGATAGGTGCTGCGCATCCTGGACTCAAGCTCCTTCACTTCTAAGGCCACCAATTGAGCCAGGTTCGCTTGCCGCTCAAGCCTGAAACTTGCGAAGAGAAAGCTCCCGGCGATCACCAGGATCGTCGCCGCAACCAGCACCCGAACAACGGCACGACGACGACGCTGCGGCTTTGCCCGAATCCACTGGAGGCGATCGCGGACTTCTCGTGCAGTCGGCCGCAGCTCAGGCTCGGGCTTGGTCATGCGGCGGATGAGCTCAGTGAGTTCAGCACCTAGACCATGCGGCGGCTGAACCGAACCACTAGTTACTAGAGCCAGCAGCTGGTCACGAGCGACGCCTTTCGGATAGGAGCGCTGGCCCGAGAACAACTCACCAAGAATCAGCCCCAAGGAAAACACATCGCTGGCCTCGGTGACCGCCTCGGCGCGGGCCTGCTCGGGACTCATGTAGGGAACAGTGCCAACAACCGTCCCTTGTACGGTGAGATCATGGGTCTTAGCGTTTTTGTACGTTTCCTCGTCACTCAACGCATCCAGTTCACCGACCGAGCGGGCAATGCCGAAGTCGAGAATCTTAGGAGAACCGTCCTCGGTCACAATCAGGTTCTCAGGCTTGAGATCGCGATGCACCACACCCCGCCCGTGGGCGACGGCTAGGGCCTCAGCGACGCGCTCAGCGATCTCTAGTCGTTTCTGATCGTCAATAGCGTCGTCATCGAGAACCTCCCTCAGGCCTCGCCCTGCGACGAACTCCATCACCAGGTAGTCGGCCTCTTCCTGCTGAATCAACTCGTAGACCTGGCAGATCCCGGGATGGTTCAGTCGCGACAACAGGCGGGCTTCGCGGCGGAACCTCTCTAGGGAGGACGGCCTCAAGCGGTGCTCAGCGCGGATGGTCTTGACTGCTACAACCCGTTCTAAGGACTCGTCGTATCCTCGATAGACATCCCCCATGCCACCACGACCGAGTTCCCCTTCGATTCGCACCTGTCCGACGCGTTCGGGCCTCCCAGCCTGCGAGGCCTCGACGACAGCCAGGCGCTCGCGACCCAGCCGTCCGCGCCAGGCTCCTCCGGTACCAAAGGAGATCGTGTCTCCAGGCTCGCGCGAGGCACGATCTGGGGGTTGCGGTGGGTCTTTGGTGCTGTTCATCAACGCATACTAAGACGGTCTACATAGCTGAGCCCCGTAGGCCGGGACCACTCGAAGCGAGGCTGGTTGGAACTGAGGTTCTCAAGATAACCCACTCTACGCCCAAGATCGCGAAACTAGTCAGCCACTAAGTGTTCGACCAACCGATCCAGCAGTCCGTTCCCGAGCCAAGCAAGTGCTGCAACTGAACCCGCTAGAAGCAGGGCGACAACCGCTACGCCGAAGAGGGTTCCAAGACTGATGATGACGCCACGCCTGACAAAGGACCAGTTCGGCTGACCGGGAATGAACCAACCGATAACGGGGAACTCAATGAGGATGAGAAGCCGCCGCGCCGGCGTTGTTCGCGGTTCTGCATGCTGCCGCTCACGCCTGCGATCGCGGCCCGCGCATCGTCGACATCCGTTTCGGAAACCAATAACACGCGCTGGTTGTAGCCAGGAATACTCGGACCTACGAACATCGCGCCGAAGTAGTCGTTGCGGACCAGGTAGGGAATCGCCTGCGCCTGCAACAGCCCCTCGACCAACAGGTCTTGGGCCGGATCGACACAGGTCCAGACAGCGACTTCAGCAGTATGCATGAGTCCTAATACGTAGCGCGGTGGCTGGAAATTCGTTGGCGGCAGCCCAGCAAACCAGCGGCCCGGTAGCCCGCCGAGCGCGACCGGACGGGGCGCGCTGGGGAGCCACGCCGACCTAGGCGCTAGTATCCGCACGCTACCCACAAGACCACGCAGCCCTCAGCCAAAGACTGACCAGCAGGAGACACCCATGCTGAAGATTCATTTTGCACCTCACTCTCGGGCCGGCCGAATCGTCTGGCTGCTCGAAGAGCTTGGCCTGGAGTACGCAGTGAATCGGATGGACTTCCATCCGAAAGACCTCAAGTCCGAGGAGCATCGCGAGCGCCATCCGCTGGGCCGAGTGCCGGTACTTGAGGACGGTGACGTCTCGCTGTTCGAGTCGGGCGCGATCGTTGAATACGTGATGGCCCGGCACGGCGACGGCGGTCTCAAACCCGCGGTCAGCGCGATCGAGTTTCCTGAGTACCTGCAGTGGTTCCACTACTGCGAGGGCATGATGATGCCGCCGATGAACACGGTAGTTGTGCACACGCGGATCTTGCCGCCAGAACGACGAGACGAAGTCGTGCTCGGCCAAGCGCAGCGCTTGTTGAGTAAGGCCGTCGTGCCGGTGAATGCTGCACTTGAAGGTCGCGACTATCTGATTGGCAACTTCTCAGCAGCAGACATCATGCTCGGACACTCGCTCTACATGGCCAACAAACTCGGCCAAGTCTCTGACGAAATGGTGAACGTCAAGAACTACGTCGAGCGGATCGCAGCCAGACCTGCGTTTGAGACTGCGATCAACCTGTAGCCAGACCAACAACGACCTAGGCGCTCGGGCGTCTGACTAGAGCGTCTTACTAGAGCTTCTGACTCAAGCAGGCGGCCGCGAAGTCGTCTCGACGGTCCTCTTCAGCCGCAGCAACCGGTCTGCTGGCAACTGCTCGAAAGGCTTGATCCAGCGTCGATAGATCTGTTGAATCGGCACTGGGTTGAGGTGGTTGATGCGCTCGCGCCCCTGCCGCTCAACCAAGACTAGGCCGGCGGCCTCGAGCACTCGCAGGTGCTTCATCACTGCGAAGCGCGAGAACTCGAACCTTGAGCAAAGCGCCGAGGTGGTCTGCGGAGCCTCGCGCAGAATATCCAGGATACGGCGGCGCGACGGATCACTAAGCGCACGCCAGACCTCGCTTTGTTCGGGGACGACGGTCTGTTCCTCAAGCACTTCGCTAGGTGCGGCAGGTCTTGATCGTGTTGGAGATGTCATGAGTTGCGGTGCACGCGAGGGAGGTTCACATCCGGGCCTACTTGATTATGTGACCAAATGGTCACATAATCAATCCCCACTTCAAACCAACCGATGCACCCCAAAGGAGACAAGAGCAAATGACCTCATTAAACGCAGTCGGAATCTCGAGCACCGTTCTCGAAATCAAAATCAACGGCTCGGTGGAAACCGTTTGGAAGGCGCTCACCGATGACCTCGGGGCCTGGTGGCCCGACGGCGCTTACGCAGGCGGCACCGCAGGTGAGCGCTCGTTTCACCTCGACGCAAGACCTGGTGGCCAGATGATTGAGAGTTGGGGTGACGGAGGCGGCATCCTGTGGGGGCAGGTGGCTTCGGTTAGCCCACAGAAACAACTTCAAGTCTGTGGGAACACCTTCCCCAACTGGGGTGGCCCCATCGAATGGTACGGAACTTGGGATCTTGAGACGGACGGTTCTGAAACCGTGCTTCGGTTCAGCGAGAGCATCATCGGTCCAATGCCTGATGCGAGCAAGGAAGATCGAGAGAAGGGGTGGCACTTCATCTACCACGATGCCTTGAAGGCTCACATCGAAGGCGGCCCTGCACCTGTGTGGAGTGAGTGAGGCGCTCCCGGGCGGAGCGCCTCAGAGCTCAAGGAAAGATGATCGCGGCTCGCTGCGAGAGGAGCAGGGCGAGCGCTAACTGAACAGTCCATCGCTACCGGACCGGGCCGATGCATCTCAATCCGATGCAAGCAGATCCACAGCACGGACCATCAATCGGCGAGAACTGTCGAGGCCGAGCGCATAGTCAACCACTGTGCCTTGCTGATCGATCAGCACCGTGGTCGGAATCGAACGAACCTGGAAGGCGGGGTACAGGTCGGGTGTTGTCGACATGCCGGCAGGGTACGAGAACTTCCGCTTTTGCAAGAACGTCTTGGCTTTGGCTGTGTCGCTCTTGCGCTTCGATGGAGAGTCCGGCGAATCGAACCGGGTGACTGCTATCAGGTTGAGACCAGCGCCGGCATGCTCTTGATAGAGCTCCTCCAGCTCCCGCATCTCCTTCCAACAAGGTGAACACCAACGAGCCCAAAAAGTAGCGATGGTGACCTGGCCTGTGGTCTGTGTTGCAAGGTCGAGGGCAGCCTGGCTGACGTTGAGCGCTTCAAGGCCACTGATCGGCGGCGCGAGCGTGCCAACGATCAGAGCGGATCTCTCCAGCTCGCGAGCGCTGAGCGATTTGGAGACTTTGTCCTGGTGAACTGACCATCCGCCGACGGGCAACAGCGCAGCGAGCAACAAGATCGTGATCCTCTGTGGCACCGCGAGGCGCGGCCGCATCGACCACACGTCTTTCAGACCGGTGAGCAAACAGATGAGAGCAAAGATCAAGGGGAAGTTGTTGATCTGGCCAAAGGCTCCTTGCGCCGCAGCAATAGCTACAACCGCACAGACTGCAAACACGATGAGTGGTGATCGATAGTGTGAACTGATGGGCATGTCTCCCGGTTCTCCTCTTCGTTAGGGCTCAGACTCGGATTATTGTTGGGTCCCGGACCAGGGTACTACCCTCGGCTCCAGACCTGGGAATCAAGCAGGGACCAATCGCAACCCACGCACGTACTCAGGCAACCTAACCTCAAGTTCATTGCCGGACCGCCCTTCATCCACGACTCTCACACAGCGAGCACACATCTTGACCATCAACGCACCACTCTTCAAAGCGCTGCTCCCGGCCGCCGCCATACCGTTCGTCGCGGCGATCGGCTGCAGCCCGACCCTTCCCACCGAATCCAACGCTCCACTTGACCTGTCTCAGTTCGAGATCGTGGACCTGAGCCACACCTATGGCGAGGACACTCTCTACTGGCCCACCGACACTGCAGGGTTTGACCACCACGAGCTCGCGTTCGGCCCAACAGAGGCCGGGTACTTCTATTCGTCCTACAGCCTCAGCACGGCAGAACATGGCGGCACACACCTCGACGCACCGATCCACTTTGCCGAAGGTGGAACTACCCTTGACCGTCTTCCACTTAGCAAGCTGATCACTCAACTCGTCGTCATCGATATTTCGGCAAAGACCACCAACGTGGACTATCGCCTCAGCACCAGCGACATCCTGGATTGGGAATCTGAGCATGGACAGGTGCCGTCCAACGCATCCGTGTTACTACGCACCGGCTGGAGCGCACGATGGCCAGACGCTCTTGCGTACCTGGGTGACGACACGCCTGGCGACGCTTCGAATTTGCACTTCCCCTCGTTCGGCGAAGACGCAGCTCGGCTACTCATCGCAGAGCGGCAGGTGGCGTTGATCGGCGTCGATACAGCGTCCATTGACTATGGCCAATCTCAAGACTTCATCGTGCACCAAGTAGCGGGTGCGGCTGACGTTCCTGGCTTGGAGAACGCCACAAATCTCGACAAGTTGCCAGCGACAGGCGCATGGCTAATCGCCCTGCCGATGAAGATCGAAGCGGGATCGGGCGGCCCGGTGAGAGCTGTCGCACTCTTGCCTCAAGAGCCAACCGAACCGTAGGTCCGGAACTTCAAAGGCAACGACGCGTACCAATGAGCACCACCGACATGGAGAGCAGCAGCATGCAGAACGCGCCCACCACATCCGCCGAGTCGCGAAGCCAGGATCTTCGGCACGTGCAAGTCCGCAGACCGATCGCTTTTTCGAACGACCTGTTCCACATGGCTCTGCTCTCGGTCCTTCTCTTCTGTGTTGTTCTAGGTGCGGCCGATCGCGCCGCAGCGAAGGCTGTTCCTGACGGGCTCGCAGGCTGCGACTACGGCACTCGCGATCCTGGTGCAGCCCAAGAGCTAGACCAATTCGCATTTTTGATCGGCAACTACAACATTCAGACCAAGCAACGGCTCCCTGATGGAAGCTGGTCGAAGACCGTCCGACCGGCGTACTGGGAGGGCCGTTGGATACTCGGCGGCACGGCTATCGCTGACTACTGGTACGACCAACCACCGGTAGCGGGAAGCAACCCTGGCCGCGGAGTCAACGTCCGCATGTTTCGCACAGAGACCAAGCAGTGGACCAACATGTGGCAGCACTCAAGGCTCGCTGAGGTATGGACCCTGCTCTCAGAGGTGAGACCAGACGGTCTTATGCACATGTGGGCTACTGACCCTGACACCAGCGATCACCGCCGGATGCGCTTTGAAGTGGAATCAAAGGATCGATGGGTGCGAATCGAGGAGCGCTCGCGCGATCAAGGGACCACCTGGTTCGAGGTCGCCTTCATTGAGGCGACTCGAGCGCCGTGCCCGTGGGTTGCCCCTCCAGCGACCGAGTAGGTCGCCAACCCGATCCCTCTTGATGGACTCAAATTCGCTCGGCCTGGACCAAACCGCAACATGGCGCAGCACCGGCGAACAGGCAGCATCAGCGGACAAGAAGCAGCAGACGACGCGCATCCCCCCGCAGCGACACGGGAATGGGTGCGGCCTCCTGTCGCCCTAGAGGAACGGGGCCGCGACCAAGGCACAGACCGCGAGGTCTCGATCACAATCGGCGCAAGAGCCTCTCGGCACGACCGGAGTCGAATTCGTCCTCAAGTGATGGAGAGCTCGGCCCAGGTTGCGAAGCTCAATACCATATCGAGCGCCAGCAGCCCCGTTTCCATTGGATAGGCTCTGCGAACCAAAGCCCGATACAACTGTTCATTCACCCAAGAGAGAACCGAGACTTCCGCAATGACCGAGACCTCAAACACAGCACCCGATCGACTTTCTGTCGATCCTCGCAGCAAGTTTTTCGACGGCGACAAGCTCCAACGCGGCATCGGAATTCGATTCAAGGAGGTAGAACGGACGGACGTGCTCGAGTACTGTGTTTCCGAGGGGTGGATTCGAGTGCAAGCCGGCCGATCCAACGACCGACACGGCAATCCCATGACGGTAAAGCTGGAAGGTCCCGTAGAGGCATGGTTCAAGACCAACGATCCAAAGACCCCACCGGACGCAGAACTCGCCGTCGCTGACTGAAGCCCGCTTTTAGGCCGCACCCCGGGATGGAGCTTTGCTGGCGGCGCCAGGTAGGTAGCGACCGCCGGAATGGGCGGGATAAACTTGACCGAAGCCGCCGCGACCCACGCCAGGGCTTCTCAACCCAGAAGTCCAATGACACCTCGGAGCCACATCGTGAAGCCAATCACCATCCGTCGAATCCTGATTCAAGCGACCATCCTGACCCTGCTGCTGGCATCAACAACGATCGTGCTCGCCGAAGAGAAGCAGTACGGCGAAGCGGTGGGCAGTACCAACAACGAAGTTGTGTCGATTCGTCTGGGCGAACTCATGGCTTCACCTGAGACCTACGTCGATGAACGCGTGCGAATCGAAGGACTGGTGGACGACGTCTGCCCGATGAAGGGTTGCTGGATCAACATCCTCGATCAGCAGAGCCAAGAGACAATCCGCTTCAAGGTTGAAGACGATGTCATCGTGTTTCCGGCCGAAGCCAAAGGTCAACAAGTCGTGGCTGAAGGCATCCTCCGAGCGAAGAATCTAGACGAAGCGGCTGCGCGCCGTTGGTTCAAGCACCTCGCCGATGAAAAGGGCGAGGCCTTCGATGAGGCCTCGGTGTCAGGGCCCGTCACCATCTACGAAATCGAAGGACTCGGCGCCCGCGTCGGCAAGTAGCCACCTCTCGGCTCCACAAAACCCATCGCCCTACTCTTGGTTTTCTGCGCCCCGAGTTGGCGAAATGCGGATCGCCGAGGAGACCCCTCGCACGAACTCCAGCTTCAGCCGAGTTCTTGCAGTAGATCCAGAATCCAATCACGCCTAGCGCGCGCCACTGCTAGCGCGCCCTTGGCAGCCAGGAATGCAAAGCGATCCTCGGTCTCTTGTCGTCGACAATCGTCCTCCAGAGCTAGGAGCTGCTGGTTGAGCATCTCAAGTGGTCGTTCGAGAAGTTCTCGACGGGCTCTGGGACCAAGAGTCGACAGGAAGAAAACACGGGTACGGAGCGGGTCGGGTGGGACCACAAGCTGTTCCCCAGCTCCTAACAGCCACTCCCGAAGCGCCTCGCGCCCCTGCTTCGTGACTCGATAGTGGCGGGTCTTCTGCCGACCCCGTGCGACCTCCTCGGAGCGCAGCAAACCTCCGCATTCTAGGCGCTCCACCACCGGATAGATCGCGCCGGCGCTCGCCTTCCAGTGGTGCACCGGAGACGCCTTGAAGACCTTGCGCACCACGTAGGCGGTGCAAGGAGAGTGATTCTTGACCACGCCGAGTACCGCGCCCTCAAGTTCACTCAGCCGCCGATCGCGCGCCTTCACCTCTGTCTCTCCCACTGTCTCACCGCTGCCTCACCGCTGTGTTGCTCTCAGATTGGAACCTAGTCGGCATCTTAGCGTTCCATTATAGTCCGAATCGGACTAACAGAGATCCAGGCACACTATGGCCAAGGAGCACCACCATGCCTCAGACACTCACGCCTCTCTTGCTAGTAGCGACTCTTCTACTCGCCTCACCTGCGCTTACGCAAGAGTCGGCCCGCCCCAGCCCCACGCTCTCGTGGGCAGGAGAAGAAGTCGAAATCGCGATGCCGTCCAGCGATGGTCGCTCTCTGGTTGAGGTCTACGTGGGCGACGCTGGCCCTTTCGATTTCCTTATCGATACCGGAGCTTCTGTGAGCGTCTTAGATACCAGCACCATGGAGCTGCTCAATCTAGAGATCGTTGAGACCACGGAGATCGGAGCGCCCGGCGGGGGCAAGGTACCAACCGACGTTGTCAAGGCCCCACCAATCACAGTCGGCGGGCTCACTGTGGCGAATGCACACCCGATCGTCTTGGGGATCTCCAAAATGACCGGCGGAATCATCGAGGGCGTTCTCGGCATGGATCTCTTCGCGGACGTGGTTCTGGCCCTCGATCCTGCGTCGGCCCGCGCAACAGTGTCCCGCCGAGCCCTGAGCGAAGGCGATCAAGGGGTGATCGCGCTCGATATGAGCGGCGGCCTCCTCAACTTCCCGATCACGGTGGCTGGCCGCACCGTCGTCGCCCACATCGACACCGGCGCACCCGGGGGCATCACGCTGCCGATCGAACTCATGGATCAACTGCCACTCGTCCCCGGCGCGGGGCAAACAGGGACTGCCAACCTCGTCGGAGGCGGTCGCACGCTCACCATCCGGACCCTCGACGGCACCGTCCAGATCGGCGATCGCGAGTACCAAAACCCAAAGGTGACCTTCATGGACCCCTCACCTGGCGCCGCCAACCTCGGCGCAGGCCTGATGGCCGAATTGGTGCTCACCATCGATCAGCAGAACGGCCTGATGTTCATCGGCCCTTCGCTGCCGGCTGGCAAGGCAGGGCCCTCTAAGGCCAAGACCCCTGGTAGCAGCTCATGGTTCACTGAATTTTCAGGCGACAGCGTGGTCATACCCTCGACCTTTAATGGCCGCCATACCGTGGTGGAAGCAGAACTCGACGGTGCCGATGCGTTCAATGCAATCGTAGACACCGGCAGCGGAGTGAACCTGATCGACCCGGCACTCGTCGAAACGATGGGCTTTGAAAAGACGAGCGAGATGACCGTCATGTCTGGTGGCACCGATCCGATCACGGCGGACATCGTCATCCTTCCGGAGCTTCGAATTGGTGACCTCACCATCCGCAACGCGCCGTTCCTGGCTTTGCAGATGCTTGGCGCTGAAAGGGCGATCGTCGGCATGGCCGCCTTCTCTGGCCATCTGCTGACGATTGATGCGGCCAACGACCAAATCATCGTCTCCAAAGGTTCCCTTGCTGCTAACGACCCGGACGTTGTTTCGTTTACTCAAACACGGTCGATTCAAATCGATGTCGCCGTCAACGGTACCGCCTTTCCAGTCACTCTCGACACAGGATCAAGGCACGGCCTCATCCTTCCCTACAGCATGCGCAGCACGGTAACCCTTGCCGGCGAGCTAGAGAAAATGCCTGACGCGAGACTGATTGGCGGCACCCGCACGATGTGGAAGGGGAAACTCGACGGCACCCTGAGCATCGCCGGACTGACCTATGAGAACCCGGACGTGCTGTTCATGGATCCGGCTGCATCGGGCAATATTGGTGGCCAGATCATCCGAGATGCCAAGCTGACCATCGATCAAAACAACGGCCTACTGGCCCTGCGCCCGTACTCGGAGAAGATCCACCGTCCGGCACCTGTCCAAGTGCGACGTGTGGGTGTCGGGTTCAATCCCGCTGCTGACCAGCCAGCAGTCCGTTCGATCGATCCCGGCTCCAAAGCCGACCTCGGAGGCCTGCGTGTTGGAGACATCATTTTGTCTTTGAACGGCAAACAAATCTCCGAGCACGGACCAGCCCTTGGTCCCCTCTTTCAGGGAACGACCCCCTGCTGTTCGAGATCGAACGGGCCACCGAACGCCTGACAATCGAGATCCAGTAGCCACCTACCTCGCGGTTCCGCGTTGGGGCCGCGTTGGGGCCGCACTGGGGCCGCACTGGCCGGTTGATTGCAACCAACGTTCGGGGGTGTCACGAAACCGCCAACGAGGAGTCCTCAACGAGGGGGTGCCACCCTTCCAGCGGCGACCGTAGGCGCGCGCAAATCGAGCTGGCCCTTCAGGACTTAGAGGCAACGGCCTGCGGGGAAAGCAGAGAACCTTGCATTGAGACTCTACGACTGTCTCTGTGATTGGCGCGCGCTTCGCGTATGCTCAAGCCAGCTCAGGTGCCAGCGCAGCTAGGCATCTGCCAACAGACCAAGGAGTCCACAATGAAGTCCCGTCGTCAAATTCCGATTTTCCTGCTCGCCGGTCTACTCTCACTGCTCCCACTGGCCAGTGCTATGGCGTCCAACAATGATGGCGAGATCGCGCCCGTCTACGACGCACACTCCGCATTCGAAGCGCTCAAGAGTTTTGAAGGCGAATGGAAGAGCACCCCGGTTGGCGGCGACAGCACGCGCGCTTCCACCGTGGTCTACAAAGTGACCGCCAACGGCCACTCGGTGATCAAGACCTACGGCCCAGGCTCCAAGTATGAGATGTTCAGCGTGTACCACATGGACGGCGAAGAGCTGAAGATGACGCACTACTGTGCGATCGGAAACCAGCCCAAGATGAAGTTCAAGGCGAGTGACAAGGCCGGCGAGATGTTCTTCGAGTTCGATGGCGGCACCAACTTCGACCCCAACAAGGACGCACACGCGCACGAAGGACTGACCCGTGTCACGGGTTCTGACACCCAAGAGTCGATGTCGGTGGGCTACAGCGACGGCCAACCGCAAGAACCGCGCCGCTCGACGTTGGTGCGCGCCAACTGAAACGTTGGCAAGATCTCAGGCTTGGTTGGAGACCGCCCGAGACCGGTCGAGGCCGGTCGAGGCCGCCTGAGGTCAAGCCACCTGACATCAAGTCGCCAGATACCAAGCCGCCTGACATCAAGCGACCGGGCGTCACCATGCGCCTTGAAGCATTGCTTGGTCGTGTTGCGAGCATCATCTAAGATCGGCCTTGCTCCGCGGATGCAGAAGGTACGGGTTGCCGTACGGCAGAAGCGCGTCGTAGGCTCGCGCTATCCAATTCCGATGAACTGAGATGTTCCCCCATGCAGAACTCCCAGATCACGATTCGACCGGCCGGCCCGCTCGACGTCGAAGCTCTCATTCCGCTGGTGCACAGCTCCGGATATTCTGAGTTCGATTTTGTCTTCGTCGACAGAAAAGAACAGAAAACCGCCGATTTCTTACGGTTCTCTTTGCAGGACGAGCAAGGCGAGCACGGTTGGGGACACCATGTCGTGGCGGTTCACGACGACCAAGTCGTTGGTGCCGGCGCTTGCTACGACGGTACCCAGGCTCGTGGTCACACGCTCGATGCGCTGCGCAAGATCTTCGGCCACTATGGGCTCTGGCGCGGACCAGGAGTGATTCGGCGCGGTTTGCAGATCGAGCGGGTGGTGCGGCCTCCGCGTGGTGATCTGCACTACATTGGCCACCTCGGTGTAACCAAGGACTGGCGCGGGCGAGGCGTCGGTACTCAACTGGTCGAGTTCCTGCTCAACGAGGGCCGGGCCCGCAAGAGCCCTCGCGCGGCACTCGACGTTTCGATTGAAAACCCGCAGGCTCAGGCGCTGTACGAACGCCTCGGGTTTGAAGTCACTGGCGAGACCGAAGCCAACCTCAAGTCGGCCTTTGGTCGCGTGGTAGCGCATCGCCGAATGGAGATCGAACTCTGTGCGCGAGACCACATCTAACCGCGTCGTCCTGGACGGTCGCCTTCGCGACCGAGGATCGACTTTGAGGCAACGATGACATCTAACCACCTAGAGCGCTCTAGCGATGAAGGCGACGCTCAGACCTCACGGTGGTCTCCGAGCGAGGCGTTGGGATTGAGTGCAACAGCGAGTCTCGCGATCGCTCAACCCCTCTTTGAGCAACTCACAAGAACACCAGAGTTCTTTGTTGCTCGCGGTGCAGACGTGCAGGATCAGCTCCTGCTCGTGCTCGTCCTGGGCTTTGCGGTTCCCGCGCTTCTTGCCTTACCGTCAATCGTCACGCGTTGGCTCCGCCCGGCTCTGGGACCGGCTGCCTTCCAACTCACGACCGCGGTATTAGCGTTCGCTATCGGTCTCAGAATCCATCGCCTCCTGGGCTGGAACGACTGGTTGCTGATTGCCACAGCAGCGATCGCAGCAGGCGTCTTTGCGCTAGTTAGGCACAGTCGCAACGCAGGCCTCTTTCTTTCCTATCTGGCACCTGCGTTGATTGCCGTGCCCGCCCTCTTCTGGTTTCACCCAGACACTGCTCGCGCCCGCGCGTCGGAGACGGGCAATGCGGTTGTTCATGAGACGACGGCCACAGCTCCTATCGTCGTCCTACTCTTTGACGAATGGTCAGCGACCTCGGTACTTAGCGCAAACGGAGGTATCGACCACCGGCGTTTCCCCAACCTCGCCCGAGTCGCAGGATCCGGTACCTGGTTTAGCAACTTTTTCTCTTCAACCGGAAGGACGCTCAACGCGATCCCGGCGCTGCTGAGCGGGCAAGACCCTAATGAGGGTTTGCTGCCTACCCTCGCCGACTACCCTGAGAATCTCTTCACGCTGGTTGGCGGCAGCTACGACCTGTATGCGACCGAACCCGTCACTCGCCTGTGCCCTGAGTATCTCAACCGAACGACCACCAACCACCAAGGCCTCCTGGCTCGCTCAAAGCAACTACTCAGCGATCTGCGGTGGATCTGGCTCCACCAAGTGGCACCGGCGTCGATTCGGCAACGGCTCCCTCCGATCAGCGATCGCTGGAGTGACTTCGGCGACGATCTCGATCAAGACCGCGACATCAACACGTCGGATGATTTTCTGCGCACCGCGATGGCCAATATTAGGTCCGATCGCACAGCGCCAGTTGCGAACTTCATAGACCATCTGCAGCAGGTGCGACCTCGATCGCTGCACTTTGGGCATTTCCTGCTTCCGCACCGACCGTGGAACCTATTGGCAAACGGACACCGCTACGAAGATGGTGCTCCCGGGCTCCCGGGCTACACAGATACCGGATGGTCGAGCGACAAAGCTGCGGTAGGGCGCTCGATCGAGCGCTACTTGGAACAGGTCGCACTGGTCGACAAGATCATCGGTGACGTGGTGGACACCCTCAAAGCAGCAGGCATGTACGACGACACTCTGTTGTTGATCGCCTCGGATCACGGAGTGACTTTCCAAGAGGGCTTCGAGGTTCGCCAACTCACGCAAACCACTGCCGGCGAACTGCTGGCTTCCCCTCTACTCATCAAGCCTCCCGGAGGCCGTGCAGCACGCACCGACGAACGCGTGCTTGCGACTGCTGACTTGCTCCCCCTGCTGGCACAAGAACTGGGTATCGCGATCCCTTGGCGTAGCGGGGCACCAGACCTTCGCCCGACAAGCCGTTCGACCATCCCGATCGTTAGCGATGGGATTGAAGAAGACGCGATCGACGCTGCCGACATGGCTGCAGGTCGAGACCGCGCGCGCAACGAGATACTGAATCATGTGCGCGAGACGGCCTATGGCACCGCATTTCAATCGGGACCTCATAGTGATCTAGTCGGCATCCAAGCGCGTTCCATCACCCAGCGGCCTTCAACGGCATCGGTCATCATCGAGGGTGACGAGCTCTACGGTGACTTCAAGCCAGAACGTCACACCACCCTCCACTTTGTTCGCGGCTCACTCGAAGGCACGGCATCGCTAGAAGGCCGGATCGACCTAGCGATCACCCTTGGAGGCCAGATCGTCCGTACTGTCACCGCGACTGGCGAAGGCTCCTTCAATCGTAGCTTCCATACGTTTCTTCCCTACGGCTTCTTGGCCGAAGGCGCCAACGAGCTTGAGGTGTTCGTGATTCACGAGCGGCCCGACGGCATCGAACTCGAACACGCTCAACGCGAGCGGGCGAATGCAGAGCTTCGGCTCGATGCCGACGGCAGGGTTACAAGCATCTTGTTCGGCGACCAAGAGCTACCAGTCGATGGTCGCTTTCAAGGCGCGGTCAACGCAACGATCGTCGAGGCCTCGGGCCGCGTCACCGGCTGGGCGTTCTCCCGCATCACCCGGCGGCCAGCGGATCGCATCCTTGTGTTCCAGCGCGGAAGACTGCTCACCTCAGTGCACGAAGCGCTCGACCTACCCTGGCTAGTCGCAGCGATGGGAACTCCGTACCGTGGGGCTGGTTTCCAATCTGACTTCCACGCCAATCTGGTGAGTGAGATCCAGCAAGTCGGGGTTCAGGTCTTCGCGATCTCCGAAGGTCGCGCGGGCGAGCTACAACCCACCTACCCCTCGGTCGTGGCGAGGTCGGCACTCAGCGAATCGCGTGTCGACGGCACGCCATTCGAATGGCTAGTCGTTGGCGATGGCAGCCGGATACCGATCGTCGACTCGCGCCTCGAAGCGGGGATCGACCTGGTGCGACGTCGGGATCTTCGCTGGGTGGTGTTTGGCTGGGCCGCCGACTCTGAAACCAAACGCGGTGCCGAGACGGTCGTGGCGTTCAAGAATGGTCGCTACTTCTCGTCCTTCACGCCCGACGTCGCGCGTCCCAACCTGGCGACAAACGGGCTCGTTAGATCTGGGCTCGAAGCATTCGGTTTCAGGGGTTCGATCGCGACCGAAGACTGGCCTGACCCACGCTCCGGCGACTTTGAGTTCATCGCTGTCAGTGACGGCATCGCGCAACGAATCCCGATCCCCGAACCCGAGGAGTAGGAGACGAGCGAGTCCGGAGAACAGCTCGAGACACCTTTCGCCCACTTGGGCCAACCGCTGGCCGATCCGGCTTGACCGCGTTAGATTCCTGACCCATGCTCTTCAACTCCTGGGCCTACCTAGCCTTTCTGCCAGCGGTCTTCGCGCTCCACTGGCTGGTGCTGCCCCGTCATCGCCCGCCGGTGTTGCTCCTCGCGAGCGCCGTCTTCTACGGCCTCTGGGATGCACGCTTTCTGGGGCTTATGGGCCTCTCGATCTTGGTCGACTATGTCGCGGCTCGGCGCATGGGCGACGCAGGGCTGGCCGTCACCGACCAAGCGCGCCGTCGATGGTTGCTGCTCAGTGTCGCCACCAACCTTGGCATCTTAGGGGTGTTCAAGTACTTCGACTTCTTCTCCTTGAGCCTTTCGCGACTACTTCACACCGCAGGTCTTGATCGCTTCGCGGACGACCCACTGCTGCTAAACGTGGTCTTGCCAGTGGGCGTTTCGTTCTACACGTTTCAGTCGATGGCCTACACGATCGATGTCTACAGGCGAAAGATTGCAAGCACGCGCAATCTCCTGCACTTCGCTCTTTACGTCAGTTTCTTCCCGCAGCTGGTGGCCGGCCCGATCGAACGGGCCAAGACCCTGCTGCCGCAACTCATCGCCACTCGACGCTTGCGCGACGTGCGCTGGCGAGCTGCCTGGTGGCTCCTGGCCTGGGGCCTGTTTAAGAAACTGGTGATCGCCGACAACCTGAGTCCACTGGTGGGGCGCTGTCTCGATACCGACTCGGTCACCGGGCCCACACTCTTCGTTGGTCTACTACTGTTCGCATTCCAGATACTGTGCGACTTCTCAGGCTACACGGACCTTGCTCGGGGCTCGGCGCTGCTGTTTGGAATTGAGTTGCGACCCAACTTCAAACTCCCCTACTTTGCAGTATCGCCTTCGGACTTCTGGCGCCGCTGGCACATCTCGCTCTCGTCTTGGCTTCGCGACTACCTCTACATTTCCTTGGGGGGCAACCGAGGTAGTCAGTGGCAGACCAAGCGCAACCTCTTACTGACCATGCTGCTAGGCGGACTCTGGCACGGGGCAGCGTGGAATTTTGTTTTGTGGGGCGCCTACCATGGACTCTTGCTGGTGCTATATCAAGCGGCCGAGAGAACCCGAGTCTGGTCCGCGGGCGGCGGTCTAGGCACAGTCTTTCGGAGTGCAGGCTTCTTCCTGCTGACCCTGATCGGATGGGGCTTCTTTCGGGCGCAGCAGCCAGGACAACTGACCCGGTTCAGCCACGGTCTCCTCGATTGGACGATCACGGACCCACAGCTCCTCGTGGACTCCCTGCGTGATTTCGGATTCTTGGTTGCACCTCTGCTTCTGGTCATGGCGATCGAGAAGAGGCGCGAGTTCCCTGCCAACGAGAGCAGGTCGGCCGACAAGAATCGAGAGTTCGGTGAGAGCCTCCATCCCTTCGGCCTCGCCTCTGTTGTCCTGTTTCTGCTTGGCGCAGTAGCGATCTGGGGCGCCACCGGCGGCACCGAGTTCCTCTACTTTCAGTTCTAATGAGATCTACACCTTTGAGCATCTGGAGATTCGGACGAAGCCTATTGGCCGCTCTGGTCGCGATCTTGATAGCAGGCGCTGCTCTGGAACTCTCGGTGCGCATAGCGAAGAGCATTGGGTTCGCCCAGGCAGTGCATGTCACCAACGAACCGCGCGACGCTCGACCGGTCGACGGCCTGTTCGCCGAGGAACGATCGAGCTTTCGCATCCTGGTACTCGGAGACTCGATGGCCTATTCACCCGGCCTACCGGCCTCGGCCGTGTGGAGCACCGCGCTCGAAAAGGCACTTGAAGACACGTTGGACCGGAGTGTCGAGATCGTGAACGCCGCCCGGGGTGGCGACAACACCTTCAGCCAACTGCGCTTCCTCGAGTCCTCCTTGAAGGAGCACGCTGGAGCACCCAGCAACGCCGCCGATCTGGTACTGCTGCTCTACAACCACAACGACGTCTACGGTACCCGCAGCTCGCCATCCACCGTAGTTTCTGAACAGCCAGTGGCTAGACCGGCTCCGCAACCCAAGTCAAGTGTGCCTGTTCGTCCGGAAAGAGCTGCCCTAGTTGCCCGTATTGCTCGAACATTGCGGAGGAACTCCAAGTTCGGCGAGTTGCTGCTCACCCGACTAGGAAACCAATCGCGAGCCTGGGGATACCTCGTGCCCGGCACCGAGTTCCATCACCTTGCCAGCGTGGCCTACGGGCCGGACTCGGCCGGGTGGCGTGCGGCCAGAACGGAACTCCAGGCCATCAACGACATCGTCCGGGCAAACGGAGCGCGGTTAGGCGTTTTCGTTCTGCCACAATTCGCTTCTCTCCAGCATGACTTCTTCGCCCAAGCCCGAGCCGAGATTGAAGCCGTTGCCTCCGGGCTTGGAGTCCCAGTCGGTTTCGGCTACCCGGAGTTCAGGGGCCGGCCCTGGCAGGAACTGGCCATGTCTCCGTTTGATGGGCATCCCAACGCCCAAGCCAACCAGGAGATCGCCATCGTTGTGCAGGAATGGTTACAGCGGACTCAGCTTCTGAAGCGTCGCAACCCGCGCAACGAACAGCAACCGAACGACACTTCAACGAGCGGCGACTAGACTCCGCGACGCACTCAAGCTTCTTGCCTTCGCCAGCAACCGGCGCAGGCCCCAAGACATCGCGATCGCAAACAGAAGGAACAGCACTATGGAACTGCAAGGCAGAGTGGCCGTCATCACTGGCGGCAGCGGTGGCATCGGCAAAGCAATGGGTAAGGCGTTCCTGGCGGAAGGGGCGACCGCGGTCATCCTCGCCGATGTCTCTGCCGAGGCGGTAGCAGCCGCAGCCCAAGAAATCGGATGTGAGAGCGCTGTTTGCAACGTCACCGACGAGGCGCAGATTCAACAACTGGTCGACCGCACCATTGAGCGTCACGGCAAGATCGACCTCTTCTGCTCAAACGCGGGCGCGGGTGGACCAGGCGTTCTCACCGATGCCGGCAACGAGGTGTGGCAAGAGCAGTGGGAGTTGAACGTCATGTCCCACCTCTACGCTGCCCGGGCGGTTCTACCAGCGATGATCGAGCGGGGCGAAGGCTACCTACTCAACACGGCCTCTGCTGCTGGCCTGCTCGCCGCTCTAGGCACGGGGCCCTACACTGTGACCAAGGCGGCTGCGGTGAAGCTTGCCGAGTTCATCAGCATCACTCACGGAGACGACGGCATTGGCGTCTCGGTGCTCTGCCCACAAGGGGTCAACACCGCGATGGCGCCACGGCGATTGGGCGACGGCCAAACGGATGGCATCATCGAACCAGAGCAACTCGCTGAAACGGTGGTCGAAGCGCTCCGCGAGCAGCGTTTTCACGTGCTGCCTCATCCTGAAGTCGAGGAGTATGTGCGGCGCAAGGGCGACGACATCGAGCGCTGGCTTGGTGGCATGCGCCGCTTGCGTCGCAAGTCGCTGTCGATCTAAGGGGCCAAAGGGGCCAATGCGCAGGTCGAGGCAGCCTTGCGGAGAAGCCTTCTCGGAGCACATATCGGAAGAAGAATCGTAGTAGGCGGCCGCGTCTCCCTCAGAATGCGTGGGAACAAGCTCGGTCAGACTTGGGTCTAACCCTAACGCTGGTAAAACGTAGTAGGAACCTCAACGCCTCAGAACCCCACAGTCACCAGGAGACTAAACATGAAACGTCGACTCATCCTCAGCATCGGATTGCTCGTTCTCGCCGCTCTCCTTGGCCTCGCCCAGGCTTTCGCCGCCGATCGAAGCGAGACCACCGCGATCAAATCGTTGATCGAAGAGAGCTACGTGCACGGCGCGTTCAACGAACTCGACGCAGACGCCATGCGCCGGGGCTTTCATCCGGATTTTGCCATCTACTCCCCAAAGGGAGAAGAGATCTCCAAGTACCCCATCGCAGCGTGGGCGGATGGCACAGCAAAGAGCAAGGCCAAGCCCGACTTTGATGCCGCGAAGAACAAGTGGGATCACAAGTTCGCGTCGGTTGATGTGACCGGCAAGGCTGCCGCGGTAAAGATCGAACTCTCCAAGGATGGCAAGCTGATCTACACCGACTACCTCTCGCTGCTTCGCTTCGATAGTGGCTGGCGGATCGTGGCAAAGGTCTACCACAATCACAGCAGCTAGCTCGCAACCGCGACCGACTCGCTAAGCGAGTCGGCCTGCGTCAGCCCCTTTTCTGGCCCTGGTGGCGGATCGCAAAAGGCCCAGACGCCACAACCGTCATCAGAACGGTTCGCGTTCGGCTCTCGATCCCGTAGAGTGGGGACTACCCGTGGGCGATGCTGCGACGGATCTTTGCTGGAGCACAAGGAATTCTTCTCCTGCCAGCATCCAAAGATCGACGCCACCACTCGCCACACGCCAGATCAAGTCGCCTGCGCCCGCGCCCTGCCCTCTCCAAAGAAGGCCAGAGCCATAAGAGGCCCGTAGAGACTTGAGCTACATCCAGTGGATTTCAGTTGCCGTCCGCGCAGTTAGCGCTTACGCCAAGGGAGAGCGAATGTCACACAGCCCAAAGATCATCTACACCCACACCGACGAGGCGCCAGCACTTGCCACTCGGTCGTTCCTGCCCATCATTGAGGCCTTTGCAGCGCCCACCGGCGTACAGGTCGAAACACGCGACATCTCGCTAGCCGGACGCATCCTTGCGGTCTTTCCAGATCATCTGAGCGACGAGCAGCAAGTCGCTGATCACTTGGCTGAATTGGGCGAGCTCGCCAAGACACCACACGCCAACATCGTCAAGCTTCCCAACGTCTCGGCCTCAGTGCCGCAGCTCAAAGCCGCCATCGCTGAGCTGGTCAGCCAAGGGTTCCTTCTGCCTGACTACCCCGAAGAACCGTCTTCGGACGCAGAGCGCGAAATCAAAGTCCGCTACGACAAGATCAAGGGCAGCGCAGTGAACCCGGTGCTCCGCGAAGGCAACTCAGACCGTCGTGCCCCTAAGGCGGTCAAGGAGTACGCGCGCAACAACCCACATCGCCTGCGCGCCTGGAGCTCAGAATCGCCCTGCCACGTGGCCACCATGAGCGAGGGCGACTTCCGCTCAAACGAGCAGTCAGTCACTCTCACTGACGCCACCACCGTTCGCATTGAACACACTGCAGACGATGGCACCGTCACCGTGCTCAAGGGCGATCTTGGGCTTCTGGCGGGCGAAGTGATCGATGCGACCTTTTTGAGTCGCAAGGCGCTCACCACCTTCCTCAACGAACACATCGACGACGCGCGTCGCTCGGGTGTTCTGTTCTCACTGCACATGAAGGCGACGATGATGAAGGTCTCAGACCCCATTATCTTCGGTCATGCAGTCCGGGCGTTCTTCTCAACCGTGTTCTCGCAGTTCGCCGACACGCTCGAGCGCATCGGTGTTGACCCAAACAACGGCTTCGGCGACTTGACGTCCAAGATTCAAGAGCTGCCAGAGGCCGAGCGCGAAGCGATCGAAGTGGAGATCAACAAGGTCTACGAGCAAGGACCCGGCCTTGCAATGGTCGACTCGGACCGTGGCATCACCAACCTGCACGTGCCGAGCGACATCATCATCGACGCTTCAATGCCGGTGGTGGTACGCGACGGCGGCACCATGTGGAACGCACAAGGCAAACCACAGGCAGCTAAAGCAGTGATCCCAGACTCGAGCTACGCGGGTCTCTATCAAGCTGTGATCGATGACTGCAAAGAGCACGGCGCATACGACCCGACAACAATGGGCAGCGTCTCGAACGTTGGTCTGATGGCACAGAAGGCTGAAGAATACGGCTCGCACGACAAGACCTTCGAAATCTCCTCGGCCGGGACCGTGCGCGTCGTCGACGCAAACGGGACGGCGCTGACTGAACACGCCGTCGAAGAGGGCGACATCTGGCGCATGTGCCAGGTCAAGGACGCGCCGATTCGCGACTGGGTCAAGCTGGCGGTCAAGCGAGCCCGCGCAACCGGGTCCACGGCGATCTTCTGGCTCGACGCCACCCGCGCTCACGACGCCCAGCTGATCACCAAAGTCGAGAGTGCTCTAAGGCACCACGAGGTCAGTGACTTGGACATTCAGATGCTCGCGCCTACCGAGGCCACCAAGCTCTCGGTCGACCGCATTCGCCAAGGGCTCGACACCATCTCGGTGACCGGCAACGTCTTACGCGACTACCTCACCGACCTTTTCCCCATCCTCGAAGTTGGGACCAGCGCCAAGATGCTGTCGATCGTCCCGCTGATGAGCGGCGGTGGCCTCTTTGAAACGGGCGCTGGTGGATCGGCTCCCAAGCACGTGCAACAGTTCGTTCAAGAAGGCCACCTCCGTTGGGATTCGCTGGGAGAGTTCTTAGCGCTTGCCGAATCGTTCGAGCACCTCGCTGAACGCTACGACAACCAAGGTGCATCAATTCTCGGGCAAACGCTCGGCGACGCCACAACCCAGTACCTACTCCAGAGCAAAACGCCGTCGCGCAAGGTCAACGAGCTCGACAACCGAGGCAGCCACTTCTACGTCGCCATGTTCTGGGCACAGGCACTTGCCGCGCAAACCGACGACGCGGAACTAGCCGCGCGCTTTGCTCCGGTCGCGGCAGCACTCGAAAGCAACGAGCAAACCATCCTCGACGAACTGCTCGCTGCGCAAGGAGCCCCTGTCGAACTTGGTGGTTACTACCAACCGGATGAAGCGACGGCGCAAGCCGCCATGCGGCCCAGCGCGACCCTCAACGGCATCGTGAGTAGCGTCTAGAGGCAGCGTCGACAAGTCACCGGAACACGGTGCAGGCACACGGTCGCTGGCGAGCCCAGCGACCGCCTGCATCCTCGGTTTACGCGAGCGTTGCAGTACCAGCTCCTCCAGGAGTCGACGGTAGGCGGCGCAAACTCACCACCCATGCGCGACCGCCCGAGAGAGCGGTGATTGGGACTCCAAGACCAAAACCTAAGGCAGCTGCGCTAGCGCCCGATGGTGATCTTCACCACCTCCGTCGGTCGCTGTTCCAAGCTCACATCGAGGCCCGCCTGTTGCTCAATGTTCTCGAGCACGTTCTGAAGGAACTGGGTACCGCTGGCAGATCGATGCAACCGCACGGTGAACTGCTCAGGGAAATCACCGACTGTCTCGTCGATGACTTGGATGCCAAGGAACCGCTTGAGGGCCGACGCCAGCGAAGGCCCATCAGCTGCGCCACTGAACCCCGCGCCGCTACGTGGATCCGGATCCTTCTCGTCGTTGAAGATGTGAAGCACCGGCGCGTTGCCAAGTGCGGGTTCCTTGGCAAGTACCCCCATGCTTCCGCGCAGCACAATCGTCGGGCGCTGTGCAACGCGTTGCTCCCAAAGCACTGGCACGTTCAGAATGCTCTCAACCTCAGCGGCGAACCCATCAAGCAACTCTTCGTCGCTCGCGCCATCACGCACGATCATGTCCCCTCCTCCGATCACAGCCGACTCCGTCTCTGGGCCTAGGGCAACTTCGACAACCAAACCGCTGTGGTCCCGCAGGTACCCCAAGGCCGTACCTTCCTCCATAGAAGACATGCCCGCCTGCCTTCGACGGCGGTCAATCGTTAGCAGCCAACACGATCCATAGCAGTTTCCACGCACCCTGCCGCCGAGCCCGGCCTCAGTCCAAGCGAGGATCATGCCCGCCGGGCCGTTTGTATGGCGACGAGCAGCGCTGGGATCGAGACTGCGAAAGAGGTCGAGGCGCGCTGGACCAAACGGTGCCGGGACGAACTTGACCGAGTCCCCTTCGCCAAGCGAGTACGCCGAAGCAAGTTGGTCACGCCATTCGTCACCGGGCGGCGCGTAGGTGACGATCGTAGGCTTGCCGTTCTGGATCCGCAGATCAAGTGATGTCAGCACCTTGGTCGCTGGCGGCTCGATTGTGTACGACTGAAACTGCAGGCGCTCGATCCATGGAGTCAGTTGTTCCGTTAGCTGATTCAAGGCCTGACCTCCTTCACCCATCAAGGTCTTTGCCGCGCCAAGGCGCTCGACAGCTTCGACCTCACCCAAGCGATTTAGGATGACCCCAAAGCTCAAGTCACCCTCCAGCGCTTGATCCACTGCACCTTGGAAGTCCGGCTTGTCGATTACAGCGAGGTGGGCTGGCACTTCCGCGAGCAGCGCCGGCGAAAGCCGCGAATCGTCCTGGTCTAACGCGCCAACCACCTCCGCTACCTCTCCAAGAGTTGGACGAAAAGCTTCGAAGGACCGCAGCTTGGGCACGATCGCGAGGTTGTACATCATCTCTACTCCCACCGCACCAAAGGCCTTGTGCATGGTGGGCTCGAAGCGATGAGTACGGATCGCCGGTAGCAACGCCGGTACGGCCGCAGAATCCTGCCCGGTCATCACGTCGACCGACGACGGTGCGCCATCTGTTCCAACCCGAAGGCGGACTTGGATTCTGCCCTCCTCCGCCTCGCCCAGATTGATCGTCCGCAGACTCTGTCCGCTGACTAGGCCGCCAAGCACGACATCACCGTTGAACACCTCGGCGTTCTGCCAATCAATCTGCCCGTCTTGGCCAGGTGGAGAGTAGGTCGCGACCGTACGAACGGCCTCGAGGCGCATTCTCGAACTGACGGTATCGTCGCCGCCAGTCCGTGTGCTGCCTCCGACAAACGCCGCAGAGGCAAGGACCACCATCGCCACGGCACTGACTCCCGCAAACTTGCGAACAGTCCCACTCTGATAGGTGCTGTTGGTGATCCGTCTAATCCGACTCTCCAACGAGTTCGCACCGTCAGTAACACCGAGCGAGGCAGCGACCCGTCGACCGGGGGCTCCCGCTGAGTGCAGCAGCGCGTGGAGGTAGTCCTTCTCGCGTCCGCCGCGCAGTTGCCTCATGACCGCATCGTCGCAACACAGCTCGCGCTCCGAGAGAACGAACCGGCTCACAAGCCACACAAGTGGATGGAAGAAGAACAGACACAAGACGACCTGCTGCAGTGCCAAGACCCAAAGGTCGCCTCGCTTGATGTGCGCTAGCTCATGAACCAGAGCCGCGCGCAGATCCTGCGCTGGCCAGTTCGAAACCGCCTCGGCCGGAACGACGATGGTCGGGTGCAAGAGGCCTGTCACCACTGGCCCTCCTGTCAACGAGCCTTTAGCAGCCACATGCACTGGCGCGGGCGCCGTCCCTATCTCCACAGCAAGACCGCGGACCGTCGTTGTGAGATCGTCAGACAAGAGAGCATCACGAACCAGGCGCTGGGCCCGCCGCACACTGGCGAGAACCACGCAGGCAAAGAACCCGAAACCGCACCACCACAAACCGAAGGCCGCTATCCGAAGTGAGACCAGCGAGTGTGCTCCTCGGCCAGAGTCAAGTCGCAGTGGCGCAGGATCCTCTGGCCCTATCGAAGGCAAAGCCCCAGGTGACGCCGCCGTGTTCGCACTTGATCGTCCCGGCACTTCAGCGCTCCGCTCGGCAAACGAGGTGGCCCGGCCATCGGAACTGGTCCAAGCGATCAACGATTCCGCCGTTCCCAATCCGAGCGGCGTCGACAGATCGAACGGGACCAGCAAGCGGCCCAGAACCAGAACCCACATGGCGTAGCGCAGACGCGGATCCCGGTTGCGCAGGAGCCAGTGAAGGCAAAGCGCTACCGCTGTGAGCAGAATGAACTGTGTGCTGAGTGAGACCATGGTCGCCCACCATGCGCTTGCGACAGATTCAAGTACGGTCATCGTTGCTTCCCCCAGACAGTCATTGGTTTCATTGATCGTCACTCTCGATCGAGAACCGCTCGACCAGGGTTTCGAGCGTGGCTCGCTCCGCATCACTAAGGTCTTCTTGGTCGGCGAGGTGCAGGCAGAGCGGCGCCAGCGAGCGCCCCAGTACCGTGTCCACAAAGTCCCCGACCGCCGCAGAGAGCGCTGTGCGTCGACCGATCGCCGGGGTGTAGATAACCAGCGGTCCCAGCTTCTCCGTTTGAAGGTAGCCCTTGGCTGCGATCCGATCGAGCAAGGTCTTGACGGTTTGGTAGCCGCGCTGTTGCTCGGCCAACGACTGCTCATAGACCTGCCGAGCAGTTGCCTTACCGAGCTGCCAGCAGATGTTCATCAGTTTCCACTCAGAACGCGAGAGCTTCTTCACCGAGGTCTTAGGGCCATGTTCAATCTTCATGTGGTGACGTTACCACACTTGTAGCGATCCGACTACAAACGACGTCCTGGAGCCCGAAACAGGATCACGACGCGGGATCGCCGCCGGTTCACTGCTCGACCGGCAAGGCCCTCAGCCTTGACCTCAGGCCCGCCGCCACTGCAACTTTGAGGTCAGAGTTCCCAGTAGCGCTACAGCGAGAACACCCAAATCGACGCGCCGCCCTTAGGCAGGCTCACAGGCTCCACATCTCGGTCCGACGTCAGTGCGGCGTAGGCTCCGTTGAGCGCCTGAACGTGGATGTTGGAGATGCCGACCAAGATGGCCACGTACTGCGTCCGCCCAACACTGTAGGTGATGATGCTCGAGCTCGGGACATCGTCCAGTTGTTGACGCCAGAGCACGGCACCGGTCTCTGCATCCAGCGCCTTGAGTGATGGTTCGAGGTCGCCCGAGAAGATCACGCCACCGGCTGTCGCAAGCAGGCCGGTCGAGATCGGTGCCACTTGTTCGTGCTTCCAAGCAAGCTTCTGGTTAGCAACGTCGATAGCTTGCAGCTTCGCCAACTTGCCATCCACTGCATCAGGATGCACTGCTTCAGAAATGCCGACTCCAGAGGTGAGAAGCCGGGCACCCTTGGGGCCCAGGGTCATGCACCACTCGGTGATCGGGACATAGACCATGCTAGTTGCAGGACTGTAGGCGGTGGGCGGCCAGCTGCGACCGCCGGCAGCGCTGGGGCAAACGACAGTCTCTTTCTTGGGATCGGGCATCTTCGAAAGATCGAAGGTCTTGGCGCCGGTTTCAGGATCGATGGAGGCGATCACATTCTGGGTGCCCGGATCGACCGAGAACAGGTACTCGCCAGTTGCAGCATCCACCGCTTCGAGAATCGCGACCTTGCCGACGTTCATCACCGCTTTGCGCTTCTTACCGTCGATCATCACCGAAGCGATCTGACGCTCGAAGACCCAGTCGAGGTCCCACTGATCGTTCTGCATGTGCTGGTAGTACCAAACCAGTTCCCCGGTCTCAGGATTGAGCGCGATCGTGCAGTTGGTGTATAGCGCCTCGCTGGTGATGCCCTCCTTCTCGATGGACTTGAGCAACGGTCCGGTGTCGTAGGTGGGGGCCACACCGTAATAGACCAGGTTAAGTTCCGGGTCATAGGTCCCCTGGTGCCATACCGAGCCACCACTGCGCTTGTCGTATTCCACTCCGTTCCAGGTGTTGCCACCCTCCTCACCCGGCTTGGCAATGGTGTCGAAGCGCCACGATTCCTCTCCCGTTTCAAGATCAATGGCGACCAAGAAACCACCGCGTGAGGCGAAGCTGGCAGTCACGCCTTGGATCACCTGGCCACCCGCAATCAGCGGAGCGCTGCGCAGCTGTTGGCCACCTCTCCCACCCTTAGGCACTTCAATCTTGATCGCGTGATCCCAAACCACCTTGCCGGTCTTGGCTTCGAGCGCTACAACATGCAGGTCGGACGTTGGCACTAAGACCTTGTCGCCAGACAGAGCGATGCCCATCTTCTGACTTGAACCCATAATCCCGGGCCGTTGGTAGCGCCAAAGCACATCACCGGTTTGTGCGTCGAGCGCAAGGGTGGTGTCGGGAAAGGTCTGCATGAACATGATGCCTTGATGAACCAGAGGGATCGACATGCTGGGGCCACCGCGCAGAGCGGTTCGCCAGGCCGGGACAAGTTCAGCCACGTTCTCTGTGTTGACCTTGTCCAGCGAGCTGTAGTTGAGGCCACGAGCACTGCCTCCCCAAGACAACCAGTCTTCGGCAGGCGGATTGGACCGCATCTCATCGGTCACCGGCTCGAGTTTTGAGAGCGTGATCGTCTGCCGTCGCGACAGCTCTACCGGCACGTCTGGATCAAACGTAGCCCCTTCAAGCTGAGGAATCTCGACCGAACCCAAAGTCATGAGATCGGACGCCAGTGCAGCACCCGCTTCAAACGCGTTTGCCTGCAAAACATAGGCGAGCAGGTTGGTGTGGGTTTCCTCCGTCAGCTGCACCGCCTCCGCTTCAGGTGGCATGCGACGGATGTGAAAGGACAGCACATCTGCCGTCTTGCCGCGCCAGTTCTGATCAAAGCGTGCGCCGATGAGTCCGGGCGAAATGTGCGACCCGCTCAAGTCGGGCGCATGACAAGACGCACAGTGCTCGGCATAGGCGATCTTGCCGGCGGCAGCCTGCGCTTCGGAGTAGCTGATCTTGGTCGTTCCAGCTTCCGCCTCCGCTGCGGGCCGATCAAACAGCGACTCGTCAAGTTCAGTGTCAAACAGGGTCACCGCGTCGTACTCGTAGCTCATCTTGAGACCCGCAACCGCAATCGACATGACACTCGCATGCGGTAGCTGGACTCCATCAACCGCCTTGTAGTCACTGAAGGTGAACTCCAAGATGGGAGGTAGTGCGACGGCTTCCAGCAGATGAGTTTTCTTGTTCAAGTAGATCGACAACGGACTTCCACCGATGGTCAACACATCGCACATGACGCCCTTGAACTCACTCTCCTCACCTACTTGAAAGACCCCAAGGCCGTACTGTTGAACAAGCGATGCGACGAAGCTCGGCGTCGCTGTGATCTTGGCCAAGCCGAGTTCATCAGACCCCACATCGTCCGGCCCTTCAACCGAGTGCGACTTCCAACCCCTCTCGCCAACCCAACCCGTCACTTGACTGAAGGAAGTGGTGGCCAAAGAAACTGAGCCGCGATCGTTCTTGAGGTCGTAGACCTCCTGAAACTTGCCCGAGAACCGGCCTTCAGCGCTCTCGATATCGGCAGTTCCAGAACGCTGCATCGACTTGAGCGCAGCCAGCTTAGCCTCGCCACCGACGGCCTCGATGTGCAACTCGGCAGGGTGCTGTGACTGAACCGGAGCCGAAAAGAGGCTAGCGGAGAGAATGGCGATTGCTAAGACTAGGCGCAACATGAACTGCTCCAGACTGTTTGATTCGGCTCACGGCAAAGCCCGCCATGAAAGCCAATGCTTGAGAAACTGAGAAATGAAGACCGACTCTACCCCTTTGGCACAGCGACGAGTTTGGTCAACACGTTGTTCCACCCTACGTACCGCCGGCCGAACTCATTCGCCCCCACCGCCTTCATAGCCCAAGAGACTCACGATCCGAGCCTCGGCCACGCCGCCAACACCAGCGCACACCAAGCCGCCGAGAGGCGACATTCATAGTTGCTGCGGCTCCCTCCTCAATCGCAGCCCAGTGCGCCCCTGCTGCTAGGCTTGAGCCCATGATTGGAGCCCAAATTCTCATCGCCTTTCTGCTCGCACAAGACCCGGCAGCCGCCAGTCCCCACGAGGATCCACCGAAGCCCATTCGGCCCTCCTCAGCCCCATCGTGAAGCGGCTGACCCGGCGAGGGCGCGCCGCTCCGGGGGAGTGGCATTCACACAGATTGGACGGTCTCAGCACGCTGGGCGGATATCGATATCGATCGTGCCAGGTGGCGCACCACGCTGGCCTATCGATTCCATCCACGGCTTCAAGCGGGAATCGAGTTCAACCCAGAAGTCAGCGAGATCAACCCGCTACTGACTATCTTCCTCGCCACCGAGACCGCTCGGCGGCCGGTGATCTTTCTAGGGACCAGCTCGGATCGGATCGGCTCTCCGGAAGGCACGCAGTCCTACTTCGCCACGGCATCGAAGCGGTTCGGCAACTCTCGATTCTCGGGATACGCGAGTCTCAACTACTCAGAATGGGATCGGGGTTTCAACGTACCCTTCGGCGTAGAGATTGGAATCGCAGAACGCTTCTCTGTGCGCGCAATGTCCGACGGAAAACGCCCTCACCTGATGCTCAACTATATGGGCGACCGTTGGAGCGTGAGCCTGTTGGCCATCGACCTGGAAGATATTGGAGTGTCATTCGCATGGGGCTTTTAACCGTCACCCTTCTCATCGCCTCTCTCGTGTCGACGCCAATGGTCGCTGTGGCAGAAACTTCAGAAGAGGTCGCGCACCCGGACAAGGCGGTGTGCCGAGTCTGTGCCGCGCGCTCGACCCACGGCACCGATCCTGAAGCGGAGGAGGTCGCAGGAACGAGCCTGCACAACGGAACCCACTACTACTTCTGCTCGGACGAATGTAAGACCGAGTTCGACGCAAGCCCTGAGTGGTGGGCACCCTTGGAGCTGCCGTTCGCCATCCCGGATCTTGGAGTGCGCAACCTCACAGGGGATGTGGTGCCGCTCGAGGTTGGCGGAGGACAACTCACCATCCTCGACTTCTGGGCAACCTGGTGCCAACCCTGTCGGAAGACCATGCGTGAATTGCAGGAGTTGTACGCAACAGGGGATCAAGACCTACGCATCATTGGCCTCTCGATTGACGAGGGAAAGAACGCGCTCAAGAAGGTTCGCAAGGCGATCAAGTCGCAAGGCATTGACTACCCGATCTTTCTCGACGATCAAGATTCCTCTGCTTGGGCCGCGCTCAAGGTTTACGCCGTGCCGACCATCATGTTGGTCGACGGCAAGGGCAACGTCGTTTGGCGATTCACCGGTCCAGATGGCGACCAACGCCTCAAACAGGCGATCAAAGCACTCGGTCCAACCCTCGACCAGTGATTCCTCGACTCGTCCCAAACTAGCTACTAAGAGGTTTCAAGAAGGCGGGAGTGTCGAACTGAGAGTTCGCAATCGAGCGGCCTGCTGCTACCCTGTTGGCCCGCTATCGTTGCCTCACGTTGACCCGACCCTCAGGAGAACTGAACCCGTGCGCAAGCTAAACCTTGACATAGCCCTCTCAGGGCCCTCTCGACGTCTCCCCTCGGGCCGTCTCACCTCGGCCCATCTCACCTTGAGCCGCACCCTCTCGACTGGCTGCCTCTTGCTGGCATTCTGCCTGCCGGGGCTACCGGCCTTCGCTGAAGAAGGAACCGACGGCAGGCCAGACTTGTCCGGTGTCTACGACGCTGGCACCGTGACGCCGATGGATCGACCGCGGCAATATGGCGACAATCTCTACATGACGCCCGAGGAGGCCAAAGCCCTCGAGGAACAATCGGCGACCTTCTGGAAAGAAGCCGAAGAGAGCAAGGGCGGCGGCGCCGATCGCGAAGCACCCCAGAAGGGCGGCAATGGCGACAACCGGTTCGGCGGTGGTGGTGTTGGTGGCTACAACGCCTTCTGGATCGACCCCGGTTCAGAAGCGGTGATGGTGGATGGCAAGTTCCGAACATCGATCATCTACGAACCGGCCAATGGTCGCCGCCCACCGATGACGCCTGAGGGCACGGCTCGAGTGATTTCGAATTTCGCCTCCTTCATTCACAACAACGACGGCACCGCATCGTGGCTCGATCACACCGGACCGGGCCCCTTCGACTCTCCGGAGACCTTAGCGTTAGCCGAGCGCTGCCTAGTCGGGTTCAGCGAAGGCCCCCCGATGATGCCGAGTCTCTACAACAACTACCTGCGCATTGTGCAGACCGACGATCACGTCGTCATCTTGGCCGAGATGGTGCACGACGCGCGCATCGTACGCATCGATTCAGAGCACGATCCTGAGGATGTCAAGAAATGGTTCGGCGACAACATTGGCTACTGGGACGGAGACACCCTGGTGGTCGAGTCGCGCAACTACCGCAACGAAACAGGTCTCTCTGGTGCCGACGAGAACCTTCATGTCACCGAGCGTTTCACCCGCACCGAAGACGGCAATCTGCTCTACAACTTCAGAGTAGAAGATCCCACCGTGTGGACTGCACCCTGGGCCGGCGAATACACCTGGAAAGCCTCCGACAACAAGGTCTACGAGTACGCCTGTCACGAAGGCAACTACGCGATGATCAATGTTCTCAAGGGCGCTCGCTTGCTCGAATCAGAGTACGACGAGCCACCCAAGCGGGACTCGCGGGACGACTAGTCGGACGGTCTCAAGGAGCGTTGGGGCGGGCAGCTTGCCTACCCGTCCCCAACCCCTACCGGGCCCGACACGGTTCGGCCTTTGCGGTGCGCGGTATAGCCTGTGGGCATGAATTCACTTCCACGGGCCTTGCCGCTTGCCGTCATCGTCATCCTCGGATCGTCGTTCGCCGCTTGCTCGGAGCGATCCGACACCCAGTCAGCTGTTCGAGATCACGCTGTTGTGAACCCACATGGCGACGTCAGTCCAGACGAGCTCGAGGCCATTCGTGTATTCCTTTCAGAACGCATTACCACTGAGCTCGAGCGCAAAGAGATCGCATCGATCGCAATCGGCCTCTACACCGACGAGGGAGTTCTCTGGACCGACGGTTTCGGCATCGAAGCGCCCGCGTCCAACACCAATGACGCTGACTCCAACAACAAGGACAGCAGAGGCGGCGCCGCAGCAACCGTAAGGCAAGCGAGCCGCAGCACGGTCTACCGCGTAGGATCGGTATCCAAGCTGTTCACCGATATCGCAGTGATGCAACGCGTCGAAGCAGGAGACCTAGATCTCGACGCGCCGATCACCGACTACCTACCGGAGTTCCGGCCGCACAACCCGTTCGACGCACCGATCACGCTACGGCAACTGATGTGCCATCGCGCGGGCCTCGTGCGCGAGCCGCCGATCGGCAACTACTTCGACGACACCGAGCCTTCGTTGGCCGAGACCGTGGCCAGCCTCAACGCCACACAGCTCGTTCACCAACCTGGCACAGTCACCAAGTACTCCAACGCCGGCATCGCGGTAGTCGGCCACGTGTTGGCTCAAGTCAGCGGCGTGCCGTTCGAAGATGCGGTCCGCGCAGCGGTGCTCGATCCACTGGGCATGTTCACCAGCGATTTTCTGCCCAGCACTCGAGTGGCGGGCCGAGTGGCTACAGCCGAAATGAGGACCTACGATCGACGACGTTTCGAAGCGCCCAAATTTCAACTCGGCATGTCACCCGCAGGGAGCCTCTACAGCACGATCGACGACCTTGCCTTGTTCACCGGCGCTCTTTTGAGGGGCGGTTCTCTTGCGAACAAGCCTGAGCCTGACGGTTCGCCCGCCGCGTCAGTTAGCGATGATCGACTGCTCTCCACCACGAGCCTGGCCGAGATGTTCACTCCGCAGTTCGCCGATGAGGGTGCTGCAACCGGATACGGCCTCGGCTTCAGAGTAGACACGCTGAAGCCCGGAAACGACTCCGCGAGCGAGCCTGTTCGCCGACTGGGCCACGGCGGCGCGATCTACGGTTTCTCCACGCAGCTAGGATTTCTACCCGATCACGCTCTTGGGGTTGCAGTCACTTCCAGCCTTGATCAAAGCAACGGACTGATCTCACAGATCGCAAACCAAGCGCTCGAGGCTTTGCTGATCGCGAAACGGCATGATTCGGGCGACGGCGCTCTGCGCGACTTTCTCGCCAACGCCAACGGCGCTCCAACCGCCATACCGACGCCCGACCAGATCCGACGACTGGCCGGAAGCTATCTGTCGCCAGAGGGCGCGTTCGACCTCTTAGCCCGCCCCAACAGTGCTGGTGATCTGCGACTGCTCTTGAGCACAGGAACCGCCGTGCACGAAGTTGCAGTCACCCACAGCGCAGATATCGTAGACGGAAGCGGGCTGGCAATCGACGGACTCTCAGGACGTGGCGGCCACCTCAACATCGTCGACCCTGATAGCGGACCGGACTCCACCGTTCGCCTTCGTCGAGGCGAGCAGGAGTACACGCAATCTGCTGTGCGGATCGCGCCACCCGCCCCGGACCGGCTCAGGCCAGCGCTTGGCAAGTACGGGTGGGAACACAACCCGCTCTACCTCTTTGAGCGCGAAGGAGAGCTTTGGGCACTGATCGAGTGGCTCGAAGTGACTCGACTGCGCGAGATCGGTCCAGCAACAGATCGACCGCAACGGTTCGCGATCGATACCGGCATGTACGTCGGCGAAGAACTCACACTCGAATGGGACGCTCAAGGAGCGGTGTCGACTGCACTGCTCGGGCCAGTGGCATTCGAACGCAAAACGGGTGGCCTCGCTGCCGGTGACACCTTCCGCATCGATCCAATCCGGTCAATCGATGAGCTGCGCGCCGCAGCGCTCGCGGCTAGCCCTCCCAAAGAGGAGCGGCCTGCTGGCGGTACTTCTTCAGGTGGTACCGAGACCGCAACGTTTCGCGACTCCGACCTGGTGGAACTCACTGCGCTCGATCCCAACATCCAACTCGACATCCGGTATGCCACGACCAACAATTTCATGTCGTCGGTGTTCTACAAACAACCGCGTGCCTTCCTCCAGCGAGCGGCCGCCGACGCCTTGGTTCGCGCCCATCTCAAGCTGCGAGAGCAGGGCTATGGCCTCTTGATTCACGACGCCTATCGCCCCTGGTACGTGACCAAGATGTTCTGGGACGCTACCCCAGAGGACAAGAAGATCTTCGTCGCTGATCCCAGCAACGGGTCCCGCCACAATCGCGGCTGTGCGGTCGATCTAACACTGATCGACCTTGCAACCGGACAACCCGTGCAGATGGTCGGCGGCTATGACGAGATGACCGACCGTTCCTTTCCGGACACCCTCGATGGCACTGCCCGTCAACGCTCGTTGCGTGAACTACTGCGCACCGCGATGGAAGCCGAGGGCTTCGCCGTCTACGAGTTCGAGTGGTGGCATTTCGACTATCAAGACTGGCGATCCTTCCGAATCGAGAACCGAACGTTCGACCAGCTCTAAGAGCGACCAGCCGAACCCCACGCACTGTCGGCGAACGACCGGTCCTGCCGGGCGAGGGTGCGACACGACGATCGCCGAGTCGGACCGGCCAGTGCTGGTGCTGGTGCTGGTGCTGGTGCTGGTGCTCAGACTGGTGGATGGCGCCAAGGTCGAAGCTCGACTGCAGTGGATGGCGACGCTGGAGCCGGAGGCCTCCGCCTCCTCGGTTGGCCGTCCATGGCGGATATACGCCGTCGCGAGGGAAGGATCTCAACGCCCGAGGCATCTATGAAGAAGTCGTAAGGCGGTGGATCAGCCGCCGGTGCCCACGCACCCATTATCCAGATATCACTTCCGAGACCTTTCTCCATGTTCAGCCCGAGATTCGAGTACAAGTACCGTGTCGAACCCACCCAACTCGAGAGGATCCGACAAATCGCATCGTTTTACCTCGACCCGGATGAACATTCGGTCGACGGCTCGTATCCCGTCAACAGCCTCTACTTCGACACTCCGCGATTCGCTGACGCTCACGAAATGGACGAAGGTGTCGCTCTGCGCTCAAAGGTCAGGCTCCGTTGCTACTACCGGACTCCGAAGCCGCCCTTTTTCATCGAGCTTAAGGCCCGCTTTGGTTCGACCATCATCAAGAGTCGCGCTGCGCTCACTCCCGAGGATGCCGAGCGGCTCTGTTGTGGCATGGCCCCGATCGACGCATATCGGGCCGGGAAGCCCACCGAAACCCTGGATCAGATCAGGGAGGTCATCGACAGTCGCGAGATGCAACCGCGGATCTGGTTGAACTACCAAAGGCGCGCCTTCGCTAGCAGCTGGGGTGACGGCGCGCGGATGACCTTCGACAACTGCGTCGAGGCGCAGGTTGTCGATCCGTCACGCCCACTCTCGCCAGACCCTAGCGGCTGGGTGTTTCCTGATCTGGACGAACGCACCGTGCTCGAACTCAAGTTCTTAGGCTCGGCGCCGCGGTGGATGAAGCAAGCGGCTGAACAACTCGGTCTCAACCGCATCTCCGTCTCGAAGTACGGACTCGGTGCGTTCTCGCTCGATCGTTCACCGGTGATCTCCGGCTTAGTCGAGGCTTAGCATGAACGAGTTCATGGATGGCCTATTCGCGGGCAGCACCGTCTCGGGCGCCCTCGGCCTCGAAGACTTTCTGCTGCGACTGCTGGTGGCGTTCCTTGGCGGCGTCGCGGTCGCGTGGGTCTACAAATCAGCGCACGGAGCGATCAACTACAGCCAGAACTTCGTGCAGGCGTTGGTGCTCTTGAGCATGATCGTCGCCGTCATCATGTGCGTGGTTGGCGACAGCCTAGCCAAAGCCTTCGGGCTGGGCGCGGCGCTCGCAATCGTTCGTTTTCGCACCCCAATCAAGGACGCACTGGATACCGCCTTCCTGTTCATGACGGTCGCCGTTGGCATGGCCGCCGGCGCTGGCACACCGTTGTTGGCGCTGGCCGCTGCATTAACCTGCGGCGCAGCTGCAATGTTCTTGTCCTGGGGTGCCTTTGGCGCCCCTACTGAAGCTGAAGGCCTGCTTCGGTTTCGCTTCTCCAGCCAACAACAAGAGGGAGACTTGGTATCAGCGGTGCTCAAGGCCCATTGTTCCAACTTCAGGTTGAGCGGCGTGCGCACCGTGTCTGATGACGAGGACGAATTCGTCTATGACGTCGATCTCAAGAAGGACGAACTCGGCGCCACCGTTGTTCGCGAACTCAAATCGCTCGGCGTCCACTCGATCTCACTGCTACCCGCTGCCCGCGTTCAGGGCGGCTAAGGAGTACCCCTATGTCCATGCTCACCTCTCAGCGCCTGCGCAAGGGTCTCACCGTTGCACTCTGGTTCCTTGGCCTGGGCCTCGCTGTGACCATGCTCCTTGCACGTCCGGCAGGCAACGCTCAAGGAGTCGCGTGGAGCGCTCCTGTCCAACTCTCCGCACCCAATGACGGAGTCCTCCTCGAACTCGCAGTTGGCCTCCACCAGACCGTGACCAGAGGCCAGGTCGTTGCTCGGCTGGATCCTGCTCCCCTGCTCGCCAAAGCTGAAATTCTGAGCGCCGAACTCAAAGCACTCGAGTTTTCGGAATCTGAGGGCGCACAGGGTCGCAATCGTCGATTTGAAACGGATCGTGAAGACGCTCGCTTAGACCAGGCTCGGTTGCGAGCCTCAATTGCCGAGGAACGAGTCCGCCTGACGGCTATCGAAACCGAGCTCGCTCGCGAACAAAGACTGGTCGCAGACGGACTGCGCGCGCCCGCGATCGCGGAGGATCTGGAACTCCAGGCCGACGTCATCCGCACTCGTATCGAGGCGGAACGTTCTCGGATGAGCGCAGCCGCCCAAACGCTGCAAAGCGCAACTGCGCGAGCCACTGCCGCTAATGGACCCAACCGCTGGCAAATCACCGCGGCCCAACGCCGTCTCGACGAGGTCTACCAACGGCTCGACCGCCTCGAGTTGCGCAGTCCCATCGACGGTCAGACGGTCGAACTCCATGGGACCCCTGGAGAGTGGTTCAAGGCCGGCGATCCGATCGTGAAGATCACGCAAATCGCGAGCACCGAAGTCCATGTCTGGACCGATCTGCCGGTGGCGCAAAGTACTGTCGTAGGAGCCGAGGCCAGCGTTCTCCGGGCGACCGGCGAACGTCTCTCGGGTACCGTATTGAGTGTTGCGGTCGAGCGCCAGCTAATACCGCAATCACTGTGGTACAGATCTAACAACAAGGAATGGGCATACCTGGTAAGACTCGAACTGGCCGACCAGGGGTTGCCAGCGGGCGAACCGGTTCGCGTCAGCCTACGCTAGTGGTGCGATCCATTCGCTCTGAAAACTCGCCTCGCTTGCGAATGGTCTACGATCAAACTGCATCTCACGAATACGCATGGCCCTCGAGTGCGCCGATGTGCGCGTCTCAGAGGCCCAGTCTCACTCAGCCAGTCCCACTCAGCCAGCAGGGCTGGCGCCCGGAATTCAGCCATATCTGCCCGGAAGGCCTAACGGTGATTTCAGACGAAACAGACAGGGACGACGGTTCCTCCGACAACCCCCGAGGTCTTGCGTGGGAGCGCGATCTAGTCCAACGCATGGTCAGCGGCGATGAGTCGGCGTTCGACGCGTTCGCTGAAGAGTTCTTGCCCAGGCTCTACCGCTTCGCCGCAAGCCGCCTTCGCGGACGCGACCCGTCCGGTGAACTGGCCCGCGATCTCGTGCAAACCACCTTGTGCAAGGCCATTCAAAAGATCGCCAGCTTTCGCAGCGAAGCTCGACTGTTCACCTGGCTGTGCACCTGCTGCCGCAACGAGATCCTGATGTACTTCCGCAAAGCCGAACGACGCTCAGTGCATGTGGAACTCGAAGACTTCGATCAAGGCGCGCTCGCGGTTCCGCCCAGCGGCCCGCATCACGACTACTCATCCAAGGAACAGGTCCAGCTTGTTCACCTAGCGCTTGATGAGCTGCCATCCAACTACTCTCAGGCCCTGGAGTGGAAGTACATCGAGCGGGTGCCGGTGCAAGAGATCGCCGATCGATTGACAGTTGGCCTCAAGGCGGCAGAGTCACTGTTGACCCGTGCCAGGAAGGCCTTTCGACGGACCTTCGAAGAACAACTTGAGCGCTCACCAGCGACCGCCACTGAACACGTACACGCCACTGAACACGTACACGGAACCCCGATGTCTGGAGTTTGTCGGCAGCGACCGACCTAAGGAAATGAAGATGACCAACGACCCAAGACAACGATCCCCCAAGAAGTCGATGGACGCTCTGATCGCAGAGGCCGGAGCCAGACCGACGCCGCCCAAAGAGCACCTCGCGCAGATCCGCGCGGCGACCAAGGAGGAGTGGCGCAAGCTCTATGCCGTGAAGTCGAACTCAGCCGACAAACAATCAGAGCCTGCTGCCACCGAGATCCCAGCAACAGCGATCGAAACGCAGAGCGAACACGGCGGCGACACGCCGCTGCCGTTCGAGGTCCCAGAGCGAAGGCCTTCAGCACCACGGATCCGCAACAGCTGGCTCATCGCTGCCGGACTACTTGCCCTCGTTGGAGTTAGCTGGTGGTGGCTCGGCACGGGAACACATTCGAACGGCCTCGACGCCCCAACGCCCTCAATCGCCGTCGCCTCCGTTACTCGAGTCGTCGGCCAGGTCGAACACCTGGCGAACGAGGAAGCAACCTCTCAGGCGCTTAGAGGAGGTCTTCAACTCGAGGTCGGCGACACCGTTGAAACCTCACGCAGCGACAACACCATCGCTTCGTTGCGACTGGCATCAGGCCACACGTTGCGCATCGCCCAAGGCAGCCGTCTAAGGTTCCTCGCGGTAGATCAGGTCGAACTCCTTGAGGGCAAGATCTACATCGCTTCTGACCCGCTGGCCCAAGGTCCCGGCAGCTCCGTGACGGTGCACACCGCCATCGGATCAGTGCGCGACATCGGAACCCAGTTCGAGGTCGCCCTACTGAAGACCGAGACCAAAGAACTCCAACTGCGCGCCCGCGTTCGAGAGGGCGAGATTGCCTTGCACATGAGCGGCGCGGAAACTGGCGATGGCGAAAGTGCTTCCGCCCCAGCCGGCGAGGAGCTGCTCGGCCACAGCACCGGGAGGATCTCCCGCCGTCAGGTGGCAGTGTTCGGTGAAGAGTGGCAGTGGGTTCTCGCCGGGGCAACACCCTTCCCGATGGATGGCCGCAGCGGCGCTGACTTACTCAATTGGCTAGCCAGTGAAACCGGACGTGAGGTCGTCTACCAAGACGCTAACGCAGCGAGTGCGGCAAACAGCTCGCTCGACGCAGGGCAGTCCAAAGCCGTTGAGCCAGCCAAAGCCCTGGACGTATTGTTGACTCTCGACCTCACCGCTCGATACGAGGGCGGCAGGATCTTGGTCGCCTTCCGCTAGACCGCTAGACCGCTAGACCGCTGGATCACTAGGCCGCCAGATCACTAGGCGCTACGCCACTGGGCCACTGGGCGCTAGCGCTAGGGCGCAACGGCCGAAAGCTCTTCCAGGTCAGACGGACGTCCAGTAACTAGAAGGTCCAGCGCAAGCCGAGTGAGGGAAAGATCCCTGGCCACCGTTCGGGACTGGCGGTCAACACACCATCGTCCAGGCTGTGATCTAGACCCGAGACATTCTGACGATCGAGTCCGTTCTGTATGTCGAGGAAGAACATGAGCGAGCCACGCGATAGGTCCCAGGTCTTCGACAGTCGCAGATCGAGCCGGTAGTAGTCGTCGAGGCGCTCGCTGTTGAGGCCAGTCAGCACGAGCAATCCCGCATCGCTCTCCTCGCTTTCGTCGCTTTCGTCGCTTTCGTCGTCGCCCGCTCCGCCCTCTTCCTCGGTCGTAAGCAGCCGCAGTGACGAGGGCGTGACCGGCCAGCCGGTGTGGTAGCGCAAAGCAAGGCTCAACTGCCAGGCACGCGGCAATCGAACGGCGGTGACCAAGGACAGGGCATGCGGTTGATCGCTCTCTCGTTCGACAAACCGCAATCCACCTTCAGATGAACCCAACAAGTCTTCTGAGCGAGAGAACGAGTAGTTGAACCACCAGTCTGTGCGCGCACCAAGAGTGCCGCGCAAGACCACTTCGATACCGTCAGCGCGCGACCGGATCGGATCGATACCCACGCGGTCGGGCTCCAACTCCTGCAACACGTTGAAAGGCTCGAACGCGTTGTTGAACCGGATTCGCGGATCTGAGATCCTTCGCCTGTAGGCCTCAATACGCAGACCCTTGAGCTTCCGATTCAAGAACTGATGCTCTAATCCGAGGACCGCCTGGTTGGACCGTTCCAACCGCGCGGGCCCCGTCTGTCCGTCTTCAACCGCGATCTCGTAGGGCCGTTGGCTTTGATGGTAGAGACCCCAACCAGCTCGCAGGATCGTTCGCTCTGAGACTTGATAACCCAGGTTCAAGCGCGGGCTCCAAGCATTTGAACTAGCGTCGGCCGGCAGCAGCGAACGAGAGTAGCTGTCGTATCGCAAGCCGGTCTCCACCGTCAGCCTCTCCCCCACGCGTAACCGGTCGCTGACATAGGCGCCTAGATGATCGCCCTCGAAGGTCGCCTGAAAGTCCTCCGGAGGAGTCGAGAGTGCCACCTCATCACCTACTGCGGTGAGTTCCCGCTCGAACGTGCTTTGATAGAGAAAATCGGACTCGTACGAGCGCCAGGCCCCCCCGAATTCCAAGGTGCGATGCGGCGTCAGTTGCATCGACCAGCTCTGCCTGGCTTCATCGACCTCGAGCTCACGTCGATCCAAGAGGCCTAGGGTCTGTTCCTCCGCGCTCTCCGAGCCAGCTCGATCCCTAGCCAGCCGGCCATGTGACACCGACGTCAACAACAGCGTTCGTTCCCCCACCAGTGCTTGGTGAGTCAGCCAGAACTGATCGTTTCGATAGCGCGTGTTCAGAGTATCCACTTCCCGAGCAGCGCCACTGCCCACAACTTCCACAAAGTCGATGCCGTCACCTGCCATCAAACCGTTGATTCGCAACTGCTGACGATCCCCCAGCTGGAACTCGGCCTTGCCAAGCACATCCCAAAATCCCGGGTTCTCATCACCGAAGAGCCGACTCACGTACTCAAGGGAACCACGCCGGCCAGTGACTTGCCAACTACCGCGATCGCGAGCGATTTTTGCCCGGTAGGACGCTTCAATATTGACCGCACTCAAAGACAAACGGCCACCTCGCCCGTCGGGTGTGCCCGTCCGCAGGTCTAGCACGCCTCCCATCCGGTCGCCATTAGCGGCTGTGAAGTTTCCGGCAATCACATCGACTTGGGCAAGGTCATCAGCGGCAACGATGCTCAGTCCATTATCGTAGTCCTGGAGGTGGTAGGCGCCGTAGAGCTCTTGGCCGTCCAACACCACCTGCAACTCATCGCGCCGTCCACCACGGATCTGCGGCTGCGCCGATACGTCGTTGCTGACCACGCCAGGAAGTATCGAGAGCGCCCGAAACACATCGTTACCCAAACGCGGCAGCGACGCCACTTGGGCTCGATCGAGCGACAGCGACGAAGGCCCTGTTTCCGTGAGCAGCGACACCTCGCTCGCGCGCACTGCAATCTCGTCGTTCAGAAACGCACGCGGCAAGAGGTCGATCCGCACCCGGGGCTGCACTCCTACCGCCCTTCCAGACCTCGACGGCAATGGTTGCACCACAACAGAAGCGCGCTCGACCAGATGATCGTCACGCCCCGCCTCAAGCTGGTAGAGGCCAGGAGCGAGTCCAGCGAAGCGAAACGCACCCACCGGACCGGTGGTGGCAAGGGTGCCGATAACGCTCGGCGCCGAGGAACTGTTACCGCCACCTTCTACGCCACGGGCAACTGTTGGCGAGTCCGCACCGATCGACTGGACATCAACAATCCGGACGCTGACGCCGTTGAGCGGAGAACCCGTGTGTGCCGAGAAAACGGCCCCTTGCAGCAACAATGGTGCGGCCACGCTCTCGTCGATGTTCGCGATCACCAAGAAGGCGCCGCCTTCCGTCTCGAGCGCGGTCAGTCCGTGTGGCGTCAGCAATTGCTCGAGCTGTTCGGCCAAGGAGCCAGTGGGCGCTTCGGCCACACGCAACTCGGGCCGCACCAGGCGTGCTGAATAGATCAACTCGAGCCCTTGCGCTCTGAGCTCGTGCAAAGCCTTCTGTAACCGCTTGCCGCGCTGACCCTCCGCCGCCGGCGCGCCGAGCAACAAACCCAAGGCAACGGTGCAAGCTGCGGCGCGAGCTCTCAATCGATACCACGCGATGCTGTCTGTTTCGGTCACTGTGCTTCAGCCATCCTCTGTTCCTATCCGAGAAACGTCGGTTCCTCGACCACCTCTTCAGTCACCCTACTGGCATCACCACGACGAAGCTAGAAGATAGCGGAGTCCAAGCATCTCCCCTGTGACCCGAAGACGGCAGTAGCGATGAGTAGTAAGTAGTAAGGAGAACCGTGCACCGATCATTCCGACTCCTTAAACACCTGACACACCTGACACACCTGACAGTGGCAACTCAGTAGCGGGGCGGGCACCAACCGGTCACCGCAGACATGGGTGTGGCTACACAAAACGGAGCAATGCCCGGAACTCAATAGAGAACCGGGCACACTCCAAACTAAGACCGGCCTGCGGTCACCTCAGGGGCAGTCGTTGAAGCTCGTGACATCCAGGACCGGGACAAACGGGTCGCCTTGCTCGTTTTCGTACTCCACAGTCTCGCCAGTCATGGTGTCGGTCACTTCAATCGTCACTTCGACATCGGTGAGACCGCCAGCAAACACCCAGTGCGCTCCAAACGCCTCGCAAGCATCAAGAACCTTGACGATCAATTCGGTGTTGTCTGTGTTGAAAAACCAGAACTCACCGCTATCCGCGGCACCCAGGATCGCGATCCCGTCACCCTCATCACCGTTCGGCGCGGTCCAATCCGCTTGCACTCGGAAGCGGCCATTGGAAAGACAGTGGGTCGTCTCGTCTGCTTGACAGGGTGGCAGAGTGAAACTGACCAACTCCGCATCCTCATCCTTGATCAAACCAACACCAGGTGCGAAGACCTTCTCGGCCACGTCTGGAGGATCCAGAATGTCGGTTTGTTCAATCACCAGGACATTGGAGAAGGTCCCAGCCGTCACCATGAGGTTGCCACCATGCCCGGTGATCTCTGAGAGATCCAAAGCCTCGTCCGGGGCGTTGACCTCTAGGTACTTGGCCCCGATCAGCGGGGTGCCCGGCATCAGAAGACCAGGACCAGCATCGTCTCGCCCCGAGCGCCATTCGATCGCTTCGTCGACCAGTTCGCCATCCTCGTACTCTTCGACGTCCTCGCCGAAGTACCAGACGTCACCGGTCTCGCGGCACACCGCAACGTAGTTGCGTGCAATCTCGACCAGTTCACCATCTTCTGATTCTTCAACGTCGACGACCCGCGTTCTAACGCCATCGATGATCTTGGTGTCGCCAGTGACGATCATCCGCTCGCTGACGGTGATCGTCTCGCCATCGTCCTCCTCTTCCTCCTCGATCACCGTTTCATAGCCGGGCCAAAGTGGGTAATAGGGATTACTGCCAACCGTGGTAAAGGTGCATGCGCTACGGTCGAGCGCTTCGGTGAAGTCTTGAGCGATGACACCGGCCGAGAGGATTGCGATGCAGCACAAAGCGACAAGGGCTGCACGAGAGAATCTGTTCATTGTGAGGGCTCCTGCGAAGGAAGAAGTTGTCGTGCCGGTCCGAACAGCACGTGGTTTCACCGGGCGCCAAGGCCAACGGTCATGGGGCGATAGATGCACCCGCCGCCACTTTCCTTCTCGCAATTTCCTCTACACGTTGGAAGCTCGAGGGTCCAAGGGATCATTCGCAGCACCTCCCATGCTTCAACCATCCAGCACCAACGCTGCTTGATCGAGAACCTTGTGGAGGATCTCGGGCTTCAGTAGGTACCGGCCCCTTAGGCCAAACGGCCAGCGGCATGCTCTGCCACTAGGTTCTTGCAAGAACGCACTGTCAACGCCATCATGGTGAGCGTTGGATTGACGCACCCACTCGAGACGAACGAACTGCCGTCCATGACAAAAAGGTTCTTCACGTCATGCGTCTGTTGGAACGCGTTGACCACGGAGTTCTTGCGGTCCGTGCCCATGCGCGCGGTGCCCACTTCGTGAATGCTCCAGCCCGGTGGCGCCGGATCGTAGAACTGCTCAACCTCTTCGACCCCAGCCGCTTCGAGCATGTGCTGCGCCTCGTTCGCCATGTCGATCGACATGCGCTTCTCGTTGTCACTCCAGGCACAGTCGATGTGCAAGACCGGCACGCCCCACTTGTCAGTGACCATCGGATCAAGTGAAACCCGATTCGATCGGCGAGGCAACATCTCGCCATAGCCTTCGATCGAAAGGTGTGAAACCTGTGCGCTCCGTTGCAGGTGTTTCCATTCCGCTCCGAACCCCGGATTGCCATAGGCGTGCTCGAACGAGGTAACGTTCTCGCCGCCCTGGTAGCCGTAGGCCCGCAGGTAGCTTGGTTCTTTGACCCCAAGGTTCTTGAAGCGTGGAATGTAGATGCCGTTGGGCCGCCGAGCAAGCTCTGGTTTGCGGCCTCGTGCAGGCAGCACACCCTGCGCACCGCGCTGAAAGTGATGATCCATCAAGTAGCAACCCAAGGCGCCACTCGAGTTAGCCAACCCCTCGCTGCCTCTGTCTGCATCGGGAGAGTTGAGCAGAATTCTTGTTGAGCCCAGTGTGGACGCCGCGAGAACCACGATCTTTGCTTTGACTTCGCGTTCGGTCCCACCCGCTACCGAAGTATCCACGTAAGCAACACCGCGGGCCAAACCGCCGCCGTCCAAGTTCACTTGCCGAACATGAGCATGCGGGATCAGCCGATAGCGACCGGTCCGTTCAGCATCCAGCAAGGTCGACCCTGGACTAGTGAAGTAGGAACCGGTTCTGCACCCACGATGGCATGGGCCACAGTAGTGGCAAGCCAACCGGCCATTGTGATTTCGAGTCAGGACCGCCGCACGCCCAATGGTCATACGCCGCCCGATCTTCTCCAAGCCCGCCTTTAGATCTAGCTCACCGCAGGTGTAAGCCATCGGTGGTAGGAACTGGCCGTCCGGCAAGACGTCGATCCCCTCGCGCCGACCGGAAACGCCGATGTAGCGTTCAACGATGTCGTAGTAGGGCGCAAGATCGGCGTAGGCGATTGGCCAGTCGACACCAAACCCGTCTCGGCTCGCCGCCTTGAAGTCCCAGTCGCTCATCCGGTACGACTGTCGCGCCCACATCAGGGTCCGACCACCGACCTTGTTGCCGCGCACCCACCAAAAGTCGCGCCCGTCTGGCGTGGTCACCGGATTGTCGATCTCATCTTCAAAGAAGTGAGCGTTGCTCTCACCGCACGCATAGCACTTGCTCTGCACAGGTCGGCGCTTCAACGCTTCATTGCGAGGATCTCGCTTGCCACGCAACTCGAAGTCGTGCGGCAGCATGTGCTCGGTGAAGTCCACCTTGGGATCAAGAGGTTCACCCTTCTCCAGAACGCACACCGAGAGGCCTGCTTCTGCCAGCAGCTTCGCCACCCAACCGCCGTTCGCGCCCGATCCCACCACCACAGCATCGAAGGTCTCGGCGGCCTTGGAGATGAGCGGGGCACCAGTCACTCGCTTGCTTGGTGCTCTGTTGGTCACGGTAGTTCTCATTGCCTTAGGGGATCAAGAGTCGACACGCCGGCAGCGCCACCCACGATTGCTAGGGCTACGCGCAACGTTCAGAGGACTGTGTTTGTATCGCTCGGAAACTGAGCCAAACATCGTTTAGAAACTAGACAACCCGCCGCCAGTTGATTGAGTCTACGGCAGGACCGTTTTCCCGTCCTTTCAGTCAGTAGTAGTTGGGCCTGCGGCCTGATCAGCGAGAAACCGACCCGCCCTGCGGCCGCACAATCGACGTAGAGGTGACGCAATATCCGCTCCTTGAGAAGCTCTTCATGAACTCTGACCGGTGTTAGCCGCCGCGCCTTCGTCGTACGTCTTGACCAACTCTCCAGCAGCTCGTTGGGGCGCGGCGCTACATGCTCCAAAACTCGACGCCGGCGCGACGCATTCTCGACGCGTTTGGGCTCGCTCTCCACTCAATACTTCGACACCGTCGTGCCGCTCACGCCCAGCTCGCGCGCAACAGATCGCTGACTGCGACCCTCCACCAACACCTTGTGGCGAATAACATTCACCTGAGCCATCCTCAGCATTCCTGCCTCCGTTTGTTCAGGCTCTAAACACGACAAAGCCAAGGGCCGGTTGGTGCTGAGGATGACTCACGTCCGAGCGATGATTGCCCTACTTTCTGAGCGATGCGTGCACCAGAGTCTTCAGACCTTGTACTGATCCAACCTCCGAATCGCGAAAGTAGTGACGGTCTGCTATCTTGCAGGAACTAAAACGTTTTAGCTCACGCCTAAGCGACCCTAGGAAACCCGCTCATATCTCCAGGAATCGAAGCAAGATGCAATATGCGCTTCCGCCAGTCCTCTTGAAGTCCGCCGTCAATTCGACGCTATTGACCCTTTTGGTGGCAACGCTGCTCGCTATACCTGTCGGAGCCCAAGCTCCGACAGAGACTTTCGTCGATCGGGTCGATGTGCCACTAGTCAACGTTGAAGTTTGGGTCTCAAGCTCCGGTGGCAAGCCGGTTGCCGGTCTCTCAGAGAACAACTTCCTGGTGCTTGAGGACGGCAAGCAGGTCGACATTGCGTACTTTTCAGAAGTCACCGCAGCGTCGACGTTCTCTAGGCAAGTGAGTCGCGAACAAGAGAACAACGCCCAGACTTTCGGCGAACTTTCCCGACCCGCTCCCGCCGCAACGACCCATCTAGTCCTCTTCTTCGACGACGCCGGCACCGAGGCTGCCAGCCGTACTCAGTTGGTCCAGGACCTGCGGAGTTTCGTCTCCGATGGACAGGTTCCTGCCGAGCGCATCCTGCTGCTCAGTTTCGGCGAAACTCTCCAGGTGGAGTCGAGCTTTGGATCCACCAAGGAACAGCTCCAGAATGCGCTCGATGCGATAGCAAAAGGAGCGACGCGGGGCACCTTAGAAGCGGGTTCCAAGCGCTTGGCACTTCGCAGTCTCCAGCAGCAGTGGGACGAAGCTCAGCAGCTCGCTGGCGGTAGAGGGGATCCCTGCGATCTCTTTCTACGACGCGGCCGCGCAGCGGTTGAAGCCTGGGCAAAGACGCGAAAGCAGCACCTCCTCCGAACCCTGGATGCGCTCGAATCAACCGCAACTCTGGTGTCGGGTATCCCTGGACTCAAGACCGTGGTCTACGCCAGCGACGGGATGGAGACCAGTCCGGGCGCAGATCTCGCTGGCTATATGGACTCTGTCTGCCCGGCTCGGCCGGATCTCCTCAACCTTCGCGATTTCCTGGGTGAACTCACCGACCCGATACAAAGCCTGAGTCGGCATGCGAACGCGAACCGAGTCACCTTCTACACCTTTCAAGCCACGGGCCTTCGGCCCTCTCCAGTCGGTAGCGCTGAGTCGAACAGCCTCGATGTCCGAAGCTTCGGGCGGATCCAAACCGAAGGCCGCGAGAATGCCCGTGAGGGGCTAGTGCTGCTGGCTGACGAAACTGGCGGGCGGGCCTTTCTCAACCGGAGTGACTTCGGCGAGCAGCTCGAAGAGATCGCTGAGGAAATGCGCTCGTACTACTCCATTGCCTTCACACCCAGCCATGGCGGTGACGGAGGTGACCACCGCATCGAGGTTCGTGTGTTGGGCGGAGACATGCGTGTCCGCTATCGCGGGAGCTACCATGACAAGACAGCAGCCGAGCGGCTGGGGGAGCAACTCCAGAGTGTTCTCTTTCTGGGCGACGCTGAGAATCCACTTCAGGTTCGGCTGGGCGCTGGCGATTTATCGCCTCTGGACAAGGGACGATTCAACTTGCCGCTTTTCGTGATCGTGCCAACCAATCAGGTCACGTTCCTCCCAATTGACGGTTCTCAGAGCGGTCGACTTCTAGCGCAGGTCGGCCTGCGCGATAGCCGGAACCTGAGCGTCATTGCACCCTCGCGCCCCTACCCAGTCACCGCGCCTGCGGACGGTGAAACAACTTTCACTTTCCGCATAGACCTCGAAGTGGCGCCAGGCCCTCAGATTCTGGGGGTGGCGGTGCGCGACGAACATAGCCTGGAAACATCGCTGGTGACCACCACAATCAACGTTCCAGATCCGTCGGTTCCCGAGAGCAAGAAGCCGTCTCGCCGCAAGAAGCGGGGTTCCGGCCTCTAGCTCTTGGTGGGGCTCAGACCGCCTCTCCTCATGGACTGCAGCCTTAGGGTGACCACCAAACCTCGAGTTGAGGACAGACGTCGGCGACAAGTCGGATAGGAAGCTTCACGGCCTCCTCGGGCACAGCCAAGGCCGCCTCCAACACTTCTCTCTTTTCGGCCCCCTCAATGTGGAGGATGACGCGCTGGCTTGCTCGAATTGCCGACACCGTCATCGACAACCGAGGAAGGGGAGCACGCATCGGCAGCAACTGAGCCCAAGAGTGGGAGGTGATAACCGCATGCTTGAGTTGTTTTGCATCCGGAAAGAGGGACGCTGTGTGTCCATCTGTCCCCATGCCGAGCACAGTCACATCGAAGGGCCTTCCCGGCGGGATGATTTTGTCTTCCCGACCAATTCTTTCCAGCCGGTCTACAGCTGCGCGAAGCCCCTGATCTCGAAAGTCCCAAGGAGCAAGAAAGCTCGCCTCAGCGGCCGCGTTCTTCAGAAGTCGCTCACGCACTAACGTCTCGTTGCGGTCCCGCTCAACGGAAGTCCAACGCTCGTCCACTAACGCCACCACCACTGAGTGGAACGGCACCGTGCTGGTCGATAGCGCCTCGAACAGACGCACCGGGGTCGAGCCTCCAGACACCGCGATCGCTGCTCGCCCATCTCGTGCCACAGCTTCAATCAAATCGTCCGCAATAGACGCCGCAAGCAGGCGCGCTAGCTCTTCACCGTCTTCGCATTCTGTCCAAATCATGCAAGCTCACTCCCGTCAGAAACACCACCGAGCCTCCCATTGAGGCTCAGGCCTTCCGCCGATGAGACCACATGGCGGCTCCGCGGAGCCCGGCCACCGGATCAAGGATAAGCCGGACAGGGACCCTTTCTAGATAGCTTCCAAATCGACCCTTCTGTGCAAATCGATGCAGAAAGTGAATCTCGTCGAATGCAGGACCCATTTTGTCGAGCACTCCGCCGCCAAGGTAAACCCCGCCGAGCGCACCAAAAGTGAGCACTGCGTCACCGACAACGGCTCCAAGCCAAGCCGAGAACATCCGGGTCGTGTCCACACACACACGGTCACCATGATGTGCGCCATCAACAATCTCAGCCACTTCCAGCCTCGACTTGGCGAGTTCGCTGGTGCCCGAAAGTACCTGCCAGGCCTGATAGAGGTTAACCAGGCCATCTCCCGACAAGACTCGTTCCGCAGACACGTGCCCGAACTCGCGCTGAAGAATCTGCAGGACTTGCCACTCCGGATCGGTGGTTGCCCCAAGATCCCGATGTCCCCCTTCCCCCTCAATGGCGATCCAGTCGCCTTCAACTGGGAGCAAGGCCGAAACACCAAGGCCGGTACCGGGTCCGATCACCAGGATCGGCGCGTCAGCTCGGCTCGACTCACAGCCTGGACTGAGAACCCGGGTTTCCGACTCGGCAAGCAGCGGGATCGACTGGGCCAGAGCGGCGAAGTCGTTGACGACATCTAGGGAACGCAAGCCGAGGTCTTGTGCCAACGCTGTACGGGAAAAACTCCAATTGCTGTTGGTCAAGGCAACATGATCTCCCACCACCGGACAGGCGACTGCGAGAGTCGCTTTCTCGACCTTGACACTCTGGCCGTCGAGATACTCCCGAAGCGCATCGGCCACAGTTGAATAAGCCTCGACAGGTGACCGTTCGACCGAGCGCGGATGAGGATCAGCTGAATCGGCGACGAGACCACATCTAACCCAGGTCCCGCCGATGTCGACCACCAAGCGCTCGGGTTCCGTACGCGGAGCAATCTGTGGATTCACCGTCATGACAACAATTTCTCCGCAACTCCGTCGCCTAGGCAAACCCCTTCGCAAAACCACCTCATCTAAACAGCACCCAAACCACGATGACCGCAGCGATCAGGAGACCCGTCCAGAGGAGATCCCGCTTGCGACTGTGCTCCTCGGATGCTGATCGGCTACCAAGGGTCGTAGCGAAGGTCAGCCCTTCCAGCTGAGCCGCCGGTAGCGGTTGGGTCATCAGACTGACCACGACCAGGACGAGAGAGCAAATCACAAAGAGTAAAAGAGCGAAATGGAGAAAGTTGATGGAGACAAAGCTGTCCATAATCCCGTTCAACGCGACTCCACGCAGTTCGAGCACTAAGCGCAAGGTTCCCAGGACAAAGCCAGTCAACAGTGACGCCATCGCACCCTTGGCATTGGCTCGCCTCCAGCACAGGCCGATCAGAAAGACCGCTGCGATGGGTGGAGCAATATACGCCTGCACGCTCTGAAGATAGACGTAAATCTGACCCGAGATGAACTTCATGAAGGGAATCCACGCCAAGCCAAGAACGACAAGAAACAGCGTTGAGACCTTGCCCACTAGGACGAGGGACTTCTCCGAGGCGTTTGGTCGCAACGGACGGTAGACATCAAGTGTGATCAGTGTCGAGCAAGAGTTGAAGACTGCAGCAAGTGAACTCATCAGCGCCGCAAGAAATCCTGCGACCACCAAACCACGAATTCCCGCAGGTAACAAACTACGGATCATTTCCGGCAGTGCATGGTCCGGGTTGGTGATGTTCAGCACGCCCTTCTGGGTCAGGGCCAGGGCGATCACACCGGGAACCACAAACAAGAAGAGCGGCAGGATCTTGAGAAAGCCAGCGAAGATTGTTCCCCGACGTGCTTGCTCGATGCCGTGCGCTGAAAGAACTCTCTGAACGATGAACTGATCTGTGCACCAATACCAGACACCCAGAATAGGAGCACCGAACAGAATCCCCGTCCAGGGAAAGCTCGGGTGACTCGACGGATGCCACATCTCCCAAAAACTCGGATCCACCGAGGTGCGCAGCGCGCTGATTCCGCCCAACTTGACGATGCCCAGAATCGTGACGAGAAGGGCTCCGAGGATCAGTAGGACGGTCTGGATAGCTTCGGTATAGAGCACCGCGCGCAGGCCGCCGAGAACGGTGTAAGCCCCGGTGAGTAGAACAATCAAGATGGCACCGGTCCAAAATCCACCACCGACTAAGACCTCGAAGACGATCCCGCCGGCATAGAGGGTGACTGAGATCTTGGTGAGTACGTAGCCGATGATCGAAACCACGGCGAGGTACCAGCGTGCTCCAGAAGAGTACCGGCGCTCCAGAAACTCCGGCATGGTGAAGACACCGCTCGATATGTAGAACGGGACAAACACCCAGCCCAGCAACAGCAGGATCAAAGAGGCGAGCAGTTCGAACTGGGCTACAGCCACGCCCGACCCAAAGCCGGTACCGGCTAGGCCCACTAAGTGCTCAGAGCCAATATTGGAAGCAAAGAGCGCCGCGCCGACCACGAACCAGCCAACGTTGCGGCCCGCGAGGAAGTAGCCTGTGGACGATTCGTGCGTCGACTTCTTGCCAGCGGCTGACCACCACGCGACGCCGAGTATCAGGCCGAAGTATGCGGCAACTACTAACCAGTCGAGAGTCCCAAGTTGCTCGGTCATCACACCAACTCCAGTCCTTGACGCACTTGGTTGAGCCCAGGGTTGATCTCCGCTCGAGGACGGTCACCGAGGACATAGAAATTTCGCATCATTCCGCAGGGCGCTCGAGCGTCAGTGTGGCCGACTGATCGCCCACCGTAATCACGAAGTCACCAGGCTCCACAATCCGCTCAAGGTCACGTCGGACGAACTCGAAGTCCGCTGGTCCGAGGGTGAACTCCACCACAACTGACTTGCCAGGTTCGAGAAAAACCTTTTGAAAGCGCCGCAATCGTTTTGCCGATGGCGTGATGCTCGCCACCTCGTCGGTCACGAAGAGCAACGTCGATTCAAGCCCCGCTCGCTGTCCAGTATTGGTCACTTGGTACGAAACCCCAACGCTTTCGCGAAGTCCCGCAGACGACTCTGTAAGAGTCAGATCCGATACCTCGAACGTCGTGTAGCTGAGACCATGGCCAAAGGGCCACTGCGGGTTGAAGGCCGTGAGTCCGAAAGTTGTGTCCTGCCTTTCAGACTGCTTGAAGTCGTAGGTCCGCAGTGCATTGGTGAAGCGCGGATAAGTGATCGGAAGTTTGCCGCTCGGGTTGACCATGCCGAGCAATACTTCGGCGATCGCTTGGCCGCCCTCGTGGCCAGGGTTCGGCGCGAACAGCACCGCCGCTGCAGCATCCGCGATGCCATCCAAGACCCGGGGCCGACCCTGAATCAGCACCAGTACTACCGGCTTGCCAAGATCGTAGGCCGCTCTGGCCAACTCAAGCTGATCCTTAGGCAAGCGTAGATCGTCGATATTTCCTGGCGTCTCGGTGTAGGACTGCTCGCCCAGGCAGAGGATCACAACATCGGCCTTTCGACTTTCACGGCGTAAGCCTGGCAAGATCGAGGGTACATTGATGTCTGCTCGAGGGGTCGGAAGGTAGTGCACGCGATTCCGGGCCATGGCGCTCAGGCCGGCGACTAGGCTCAGCGACTCCTCGGGATAGTTCGAGGCCCCGTGTCCCTGCCACGTGTAAGTCCAACCATTCGCCAGTGACTCAAGAGAGTCTGCCGTCGGCCCAGTGATCAGCAGGCGTGTTCCTTCATCCAGCGGCAAGGTCGCATCTCGATTTTCGAGAAGAACGATCGATTCGCGCGCCGCTGCAAGCGCTACTTTGCGCGCCTCGGTGGAGCCAACCTCTACCTCTGAATCAACCCCTAGGAGCGGGTCGGAGAACAGACCGAGTTCGAATTTGAGCCGCAGAATGCGACGCACCGAGAGGTCCAGTCGAGCTTCGCTGATCGAGCCTTCTGCGACAAGCTCCGCCATGAGATCCATGAAACTTGCATCGCGCGGCACCATGCTCATGTCTACGCCCGCGTTGATCGCCATGAGAGTGGCCTGTTTCTCGGTGACAGCCACCCGGTGAAGGGTGACCAGCTTCTTAATGTCTTCCCAATCGGTCACTGCCACACCGCGAAAGCCGAGTTCCTCACGGAGCAGCTCGGTCAACATTCGGCGATCACCATGTACAGGGATTCCGTTGATCTCGCCCGAATTGATCATCACCGTGCGGGCACCAGCGTTCACCGCAGCTCGAAACGGTGGCACGAAGATTTCGTGCAACCTGCGCTCGGGAATCCTCGACGGCGTCCGATCATGTCCGGTCACCGGCTCGCTGTAACCAAGGAAATGTTTCATCGTCGAAGCGACGCTCATGGCACCGTCAATGCGCCGACCCTCGTAGCCGCGGATCGAGGCAACGCCGAACACCGATACCAGGTAGGGATCTTCGCCAAAGGTTTCGTAGAGCCGAGGCCAGGCGGGATGCCTCCCCACATCTAGGACTGGCGAGAAGTTCCATGGCACGCCGGCTTTGCGGGTCTCCGCCGCAGCCAACCGGCTACCTTTCAAGGTCAACTCCGGGTTGAATGTCGCAGCCAGGCCCAACGGCTGCGGAAAGATTGTCGCCGACTCCACATAGTTTGCTCCGTGGATGCTGTCGAGACCATAGATCACTGGAATCTTCAAACGTGAAGCCGTGGCCGCGTTTTGGATCGCTCGAATCAGGCCATGCCAACGTTCCACCGAGAGCGCCTCCCCATTGACGTTCAGAATCGACCCAACGGCTCGCTCTGTCACCATCTCACGAAGCTTGTCCGGATTGATCTGCATCTCTTGATGCAAACCGTCGGTAATCATGAAGATGTCGAGCTGCGTCATCTGGCCGATCTTCTCGGTCACGGTCATCCGAGCAAGGAGGGCCTCGAGCGCCACTTCATCCACGGGCTGGGCTTGCGCGCGGCCCTCCGCTGCAAGAAACGCCTCACTACCGACCGAACCGGTGGTGGACTCAGGGAATCCGACGATGACCTGCGCCGACACAGCAGCACCACAGAGGAACAGGACCAGAAACATCAACCAAAGCGAAGGCTGAGTGCCGCGCCAGTTTGCCGATCGGGCCGCTCGATCAACCAGGTACTTCATGTCATCTCTCGTAAATTCAGATGGAACGGGGTGCCAAACACGTCGGTGCAACGAGCAGCCGAAGGAATGGCCTCCAGGACCCGCCTCAAAGCCGGCCAGTCTGGTTACACAAGCCAAGAGCAACGGCTAGATGAGCCAACCCGGTCGTGAAGAAAGCTCACGATCGGGCTGTGCTTCCGCCTTCGAAAGACCTCTAGAAGATCAGGCGAAGACCTAGCTGTACCTGGCGAGGATCACGAGTTGCAATCGCCCGGCCAAAAGAGCCGGAGGGAGTGAAACCGGTAATCGTCGTGGCCTGATCGACCGGGGCATCGAGGGTGATCGAACTCGGGTTCAACGCGGTATCCACCGCGATGAAGTTGTCCCGATTAAATACATTGAAGACCTCGAACCGGACTTGCATGCGCACACTGTCGGTCACTCGGATGTTCTTGTAGAAGGACAGGTCAACCTGAAAGAACTCTGGACCTTCGCAAGAACCACGTTCGTAGTCACCAATGCTTCCCAGCTGAAACCCGTCCAGAGTGAACGCATTTGGGTTGAGCCACTGCTCGCCCGGGCCACCACTTGCCTTACAGGGCTGACCAGGAACGCGGTTAGGCCGTTGGTTGTTGGCGAAACCAGTGCCAGAGACACCACCACCGAGGCCAGGTGCACCACCGACAGTCACATTAAGAGCCTGCCCTGATGCGTAGTTGACGATACTTGCGATCTCCCAGTTGCCGAAGAGCCCGCGGACAAAGCCGCCCTTGTTGTCCAGCGTTGGCAAGTTGAGCACCAAGCTCGCATTGAAGACATGGTCCCGATGCAAACCGGCGTAGCCCCAATCAAGACGCGAATTCTCCGGATCGATAACCTGCCCCGCGAAGGTGCCCGCACCAGAATCGTTCAGTGGATCGTCGGCCTTGAAGTTCGCGTACGTGTAGGACGCCTGGAACTGCGAGCCACGACCGAAGGTGCTCCTGAACTGCGTTTGCAACGAGTGGTACTCCGACGAACCGTTGTTTTCCCAGTAGAGGATGGTCGCGTCACCAAAGACACTGTACTGACGGAAGCGGCCTGGATTGTTCGCTCCGGCTCGAATGTAGTCGAGTCGATCCGAGACACCATTGCCGTCGCCGTCCCCAGTTGAAACGTAGTTGATGTCGGAACGACGCATCAGATGCTTGCCGCGACTCCCAACGTAGCCCACCTCAAACGAGGAGTTGCGGCCAATCCGCTGCTCCCAGCTCAGGTTGTACTGGAGGTTGTAAGGAGTCTCAGCGTTCTTGTCGAAACCGTTCCGCGGCGCACCCGCACCGACTGAAAAGCAGCCCCCGCACGGTTCGTTTGCATCATCGAGCTTCCGAATCCCACTCTGCGAGAACGCATACGGCGGATTACCGGCCATCTCCAAGATGACGTTGACACGCTCACGCTGGAAGAATTGGCCAGCTCCTGCTCGCACCACCGTCCTGCCATCACCCTTAAGGTCCCAGGCAAGGCCGAGACGAGGAGCGAAGTTGTCGTCGTCGGTCTCGACCAGAGCACTATTCGGACCCGGTCTTCCGCCAAGAAAACCTGCTGCCTGGCAACCGCTGGTTCCAGGGACCTCGAGCAATCCGTTGCACGGATCGTTACCCAGCGCGGGGTCAAACGAGGCGGGATCGAAACTAGTGATCCGACTGTCAGCAGCACTGGGTAACTCATAGCGCGAGTAACGAATGCCGTAGTCCAGGGTCACTCGATCGGTGATGCTCCAAGAATCGGCAACGTAAAGTTCGATGTCGGTCCATTCCAACTCAGGAAACGGCTCGAACGAGTTCTCAGAGAAGCCAAAGGTCATGTCATCAATGAGGAAGTCCGCAAGGACATTGCCACTGGTCGCACCCCAGCCGTTGATGCCGGCCGCACCCCAGAACTGCGGCGACTCGAACGCCGAGGCACCGCCGATGAACTCATCCTTCTTGCCTTCCCCGTAGAGAATGCCAGCACGCAGCCAGTGATCGCCGAAGACCTGTTCATAGTCGTTCTTCAGCACGAGAAGATCTTGCTTGTTCTGCCAAGGTGCGATGTTCCAGAGAGCTTGGTAGCCCTGCCCACCCCAGAAAACCGGATGGCTGCGATCCGCGCCGCCAGTCTTTCCGCCGAAGACGGTGGGAATCAGCGAGTTGATCTCGCCGTTCAATCCAGGGTTCGTACCGCCACGCGCGATATCGATCTCGTTCCCAGAGTAGGAGAAGCGCAAGCTGTTGACCGAGTTGGCGCCCAGCGTATTCGTCAGCTGTGTCACCACCGAGCGAGCGGGCTGGTCCCAGGATGAATCAACCACCGGGAAGGGATCGTCGCCCCACAAGCCGTTCGAAGCACCCGCGTTAGGAGAGCCGTTTTCCCAGCTGTCCTGGGTGTAGCGCAGCATGACTTGAGTGCGGTCGTTGGGTGTCGCGTCAAGCCGCAGGCTGTCCTGACGCCACTCAATCGGTGTCGCCGGAGCATCGACGTAGTTGTTGCAACTACCACCGGTGGGATTCACGTTCGGCTGGGGGAACAGATTGAGATATGCAAGACCAGCATCACTGAGCCGATCGGCAGGAATCTGGTTACCGGGGAAAGGCTGACCCGTCAGCGGATCGACCGGAATCGCTGGAGAGCAACCAGCAATACGAGCGCCACTGAAGTCTCCGACCCGCTCTGCAGCGGTCGGAACAAACCCGGTCCGCACAACACCGCGCGCTTCATCGTTCCACTCCTCGGACCAAAAAAAGTGCAGCTTGTCGCGCACCACAGGGCCGCCTAGGGTGAAGCCGAAGTCGTCGCGCTTGAGCGGTTCCTTTGCGAGATTGGCCTGCTCGAGAAAGTAGTTCGTTTCCGAAAGAGAGGCATCCCGATTGAAGTAGAAGGCGGAACCATGAAAGCGGTTGGTGCCGCTCTTAGTAACGAGATTGATTTGGGCACCACCGGACTGTCCAAACTCCGCTCCATAGCTATTGCGATGGATTTTGAACTGCTCGATGCTCTCAGCAGCCGGGTACACCAGAATCGTGCGGTTCGAACCAACGTCGTTGTTGTTGGCGCCATCTACCGACCAAAGGTTTGAAGTGGTCGAACCACCAGACACCGAGAGATCAACGCCACCCAGCAGTCCCTTGTTCTTGGTATCAAGGCCCTCTGGCGCACTGACACCTGGCATGAGCTGGGCAAGCTGCACAAAGTTGCGACCGTTTAGCGGCAGTTCGCGGACCTGGTCTCCAGTGATAACCCCGGCCACTTCGCCACCGACGGTCTCCAAGGAGACCGCGTCGGCGCTGACAGTGACGACATCTACGAGAGTGCCCACGTCCATGGCGAAACTCATCGAGCGATTATCCGCTACGTTGAGCACAACCCCTTCGATCTCCTTGCTCTGGAAGCCATCCAGCGACGCTGAAAGATCGTAGGTCCCAACCACCAAGTTGGGGAAGCTGAAAGCACCGTTGCTTCCAGTGATAGCAGTCCGTTCGAAGCCATTCTTGGCATTGTTGATCACGACCGTTACGCCCGGAAGGGCCTGGCCATCGGGACTCGTCACGGTGCCCTGCAAGCTCGCCAACGTTCGCTGGGAAAAAACTGCAACTGGGACGACCAAGACGAGAAGGAATAGCACGAGACTTCGTGTGCGCATGAGCAACGTTCCTCACTTTCTAAATGGATGCCTTGCGGCGTGTGGCAAGCTGACGAGGTCATAAGCGGCCAGCGGACTTGCCTTACTAAAACGTTTTAGTAAACTTACCACGCTCCCAACAAAGCCGTCAAGCAGCACCTTCTTGATTTCTTCACGAGGAGAATGCTTCACAGAGCGAAAGTCACGAGTTTCAACTCGTTTCCTAGGGAATCACTGGTGCCCAGGACTCTCCAATTCTCTTCACCCGATCTCGATCGCCTGTATCCTTCAGATTCTTTCAGCATCCTTTCGCGCCGCTCGAAGGCAACTTCGCCGACATAAACGGCAGCGCATCCTCACTTCATAGGCACTCTCATTTTGGTAGCCGACAAACGAACAGCCCGATTGCCCAAAGCCCGCACCAAGGCCCAGCCCGTCCGCCTGAAGGATGTCGCTCAATTTCTCGGCGTCTCCCCCGCAACCGTCTCGCTAATTCTTAACCGGGCCCCCGCCGCAGCGGCCATACCGGAAGAGACCCATCGACGCGTCCGCGCCGCCGCCAAGAGCCTTGGCTATCGCCCGAACCAACTCGCGCGCTCGCTGCGAAGCAACCGTACGCAGACCATCGGCGTGTTGGTCCCGGAGATTTCAGAGGGCTACGAGGCCGCGGTCCTAGCGGGCATCGAGGAACAGCTACACAAAGAGAACTACTTCTACTTCGTAGCCAGTCATACCTCAGACCCAGAACGGATGCGCTTCGCCCTGCAGACCTTCGAAGACCGTCAGGTCGAGGGCCTCATTCTCGCCAATACCAATCTGCCGAGCGACACCAACGTGCCGACGGTAAGGATTTCTGGAGATGCCAAGCGCACCGTTGGTGCTTCCGTCGTCCTGGACCACGACCATGCTGCCAAGCTCGCACTCGATCACCTCTGGCAGCTAGGCCACCGAGATGTAGCTTTCTTCCGAGGCCCTGTAGATAGTGCCGATTCGGGTGTGCGCTGGAAAGCAATCGTCCGCTACGCACGCACTCTCGGCCTACCCATTCGGGAGAATCTGGTCAGACGTCTAGGCGAACTCAAGAGCGATCATAGCGGCGCCGCTAGAGAACATTTCCGGGATGTCGAAGTCGGCTATGCCGAGGGATATGAGTGCGCAGCTGATTTGTTGAGCTCGCTAGTTCCCTTCACGGCGCTGTTTTCCTTCAACGATCTTTCCGCGATTGGCGCCGCAAGAGCATTCGCAGAGTCCAACCGCTATGTTCCACAAGACATCTCGCTGGTGGGATTCGACGACATCTTAAGCGCGTCGTTCCATACGCCTCCCTTGACTACGGTGCGGCAGCCCCTTCGCGAAATGGGTCGACTCGCTGCCAAAACACTGCTCGCTGCAGTCCGCGGGGAGCAGGAAGCTGAGGCGGGAGCCCAAACGGTGGAACCCCAACTCATGATCCGAAGATCCACCGCAACCCCCCTACGAAGGCTGTAGGTATGGTGCACAGCAAAATCACACAGCCCCCCCTTGCGGGACTGAACGTCACTATCCTCAGCCTCCTCTTCGCGTTTGCTGCGGCTGCGTACGGAGCCAGCCCCAACCCGAGAACAGACTCTGGGCGTCCGGAACGCCTCGCCCTAGGGCTCATTCTCCAAGGAGAGCGAGCGCTCGCCGCCGGCGAACTTGACCTCGGCGAAAGCCTGCTCAGGGAAGGACTTCTCGAAGCCTGGTTGGTACGCGCCGCGATGGCCAGCTCTCTAGATGAAACCCAGACCGCTGAGCGAAGTTACCAAGCCGCGCTGAGGATCTCCGCGGAGGAAAGGCGACCCCTCCTCGGGACTGCGCTGGTCGCTTTCGAGAAGGGTCAGCTCGAAACTGCAAACCTGACACTCCGCCGGGTCCTCGAGCGCTCCCCCACCGACCTGATCGCTAAGCGGTGGATCGCGCACGTCCTGGCAGCGGAGGGCCACGAAGAAGAAGCTGTTCAAGAGCTTCGGGAGCTAGTTAACACCAGCAAGGCTGCGGATGAGGCACCTGAGCCTTCACAAACCACCGTGGAATTGATGTTCACCCTAGGCACCGGGCTTCTGCGCACAGGCGAGGTGTCAGAGGCGATCACGCTCTTTGAAGAGCTAACCCTAAAGGACCCTCGAGCAGAAACATACGTACTAGTAGGCCGTACCTTGCGTGATTTCAGGCAGCTCGAGCCTGCTCGCGCAATGCTCGAACGGGCCCTCGCCATTGACCCTGAGGCTGCACGAGCCAATTTCTACCTGGCCTCGGTGGAGCTGCTGATCGATGGCCCGCAGGCCAACCAGAAAGCGATCACGGCGTACCGAAGGGAGCTTCGGAACACGCCCGACGAACCTTGGCTCAACTTCCATCTTGGGATTGTGTTGATGGAAACCCGCCTCTACCAGGAAGCGGCTGACGCCTTGGAGCGCGCCGTCAAACCTCCATCGCCGAGTGTCGGCGCGTTGCACGTCTATGGCACGGTTTTGGTGAGGCTCAGTCGGGACCAAGAAGCGGTCGAAACCCTCGGCCGGGCTCTCGCATCTGCGCGTTCAGAGGGCTCCGCGCCGGAGCAGCTCTCAAGCATCCGTTATCAACTCGGTTTAGCTCATCGCAATCTCGGCAACCAAGCCTCGGCAACTGAGCACTTCAACGCCGCCAAACAATCGAGTGCGCAACAAGTTTCGAGCGCCCGCTCGCAACTAACCCTCTATCTCGACGACTCGTCCTCCGCTGACTTGACCGACCAAAACCGCGATCGCTCACTTGTTCTTGGCGCGATGCAGGCGCCCCGTTACCCCGCCACAGATCCTGACTCGCTCCGATTGGCGGCCGCCGCCCTCGACCGCCGCATGGGCAGTGCCTACTACAACCTGGGCCTACTTCTCTTGCAGAAGGACGAGGCCGCCAGGGCCGCGGATCTCTTCGAGATTGCCACCCAAACTTCTCCAGAAACTCAGTACGTTCATGCGCTTTCGGTAGCGCAATTTCGTGCGGGCAACTATCGCGAGGCGGTGACCGGTCTGGAACGGGCCTTGGCATCCACGAGCGGAACCGCGAGCTTAGCGTTCGACCCGATGGAGGCGCGGCGGATGTTGGCCGTTGCTCAGATGCAGAGCGGGCAGTTCGACGTGGCGGCGGATCTCTTGCTTTCTGATCCGGCCACTGGCAACGATCCCAATCTCCAGTACGTGCTGGGTACAGCCCTGATCCGCGGTGGCCGCCGCGAGCAGGCGGCCCTGCTCCTAGATAGCCTGGTCGCCCGTCACGAAGGCTGGGCACCTTTGCAAGTCTTACTCGGCCAGGCAAAGGCCCAGACTGGTGACTTCGAGGCTGCAGTCGAACATCTCGAGAAGGCCCTCGAGCTCAACCCTGATGTCCAGGACGCCCATTCCGGACTCGGCATGATCGCCCTGCGTGAAGGACGACTTGAGCAGGCCGAACAGCACTACCTCGCCGAACTCGAACGTCAGCCAAACTCACTCGAACTAGAGTACCTCCTAGCAAACGTGCTCGAACGGTCGCAGCAACTCGAGCGCGCATCGAACCTTCTTTTCGGAGTCTTGCGCCGCGACCCAGAACACGCCAACGCGCGATATCTCCTGGGCAAGATCCAGCTCGCCCGCGGCCTCCTCGTGGAGGCAGCGCAACATCTGGCAACCGCAGTCCAACTGGCGCCCGGCAACTACAACGCGCACTATCAGCTGGGCATCTGTTTGCAGCGGCTGGGAAGAGCGGATGAATCTAGTGCAGCGTTCGCTGAGTACCGACGGCTCAAGGCCACCAATGGCGATAGTCCCCAAGCAGATCCGCTATCGAACCCGCAACTAGAGCCGCTCCCATGACTATGCGGACTCCCAGATCCACCGAACCATCGTTGACTAACCCAGAAAGTTCAAAAGTCAGGAAACCGCAACTTGCTTTGCTGCTCGTATGCGCTCTCCTAGGTGGAGCGTGTGCCTCAACACTCTCCGCAGCAACTTCAGCCGGAAGGCTCCTGCTGAGTAATGCTCTAATGAATCAAGGCCAGGATGATATCGAGCCTGTTCCTCGCATTAAGGAACGACTTGCCGCCGCCGAGCGCGCTGCCTCTGAGGGAGACTTCGACCGGGCGGAAAGCTTGTTGCAACCGCTCCATTCCCTGGCGCCAAACGCGGAGCGCGTGCTGCTGCTAAGCGCTCGTATCGCCCTGGCCCGAACCGAGCCTGCCTCGGCGCTGCTACCCCTTCAGGCCCTCCAGCGCATGCACCCGTCCGTGGCCGAATACTCCTATCTCCTGGGAGTAGCGCGCCTCGCCCTGAGTGACCTGCAAAACGCGGAGGTGGCTCTACGGCGCGCCATCGAGCTTGCTCCCAAAAATCACCTTGCCTGGGCTGGTCTCGGCCTCAGTCTCAACGGTCTCGACCGTCATCAGGAGGCCCGAGCCGTCCTCGGCGAGGCCTTGCGATTGCGTCCGGAGAGCATCGAAGCACGAGCCGCGATGAGCGAGTCCCTAGAAGGGTCAGGTGAACTGGACGCCGCTGAACAAGAAGCCACGGCTGCCCTCACGGGAAATCCAGAACATGCAAAAGCGCTGCTGGTTCTCGGCATGGTACGGATGAAGCAGGGACTCTTCGCCGAAGCAAAGGACTTTCTCTTGCGCAGCCTCGAGTCCAGCGATACACCTGGCAAAGCCCACTACCAATTGAGTCTCGCGTACACACGGCTCGGCGATCGCGAGTCATCCTCCCAGCACTACCAGCTGTACAAACAGTCACAGGACGCTATGGAAGAACGTATTCTCACGCTGCGTGGCCAAGTACCCGGAGGTAGCTCTTCGCCATGATCAAAAAACGTCGAACTCGACGACTTGCATCGAGTTCACTCGCTGCCGCGACCATCGCCATCGTCCTTTTGGCTCCCAGCCTTGCAGGGGCACAAACTACAGCCAACGCCACAGAATCAGCTGGAATCAGGTCTGCGCCGCTGCCGATTTTTGTCGATGTGGCCGATCGCTGGGGTATCGATTTCCAGCAACGCTCGGCTCCGGAGAAGAAGTACATCGTCGAATCCATGAGCGGCGGCGTTGCCCTAGTCGATATCGACAACGATGGGCTCCTAGACATTTATCTGGTCAACTCGCTGACCGTCGATTCTGCGAAGAATCCTCAGGCAGCATCGAGCGCACTGTTTCATAACCGCGGAAGCGGAAAGTTCGAGCGACTGCCCGACACTGCCGGTGTCGACTATCCGGGCTGGGGAGTCGGGGTGTGCGTTGGCGACGCTGACGGCGACGGCCACGACGACATCTACGTGACCGGCGTGGAGCAAAGCCGCCTGTTTCGCAATCGCGGCGATTTATCCTTCGAAGATGCAACCAAGAGTTCCGGAGTCTCGGTCAATGGCTGGTCCACCGGCTGCGGATTCGCCGACCCCGACCGTGATGGCGACCTCGACCTTTTCGTCAGCCGCTATGTCGAAATTGATCTCGACGACCTGCCGGAGTTCGGCAAGGACAAGACGTGTCAGTACCGGGGCGTCTCGGTCCAGTGCGGCCCGCGAGGACTTCCTGGGCTGTCGGATGTTTTCTACCGTAACCGAGGTGACGGTACCTTCGAGGATGCCGGAAAGGAAGTGGGGATCCTGGATGCCGACGGCTACTTTGGATTGGGCATCGCCTGGTTCGACGCCAACGACGACGGCTGGATCGATCTTTACGTGGCCAACGACGCGACCCCGAACTTCTTGTTCCTGAATCAGAAAAACGGAACGTTCCTTGAGGAGGCCTTTCCGATGGGGGTCGCGGTGAGCGAGGACGGAGGTGAGCAGGGCGGAATGGGCGTCGCCGTCGGCGATCTCGGCAACCGTGCAAAGCTCGACCTATTCGTCTCGAACTTTGCCGAGGAATACAACGCGGTCTATCAGAACAAGATCGACTTTCTAGTCGACATCTCGTTCGCTTCGGGATCTGGGGCAGCAAGTTTGCCCTACGTCGGATGGGGTTCGGCCTTTCTTGACGCCGACAACGACACCTGGCTCGATCTACTGGTCGTCAACGGTCACGTCTACCCGCAGCTCGACCGATCCAAGTTGGGAGCCTCGGCGCCGTATCGGCAGCGCCGGCTCTTCTATCGCAACCAGGGGGGCAAGCTCACCGAGGTGGGTGAACAGATGGGCCCGGCTTTCAACGTGCCTCGCGTTTCCCGCGGCCTCGCCATCGGTGACCTCGACAACGACGGCCGACAGGACGTAGTGATCAACGATCTCGACGGCAAGGCACAAGTGCTGCACAACCGAAGCGCCGCCAGCAACTGGTTAACGGTAATTCTTCAGCAGCCAGGGCCCAATCATCGCGCCCTGGGAGCCAAGGTCACCGCGACCTGGACAAGCAAAACCGCCGGTTCCGATACAGAAGCCAAGAAGGATGCTGCGGGCACCTCGCAGACCAGCAGTGCCAGGATCGTGCAAAGCGGAACCTCGTACCTTTCCCAATCAGATTTTCGAGTGCACTTCGGACTGGGCCAGGCAACGCAAGTCGATCGTTTGGTGGTCCGCTGGCCAGACGGCGAGGAGACTGTGCACGAAAACCTCGCTGCCAACCAATTCTTCGAGCTGGACCGGAGCCAGACGTCTGCCAGCGCCACGATCCCAAGGGGAGGATCATGAGCCGAACAGCACCGGATAGCGACGCCACACAAGCGACCGTCCAGCGGGTCACGGAGCGCATCATCGACCGCTCCGCGCCTACCCGCAAGGCCTACCTCGAACGAATGCGACGAGCACAAGAAGCGCCCCGCCCGGAACGTTCACGCCACGACTGCTCAAACCTCGCTCATGGGCTTGCCGCCTGTAGCGCCGAGGACAAGTCCACCTTGCGCGGCGACGCGCCCAACATCGGCATCGTGACGGCCTACAACGACATGCTCTCGGCTCACCAGCCGTATGCGTCCTACCCAGATCAGATCAAGCAAGCCGTCGCAGAAGTTGGAGCTGTGGCCCAGGTAGCCGGTGGAGTCCCTGCGATGTGCGATGGGGTGACTCAGGGTCGGGCCGGTATGGAGCTGTCCCTGTTCAGCCGCGACATCATTGCACTCTCCACCGCAATCGCAATGAGCCACGAGATGTTCGATGCCGCGGTGTGTTTCGGCATCTGCGACAAGATCGTCCCAGGCGAGTTGATCGGCGCACTGTCCTTCGGCCACCTCCCTTTCATCTGGGTCCCGGCGGGACCAATGCCGTCGGGCCTTTCTAACAAGGAAAAGGCAAGTATTCGGCAACGCTTTGCCACCGGTGACATCACTCGCGAGGAGCTGCTCGATGCCGAATCGGCGGCATACCACTCACCTGGTACTTGCACTTTCTACGGCACCGCGAACAGCAACCAGATGTTCATGGAGGTGCTTGGTCTACAGCTTCCAGGCAGTTCCTTCGTCAATCCAGACACAGCCCTGCGCACCGGGCTCACTCGCGCAGCGGCTCACCGCGCAGTTCTCCTCGCGGAGGCCGCAGGGCGAGCCAACTCAGAAGCTTCAACCGGCCTTCTCGGCCAGGTGGTCAGTGAGCGAGCCATGGTCAACGCGATTGTAGGGCTGCTCGCAACTGGAGGTTCCACCAACCACACAATTCATCTGGTCGCGATCGCTCGCGCCGCTGGCGTCTTGATCGATTGGAATGACTTTGATGAGCTTTCCAGCGTCACTCCCCTACTGACCCGGATTTATCCAAACGGCATAGCGGACGTCAATCACTTTCATCGCGCAGGCGGCATGGCATGCCTGATCGGCGAACTTCTCGACGCGGGGCTACTGCACGATTCGGTCGAGACGATCATGGGACCCGGCCTGGATGCTTACACTCGGTCGCCCGAGCTAATTCCCCAGCCCAACGACGAGAAATCTAACGCCGAGGAAGACGAGCGAAGCCTTGACCTGGTGTGGACAGACGTGGATCGTCAGAGTTCCGATTCGATGATTTTGCGCCCTCACACCAAACCGTTTCGCGGAGACGGGGGTCTCCGGGTCCTCGAGGGCAACCTCGGTCGAGCCATTCTAAAGACCTCGTCGATTCCCGACGACCGGTATTCGATCCAGGCACAAGCGCGAGTCTTCGACGATCAAAGTGAAGTCCAGAAAGCCTTCGACGCAGGCGAGCTTGACCGAGACGTTGTGGTTGTCGTGCGATTCCAGGGCCCTCAAGCGAATGGCATGCCGGAACTTCACAAACTGATGCCCCCCCTAGGGGTCCTACAAGATCGAGGCTTCCGAGTGTCCCTGCTCACCGACGGACGGCTGTCCGGAGCATCCGGCAAGGTCCCAGCCGCACTACACGTAGTCCCGGAAGCCGCGAACGGAGGTCTGCTGGCCCGCCTGAACGATGGAGATGAGATCTTGGTCGATGCTGCAGCCGGAAAGCTCGAAGTGCTAGTCGAATCAGAAGTGCTCAACAACCGCGAAGCGGCTAGCCAGCCAGCCGACCACCACAGCGCAGGAGTCGGACGGGAGCTGTTCGCCGGAATGCGAGCCTTTAGTTCTGGTGCCGAACAAGGGGCATCGTCACTCGGTTGGATTCATCCCGAACTGGGGCACTCAGATGGTGCCATCGCGGCACAGACGGACGTGAGCTCAGATGACGGCTCGCTGAACTCGCCAGAGAAATCGCCGGATCGGAGCCTTCGATGACCAAGGCACTCGGATACTCGAACCTCCGAGCTACGCTTTCCGGTTCTCCGATCCTTCCCGTCCTGACCGTGGATCGTGCCGAGGACGCCGTGCCGCTAGCCACAGCTCTCAGTCGTGGCGGCGTCCGCGCGCTCGAGATCGTCTTACGTACTCCTTCTGCTCTGGACGCCATCCGAGCCGTGCACGAGGCCGAACTCGACATCGCCTTGGGTTTCGGTACGGTGCGATCCCTGAAGGATTTGGAGAGCGGATTTGCCGCTGGTGCCCGGTTCGCGGTCAGTCCCGGCCTCAATCCGGAACTCTCCGAAGTTGGTTCCCGGTACACCCTCGTTCCAGGCGTAGCGACCGCCGGCGAAGCGATGACTGCAGCAACCCAAGGCTTCCAACTATTGAAGCTGTTCCCAGCCTCCGCCTGCGGCGGCACAGCTCTTCTGCGCGCACTCCAGGGCCCCCTCCCTGACCTCGCCTTTTGCCCAACCGGAGGCATTAACGAAGGGAACTTCACCGACTACCTCAGTCTGCACAATGTCGTCTGCGTAGGTGGCTCGTGGCTCGCTCCCAAGACCGACATCGAACGCTCAGACTGGACCGCCATCGAAGAGCGCACTCGACGGACCTTAGCCGAACTCGGCTCCCAATCCCCCCACCGGTGTAGACCGATCCAAACGAGAAATCCCTGATGACTTCAGCCCGCGACTCAAAGGCCAAACGACGACCATCCTTCGAGATGGTGGTCATCGGAGGCACCGGTGATCTAGCGCAACGCAAACTCTTCCCCGCCTTGTTCATTCTGAAGAAGTACCAAGAGATCTCCGAAGAGAGTCGGATCCTCGCCGTGGCAAGGCATCCCGAAACCGAGGAAGATTTTAGAGATGAAATCGGCCCCAAGGCCGCCTCCTATGTCGAGAAAGACGAGTTCGACCAGGCTCCTTGGGACGAGTTTTGGCAAGGCATCTCGTACCACGCTCTGTCAGCCACGGATCAAGAGGCGATGAGGGGACTCGGAGCCATTCTCGACCAGAACCCTGAGCGGGTTCGCATCTTCTACCTCGCCACCGCTCCGTCTCTTTATGGCGAAATCTCGCGCACGCTGCATGCCGCCGGTCTGGTGCACGCTTCGACGCGGATCGTTCTCGAGAAGCCGATTGGGCGCGATCTCGACTCAGCGCGCGAAATCAACGAGCAAGTCGGCGCGGTCTTCGAGGAAAGTCAGATCTACCGAATCGACCACTACCTCGGAAAAGAGACGGTCCAGAACCTCATGGCCTTGCGCTTCGGCAACTCCATGTTCGAGCCACTCTGGGACTCTCGGAGCATCGACCACGTGCAGATCACGGTTGCTGAAACGCTCGGAATGGAGGGGCGAGCCAGTTACTACGACCACAGCGGCGCAGTACGGGACATGGTGCAGAACCATCTCTTGCAGCTTCTCTGTCTAACGGCAATGGAGCCGCCAGCGTTGCTTGAACAAGACTCTATTCGTCATGAGAAGCTCAAGGTTCTCAAGGCCCTGCGGCCGATCGCTCGCGCTGACGTCCGCGACAACACCGTACGAGGTCAATACCAGGCCGGGGCCGTTGCCGGAAAGGCGGTCTGTGGATACCTCGAAGAGCCGGGCATCCCCAGCGATTCCGAAACCGAAACGTTCTGCGTCCTACGATGCCACATCGACAACTGGCGCTGGGCTGGCACACCGTTCTTCCTGCGCACCGGCAAACGCATGGGCCACCGGGTATCGGAAATCATTATCGAATACAAGGAAGTGCCTCATAAGCTGTTTCTTGATCAGAACGACCAACTAGAGGCCAACCGTCTGGTCATTCGCCTCCAACCCGACGAAAGCATCAAGCTAAGCCTGATGGCCAAAGCACCAGGATCGGGAGTTCGACTCCGTCGGGAGTTCCTCAACCTGAACCTTCGTGATCGCCCGGGAGAGCGCACCCTGCTGGCCTACGAAAGATTGCTCCTCGACGTGGTTAAGGGCAGCACAACCCTTTTCATGCACCGGGATGAGGTCGAAGAAGCTTGGCGGTGGGTCGAACCAATTCTCGATGAGTGGGAGAGTTCGAACAGCAGGCCGCGGTTCTACAGCGCCGGAAGCTGGGGTCCACCCGAGAGCATCGCACTGATCCTCAAGAACGGGCGCAGTTGGTACGAGCACGTCGTCTAAAGCCGCGGAAGGTGGACGTTTCTAAGGCCATCCCCTGTCTCGGATGAAGCGGGGTCCGCCCCGACTCTTGGACTGACCGAATGAATGATGACAGTGTGAATGATGACAGTGGAGTCTCACAATGAAGCGAACCACCAAAGCCGCACGCCCTCCGAAGCCCGAGCTGATCAGACCTTGGGCTAGTCCAGAGGGCTACCTGGCCTGTATGTTGATCATCCTGGGACTCGGCTGCGGATCCGATTCGAGAGTCAACACAATCGACGCTCATGAAGAAACCGCGCACGGCAGCACGCGCCCCGAGACAAACGACTCGTCAAGCATCGAGACCGTCGGAAGCATCGAGCGGCTCGATCCCAAGCTGGTAGACCTGATTGCCGAAGACGCGGTACTCGAGGTCCTGGCCCGGGGTTTCGATTGGTCTGAAGGTCCTGTCTGGGTGCCAGGGCTCGGCCGCTCACAGACGGGTTCGCCAGACGGTTTCCTTCTGTTCTCTGATGTCCCTCAGAACGTCATCCACCGCTGGAGTGCTTCTGAAGGAACTTCCGTTTGGCTCAAACCAAGCGGCTATACAGGCACGAGTCCACGTGGAGCCGAACTCGGCTCGAATGGACTGTTCCTGGACAGCGCAAGGAAACTTTTGATCGCGCAGCACGGCGATCGACGTATTGCCCGCTTGCACGCCAAACCAAGTCTCCAGCTGCCGAGTGCAGCCAGCCAGTCCTCTCAACTCTTCGAGACCATCGCCGAAAGCTACGAGGGCAAACAGTTCAGCAGTCCCAACGACCTGGTAGTTGGTGACGACGGCACCCTGTGGTTCACCGACCCACCTTACGGATTGGAACACGGCCCAGAGGATCCCGCACGTGAGATCGCCTACCAAGGCGTCTACGAGGTCAGTCCAAAGGGCGCGGTCACGCTTGTCACCAATCGCCTGTCTCGTCCGAACGGTGTCGCTCTTTCACCCGACGGGGATTGGCTCTACATCACCAATTCCGACCCGGAACGGGCAGTCTGGTGGCGGATCCCTCGCCAGGCAGGCGGTTCCTTCCGGGTCGGCGAAGGCGACGAATCGCCAGTCTGGTTTGACGCCACCAATCTGGTCGCCGACCGTCCAGGCCTACCGGACGGACTCGACGTTGACCGCGATGGCAATGTCTGGTCAACAGGACCTGGAGGGGTTCTCGTCCTCAGCGCACAAGGTGAACATCTAGGCACTCTCTTGACCGAACGCCCCACCGGAAACTGTACCTTCGGCGAAGACGGCCGAAGCTTGTTTATCACCGCCGACGACGTACTTCTGCGGATCCGCACCAAGGCCATCGGAGCTCGATTCCCAAACGCCGAATGATTCCGACCTGCTTCGATTTGCCTTCTTGCATGAACTCATCGTGACGCAACCCTGGCGCTGATTGGCCGTAGACAAGACAATCACTTGTCTGCCAAGGTAATACCATGATCAAGAAGAAGACTCCTGCACCCAAAGAACGCCCCGAGCCGCAAGCGCAGCTCAACCAACCTGCACTTCAGGTGCTGCTAGCCCTTGCCGACGGCGACAAACATGGCTGGGCAATCCTCAAGGATATTGAGCGTTTCACCAACGGCCGCATCGCGCTCAGCGCTGGCACGCTCTATGGAGTCGTCAAGCGCCTCTTCGCCCTGGGTCTGATCGAGGACTCCAGCGAGCGCCCGCCGATCCACTGGGACGATGAGCGACGCCGCTACTACCACCTGACCGACACCGGCCGATCGGCCGCAACCGCCGAAATCTCTCGACTCGAAAGCCTGGTAACAACGGCGCGTTCGCGCAAGCTCGGCACCCCTCAGGTGGACCAATGAATCAAACAACACCTAAGTGGGTCGCCAGCGCCTTCAAGTTCATCCTTCGTCTCTACCCGGCTCGGTTTCGCGACGACTGGCAAGATGAAATGGAGTCGGTGCTGCGGAGTGACCACCTGCAGCGAACAGGTCGGCTGGAGCAATCGCGCTTCTGGCTGCGAACCCTCGGTTCCACAATCGCAACGGCGCCCAAAGAGCACTTGTTCGATCTCGGAGCCGACCTGCGTTACACCCTCAGGACCCTGAAGCGTCGTCCGGTATTCCTTCTCGTCTCGGTGGCCTCGATGGCTATCGGAATTGGGGCTGCAACCGTTGTCGCAGCCACCTTGAGCTCTCTCTTCTTGCAGCCGGTTGCGGGCGTGGCGGACGCCGATCGCCTGATCAACATCAAACCGTTCTCGAGCCGCTCGGAGACGTTCGACAGCATCTCCTACCCCGACTACTTGGACCTGCAATCCTCGACTTCCTCGGTCGCTGATCTAGCCATCTTCCGCGGATCGACCACTACCGTCCGAGCCACGGCCGAAGATGATGCGGTCCCGGTTCTTTCCCAGTTCGCAACCTCAAATTTCCTGCCCACACTCGGCGTAGTGCCGTCGCAAGGACGCTTCTTCGTCAGTGAAGAGGACCACGCAGCGCGCCCGATGGCGGTGGTCAGCCATTGGCTTTGGGAGAACCGGCTGGGTAGCCGCGCCGACCTTGGTTCAATCCTGGTCAACGGCGAGTCGCTCGAGGTCATCGGCGTAGGGCCCGCGGGGTTTAGGGGCAACTTCAAGGGGTTCCCCAGCGATCTGTTCCTGCCGCTACCCATGGGGAGCTTGGCTGGACTCGCGCCGCTCGAAGATCGCGCAGCACGCGAGTTCGAGATCATCGGTCGGCTGGCGCCGAGCGAGACCGTCAAGAGCGCAGCAGTCGAGTTCGATCGTCTCGGACAACTCATGGCGCAGAACAATCTCAACGCCAGTGATCTCAGTCTCCAGGTCGAACCGATGACCGGGATCGATGCCGACTTCCGTTCGGGTCTCTTGACGTTCTTGCTCTTGCTCTTGGCAGTCACCGGCTTGATCCTGGTTGTTGCAACGCTCAACGTCGCAGGAATGATGGCAAGCCGCGCCGCAGAACGCGCTCAAGAGACCACGGTACGGATGGCTCTCGGTGCTCCCCGCTACCGTTTGAGCCGCCAGCTCACCGTCGAAGCGCTGCTACTCGGAGTGCTCTCCGCGGCTGCGGGCCTTGCTTTCTCGGTATGGGGCATCACTTATGTTGGCGCTGCCTTCGGCAGCATCGACTCGCGCGTGGCTGTTGACATCCCGCTCGATGGAGTTGCACTGACCACAGCTATTGGGCTCGCTCTCGCAGTGGCGCTGCTCGCTTCTTTTGCGTCTGGCTCGGCCAGCAGGCGTAGCACGCTGGTGCAGTCTCAACGGGGAACTTCGCCAAAGCAACGATGGCGGCGCGCGCTCGTCGTCGGGCAAGTGTTGTTGTCGTTCGTGGTCCTCACCTGCGCCGTCTTCTTCTTGAGGGCCCTCAATGAGGCAGGCGATATCGAAATCGGCTTCGACCCCGACCCAGTGGCAATCACCACGCTGAGTCCCCGCCTCGCCCAAATGGATTCCGGTGATGCACAACAACTCTTCAAAGATCTGGTCAATTCGGTTGAGGATCTTCCCGCGGTCGAGCGTGCCGCATTGATCACCCGCGTTCCTCTCGGCTTAGGTGCTCGCTTCTTCCCCAACCAAAGCGAGGTCGGCATTCCCGGCCACGAACCCGCTCAGAACACAGATGTGCTTAATGGCAACGATCAAACATCCACACAACCCGCACGCGACGGTTTCGCGATCGAAACAACAACGGTCGGCGAAGGCGCATTCGAAGTGCTGGGTCTGGAACTCGTCGAAGGTCGACCGTTTTTTGAGACCGACGACAAAACCAGACCGGCTGTAGTCGTCGTCAACCAGGTCTTCGCGCACCGCTTTTTCGACGGGGAGCAAGCCCTCGGCCAGACGATCTTCGTGGAGGGCGAAGCTCACTCCGTGATCGGTGTCGCACGCAACGCAAAGTACCGAACACTCAACGAAGCCGAGGTCCCATTTCTCTACCTCTCCTTTCACCGGCAACAACCTGGCGGCGCCGATTTGATCGTCAAGGCTCAGGGTGCGGGCGACCAAAAAGCCGACCCAACCCTCCTGCTGTCAGCCATCCGAGATGCGCAAAGATCCCTAGCTCCCGATCTGCCAGTCCTTGAGCTCGGCACGGTCGCGGACCGGATCGCATCGTCGGTGCTGCCGCAGCGGGTCGGCGCCGTAGCAGCAGGAGCACTTGGACTACTCGGGCTGTTCCTCACCGCCATCGGCCTCGCTGGCGTCCTGGCTCACTGGGTGGACAGTCGTCGCCGGGAAATCGGCCTGCGCATGAGCGTTGGCGCGAGCCCATCTAGCGTCCTCAGTTTGGTCGTGAGCCAGGGGGCTTGGCTGGGTCTACTTGGCATGGCGCTGGGACTGCCCTTAGCGTTCGGACTTTCCAAGGCGCTGGCTGGCTTCCTTTACGGTGTGCCGTCGCTCGACCCGTGGACCTATCTCAGTGTGGGCGGCATTTTGGTCGTCACCATCTTGCTTGCCTGCGCCGCTCCCGCACTCAGGGCCTCTCGACTCGATCCCCTAGCGGCCCTTCGAGCGGAGTAGCTGCACAGGGCACAGGGCACAGGGCACAGGGCACAGGGCACAGGGCACAGGGCACAGGGCACAGGGCGAGCCTGCCAGTTGCTCGCTCGACCGACTGGACGCGCCCTCAACCTTCGGATTCTGCGGCGGTCGCCCAAACGATCCGCGAAGCCTCAGGCGGTTGGAGTTGGTCCACGACTGCTTCTCTGATCTCCTGTTTTGAGGGAACCCGCCCGGTCAAGAACTCTCTTTGTGCAAAACCACTGACATCAAACGCATCGCCGTCCGTTGCCTGCAAGAGGAATTCGGCTTTTGCCACCAGCGGGTCGGGCTGTAGCCATTCCCCCTCCAACGATCGAAAGGCATCCCACAAGCTGGTTCGCGGCACCCGCCAACTTCCATCTCCCGCGGCCTGCAGCCCCTCGACGCTCTGCGGATCTTGGCTCAAGGCTCGACCCGATGCGTCCGTAAGGACCAGAAGTATGTCGGTGCTGTAGGGGTCGTAGATCAAGCGCGAGAGTTCCTGCGCAGTATGGGCCTCGCCTTTGGGGGTCTCGTAGATCCCAACAACACGAAGCTCTGCTTCTTCATAACGCGACAAGAGAGCCTTCTCCAACGTCGTCGCGGTGCCTGCGGGCTCATCTTCGCCAAGGTCAGCGAAGGCCATCGAGAGGATCGCCATCCGACGACTCGGGTTGGTCTCGATGTGCTTCCAGAGTCCCGCCACCGCCTCCAGGTATTCAGCGATGGCATCCGTCCAATCGCTCAGCAGGCGCTCCATCCGTTGTCGCTGGCGTCGATCGCCGCCCTGCGGTGCACCGGGGACCAAGATGATGCCGATCCCATCGACTAGTCGTTCGACTCGAGCATCGATCGCACTGTGAGCAAACAGCTCAGGCAAAGCGCGTTCGAGGTCGGTTGTTTGACTCCACGCCTCGTACCGAACCAACTGCTCTTCGTCATGGCGTTGCTCTGAACCCACTAGAGCGCGGCTGGCGATGGTTCTCAGCGATCGCGGCCAATCCGCAGTGCCTTCGACCAACGATCGCTGAAAACGCTCTACTCGCTCCCGAGCACGGTCACCATGGAGTTTCACTTCGTCGAAACCGACCGCGTAGTGAACGGTGCCGGCACCATCCGCCGTCACGCCGATCGTCAGTGTCTCTTCAACGCGATCCTTGAAGCATCCGCTGCATAGGAGCAGGGTCAGCAGGAGAGCGATGCGCCCTCGCAATGGCTGACCACCGCAACCGCGAAGGGCGCGGCTCTTTCGGCCAGATCGTTGAAAACTCCACATGGGTGCCTACTCTACTCACGCTCGCCGTCCGCCGCCCACCACCCACCGCTCGCCGCTCGCCGCTCGCCGCTCCGGCCAACTGCCACCTCGATTCACCCAACGCCCCGGAATGGGATCCCGCTCTAGACCGATTCCTCACCGTCTAGCTGAGGACGACCTCCTCGCAAGACCACCGAGATTCCAACCAGCACAGCGATATCAGCCAAAATCAGGCGCTGGGTAACAGGTTCGCCAAGCACCAAGATCCCCATGATGGCTGCCAGCGCCGGCACGCTGAGTTGAATCGTCGACGCGTTGACTACACTGAGTCGGGGCACCACCTTGTACCAGACGATGTACCCAAGGCCCGACGTGATGATCCCCGATAGCAGCGCATAGACCAGGCCTTGCCCATCCACGTTCATGTAGGGAAACGCAACAGCGACCAACACCAGGCACATCGGCAGGGTGCGCATGAAGTTGCCTGCACTGGTCGCCACCGGGTCACCTACACCGCCTCCCCTTAGCGAGTAAACGCCCCATCCGACGCCGCTGATCGTCATCAGCAGTGCACCAGACCGAGCTGGTGCTGTGACTCCGGGCGAGAGCAGAAGGCCGACGCCCAAACAGGCCAGTACAAAGCCTGCCCACTGCGGGACGTTAAAGCGGTCGCCTTTGACCCACCCGAAACCCAGCATGGTCGCCTGAACTGTCCCAAAGAGAATCAGCGCACCAGCACCCGCCGACAATTGAAGGTAGGCGTAGGAGAAAGCAACTCCATACCCGAAGAGCGCCGTTGCCGACCACCAGCTGCCGGCTCTTAGCGACAACGTCTTGTCACGCAAGACGACAAAGAACCACAGACTCATGGCGCCAGAAACCAAGCGAGCAACGCTGAACGCGGCCGGGTCGGTTCCGGTCTCAGAAAGCGCCAATCTGGCGAGCAGGCTGTTCGCAGCAAACGCGACCATCGCGAAGCTTGCCATCGCGAAGAATCTCGCTTGGACCAATGTCACCTCATTTGTCCTGCGTGGACGTCTATTCTTAGTGTTCGGCCCGACAATGTAGCAGCGTCAACTCGCACAAGGGCAGACGATCAAACCGACCAGCCGGTATAGTTTGCCGAGTTCAGGTCAGCCACCTTAGGTATTCAGGAGTCAACCCAGGGCTCTGCCTCTATCCTCTGACGACTCGAACAACACGAAGGCTGCTCAACCTGCGAATGACTCTTGCCTTACGCACCGTGACCGAACGAGCCCGCAGGCGACCGATCAGATGCTCAGAAGGATTTCTTGTGCCAATTCGTCTTTTGCCCTGTCTTACCAGGCAGCATGAAACTGCCCCTCCACAAGACACCCTTCGACAACGACGCCAGTTGCCCCTGGCGCTCGATTGGCTACGGGCCCCCGATTGAACGCGCGAGTCGATCTAGCCAACCTGAGCGACGAGGATCTGATCGCCGAGTTCAGGAGCGCACTCAGCAATCAGCCGAACACCGATCCGGCACCCTTCGCAGCAGTTCTCTACGAACGCCACTTCGAATCAGTCAAGAACTGGTGCTACCGCATCAGCGGCGATCCCGATCGCGCTCAGGACATGGCGCAAGACGTATTCTTGCGCCTGCAAACCAGGCTGGGCAGCTTCAAAGGAGACAGCCGGTTCGCCACTTGGCTCTATTCGCTCACTCGGCGAACGGCGATCAACTTCCTGCAGAAAGTCAGCAACCGTCTGGAGGACCGCGGCAACGAGGCCCTCGATTGGCAACTCGACACAGCCGAGTCAGGACTGGCAACCTTGGTGCGCCAAGAGCAACTCGAGAAGGTGATGGCAGTCGTCAACTCAGACCTCGAGCCGCTACCGCGCCAAGTCATTTACCTCCACTACCTCGTTGGGATGTCACTGAGCGCCATCAACCAGCACCTCGGCCTGACCAACAAATCAGGCGCGAAGGCTCACCTGGTTTCCGCTCAACGCAGCCTGCGCAAAGCCCTAGCACGCGAACGGAAGGAACTTGAGTCTTAGTCCAATGAACGAGCACGTACCCCCGAACGGATCCGAACCAAAAGCCACCGACCTGCGAGAGTTGCTGTCGGCTGCCTTCGCTGAAGACGGGCTAGAGAGCGCCAGCGACTGCCCATCACCCGAGTGGTGGTTCGAGTGGGCTGCGGGAAACTCGAACCCAACGGCCTCGGACTCAACGTCCAACGCTTCACCTGCCGTGCAATCGCCGCTATCGGCGCAAGACGCCGTTGAGCACGCCGCCACCTGTGCACGATGCAGCGCCGAGCGCACACTCGCGGAGGCTTTTATTGAAGAGCAGCACGCCAGTGGCACAGAACCTGCCACCAGCTCAGCCCCGCTGACTTTCCCTAAGGCCGCGCCCCCCACCAAACGCCCGTCGAACACAATGGGGCTTGCTGGATTGCTGGCGGCCGCAGCGGTTCTGTTCGCCGTCATTGGCACCGTCTCCGTTGTTCGCACGCCCAGTGTTCGCCCACCTGGCTCCGGCAAAGTCGTCAGAAGCCAGACTGTCGAAGCGATCGCCCCGACCGGAATCTTGATTTCAACACCGACTCAGTTCGAGTGGACCAACGTCGACAACGCATCGACGTACGAACTCATCATCGAACGAGTCGATGGGGAGCGCGTCTTGGCGAGAACTGTCTCGACCTCCACCGTAAACCTGCAGACAACCGACTTGTCCCTACTCCAAAACTTCGTGCGCTATCGCTGGACGGTAGTAGCAACACTCAGCAACGGAGAAACAGCACGATCGCTGGCCACCGGATTCCGGATTGAGCCCGCAAGCCCGTAAACGGGGTGCGCGGACCAGGAGCCACGCTCTGACGGCTTCACTAACCAGAGCCAACGCTAGAACCAAAACTGACGAATCGATCTTTCTACCAATGAACAGCACAACCCCCAACACGCTCTCAAAGCGCAACGCCTCCTCTAGGAGCACCACTCTCCCAGCGTTCTTGCTGATGGCTCTCTGCAGTGCCGGAATCCTAGAAGGGCAGAATGAAGAACTCACACTGCGTGTCAACGACATCGAGGCGGTCGCTGGTGAGCAGACCGCCATTGTCGTCCGCACCTATGCCTCGCGGCCAATTTCGCAAGGCCAACTGTGTCTTCGGGCGTCCGGAAACCGACGCGCGGGCGCGCCCACTGGGCCATTTCTCTCGCTAGATGATTGGATCGTCTACAGCGCCAACGGCGACGTCCTGGGTAGTGCAGGACTCAACGGCAGCGACGAAATAGTCATCGACTTCAATTCCGCAGCCGCCTCCATTAACACCACAGACGGTCCGCTGCTGGTCATTCGCGTCACGCTCGCCGAGGACCTTCTACCCGGTGAACTACTAGCAGTCGCGATTGACCCCGCCGGTACGTTCCTAGAAGACGAAGCCGGAATGCCCGTACAAGTCGACCTGCGATCCGGCGACCTCACGATTGTCGACGCATCTGCCCCGCTGACCCTTTCCGCTGAAGCCGAAGACACTGAAGCAGGTTCGGTCGCGCGGCTCTCGATCGCCACCGAACGGGTGCTGCCGTGGATCAGCGGGTTCGTCGAGTTCGCCTACCCAGCGTCGATCGCCAACGCCCTGCCGACGGTCCAGGTGGACCCGCGCTACGGCAACGCATCGTTGGTGGTGCTCTACCCCAGCAGCGGGGTCGTCAGCATCGACTTCCAATCGGCGGACCAATCGCTGAATACCCTACCGGGCGAGGTGATCCAGATACTGCTTCCGATCCGGACCGACGCACCCACCGGGACCTACCCCTTGAGCATCTCTCCTCTGACCGCCCAGGTGAGAGACGTAGGTGGTGTCCTGCGTACTGTCGCACTGCAGAACCTGGAAATCGAGAACGACCCTCTTGAGGTGATCAACGCCACGCTCTTCACTGACGGGTTCGAGACCGGTGACTCCAGCGCCTGGTCGCCTTAGCTTTGGGAACGCGCGCGCCGTAAACGGCTGAACCCCGCCGTACAGATTGCCAGCCCCAACAACAGAGAGGCAACAGCAAAGCCGCGTGTCCGACTGCGCCCTAGAGAAACACCGCGGGGGTTGCCGACCAAAACATACGCCGACCACTGAGCCGATTGCTCCCAGGCCGGATCTGAGCGCAACCGACGCTTGGCTGCAGCCAGTGCCACTTGCGGGTCCAAGCCTCGGCTCAACTGAGCGTAGAACTGCTCCATCAGAGCGTAGGTCGAAGCATCGTCAACATCCCAGAGAGTGGCCAGGACGCCTTGGGCTCCCGCTCTCAGCCAGGCGCCGGTCAAGGTCTCAAGCACCCGACCGCTACCCAACTCATCGACTAGCGTACTGCACGACGCCAACACCGCGAGGCCAACACGTAAACTGCGGTGTTCCAGTTGGTCGGCACTCAACGGCATTCCCTCGAGCAGAATGGCAGCTCCACCCCCCGGGCGCTCATCGATCACCGTGTGCGCCGCGACGTGAATGATCTCGGCCCCACCCGCGCCGTGTTCAATATCAAGAAAACCTAAGACGGCGGCCCCTGTGGCTGCACCCTGAGCCAGCGCCACGCCCTTTCCACCAAGGGTGTCTGCGACCATCTGCACCTCTTCCATCGCGAAACGCAACGGCCTGGTCCCGCTACTCAAGCGCTCAATCCACGAGGCGGACGACCGAGCCGACGAACCTTCGCTAGAAGCCTGCGGGACCGAGACGGTTACCCAACGCAACACTTCTCCCGGTTCAGGCCTCGCGGGCCCGGCGCTCAGCAAGGCACCCGCGCTCGGCAACATCGCAACCGCTGTCAGATCCACCAGAAGCTCGCCACCGTCCCGCTCGCTCCTCAGAATCTCCCAGGGGAAGAAACCAAGGCTGCCGCTCACCGCCACGAACAACCGATCCGGCAGATCGATGTCCACCAGGAGTTCAGACAAAAGGTGGACGTCGCTCTCTGCTGGCAGAATCGATGCGGCAAGACTCCGCCTGATACGAACAGCTGCGTCGAAGTACCGTTGAGGTGACGAGAATCGCTTGTGCCGAAGGCCTCGCGCATCCAGGCTGAATCGAATCAACGTCTCATCCAAACGGATCCACTCCAACAGCGCCGCCCCATCCAAGACTTCGAGAATCATCGGAGCCAGCTCTCCGGAACCCAAGCTCATCAGCCTGTCGCTAGCCTCTGGGTCACTCCGGCTCCTCAATTGTTCCTTCGACCGTAGTGCAATCTCGAAGGCCTCCGCCAAAAGCTGTTGCGTCACAGGATCATCCTGAGCACCCCTGTGTTCGACTTGGTCCAGCAAAAGATCGACCGCAAACGTAAACGCTGCGGCACGGTGCTCAAGGAAGCGAGACCTTCGCTGGGCACCAGCGATCAGCGCCGAAAGAGAACCGATCGAGGCCACCGCTTCCCGCGCCGATTCGATTGCCAACTCGGTCTCGCCAACAGCACTCGCGAGGCGAGCTTGACCGACCTTGAGTCGCCACACGGCCTCCGTGTCCTCGCTGCCCTCGACTAGCGTGCGGGTCTGCTCGAGCGTGGCGCGCGCCTCGCCCATCGCTCCTGATGTCACCTGCGCCTCGACCAAGTACGAGAGTGCCCGCAATTGGTCGGGAACGTCGCCGCTCAGCCGAGCAAGACTCACCGCCTTCTCGAAAGCGCCCATCGCAGAGACCAGATCGGCGAACTCCAACTGCTGCGTCAAACCCAGGTTGAGCCACGCAGTCGCCTCACCCGCGACATCGTTCGCTGCGGCGAACTGGTCAACGGCTGCGCGAAACCGCCGTTCCGCTTCCACCGCATCCCCGAGATTCCGATACACCACCCCCAGGTTGAGCTCGACATTCGCTAAATCTGACTCCTTGGCTCCTAGCGAATTACTGTGATCGGCCTGCAGGAGTTTGTAGACACGCAACGCTTCTTCATGCGCCTCCAACCGTTCGAGCGCCGAGCCTTGGTTCTGGCGAGCAATGAAAACCTGCCGAGGGGTCCAATCAGCATCAGCCGCCAAGGCGTGCTGTTCTGCGTCTTGGTAGAGCCTGAACGCCCGATCGTTGTTTCCACGATGGCTCGAGACAGCACCGAGATTGAGCAGGTTGATCACGGCACTCAGCTCTTCGCCGTTCTCACTGTTGAGCGCCAACGCCTGCTCAAAGCCTTGCTCGGCTTCCTCCAGCCGCCCCATGGTTTGCAGCGCCAGCGCCTGATTATTCAAGCTGCGACCGGTGCCGACGGTGTCGCTCAGTCCACGCCGTAATGCGATCGCACGCGCACAGTCAGCCAAAGCAGTTTCCAACTCACCAGCTCGGGTCAAGAGCACACAAGCATTGTTGAAAGCAGCGGCTTTGCGCTCCACATTCTCCAAGCTGGGCGCCGACTCGTGGAGCAAGAGGCCGGCTTGTTTGACCAAGCCCGCGTCAAGCAAACGTTGCACACGCTCCGAAAGATCTTGAGCGACTAACGGAGACGCCAGGCTGCAGACGAGCACAAAGGCACCAACAAAGCGGAAACGGAGAGGCTCAAAGCGCATCACCCGATTGTCGCAGTCGCTAGCCCATGCGGTCCACACATTCAGAGATGCAAATAGCTTTGCGTTTTCTTGTTCCATCCTTCGCTTTGTCCTGTCTAACCGTCCATAACCGCAGCGGAGTCCTCCCGTCTGCGACCGAATCCTTGACCTGCAAATGGAGAAAGCCAATGGTGTCGAAACCACTGCCGATCGAATCTCACGAAGGCTTCGCTGTGAACGCTGGGCGGCCAAGTCAAAGTGCTCCACTCAATGCCAAGCGCGTTGCCAACGCGAAGATCGCGTTCTCCTGTCGCAGGGTCCCAACGACACAGATGCGCGCATTGATCAACGGCATTCGTCCGCGTGCCGGCGACCTGGTGTTGGCACGAGTGGTTCGCAAGCGTCAACACCCTCGCATCGAGTTGCCTAGTGGCCGCAAGGCATCCTTGTTCGTGGGCGACGAGATCGTCGTCTGCTACGGCAACCGCTACGCAACCGATCAGTTTGAAGCGGTAGTGCCCCAAGACCTAGGGCCTTGCCATCTGGTGGCATCGGGCGGCGTCGCCGCGATCGCCTTATCGCGCACCCGAGGGACCAGACCTGCTACCGAGATCAGTCCGGTCGGACTGATCGGCGACAGCGAAGGGCAACCACTCAATCTCTCCGCTTTCGCGATCAAACCACCAACGCAGACCTACGCGTTTCCCCCGTGCATCGCAGTCGCCGGTAGCGCGATGAACGCAGGCAAGACGACGTCCGCGGCGCTGTTTGTCAAAGGTCTGACGCTTGCTGGATACAGAGTGGGTGCGGCCAAAGTAACCGGTACCGGTTCTGGAGGCGACTATTGGAAGCTCCTCGACGCAGGCGCCTGCGCTGTCGCCGACTTCACCGACGCGGGGCTCATTTCGACCTTCAAGGTCTCACTTCCCGAACTCGAGCAGGTGGTCGTCGACCTCACTGGTCATCTTCAAGATCAGGGCGCAGAAGTCATCGTTCTAGAAGTTGCGGACGGCCTCTTGCAGTTGGAAACAGCTGCCCTTCTTCAGTCCACCACCATGCGGCAGCGCGTCAGCGGGTATCTCTTAGCGGTGACTGATCCGCTAGGTGTGGTCTCCGCTCGCGACTGGATGGAACATCGCGACCTACCACTGATCGCTCTGTGCGGTACGTTGACCAGGTCTGCCCTGGCGGTACGTGAGGCAGCCGATGCAACCTCTTTGCCAGTTCTCTCACTCAAGGAACTGCGCACCCCGGAGATCGCCACGCTGGTGGCCTCTGAGAGCAAACCTGGAGAACTCAAGCTAGCGACCTGCGCGCAATGACAACTCAACGACTGGTGCGACTTCTTCACTCGCGCACTCGACCGCACTTCGTCCTGGTCGCAGGCCTAGGCCTAGGCCAGGCGGCGTTCAGCATCGCCTTAACCCTAGGCGTAGCGAAGGCGTTTCAGTGGATCACAACGTCTGACCTCGACCAGCAACGCTTGGTTTGGATTGCAACCGGCGCTCTCTGCCTTGCCGCGATCAGCCTTTTCTTCAGGTACTCCGAGCACTTCGTCGGCGAACGCCTAGGCCAAGAGTATGTACACGCAGTGCGCATGCAGCTCTTCCGGCACCTTGAAGCCCTGCCCGCACGAAACATTGCGGGCGAACGAAAAGGAGCTACCGTCCTGCGTTTCATTGGTGACCTCTCAGCGCTCAAGACCTGGGTGAGCCGGGGACTGGTGGGAGCGACCATCGCGTTGCTGACTTTGAGCGGTGGTGTCACCGCACTGTTCATTCTGGAACCACAGCTCGGCGCTGTCGCTCTCGGCGCGCTCCTGTTCACTGGTCTCATCCAAGCCCATTGCAGCGAACGCATTCTCAAGCGAGTGCGCACACTTCGTCGACAGCGCTCTCGTCTTGCCACCGACATCGTCGAACGCGTGGAGTCTTTGGGTGTAGTGCAGGCTTCCAATCAAACCGAGCGCGAAAGACGGCGCATCGCACGTCGCAGCCGTGGTGTCGTGGAGGCTTCGGTTCGAACGGCAAGAGCATCCGGAGCGCTACTCGGAATAGCCGAAGCGGCGTCGATCGGGTTCACTGCAATGATCTTGATCACCGGTTCCACCCAGGTCGCAACTGGCCGACTCGACCCAAGTGCGTTGGTCGCAGCGCTTGTCCTTAGCCGCTTCCTAGGCTCACCCATCAAACGCATAAGCCGGCTTCAAGAGCAGAGGCTCAGGGCAGTCGTTTCACGCCGCAAGCTGGAACAGTTCCTCGCTCTTGCCGGACTCACCGACCCATCCAGCGCTCGGGGTCTAAAGCCCGGTGACGGCAGACTCAAGATCAGGAACCTCGACCTCGACGGGGTCAGGCGCCCCATCAATGCGACCGCTCCAGCCCACTCCAGGATTCGACTGGAGGGGCGCTCAGCAATCGGCAAGTCCACCCTACTCCGCCGCATCGCAGGCCTCGAAGAGCAGGCACCTGGAACCATCTCACTTGACGGTCGCCTGCTCGACCGATGCAGTCTGACAACGGTGCGTTCGGCGATCTGCCTGGTTAGCCCTGACCTGCCCCTCATGCGCGGTTCACTCAGGCGCAACCTCACCTACGGCAATCCGAGGGCATCCTCGGCAGAAATCGAGGCAGCGATCTCGGCTACTGACCTCGAAACGCTCATCGCAGCGAGCGATCATGGCCTCAAGACTCGGATCACCGACGGCGGATCCAATCTCTCCAGCGGTGAAGGTTTCCGCGTGCGCTTAGCTCGAGCCTTGCTGTCGAAACCGCGAGTGCTTCTTCTTGACGAGGCCGATGCCTGCCTCGACAGAGCGGGGCGCAGAATCCTCCGTCGTGTCATCCGAAGGTTCTCCGGAACCGTCATTTTTGTCTGGCGCGGACCAGGGGCACCATTCAGTGACCAATCCTGGAAACTCAGCCAGGGTCGGATCAAGATCACAACCAAGCCTCTTGACCTTGAACCCGACGCCACTCGTCCTCAGCTCCTCATCCAAGGCCGCGCACGACAGGAGCATCCAGTCGTCATCTCCCTCGGAGCGACAGCGTGATCGCCAGGTCAATCGCTGCTGTCTCGGAGGCGCCTGAGATCATGGAGTACCGACTCGCTGACGTCGGCATGCGTTACCTCTGCTTGAGACCGAAAAACTGGAGTAGCGAGCGAACGATCGTCGTGATTCATGGCATCTCCCGAAATCACAGGGAGCACGCCAACCTGTTCGCAGATGCCTGCCTCGCCGCCAACACCGCCTTAATCGTTCCCCGCTTCAGCAATCGCGGATACCGCGGATACCAACGGCTCAGGCGGGGTCGGCGCGGACTAACCTCTGCCGAGGCTCTTCGTTTAGTTCTCAGCGATGCACAGGCACGGCTCGGTGCTAACACCACTAGTGGTCTCCGCCTCTTTGGCTTCTCCGGCGGCGCGCAATTCGTGCATCGCTTCTCGCTGGTGCACCCCGACCTGGTGGCGCGACAGGTGATCACTGCTGCTGGGTACTACACCTTGCCGGAGCAGGCGACCCCCTATCCCTACGGCCTCAAGTCAAGTAACAGCAGCCGCAACCTAGACCCCCGCGGGTTCCTAGTGCCCACGCTTGTGCTCGTCGGCGAACGCGACACGGAACGTGATGACGACCTGCGCGCAAATCCTGATCTGGATCGCCTCCAGGGCCAGCATCGCCTCGACCGCGCGCGCCGATATGTCCTCGCTATCAGAGGCTTTGCCTCGCGCTCCACACAGACGCCGTGCTGTTCCTTACAGTTACTGAAGGAAAGCGATCACCAGCTCGCGACCTGCGATGAACGCGGCAACTTGGTGGCAAAGACGATGCGCTTCTTGGTGCCTGAAGCGTCCACCTCCCGAGGCGACGGACAATGATGTGCTTCGGCAGAGACCTCAGCGCGGCGCCCAGGAGCTGGTTGCGACGACGCGTCGTTCCGGCAAGGAGGATGGCCGCGATCTTGTTGGTCGTGCTCTCGCCCGTGTCGGCATTCGGCGCTGCCGAAGGCAACTCTGATCCGCGCGACGTCGACGTCTTGAGCAACCTCCGCGTGGGCCACTGGGTCGAGGTGCGAGGAGAACTCACGCGGCCCGACCTTTTCCTCGCCGATCGGGTCGCCATCATCAAACCCAAACCGGAGAGCCGTCTCTGGGGCATCGCAGCGCCAGGCGAGCTTGCTGACTCGATGATGGTGCTGGGCCGGAAGGTTCAGATTGACGATCGCACCCAATGGTTAGACCGCGAAAAGGAGACCCGCGACCACACGGCCGGTAGCGCCCGCGACCACAGAGTCCGAGTCAGCGGTCATCTCGGAGTGCGAGGACGCTTCCTCGCTGAGACTATTGAAATTCGCGATCCCGGCACCAGCAGGATCCTAGGCCGGGTCGACGCCATCAGCACACGCAACGGCGCGACGCAGCTGAAGATCCTAGGCTTCGACGTTCAGGTGCCCAGCACCGTCAAACAACGCGCAAGTGCAGCGCTTGAAGACTTCGACCGCACCTCGCCCACGCCCCTTCGCTCACCGTCGAGCAAGACCGTCGACGCAGACGATCTGCTCGGAGATGGCTACTCGCTGAGCAGATCGGCCACCCTGCGGTTGCGGCAGGACATCTCGATCAACTCGCAACGCAACTTCGAGATCGATCGCCGCAACGACCGCGACGTCGACGAGAACGATGACCGCGACGACGGCGCACACAATCTGCGCTTCCAGCTCATCTGGGCCCCCAACGCTCGCACAACCGCGCTCGTCGACGCTCGGCACCGCTGGCGCCGCCGAGAGCTCGACCAGGGTGTAGGCGAGACGTCGAGTTCCACTCGACTCGGGGAAGCTTGGCTCCTGTTTCGAGACATCGGCTTCGGCATCGACCTACAGGTCGGCCGACAAGACTTCGACGAAAGTCGAGAGTGGTTGTTCGACCAGAACCTCGACGGGATCAGGCTCTTTCGTCAAACCCAGAACTTGCACTTCGAACTCGGGCTCACGACCACTCTTAGCGACGGCTCGCGGCGAAACCAGAGCGCGGTGAACACCACACTCTACGTGTCCAACCGACACGGCGCGCGGCACCTTGCTAGCTACTTGATCAACCGCAACTTCGGCGGCGGACGCGATACCACTCAAACACACTACGGCGTCCGCGCCTTCGGACCACTGAACCAAAGGCTCAGCGGATGGGCTGAGCTGTCCGGTCTCGCAGGCACCAGAAACGGCACCTCGGTGTCGGCTTGGGGAGGTGACTTAGGCCTCAGAGTCAAGACGCTTGGTCAAAGACGCACCACACTTTCCTTCAGCTACGCGCTCGGTTCTGGCGATCGTGCCGGCGGAAAGAACACCGAGTTCGTCCAGACGGGTCTGCAAGACAACGACGGGCGACTCAGCGGTTTGTCCTCCGTGCGCTACTACGGAGAATTGTTTGACCCCGAGCTCTCCAACATCAGCATCGCGAGCCTCGGCATCGGCACACGGATCTTCAAGAAGACGTCGGTTGAGCTGCAAGGCCACCTCTACCGCCAAGGCGTCGCATCGACGCGACTGCGCAACACCAACCTCGACCGCAACCCTCTGGGAGAGAGCCGCGACCTCGGTTGGGAGATCGACGCGGTCCTCGCGCTGCGCCAGTTTGCTCGTTGGGATATCGAGTTCGTCGCGGCCCACTTCTCGCCCGGTTCGGCCTTCCCGCAGGGCGACGACGCGCAGCTTGCACGGCTCCAAGTTCGGTTTCGGTACTAATTTCACAACCCTGAGGGGAAACATCATGAAGAGCGTCAACTCGAGAGCGGCGTGCCGCCTGGCAGGTCTTGTTCTCCTTCTATCTGGAGTCGCACACGGTCAAACCGAGATCGGACCCGACGACTTTCGCATCAGTTCAGCGGGCCCTAACGGCGATCCTCTGTTTGATGCGACTCACGACGGTTCGGCCTACAACTCCATGGATGATCAGTACCTGGTGGTGTGGGATGCTGACACCGTGATCTCTGGCGTGGGCCCCACCTTCAACGGTAAACGCGAGGTGTTCGGCCGACTACTCAACGGCGATGGGGGGTTTGCAACCGGAGAACAGCTCCTGGCCACGCGCGGGCCCAGCTCGGACGAGGCATGGGACGCCCAGAATCCTGAAGTCGCGTACAACAGCGTTGCAAACGAGTACTACCTGGTGTTCGTAGGGACGGTCGAGGTCAACCAGGCGACCGCCCAGAAGACTGAAATCTTCGGTCTGCGAGTGAACCGTAACGGGGATGCAATCGGCGCACCGGTACGGCTGAGTCAGACCGGCAACGATAGCAATCTGAGACTCGACTCACGCGAACCCTCGTTAGCCTACAATCCTCAAACAAATCAAATGTTGGTGGTGTGGCAGCGCGAGCTGGTCGACGACGGCTCGCGCGTTGAACACGAGATTTACGCACGTTTGGTGAACGCCAATGGCACACCCACCGGCAACGCCATCCGCGTCAGCACCATGGGCCCTAACGGCAACACTGCCTACGACGCCCTGGATCCGTTTGTCGCCTACGGAAGCGGGCGCAACGAGTTCTTAGTCACCTGGCGCGGCGATGACAACCGCAGCCCACTCGTGCAAGGAGAGTTCGAGGTCTTTGGCCAACGCATCGCTGCCGACGGCATCCCCACAGGCCCCGACGACTTCCGGATCTCTCAGATGGGCCCGAACAGAAACCCATCCTTCGATGCATCCGATCCCGCCATCGCCTACAACCCTGATCTTGATGAGTTCATGGTGACATGGACCGGGATCGACCAACTCAACGACGGCGAAGAAGTGTTCGCCCAACTCGTGCGCTCCGACGGCACGGCAGTCGGCTCTCAGATCCAAGTCTCAACCATGGGCAGCTCGGGGCCTACAGCTTCAGACTGGGTGGTGGACGAGTCGCTGGTTAGCTACAACCCCGCGTCGGCCGAGTACTTCGTCATCTGGATCGGTGAGGACGATCGCGCACTCCTGGCGATCGATGAATTTGAGGTCTTCGGCCAGCGTCTTGACCCAGACGGTTTGGAGATCGGTCTCGATGACGCACGACTCTCGACCCTGGGGCCGGATGGCAGCAGCCGCTACGACCCCTTCTCCATCGATCTGGCCTACAACTCGCGTCGGAACGAGTATCTCGTTGTCTTCTCGGGCGATGACAATCCCGGTTCGTTGACGGATGACGAGGTCGAGATCTTTGGCCAACGAGTTGCTCCTCGTCTGCCAACCTGTCTCCCAGACACAACCACCCTCTGTCTAGCCGAAGGCCGCTTCAAGGTTACACTCGACTGGCGAACCAATGAGGAAACCGGTCGCGGCCAAGCGAACTCGCTCACTCAAGATTCCGGGTGGTTCTGGTTCTTCAATCAAGAAAACTCTGAGCTAGTAGTTAAGGTACTCGACGCTCGAGTGGTGAACGGCAATTTCTGGGTGTTCTTCGGCGCACTCTCCGACGTTGAGTACGTGTTGACTGTGCAGGACACGGAGACCGGCGAAGAGCGTGAGTACCGCAACGAACAGGACACCCTTGCAAGTTTGGGCGACACCGCAGCTTTCCCCCTTCCAGACGCTGGCCTGCAACAGAACCCTAGTTCTCTCGTCTCCATACGGAGCACCGTGGGGATCTCCGCTCAGAGTTCCACCGCCCAGCTGCTTCAAACGCTGCCTCTGGCCGCCGCCGAACTGCCCGACACCCATGCCGGGACAGGATCCTGCGAACCCTCCTCCACCGCGCAGTGTTTGAGTGGCGACCGGTTCCGTGTCGAGATCGAATGGGCAACGAACCAGGGGACATCAGGAGTGGGACAGGCGGTCGATCTGTCGACCGACACAGGATGGTTCTGGTTCTTCGATTCAGCCAACACCGAGGTCATGGTCAAGGTGCTCGACGCGCGAGTCATCAACAATCAGTTTTGGGTGTTCTTCGGATCGCTGTCCAACGTCGAGTTCACGCTGACCGTCACTGACACCGAAACGGGCAGCTCCAAGAGCTACTTCAATCCCCACGGAACCTTCGCGAGCGTGGGCGACACCAGCGCCTTTCCAGGATCCTGACCATGCAAGAGCTGGACAGCGAGATCGATGCCAAGGCGCCGATCTCGAACACCCTGTCGCTGGTGATCGTGGGGTCTCTCTTTGGCAGCGTGATCGACCATGCAACGCCGCATATGTTGCTCATGGTGCTGATGGCTGCCATAGCCCTGCTCCTGCCAGGGCGCCTCATCGGCAAGGGCCAGCGTATCGGTGTCCTCGGTGCCGTAGCCGCAGCAATGCTGGTCAGTGGTGCCAGGGACGATGTTTCCCGACTGCTAGATGGCAAGGTGCGAGTTTGGAACGTCTACCACTACTACGTCGGAGCGAAGTACTTCCCCGAACTGGGCTACACCGACCTCTATCTCGCAACGCTCGCAGCAGATCGTGAAGAGGACCAATACTGGTCGCAAGATGTCGAGAAGATTAGATCCTTGGAGAACTACTCAGTTCGCAAGATCACCAAAGACGATCTCGCCTACGACCCAACGGCCCATTTCTCACCGCAACGATGGGCGCACTTCAAGGCGGACGCCAAGGCTCTAGCAAGACACCGAACGCCTAAAGGCTGGCGTAATGTCTTCCGCGACCGTGGATACAACGGAACTCCGGTTTGGACTGCGATCGGCAGGTTCTTGGGCGCGATCGTGCCAGCCAGTTCCCCACTACTGTTCGGGCTCATCGGTCTCGACCTCGCCCTGCTCGGTGCCACTGCCACCCTGCTGTTCCGCACGTTCGGCGGTGCAAACACGATCTTCGTCGTGCTCTTGTTCGCCGCGAGTCCGACCAACGTTGCCCGCCTAGTCGGCGGCTTCCTACAAACAGACTGGTTCTGTGCGCTGGTGGCCGGCGTGTGCTTTCTGCAACGCAAACGCCCAATCCTCGCCGGCGTCTTGATCTCATACGCGGTGATGACTCGCGCTTTCCCACTGGCCATGGTCGCCTGCGCCGGTGCGGTCATGCTCGCGCACCACCTCCGGCAAGGGCACAACCGCGCGGACCTCATACGTCGTTCGCGGTTCTACGTCGCCACCGTGATGGCATCAGGAGCCTTATTCTGCATCGGCACCGTCGCCAACGGTCGAGGAGTCGAAGGATGGATTGAGTTCAAGTCAGCGATCAGTGTGCATCGCACCGTCCACGTCATTGGCGACCGGCGGATTGGCACAGAACACGCCTTCACCCAGGATCTGACCGCCCCCGGCAGCTCCGTGAAAGATGCGAAACGTGAACAACTGGTCGTCTCTCAGCGCTGGCTCTATCGTCTATTCGCTCTGGCCCTGCTTGCTGCCTTGGTCGCGGTCATGATGACTCGCAACGAACTCGACGCCCTACTCCTAGGAACCATCGCGGTCTTCGCTCTGCTGGTTCTGTCGCGCTACTACTTCGCGGGCCTTGCACTCTTTCCACTGATTGCTGCTAGGCGTCAGCTCACCCAGCGTCTCATCAGCGGTGGCCAGCTGATCGTCTTTGCCGCTTTCTACTGGCTCGCTGAACGCCTACCTGATCAGCACACCGCCTACGCCTCGCTGAATTCGCTCTTGATCATCTACTTCTTCGTTGTTCTTGCCTCGCTCTGGCGAGAAAGAGAACCGGCAAGTGCTCGCTCGAGCGATGCTCCAGTCTAGTTGGACGTGCGGTACCGACCGTAGGCCGACGACTTGGGGTCTGCACTCTCGAACTTTCCGCAGCTTTTCAAGCATCTAGCCGGCGGGCTGCTCTATACACTCCATGCCAGCACGGATACTGGCGAGTTCGTCCCAAACACGGTGGTCTTGACCCTGAGGCGAAAGCGCGAAGAACACCAGCTGGCGGCCCACTGACCAGCATGGGAGCCGCTGGACCTGAACATTTAACCGAACTTGTTCATGCGTAGTGAAGCTGTCGAGGATGTGAGCAGTACCGACAACGCCGCGGTCATCTGACTCCTCAAGAGCAACCTCAAACGTCGCTTGTTCGAAGCTGGGGTCGCCTCCCGCCAGCCCTCTGAAGTAGGTCTCGAGGTGCTCGCCAAGCGAGGCGGCATCGCTTGGGTCCTCGTCCCTGATCCACCAAGCAAATCCGTAGCTCCAGAAAGTCTCGCTCTCGGCCTCGAACATGCCCGGCGCAAAGCGCAGCTCCTCAATCCCTTGATACGGAAGGTCAGGGGCGAACGAAAGCGGGAACGGAATGGTCTCGGTGCGCCAGCCCGCTGGGACTGGCATGCTAAACGGAAGCGGCGCGGCAACCTCCTCAGCGACCTCCTGCCCACCGGGGTTATCAGATCCACTCGACGGCACAGCTGAGGTGGTCTCCTGAGCGTCAGTCGAGGCATCGGCCAACTCTTCCTCGGGCTGACACGCCACAACAAGTGTCAACGCAGCTGCCAAAGGAATTGCCAAAGGAATTGTGAGTAGGGCGCGTCGGGTGAGAAAGGGAATCGTGGTTGCTCGCATGGTTTGAGACCCTATCCTGCGGCCGACACCGCCACGGCTAGTCAACGAACGGTCATACACCTTCGAAGGATCGAGCGGACCCGTGCATCCCAAGGACAGTGACCGCAGTCTCGCTCCAGCATCGCCCGGTTCCAATGCCAGACCAACACCGAATAGAAGGAGTCGCCACCCCTTGCATACCAACACATCCCCAATCTTCAAGTACCTCCTTCCAGTCGCCGCCACGTTCTCAATCCTCTTGACTACAGCTGTAGCTGCTTCTGGCGAGGACTGGAAAGTACAACTATCTGGAACAGTCAACGAGCCCGGAAGCGACGCGACCACAGTCGCAGCGGTCGGCCCAACCGGCGCACTCACGGTTCAAGACAACACCTCAGGCTTCAGCGTGTCACTGGAGCGCCAGATCACCGCGCTGTTTAGCGTGGAGTTGGGCGTCTCCTTTGCCGACTACACTGCCGACGTGGTGAGCTCCGGGAGCAACACGATTCTCACTAGCTCAGACTTTGGCACCTACACGCTCTTTGGCGGTGTTGACTGGCACCCCGGACGACGCGCCGACCCGAGGCCAACGAAGGGGATCGACTGGACGGTCGGCATCTTCGTGGCACAGGGCAACTACGACGATCTCGTCCTCTTCCGCGGTACGCCCGCACAGAACACGCAGCGTTACGACGACGACTTCGGCTTCGGTCTAAAGATCGGTGCCGATATCCCGCTCGGTAGCGGCTCGTGGTTCTTGAACACCGAAGTTCGCGCTGTTCAGCTATTGCTCGAGTCTGAAGTAGCTGGGGAAGACATCGGCCTTGATCCTCTCACCATCGCGGTCGGCATCGGCGTTCGTCTGTGAACGCCGATGCGTTGAGGAACCCCAAAGCACAGATGCTGGTTTGCGAGTAACCTGGACAACTCGCTGTTGGCTCCTTTCAGAGCAAACGGCACTAATGTACTGCTGGCACGGAGCCCAGGCCGCGAACGTGCAAAGTCCGCGTTCTGATCCTCAGCCCGCTCGTCCAGACTCAAGGAGCAGACCATGTGCGACGACCACACTCAACACGACGCAGACGTTCTTGAAGCAAACAACGTAACCCGACGCCAGTTCGGCAAGATGTCCGCAGTGGCAGGCCTGGCAGCGGTGCTACCCGCAGTCGCCAACGCACAAGACGTGACCGAAAGCGATATAGAGGTCAAAACACCCGACGGTGTCGCCGACTGCTACTTCGTTCATCCGTCCAGCGGCAAGCATCCGGCAATCCTGGTCTGGCCCGACATCCTCGGTCTGCGACCAGCATTCAGGGCGATGGGCAAACGTCTCGCACAGTCCGGATACTCCGTGCTGGTGGTGAACCCCTTCTATCGCGATGCCAAGTCACCTGTGGTTGGCGAGGGCGCCAGTTTCGGCCAGCCCGAGACTCGCGAGATCGTCCTACCAATGGCCCGCCGCTTATCCGCTGAGACTCATTTCACCGACGCCAAGGCCTTCGCCGGTTTTCTCGACCAACAGAGCGCCGTTGATGTCGACCGACGCATCGGCACAACTGGTTATTGCATGGGCGGCCCAATGGTCATGCGGACCGTTGCTGCGGTGCCCGATCGCATGGGCGCTGGTGCGACATTCCACGGTGGCGGCCTCGCGACAGATGCCGAGGACAGCCCTCATCTCCTCATTCCTGAGACCTCCGCTCACATGCTGCATTGCGTCGCGGAGAACGACGACAAGCGGAACCCAGAAGCTAAGGAGACGCTGCGCAAGGCCTATGCCGAAGCCAGGATTCCCGCTGAGATCGAAGTCTACGAAGGCGCCATGCACGGCTGGTGCCCACCGGACTCTCAGGTGTACAACGAGGCTCAAGCTGAGCGTGCATGGAGTCGGATGCTGGCCCTGTTCAAGTCAGCGTTGGCATAAGCCTCTTGGCATTCAGCCCACTGTTTTGCTTCAGCCAAGGTTGGCCCAAGGAGGACTCCTCGGGCCAACCCCGCCAAGACGGTAGTCAGGACTGAAATCCAAGGCTGAAGCACGACTGATCAACTTCCGGCGTTTGCACCCAAATAGATCAGATACAAGCACGCCCCAAACCCCACCGTGAAGGCCAGGGACCGCAACTTGTCGATGTCAGCGAGATAGAAGACCGCGTGACCCACGCGCGCCCCCACAAACACCATCGCTGCGGTAGCAGCCTTTGCGGAATCGGCGCCGGCGAGATGCGAAACCACCACCGCTACCGTGAACATCGCGAGTGCTTCCCAAGCGTTCGCCTGTGCCGCGTAGGCGCGCGAACCGAGGCCCTCTAGCTTCGGCAGTTGAGTGGCACGGAAATTCTTGTTATCAGCACTGCCGAACTGTTTCTTGCGCTGCGCTGCACCGAATGCGGCGAGCGGAATTGGCAACAGCATCGCGATCACGAGGCACCAGAGGGGAGTGGTCATCGAACGGACCTCCTTGAGATTGTTTGCAACCGTCATCGCACAAGAAACTATCGAGAGTGCGACCCACGGTCATGGCGAACCCGACCCTAGGATGTTAGCCCGATCAACAGCTCATCTGCTTCCGCACAAAGTCTTCCGGGCGTCTTTGTGCTCGAAGACGAGCCATCCATTCAACGACGGCAACTCTCGGTATGGGTGCCGCAGCCACTCCAGGCGGCCAGAGGCAAAGGCCTTCTGCAATGCAAGGAACCTCGGCGGCGAAGCTGCGTAGGGCTAAGAGAACGCGACGTCCCCTTCGGCCATTTTGGAGATTGACGATGAAGACGCTGATACCGGACCTGAGATTTGCGCTGCGCCTGCTCGTCAAACGACCGGTGTTCGCACTGGTGGCGGTGGGATCTCTGGCCCTAGGCATTGGAGCCAACACCACGATCTTCAGTCTGGTGAACGAACTATTCCTGGAGTCGATCCCGATCGAAGAACCGGCGCGCGTGGTGGCGATCTTTACCGAAGACGAGCGCATTCCCGGTAACAACCAGCTCTCGCATCTGAACTGGCGGGATATCGCCGAACAGAACGACGTCTTCGAAGCGGTCGGCGGCTACACATTCTCTACCTTGGCCATCTCGCATAGTGGCCAAGAGCCTCAGTTCAGTTTGGGCCAGCTGGTGTCGGAGAACTACTTCGACGCTCTCGGACTTCGCGCAGCAGCGGGGCAAACGTTCGCTTCGAGCCTCGACCCTACGCCCGGCGCCAGCCCCGTGGTGGTGCTCGGACACCGCTACTGGAACCGCGAGTTCAACGCAGATAGCGCTGTGATTGGAAGCGAGCTGGTCGTCAACGGCACTTCGTTCACGGTGCTCGGCGTGGCCCCTGAAGGGTTCAGCGGCCTAACCGTTGGTGTCGAGCCAGCGATGTACATCCCGTTTGGCATGAACCAACCGATTCAACCGGATGCCAACCTGAACTGGTTCGACACCAGAAGAGGCCTCTTCGTCTTCGGTTTTGCTCGCCTCAAAGAGGGCATCAGTAGGGAACAAGCGGCGGCAAATCTGTCACTGCTCGGAAGCCGTCTCGAGCAGGAGTATCCGGACGACAACCTGGGCCGGAGCTTCGGCAGTTTGGGCATCAATGAAGCCGCGGTGGTACCCCAGATCAGGGCGGGCCTCTTGGCCGGGTCGGCAGCGTTGATGGCAACTGTTGGCTTGGTGCTTCTGATCGCCTGCGTCAATGTAGCGAACCTCTTGCTGGCTCGCGCCACCGAGCGGCGCAAGGAAATCGCCATGCGCCTTGCACTCGGGGTGGAGCGTGGGCGTTTGATCAAACAGCTCTTGACCGAAAGCCTGCTGATCGCCACTCTCGGAGGTCTGTGCGGACTAGTCCTAGCTGCAGTCATTCGACGGCTTCTGCTAGCAGCTTTGCCGGGACTACCCTTCGGTGGCAATCTGAATCTCACCCTCGACCTCGATCCGAAGGTGTTGATCTTCACCTTGGTTCTTTCCATGTTGACCGGACTGGTGTTCGGTCTGATCCCTGCCTTGCAGACATCACGCCCGGACGTTGTTGCTGCCCTCAAGAACCACGACGCTGCGGACGGTGCCCGCCGCTGGTTCAACCTCAGAAATGGCCTAGTGGTGTCGCAACTCGCACTGTCGCTGGTGGCGCTCTTAGGATCAGGCCTGTTTGTCAGGAGCCTCATTGCAGCTCAGGACATCGACCTAGGCTTTCCCTCGCACCAGCTGCTGGCCGTTAATCACGACGTTGGACTCGCAGGCTACGACCGGCCTCGAGGCGAGCAGTTCTTTCGTGACTTAGTTGACCAGGTGAGCGCCAAACCTGAGGTGGTCTCGGCAACAGTCGCCGCAGGCGGTCCGCTGCAAGGCACGATCTCTCGCTCGCTGGTTCTGCCCGACGCAGAATCAGATCAAGCGCGTACCTTTGTCCAGGTGAACTCGATCGGGCCAAGCTACTTCGACACCATGAGCATTCCCTTAGCGGCGGGTCGTGCGTTCAACCATATCGACCGAGCTGACGGGCAGCCCACAGTGATCATCAACCAAACGATGGCTGGGCTTCTTTGGCCAGGCCAGGATGCTCTGGGTAGAGAGTTCGCGTTCTTCGGTATGGATCCAGTGGTGGTTATCGGTGTCGCCAAAGACGTCAAATACAACACCCCCGGCGAAGCTGCGCAACCCTATGCCTATCTCCCTCTGGCCCAGGAGTATGCCTCGGCGGTCACTCTGATCGTTCGAACAGACAGTGACCCCGCCACCGTTCTGCCGATCGTTGAACGCCACCTTCGCAACATGGACCCACTGATTCCGGTGGTGAACTCGAGTACCGTACCGGACCTGCTTTCGGGGGCGTTGTTCGCGCCCCGCTTCGCCGCCATTTTCCTTGGTGTGCTGGGACTCCTGGCGCTGGTCCTCGCTGCGATCGGGGTCTACGGAGTGATGTCCTACTCGATCGCTCGGCGCACACGAGAGATCAGCATTCGAGTGGCGCTCGGGGCGGATCGAGGTTCGGTACTTGGCCTAGTCGTTAAGCAAGGCCTAACCTTGACCGCTGTCGGGTTGGCGGTGGGCCTTGGCCTCGGTTTGGCAATCACCCGGCTGCTAGGCAACCTGCTGTACGTTAGCGCAACCGACCCATTGACCTTTGCCGGCACCTCGATCGTTCTCTTGCTAGTCGCCATGATCGCGGTCCTGGTTCCAGCAGTGAAAGCGGTCGGCCTGGATCCAATTCAGCTACTGCGAGCACCCTGAAGCTCACTGATGCGCTTCCATAAGCCGCAGGGAGTCACAGGGCGTCACCCAGAGTCCGCGCACACCGATGCTCCTCATGCCGCTCTGTGTACGACTAACGATGCCGATTCCAGGCAAGCATCAGTGGCGCTAAAACGAATGGCAGGAAGGCAGCACTCAACGTAGCGGGCGCGGCATAAGCGACAGCGCGCTCGAACGGAAGTCCTCCAGGTACAAAGGCCTGTTGTAGGAACGGGAAACGGAACACCAGGAGAATTGCCAAGGTAACGAAGGCTAGCCCGCCCCTGATGAGCGCTCGCAAAGAGTAGTGACCGCGTCGATAACACAGCCATGCGCATACCCCGCTCGCCACCGGAATCATGGTCAGCATCATCACCGCTGGATACGGCAACAGTCGTCGCCAAGCATCTGAGCCCGTGATGCGCTCGAAGATCAAGCCCAGGATTACCAAGACATAGGGAGCGGCCAAACCCTCCGTGAGTCGACTGCGACCCGACAGGACGAGACTCAGCGGCAGTCCTGATGCAGCCACACAAAAGCCGATCATGAGTAGACCGGCCAAGGCGAGATCGGCTGGTGCGCTGTGCTGCAACGCCAGACGTAGGCCCTCCACGATCTCCTCCACCTTGGCAGTGTCACCCCACAACCAAGTCACTACGAACACACCCGTGAGAGTAAGTATTGCGACTAGCCAGGCGGCAGCGGTGGTCACGAAGGTCGCGAGCAGAAGAGTCATCGCAAGCGTTCGATCGCTGAGCGGTCGGGTTGCGCGCACTCGATCCAGCATCGAGTCTCTGCTCGAGAGGTTGGAGCGACCGTGGAGGAAGCCCGCTGCCGGAGGCGCCAGCACCAGCAGCATTGCGATGAACAACAGGCCATTGCGCAGAGTTGGCCCCGCCAAGAACTCGGGAAACCCTCCTGCCAGGGCACAAAAGATGAGGCCCAAGGCGGCCCAGAGCGAGACCCATACTCCCTTCTCTCGCCACTCCATCCACAGCTGGGCACCTGTGGCTGACCTGAAGCCGGCTCGACTCCGGCTCTTCCGGCGAGGCATGGTTTCGCTGATCGGTGCACGACGGCCCCCAACGCGATTCCTTGCCACTAGGGATTGCAGCGTACGAGGTTCGGCGCGATCCGCGCGCACACCAACGATTGCGACCATCACAGCCATCAGCACGGCCAAAGCCAAGAGCACCAGATCCATGGCACCAAAGTCGCCCCAGTTCGCCATCAGCTCTCCCGCGCCAGGCTGAAACCTTGGCTTCAGCCACAGAACGAACGGAACCGCCACCGCCAGGCCGACCGGAGCCAAGAGATAGGGGCGCCTGCCAAGACTCCAGTTGAGCGCCAACATCCAAACCAAGCAAGTGATTGAGATCGCCGTTGGTCCTAAGACCGGCCAGCGAGTCCCAAGGACCAGCTTCATGAAACCTGCAGTTGCTAGGTACATCGCAGCGCCCAACAAGGCAGCCGGAACCATGCGCCAGATCACTAAGCCTGGAGTGCTCATCGGCAGTCGGTAGAGTCGCCGCTCAAACCCCAGGGCCAATCCCTCAGAGCGGCAATTGAGGAGAGTCATGCCATGCACAATCAACAGCGTGCCAAACACTGCCGAGAAGACCAGGCTTTCCCGACGCGCACCAAACGGCTCGAGCGCAATCCAGTAGAGACCGGCCAAGCTGCAGCCGGCGAGGGTGACCATCGGCACCGAACGCCTCGACATTCGGTAGTACTCCCATCCGAGTGCGCGAGCTGCTCCGAACGAGTTCATGAAGCGCGGCAGGTCAGATTGAGGAAGATCTCGTCGAGTGTGGCCGGCAAAATCTCGATCAGCTCGAAGCCACCAGCACTGGCCTGAGCCGCCAACGCGTGCTCGTCGACCGACGTCTCGAAGCGACAAAGACAAAGCACCTCGTGATCGATCGAGTTTCTCGAAGCCGAGTCGCTGGAAGGGGCGCCGCTCGAAGCTGCCCCGCTCGAGGTGGAACCCATCTCGACACAGAGGCTCATCCCCGGAAGCGCCCCAAAGCCACTACCATTTGAATCCTCGGCATGACGATAGACAACGTGTTTGAAGCCTTCGACGACCTCATCCATCGGTCCGTCAACCAGCATCGTGCCGCGATCGATCATCACCAAATGATCGGAGACCCGCTCAACCTCGTCCAACAGGTGGGACGAAAAGAGCACGGTTCGGCCCTCGTGCGCAACGTGTTGGATCACCGCTTCGAGCACGTCACGGCGGACCACGGGGTCGAGTCCTGACGACGGCTCGTCCAGCACCAGAAGGGCGGGCCTTGGAGCAAGCGCAAGCACCAAGGCAGTCCTAACGTGTTGTCCGCGCGACAAGGTCCGCACCCTTTGGCGAGGGTCAAGATCGAAGGCTCGGCATAAATCAGAGGCTAGGGTCTCGTCCCAATCTGGGAAGAAGGCGCGGGTGTAGCGAAGCAGCTCTTCGATGCGCATCCAACCCGGAAGATCGCGATCCTCTGACACGTAGCCGATGCGCGCCAACGTTTGCGCTGGATGTTTGACCGGGTCCGCTCCAAAGACTCGCACCGAGCCAGACTGCGCCTTGAGAAGGCCCAAGACGTGGCGGATCAATGTCGTCTTGCCTGCACCATTACGACCGATTAGCCCAAGAACCGCGCCCTCCTCGATCACCAGGTCAACATGATCTAGGGCAACGGTGCCGCCATACCGGCGGCATAGCGCTTGAATTTCTAACGGATAGCTCACGAGCCGACTCTCCTGGGCAGGTTTGGTGAGCTTTCCGCTCGTTGGGCAGATCTCTCGCGCACCAGCTCGGCCACTTCATCGGTGTCGACATCGAGCTGCTCGGCTTCTAGCAGCAGGCGATCGACCGCAGATTCGAGCAACTTGCGTCGGTCGCGCGCCAGGAACGGCGATGATCGGTCGGCGACGAAGACGCCGTCACCATGGCGACTAACCACGAATCGCTCGCGTTCGAGCTCGCGGTACGCCCTAGCAACCGTATTCGCGTTGACTGCAAGCTGTTCTGCGAGCGCTCTCACCGAAGGCAGGCGCTGCCCTGCACTCAGTCGACCCGCTGAGACGCGGCGCCGTATTTGGTCGCTGACCTGTTGGTAGATGGGAGTCGCACCCGGTTGGATCCTGAGTTGCACTGTATGAGTGTATGCATACAGCACACAGTTTGCAAGCGACGACATGGCCTCTCAGCTCCGCCTCAGGGCATTGCTACCGCGACCAGCAACGAACGACCCTTGAGTCGTGCCAGGAACTCGCTAGAACATCGCGATGAAGACGCCGGTACTGGAATCCCGGCTGCAAGCCCAGCTGCGATCACGGGCGCACCATCCGCCAGTCGGACTAGCGTGTCACTCTCGCTAGCGCGCCAGTGTCACTAGCGCCAGTCTCACTAGCGCGAGGGCCCTAACCTTCGATGCCAGCGGCCGGAGGACGGTGACGTGCCTCAAGGAGGAGGCGCAATGATCCGAGTGCTCGCTCCGCCCCATACGCCAAGTCAGACAATGACCCGGTGCAAGCACAGGTCTTTGAGCACTCGCTCAGCCACCCAGCGCGCTCGCAACCGGCCCGGTATCTCAGATGTGGACCGCCGCTTCCAGTGCCTCTAAAACTTGGTCCACGATCACAGCGGGCTAAGCGGAGGTCTTCGTCGGCGAACACCTTCGCATAGCAACTGCTCGGATCGTGAACCCGAGGCGTGGACCCGAATCCCTGGACCCGAATCCGTAGACCCAGAACTTCTAGCGCCAGGCTCCGAGGATCAACCCAGCCAGAGCCAGACCAACCGTCATGTGACCCGCATCAATCGCGGTCAAGGCGAAGGACTTGCGTTGGTACAGGTAGTTGATCCAAGTGACCGGTAGCACGATGAAGACACCCAGCATGACTCCAAGATGCAAGCCATCTTGCAATGATCCCATGTCAGTGAGATGCATCAATCCAGCGAGGAACGCAGCAGCGGCCGTTTCGAGAACGAAGGTCATTCCGAAGATGAAGGGCATGTTGCCGGTGGGGTTATCGCCCACGCCGGTGAGCACCGCCCACTTCTTGCCGAACAGCACCGTGTACCAGATTGAACCGAGAACCCACCACGCCGCACCTGCGGCAAGCACAGCCAGCCAATTGACATCATGAAACATGGTCGTCTCCTCTTTGAACCAGAGTTGTGTTGTTGGGAACTGGGTCAGTGTAGCTGACTTCGCTTCGACTCATCGGCCCCGATAGCCAGGCGCCCCCTAGAGCCGCGCTAGCTCTGCTTCAGCCGCAAGGTAGCCAAACGCTGACCATTGCGGGCCGTCCAAAATCTGTCGATAGAGCGCTCGTGCGGCTTCGACCCTTTCGTTGACCAAATCGAAGGTGGCGACCCCATAGCTCAGGGTGGCGCTCTTGAGCCCTGGCAGCGTTTCGGTCGCAGCCCCATCCACACCACCGTCAGCAGCACCGGTGGCAGCATCCTCGCCCAAGAGCTGTTCGCGGCTCAGGTCGCCTCGAAAGTAGAGCAGAAGTCGATGGTAGTCGTGGTTCTCGATGATCTCGAGATTCGGATCCACCGCAGCGAGCACCGCTTGCGCTCGCTCGTCTTGGTTTCCCCGACGCAGGGTCAAGTACAGCCAATAGGTCGAAGCAATCCGCATGTCGGGGTTCGATGCGAGTTGCACATCCTCTTCGTAGAACGGCAACGCGCTGGCAAAGTCTCCCAACAAGACGTAGCCAAGACCCAGGTGATAGCGAATGTTTGAGTGCAGTGTCGAGGTAGGGATGCCTCGCGCGTTCGGCATGCCGTCAGGCTCGATCTGATCCTCGGTACCGCGCACCAGCTCATAGGCGCTCTCAAAGTCGGCAACCGCCTCTGCGATCTTGCGAGTACTGAGGTAACGATGGCCACGATGGCGCAAGAAGCGCGCATCATCAGGGAAGCGATCTACGCCATCCGTGAAAATGTCGAGCGCTTCTTGGTAGCGCCCCAGGTACGCGGTCCGACGCCCCAACCAGATGAGAGCTTCGGCGCTGTCTGGCGACGCTGCCAGCTCTTGCTCCGCCTTGAGCAATTTGTCATTGAACTCGGCTGTAGTCTCCGGAGCGAGTTCAAGGCGTAGGAGGGGTTCGCCCAAAAGCGAGGTCGCCTCGCGCCCATCCTCAGCTGACACCGCCGACTCAACAGGGTCGGTGACTTCAGGTTCTGGTGCCGCATCGTCCGACCCGCTGCAGCCTGATTGCGTCACAATCAACACCACCAGTAGACCAATCCCTATCGACGTCGAACGTTGCAGCATCTGTTCTTCTCCTTCAGCCTATTAAGCAAATGAATCAACCACCTCAACCACCACAACGCAGCGACCCAATGCACTGCGCCAACTGCGGCAGTGTACAGGCCGGCACCTTCTGTTCGTCCTGCGGTCAGAAGCGAGGCAACATCCGCCTGCCCCTGTCTGAGTTCATCGCTGACGGTCTCAGTACTCTCACCTCGCTCGACAACCGGGTCTGGCGCACGCTCGTTCCACTAATGACGAAACCAGGTTTCGTCACCGCCGACACGCTCGCCGGCCGACGCGCTCGCTACGTGCCGCCGCTGCGCATGTACCTGATCGTGAGTTTTGTCTTCTTCGTTGTCCTGCAGACCTTCGGCGGCGTGATCGTCTTCACCGAGAACGACGGCGAACTGACTGCGCGCAGCGACAAGGGGATCATCAACTTCGGCGCCTCCGCGAATCAACCTGTCGCAGCTAGCGAAACCGCCACAGCTTCAGGCCCAGCACTCGATGACAACGCCAATGCGCCCAACCCCGAGCAATCACGGCTGGGCAGGATCTTTGAGGAAATCGCAACCAACCCGGAACAAGCAGCGGAAGCACTGCTAGCGCGACTGCCCTGGGCGATCTTCTTGCTCGTGCCGATCGCAGCAATTTGGTTGCGGATCTTGTTTGGCAAACATGAAAAGTTCTACGTGCCGCACCTGGTCGCTTCGACTCATCTACACACCGCAGTGCTGCTCTTCTTAACGATCACCCAGCTGACCGAGCTCTTGCCCGGACCGGATGTCCTTGGGGCTCTGATCTCCCTAGGGATTCCGGTGTACCTGCTGTTGAGCTTCAAACGGATTTATCAGACAGGGTGGTTCTCGACCGTGTGGAGAGTCGTCATCCTCGGCTTTGTTCACTCGGTCGCTTTGATCGGAGCACTGCTCACCTCGATCGTTCTCGCGGGTCTCGCGCTCGCCTGAAGGCGGCCGGCTCTCAGAGGGGGACAGGCTACGCCACCTGGGCGATCGGCTCTCTTCTCGGCGCGTTCCAATGCTCGACCGCTCTCGGAGAACATCGCGCCTAACTCATCGAGAGCTTGATCTCTCCCGACCCGGCCAGTGCGGGCCTCGCGGCGATCGGGCTCAGGCCTGCTAACCGTCGAGCTCCGTCCACTGCTCGTAGCTCTGCGTCAGCTCAGCCGTCACCTCGGCGAGTTCCTCCTGCAACCCCTTAGCCATGTCACCGCCCTCGTTGTACGTTGCGGGATCGGCGAGCTTCGTGTGCAACTCTTGTTGCCGCGCCTCAAGCGTTTCGATGCGAACCGGCAACTGCTCAAGGGCACGTTGCTCCTTGTATGACAGTTTCCGTTTCTGCGGTCGAGCGCCAGACTCAGGTTCAGACGGCAACGCCTGCGGTTCTGCATCTGGTTTAGCGGGGGGCTCTACTGGAGGTTCAGCGCTCTCGGCATCGGCGGAAGCCGCAGCCAGCCGCCCTTGACCGGCGAAGGGATCAACCCGCCGTTGCACCAACCAATCGCTGTATCCACCAGCGTAGCGGGTGACGCGGCCACCGCCCTCCATCACCAGGGTGCTGGTGACCACATTGTTCAAGAATGCTCGATCGTGACTCACCAGCAGGAGGGTCCCGGAAAACTCCACCAAGCGATCTTCCAGGAGTTCGAGTGTTTCGATATCAAGATCATTGGTCGGCTCGTCCATCACCAACACGTTGAACGAGCGCGTGAACAGACGCGCCAACAACAACCGATTGCGCTCGCCGCCCGACAGCGACGACACCGGACTTCGCGACTGCTCGGGGGAGAACAAGAAGCGCTGAAGGTACCCAAGAATGTGCTGGGGTCGACCACCGATGGTCAGCCGATCATTGCCATCGGCGACGTTGTCGGCCACCGACCGGTCTTCGATCAACTGCTCGCGATGCTGATCGAAATAGGCAACCTCCATGCGTGTCCCGGCCTTGACCACACCACTGGTTGGCGCCAACTCTCGCAGCATCAACCTCAGCAACGTGGTCTTGCCCGAACCATTGGGACCAAGCATGCCGATCTTGTCGCCGCGACTGATGATGGTCGAGAAGTCCTTCACCAACCAAGGGCCGGTGGCACCATCCTCTGCATAGGTGAACGACGCTTTGGCCATTTCGATCACATGCTTGCCCGACGATGCGGCTTGATCGAAACGTAGATTCGCCTGGCCCACCGCTTGCGGCCGATTCCGCACCTCTTCGCGCAGCCGTTCGAGCGCGCGCACGCGTCCTTCGTTACGGGTACGCCGGGCCTTAATGCCTTGTCTAACCCAAACCTCTTCCTCGGCCAATTTCCGCTTCTGCTTGACCGACGCCCGTTCTTCGATCTCAGCGTCCGCCTCGCGCTTCTCTAGATACACGCGGTAGTTGCCGGGATAACTGGCCAACCCAAATCGGCTCAACTCAGCGATTCGAGTCGCCACATTGGCAAGAAAAGATCGATCGTGGGTCACGAAAATTACCGCACCAGGCAATGAACTAATGAGTTCTTCGAGCCACTCGATCGCCGGAATATCGAGATGATTGGTGGGCTCATCCAGCAACAGAACATCGGGCTCTGCCACCAACGCGCGAGCCAACAAAACACGGCGCTTCAACCCACCAGACAGGGTTGCAAAATCACCGCCCTCAGGCAGATTGAGACGGCTGATCGCCGTCTCCACTCGTGTCTCAAGTTCCCAACCGCCGTGCAGTTCCAGTTTGGTCTGAACCTTCTCGAACCGACGCAATAGTCGCTCGCCCTCAGGCGACGACGCATCCACCTCGGCCAGCTGCGCTCCCAGCTGGTGCATTTGCCCCACCAACTCTCCCACTTCAGCAACGCCACCTGCCACGATGTCGAAGACCGTGCCCTCCAGGTCTCGGGGGACCTTTTGTCCGAGCCAAGCAACACGGGTACCCGGGCTCATCACCACCTTGCCCGCGTCCAGCGCAAGATTCCCGCGCAACACGCGCAACAAGGTCGACTTGCCCGCCCCGTTGCGACCCAGCAACGCCAGCCGCTCCTTCCGCTCCACGTTGAGCGACACACCATCGAACAGCGGCGGGCCGCCAAAGGAGACAGTCGCCTCCTGCAAACTCAACACCGCCATGAACCGTCTCCTCGGCTGCGCTGGTAGGACGGCGACACGGCTCAACACCTGCCAGGGAGCTGGCGGGCGGGCACTCGGTCGCGAAGAGCTACGGCACAGTCACATTGCTGCTCGAATTGGATTTGAGAAACCAAGCGACTTGGCCCTCATGCGGGCGCGATCATACCCGCTAGACCTAGCGCGTGACGCCTCGATGGCCGTTCGGGCGATGAACTAGGCATCAAGCCGGCTCTGACCTGAACTGGGATTCTCTGATCCTCGCGAATGAGGCCCGTTCGGTCGCTGATCTCAACGCGAAAGTTGTAGGGGTCGATGACCTCAGCGGACACGACCGGGTGACGGAAAAGATGCGACTAGCCGACCGCGTACTGGCGGTCGAAGAGGAGAGGTCGGCGCTAGCAGAGTGTAGTGATGCTCAGGTCGCAGACTGGGTAGTTCGAACACAGATCATCTCCTCGAAGTTGGCAATGCTTCAAGGAGGTAGACGGACGTAAGTTCGAAGCCACAGGAAGGGGTGGGTCATTTTCTGATGGTCAAACGGGTCATCATCCGTTGGTCGTTAACAACCCCACACTTGACGGCTCTTAAGGCCGGCGCCTCTGCCAATTGGGCCCCACCCGAGCGCTAATGGCGGAAGGACTGGGAGTCAAACCCAGAAGGCTTGCGCTCGCTCAGTTAGCAACCGAGTGCCGTCGCCAATCGGCTTGCCCTTCTATGGCGGTGGGAGAGAGATTCGAACCCCACGTCATTCGACCGACCCCTCGGTTTCAAGACCACTGCCGCCACCCAGACTCTTTCGGCTTATCCCACCTGCTCTAAACGCAAGAACGCCTCCTCGACCGCTAGGCCGGGAGGCGTTCTTGCAATCAGACGTTTTGTCAACGCACAGTTACATGGACCCCTCCCAAAGGAAGCGACTCGAGTAACTGGACAATGACAGGCGCGCGGTTTCTCATAACGCGAGAACTCTGTAAGTCGATCCGCCTGGGTCAAGCGCTCTACCTAGGCCCGTGCTCGAGCAGCCGCTTCATCTCCGCAGCGCTCGCCTCGATCCCCTTGTCGATGCCCACTCAAGGTCGGCTATTCCCGGGATCAGGGCGCACTTGAGGTCGATCGCTTCGGGTGTCTTGAGGTACTCACGTACTGCGAGGCGGACGGCGATGAGCCTCATCTACTCAGTGACTGCCTCTGACTTCTTCGGCACTTTGATCATCTCGATGTATCTATGAGCGCACTCGGCGATGTCAAACACATCCACCATGTCCTGAATCCAACCGATCTCGATCTCCTGCTTTTTGTCGTGAGGACCCTTTGTCAGGATGTACCTACGGTTGTCGTAGTAGACCCAAACTCTGTGTTCCTTAGCCTTGGTCGTGTAGCCCTTGGCGCAGAATTTCAGCATTTTCCAGACTTTCTGGAGTTTGACGAGCCCTCTTGTAGACAAGGCGCCTTTAGCCGACTTTCAGGATTTCTGTGTCGGTGACCACCGGCTCAGAGTCGCCCTCGTTTAGAGCGATGACGCGAGCTTTGAACACCGGGTTCTCCTCGACGCGCATATCTTCTTCGTTGTCAACCTGGCCGGTCCTTACTCGCATGCGTGCTTCAGCGAAGCGCCCTCGAAGGGTGACGCTCTGTTGCTCGTAGAGTGACTGGACTTCTGCCTCGAATGAGGCAAAGTCATCCGCTTCGTGAGCGATGTCTTCGAGGGCGAGTCCGATTGCCATTTTCAGTTCCGCGATCGCGTGGCGAAGCGAGTCACCGTACGCAGAAACTCCCATTGGGTGAATACCGGTGGCCCATTGCTTGCCGTGTTCTTCGCGCACGAGAGCAGCGCCTGGCAGATGTACGCCAGCTAGGAACCCGCGTCCGGGCACTGCCTGCTTGAAGTCAAACAGGATCGGTAGTTCGTTCACAAGAGGTCTCCCTTTCTCGTGTGCTTGGCTCGTGGTGAGAGCGGTGGTTCGTCTTCTACCGGGACGTAGGGTCTTACAGCGCGAAGCTGGCCGGCCACGGGATGCCTATTGTTCACGATGTCAGAAAGTCGCCTCGTCCTGCAACGTTTGGCGTGCATTCTGTTGACCTCCTGGTACATCAATGAGCCGTGTCGCGGCACTGGTTTCGACAACTTCTCGACACCCCCTTACATTCCATGACGATCCTGTGAGACATCCGTGCACGGATTGTCAGGCGTTGTAAGCCGGAGCAAAGCAGCCGCCCGTGTCAAGCGCTACACTGTCCCCACGAGCTGGACGCCGGTGCCGGGCTGTTCGGCAACCCGCCATCGTCAGTTGCCAACGCCATATTGTTGCGCGACCTCCGGATGATTGAGCGTCTATCTCTATGTGGGAAGACTAGAAAGATGGTGCGAAGCCTCCCGTGGGACATCACCCCCGGCCATGTCTACGATGTGACCATGAAGACCTTCCAGGCGAGGTACTTCTTCATTCCTTCGAACAGGCTCAACGACATCGTCACCGGTGTCTTCGCCTACGCCAAGGATAAGTACGAGCTCGAGATCTGCAATCTCGTGGTTCTCAGGTAAGAGTGGGGACCCTGCCGCCTACGCGGTTTTCACCGCGCGGTTTGCAAGGCCCCCTCTTCCAAACCCGGCGTGCGACTTTCGTTCCGCACCGGGCTTTCCATAGATGTTTCCGCGAAGTGTGGCGAGCGAAGCCAGCGGAGGTCGAATCGACGCACGGGGTACAGTTCGAGACGGAAGAGATGGACAGAGCCATCCCTCCACCGAACCGACTTCCGCGCTGGAGTTCGCCATCCATACCGAGAGTTGATCTCACGCATGTTCGACCGAGGATGCTTCTTGCGCAGCCAATGCCGCACCGACATCCACACGTAGCGATCCAAGTCGGAAAAGACCTGCTTGGCGCCGCGCGCGTAGCGGTAGAAGCTTCCCCAGCCTCTGAGCATTCGATTGATCAATCTCAGCCGTTCTCCGAGAGACGAGCGACAGGTGCTGCGATGCAGAATCTGTTTGATCGTTTCTCGTAGTCGTTGGCTCCGATGTTTGGGAATCACCGCGTTGCTCAGCCAGCCGTAGTAGCGGTGGCGTTGGTAGCGGACGTGGTGTCCCAAGAAGCGGAGAGGCCGGGTCACCGGAGTGACCAGTGTCTTCTCCGCAGACAGCTCGAGACCGAGACTGTCCTTCAGCATTCGTGCAAGTTTCTCCTTCTCGCGAAGCGCAAGGTCGAGTGCCCGCTCTAGGCGGTTCTCTCCTTGAGGCACGCTGACGAGCAGGATGAAATCGTCGGCATATCGCACCGGGATGATGACCGGCTTTCCCTTACGGCGGTCTCGACCGCGGGCGTGGTACGCCCGCTGACGAATCCTTTTCTTGTCACACATGAGCGTCGGTTGATGGCGAGGCCAGCAATGACGTTCGTAGCGCTCCTCGATCACGCTCAACGCAATGTTGGCGAGCAGAGGAGAGAGAATCCCACCTTGGGGTGAGCCCGTCTCAGTCCGAAGAAACCTCCCTTCGGACAAGACCCCGGCTTTCAGGAATGCGACGACCAAACGAATCAGCTTCCGGTCGTTGACCTTCCGACGAATTCGCTCCATCAAGCCGTGATGGCTGATGTTGTCGAAGCATCCTTTGATGTCGCCTTCGATAGCCACTTGAAACATACAAGACCGATCAGCTCTCGGCAGGTTCGGGGGCTTTGGCATCAAGAGCAACCGAAGATGCTCGAGTGCCGCATGCGCACCGCGACAAGGCCTGAAGCCGTACGAGTTCGGATAGAAATCCGCCTCGAAGATCGGTTCCATGATGTTCTTCATAGCCGCTTGCACGACTCGATCAGCAACGGTCGGGATCCCCAGAGGGCGATACTTCCCTGGTTTGCCGGTCTTGGGGATCAACACTCGCCGGACAGGACTGGGCCGGAAGCTGCGCGAGCGCAGATCCTGCCTCAGTTGGTCCAGAAACTGATCTCCATCACCAGCAACGATCTGACGCACCGTCACTTTGTCCACGCCCGGCGTGCGCCGGCCGCGGTTGCTAGCTACGCGTGCAAAGGCACATCGGAGATTGCGGAGGTCTGTGACCAGCCCCCACAAACTCTCGAAAACGAAACTAGGCTCTTTCCAACTTCGCAGGTAAAGCTTCCTCTGCGCGCTCCGGAGCCACTGCCGATCGGCAGTCGTTGCCACATACATGGCTTTCCCCGGCGTCAAAGGACCTCTACTCATCTACTGCTCTCCTTCGCCATGCACGCGGCTTTCCCGCGCTCCGACTACTACGAGAGCTCCGCCCTCCGCTCGAAACGTCACCGGACTTGGCGGCTTGCATGGCATCGCACACCACGCGTTCGAGTCGAAGTTCCCTTGTTCGTTGAAACAACCCGTGGCACGGTAGGTGGTCAGCTCTATCCCTGATCGCACTGACGGTGACTTCATTTCGGGATCGAAGTACCGCGTACCCATGGCGGGCACACTCAGTCGGCATGATTCGCACCAACCGGGCTCTCGCGACATTCTCCTCGTTGCCGAGGAGTTGTGATTCCATACAGAGACGTCCGGCACTGACTTCAGCTGAACGAGCAATCACTCGCTCTCCTTCACCTTGGTACCTGTGGTAGCCCGCCGCTGACGAATCAGCACGAGCACTTAAGACCGCTCGGCTCTTGCAGGCCGCCGTTCCAACCTCGGCGACGTTCGCGGTCCCCTTCTGTATCCGGCCCGACCCGGATAAGGAGAGCTCCTTCTGGCTCTCGGTCGTTTCATCGTTTTCAACAAGGCGCACCAATCACATTCACCTCTTGGCCGTTCCATCCTCAGCACAGCAGCTGAGCGACTTCCTGTGCCTGGTCAGATCTCAAGTAGCCAAGGAGGTCCAGAAGTTCTGCGGATGGACCGGAGGCATCTTCGATGAACGCTGTACCGTTACGCCCGTAACCAACGAGCCAGCAGCGCAGATCGCGCGCCTCAAATACGCCCTCTCTCAGGGTCTAAAGGAAGGCTTAGTTCCGCACCCCAAACTGTGGCCGGGAATTCAATCGGCCACTGCGCTGAGCAACGGGTCTATGAAGCTCAAGGGCAAGTGGATACGCCGGACAGAACTTTACGATCACGAACGAACCGCAAACCGGCGGCGCCGCAAGATCACGCGACGCACACTCTCACGCCTGCAATACAACAAGTGCGTCGACAACCTCACCTTGAGGCTCTGCCCGATTCCATGCTGGGCCCACCTGTCAGAACGCGAAATCGCCAAGCGCGTCCGTTCTTTGATCGACGAGCTCTTGATCGAGAACGCTGATGTTCGAAGAAAAGTTCGCAGGGACTATCGCAAGAGGCTGATGAACCGCGACCGCTTCTGCTTTAGACCCAAGTCAAC
>JAJCXN010000009.1 GCA_029263415.1 Acidobacteriota bacterium
CGGCATGCACTGCGCTTGGCACTACGCTCAAGGACAGTGGAGAGTCAGCGGCCACTGGGACGTCCTCACCAAGGCCTACCGCTTGCGACAAACCGGCAGTCGCGTCCGGCGCACTGACTACCGATCCAACGAATCGTTCGAACTCGATCCGCTGCCCTGCTGGCAGCACCTCGGTCGCGAAGAAATCCGTCAATGGGTGCTCGAGCGTCTCGAACAAATCCGACAGGACTACGCAGACCTCGAGTTCCTAGGCGAACGCAAAATTCTCGCCCAGCCCCTTGAAGATCGAGCCATGAATCCGAAGCGCTCGCCAGCCCCCGTCGTCCACTGCAAAGACCCAGCCCGTCGCAAAGAAATGCGTGACGCATACCGCCAGTTCGTCAGGAGCTTCTACGCCGCTACGGCGAGACTCGAGATGTTCCTGAGACCGCAGGACGATCCCTACTACTTCCCGTCCGGGTGCCACCCCCCGTTTCCATCCCCCGTGCCCGAGTCAAGCTGACGGTTCTCGACCAAAGCGACTCACCAAACAACACAATCTGCGCGCCGAAAGCCGCTGGGAAGAACCCGGCGGCTTTGCTCTGTCCGAAGAAGGGCCTAAATAGCCCGATATGGGCGAACAAGCACACGACGAGACGCTCAAGGCCGACAGCGACTCCCTGAACCCTGCGGGATCCTCGAAAATCAGGACTTGGCCGCCACGCCCTCAAACAAACCTGTGACACCTTTATCTGGAGCTGACACCTTTATCTGGAACGAGGTCCCTAACCGACCGCGATCCCGATAATCAGAACTTCGCCGACACACTCTCAAACAAACGTGTGACACCTTTATCTGAGAGTGGCTGACCCCTTCCATAACACTGACACCTTAATCTGGACGAACGTCCTCAATGCGTCGTTCCTCCCAATCAAACCTCAATGTTCTCATCAACAAAGAGAGCTAGAGACGGGAAGGCCTGGGGCAACTCATTACGAAGCCGTGTCGCGGTTACAGCGGGCGAAAGAACCTCGAACGTTGGCTCCAAGACCTCTTCATCGTTGTCCTCGACGCTCCAGCACATCCACCGAACCAAGACCTGGTCACCACTAGGAGATGGCTCCCACTTCGGTTCACTTGCAACGCTGACGTAGAGCCGCCCTTGTTCGAGACGCAACCGGCTCAATGCCATTCTTATCTGCTGAACGAGCGGCCCAACGGGCTCTTTGGGGTCATTTGCATCCCCACGATCTAAACTCACTTCGGCGGCCTCTTGTTCGGTGGTACCCATTCGGTTTTGGACGTCGTCGCGCCTAGTTTCTTCGCACCTTTTGATCTGTTGCACGAACGGCAGGCCGCGTCGAGATTCTCATCGACTGTCTCGCCCCCATTCGCATAGGCCTTGCGATGATCGATCTCGGCAGAGTTGGGACTACCCGCCTTGCGATCGAGCGGCGTGCCGCAATACACGCATCTTTCCACACCATCCTTACCGCGAGAGCGCTCAAGAGCACTTTCTCTCTGCGCTTTCGTTGGCCGCCGCGCGGTGCGTTTGGCCGCGCCCCCGACTCCTAACGCACCACCAGCTGCCTTAAGTTCCCGCCCGCTCACCGGCGAAAACACCTCACTCGCCGCCGACAACCCCGCCAACAGCCGTTCCCGCCCAGAAGCCTCTGAGTCAAAGACCGTCTTCACATCCGAAGCCAACCCAGCAAAAGTCGCCGCTACATCCCCGCCCTTCAGAGCAACCTTCGCGCCCTTCTTAATCAACCCCCACGGCACCTTGCCGTCCGGATCCACATTCCCAACCGGATTCCCGTAAACATACGAATACCGATTCCACGACCCCGTCATCCCCAGCTCAAAACTCCCCGAACTAGGATCAACCCCCAAAAACCTCCCATACACCGGCGAAAAGTACCGAGCATGCATGTAATCCAAATCATCCGCCTGCGACGACCCCACCCCCAAATCCCGCTCATGCCCAGTAAACCGCATCCGGTCGCCGCCGTCCCCCGAACCACCAGCAACAAAGTTCGCCTGCTCCCCATAAGGAAAGTACGCCCGGTAGTCCACCACGTCCCCCGCACTATCCGTCAACAACCTCGGCGTCCCAAGATGATCCACGTGGTAGTGAACCACCTCATCCAACTCACCCGAACTCTTCGACTCACGCTCAACTGAAGCGAGCAGCGTTGAACCCCGGTACACCGTGTCCGTGGCCACCCAGGCTAGCGGCGCGCTCCCGAACGTATGCCTAATCTCCCTTAGGACCTTGTTATCGAGGTCTCGGAGGTACCACTTGTCCTCATCGGCAACAAGATCCCCGTTCGGTTGTACCTGAGTCGTCTGGTGATAACTGTAGTAGCGCTCATCGTCTGCCGTATACAGGTGAGTCCAGATCCCTGCTGCCCCATAGTCGATCTGCGTCGCCATATTGAATGAGTCATAGACGAAGCTCGCCACCGGAAGATTCGTGACGTTCCCGCGCGCATCGTACGCGGCCCCACCTACCAAGAGTCGATTGGTGTCACTGTCCGTCGGAATCAAACGACCAGGAGAACCAGTGATCTCTTCCAGGTTTCCAAACGTGTCGTAGTCATATCCCCGGTCAAGTGTAGGGCTACCCTGAATCTCAGGGTCCACCGAAACTTTCGCTTCAACCAAGCGCTGCAAACCGTCATACCGATACAGCGATTCACCAATCTGTGAAATGTTCCCAGCGCCGTCATATGAGTAGTCGCCCGAGTTCCAGGCCTCATTAAAGGTGAACTGAGTGGCGTCAGCGAGCCGCGCGGTGAACGAGGAACCGACCTGAGCGTGAAAGCCAGTTTGCAGAAGCACACTCACTCCACCAACAGATTCCAGCGTGCCTCCGGACGGAATGGCGACATCCGAGTACTCGAGCCAATTGGAAGCATGGTGTATGGGACCAGTGCTGAAATCGAGATCCGCACCGACGTAGCTCTCCAGAACGAGGCCAACAATCTCCGAGCTGTCCGCCACCTTGATGCTTCCAGGCCTGGCCATCTCATCTCTGTCCGCCACCTGAAGCCATTGCCGATCATTCGCGTGAATGACCCTGGAAGTCTGCCCAGTTGGGAGATATCGGATCTCCGAGGCCAGCGGATTGGTTCCTCCGATGGGAGCACCAGCCTGCGTCTGCAGTCGATGATCCACACCCGTTAGATATCCATCGACGAAGGTGTTGTCGACCAGCCTCACGTCTTCATTCGAACAGAGCGTCGAATCAGATACCGGTGCCTCCAGACACTGAGGGTACGACACCTGGGCCGCCTGACCTAGGTCGTTGTACTCCCAGACCTGCCGAAACTGTGACCGCTTCGTCTCGTCGTCAGTTGTCGCACTAGGCCCCGGCGCAGCCTCAAAAAAGTCAGTCAACGTCCGCGCGCTTGGAGCGCCGCCGACACCAGCGAACTCCGTCTCCTGCCGCACTCGGACGACCAATGGCAGCGAGTTCAATTCAAAGTGATTCGTCCGCCACGCCTCCTTGACCTTGCCAAAGGCGCCTACCGCCCCACTATCGTTCTCATACACCCACGTCTTGAGCTGTTGCGGTGCATGAGGCAAGCCAAAATCACTGACCGACACAAGCCGGCCCCCATCATCGTAGTCGTAGTGCAACGTCACACCGCCGTGACTACGAGTGCCCGGGTTGCCCTTCGAATCGAACGAACCATAGTTGATGTTGGCACCCGGTGTCTCTGGGTGCTGCTCCCAGAGCAGAAACCCTCGCCGATCGTAGGAGAACGTTCGCGTTTGTGCGCCATCAACACCACTCACCGTGGCAACGCGAATCCGATCTTGATCGTCGTAGGCATAGTTCGCCTTAGTTGTCGTCGCCGCAGGGTGCTCTTCTAAGAGGTCAAGCCGACCCAGCACGTCATAGAACTCGCGTTTGTTGACAATCTCCGGAGCAGCACTTGGAAGCTGCAGCTGAATCCTGGTACTGGTGACAATCTTGCGATTGCCGGTGTAGGTGCGAGACTGCGTCAATGCGTCTGGCGTTTTGATCTGCCGAGCCCGGCCAAATGGATCGTAGGCCATGAATCGGGTGGCCTTCGATCCGGCACTGCCGAAACCCCAAACGGTCTCTCTGGTCCTTTGCCCGAGCGCGTCGTACTCGACCCTGGACTTCGCTTGTCCGTTGGGAGTTTCGATGGTCCGAAGGCGAAGACGCCCCATCGCGCTGTATGACAGTTCTTCTTCCGCAAGAATCGTGCCTCCGGACGACACCCCGTTCGGACGGTGTCGAACGATCGCCTTAGCCGTTGAGGTTGGACTCGACGGGTTGTGGTTCTGATAGTTGATGCTCGTCCACGCACCACCGTGAGCCGTTGATGGCTTGACCAAAACGACGCGTGAGGACTCGTCGTAGTTGTAGCTCGTCGCCAAGCCCGAGGGATCCCGCGACGTCATGACCAAACCGGTATCGGCATCGATCACATTGTCGACATGCTTGGGGAACGAGCAGGGCTGCCCCGAATCACAGTCTGGAGTCCCCTGGTACCGTGAGCTTGCCAACACCCCGCTGGAACGGGTGTGAGCGATCTCGTACTCTAGTTGCGCGGACGGAATTGAAGTCGGGCTACAAATGCTGCTAGTGCCCGTGGGCAGGTTCGCGTCGTCACCACCATAACTTTTCTCCGCTTTAACACTCCCCGCCCGAACGTCACTACCGCTCCAACGCTCGAGCACCGTAACGAGATCTTTGTTCGTAGCACCCGACCCGTTGAGTCGTCTGCTAAGGATTAGTTCACCCTGAGTGTCAAAACAGGTGAGCGTCTTGCTGGTGTAGCTCGGGACCCCGGGCTGGGTGGTCTGAGAGTAGGAGGAGGTGTTCAGCAGCCACTTGGCGTTGTTTGCAGGCACCGCCGCCTCACTGCCACAGACCGAGGTAATGGACGAGCAGTTGTAATTGGTTGTCTGAATCCGCTGGTTGGTTCCCTCGTCGAAGTTGCCAACGGTTTCCTCCTCGCGGTAGTGACCGAGGCCATCCCAATAGTCGCGAAGAACGTCTATCCGTTTGTTGCTGTCATCGTGGAAGACCGTCCGCCGCTTGAGCTCACGGCGGTTGTAGTTACCGACGTTGTACGAGTTGTCCGAACCAGCCTCATTGAACTCGTCGAAATCGTGTTCGTAAGCGACGTAGGTCGAGCGAACAAGCTCGCAGGAGAAGACGGTCGGGCAGTCGTAGACACGCGAAGATAGAAACCAACCCGCGTAGTCATTCAACTCGGCAACCCTAGTGAACGGCAACGCGTGGTCCTTCCTGGTGGTGAGATTCCCAGACGGGTTGTTGCCTTGCCACATTGAAAAATAGTGATGCCGCTGATGACCGATCGGATCGGTCACGATCGTCTTTGCGTACTCCCAAGCCGACGAGTTCCCGTTGTCTCCGGCAAGGCAGCCATTCTGATTCCCTACCTCGCCGATGAAGTCTTGTTCATAGGTCCACGTATCAATGTCGTTCCCGCGAGTGAGCGTCTTGGTGCTGACACCAAGTGATGTCGAAAAGAGGCGCGGGATGTCTTGGGTACTCGGAGGACCACCCGTGTGCCCCTCATTGCCGCTGCATGGCTTCGCGAACCTGTACTCACCGTAGTTGTAGGAGCTGGTTGCGCCGGTCGGAATCCGCATGCTCGCGAGCGTTCCATTGCTGCAGTTGCCAACGCCACCGTCGTTGTAGGTGAAGTCGTAGCTCGTGTCGTTTGGAAGGGAGATCGACTCGAGACGTCGAACATTGGCCTGCGTCGGCTGAACAGGATCCGAATGGATGCAGAGTGGTTTCTCAAAGGTTGTGTCGGGCGCGTACGTGAGGTCAAAGGTCGTGCTGCCGCCGTTGAAGGTGGGTAGCTGGACGCTAGTGATGTACGGGCGGCCAGCGAACGTGTTGTAGTTGACGACATACGAGCGACCAAAGCGGTCACTGATCTCCCAGCGAGATCCGGGGTACGCAACGTTCAGAATGCTGTTGCCATGCGGGTCGCGCATGCTGGTCAGCCGACCGCTACCATCAAACCGGTGGACTTGCCCATCGGGGAAATGCACCTCAGGCGCTGAACCGTGCTTGATTCGCAGATAGGAGCTGTCTCTCGTGAACCCAAAACCGGATCCCGAACTCTGATTTGCCCGCAGATCGGCCTTGAACGAGTGCTCGGCTCCGTCCGGAGAGACGTAGATCCAATCTGCAGTTTCGTTGCCGGGCGAGGTCGGAGGCTGCAGTCGACCGAGATTGAGCGACCAACCAATTCCAGCGTTTTCGAACGGGTTGAGCTGAGCCACCGTGGTGTAAGTGAGATACGGATCACCCGTGTTCTCGTCGATCTCCTGATCCCAAACCTTGGAGTTGTAGGTGAGTTTCAGCTGAAAGGTCCGGTCTCCACCGAGCGGATAGGCCTGACCAATTGGGATCGCGATGCTCAGGTTCCCGTTGAACAGGTTCACCTGATCAAGATCGCCGAGGTCGTACAACCGATTCTCGTTAAACCCACGTTCAAAGCGCGGGTGTTGCTGCTGCGCAAATGCGGAAGCTGCAAGCAGGACTCCGCTTGCAATGATGAGAGCAAAGCGGAGGTTGGGCAGTGATCTGATGTTGGCACTCATCGGGCTAGCCCTCCATCTTGGCCGCATAGAACGTCAGATTCCGATGGTCAACCGTCAGGATCAGATCTCCGCTTTTGATCTCGAAAGGCTGAGCACCCCTCGGCTGCCCAAGATCCACTTCATCTAGGCGATCGTTGTCTGAAGCGGGCGCGAACCCGCCGACGGTCAGTGTGATGGAACCATCCAAGAGACCGTTCTCGTCTTGAAGCGTGCCGTCTTCCGAACGCCGGTGCCAGATCCCTGATCCCGGACGCACGAGCCAAACGTATGCCTGGCGCAAGGGAACAATGAGTCCATCCACTTCTTGCTGAGTGTTGACTCGCAGTCCGGAAGATGGGAACGGGATCTCCATGACCTGAGGGGAGTTTCCCGTTTGGATAGCAAACTCGCCGTTGAGCAAGTTCACGGCTGCGAACACGCTGAACCCCGACACTGCGCGTCCGAGGTCAAAGTCGATAGCTGAAGCGATCGAGGAGATAGGTTTCAGAGGCTTGTTCAGAGAAGGCTTGGTATCGCTCTAGTCGTCGCAGTTGCTAGCGGTTTTTTGAGAGCCGAGGGCACCTTCGAGGTTCTGGTTCTGCGCTTGTGGCGCTTGTGGGCGGCCGGGCCTTAGGTTCATTGTGTTTCTTTGGCACGACGAAGCGCTCGGGTTGTACCGAGTGCTTCAATCGCGAACTGGTTATTGTGTCGATGCCTGGCGGGCTGCGGCGAGATCAGGTGAACTCGTGAACCGCGGGCGGCAATGGTGGGTGGCACCCAGATGGGAAGTAGTAGGGATCTTCCTGCGGCAGGAGGAATCGCTCGAGCCGTGCTGCGGCAGCAAGGAATCTCTTGACGAACTCGCGGTAGGCGTCTCGCATCTCTTTGCGCCGTGCCGGATCGTTGCAGTGGACGTTTGGTGCTGGTGTTCGTTTTGGACCTGCCGCTTGGTCTTCGATGTTTTGGGCGAGGATCCTCCTTGTGCCGAGGAATTTGTTTCCTTTGAAGGCTTCGCGGATCTGTTCCAGTCGCTCGAGCACGTACTGACGGATGGCGTTCGAGTCGAGGTGTTGCCAACAGGGAAGCGGGTCGAGTTCGAAGGACTCCGCCGATCGATAGTCGTTCTGGCGGACTGGTTTGCCGGCATTGCTGAGGCGATAGGACTTGGTGAGATCGTCCCAGTGGCCGGTGACTGCCCATTGGTTCTGGGCGTAGTGCCATGCGCAATGAAGACCTGGCCATTCCGTGGGGCATCGGACCAGTGATTCCTTGGTGCCGTGGCGAAGGACGTAGTCAAAACGTGATAGCAGGCTTGCCTGGTCTCGATTGATCTCAATGCTTCGGTATCGGCGTTGCCAAAATTTCCCGCGCCAACCGATGTGGCGACCGACCTTGCGTGCGATGTTTGACATCACGTACTGCATGAAACGCGACTGCATCTTGACGCCGTCGATGCTCAGGATGAGGTGAAAGTGCGTCGACATGAAAACGTGTGCGTGAATCTCAACGCCGTAGCGTTTCTTGGCTCTCGCCAACACGCCAGCAATGATGCTGTTGACGTGGGAATCTGGCTTGAGCAGAAAGCGGTTCTGCAGCGTGGTCGCGGTGATCTCGACGGTACTCTTGCCGCCTTCTTGGGCGCCCAGGGCGAAACGCAGTGGCTGCACAGTCGAGCCTCTAGTCTTGTGTAGCGGGGACGGTCTGCGCAGGACCTTTGCTGCGTGTCTTCGGCGCCGGATCAATCTTCTGCTGATCGAACATGCGGAACTGCAGCGCTTCTGCGAGATGCGAGACTTGCGGCACTTCGACCTCAGCGAGGTCCGCGATGGTTCTGGTGACGCGCAGGATCCGATGCACTGATCGCAGTGACAGGCCGAAGCGGTCGTACGCGCGCTCCAATGTCGCTCGCACCTTCTTGTCCATCGCTTCTGTATCGAGTTCTGTGCCACTCAACTGCGACGCCAGTTTTCCGTCGCGTGCCAACTGGATGTCTCGCACCGACTCAACCCGGGTCCGCACAACGGCACTCGATTCGCCAGGCTCGGTGCGCCGGTAGTCCTCAAGGTCCACGCGTGGAACTTCTACACGCAGGTCGATCCGGTCCAACAACGGCCCCGACAACCGCGCTTCATAGTTCTCCAACCGAGACGGCGAGCATCGGCAGTCATGCCTGAGATCTCCAAGGAACCCGCAGGGACAGGGATTAGCTGCCGCCACCAGCGCAAAACGGGCGGGAAAGGAGAGCTGGGCTCGCGCGCGCGAGATGTGGATCATGCCTTCCTCCAAGGGCTGCCTGAGGGATTCGAGCGCGGCCCGATTGAACTCAGGTAGTTCATCAAGGAAGAGGACACCGCAGTGAGCCAGACTGACCTCGCCTGGTTTGGGAACGCCGCCACCGCCAATCAGGCCGGGAGTGCTGACGCTCGAATGCGGCGAGCGGAAGGGGCGGGTTCTGATCAGGGCGTTGTGCACGTTGAACGCGCCGCTGCTAGTCATAGTGCCAGCTGCGCTGTGCACACGGGTCACTTCTAGTGATTCTCGGTGAGTGAGCGGCGGCAGGATTCCAGGAAGGCATCGCGCGAGCATGGTCTTGCCGGTTCCTGGAGGACCGTTCATCAGTAGGTTGTGACCACCTGCAGCGGCGATTTCGAGCGCCCGTCGCGGAAGCGCACAGCCCTTGACTTCAGCGAGGTCGATGGTGGGCACTGGTGCGTCTTGATCGTTGAGAACGGCGCGGGCAGGGTCGATGCGTTCGAGACCAAGAATGTGCTGGACTGCATCGCTCAAGGTGTTGACGGGGATCACCCGCAACGTTGGTGACAGTGCGGCTGCTTGAGTGGCAACACCGGCCGGAAGCAAGAGCTCTTTGACTCTTTCTCGCCGTGCGAGTTCGGCGATCGCGAGGCTGCCGCGCACGGGCCTTAACGTTCCGTCTAGCGAGAGTTCACCGCAGACCAATAGCCGCTCGAGCCGTTCCGCGGGTAGCGCTTCGTGCCCAGCGAGGAGAGTCAGAGCGATCGCAAGGTCGAGGTAGTTGCCTTCCTTTTTCAGATCTGCCGGTGCGAGATTGATGACGACGCCGCGTGGTTTGATGGAGAAGCCAGAGTTATGGATCGCGGCACGGACTCGATCGCGACTCTCTTTCACGGCTGCGTCCGGGAGTCCGACCAGCTGGAGGTGGGGAAGCCCTTTGTGTACGTCAACTTCCACTTCGACGGGCAGGGCGTCAATGCCCCAGGGAGTCGCGGCGAGTGTTCTGGCAAGCATAAATGAGTGGTCCTAGAGGATGATGGTGGCGTCGGTTGAGCCTCAGTCGGTGGTAAGCGGAGCTCTTCAACCTCTAGAGACGCGGTTGGAGGAGGAAGCCTGCCGACCTTCTTTCTTGAGGTTGAGGCGCAGGTGCGATGGTGGTGACCTGGTAGACGATCCAGCTAGGCCCAAGTACAGAACGCCAACGCCATTTCGGGCGCCTGAACCCTTGCTACGATCGTCCTATGAAGCAGTACCTGGAACTGATTGAAGACGTGCTCGACAACGGCACCGACCGGGGCGACCGGACCGGCACCGGAACCCGTTCGATCTTCGGCACCCAGATGCGCTTCAATCTGGCAGACGGGTTCCCGCTGCTGACAACCAAGAAGCTTCACCTGCGCTCGATCCTCTATGAGCTGCTCTGGCTATTACGCGGCGACACCAACGTCTCTTGGTTGAATGACCACAAGGTCACGATCTGGGATGAGTGGGCTGATGCAGATGGTGACTTAGGGCCGGTATATGGCGCCCAGTGGCGGTCCTGGGTAGGCGCGGACGGCGCCGTCACCGATCAGATCTCTCAAGCCGTTGACCAGATCAAGAATCAGCCCGAATCGCGTCGCATCATTGTCAGCGCATGGAATGTCGGACAGATCGACAGCATGGCCTTGCCGCCGTGCCACACCCTGTTTCAGTTCTATGTCGCCAAGGGCCGGTTGTCGTGTCAGCTTTATCAGCGCAGCGGCGATCTGTTCTTAGGGGTGCCGTTCAACATTGCGTCGTATGCTGCTCTGACCCTGATGATGGCGCAGGTCTGCGGGCTCGAACCGGGCGACTTTGTTCACACCTTGGGCGACGCTCATCTCTACAGCAACCACTTTGAGCAAGCGCGGAAGCAGCTCGAGCGCAGGCCCAGAGCGCTGCCGATCATGAGCCTTAGTACAGAGGTCACATCGATTTTCGATTTTCGATACCAGGACTTCACGTTGTCCAACTACGACCCGCACCCTCACATCAGCGCTCCGGTGGCGGTGTGACGTTGGATGCCACCCAAGGCTCAGAGGCGGGCCACGGCCCAGAGCAGGCCCCAGGCCCAGAGCAGGCCCCAGGCCCAGAGCCTGAGTCCACCTGCGCAGACGATATGGCTTCGCTTGCCGCGATTGTGGCCGTTTCGACCAATGGCGTGATCGGTCGCGAGGGCGATCTGCCATGGCGGCTAAAGGCCGATCTGCAACGGTTCAAGCGGCTCACCATGGGCGGTCGATTGGTTATGGGACGCAAGACTTGGCAGTCGATCGGGCGGCCTTTGCCGGGCCGCACCAGCTTTGTGCTGACCCGGGGTGGAGTCGAGTTGCCCGAGGGAGTCGCTCAATTGTCGACTCTCGAGGATGCCGTTGTCTTGCCGGCGCATGGGAGCGCGCCTGTCTTCTGCATCGGTGGCGCTCAGATTTATGCGCTCTTGTTGCCACACTGTGACGAGCTTCTGTTAACTCGAGTGCACGCAGAGGTCGAAGGAGATGTCCACTTTCCCGCCGTCGATTGGCACGAGTGGGTCTTAGTCGAGAGCGAGTCGGTTCCCGCCGACGCCGCCAACGAGTTCGCATCCACCTTTGAGCGGTACCGTAGGCGTCGCGAGCCCAAATCGTGCCAGAAGGGGTAGGCGGCCGCCGTTCACGCGAAGGTCTGTTGTGTGAATGGGCGGTGGAGGAGGGCTTTGATCGCGCCGGAATCGCGACCTTGGAGGCTTCGGAATACGGCGATGAGTTCTCGGCGTGGGTCGAGCGCGGAGATAACGCGTCGATGGAGTGGCTAGGGCGGCGAGTGGAGGAACGCTTGAACCCTGCATCGAGGCTCGAAGGGGCAAAGAGCGCGGTGTGCGTTGCCCTTCACTATCCGGCTCGAGGCCAAGACGAGAGCGACCTCTGGTCCGGCGTCGCGCGCTACGCTCATGGAGACGACTATCACGATGTGATGATGCGTCGCCTGCGCCGTTTGGGCGACCGGATCGAGCGTTCATATCCTGGGAGTCGTACTCGCAGCTACGTCGACACGGGGCCGTTGCTCGAGCGCGAACTCGGTCAGCGTGCCGGCCTCGGTCGCATTGCCAAGAACACCATGCTGCTGAGCCGATCAGGCTCCTATTTCCTGCTCGGTGAGGTGCTCACGACTCTTGATCTCTCCCCGGGCGAGACCTTGCCTGATCTTTGTGGCAACTGCACCCGCTGTCTGGACGCTTGTCCCACAGACGCATTGACGCAGCCGTATCGGCTGGACGCCAGGCGCTGCATCAGTTTTTGGACCATCGAGCATCGAACCGATCTGCCCGAGGAGATAGAGCGTGATCTCGGCGAGTGGACCTTCGGTTGCGATATTTGCCAACAGGTCTGCCCTTGGAATGAGGAGCGCAACCCGCGTCGATCCCAGGCTGAACGTGCCAGCGACCTGGCGTTGCCGGAGCACCGGCGTGGCCTCGATTTGGTCGAACTAGTTACCCTCGACCGAGATTGCTACGTTGAGACCTTCAGGCGCTCGGCCATGAAGAGGGCAAAGCTCGATGGGCTGAGGCGGAACGCTGCTGCGGTGCTTGCGAATGAGGCGCTTGCCTTGCTGCAAGAGGGGGGTAGCGATGAGCGCGTCATGGTGATCGTGTCTGCCTTGGTTGAGTCCGTCGGCCAGCAGTCCGAGTCTGGGGTCGGTGCTCGAGCTGCGGCTCGGGCGCTGATAGCAATTGCTGAGTCCTTGGCTTCTTGTTGCGACCCGGCTGGCGCACGTAATGTGCTGCCTCCACTGCTGCGCGAGCGGCTTCGACGCGCCGCGCAGAATGCGAGTGGCACTGGGACTCAGCAGGCTCTAGAGTCCGCTTGGGCCTGCTGGTCAGTTCTGGAGTCCGGAGCCCAGTCTCAGCCCGCCGAGGACCTCTGAGCTAGAAAGCCCAATGCGGCGACTTTTTGGTTGACGGCGTCTCTTTGAGGTCCCTATACTCTGCAGCCCCGTGTCATGCGTTCGGTGACCTTTGTGGGCGTCCAAACTTGCGAGTTCGGTCCCAAGATAGAGAAGGTTCTGCGTGCGACAACAGCTTCCGACGGGGTGAGTCCAGCTCTTGGAGCGAGGTTCTCGGAGACGGCGTGCAAAAGGCCCGTCATCCGGTGAATTGCTGCTGATGACGAGCGTGGTTCGGGTCCAATCGACCGCGAAAAGCGTGAGTTAGAACAGGGCCTTGGGGGAGTTCTCTCCTCACCGGTCGATCAGGCCGAGGACTCAAGATGCCGCCATTTGTTGCGGTGAGGAAGTACGGCGGCGTTAGGCAACCAAAATTTTTCAAGGGTTGCGCCGGTCAGATGGCCGTTCAAACGCTTAGCCGGGAAAGGATTCACCATGGAGTCAACAGAGACTCAAGATCAAGCAGCGCTTCCCACTGAGGAAGTCGTTGAAGCAGTAGCAGGAGAGCTCACCTACGAAGAACTCGTAGAGCTTTACGACCAAAGCATGAACCACCTCTCTGAAGGAGAGTTGGTTCAAGGTACGGTCATCGAAATCAACAACAACGAAGTAGTCGTCGATATCGGCTACAAGTCGGAAGGACTCATCGCTCTGCGCGAGTTCTCCGATCGTGCAGGCGAGAGCCACGTTGCAGTTGGAGACGAAGTTGAGGTTCTGCTCGAGCAGACCGAGGGCGCAGACGGTTACGTCATGCTTTCCAAGGTCAAGGCCGAGCGGATGCGCGTTTGGACGCGCATGGAAGAGAGCTTCGAACAGGGCAAGATCATCACCGGCCGTGTCATCGACCGCATCAAGGGTGGCCTCACCGTCGACGTTGGATTGCGGGCTTTCTTGCCTGGATCGTTGGTCGACATTCGGCCGGTCAAGAACCTCGATTCGTTCCGCGGGGAAGAACTCGAGTTCAAGGTCATTTCTCTCGATCGGCGCCGCAACAACATCGTGTTGTCGCGCAAGGCTGTGCTCGAGAAGGAATACGAGAAGAAGAAGAAGGAAACTCTTCTGCAGCTCAAAGAAGGCGTCCGCATGGACGGCTACGTCAAGAACATCACCGACTACGGTGTGTTCGTCGACTTGGGCGGCATCGACGGCTTGCTGCACATCACCGACATCTCTTGGGGCCGGGTCAACCATCCTTCAGAGCACTTCTCGGTGGGCGACGAAGTCGAAGTCATGGTTCTCAAGTTCGATCCTGAGACCGAACGTGTGTCCTTGGGCTACAAGCAAAAGGGCGACGATCCGTGGACCTTGGTCGACAAGAAGTACCCGCTTGGCTCCCGCATCAAGGGTTCGGTGGTCAGTCTGGTCGACTACGGCGCATTTGTTGAAATTGAAGAGGGCGTTGAAGGCCTGATTCACGTCAGCGAAATGTCATGGACCAAGAAGGTCATCACTCCGTCCAAGTTGCTCTCAGTGGCCGATCAGGTCGAGTGCATCGTGTCCGAACTCGACATGAAGCAGCGTCGCATCTCGCTGTCGTTGCGCCAGACCGAGTCGAACCCTTGGGAAGAGCTGGCTCAGCGTTTCCCTGTCGGCACCATCATCGACGGTCAGGTACGCAACCTCACCGAGTTTGGTGCTTTCGTGGAGATCACCGACGACATCGACGGTCTGATTCACGTCTCCGACATGAGCTGGACCAAGCGAGTCAAGCATCCAAGCGAGGTCCTTCAAAAGGGCGATCCGGTGCGCGCGCGCATCACCAACATCGACACCGGAAGCCAACGCGTTTCCTTGTCGATCAAGGAATTCTTGCCCAACGAGTGGCAGGACTTCATTGACGGTCACAGGGTTGGCGACGAGGTCACCGGCAAGGTGGTCAACGTCACCGACTTCGGCCTGTTCGTGGACATCTACGAGGGGCTTGAAGGCCTCGCGCACGTCAGCGAGATCCAGCTCACTGCTGGCCGCCTCGAGGACATGTACGAGGTTGGTCAATGGGTCCGCGCTCGGATCCTCCGGGTGGAGGAAGACGAGAAAAAGGTTGGTCTCACCATGACCGGCGTGGAGCAACCCTCGGCAGACGAGCTCGAAGAGCTGATGGTGGCGGAGGTGCCGATCGAGCCCGAGGCTGCTGAAGAGCCCGAGGCCACTGAAGATGAGGCTGCTTCGCAAGAAGCTACTGAGTCAGAAGAGACTGTTGAGTCTGCTGAGACCGAGACCGCAGCGGAGTCCGATGACTCCAACGATGCAGCTGAGGCCGACTCCGGCGAGGCTGCTTCGGAAGAAGCCGCTGCAACGACCGAAGACTCAGCTGAAGAGTCTCAAGAAGACGCAGGAGAAAAAGAGTAGATTAGGATTGGCAGCGGTACGGGATTTGACGCTAGAGTCGCAAGGTCAACTTGCCAAAGACCGTACCGCTTTCCAGTTTAGGGAGGAGCCTTCAGTGGACCGACACGTATCGACGATATTGCGCGGAGTGACGAAGGCTGAACTCGTTGATGAGGTTGCTAGCAACACGGCCCTCACCAAGAAGCACGCAGAGCAGATTGTGAATACCGTGTTTGAGAGCATCGTTGATTCTCTCCGGGATGGCGACAAGATCGAACTGCGAGGCTTCGGCAGTTTCAGAATTCGAGAGCGCGGGTCGCGAGTGGGGCGCAACCCAAAGACCGGTGCGCGGGTCGCAGTTCCCTCGAAGAAGATTCCCTATTTCAAGCCCGGAAAGCAGCTCAAGGAGCTCCTCAACCCCTGACGACAGTCTCGTCCAGTTGCTGGGCCGACGCTCGGGTGGCTGCGTGCAGAGGGCTTTGTATTCTGATCGGTTTGCGCTCTCATCGGTCTGTGAGCTAACGATCTGCGGCAGACCAACTGGTGGGCTTATGAACCGAGATTCTCAGTCCACGCACCGAGCAGCCTGTCACCTTCCACACCCAGAGATCTAATGGCTGCCAATATCGACCCATCGGAGCAATCGCCTCCGAATCTCAGCAACGGAAAGATCGCGGTCTTGTTGCTGTCCGCCTGGCTAGTACCTGGTGCTGGTCATCTTGCCCAGAAGCGCTGGGTTCGCGGCCTAGTCTTTCTCGGTTTGGTCTGTTTCTCAGCCATCGCTGGTGCTGTTCTCGACGGCAAGCTGCTTGTGCCGCAATCGGGAAGCCCGCTCGCAACTCTTGGCGCGCTAGCTTCCCTGGGAGCGGGGTTGCCGTACATGATCCTACGTTGGCTGATGGACTACCAAGGCGATATTCGCTCGTCCAGCTATGAGTACGGTGGAGCGTTCTTACTTACCGCTGGGCTGATGAACGTGTTGGCAATCCTGGATGCTTGGGATGTCGCTCGAGGACGCAAGCCGTGAGTCATTTCGGACTGATGGTCCTCTACGCAGCACAGATCAGCCTGTTCTTCGCCGTGCTCTGGCGACGGCGGCGGGGCGCACAAGTGAGGCTGTTTCTCCAGATTCTGGTGTGCTTGATCGTTGGTGGCTTGTTGGTCGCGTGGCTGCTCTATGCGGTGCCCGGTGGACCGCCGACCGGCAACCCTGAGCCACTGATTGAGAGCGGTAGGTAGGTCAAGTCCTGTTGGACTCTACCTCTGGCGGGCATTTCAGCAGGCAGATTGCGAACGGGTCCAATCAGTGAGTGACAACAACCGCGCCCATTCGTCGACTGGTACCCAAGCTTCGCCTCTGGCCTCTGGCGCGGCCGCGGATTCAAGCGCGGTGAGCCCGGGCGCTGAGTTGATGGTCGTCGCCGGCGAAAGCTCTGGTGACTTGCATTGCGCGCACGTCATGGAAGAGTTGCTGAAACTGGCGCCGGGCATCCGTTTTTGCGGACTCGGTGGCCCCCGGATGCAGCGGGTGGGGATGCGGTCGGTCGGCAATAGCCAAGACATCGGCGTTGTCGGGCTCGTTGAGGTATTGCGCATCTTGCCTCGTGCCAAGCGCTTCTTCGATGACCTCGACCGAATGGCGATCGAGAGACGCCCGAAAGCGGCTCTATTGGTTGACGCTCCAGACTTCAATCTGCGCGTGGCCAAACGCTTAGCCGCGCATGGGATCCCGGTGGTCTACTACGTGTCGCCGCAGCTGTGGGCGTGGCGTAAGAACCGCGTCAACGCAATGCGCGGGATAATTCACCAGATGCTGGTGCTGTTTCCGTTCGAAGTCGAGTTCTACGAGCAGGCGGGAATCGCAGTGACCCACGTTGGACATCCGTTGCTGGACGTCGTGCCTGAGCTAGGCGAGGCCACCGGCGCTGGACCATGGGGCCATGCCGCTGCGAGAGGCGACTGGGTTGTCGGCTTGCTTCCTGGCTCGCGCAACAGCGAAATCAAACGAAACCTCCCGGGGATGCTTGCGGCCGCGGAGCGGATGGCCAATTCGGCCGGGACTCGAACGCGTCTGATCTTGGCGAGCTCGGTTTCGCGGGAACTGGTCGAAGCGATGATCCGTGAGAGCACCCTTGGACCTGAACACGTTGAAGTACGCGCTGCCGGTGAGGACAACGAGCGATTCGATCTGATTCGTGAGTGCCGGTTGTGTTTGTGCGCATCAGGAACCGCGACCCTCGAGGTCGGTCTGCTGGAAGTACCGATGGTGGTGAGTTACCGCCTTGCGCCGCTGACGCACTTTCTTGCCAAGAGACTGGTCACCCTCGAGCACGTGTCCTTAGTTAACCTTGTGCTCGGAAAGGCGGCGGTCCCGGAGCTGATTCAAGATGATGCCGATCCAGCCAACATGAGCGCGGTTTCGCTCAATCTCTTGGTCGAGGGTGATCGACGCAAGCGTATGTTGGAGGACTTGTCCGAGCTGCGGAGCGCACTCGGGTCGAGAGGCGCAAGCGAGCGAGCCGCGGTCGAGGTGGCAGCTGTGATGCGAGCGCAAACCGAGCTTGACGTTTCATGAGCAAGCTCCGAAGTATGACCGGCTACGGCACGGCCCACGCCGATTGGCAGGACGGTCGCATCTCGATCACCCTGCGCACGGTGAACCATCGCTTCCTCGATATCGTGACCAAGCTTCCGGCTGATCACCGTCATCTTGAGCAACCGACCAAGACCGCAATCAAGAATTCACTGGCGCGCGGACGCGTTGAGGTGGCCCTGGACGTCCCGGGAGAGTCCGAACTCCTCGGTTCGCGGCTCAACCTTGCTGCTGCAAATAAACTGAAGTCGTTGACCCAGGAGCTCGAAACCGCCGGCCTGATCGAGAACGGACTGAGAGCGATCGACTACCTGCGGTTTCCGGAGGTCATCGACAACGCGTCGACGGGGCTCGACTCAGCTGCCATGTCAGCAGCCGCCGAACGCGCTCGAGCGGTGCTTGCCTGCTTGGAAGCAGCACTCAAGAACCTGGTTGTGGCTCGTGAAGTTGAAGGAGAGGGCATCGCCGCCGACCTAGGTCGCATTGTTGATGAACTCGCTGAATGTCTCAAGAGCATCGTGGGTGAAGCGATGACCTATCGTGAGACACTGGTGGATCGCTACGCGGAGCGGATCTCAGCGGTCCTGGGTCCGGCATTGGAGGCGGAAGGCTTGGGTGGTGTCTCGATCCTTGATCAGCAACGCTTACTGCAAGAGGCGGGGGTGCTCGCGGAGCGGGTCGATGTTGCTGAAGAGCTCGAGCGCTTGGAAGTCCACTTGAGTACGATCGGTGAAGTTCTGAGGAAAGGCGGGCCCTGCGGCAAGCGCCTCGACTTTCTGGCGCAAGAGCTGCTTCGAGAGTTCAACACCATTGCGTCCAAGTGCCGCGATGCTTCGCTCGCCACCCTGGTGGTCGACGCAAAGGTTCTGTGCGAGCGTTTCCGAGAACAGATTCAGAACGTAGAGTAGGGGCACGACGATTTGCCGGAGCGAGTTCTGGCTTAGGGAGTAGCCAGAGGCTTGCGCTCTGATCACCCACAGATTGCCTCTAAGACCTCCAAGGCCTTCTAGATATCCATGACCGAAGATCGATCCTCACGACCAGTCGCGGCACCAGCGCGTGGCCACATGAGTCCGGGCGAACTGTTCATCCTGTCGGCACCGAGCGGGGCTGGCAAGACGACTCTGATTCACAGCCTGCTGTCCGGCGGACTCGACGGCTTTGGTTCGATTCACTTCTCGGTTAGCCATACCACTCGTCAACCACGCCAGGGGGAGGTCAATGGCAGGGACTATCACTTCGTGACCCACGAAGACTTCGAAACCATGATTGAGGAAGAGGCCTTTCTCGAGTGTGCAAAGGTCCACCGCAACTTCTATGGGACCTCACTCGCCGAGGTGGTACCACGGTTGAGGGCGGGGGTCGATGTGGTCATGGACATCGACGTCCAGGGCACTGAACGCATCTTGCAGCGCTTTCCGCGGGCGGATGTGGCTCCTTTAAGAGCGGCGGTTCACTCGATTTTTATCATTCCGCCGAGCTACACGGCGCTGGCTCAGCGGTTGCGGGGGCGGGGCCCTCACGATCCAGATGAAGTTGCGGGCCGATTGGCCGTCTCGGCTGCAGAAATGCGTCGAGCGGGGCTCTATGACTATGTTATTGTCAACGACGATGCGGCCAGTGCCAGCAAGGCGTTGGCCTCAATCGTCTTGGAAAAGCGGCATCGACGGAGCCGAATGCGCGGTGAGCTTGAGAGCATCCTCTTAACCTTCGACGAGCGCTAGTCTCACACGGGATTCCCTGCAGGGAACTACTGCAGCAATCAGCTGCACTATTTGGCTATAGGACTATTGCTGAGATCCCTGGTCGGGCTCACGGTAGTCGGCATCGCTTTTCCTCCGAACAAATCTCTTCGACCCACGACCGAACCGGCGGCAGGTCCTCATCGACCCCTTCATCGGCTCAGGAGCCTCCTCATGACTCAGCCAAAACGCGCTTCCATGGATCTCATTCAGGAAGATTACGACAGCAAGTTTCGCTTCGTTCTGCTGGCCGCTCAGCGTTCGGAGCAGCTGATCAAAGGAGCCCGACCGCGCGTGGACAAGATCAGCCCCAAGAACGCCAAGATCGCGATGCAGGAGGTCTTGGAGAAGACGATCGAATGGGGTTATGGGCCGGCACCTGAAAAGCCCATTGAGGAAGCTGAGTCCGAATAGGTTCATTTCGCTTGGGCGACGTAGTTGGTCATTCCAGAACTCCTCGAGCGCTACGGAGCTCAGCATCGGCTTCGGTCGCCTCCTTCGGCCCACGTTTGGTTACAGGGTCGCGTGACCCGTTACAGTCGCTAGTATGGCCAATGTCCTACTCGGTGTGACGGGCGGCATCGCCGCGTTCAAGTCCGCTCAGCTCGTCCGCTTGTTGCGAGCAGACGGTCATGTGGTGCGCTGCGCGCTGACCCGAGCTGCATCTCAGTTTGTTTCGCCGTTGACCCTCGAGGTGTTGTCCGGCAATCCGGTGTGCCAAGAGGAGTATCTGAGGCCCAACGGGTCAGGAGAAGAGCTGCACGTGATGACCGCTGACTGGGCGGACATCGTGTGCATCGCTCCGGCAACCACCCACGGCATTGTGCGCATCGCCAATGGTTTGGGCGACGACTTCTTGACCACCACACTGCTCGCCTATTTGGGTCCGTTGGTAATCGCTCCGGCGATGCACTCGAGAATGTGGGAGCGAGCTACCACTCAGACCAGCATCGCTCGCTTGAGCGAGCGTGGAGTTCATGTGGTGGGCCCGGATCATGGCCTCCTAGCCAACGGTGAATCTGGGATGGGGCGCATGGTCGAGCCTGAGGCGATCGTCGATGCGGTCACCCTTGCCCTTGGAACTGGCGACTACCGTAGCAAGCGCGTAGTGGTCACGGCCGGTCCCACTTACGAGGCGATCGATCCGGTGCGCTTCATCGGCAATCGATCAAGCGGGCGAATGGGTTTTGCGATCGCTCGAGCAGCAGCCTTGCGGGGTGCGCACGTGTCCCTCATCGCTGGTCCGAGCAGCTTGTCGACGCCGTCGATGGTGGAGCGCGTCGACGTTTCGAGTGCGCTAGACATGCAAGCGGCGCTGATAGAGGCGGTTGCTGAGACGACTCCCGATTTGGTCGTGATGTGTGCCGCGATTGCCGACTATCGGCCGGCGGTTGCGTGCGATGCAAAGATCAAGCGTGCTGGCAAGAACGAAATTGAGTTGCAACTGGTCGCCAACCCTGACCTGCTCTTGGGCCTCAAGGATCAAGCCCCGTCTGCTGTCCGTGTTGGCTTTGCTGCAGAGACCGAGAACCTGGAAGCGAACGCGGTGGCGAAGTTGACCGCAAAGGGCGCTCATTTCCTGTGCGCGAACGATGTTTCTCGATCTGACATCGGATTCGATTCTGTGGACAATCAACTGGTGGTGTACGCCGATGATGGTTCACGGACGGAGTTCAGCAAGGCTCCCAAGCGCGAACTAGCGGATGGGCTGCTCGATCTGTTTCACTCTAGGCTGCCGGCATGAGCGATAATCGTGCTTACTACGAGCAAGCCGCACTTGCACGCTACCTCCAAGGCCTGGGGTTCGAGACCCTGGTACTGCCCGAGGGCTTGCCCAAGCGGACACCTGCCAATGGCGCAACCGCAAAGAACGCGCAAGAATTGGCTGACGCTAGGCCCAACCAATCAGACCGGACGAAATCCGATCGGGCCACTCGGACTGAACACGCGGCCACCCATCGTGCAACGGGCAATCGTGCCTCGGGCAGTGTTGCCTCGGGCAATCGTGCATCGGGCAGTCGTCAAGCGGGCAATCATGCGCCGAGCAGCGCTCGCGGGGTAGTCGGGGTTGATCCCGAGCCGCCATTCGAGATTGACACTGGCCTAGATCCGGGGTCGCGGGCCGCTTGCTTAGACGAGATCAGTTCTGTTGCTACGGGTTGCGTGTCTTGCGCTCTGAGCCAGAAACGTAATCGGGTCGTTTTCGGCTCGGGTAACCCTGACGCCGAACTCTTGCTGGTGGGTGAGGGACCAGGTGCGCGAGAAGACATGGAGGGCCTGCCGTTTGTTGGTCCTGCGGGCGAGCTATTGACCCAAATGCTGGGAGCCATCGATTTTGAACGGTCGCAGGTATACATCGCCAACGTAGTCAAGTGTCGACCTCCAGGAAATCGCGACCCAAAGCTAGAGGAGGTCGTTGCTTGTTCGCGATTCCTCAAAGCCCAGGTTCAACTGATCCAGCCGCGCATGATCTTGGCCTTGGGTCGAGTTGCCGCGCAGGCCCTTCTAGCGACCTCAAAGCCTCTCGGTCGACTACGCGGTCACTGGCATTCCTACGCTGACGTGCCGGTCTGGGTGACCTACCACCCGGCGGCGTTGTTGCGCAACGCCGGCTACAAGCGACCGGCCTGGGAGGATCTTCAGTTCGTGAGAGACCGCCTTGCGCAAGCGGGAGAGGTCAACTCGAGTAGCTCGCCCGAAGGGTGAGGGGTCATGGTCTCGTCATTGCCTCGAACCTGGGTCTCAAGGATCCGATCGCTAATCGAACGATGTGAGTCGCCGGTGGTGGTTTTGCCTGGGGAACCCGGGCTAGGGGTCGAGCGACTGCTAGGTCGATGGATGTCTGAGGGTCGCTCAGCGGCTTTGCGTGCGATTGATCTGGAGAGTAGGGAGGCCTTTCAGAGCGCGACCGAGGCCGCACGTCACGAGCACGCAGAGGTCACACTGGGGCCCAGCGAGGCTCGTTCCTTGTGGTTCTGCGCTCGCGGCCGGCCAGCTTCCTCGGAGCGGGCTACCTTCAGGCCGGGTTCCTTTGGGCCAGGCTGCTTCAAGGAAGCTTCCACAGAGGTGCTGTCCAGCCTGCTCTTGCCAGGTGAACGTCTACTGATCGTGCAGGGCTCCAACGTCGCGCAGAAAGCCGGCGATCCGAGGATCGAGTGGCGGCTTTCAAGCGAAGCGTTTGTGCTGGAACCAGAAGATGTGGCCGAGTTGTTCGCGTGTACAAAGAGGAGGATGCCAGACGGGCCCACGTTAGCCTCGTTGATGTCGGTCACCCGAGGACGGCTATTTCCGATTGAACTTGCTAGGGATGCTCCGAATCTTCCCGAATGGGTCGGCAGTGCTCTTGAGGACCCCGTCTTCGCTACTTACCTTCAAGCACGCGGGGCATGGTGCCAACCGACCGTGCTTGCCGAGCCAGCCAGTGAGCCGAATGCTGGTCGGGTCATTCGTGTGTTCGAGCCTGGTGAGAGAACGCTAGTGGCTGAATTTCTGGGTCGCCCAAAGTTGACCGAGTCGACAGTCCACGGCCGAAGTGAGGTCGGTCCCGAGATCAACTGGGGATATCAAGCGGTTCTGGAGGTCTTTGCCCTCTTGGCGCTCGCCGATGAGCGGGAGATGACCAGGGATTTGCTCGCGGATCAACTGTGGCCTGACATTGAACCAAATTCAGTTCGTAAGCAGTTGTATCCAGCGATCTCGCATCTGCGTAAGTTGCTTCGAGGCTACGGAGCGGAGAAACCCGTGGAGCTGGCAAAAGGGGTCTATCGACTCAGCCCCAGCCTGAGGCTTTGGGTCGATCTTGACCAGGTGCAAACGGCCCTTGATGGAACCAAGGAGGTTGCAGACGATCTCCTGAGTTCGGTGACCACCGTGGAAGCCGCACTGGGTGAACCAGTCGCCGTAGAACTCGCCGATGCACAGGTGTTGCTGCTCCGTAACGCGTGGCGCCGGTTTCGTGGCGAGTTCTTGCAGGGACTAACTAATCGGTGGATTACACGCCGTCGCGACGCGCTGGCCGCATCTCACCTTGCGATTTTGCGTCGACTTGCTTCGCTGCTTGGACGATTGCGGCGCTTCGAAGAAGTCGAAGAGGTGGTGAGAGCCCTACTGATCGCGGATCCAAGCCAGGAGGATGCATACATCGCCCTCATGCGGGTGTACGAGCGGCGCGGGCGCGCTGATCTCGTCCGGCGACAGTATGAGCGGATGTGTAGCGTGTTGTTGGAGGAGTTTGGGATTCAGCCGATGGACAGCACGATTCGGGAAGCAGAGCGCCTGCTCGCCTAAGGCGGAGAGCGGTTAGACTGAGCAGACTGGTGTCTGGTGGTCGGTGAGCGCCGCCGGTTGCTCGGCCCATGCACCGATGTTCGCGATGTCTCCGTTCTCTTCAGCGCCGTTGCCTGCAGTGCTGCTCCCCCAGAACCGCTCCTTACAGCGCGGTTGTCTACTGCGCGCCGCTCCACCCAAAACTGCTCTTTCACTCTTAGTCCCGATCATCATGGCCCAACCGTCCACTGTCCAGCGCGCTGCCACAGACCCCCGTTTCGAGGGCGGTCCTGCCGTTGCCGACCCAGGCCCAGAGCAGGCGAGCGTGCGAGGCCCCTTGGATCTGTCGGTATTGATCCCGGTGATGAACGAAGAGGACTCCATTTCACCGCTGTTCGATCAGATCGTCGCAGCGATCGAGCCTTTGAATCTGAGCTTCGAAGTGGTGTTTGTCGACGATGGGTCGACCGATGGCTCAGTGGAAGCCATCAGGGGGCTGCATGAACGCGACGAGCGCGCCAAGTTGGTTCGGTTCCGACGCAACTTCGGGAAGGCCGCGGCATTGACGGCGGCCTACGAGCATTCGCTGGGCAACATCCTGATTACGATGGATGGCGATCTTCAGGACCATCCGGCCGAGATCCCGCGCTTCCTCGAAATGCTCGAGCGAGAGGACATGGACCTGGTCAGCGGTTGGAAGAAGAAGCGACACGATCCGCTCAGCAAGACCATTCCCTCAAGGCTCTTCAATTTGGTGATCCGACGTGTTGCTGGTGTGCCGCTCCACGACACCAACTGCGGATTCAAGGCCTACCGGCGTGAGGTCTGGGACCAAGTCTCCATTTATGGAGAGTTGCATCGCTACATTCCCGTTCTGGCTAGTCGTCGTGGGTTCCGGATCGGCGAGATAGAAGTCGAACACCATGCCCGCAAACATGGTCGCTCGAAATACGGTTGGGATCGCCTCTACAAAGGGCTTCTGGATCTGATCACCGTGCTCTTCATCACACGCTATACACGCAGGCCGCTTCACCTCTTTGGTGGCGTGGGCCTTGTGTGTGGCGGAGCTGGAAGCGCCATCTGCCTCTATCTTGCGCTTTCGTGGCTGCAGGGCGCCCGGCTGTCCAACAGGCCGTTGCTTCTCCTAGGAGTTCTACTCATTGTGGTTGGATTTCAAGTTCTGACCACCGGCCTGATCGGAGAGATGATTACCTACAAGGGTTTCCGAAGGGCCGACAGCTACTCGATCAAGGAAACACTCGGCTGAGGCCTCGGACAGTGCCCGTCTGTACTCTGCAACGGGCTGAAGAACAATCAGGAAGGGACCGGTCATGTTGAGGATGGGGTCGAAGGACGTGAGAAGAGCAATGGCTCTTTCTGGCTTGGTGCTGCTTCTAGCAGCGGTGGTGAACGCGGAGGAAACTGATTGGCCGAGTTGGCGTGGGCCCTCTGCCAATGGCTATAGCGCGGCGACTGGACTTCCAACTACGTGGTCGGCCACCGACAGCGTGGTGTGGAAGACCCAGCTTCCAGGGGTGTCTGCGGCGACGCCGATCATTTTTGGTGACAGGATTTTTCTCAATGTAGGGGTGGACGAGGACCTTGAACTTTGGGCTCTCGAAGCAGCCTCAGGAAAGGTGGCTTGGAAGGGGCCCCTGGGTGTTGGCAACCAATCGACGCGCAAGCAAGACATGTCGTCGCCTTCGCCCGTGGTGGATGAAGAACGCGTGGTGGCGCTCACCGGGCGTGGCACGGTCAAGGGCTTCTCCCACGGCGGAGAGGAACTGTGGAAGCGCGATCTCGAGACCGAGTACGGAGCGTTTGGTCTGAACTGGGGTTATGCGTCGTCTCCCTTGTTGGTTGATGGCATCTGCTACATCCAGGTTCTGCATGGCGCGCGAACCGATGATCCGTCCTATCTGATCGCGATCAATGCGGCGACTGGCGAGACGATCTGGCGAGTCGAACGTGAGACCGACGCCGAGCGTGAGTCGCCTGACTCCTACACCACGCCAACGATGCTTCCGCGAGGTGGCGACTGGGAGTTGGTCATCTCGGGCGCCGACTATGTGACCGGTCATGACCCCAAGAACGGCAAAGAACTGTGGCGTGTTGGCGGCCTGAATCCCGAGCGGCGTGGGATGTACCGGATTGTCGCTACGCCGACGGTGATAGGCGACAAGCTGATCGTCCCCTCAAGGGTTTCCCCGCTTTTGGTGCTCGATGTCAGCGGCACCGGTCAACCGAAAGTGCTGTGGCAGCTGGAACGCGGAACCGACGTACCCTCGCCAGGAACCGACGGCAAGAGCTTGTTCGTGGTGGATGATCGGGGTGCCATCAGGCGCTTTGACCTGGAGACCGGGGAGCCCACTTGGGAACCGCAGCGGCTGGCGCAGGGCAACTACAGTGGCTCGCCAGTGGTCGCGGATGGGAAGTTGTACGTGACCAGCGAAACCGGAGTGACGTCAGTGATCGCGATTGACGGGGATTTCAAACTGATCGCAGAGAATCAGACAGATGGATACGTCTTAGCGAGTCCGGCTGTGGCGGGGGGAAGGATCTTCCTGCGCACCGACTCTGCTCTGTACTCCATTGGCGAGAAGTGAGAACGACCGTTCTTGATTGTTCCTTGAGTCTGCGTACAGTTCTCGGGTCGCTCGCATGGTCGCAGACTCAGCGCCTGAGCTGCAGCCTGGCACTGGGCTGACTTACCGGGTTGGTCTGATGGTCGTTGTACACGGGGCGTTTCCCGTTAACCAGTCGGCTGCCTGTCGGCTGCTAGAGTCCGCCGGTCTCGGCAGTTTGTCCTTCTTACGCATCGGAGAAATAGGTTCTATGGTTCTTTCAAAGCGACGGTTGTCTTGGTTGAACGGTCTTCTGCGGTTGCATGCAACGTTGCTCTTGGTCTCGTTGGCTGCGTGCGGTGGTGAGAGTGGCAATGCTGCTGGAGATGGCGAGAGCGAGCGGCGGTTTGTGAGCGTGGGCACAGCTCCTCCAGGCGGAGCGTTCTTTGTTGTTGGTGGCGCGCTAGCCGAGGTGATGGACGCTTCGGGGCCTGATGGCTGGAGGGTGAGTGCGGAGGCAACCAAGGGGTCGAAGGAGAACATTCGACGGTTGGTCACGGGTGAACTGGATCTTGCCTTGGCTAACTCTGCAATTAGCTACTTCGCCGTGCGGGGCGAGGGCGAATGGGAGAAGGCCTTCGGTATTCGAACGGTGATGACTCTTGCGCCCAACGTCGGGGTGTTCTTGACTCCAGAGGGGTCAGGGATCGAACGACTTTCCGAACTTGCCGGCAAACGGGTGGTGGTTGGTCCTGCAGGTGCTGGGTTTGAGTACTTTCTGCGGCCGGTGCTCGCGGCGCATGGCGTGTCCTATGACGACTTTACTCCGCTCAACGCTACCCAGGCGGGCGCAGTGGACATGCTGAGTGACGGCTCAGCTTCGGCAGCATTTCTTGGCGGCGCAGTGCCCACCGCGTCCGTCACCCAGGCGACGGCGTCCGGCGGCATGAGGTTCTTGCCGTATGAGACGGAACCGATCGAAAGCCTGCTCACGGACTACGCTTTCTTTGATCGCGCAACGATTCCTTCCGGGACGTATAACGGGCTTGAAGCCGATTTTGATGGTCTCAACGTTGGCTCGATGCACCTGATTGCGAGTGCCGACGCGGACGAAGAGTTCGTCTATCAGGCGACCAAGACGATCTGGGAGAACCGCGCGGCGGTGGTCGAGCGTCACCCAGCTGGTCGAGCGATCAACCCCAAGGTTGCGATTCGGAACACCGGGCTCGAGTTTCATCCAGGCGCCATTCGCTTCTTTACTGAGATCGGTATCTGGCCGGTCCCTCCCACTGAGTCGGACGCCGCTGAGTCGGACGCCGCTGGGTCGGACGCTGCTGAGTCGGACGCCGCTGAGTCGGACGCAGAGTAGTGACGGCGGCTGGCGCGCAGGCTGCTCCTGGGCGAGTGCTTCACTCAGAACGCTTCGTTCGATGGTGCAGCCTTGCTCTTGTTGCGTTCGTTCTGGTTGAGGTCAACTATCCGAACCTCAGGCCTCAGAGCCAGCTCGCGATCTTTGCTGCGTTAGGAATCGCTCTCACTTTGGTGAGTGGCCCACGATTGAAGTTCCGCTGGATTGGAGCGGTGCTCGCAGCAGGCTTTGGAGTTACGGCGACGTGGATTGTGGTCCAGACCGAACCCGTGTTCTCGAGTCTCTGGCAGTCAGGTAGCTCGTTGGGCGACCGGGCTGGCGCCGAGACCCCAGTCGACCTCGCTTTGGGTGCCCTTGGTCTGGTTGTGGTGATCGTTGCTGCCCAACGCAAAGTTGGATGGGCGTTGCCGATCATGGCGGTGGTGTTCTTGGCCTACGCCCGCTTCGGTGCGTCGCTGCCTGAGTTCATGTTGCCTCACAAGGGCTATGACGTCGACCGCATCTTGTCGCAGACCTTCGTGCAATCTCAGGGCGTATTCGGGATCGCACTGCGCGTCATGTTCAGCTACGTCTTCCTATTCGTGTTCTTTGGCGCGTTGCTGGAACTTAGTGGTGCCACGCAGTTCATCATCGGTGCTGCCCAGCGTCTCTTCTCAGGTACCACCGGCGGCGCGGCGAAGGTTTCGGTGCTGAGTTCGGGACTCATGGGCTCGCTCTCGGGGAGCGCGGTCGCTAATACCGCGACCACCGGTACCTTTACCATTCCTCTGATGCGGAGCTCTGGGTTTAGTCGACACATCGCTGCCGGAGTCGAAGCTGCGGCGAGCTCGGGTGGCGCGCTCGTACCCCCGGTGATGGGGGCAGGCGCGTACATGATGCTCGAGATCGTGGAGCCTTCGGTGACCTACCTGGAGATCATTCGAGCCGCGCTGATTCCAGCGATCCTCTACTATCTATCGTTGTTCATGATCGTTCACTTGTACGCCCGGCGCGTCGAGGATTGTGGCGTTGTCGAAGATGCCGACACCATTGATCGAGAAGCGCTAGACCAACCAGGTCCGACGGCCGGGGCTTGGCCAGGGGTGCTCTTCGCGGGCTCACTCGGTACCCTGATCGTATTCTTAGGCTTGGGCTTCACGGTCTTCCGTGCGGTCACCGTGGCGATAGTGGTCCTGGTGGCTCTGGCCGCGGTCTCACCTGCTACTCGGCTCACCGCGTCGCGGATTATGGACGCGGCGGTACGCGCCAGCAAGGCAGGCGTCGCCTTGATCTGTGCCGCGTCCTGCGTCGGAATTGTGGTCGGTGTGGTCACCCTGACAGGTATTGGCACCAAGCTGCCTGGGCTGATTTTGCCGCTCGCGGAGCAGAGTTTGATGCTGGCCTTGCTCGTGTTGATGGTGAGCTCGATCGTGCTTGGCATGGGGCTACCGTCTGCCGTTTGCTACTTGTTGATGGCGACGCTCATCGGGCCGGTCATCGGCGACCTCGGCATCGTTCCGCTATCGGCTCACTTCTTCATCTTCTACTTCGGGATGATGTCGATGGTGACACCGCCGGTGGCGCTTGCGGCCTATACCGCGGCGTCGATTGCCGAGAGCGGAATCATGCGCTCAGGGTTTGCTGCGTTTCGTTTCGCGCTCGCAGGATTCACTCTTCCGTTTCTGTTTGTGCTGCGACCGGAACTGCTGCTGTTGTCCGCTGACGGCCAAGTGTCTGCGCAGAAGGTCGTTGTGTCCGTAGTGGTGGCTGTCTTGGGTCTAATCCCTCTAGCTGCTGCGATCTCAGGGTTCTTGCGGGGCGGCCTCAGGATGCCAATCCGAGTGGTGTTGTTTGGCGCAGCCATGTTGCTGCTGTGGCCCGGTGAGGCTGCGTACGGCGCGACTCAGCTGTTGGGCACCGTGATTCTCGTCGCCGCCTTGGCTTTGCCTCCGCGCATGCTTTCATCGCCTGGCTCTGGCTGATCCCGGCGGCCCTGACACCTCCGGCACCGCCGACTGGGCCGATGGCGCGCCTGATCCAGCAGACTATCCGGGAGTGCAGACCGATCCGGCGCCGAATGGTTGCTGTCCGGTGGGACGCTGGCATCACCGTCGAGTGACGTTGCAGTCGATTGGCTCTAGCCCAAACCAGTGCGCCGCTCGAACCGGAAACGTCGCGCCTTGAGCTCGTAGCGGGGCAGCGATTCTTTCGCCGCGGTGACACCGACGCGTAGGCTGAGGTCGTTCTTCAAACGTTGGGCCACCTGGGTCTCGAGGGCACCGTTGGTGGGCCCTCCGGGACTCGCCTCGACTACGATCTCGAGCTCGGCCAGGCCGTCGGTGTGAATGACCGTCGCCTGGAACTCGGCGACGCCGGGGCTTCCGAGCACAACGTTCTCTATGGCGGCCGGAAAGACGTTGACTCCCCGGATCACGAACATGTCATCGATGCGTCCAAGAACACCGCCGCGGAGTCGGTGGTAGGAACACAAGGGATCTGGGGCGAGTAGGCAAACAGAGTCGCCTGTGCGGTAGCGAAGCAGCGCGCTGCCTCGACGAGAGAACGAGCTTAGGACTAGCTCGCCGGTGCGGGAGCCGTCGGCTGCGGGGACAGCGACAGCACTCGTCTCGGGATCGATGACTTCGGCGATGAAGTGTGCGTCGTTGATGCACATTTCGCCGAAGGGTGCGCCGGGGTACGTTGCGGGAAAGCCCCATGCCCCGATTTCAGTAGCTCCAGCATGATCGTAGACGGTCGCGTTGAATGAGTGTTTGAGCTTGCGATGGATGTTCTCGACACTGGCGCCGGGTTCACCGGCGTGGATCAAAGTAGTGAGCGAGGATGACGCAAGGTCGATGCCTTCACGGCTCGCTGCCTCGGCCAGATGCAGGCCGTAGGTCGGGGTGCAGACCAAGACCGTCGCGTCCTCTTCAACCATAGCTTGCAGTCGTTGTGCTGTGGTTTGACTTCCTCCAGAGACCACTAGGCAGCCCATACGTTGCGCTGCCTCGAATGCTCCCCAGAAGCCGATGAAAGGACCGAACGAGAAGGCCACAAATACTCGATCTCCGGGCGAGACGTTCGCTGCGGAGAACACTTGGACCCAGCAGTCTAGAAAGGCGGACCAGCTCTCTTGCGTGTCTAGCCACCTCAATGGTTGGCCGGTGGTGCCAGAAGTGCGGTGTAGTCGGACGTACTGAGATAGAGGCTGCGTGAGCAGGGAACCATAGGGCGAGTGGCGTTCTTGATCAGCCGCCAACTCGCTTTTGGTCGTGAAGGGTAGGGATGCGAGATCTTCGATCTCGAAGCGCGCTGCGTTGATCGTATTGAAGTCGATCTTGCAACGATAGAACTCAGAGCCGCGCGCGAGATCTGCAAGTAGCGCGCGTAGGCCGTTGGTCTGAACCTTGAGCAGCTGGTCTCGCTGGCGGCGGCTCATGGTTGGCGTTCGGGCCTTTCAAGTGTGGCTGCGCCGCTCAGGTCGACGGTTGACGTCTGCAGCGCAGTGTCGGAGAAGACCGGTGCGTCTTCGTCGGCAAACACCACGTCGACCCGCACTTCGCTCGAGTCGGTACCGAAGTTGGCCAATAACCAGCGCTCGACAAACTCCTGAGTCCGACGTCGGCCCAGTTCGCGTACCAGTTCGACATTCTTGTTAGCCCGCTCCTCGGCCATCGCGCCCATGCCGTTGCGCAGGGCATCAAGTACCGGTTGCTCGTCGCGCCAGAGGGACTCCTCCTGGACTCGGTAGTCGATCTTCGAGGGGTTGAAGGCTGGACGGTTGTGTTCGATCGGCGGCGCCAACACGGTCAGTCTGGAGTCCTCGAGAACGAAGTGCCATGCCCCGTTGAGGTCGAGGAAGTAGGAGTACTCGACTGGAGCTCGCGCCTCGACGACCACGCGTGGCAGTTCGAGCTGGCCCCAGAACGCGGTTTGACTGTCGGAGCGTTCAAACAGCTCCAGTTGATCGATGGTCGCAAACTGAAACCGACTACTGCCCTCGATCTGGGTAGTGTAGGAGGAGAAGCTCGTTGCGATCTCGCCTGATCGGAAGGCACTGGCGATGTCCTTGAGGGCGGTGAGCCCCTGGCGGGCGACTTCTACGGTCTGAAGGGCCGCCGACTTGGCCGTTCGGGTGAGGTAGATCACAACCGTCGTTGCGAGCAGTAGCGCGGTCACCACAATGATCGTGATCGCCAACGGCCAAGAGAACCGACGTCGATGTTGGGACGGGTTGGGAGCTGTACTCATCCAGGGAGGCTATCGTTTTGCGCGAGCGAAGGCGAAAACCTGCGGTCACGTATCTGGTCCCGTTGCTACAGTCTGCTCGCTACTATGACGAACCGCGATCAATCTTCTGCTGAGCCCAAGGCTGTCCTAGATCACTGCGTAGAGACTGCTAAGGGCGTTCTGGACCGCTTGGCCGCCGTGTTGGAGCGCACCGCAGCAACTGACGAGGATCGTCGCGCCCTGCTCGACAGTCATCGTCAGCTAGACGAACTGTTTTTGGTGGTTGTAGTAGGGGAGTTCAACGCCGGCAAGAGCGCATTCTTGAACGCGGTACTCGGCGAAGATTTGCTCGAGCAAGGGCCAACGCCCACCACGTCGCGCATCCATCGGCTGCAGTGGGGTGAAGAACGATCGACCCACATCGCAATGGACGGCATCGTGGAAGTCTCGGCTCCGCTCGCTCGGCTGGAGCGAACCTGCTGGGTCGATACGCCAGGAACCAACGCCATCGACCGCGAGCATGAGCGGCTTACTAGACACTTTGTGCCGCGCGCCGATTTTGTTCTGTTCGTCACCTCTGCCGACCGACCGTTCACCGAAAGCGAACGCAGCTTCTTGGAGTCGATTCGTGAGTGGGGCAAGAAGGTTGTGTTCGTGGTCAACAAGATCGACATCTTGGAGGCTGACGACCGAGAGCGTGTTCTGAGTTTCGTTTCCGAGCAGGTCAGCCAACTATTGACGCTCGACGCTCCAGTGTTCGGCTTGAGTGCCAAGCAGGCCTTAGCGGAGGCCGGAGAGGCAAGGGTCGGTTCGAACAGCGGACTGTCTGAATTGGTTGCCCATCTCGATGCCACGCTCGATGCACTAGAGCGGTTTCGATTGAAGTTGTTGAGCCCGCTCGAGGTCGGCAAGCGGTTGGCCGTCGATCAGTCGACTCATGTTTCCGAGACTCGAGAGGTGCTGCGCGAGGACGTGGCTACTCTCGAAGAACTCGATCGGCAGCTGAATCTGTTTCGCGAGGACATGACCCGCGAATTCGAGCTGCGATTAGGTAACGTCGATCGCCAGCTGCGCATGGTCGAGAACCGAGGTGACGAGTTCTTTGACGAACTCTTGCGGATGGGTCGGATCCGCGATCTGCTGCACAAGACCAAAGTTGAACGCGAGTTCGAGCGGCAGGTGATCGGCGACTTACCGGTCGATATCGAGCGCCAGGTGCACGACCTGATCGACTGGATGGTCGATTGTGAGATCCGCCAGTGGCAAGGGTTGCAGCGACGGATTAGCGATCGCCTTGATCAGCATCGCGAGCGCATCACCGGCCGAGCAGCGGAGCTCGAGTCGCAACGAACGAAGCTCCTGGAGTCGGTTGGGAGGGTGGCTCGGCGGGCGGTCGGGACCTTCGAGAAGGAGAAGGAGGCTCGGCGGCTCGCAGACTCTGTGCAACGAGCAGTTGCGAGTGCGGCGCTGCTCGAAGTTGGAGCAGTGGGTCTGGGATCGATCCTGGCGATCGCTACCACTTCGACCTTTGCGGATGTCACCGGAATACTGGCTGCTGGTGTGCTTGCCACCGTCGGCTTCTTCGTGATTCCCAACAAGCGTAGGCGGGCCAAGCTGCAACTGCGCTCGCGCCTTGAGGCACTTCGTGGGCGTCTTCTGGGCGGCTTGCGCGGGGAGTTTGACGCCGAGATGGAATCGATGATCGGTCGACTGCGTGAGGCGACTGGACCCTACACGCGATTCGTACGGGCGGAAACGCAGAACCTTGATGCCTTGGCGGAAGACCTGCGTGAGCTCAAGGAAGAGCTGATGTCGATCGCGGATCGGGTGCGCGCGGCGTAGGGTGGGGGACCCAGGTGGCACCGCTAGCCGCAAAAGAGCTGCATGCCAAAGAGCGCCGTAGCTATGGGGCAGGCGACGAGGGGCCGAGCTGCCAGGCTGCGAGGGTGTCGGTATCACGCGCGAACAGGACACCGTTGCTATATGCCGGAAGCGCTCGCGTCGTGGATTGGAAGAGTGCTCTTTTGGCATGCGAAACGAAGCGCTTCGAATTGGCTTCGAGCCACAATAGCTCGCCACTGTCGAGCAGCACGAGCAGGCGATCGCCAACTGCGATCAACGATCCAGGACCGGTCGACTCGCTCCAGTTGATCGCACCGGTTGCTTGGTCGATCGAGCGCAGTTCGCCGCCGTATTCGACTCGGCCATGGATGCCATAGAGACTGCCCTTGGTGGCGATGATTGGCGCGTAATGGGAGGCCAGTGCTTCCTTCGACGTCCACACCTGAGTGGGTGGGCTCTTGCCGATATCGAGCATCACCGCACCTGTGCCGTAGCTGGCACTGAGGAAAACCTTGCCATCAACGACGAGCGGGAGCGATGCGTTGACCGATGAACGCAGCCGCGAGCGCCAAGGGTAAGAGTGGGTGAGGGCCCCGGAGTTCGCGTTAGTGATCGCGAGGCCTTCTCGGGTGAAGAATGCGGCTCGCTGTGTCGGAGTGCTGATCCCAGAGGCCGGGCCTATCGCGATGCCGGACGAATAGGAGGCCTCGTCGTTGGTAGTGCTCCACAACACCTTGCCGGTCCTAGCAGCAAAAGCGACGATGCCTGCTCCCTGCTTGCCTCCGATGTTGGCGAGCACCGCATCACCAATCACCAACGGCGAGCCAGCGGCACCAAAGAAGCCCTTCGCAGATCCGAACTCTTTCTGGGTATCGACCTGCCAGAGCAGCCTGCCGTCGTTGAGATTGAACGCGCTCAGCCGGCCTTGGGCGCCGTAGGTGAAAACCCGGCCTGCCTGCATGGTCGCAGGACTTCGTGGGCCTTCGTCAAAACCGAAATCGTCTCGATAGGCAGTGGAGTAACTCGAGCGCCAATGGGTCCGGCCACTATTTCGATGGATCGCTTCGACGATTTCGTTGTTGCCTTCGCGATGAAACAGGACAACCAAGTCGCCCGCCACCACTGGGCCAGCGAAGCCTGCACCTACCTTGCGGCTCCACAGTGGCAGGAGTTCGCCCGCAGGTGGTGGCGGACCTGCTTCCCTGGAGACTCCGTTGCGATCCAGACCCATGATCTGGGGCCAGTCGTCGGCATTGGCAGTCGCTGCGAGCAAGATCCCTAGAGCTGTGACCCGTCGCGCAACTCCAAGAGAGGTGCGTCGGCCAGTTGCCGCATGCGGGTTGCCTAGTCTCATTGCGTTCATTGATACCTTATTTGACGTCGGCCGAGGGTGGCGCTTCGCGGACGCGGGACTGTTCGGAGGGTACTTCGGAGGATACGGAGTGGTAGAACACGCTCCAGATGATGAGGATTCCAGCGCGGGCAGGAGTAGGCTGAGGTTGCGACCTGAATCGACCGTTCACTACCGCGAAGTGCCTTCGGATCGTGGATTCGGGTCTCGAACCGCAAGATCGGCCACCTTCGGTGCCCGGTCCTTGGCATAATCCACGACGCTGAGCGTTGTGATGGCTATTGTCTTTGCCCACTGCAGCGAAGACGGAAACAGCCACGAGCGAGCCGAAGTCTAGCCTTTGCGTCCCTGCAAGACGCAACAAGGAAGTCCTCGCATCGCTTGGTCGGACTGAACCAGCGCTCCCATCTCAATGCGGGTCGACATCCGCAATTCACCTGTTCCCCCATCGAAAGGTCAATGTATTCATGAAGTTGCTGACCAAGGATTCAAGTCCTTTGAGACGTTCCACCGTAGCTCTTCGAGCGATCGCATTGATCGCTTTGCTGTCACTGGGATTGGCGCTGACCCTCAGTGGCGTCGCACTCGCTGAGGATTGGCCCGCTTGGCGTGGGACCGACCAAGTCGGCACCTCTGCCGACAAAGAGCTGATTTCGAGTTGGTCCCCTGAAGGCGAGAATCTGCTGTGGCGCCAAGATTTTATCGGCCGATCGACCCCACTGGTCTTCAATGGGCGTGTCTTTGTCCAGGGCCGAGCGGGCGAGGGAATCGACAGGCGCGAAGTGGTCGCGGCATTCGATGCTGAGAGCGGAGCCAAGCTTTGGGAGAAGGAGATTCCGACCTACCTGACGACTGTGCCCTACAACCGGGCAGGTTGGCCGAGTTTGGGTGCGGATCGCGAGACCGGTTACCTCTACGCTCAAGGCGTCGGAGGCTACTTCTTGTGCCTAGACGCGGACGGCAATGTGGTCTGGGAGCGCTCCTTGCTTGAGGAGTACGGCCGCTATTCTGGCTACGGTGGTCGGACACACACCCCGCTGGTCGATGAAGACCAGGTAATCATCAGCAACGTCAACTCGGCCTGGGGCAAGCTCGGACGCCCGGCCCACCGCTACTACTCGTTTGACAAGAAGACGGGCGAACCGCGTTGGATCTCGACGCCAGGGGGAAGGCCCTACGACCTCAACACTCAATCGAACGGTGTGATTGCGGTGATCGGTGGCCAGCGTCTCTACATTTCAGGCAATGCCGATGGGCACGTCTATGCGATTAAAGCACGCACCGGTGAGAAGGTCTGGAGCTTTGAGCTTTCCAAGCGGGGCATCAACAGCACCCCCCTAGTAGTTGGTTCGACGGTGTTCATTGGCCACTCCGAAGAAAACATCGACGAGGCAGTGCTCGGTCGCACGATCGCAATTGATGGTAGTGGCACCGGCGACGTCACCAAGACGCATGAGCTGTGGCGCCAGAACATCAATATGGGTTTTCCGTCGCCCGGGTACCACGACGGCCGGCTGTATGTGATGGACAACTCAGCTAACCTCTACGCGCTCGATCCCGGTACTGGCGAGCACTTCTGGGAGACTTCGATCGGTACGGTCGGCAAGACCGCTGCGGTCATTGCAGATGGCAAGATCTACGCGACTGAGGTCAACGGACTGGTTCACATCCTGAAGCCAGGTGCCACCTCGGTGACGGTGCTCGATCGAGACGAGGTGCGGATGCCGGACGACGACCGGTTCGCCGAGATCTACGGCTCGCCTGCGATCGCCTACGGACGCATCTACTTCACCAGTGAAGAAGGTGTCTACGCTCTAGGCAAGAAGGGAAGCGCGATGAAGGTTTCCCCGAGCGCACCAGCTCAACACGCTGAAGAGGATCGGGGTGGCGACAAGCCAACCGTGATTCGCGTTGTACCTGCAGAGGTTCGCCTCGATGCTGGTGGTAAGGCCGCCTTTGAAGCCTGGGCCTTCAACGAGAAGGGGCGCAAGCTGGGTGTGGTCGAGGCCACTTGGAGCACAGAAGGAATTCAAGGGGTGCTGAGTGGGGGTACGTTGACTACGGCTGTTGCTGGTTCGCAAGCAGGCGAGGTGGTGGCTAAGGTTGGGGATCTTGAGGCACGGGCCCGAGTGCGCAGCTTTGCGGCGTTCCCGGTTACCGAAGATTTCTCGATTGACGGTCGCGGTCGCTCGTACTGGATCGGCTCAGGCCGCTACCAAATCGCCGAGCTGGATGGCGAGAAGGTGCTTGAAAAGCCGGTTGCTGATAGCGGACTATTGCGGTCGAAGCTGTTCATCGGGCCTGCCGATGCGTCGAACTACACCATCACGGCTGAGCTGCGCGGCGGCCAGACTCGTCGCCGCAAGACCGACGGCGGGGTGATCAACTCTGGCTATATCCTAGATCTTCAAGGCATTGATCAGGAGCTCGAGATTCGCAGCTGGACTGCGACCGAGCGGATGAGGGTGAGCATTGACTTCGCGTGGGACATGGACACCTGGTACATCATGAAGTTGAGGGTCGATCAGGTTGGCGAGATTGCACGCGTTCGCGGCAAGGTGTGGAAGAAGGGTGAGCCTGAACCTTCCGATTGGACGATAACTGCTGAGGATCCGCATCCAGTGAAGCGCGGTGCTCCTGGGCTTCAGGCCTACTCGCCAGCGAGCTTCTACTTCGACAACGTTTCGATCACTCCGAATCAATAGAGCCACGGCCCGAGATCCGGGTCGAACGCTCTCGCGTCTACCAAGTCTTGGGCTCCTACCAGTTTTGAGCTCAGCTCAAGTTTTGACGGCATCCACAGATACCTATGAGGCATTGAACACGCTATGAAGAATCCGACAACTAAGAATGCTGCATCCTGTGTTCTTGCAGGGGCGATGCTCCTTTCCACGGCCGTAGTGGCCGGTTCAGAAGGCGACGCCGCAATGTACGGCAACACTCCCTCGCGCAACATGATCTCAAGTGAGAAGGGTTTGCTAACCAAGTGGGATATTGAGACCGGCGAAGGCGTCCTCTGGCGTCAGAAGGTTGGCTCACAGACGTATGCCGGCCCGGTTGTGCACGACGGCCGCGTCTATGTAGGCACCAACAACGAAGGCAAGCGTCGTGACGGGATCGAGGGTGACAAAGGCGTTCTCCTGGTATTTGACGAGGCGACTGGCGAACTTCTGTGGCAGGCCACGCACGACAAGTTGGGTGCGGGCCGAGTCAACGACTGGCCACTACAAGGTATCTGTTCAACACCTTACATTGAGGACGGCATCGTCTACTACGTCTCGAATGAGGCAACCGTAGTCGCAGCCGACGTTGACGGTTTCTTGGATGGCACCAACGATGGAGCGATCACGGACGAGGCCTTGAACACGACGGCTGACGTGGACAAGCTCTGGGAGTTCGACCTCATTGGAGAGCTCGACGTCTTTCCGCACAATCTAGCTGCAGGTTCGCCACTCATCGTTGGCGACATCCTGTTCACCACCACGGGTAATGGGGTTGATGAAGGTCACGTAAACATCCCGTCGCCGCTGGCGCCAAGTTTCGTTGCACTCAACAAGAAGACTGGCGAGTTGGTGTGGGAGAACGCCGCACCAGCTAAGGCCATTCTTCACGGTACCTGGTCCAATCCCGCTTACGGCGAAGTTAACGGCGTAGGGCAGGTTGCTTTTCCCGGTGGTGACGGTTGGCTGTACTCCTTCGCACCCAAGAGCGGCGCGCTGCTGTGGAAGTACGACCTCAATCCCAAGGACTCCAAGTGGCGACTCGGTGGCGCGGGTACCCGCAACAACGTGATCTCTACCCCGGTGTTCTATGAAGGCCGCTTCTACGTTGGGGTGGGGCAGGATCCTGAACACGGAGAAGGACCGGGCGCCTTCTTCGCGATCGACGCCTCTCTTGAAGGTCCCGATGGGGATGTAACCGGCAAGGCGAAGGTCTGGTCGGTCGAGGGCGAGGACTTCAATCGTACGATTTCCACCGCCGCCATTCACGACGGCCTGCTCTACATCACCGACCTGTCGGGCTTTCTCTATTGCATGGAACTTGCAACCGGCAAAGTTCTGTGGACCTACGACACGTTCGCAGCGATCTGGGGTTCGCCCTTCGTGGCCGATGGAAAGGTCTATCTGGGCGATGAAGACGGCGACATCGTTGTCCTGGAGGCTGGTCGTACCAAGAAGGTTCTCGCCGAGATGAACATGGGCGCGGCGGTTTACACCACGCCGGTTGCTCACGACGGCAAGCTGTTCATTGCCAGCCGTTCCGAGGTGTTCGCGATCGGTTTGAAGTAGTGACGTTCGACACGTGAAGACAAGAGAGTAAGAGGCACCTAGAGGGTGGAGACTGCATCGGCCAAAGAGCCGTCTAGCGGAGCTGACTCGATCGGCTTTGATCGAGCGGAGTCGGATGACGCCTGGGCGGTGCAGCTGCGCTCGCTCCACGTGGAGGCGGGGGAGGGAGCACTTGAGCGATTGCCCGAGCTGGTGGCGGCTCAAGGCAGCAAGCGGGTACTGGTGGTCACTGACCACGGTATTCGCAAAGCCGGGCACATTGACCGAGCCCTGGAGCTGTTGCATGCGCAAGTCGAGACCGCCGCCACCGAGGTGTTTGCCGATGTGGAAGCAAATCCGACTGAATCGAATGTGGCGGAGGGTGCGGCCTGCGCACGCAGTTTCACACCGGACCTCATAGTTGCGATCGGGGGTGGCAGTGCGATGGACTGTGCCAAGGGCATTAACTTCGTCCATAGCAATGGCGGGCGCATGCGTGACTACGCAGGATTCGGCAAGGCCGCTCTCCCGATGCTGCCCTCGATCGGTGTGCCCTGCTCTACGGGAACTGGTAGTGAGGCTCAGTCGTTCGCATTAATCTCTCGCGATGACGATCACGTGAAGATGGCGTGCGGCGATGAGAAGGTGCGTTTCAAGTCGGTGATCCTTGACTCCAATCTCGCGGCCACCCAGCCTGCAGATGTATTCGCATTCACCGCGCTTGATGCTGCGTCGCATGCGGTCGAGACCTATGTGACGCGCACCCGTACGCCCGCCTCGCAACACTTCGCCAAGGCCGCCTGGGATCTGTTGTGGCCACGAATTGAAGAGAAGGCTGGGCAGCCCTCAGGCCGCACATGCTCTGCGTTCTGGCTCGATATGTTGAAGGGAGCACACCTAGCCGGTGCTGCTATCGAAGCATCGATGCTCGGAGCTGCACACGCGTTGGCTAACCCGGTGAGCGCGGTGTGCGATCTAGATCACGGCGGAGCGGTAGCTATCGTTCTGCCGGCCGTTGTGCGCTGGAACGCAGCGAGTGATGACGTTGACTATGGAGGGCTGATCGGCGACGGTCTGAGCGGTCGTCAGGCTGGCGAGGCCTTGGCGGCACGGATCGAAGACTGGCGCGGACGCCTCGGCATGCCTGGTACGTTAAGCGAGGTCAGCGTCACAAGGGGCCAGATCACCGCGCTTTCGGTCATGGCAGAACAGCAGTGGACCGGCAAGCACAATCCACGACCGCTTACCATGGATGACGCGGTACGCCTCTATACCTCGGTGTTCGACGGCTGATCGGGTTCTGAGAGCAACCGACTCGTTCGCTCACACGTATTGTCTTTGTCTACGCTTCGCGTAAAGTTTTGAGGGTTCATAGTGCTTTGAGGAGCTTCGAATGATGACGACCACCGCGACGGACGACCACACCAGGATGCAGACAAAGCAGCGTAGCTGGTTCTGTGGCGCCACTCGGCTAGTCCTGCTGGCCCTGGTGGTCTTGTCGTCTTTGACCGGATTGACGGTTCTAGCCGAGCCTACAGCCGAGCAGGATTCCTGGCCTTTGTTTCGCGGTGGTGTACTAGGACAGGGCGTTGCCAGCACCTCGTTGGCTAAGGATCTGGAGGTCAAGTGGACCTTCAAAGCCGAGGGCGACATTGAGGGCAGCGCCGTCATTGCGGCTGGGTCGTCCTACTTCGGAACTTTTGAGGGCAACTTCTATTCAGTCGATCTCGCCAACGGCGAGCAGAATTGGTCTTACAAGACGGAAGGTGCGATTCAATCTACTCCCGCCTATGATCGCGGCGTTGTCTACTTCGGCGACGAATATGGGATGTTTCACGCGCTAGACGCGGAAAAGGGCACACTGCTCTGGAAGCACGAGACGTTCGCCGAGATTCTAGCTTCAGCCACGTTTTGGGAGGACCTGGTGTTGATCGGGTCCTACGACAACACGCTCTACGCGTTGAATCGCAAGGATGGCTCGGTAGCTTGGAAGGTGGAGACCGACGGCTACGTGCACGGCACTCCCGCTATTGTCAACGGCATCGCCTTGACCTCTGGCTGTGATGGGTTTTTGTGGTTGATCAACGTCGCAGATGGAACCGTTGTCACTAAGATCGACTTGCGAGGCCAGGCTGCATCGAGCCCGGCGGTGGTCGGCAACACTGCCTACATCGGTACTTTCGAGAATCAAGTCGTGGCAATTGATCTCGACAAGAGGCTGGTCAAGTGGGCCTATGAGCATCCCACCCGCAAGTTCCCCTACTACGCGTCAGCAGCGGTAGCGGGCGACGCCATCATCATCGGTGGACGCGACAAGATCTTGCGTTCTTTGAACACCGAGACGGGGAAGGCGAACTGGGAATGGAACTCGGGAGCGCGCCTCGATTCATCCGCGGTCGTCGTCGGCGATCGCGCCTTCTTAGGCTCCAAGAATGGTGAGGTCTACGGGGTCGACGTTGCCAGTGGCGATGCCTCCTGGACCTACGAGACCGGTTCGGCGATCGTCGCTTCGCCAGCTGTGGCCGGCAATCGCCTAGTGATCGGCACCCTCGACGGAACGCTATATTGCTTCGGTTGATCGAAGTTCTTCTTCACCTCAGCACGTTAGGAACTAAACCTTGACTCAACTCGAACCTGCAACATCACGACTCGATCTGGCTGCTACTGACGTCGGTAGCGTCTTCGTCTCGAACTATCCGCCGTATTCGGTGTGGAGCGAACGACACCGAGACGATGCCCTGGCCGCACTCAATGGCGAGCCAACACCGGACACGGATCTTGGGCTGTACCTGCACATTCCTTTCTGTAGGCGACGTTGCCGGTTCTGCTACTTCCGCGTATTCACCGACAAGAACTCAGAACAGGTCCAAGGCTACGTCGACACAATCGCCACCGAGATCGAACGCTTGGCGGAGAAGCGCGCAGTGGCTGGTCGGCCGTTGCACTTTGTCTACTTCGGTGGCGGGACACCGTCCTACATTGCAGTCAAACAGTTGGTTCCATTGGTCGACCGAATCAAAGCCGTTCTGCCTTGGGACCAGGCCGAAGAGGTCGCGTTCGAGTGCGAGCCGGGCACACTGACCCGCTCTAAGTTGGAGGCGATTCGTGACATCGGCGTCACCCGACTGAGTCTTGGAATCGAGAACTTCGATGAAGAAATCCTCGAGGTCAACGGCCGCGCTCATGTGACCATTGAGATCGACCGAGTGCGACCGTGGATCCGAGAACTCGACTTTCCCCAGCTCAATGTCGACCTGATCGCTGGCATGGTTGGGGAGACCTGGGACAAGTGGCGCGAGACGGTTCAAAGAACCATCGACTACGATCCGGACAGCGTCACCGTTTATCAGATGGAACTGCCCTTCAACACGGTGTTCTCCAAGGGGAAACTGAGCGGCGAGAACGATGTCGAGTTTGCAACCTGGGAACAGAAGCGAGAGTGGCACGCCTACGCCTTTGAGCAGTTCGAAGCAGCAGGCTTCGAGGTGTCCAGTGCATACACGGTTCTACGCAAGGATCGCGGAGCGAAGTTCGTGTATCGCGATGCGGTTTGGTCCGGCGCCGACATGATCGGCGCAGGGGTCTCTGCCTTTTCTCATATGAGTGGCGTTCACTACCAGAACCACGATGCCTGGCAGAGCTACCTCGACGGTGTGGCTCAGGACGAGTTTCCGATCAACCGTGCATATCCGACCACCAAGGGCGAGCGCCTAATTCGAGAGTTCATTCTGCACCTCAAGACCGGGCGACTGGACCGCGACCAGTTCGTCGCAAAGTTTGGGGTCGATCCTGCCCTGGAGTTTGCCGAACCGTTGGACCGGCTCGCGAGCGAAGGCTTGCTGTCGATTGAAGACGGAGGCATCCAGCTCATGCTGCCGGGCTTGCTGCGAGTGGATCAGCTCCTACCTGAGTTCTACGACGAACGCTATCGCGGAGCTCGCTACACCTAGGCTCGGTGCTTTTGTGGTCTCGAGCGCAAATTGGCGCTGTTGGCGCGGAGGTACTCGCTGATAGTCTTTAGGCTGAGAGTGTGTTGCTTTTCCCCGTTCTTCAGACCCCTTTTCTAGGGTCTTGTTCCGCCACGGCTGCCATCGGTAGCCGATGTGCTTCAGGAGTTGTTCAGATGTCCTACGCAAGAGTCCGCCTCACGTCCCTTGCCGCGTTCTTGTCCACGGCCCTCGCGGCCCTAGCACTGGTCGTTCCCAGTGCTACCGCACAAGATATCTGCGGAACTGCAAACAAGATCACCCGGCTCGGCAACCCGACCACTCGTTTCTCGAGCCCTGTGACGAGCGTCGAGGGATTGCAGAACCTGATGGTAAATGCTCGGTCTGAGGTCGAAGCATTGCTCCGGCAAGCGGGCTTTCAAGGCGATGCAAGCGACTTCTTCCAGGCCGTGGCAAGCGCCGAGGGCATCTCAGCTGTATCCGTTGATCCTGGAACCCATATGGACTGGATGTTTGGGCGTGACAAGGGGCAACCCATTGTGAAGCGCGACGTTTGCTGGCAAGGGAAGGCGCCTTTCCGCGGTTTCGAGATTCAGTTTTCCTCTCAGGGCACTTGGTATCTGTTCGTGGTCCCAGAGGTCTGTGGCAACCTGGCGGTCTTGTCTCAACAGGCTGAGCCGACATGCAAGGTCTCGATCCGAGATTCAGCTGGTGACACTTGTGAACAGAAGACGATCACGGTTGATGCCACGGGCTCGACCGGTAACGTTGTTGTGGAGTTGATCGATCCATCCGGACGCAAGCAAACGCTGACGTCGCCGGACTCGTCGACCAATCTACGCTGGACCGTCCCTTCAGACGAGACCAAGGGCACGTTCAAAGCGATCGTCACTTCGACCGAGCAGACGGTCCGGGGCAACACGCTTGAGTGTCGTGCTGAGCAGAGCGTCGTTCGCGACTGCTGCATCGCGACCCCACCAAGTATCTCGATGAGCGCCGCTCCCAACCCGGTCGAACGCTTCCAGAACACCACAGTCCGAGCTAACCCGACCGTCAGTGAGTGCACTAACCAAGAAGCCGTCACTATCGATGGCAAGTCGGTAACCAGCCCTTATGAGGTCACCACAAGCTACCCTGAGCCAGGCGTCTACACGGTTGATGGCATGGTCCGTGACGGTCGCGGCCAAACGGCAACCGATGCGGTGGACATCACGGTCACCGATTGCACAACGCCTGAGTGCAAGAAACTGCGGAAGGCCTACCTCAAGGAACAGCGACGTGGCGAGCGGGAGGGACGTGGGTTGGCGGCGGGTGATTGGATCTTCAGGGCTTGGCTCGGTTCGGTCGATATGGACGGCGACCAAAGACTTGCAGCGGAAGGCGATCGCCGCGAGGCGTTCCGCTTGTCAGGTGAGAACGGCCTTGGCGCACAGATTGAGCGCTTGGTGACCGATCGCATCGGCGTTGGCGGCGGCTTGATGCTCGCTCAAGGCGAAGTCGAGTTCGAACTCGACATCGGCGATTTGTGGGGCGCGGGCGACGACTCGTTAGACACATTCACGCTGTTTGTGGGCCCTGTCTTTCATCTGACTCCAGACAATGCGGTGGACCTGGTGTTCAGCCCGTTCGTTGGCTACACCGATGTTGGCAGCTCTGATCCGACCACCCTTGGTAATCGGGTGACTCTCGATTTCGACAGTGACTTCTCATGGGGCGCCATGCTCGGGCTCGACATTCCGATCGGAAGCGACGGGTGGGGCATCCACGCGGGTGCGATCTATCAGGCTTTGGATTTGGAGTCGAACTACCGCAACCTGAGCTTGGATGGTGATCCGCTGTCGCTCAACGTGGGCGTTAAGTACACCTTTTAGTTCTTCGGTGTAGGACTTTGTTCTAGGTAGAAGGTCGATCAGGCACCGGCAATGAGCCATCAGATCGTACTGTTGACCAAGCCGGCACTGCCCGGCTTGGTCAAGACCCGTTTGTGTAGTGCGGATGGCAGCGGTGCGCTCGTACTCGACGCTGAGCAGGCCGCTAACCTGCATCGCGCATTTCTGATGGACACAACTACGACGCTGGAACGGGTGTGCGCGGAGCGAGCAGATTCAGCGTTCTCCATCGCATGGGCACTCGATGGTGGCCTGCAGCCCGAACCTGGGTTTGAGAGGTTCTCGGGTTTCGCCCAGGTCGGTGACACACTCGGTGATCGGTTACTGCACGCACTGCATCGGGCCGGGGGAGAAGCAGGGGAGGTCGTTGTTGCGGTTGGTAGCGATCATCCAGAGATGTCGCGTGAGGTGGTGGAGGAGGCTATCGACGTGGTCGCAGCCGGCAGGGCTGACCTAGCTATCGGGCCCGCTCATGACGGCGGCTACTATCTGCTCAGTGTGCGTCGGCAGTTTTTGACTAGTGCCCTATTCGACGGGATCGCCTGGAGCACAGGGTCGGTCTATGAGCAGACCGTTCAGCGAGCTGATGGCGTGGGTCTGAAAGTGCACAGTGTCGTGGCCGGCCACGATTGCGACACACCACAGGATCTTGCAGGCCTCTATGGACGTCTCATCGAAGCTGCAAACACCGAGGAGTTTGGCGCCCAGCGAGGGTCCCCTCGAGATGGGACTGGCTCCGCGACTCGCGAGTGGTTGATTGAGAACTACCCTGCGGGACCGGTGGCGCTGCTAGGGGCTCCTGCGATGTGTAGTGGTTCGAGGTCACCGCTGTCCCTGATGATCGAGCGCCTGCAAGAAGAGGGTGGTGTGGTCTCCCGATCCGAGGCTGAGACCGCGGAGGTAGGAGCGGTTCTTGGCCAGGCACTGGCGGGGCCGGTCGCGGCTGAGGCGTCGCCCTTGCCGCACGTGGTTCTCCTGGAAGGAGAGATGGGGGCAGGCAAGACCGCCTTAGTTAAGGGTGTTGCGGTCGGCCTGGGTGTCGATCCCGCGTCGGTTCAATCGCCAACCTTCACGTTGCTGAACGAGTATCAAGACGCAACTGGAGCGACCCGTTTGGTCCATGGCGATCTCTATCGGCTGGAACCCGAGGAGGTCGAAGGTGCGGGCGTTCTTGATGCCTTGTTCAAAGAGGATTGTGTGGTCATCATCGAGTGGTCTGAGAGGTTGCCTCATCCCGTGCCCGGGGCGGTTACACTCCGTCTCTCTCGGCTGATCGGGGGCACTGCGACCAAGGACTCGAGCGAGGGCGAACTTGAGGAGGTCGGGCTGTCGCAGCAAGCGCAGCAAAGCCGAGACACCAGAGTGAACACACGTCGCATCGAATGGGTGTAGCGGCGACGGTCAATTAGAGGCCTCAATCTCTTAGGTCATAGGGTGGATCAACGATGACGGATGCAGAAAACTCGCGGATAGGAATTCTAGGCTGCGGGCTGATGGGTAGAGGAATCGCCGAGGTCGCCGCTACGAGTGGCTTTGGAGTGACCGTTCGCGAGGTGTCTAGCGAGGCGCTTGAGACCGGACTCGCGGCCCTGCGCGCATCGATGGATCGCTCGGTCAAGCGCGGCAAGCTCGAGCCGGAGGCCGCCGAAGCGGCGTTCGCTCGAATCGGCGGGACCACCGATCTCGCCGATCTCAAGGGTTGCGATCTGGTGATCGAGGCAATTGTGGAGAACCTTGACGCCAAAGTCTCTGCCTTTGTCGCCCTCGATGGACTGCTCGATAGGAGCGCGATTCTCGCGACCAACACGTCGTCATTGACGGTCACCCAGTTGGCAGCCGCCACTGCCCGGCCCGATCGGTTCATCGGCATGCATTTCTTCAATCCGGTGCCGGCGATGAAACTGGTCGAGATCGTTGGCACCCTAATGGTCTCCGATGAGACCATGACCAGAGCGCGAACCTTTGCTGAAGCCATCGGCAAGGAGCCAATTGTTTGCCGCGATAACTCGGGGTTTATCGTGAATCGCTTGCTGGTGCCGTATCTTCTCGACTGCGTTCGAGCCCACGAGAACGGGGTGGGCAGTCTTGAGGACATCGATGCCGGCATGCGTCTGGGTTGCGGGCATCCGATGGGGCCGTTCGCCCTGCTTGACTTCATCGGACTCGACACGATCCTCTCGATCGGTCACATCATGTTCGAGGAGTATCGCGAGACGCGGTTTGCTCCGCCGCCACTGCTGAAGCAGATGGTGCAGGCCGGTCGACTTGGCCGTAAGAGTGGTCAAGGTTTCTATAACTATGGCTAGGAGTTTGCAGAATGAGACCAGTGGTGTTCGTGTCGTCGGCCTTGGCGGGATTGGCTACCTCGAGAACGCCCTGTCCGAAGCCGCAGATCCTCGTACGGGCGCGAGGTCGAGGCGCGCCGAGCCTGCGATGAGAGCGCGCTTTTGAACGCAGCTGTGAACCTAGGCGAAGCGGCAAGTCGCTACTTCTGCGTCAACCACGACGAGCACCTTAAGCGTCTCGAGTCGGCGTTCAACGTCGCGATTGGTGCGCGGGGCAGCGCCTTTCAGGTCAGCGGCGACGAGCACGACTTGGTGCGCACGATGCACGTACTGAGCCAGTTCAACGAGTTGTTGGAGAAGGGCCACAGGCTCTCAAGTTCGGATCTGCAGACTGCGATTCGAGTGCTCCAGGAGTCGCCCGAAACTTCGCTGGTCGACTTCTTTGGTGGTGAGGGCGTGGTGGCTGCAGCGCGACGATTAGTGGCCCCGCGCTCACTGAACCAGAAGCGCTACTTAGAAGCAATGCTGGACCACGATCTGGTTGTGTCAATCGGGCCGGCGGGCACTGGCAAGACCTATCTGGCTGTCGCCATGGCTGCTGCGTTTCTTGCGCAGAAACGCGTTCGTCGCATCGTCTTGGCTCGGCCTGCGGTGGAGGCCGGTGAGAAGTTGGGCTTCCTGCCGGGCGATCTTGCGGACAAGGTGAATCCCTACTTGCGCCCCCTCTATGACGCCTTGTTCGATCTGATTGGGTTCGACAAGGTCACTCGGATGATCGAGCGGGAGGTGATCGAGGTGGCGCCGCTTGCGTTCATGCGCGGGCGAACGCTCAACGACAGCTTCATCATCTTGGATGAGGCGCAGAACACCACTCCCGAGCAGATGAAGATGTTTCTGACCCGAATTGGCTTCGGATCCGTTGCGGTAGTAAACGGTGATGTGACGCAGGTCGACTTAGGCCCCGGCTACAAGTCAGGATTGCGAGAGGCAGAAAGAGTGCTTCAAGGCATTGAGGGCGTTGCGTTTGTCGGTTTTGGTGAGTCCGATGTGGTGCGGCACGAGCTGGTGCAACGGATCGTCAAGGCATACTCTGCAGATGAGAAGCGTTCGCTTGAGCGTCGCAATCAGCGAAGCGAGGGCGGGCCGCAGGTCAACACATCGCCCGGTACCGAAACCAAGAGTGCCACGACCGAGGAGACGTAATGTTGGGCGCCCGATCTGAGAAGAAGCCTCCGGTCATCCGGAAGCGAAGCCGCCGAGTCCGGATCGGTGAGGCTTGGCTGGCGTTATTGGAGCAGTCGTGGCTGTGGGCCGGTCTCTTCTTGATCTGCGGAGTTTGGGCTCTGATGCCGGAGGGATTGCTGTCAACGCCCGAGATCGAGACCGGGGTGATCGCACAGCGTAACTTCACCGCTCCTCGAGATCTTTTGGTCCTGGACGAGGAGACCACTGAGGCCAAACGCGCGCGCGCGCGCGAGGCGCTCTTACCGGTCTACGACTTTGATCGTGAGCGCGCGGCCTGGTTGGAGAGTCAACTATTCGTGCTGTTCCAAGAAGCTAGAACAGCGTTGGAAGAGTCGCCCGAGCTCGATAGCGCGTCGTTGTGGGAACGACTTACGGACGCACAGGTTGCGCCGACCCTGCGGATCACCGATGAGCAATTGAGTCTGTTTGGTTCTCGTGACTATGACTCCGCGATGGAGGAGCGTCTGGACGGTGTCTGGCGCAATCTGATGACCCGCGGCGTCGTGGCGAACAAGGAACTTCTGCTCGAGAATCGGTTGCGTGGAATCACCCTTCGCAACCTGTCCGACGGCAGTGAGCGGACCCAGGTCGATTTGTTCGACTATGTGGGTTACCCAAGTGAGGCCCGAACCTTTCTGGACAACGAACTATCTCGATGGACTGGCTGGAATCGTTCCGAACGGCAGGTCCTGTCTCGGTTTCTGACGCAGAACATCACCCCAAATCTTTCGTTCAACCTGCAGGAAACCAGTGCACGCCTGGAGGCTGCAGGTGCGGGCGTTGAGCCCGCGTTGAATCAGATCAAACGAGGCCAGATCCTGGTGCGCCGCGGTGACGAGATCACTCAGCAGTCCCAGGCCTTGATTCGCGAAGCCTTTGGCGCTCGTAGCAGTGGTCAGTGGTTGCCGGTTCTTGGCAATGTCTTGCTGATGATCATGGTTCTGGGTGCGGTTCGATTCGGGCTCGAACGGACAAACATCGGCCAAGGGCGTGAGCCGGGAACTCTGGGTGCGCTGTTGCTGCTGATGGGGCTCGCGCTCTTGGCCGCGAGACTCGGGATCGGTATCGCCACGACCCTAGGCGAGGGCTTCCGAACCATCGTGCCAATCCCCTCGCAAGCCTACTTGTTCGTGCTGCCATATGCCGGCTTGTCGCTGGTGGTATCGCTGTTCTATGGCCGAGGAGTGGGGCTGCTGAGTGCGGTGCTGTACTCGCTAGTGGTTGGGCGGATGCTCGGTGACGACGCTCTGTTGATGACCCTGTTCGTAGCTTCCGGCTCAATGGCTGCTGTCTTTGCGCTCGAACGATTGAACCGTCGACTCGCGGTCACTCGTGCTGGCATGGTGGTGGGACTGGTTGGGGTAGTGAGTGCAGCGATGCTGTATTCGTTTGAACCAGGCGATCAGCTGCGCGAATTCGGTTTTCTCCTCGCTGCCCCTCTAGTCGGTGGATTCTTGGTCTCGGCAGTGGTGAGCTTCTTGGTGCCGGTTCTCGAGTCAGTCCTAGGGCACACAACGGAGATTCGCCTGATCGAGCTCTCCGACACGAACCTGCCGCTACTGCGCCGGATGGCGTTCGAAGCTCCGGGTAGCTTCCAGCACTCGCTGATGGTGGCAAACCTCGCGAAGGCTGGATGTGAAGCAATCGGTGCGAATCCAGTGTTGGCTTACACTGGAGCCCTCTACCACGATATTGGCAAACTGACGCGCCCGGCCTACTTTGTCGAGAATCAACACGGCGTCAATCCTCATGACAAGCTGACTCCCTCGATGAGCGCGTTGATTGTGCTCAATCATGTGAAAGAGGGAGCTGATCTTGCTCGAGAGAACAGATTGCCACGGCCGATCATAGATGCGATCGAACAGCACCACGGGACTCGCCTGCTGAAGTTCTTCTATGAAAAGGCTAAAGACGGTGCCGGCTCAGATGCGAAGGTCGATGAGCACAAGTATTGCTACCCGGGACCGAAACCACAGAGCAAGACGATGGGTGTGCTGATGTACGCGGACGCGGTGGAAGCGGCTAGTCGAACTTTGCGCAATCCATCGCCAAACAACATCGACTCTCTGCTGCGAAGCTTGCTGAACGCTTGCCTTGCCGAGGATCAGTTCGACGACTCAGACTTGACGTTCGCCGACCTGCGCAAGGTGCGCGAAGCGTTCGCACGCGCTCTGCAAACGATCTACCACAAACGTATCGACTATCCAGGTTTTGACTTTGAAGGCGCTGCCAAAGCGGAATTGCGCATGATCCGAGGGGGTGGGGTTTGAGCGACGTTGGGACCGAGACCAAAGAACAATCCGAGCCAAAGTCGACTGAGGTCGGCGCGGGCGGCTGCCCGGATGACGTTGACAGCAAGGAGGCTTGCAGCAATGACATAGGCGCGCCTGAAACGAAAGAGATTGAGCCAGAAGGACCAGAGCTTGAGACCGTCGAACTCGAGTCGGTCGTCTCGGCCTGGAGTGCGCGAGCGTCTGCGCTGTGGCTCAGGTCGCTGGTGCTCGAATTGGGTGGCCCCAAAGCGGAGATCGGTGTGCGTCTGTGCTCGGACGATGTGATGAGTGAGGCCAACGGCCGGTTCAGGCAGAAGCCTATGCCAACGGATGTGCTGTCGTTTCCCAACGAACCCGACGCCGAGCCCGAAACGGGGGAATCACAGGCTCAAGCGCACTACCTTGGCGATGTTCTCATCAGCATCGACACGGCAAAAAGACAGGCCGCACAAGCCGGCCAGAGTCTCGATTGGGAGTTGCAATGTCTGATCCTGCATGGCCTGCTGCACTGCTTGGGTCACGATCACGCCACCGATGTTGGACAGATGGATACCGTTGAGCTGGGGCTCCGGGAACGCTGGGTGAACGAGGCTTCTCCCTGGGCGCTCCCGGACGGGGCTGAGCGTCCACTTGGTGCCATTGAGGTTTCTAGCGACCCCGATCTGGTCACGCAAGCCGCGCAAGATGCCAACGCACGCTTCGGTCGGGTGGCACTGGTCGGCCGCCCCAACGCTGGCAAGTCGACCTTGATGAATCACTGGCTTGGCGAGAAGGTTGCGATCGTTTCCGATAAGCCGCAGACCACGCGCCATCGGATCGTCGGGATTCATTCGGAAGAGCGCGGCCAGATGGTCTTCCTCGACACACCGGGGATCCACAAGCCGCAGCATCGTCTGAACCGCCGAATGGTGAAGGCCGCTTCTGACGCATTGAGCGAGGCCGACGTGATCTGCCTGTTGGTTGACGCAAGCGTTAAACCTGGTGGCGGCGATCACTGGGTGCAGGAGATGGTGATCAAGGCTCGGCAGCCCAAGATGGTCCTGCTCAACAAGATCGACATCATGCGAAAGTCACGTTTGTTGCCGCTGATCGAAAAGTACACGGAGGCGGGCTTTGATCCGGTGATTCCGATATCGGCACTCGACGGTGATGGAGCTGAAGCAGCCCTGGATCAGGTTTGGGAGATGTTGCCGCGCGGTAACCCCGAGTTTGACTCCGACATGTTGACTCTGCAGACCGAACGCTTCTTAAGCGCAGAGCGAATTCGAGAGAAGATTCTCGAGCGCACGCGCGATGAGTTGCCATATGTGGTGGCAGTGGTTATTGATCAATGGGAAGAGCGGGAGGGCGGCGTTCTATATCTGGCGGCGTCGATCTTGGTTGAGCGCTCTGGACAGAAGAGCATCTTGATCGGTAAGGGTGGAGCGCAGATCAAGGAGGTGGGTATTGCTGCTCGGGCCGACCTCGAAGGGTTCTTGCGTAAGCGCGTGTTCCTGGACCTTGTGGTGCGCGAGTCGAAGGGCTGGCGCGAGGACCCGCGCATCGTCGGTGAGATCGAGAACTACTTGATGGCGTAGGCCTCGCGGCGGTTCGATGGCTGGCGTGTTGCAGCGGCTGAATGCTTGAAGAGGGCACGGTTTGCCATTAGGCGCCGGACACCGGAGGGGTTCGCTTTGCCTGGCTTCTACAGATGTTCTCTGTCCGCGCGCTGCTAGCATCCGCGGCATGCAAGTCCCTGATGCAGAAGCACTTCATCGCCGTACAGAGCGGCTGACGGACACCGTTCGCCGTTTGGTAAGGCGGGGAGGCGTGCGCAATATTTCGCGGCTGCTGGGCAAGGTCCGCCCGGAAGACGTGGGAGCGATGCTGGATGCGCTCACGCCGAAAGAGCAACTCTCGGTGTTTCGCATCGCCATCCAGGACTATGCCGAGACTGCGGGCGAGGTCCTGTTGGGCATGGAAGCGTCTCGCACCAGGGAACTGCTGGGACAGCTCGAGGACGAAGAAATCGTCATTGTGCTTGGGTCGTTGGCGGTTGACGATGCGGTATCGGTGGTTGAGCACCTGCCGGAGGAGGACCGCGAGGGCATCCTGGCGTTGATCAAGGGGCCTGAGAACCTTGAGCTCACCACCCAGCTGACCTACCAAGAGGAATCCGCCGGCCGGGTCATGACCACCGAGTTCTTCTCGCTCGATCAGAGCACTACGGTCCAAGGTGCCATTCAGTGCCTACGGCAGCTCGGCGAGATTGAGATGGTGTTCTATCTCTACGTAACCGGCGATGAAGGAGAGTTGGCCGGTGTCACTTCGTTGCGTCGCCTGATCACTACGTCACCAGAAACTCCATTGAAGGAGATCATGGATACCGCGGTGATCAAAGTGACCACCGAGACTGATCAAGAGGAAGTAGCACAACTCGCGTCACGCTATGACCTGCTCGCGATCCCGGTCGCTGACGATTTCAATCGACTTGTAGGCATCGTCACGGTGGACGATGTCATCGACATAGTTCAAGAAGAGGCGGAGGAAGATTTCCTGCGCATGGTCGGTAGTTCCGAGGACGAACTGTTGTACAAGGAGCGAGCCTGGCGGGTCGCGCGTATTCGATTACCGTGGCTCTTGATCAACTTGGTAGGGCTGTTTGCCACCGGTATGCTCTTTAAGTACTTCGAGGTGACTTTGCAGGAGGCGCTATTCATTGTGTTCTTCGCGCCGGTGATCATGGGCATGGGTGGCAATATCGGCGCTCAAACGACCACGATCACGGTCCGCGGTCTGGCCACCGGACGGCTGTCCCAAGGTCCCGGTCGAGTGCGGGCGTTCTTAGGGCAGCAGTTTCGAGTCGGCCTGCTGCTTGGACTGGTATGTGGGCCGATCGCGGCGATTGGAGCTGTGCTGATTGAGCGCGAGATCATGCTCGGCGTGGTGGTCGCGGTCTCGCTGATGATTGGCATGACCCTAGCCTCGCTCAACGGTAGTGTGGTGCCGCTGCTCTTTGACCGCTTGGGTGTGGATCCGGCGGTAGCCGCTGGCCCGATGGTGACGACAACCAGCGATTTGATCGGAATCGCTGTCTACTTCGGGATCGCGGCCAGCATGATTCAGTGGCTAGTGCCTTGATCCAGTCATAGCTGAGGAACTGCAGTGAAGCTGCTCGAATCAGAGGCGATCATCCTGCAGGTCACGGACCTGCAAGAGCGAGACCGGATTGTCAGCTTTGTCACACCCACGCTTGGGCAAAAGCGCGGCGTGGCGCAGGGTGCGCGTACCAAGTTCTCGCGGTTTCAAGGGACCTTGCACTCTTTGGCTGAGGTAGAGATCACCTGGGCCGAGAAGAGTGGGCGCGATCTGGTACGGGTCAGGGACGTTGCATTGATTAAGGGAGCCGCGAATGTGCCGGCAGATCTTGAGCGGTTGTTGGTGGGTCAGTACTTCGCTGAGAGTATTGAGCGCTTTACTGTTGAGGATGAGCCAGCAGAACTCGAGTACCGCTTGTTGCGCTCTTGCATCGGTGCTTTGAGGACCGAGGTGCCGGTCGAGACCCTGATGCGGTACTTCGAAGTCTGGTTGCTACAGATCAACGGCATTTTCTCGATGGATGGGATCTGTCCAGTGTGTGGTGGGCCGCTGAGGCAAGGGGCGCTGCTGCCGGATGAAGCCGACTCATTGGTCTGTCGCAACTGCGCGCTAGATGCAAGCTCAGTGGGCAAGGTCTACGGAGCAGACGTCCTGCGCTTCATCGCCTCGTGTGCCACGATCAAGCCCGCGAACTTGGGGGCCGTGGACGTGCGCCTCCTACGGCAAGTCGAGGACTTGACCCGCACGATTCGAAGGCGGTTTCTGGGGAGTTCGTTGCGTAGTTATGAGGTGATGAAGCGGACTTTGGCAGAGGTCGGCTGAGGCTTACTTGGAGGGCCACGGCGCTTAGGTGATGGTCCGCCGATGGTAGGGTTTCGGCCTATGCCGGCAGCCACTTTTCTCCAACTACAGCAACGGCTGCTCGCCTTTTGGGCGGAGCAGGGCTGCGTCGCATTGGGCCCAAATGATCGCCCGCTGCGTATCGGAACCCTCAGTCCCGGGACCTTCCTGCGCATGCTGGATCCAGCCCCCTGGTCGGCGGTGCAAAGCCTGATCAATCGCTGCCCGCGAGAGAGCCGTCGAGAGGCTACGCCGCTGCGACTGTCCTATCGACACCAACTACAGGTCTTCATGAGGCCCCCGCCATCGGATCCGTTGGGCTTGCTTCGCCAAAGTCTCAAAGCCGCGGGGTTTGAGCTCAAACGCCGCGATCTGCAGTTGGCAAACGCCGACTTTTCGGTGCCGGAGGTCGCAGTCACCGGAACCGGCTGGCGACTCAGGTTGGAGGGTCTGCCCGTTGCGCACGCGTACTACCCGCAGGCGGTGCACGGGTACCAAGTGCCCTCGGCCGTCGAGATCGCCTACGAGCTGGAACGACTGGTGATGCTTCAGCATGGTAGTCCGCGCATTGACGATCTGCCCTGGAGTGCTGAGATCTCCTATGGAGAGGTTGCCGGCAATATGCGCCGCGGGCTCGATGTCTACTATCGTGATCGGAGCGAGAAGAAGGAGCGGTTGTTGAACGAGCTGGATCGCTGCTTTGGCGAGGCTGAGCGGAGTCTCGATCAAGACTTGCGCGAGCCCGCGTATGATCAGTTTCTTAGATGCTGCGAGGTGTTTGAGATTCTGCGCGTCCGGCAGAACTTCGGACCGTTGCGAGAACAGACCTGGCTCGAACGCCTGGCAGACCTGAGCTGGCGCTGCCTGCCTCAGGAGCATCGGTCATGAGTTCTGAGCTACTGCTGGAGGTGCGCACCGACCCGATGCCGCCTGCCGAGGTGGAGGCAGGGATTCAGCGGCTCAAGAATACCCTCGTGGCCCAGTTGCGCGCGGCTGGTGTTGCGCCGAAGCAGTCTGCGACTGGCTTTACCGCTCGCCGACTACTGGTTCTCCTTCGAGGGATTAGCGGGCGTGATGGGGAAGGGCTTGGCGCGAATGCCGCAGCCAAGATCGGCGAAGTGGTAGCGGACGCAATCGAAAACCTCACGTGGCCGACTTCGATGGTGTGGCAAGACCAACACGCTTGGTTGAGTCCAGTGAGAGGGGTCCTGCTGTTACTCGATGGTGAGCGCGTACCAGCGACCGTTTTCGGTGTCTCCAGCAGTGCACACACCTTAGGCCCTGAGAGTTCAGGGCTTCAGAGGATCCCAGTTGCCGACGCCGATCAGTACGGGCGAGCCTTGGCCGAAGTCGGAATCGAGGTGCGGTTTCCGGAACGTCGCCGCCGGCTCCAAGAACAGTTGGTGGCAGAGGCGCAGCGTTTCGGTGGAGAGCTGGTGCAAGACGCAGCGTTACTTAAGGAGCGGGCCGTGGCCTGCGAAACCGCGAGTGTGGTTTCGGTGCCGATCGATTCGCAGTTCAGTAGCTTGCCGCGCGAGCTTCTGCTCGAGTGTGCGCGAGATCGCCTCGGCGGTTTTTGCATTTTGGGCAAAGACGGAGAGGTGATAGCCGCTTCGTTTGTCATGGACCGCTGGGACGACCCTGACGATGCTGTGGCTCGCTCATACGAGTGGGCGCTTACCTCATATCTGGACGATCTACGGTTCTATCTAGAGCGAGATCGGCGCCTGCCGTTGGCTGAGCGTTGTCGCGAGCAACAGACCCAAACGTTGTCGGCTGCGCGCGGGACCCACGGTGAGCGCGCGGCTCGATGCGATCGCTTGTGCGAGATGTTATGTGACGAGCTGGGCTGGTCATCAGAGCGTGATCGGGCCAAGGAAGCCATCAGTCTCCTCGCTGCCGACGGTCGGACTGAGTTGCTGCGGGCCTTTCCCGGTCTCGAGGGGGTTATCGGCGGTCTCTTGGCGCGGGAGGAAGGCTATGCAACGTCCGTGTGGCAGGCTCTGGCCGATTCGCGTCGGCCCGCACTTGAGGCCAAGTCATTGCCGCGAGGCAGGGTCGGCAAGCTAGTGGCACTCGCCGACAGAGTGGATCGCTTGGCGAGTAACTTCTCTGACGCTGAGTCTCAAGTCGGTAACGTTCTTGTGCCTGGGGATCGGGACTCGGCGCGAGTCTCCGACCTAGTCGACCAGTTGGTGAGGATCGGCCTCGGCGGCGGCATGGCTTTGGACCTGCGTTTGTTGGTCGCTTCGGCGTTGCGTCAGAGCTTCAAGGGTCGGGAGGCTGATCGATCCGAGGAGGCTCCGCTGAGCGACGGACTCGCAGCTGGGCTCGCGATCTTGGATCACGCCGTGGACTCGTCTCTGGTGAGAGTCTTTCAAGAGCTTGGCTTCCAAAGCATCGAGATTGCGGCCGTGCTCAGCGCGGATGGCTCGAGCCTGCTGTCGGATCAGTTGCAACGGCTCGAGGGCCTTCGAACCCTTCGTGGCGACCAGCGACTTGATTCACTCGCTCAGACCGCCAAGCGCATCGCCGGGATCCTCCAAGGATCAACCGAGCAGGCGCTCGATGTCGCGCTGCTTACGGATGGCACCGAGCGAGACTTGTACTTCGTCTATCGTCGCTTGGTCGATCAGATCGTCACTGCTCGAGAAGAAGGGTCTTTCACTGTTTGGTTGCAACACATGACCGGCCTCAACACGCAGATAGATCAGTTCTTGCGTGACGTGTTGGTACGCGACGAGAACGAACGCCTGCGGCTCAACAGACTCGCCTTGCTACAACGGATTCACTGGCTCTACGCGGGCGAGATCCGTGTCGCCGAACTCTTAGAAGATGATGACTAGTTGGTCTCAGCAGCTCTTTTTGTGTGGCTGGGCCTAATGAGATGAGAGCACAAGATAATGAAGGCTAGACGAACTTGCTACGGCTTTGGCCAGGGCACCGCGGACGGGAGCGGCGAGCTCAAGGAACTTCTGGGTGGCAAAGGGGCTGGACTCGCGGAGATGAGTCTTCTGGGGATTCCGGTGCCTCCGGGGTTCACTATCACCACCGAGGTTTGCAACGACTACCATCGTAACGGTCACGAGTTTCCCGCGGGCCTGCTAGAGCAGGTGAAAGGTGCGCTCGCGATAGTGGAGGAAGGACTCGATCAGCGCTTTGCCAGCTCAGAGGTGCCGCTGCTGCTCTCGGTTCGCAGTGGGTCGCCGATCTCGATGCCAGGAATGATGGATACGGTACTGAATCTTGGGCTCAACGACGCGATCGTCGAGGCTCAAAGTGGCGAGGACCAACGCTTTTACCGAGATTGCTATCGGCGCTTACTGGCAATGTATGGCGAGGTCGTCTTGAGTGTTCCGGCTGTCGGTTTTTCTGACGCGATGCGAGCGGTTCTGGATGAGCATGGTGTCAGCTACGAGCAGGAACTCAGTGATGAGGGACTGGCACGTGTGGTGAGCGAGTTTAAGCGCGTCATCGCGGATTCGGACAAGGTGTTTCCACAAGAACCTTTTGAGCAATTGAGCGGAGCGATCGCGGCCGTGTTCGACAGCTGGCACAACCGTCGGGCCCGCGAGTACCGAAAGATCCAGGGGATCTCCGAGAGCCTCGGTACCGGCGTGACGGTTCAAGCTATGGTGTTCGGGAATCGCGGCGAGGACTGCGCCACGGGAGTGGCTTTCACCCGCAACCCGTCCACCGGGGACCTCGAACTGTTCGGCGAGTTCCTGGTGAACGCCCAGGGCGAAGATGTCGTTGCAGGCACCCACACGCCGCGCCCGATTGGTGATGGCAGCGGCGCCGCGGATGGCGAGTGCGGACTAAGAGCGTCGTTCCCTGAGGCCTACGATGAGCTTGAGCGCGTGTGCGGTGTTTTGGAGCGCCACTTTAGGAACATGCAGGATCTTGAGTTCACCATCCAGGGTGGAAAACTGTTCATGCTGCAAACCCGGGCAGGCAAGCGGAGTGGGCCGGCCGCGGTGCGGATCGCTGTCGACATGGTGCGCGAGCGCCTCATTGATCGGCGCGAAGCACTGCGTCGAGTGGAACCACAGCACCTGGTGCAAATGCTGGCACCTGAGTTTGACTCTGAAGCTCGACGCATCGCACATGATGGTGGCGATGTGTTGGCGACTGGCCTCGCCGCCGGTCCCGGAGCTGCGGCTGGGCGCATTGCCTTTACAGCTGAGCGCGCAGCTGAAATGTCCGCTCAAGGCCCGGTGATTTTGGTGCGCAGCGAGACCTCACCCGAGGACATCGTTGGCATGCACGCAGCGGCAGGCATCCTGACCACCCGCGGTGGCATGACTTCGCACGCCGCCGTGGTCGCGCGCGGTCTCGGCAAGCCTTGCATTGTCGGCGCGTCGTCGCTTCTCATGGATCATGAATCAGGCGAGCTGATAGCCGATGGTCGGACTCTACGCGAAGGCGATGAGCTGTCGATCGATGGAAGTCGTGGTGAGGTGCTGGTTGGTGCCCTACCGACCGAATCTTCTGCTGTGTTGGATGCGGTAGCGGACGGCGATGAGGACGTGTTGTTGGGACTGTCTGGCGCACCAGCGGTGAGCGCCTTCTTCTTACTGTTGCAATGGGCGGATCGCGAACGGCGCTTGGGAGTGCGGGCCAATGCCGATACTCCTGAGGACGCGCGGGTGGCGGTCCAGTTTGGTGCGCAAGGGATTGGCCTCTGCCGCACTGAGCACATGTTCTTCGAAGAAGAACGCATTCCGTGGGTCAGGCGCATGATCCTTGCCGCGGAAGACGGTGAGCGTGCACAAGCACTGCAACAGCTGTTGCCCATGCAGCAGTCTGACTTCGAAGGCATCTTGGATGCTCTCGACGGCCGACCGGTGACCATTCGGTTGCTCGATCCACCACTCCACGAGTTCTTGCCTCATGGCAAAGCGGAGCTCAATGCGCTCGCGAAGCACCTTGGAATGAAGAGGGGGCGCCTGCGCAATCAGATCGAGAGCCTGACCGAGGTCAATCCGATGCTGGGACACCGCGGTTGCCGTTTGGGCATGACCGCTCCAGAAATCTACGACATGCAGGTCGAGGCGCTCGCTCGCGCGGCCTGCTCGTTGTTGAAACAGGGCCGTCAAGTGCGCCCCGAGATTATGATCCCGCTGACCGGTGTCGAGGAGGAGCTCAGCCGTCTGCGGGCCCGAGTGGAGGAGGTGTTGGCTCGCGTCTTCGATGCGGAGGGAGTTTGCATCGAGATCCCGATCGGAACAATGATCGAGGTGCCGAGGGCAGCGCTGGTGGCTGATCAGATGGCACAGCATGCGGACTTTTTCTCGTTTGGCACCAATGACCTGACGCAGATGACCTACGGTTATTCGCGCGACGACGTCGGCCACTTCTTACCACGCTACTTAGAAGACGAGGTGGTGCCATTCGATCCATTCGAGAGGATCGATGAACAGGGCGTCGGGGAGCTGGTCAAGATTGCGAGTCGTCGCGGGCGGATGGCACGCCCCGAGCTCAAGCTTGGTGTCTGCGGCGAGCATGGCGGCGAGCCACATTCGATCGAGTTCTTTGAGCGCTGCGGTTTGGACTATGTTTCATGCTCGCCCTACCGCGTGCCGATTGCCCGCCTCGCTGCGGCCCGCTCCCACCTGGCGTTTGGTGCCGGCGGCTTTGCCGAAGCCTTAGAGAAGGACTGAGCGCTGCTGCGCGCTCAAGCCCGACCTGTGCCTGAATCTTCAACGCCGATGACTTCGCGAATCCGACGACTGCCCCCAGCGCTGATTTCTCAGATCGCCGCCGGTGAGGTGGTCGAGCGTCCGGCGTCGATCGTCAAGGAGCTACTAGAGAACGCGCTGGATGCTGGCGCACAACGCATCGACGTTGAAGTCGAAGAAGGCGGCCGGCGCAAGATCCTGGTGCGAGACGACGGATCGGGGATGACCGCAGAAGACGCCGTGCTCGCCTTTGAACCTCACGCGACCAGCAAGATCGATCGGTTCGAGGACCTCGAGCAGATTGGTAGTTACGGATTCAGGGGAGAAGCTTTAGCGTCGATCTCAGCGGTCGCTAAGACGGAACTGGTGACCGCGACTGCGGACGGCGAGGGGTTCAAGGTGGTGGTCTCCGGCGGTGAGGTGATCTCCTCGGCCCCGGTCGGTGCGCCGAAAGGGTCAACGGTGGTGGTGAGTGATCTCTTCTCGCATGTGCCTGCTCGGCGTCAGTTCCTCAAGATCCCGAGTGCTGAAATGCGCCGATGCTTGGAAGTGGTGCAGGGCTACGCACTAGCGATGCCGACAGTCGCCTTCTCCTTCAAGAATGAGAAGAAGCGGTCGCTATCGACGGTGATCTGCGCCGACGACACCGAGGGGCGGCTGGAACGGATCGCGCAGGTCTTCGGTGTCACGCTGGCGTCTCAGCTGATTGCCTTGCCGCACCGGCCGTCAGTTTCTGGCTTCGTCGGCCGGCCCGAGACATCGCGCGGCCGTCGCATCTTCTCCTTCGTCAACCGGCGTTTGATCAAGGATCGCGCGGTACTGGCAGCTTTCTATCGAACCGTCCGCGACGAGTGGAAGACCGACCGATTCCCGGCATTGTTCCTCTTTCTCGATCTTCCGCCGCAAGACGTCGACGTCAACGTGCATCCGCAGAAGGCTGAAGTTAGGTTCCGCGATCAGCGGATCATCGGCAGGGTGGTGAACTCTCTTAAATCGGCTTTGGCAGAGGGGCGCGCCGAAGGGGATGCCCCTTTGAAGCCGGTGGAGGCGATTCCTCAAAGCGGTCTGGCCTGGCAGGGTCATGGGCAAGACACCGGGGCGGAGTTGGGTCAGAGCAGTGAGGTTGCTGAGGGCGGGGGGCACTATGATCGCGGTAGTGTCGGTGGCTCGTTGCTCGAACCGTCGCTACATCACCTTCGCTCCGAGGACCGGATCCGCGGGTTCACGCCCGCCCTGTCCGATGGGGAAGGGGCGCTCGCCTCCTCCAGGTCGTCTCCCCTGTCGTATGGGTCCGAAGGTCGCCCGCTCCGATTGCTGGCGCAGTACAAGGGTTCGCTGTTGTTGCTGGAGGGGGAAGACGGGCTCTACCTGATTGACCAGCACGCGGCCCACGAACGGATCTTGTACGAGCGTTTTCGGAGCGCTTCGCTGGCGGGTACCGTTCAGAGTCAGCGATTGCTCGTTCCTCGCGAGATTGAGGGCTCCAGCACAGAAGCAAGTGCCCTGATCGAGGCGTCTTCGGCGCTGGAAGCACTGGGCTTTGAAGTCGCGGGCTTTTCAGGCGACACCGCCTACCTCACCGCAGTGCCTGCCTTCTTTTCTGAGGGCGACGCGGAGCAGGTGTTGCTCGATCTTGCTGGCCGGGTCCGGCAGTCGGAAGACACGCAAGACGAGGTGAGCTTCATGCGCAAGGAGATCTTGGAGGCGATGGCCGCGTCCTCCGCGTGCAAGTCCGCGATCAAGATTCACCATCGCCTCAATGAACAGCAGATGCAGCAGTTAGTGACTGAGCTGTTCGAGGCAGAGCAGCCGTACACATGTCCTCACGGGCGACCAACGCTTTTGAAGATGGGCGACGCGGAACTGGAGCGGCGCTTTGGACGACGTTGAAGAGGATCCGCCTACACCAGATCGGCTACGCGCCTTCGCCGCACTGATCGACTACGAGTTCTCCGATTTTGAGTTGCTGCGACAGGCCTTGACTCATCGTTCGGCGGCTCAAGAGGCAGACATCGCAGACAATGAGCGTCTCGAGTTCTTAGGCGATGCGGTTCTGGAGCTAATTGCTTCTGAGTGGCTGTTCGCCGCTCGCCCCAATGAAGCTGAGGGATTGCTGACTCAGCGTCGCAGCCGATTGGTGAGTTCGGTGGCTCTTCGGGCGGTTGCCGGGAGGCTAGACCTTGCTGAGTGGATCTCGATGTCGACGGGAGAGGAGCGCAGCGGTGGTCGGAGCAAACGCTCAGTGCTGGCCAACACCGTGGAGGCGCTGATCGGTGCCATCTACCTTGACGGCGGGCTCGAGGCGGCATCGCGGTGGGCCTTGCCTCATTTGTCTGCGTTGGATGTCGAGCTGGTTGATGAAGAGGTCTCCGATGCTAAGAATCGGTTGCAGGAACTTCTGCAGGGCCGTGGAGAGGGGTTGCCCGAGTACGTGACCGTAGGCCGGGATGGTCCCGCGCACGCGCCGACCTTTGTTGTCGAGTGCCGGGTCTCGGGCTCCACCGTTGCCACCGGCACGGGATCAAGTAAGCAACAGGCTCAACGCCGGGCCGCGGAGGTCGCTCTTCAAGTTCTCGTGTCGGCCTAAGGCCAGGCATTCGAGTTGTGGCCGGTCATCTGATGCCCGCCTTGGGCTGTTATCGTCCGGCAAGAAGGCCATGGCTTCCGGTGTTGAATGCGTCAACAATCAGAGTTCGGCCGACCCTCAGTAGACGTTCAATGGTTCACTTTGGCTCAAGAGCCATCAAGCAAGGGTTCTATGTCTGACAACACCGTTTTGATTCGAAACCTCAGCGACCACGAGTCGTCTGAGGTTCGCCTCCTTGGTTGGATTGAGAAGCGCCGCTCCAGCGGAAAGATCGGATTCTTGGAGGTGCGCGACGGCAGCGGCACGGTGCAAGCTGTCATCAGTCGCGCCAAGGTGGACGAGGCGACCTGGCAGGCTGTGCAAGACGTCACACAAGAGTCCACGGTTGCGGTCGTTGGCACGGTTGCCGCTGACGCTCGTGCGCCAAGCGGGTTTGAGCTACACGCGACCTCGGTCACCATTCTCAGCCTGACCGAGGACTATCCGATCACGCCGAAGGATCACGGTACGGCGTTTCTGATGGAACATCGGCACCTATGGCTCCGATCCTCTCGCCAGCGGGCCATCCTGCGGGTTCGCTCAGAAGTGTCGCACGCCATTCGCGACTTCTACTCTGAGCGCGACTTTGTCTTGATCGATTCACCGATTCTGACGCCGGCTGCGTGCGAGGGCACCTCGACACTGTTCGCAACGGACTACTTCGGCGAGCCCGCCTTCTTGAGTCAATCGGGGCAGCTCTATCTCGAGCCTGCGGCTGCGGCGTTTGGCAAGGTGTACTGTTTCGGTCCCACTTTTCGCGCTGAGAAGTCGAAGACGCGACGCCATCTGACGGAGTTTTGGATGGTGGAGCCGGAGGTCGCGTTTCTAGAGTTCCCAGGGTTGTGCGATCTCGCTGAAGAGTTCATCACCTACCTGGTAGCGCGGGTGCTGGATCGGTGTGCCGAACCCCTCAAGAGACTCGAACGGGATCAATCCAAGCTCGAGTCAGTCCAGGGGCCATTTCCTCGGATGCGGTATCGCGAGGCGATCACCACCTTGGCAGATCACGGCAAGATCCTTGAGTTCGGCGACGACTTTGGGGCCGAGGAAGAGACGATCCTTGCAAACCTGCATGATCGCCCATTGATGATCACTCACTACCCGGCCAAGGCGAAGGCGTTCTACATGCAGCCAGATGCAGAGGACGAAGATCTGGCCCTGGCTCTTGATGTGATCGCTCCAGAAGGCTACGGAGAGATCGTCGGTGGATCTCAGCGGGTTCACGACCATGAACTTCTCCTGCGTCGGATCAAGCAACATGACCTTCCGGAGAAAGCGTTCCAGTGGTATCTCGATGTGCGCAAGTACGGTTCGTTTCCGCACAGTGGGTTCGGCATGGGGCTCGAGCGTTTCGTCGCCTGGATGACCGGGATTCCGCATCTGAGGGAGTCCATTCCCTACCCGCGCATGCTGCACAAGATCTACCCGTAGCTCGAGCGCTGGAGCAAAAGTTCTCAAGGGAGCCTTCAAAGGATGAAAGCAGTTTCGCCGTATTTGGGAAAAGCCGGTAGCGGCAAACCGCAAGCGGTTTCTTGGGTGGATCACGCTGACCCCGTACCTGGTGCGGGGGAGGTGCTGATCGAGGTGCGCGCTGCGGCGCTCAATCGAGGTGATCTGTTGCAGATGCGGGGGCTCTATCCGCCGCCCGCAGGGGCAAGTCCGGTTCCGGGCTTGGAGGCGTGCGGTGTGATCACCGCAATCGGTAACGCAACCGACCCTACGCCGGACGCCGTGAGCGAAGCCGAAGCGGGAGACTCTGAGTTCAAAGTGGGCGATGAGGTCGTCGCGTTGCTGGCTGGAGGCGGTCAGGCTGAACGCGTTGCCGTCCATAGCGGCCAACTGCTGAAGAAGCCTGAGTCACTCACCTGGATCGAGGCTGGTGGGCTCGCCGAGGTGGCGCTGACCAGTTGGACCAACCTGGTGCACGAAGGAAGCTTGGTCGCTGGTCAGACGGTTCTGATCACGGCAGCGGCATCAGGCGTCGGGAGCTATTGCGTGCGCTTGGCAAAGGAACTCGGAGCCAACGTAGTGGTTGCAGGGCGTAAGTTGCAACGGCTTGAGCCGCTTCGCGACTTCGGCGCTGAGGGCGTCGTTCAGCTCGGCGAAGGACTGGCGAAGGACGTGCGCGAGCTCTGCCCGAATGGCGTGGATCTGGTGCTGGACTTGGTCGGTGGTCATGGTGTAGCGAGCCTCCTAGCTGCTCTGAAGGATCGTGGCCGACTCGTTCTACTGGGACTCATGGGCGGCACCGTGGCCGAGATTCCGCTGTCGGACGTACTACGCCGCCGTCTTGAGATTCGCGGTTCGGTGCTGCGAGCGCGGAGTGTCGAGGAGAAGGCCGGTTTGATTCGCTCGTTCGAGAGTTTCGCAGCGTCGCGCTGGGAGAGTGGTTGCCTCACTCCCCTGATCGACCGCAGCCTGCCCTTCGAGCAGGTGAGCGAGGCCTACCAGGCTCTTGCCACCGAGGAGGTGTTTGGCAAAATCGTGCTCACCCATTCCTTGGGGCGCTGCGAGTGACCGCTTCGGACCAGGCGCAGTCCCTGGTCATGGTGAAGTGGGGCGGCGGTCTCATCACTGACAAGTCCTCACCGGAGAGCCTCGATCAACCGACTCTCGATCGTCTTGCTCGAGAGATCAACTCCGCCCTCGATGCTCACGCAGTTCCATTGATCCTAGGGCACGGAAGTGGTTCGTTCGGTCACTGGAGTGCTCGCGGGTCGTTTCTGAGCGGGACCGAGCCTCTGCACGGACGGCTTAACCGAGAGCAGCTCGCCGCCGCTGCACGGACTGCAGATGCGGCCGCGAGGCTTCATCGAATGGTGGTCGCCAGCCTGCTCGAGGCAGGCGCGGCGCCTTGCTCTTGGCTGCCTTCGAGCGCTGCTTTTGATCTCGAGCACGGCGAAGCCTCAGTTCGGTCCTTGGTTGAGGCCCTCGACCGTGGTTTTCTGCCGGTGACCATGGGCGACGTAGTGATCTCGGCGCGAACAGGCGCCGCCATCTGGTCGACTGAACAGGTCTTGGAGGTGTTGATTCGGCATCTTTCGAGCCTCGACCGGCGAGTGGAGCGCATCCTGTGGATGGGCAACACAGACGGCGTGCTCGACGCCACAGGCTCAACCATTTGCGAGATCGATGCGGATACAGCCGATGAGGCAGGAGCCGCGGTCGGGGGATCAGACGGGGTCGATGTCACTGGTGGCATGCGGTTGCGGTTCGAGACCTGCCGCGCTCTGGCGAGCGTGGGTATCGAATCCTGGGTGCTTGACGGCCGCAGCGAAGGAGTGCTTGAACGAGGTATTGGTGGCGAGCGGATGGGCGGAACTCGGTTTGTGGCGGCGCGGCTGACTTAGCAATCGGGCGGTTCACTGAGCGCCTAATGAAGGAGTCCCTTGGTGTGCGCGGGGGATCCCCGGCTTCAAACAAGGCGTCGCCGGCCTGGCCAAAGTGCTGGAGCATGCTCGGCTGCTTGTGACTCGGTCCAGAGGGGTGCGAGGGATGACGAAACGAGCGCTGATGACTCCTTCGACAGACTCCGAGTCGCCTATCGTCCGAGGGACGCGAGGATCCCAGGCTTGGGCCGACCACCGTAGGCCAGTATTCCGGCGTAAGTCCTTGATAAGAAAGGAGTTCCTTCTCTGTTAGGAAGTGCACAAGGTCTGGTGCATTCTGCTCGTAAAGTACTGAAAACAAAGGCCGACGGAGGTCGCGGTGTACCGGTTTTCCACACCGTATTCCACATGCTCTGCGGATGAACGGAGCGAGCGCAACCGGCTTGTTGGATGCTGGAGGGTACAGCCTCGTTCTCGCTGTTACGATGCATTGACTCTTGTACTGATCCGACTGTACTGGCTCGGCTCTGTAACTGGCTCGGCTTTGCGCTGGCTCAAGTCTCTGCGAAATCGGCTGTCGGTGCGGTAGGTCAATCTGCGGTCCTGATCCTCTAGTGCGCTCCCGGGCCCGGGCCCGGGGCCCTTGGCCAGAGTGCCCCTTTGGCTCGAGCGGTCGTGCCAGCGCTGGCAACAGTGACGAGGATCCTCACATCACACACGCCTTGGGGAACTGACGACGTGCTCACAATCCTGCCTTTCATCTTGTCGATTAGCGCTCATGTCACGACCACCATCGAGAAGGGCCTGAACTCTGGGTCGATCGATCGAACGATCAACGACAAGGAGACGGAGGCGCGAGCGCGGACCGCCGAGTTGGTGCGCGCCGCAAAGAGTGGCAGCGAACAAGCGCGCAACGACTTGGCCCAGCAGATCCGCGATCCGGCGTTCTACTTTGCTTTACAGTTGCTGGGCAATCGAGAGGATGCGATGGATGTGACCCAAGATTCGCTGATGCGGTTCTTGGGCAGTCTAGATCGGTTTGAAGAAGCCAGACCCGTGCTGCCTTGGGTGCGCCGAATCGTACGCAACTCAGTGATCGACCTGCAGCGCCGCAAGTCGGTAAGGCGAGCGAATTCGTTGGACTCGGATGGCTACGAAGGCGAGTCGTTGGAAGTCATCGATCTAGGCTCTGACTCATCAGATCGGGCGGTGAATCACGAGCGGCGCAAGATTGTGTGGAATAGCTTGGCCGACCTGCCCGAAAGTCAACGAGAGATCGTCGTGCTGCGGGAGTACCAGGACTTGTCCTACCAAGAGATTGCCGCTCTCTTGGAAGTTCCGATTGGCACGGTCATGTCTCGCTTGCATCGTGCACGGATCGAGCTGCGTGCCAAAGTTCTAAATCGACTAGAAGAGAATGAGTTGGAGGGACTACTTTGATGGCTGAACACTCCTGCGGTCTGGAGCCGAGCGAGGCAGAGAATGAAGAGCTGTTCTCGGGGCTAATTGACGGAGTTCTCACTCAGGCGGACGCGCAGAGGATGCGGTTGCGTTTGGAGTCGTGCCAAGGGTGCGGCGCTTTCGTCGAGGAGTTGCGCACGATTCGTGCGAATGCCCAGGCAACCAGCTTCAAGACACCCGAAGCGGACTCTTGGGACGAGCGTCCGATCGGCGCCGCGAGCCGTTTCCTGAGAACTTTTGGTTGGCTTCTGGTGGGGCTGTGGTTGGTGATCAATGTTGTTTTGGTGGTTCGCATGGATGAGATTTCGACCACCGCCTTGCGGGTGTTACTGGGCTTGTCCTTTGCGGGTTGGGCTGCACTGCTCTTGTCGGTGCTAATTGACCGGCTCAAGAATCCATCTGATGAGCGGTATAGGAGAGTAGTTCGATGATCGTCTTGACGTCTGAGATTGCGCCTGGCTACAAGGTGACACAGGTCCTCGGCCTTGTTCGCGGCAACACCATCCGAACACGCCATTTAGGAAAAGACATCACCGCAGGGCTTAGAGGTTTGGTCGGTGGAGAGATTCAGGAGTACACAAAGCTGTTTGCAGAGGCCAGGGAGCAAGCCTTAGACCGGATGGTTGCGGAGGCCAACGCGATCAGCGCCGACGGGATCATTGGGGTACGGTTCTCAACGTCTATGGTGATGTCCTCGGCGGCTGAGCTGCTGGTCTACGGGACTGCGGTTCGGCTTGAGGCCGAGTGAGCGCGGTGATCGAAACTCCGGTGTCGTTGGTTTCGGTAGCATTTTGCGATCAGGGCGTTGTGCGCTTGGTCATTCAGCGCAGGGCCCGGCGGAATGCGCTCAACGTCGAAGTGATCGAGGCATTCAAAGCCAGGGTCGAGGAGATCCGCGAGCGAGCAGATATCCGGTTCGTCGTGGTTCAGGGCGAAGGTCCGGAAGCGTTCTGTGCCGGTGCTGATCGCACTGTACTGGCATCGGTAGACGAGCAGGGTGCGGTGGCGTTCATCACGGGACTACACCAGGCCCTGGAGGCACTGCGCTCGTTGAGTCAGGTGACGATCGCAGCGGTGAATGGGCACTGCATCGGGGCAGGCCTCGAGTTGGCAGCGGCCTGCGACTTTCGGGTCGCATCCACCACAGCTCGATTCTCCATGCCAGAAGTGCTGGTCGGTATCCCATCAGTAGTTGAAGCGGCCTTGCTGCCGCGACTGATCGGGTGGGGCGCGGCCACCGATTTGATGCTGACCGGTCGTACGATCGACGCCAAAGAAGCGAGTCGTCTTGGCCTGGTTCAGCGATTTGCCGGCGATAGAGGGCTCGAGGCCGCGGTCGAAACGCTCATCGAGCAACTGCGGCCGGCATGCCCAAAGGCGCAGACCATGCAGAAGCGGCTGTTTCGCCGCTGGGAGGACGCGTCGATGAGCGACGCGATCAGCGCAGGGGTAGACGCCCTGGGTGAACCCTATCGGGATCAGGGTGAGCCACTCGAACCACACCGTCGGCTTGGTCGCTCGTCGTAAGGGGGGCCAGGCTAAGGGGCTAGGAAACGAGCCCCCTAAGGCGCATCCTTGCAAGTGAACTTTCCTGCTGAAGGCCCATCTCGACGAGCGTGCTTCCCTGGATGGCTACGGGTCGAGTAGTCGGAACAGTTGAAGATCCGGGAAGCGCCAGCTCGGACCGGAGATACGACCGATCTCTTTGCCGTCTTGCATGAAGATCCCAAACGGTACCGAGCTGACCTTCAATCGCGCGGCCAACGGGTCGGCCATGCCCTTAGGTAGCCCGTGGTACTCAAAGCTGATGTTGGTATCGCCGAGCTCGTTGGCGACTCGAATGATGTTCGGTAACCACTTGTGGCAGTTCTGACACCAACTGCCGAAGAAGATCTTGATCTCGGTCTTCTTTGGGTACGTCCGCAAGGCGTTGATGTACTGCGGTGTTGGGGTGTACTTGCTTGCTGCCTGCTTGTAGTAGCTGTCGTCGGCCTGGATTGAGGCTGCGGTTTGGGGGCCGAGCAGTGACGGTTTGTCAGCGACCAGGTACTCCAATCCGTCATGAGTGAACATTGGACGTCCGCCGACCACCTTCAGTGGCACATGTCCGCTGGGGCCCTTGCCGCTGATGAACTCCAATTCGCCGTTGTCCAAGGCCAGGTAGTTGGAAGCGGGGTGAACATTGACCCTGCCCGTGCGTGAACTGATCTCGTAGGCGATGTCGGCGGTGAGGTCGTGAACTAGGACGGCGCTGCGACCAGGAGAATGGAAGAAGCGTGCGCTTGCATTCGGCTTCTTGTTCGCTTCAAGCCGATACCCGGGGATCGGGCTGAAGTTCATCGAAGGCGACTGCTGGGCCACCGGCACTTGCGCGTTCGCAGGAACCGAGAATGTGGGCAGTAGGGAAGCGACCGAGCCGATGGCAATGACGACGAAGAGAGGCTTGAAAGAACGCATATTGGTAGTGGGGCTCTTGACGATTGACGGTTTGGACTTTGGCTGTCCGCTAGTGTCGTGGGCAGCGAGGCGCTAACGATAACAGGCGTCGTTGCGTCGGATGAACCACCCAGGCTCCGCTTTGTTCCCGTTCTGATGGCTCTGGGCCTCTACTTCTGCGGGTCGCGGCTTCACGGGCGTTCTAACGTGAATGAAGTCCTATTGCCTAAGAGACACATTGGTTTGAGTCTTCAGCTCTTCCCAGATTCCGGTCACTAGGAGACCGTCGGAGTCGATCGACCCTCGATACATCCCTTCGGTGTTGAAGGGCATGACGATTTCGCCGTTGGCGTCGATTGCAATCAACCCACCTTGGTCTGCTTGAAGAGTCGTCTTGATCACCGACTCTGCGGCTTGGTTGAGCGACTCACCGCCGTATTTCATGCGGGCGGTAACGTCGTAGGCGATGGTGTGTCGAATGAACTCCTCGCCCTTGCCAGTACACGAGATGGCGGCGGTCTCGTTGTTCGCGTAGGTGCCTGCTCCGATCACAGGAACATCCCCGATTCGGCCGTGACGCTTGTTGGTCAATCCTCCGGTCGAGGTCCCAGCTGCCAGATTGCCATAGCGATCGAGTACTACAGCGCCTACAGTTCCGAAGCCGGATTGCTGCGCGGTTCGGCCCACGCGGCGTGCCTCACGCTCTTCGCTGCGGACCTCCTGCCACTGGCGGTAGCGGGCTTCGGTGTTGAAGTAGGACTGAGTCGCTCGACGTGCGGAGACGCTGCGGGCAAAGTCGTCTGCACCATCGCCCGCGAGGAACACGTGGGGAGATTCCTGCATCACTGACCGAGCTAGCTGAATGGGGTTGCGGATGTTCCGCATGCCGGCGACGGCTCCGCAAGCCAGGCTCCTGCCATCCATGATCGCGGCGTCAAGCTCATGCACGCCGCGGTTGTTGAAGACGGCTCCGCGCCCGGCGTTGAACAGGGGATCGTCCTCGAGCAAGGTCACAACCGCCTCGATTACGTCTAGCGCCGCCTCCCCGCCTTGAAGGCGCCGGCCACCCTCACGCAGAGCAGCCTCTAGCGAATCAAAGTAGGGCTGACGGTCGGTACCGTCATCGGAGATCGTACCGGCGCCTCCGTGAACGGCTAGCGCCCACTGCTTCGGTGACTTGTTGGGCTCGGCTAGATCAGTGATCTCGGGCTGGACTTCGGGCTTTTGGTCTCGATCGCTCGTTCCTTCCGGGGTTGAACACGAGACCAAGGCGAGTAGGCAGATAGCGAGGCCGATCGCCAGCCGCAGCCGGGCGGATGAGACGCTGGAATAGAACATGTGTACTAAATGGGAGGTGTTTGGGGAAGAGTCGCAAATGAGGTGACCTTCAAGATTATCCTGACTGTGGTGCAGATGCAGCGGCCTTTCACTAGGATCTTGCTGGCCTGGACTAGACTCCATCTTAGAATATGAAATATGAACCGGTGCCGGCGCTGTAACAGTCGCGCAGGACGGCGATAATTGAAGGGCGAACGTTGAGCCACCCAGAGTCCAATGCCGCGGCGGATCCAGAGAAGCAAGTAGGAGGACCGTCCGCCGAGTTCTGGCGCGTGGCAACACCGTTCCGCGAACCGGTATCCAAGCGCTGGTTCGTACCGGCTGTGTTGGCGTTGATCGCGGTGGCGACACCGTGGTACCTACCGTTGGACGTGGCGACGCGCTTCTGGCACGGCCTGCCAGTTTGGGTGTGGGTCGCACTCAGTTGCGCCCTTGGGCTTTCAGTTCTGACTTGCTACGGAGCTCTCGCGTTGTGGCGTGACGCGAACCCACAAGAGGGCTCAGCTGACGCTGTGCCTACTAACCGCAAAGGTGTGCGATCTTGAGCCCTGCCGATCTCGACTTCGGCACGTCCGCGCTAGTGGTGATGTCGGTGTATTTGCTGGTGATGCTGGGCCTAGGAGCGCTCGGTCGAGCGCGCCGTGAGGAGGAATCGCTCCGCGACTTCTACCTTGCGGGATCCGGGTTTGGGTTTGCGGTCCTCTTTCTGACGCTGTTTGCCACCCAGTACAGCGGTAACACGCTGCTTGGCTTTGCTGGCCGCTCCTATCAGCAAGGACTCAGCTACGTAGTAAGTGTTTTGTTCATGATCGGCGTGGTTACGGTCTACTTGCTGTACGCGCCGAGGCTGTTCCGACTAGCCAAGCACTACCGATACTTGACCCCCGGCGACTTCGTTTACCATCGCTTCCAGCATCACGGAGCGAGGCTCATGTGCGTCGGGCTCTTGTGTTGGGGGCTCGCGAACTATGTTCTGGAGCAATTGGTTGCCATGGGGCACGGGATGGTCGCAATCAGTGGCGGGCGCTTGAGCTTCATGCAAGGGGTGATCTTGCTCGCCGTGGTGATGATCGTCTATGAATCGTTGGGAGGCATGCGCGCGGTGGCTTGGACTGATGCGGTTCAAGGAACTCTTGTGTTGGTCGGTTGTGCGGCGATTCTCTTTGCGTTGGTGTCGACTGACGGCGGACTGTCGGCTACTGCCGAGCGAGTAATGTCGAGTGCTCCCGAGAAACTCGAACCGCCCACCGGGGTCGGCCTACGTTCCTGGCTGAGTACTCTTGTACTCCTTGCATTTGGTGTCTCGATCTACCCTCATGCTATTCAACGGATCTTTGTTGCGCGGGAGGCGCGTTCCTTGCGCCGCTCCCTTGCCATCATGGCCTTCATGCCGCTGATCACAACCCTACTTGCCTTTCTCTTGGGCTACGTGGGTCTGGGGATGTTCCCGGAACTAACCGGTACCGAGAGCGACAAGGTCACTATCTACGTCCTGAGCAATTTGGTTGCTCGCTCTCCGATCTTCTATTGGCTGGTGGTGTTCGTGTTCGCAGCAGTGGTCGCTGCCATCATGTCGACCGCTGATTCGGCGCTCTTGTCCTTGGGATCCATGTTCACTAAGGATGTCTACAAGGCCTATGTGCGCCCCGATGCGGGTGACGCACACCTGTTGAAGGTGGGGAAGATCTTCGCGAGCTCGCTACTTGCACTGTTGGTACTGATGGCCTGGGTTTCTCTCGAAACCGAAAGTAGCCTGTGGTTTCTCATTCGACTTAAGCTTGAATTCATGGCTCAGCTTGCGCCAGCGATTGTGCTGGGAGTTCGCTGGCGACGACTGCAAGGTGGGCCAGTCTTCGCTGGCATGGCGGCGGGCACCTTGCTGACCCTCACGATCTGGGTCGGCGTGCTGTTTGAGCTGTGGCCGAATCGATCTCCGTGGGGGGTCAATGCCGGCGTTTGGGGGCTGCTGGTCAACGTTGCTTGCTGCGTTGTGGGCTCCTTGATGATTTCAAATCGGGATGCAGGACCGGAGATCGGCGACCGCCCGAGCGATATGAGGTCGTGACGTGGCTTCCGGTTTCTTAGCTCGCATCCGGGGCGATCATCGCGGCGCGGCGGCCGCCTATTTTCAAGCCGGGCGATTGGAGCAGGCCGCTCGCATGTTCGAGAAGGCCGGAGAACCACTCGAGGCTGCACGACTCTGGCTGCGTAGTGGTCGCGAGGTTAACGCGATTGCTTGTCTTGAGAGAGTTCATCCAGAACGGGCAGCCGAACTCTTGTCGGCGGAACAGCGCGACGACCTAGCCGTGCGGTACTTCGAACGAGGCGGATCGTTTTGGCAGGCCGCCGAGTGTGCTCGAAGGCTGCGCAGGCATCTTCGTGCTGCTCGGCTGTTCGAGCAGGCAGGAGCTTTCGAGCAGGCCGCGAAGAGCTACGCCGACGGTGGCGAGGAGCAGGAGCTGCTGCGCGTCTGGGAACGGCTCTCCGAGGAGTTTGCCGCTGCAGGAAAGGTGGAAGACCACCGCCGGATTGACCTGCTGCGTGCGAGAAGGATGGTTGAACAAGAGAACCTGGCCGGCGCCGCAGGTTTGTTGGAGCGGCACGGTCGCTACCTTGTCGCGGCCAAACTGTGGCAGCGCCTGGGCCAGCTCGACAGTGCTGTGGCCGCGTACCTGAGCGGCGGCAATCCGAATCAGGCCGCTGCCCTGCTGGATTCTGTGAATGAACCCGGCGCGCTTCACGAGCACCCCGCCGGGGTCGATAGCTCACTGCGGGCTCGGGTGCTCGAGGCGGTATCGCGGCATGAGGAGGCGGCGGTCGCGTATGAGGACGCCGGAGACATTAGTGGCGCGATGCGGCAGCTGGAGGCGGCCGGAGCGTTCGCGGCCGCGGCGCGTGCAGCTGAAGCGAATGGCTCGATTGATCGTGCGGTTGATCTGTGGCTTGCGGCTCACCAGCCGATCGAGGCTGCACGGGTGTTGGCTGAGGGCGGGGATATGCGAGCCGCAGCAGAGACCGCCCGGTTGGGCGGTGAGAACGCGACCGCGGCTGGCTACTACCGCCAACTCGGTGATCACTTGCGCGCTGCGCAGGAACACATCAAAGGCGACCTTGCAGAGGAGGCAGTGGCTGACCTGGAACAGGTCGAACAGGGTAGTGCTGACCAAGGAGCAGCGAGGAGATTGTTGGTTCCCCTGTTGGTGGCCTCGGGCCGCTTCAAATCCGCGTTGTCTGCGTTGGTCGCGCTGGACGGGCCCGACGTCGCGAGTGACGCTTCGGCGTTCGAAGAGGGCACCTACTGGAGGGCGCGATCAGTCGAAGGGTTGGGGCAGACTGCCGAAGCGATTGAGCTGCTGCGTTCGCTAGTCGCTCAGAAGCCGAGATACCGCGATGCGGAGCAACGACTCAAGCGGCTCGAGAGCGGCATTCACACTGTGAGGCCGGAGCGTCCGGTCTTGCGCTCTTTCCGCGTTGGCGAGCGCCTCCAAGGGCGCTATGAGATCGAGGGTGAGGCGGGCCGTGGTGGTTGGAGCAAGGTGTACCGCGCTCGAGACGTAGTGAGACACCAACCGGTTGCGGTCAAACTGATGGCCCGTAGGTTCACCGACGGGGTGGGCGCCGAGAGCCGGTTGCGTGAGGAGGTGCGCCTTTGCCGACGCTTGAAGCATCCAGCGATCGTCCGAGTCTTCGAGCACGGCAGCGACGATGGCCGATTGTTCGTGGTGATGGAGTGGGCTGAGGGTCGGACCCTTCAACGACTCCTGGTCGATCATGGTCCGATGTCCGCGGAGCAGACGTGCGATCTCGCGGAGAATTTGGCAGATGGTCTGACAGTTGCCCATCGCGAGAATGTGGTGCATCGGGACCTGACCCCGGCCAACATCGTGCTGTCCGAGTTTGGAGCCAAGATCATGGACTTCGGCATCGCGCTCAGCGTTGATGGTGCGATGTCAGCCGATGCGGACGGCAATGTCCTTGGAACGCCCCATTACATGTCACCAGAACAGATTCAAGGCTTAGCGCTAGATGGCAGCTCTGACTTGTATAGTCTCGGCGCTGTTCTCTTCACCTGCCTTGCCGGACACCCGCCGTTTGACGGTCGCTCGGCGACTGCCATTTCCCTAAAGCATCTCCAAGATGAACCACCAGACTTACGCAACCTTCGGCCAGATCTCAGTCCAAGCTTGATCGATATCGTGGAAAAGCTGCTCGCCAAAGCACCGGCCCAACGATTCGCTAGCTCCCGAGATCTCGGGTCAGCTCTCGGCGAGTGGCGTGAACGAGCCCTACCATGACCCTGCAACAATTGATCGCTGCGATCGCAGCCGTGGCGCGCCAGGAACCGGCCGAGACCAAGATCAGCGAGGTCGTTGCGCGGTTGTGGCCGGTGCATGAATCCCTGCTTGGGCCTGACAGGCTGATTGGGCCGGAGAGGGTGCCGCTCTCGGACGGGGCTTCCTTCAAGGCTCCTCTCCTCGAAGCCACCCTCTTCGAAGCGACGCTGTTAACGGCTGCTCGCACTGATCGCCCATGGGTCGGCGCCGCGGTCGCGATTCAAGGAGCCATCCACCGTTTGTTGGATGGCGTCGATCATCCGCTGCAAAAGCAGGCGGGGGAATGCATCGCATTCTGCGCGTCGGAGATGGCCGGCAATCGGCCGAGTGCGATTGAGACCACCATCGCCAGGAAGCCGGGAGGTGACTGGACGTTAACCGGAACGAAACGCTGGGCAACCCTAGGCCCAATGTCGAGCCATCTTGTGGTGATCGTCTCCGAAAGTCGCGATGAAGAGCGGAACCATCTGCGAGCGGTTGTGATCCCTTCCGATCGCGCAGGGGTGTTGATCGAAGAGATGACCATTCCGGGAAGCGTTCCGAACAGCCTGCGATTGCCCCATTCGCTGATCCATCTGGATGGCGTCGCCGTCGAGCGCGCCGAGGTGCTCGCTGGAGACGGCTACAGTTCCTATCTGAAGCCCTATCGCACGATCGAAGACCTGTTCGGCACAGCGGCTCAGGCCAGTAGTTTGCTGGCGATGGGATGCCGGCATGGTGCACCGGTGGAGGCGATTGAGGGTTTGGTCGCCCTGATTGCGAGTCTCAGGGCCGTGGTCTTGGAAGACCTAGGCACTCCGAGCAGCCACCTGGTGGTGAGTGCCGCAGAGGCCGCCCTTCCGCAGCTGATTCCTGCAATCGAGCCGTGCCTTCCGGCCGACGTCGCTTCTTGGTGGGCTGTTGGTGAGACGGTGCCGGTCGCTCAAACGGCGAAGGGCATTCGTCGTTCGCGAGCGCTTGAGCAACTGCTCGCCGGATAGCTGTGTGATGAGCAGCGAACCGGCATTGGGCACGGTGCCCGGGTTTCGGCGCGTGCCGCGTACGGGAGTGATCTACGTCATGTCGAAAGCGGCCGAGCGCGGTTACGGCACGGACGATCAGCACTGGATCAGCCTGGGGCAAGGGTCACCTGAGGTGGGGCCACTGGAGGGTGCGCCCGACAGGTTGAACTCTCTGAGCCTTGACCCTCGGCAGTTCGGCTATGGGCCGGTCGACGGTGCCATGGAACTGCGCGAGGCGGTCGCCAATTTTTATAACCAGGTGTATCGCCGTGGGCGTGAGTCGCAGTACACGGTGGAGAACGTCTGTATTGCCCCCGGAGGCCGGGCGGCGATGGCTCGGGTGGTTGCCGCACTCGGCCGGTCTAACCTTGGACACTTCATTCCGGACTACACCGCCTACGAGGAGCTGCTCTCGACCTTTCGAGGATTCATCCCAATCCCGATCCTGGTCGATCCTGCGCGACGGCAACGAACAACGGCAGAGGAGCTGCGATCAGAAATATTGGGCCGCGGCCTGAGTTCCGTCCTCTGTAGCAACCCGTGCAACCCGACCGGGCAACTGGTAGCTGGCGAAAGACTCGGGGAATGGGTCGAGGTCGCTAGACAGACGCGCTGCTCTCTCATCTTCGATGAGTTCTACAGTCACTACATCTATGACACACCTACGACACCTAGCGACCATGCGGAGCAGTTGGCACATAAGGCGAGGTTGGTTTCGGCTGCTGAGTTTGTCGATGACGTCAATTTGGACCCGATCGTCATGGTCGACGGATTGACCAAGAACTGGCGCTACCCGGGATGGCGAGTGAGCTGGATCGTCGGTCCGCGAGATGTGATCCAGCAGGCGACAAGCGCAGGTTCCTATCTCGATGGCGGAGCTAACCATCCGTTTCAGAAGGCTGTTATTCCGCTGTTGCAGACTGAGCATGCGTTGGCTGAGACGGCCGCTATCCAACAAGTGTTCTCTGGCAAGCGGCGCTTCCTAGTCGATCGCTTGCGGTCGATTGGCGTCCAGGTTGAGCACGAGCCCGGTGGCGCGTTCTACGTCTGGGGCAATCTCGCCGGGCTACCCGAGCCCCTATGCGACGGGCGCGCGTTCTTCGAGCGCGCACTCGACTACCAGGTGATCACAGTTCCCGGTGTGTTCTTTGACGTCAATCCCGGCCGACGGCGCGCCAACGCCCGCTATGACAGCTATACCAGGTTCTCGTTTGGTCCCTCGCGGGCCGACTTGCAAGAAGGGCTCGAGCGGCTTGAACGCCTCATCCAAGAGGCGTGAGGGATGGCAGCCAGCCGGCCCGGTGCGCGGACGTGCCTAGTTGATGGCGTCTGACTAGAGCGTACTCGCCGGTCTGGCTCAGGTCAGCTGTGGGCTCAGGCGGGAAGAAAACCCATCTTGGCCTTCATCTCTTGGACCTTCGGTTCCGCAACGGCTCGGGCGCGTTCTGCGCCCTTCGAGAGCAGTTGATCAAGGCTGGTCGGGTCTTCCATCAACTCGTCGAAGCGTTGAGTGATCGGGGCAAGCGCCTCGGTCACCACTTCGGCGACTCGTACCTTGAGATCACCGTAACCTCGAGCGTTGGCGAAGTCTGCGACGCAGGCATCTGGACTATGTCCAGTGACGGCTTGGTAAACACCGAGCAGGTTGTTGACACCGGCCCGTTCGGGGTCGTCGCTAAAATCGATCTCGCGTCCAGAATCGGTGACGGCACGCTTAATGACCCTGGTGATCTTGGTGGCGTTGTCGCTCAATAGAACGGCGTGGCCCTGTGCTTCAGCACTCTTGCTCATCTTCTTGCTGGGATCATCGAATCCCATGACCCGGGCTCCAGCTTTGGGGATGACGGGTTCGGGAAGCCTAAAGGTCTCGCCAAAGCGATGATTGAAGCGTTGGGCTAGGTCGCGAGCCAGTTCGATGTGCTGCTTTTGATCCTCACCAACCGGGACTTCGTCTGGGTTGTACAAGAGGATGTCTGCGGCCATCAGGACGGGATAGGTGAGCAAACCAGCTTGGACCTTCTCCTGCGCTGCGGCTTTCGACTTGAACTGAGTCATGCGCTCCAACCATCCGATTGGCGTACTGCACATGAGAAGCCACGTTGCTTCAGTGTGGGCACGCACGTGGCTCTGCACGAACAGAGCGGTCTTGTCGGGATCGATACCGGCGGCAAAGAGTTGGGCGGCAAGCCGGCGTGTGTTGTCACGCAGAGCAACAGGGTCTTGCGGCACAGTGATCGCATGCAGGTCAACGATGCAGATGAAGTTCTCACGCTGGTCCTGGCCCGCCACCCATTGCTTAACCGCACCGAGGTAGTTACCAAGGTGAAGGTCACCGGACGGCTGAATGCCGGACAGAACTCGGCGCTTTGAGGCGGCTTCTTCGGGGCTAGCAGTCGCATGGTTGGGAACGGACATATCAGAGCCTTGTTTGATTTGGGGGGAGCGGGAACGACGGCGGGAGCGGACATTTAGCACGAGCGGCTACGTCGATCGGTACTCCGCGATCGCCGCTTGTTTGGCGGCGATGTAGTTTTCTTGGGAGACATAGAGCAAGCCGGCGACCTTGCGTACGAGCAGTTCTTCGTGCGGATCGATCTTGCCATCTGCACAGGCGACGCTCCAGAGCAGTTGAACCAGCCCTTGTTTCTCCTCCTTGGTCTGCTGTCGATGAAGCACTCGGGTGAAGTCATGGAGCGAGACCGATTCTTCGACTTCCTTTTGGGCCTGATCGAGGAGTTCGCTCACCTCGGTGTCACCGGTCCCCAGGAGTTTCCTCAATGCCTTGCGGACGGTGCGCAGCTCGACTTCGGCCACCTGGCTGTCGGCGCGGGTCATGGCCAGGAGCAAGGAGGCGGCAGCTAGGCGGGTTTCCTGTTCAGGGTCGGTTTGTTCCGGCTGCTTCAGCAGCTCTTTGAGTAGTTTCAACATCGAGCCCGAAGTCTATCCATGTTTTGCAACCACGCGCCCTTGGGGCTGGTTGAGTCTTCAGGGTAGTCCAGGGGCTGCTGATAATCTGCCGCGCCAACTCATGAGGTGACCCGAAGAATGGCTAAGAGAGCGGCAAACGGATTGGAAGAATTCGCCTTGCATCCAATTGAGGCGAGTCAATTGCAGGCTCGGCGCGAGCGCGTGTATCTCATTCTCGCCGGGCTCTTCATCGGTTCAATGACGATGCTGAACCTGCTCGGGGTCACGCGGTTCTTGGATCTCAGTTTTGAGATGTTTGGACGAACGGTTCCTATACCACTGGCGGTCGGCGTGCTGCCTTACCCGCTCACCTTCTTGTGCACCGACTTTATTTCCGAGATCTATGGTCGCAAACGCGCCAACCATCTCGTATGGGTGGGGTTCCTGGTCAACGTTTGGCTTGGCCTGATTCTCTGGCTAGGCGGAGCGCTACCTGGCTTCGATCAACCGGTCGCTGACGCTGCCGGTCGACTGCCGCTGTTCTTCGAGCTACGCACCTTGACCTTGGGTGCAATGGTCGCGTCCATGGTGGCCTATCTGGCCGCACAGTTGTGCGATGTCCATATCTTCCACTTCTGGAAGCGGCTGACCAAGGGCAAACACCTCTGGCTAAGGAACAACGGGTCCACTTTCGTCAGTCAGTTCGTTGATTCGGTCGCCGTGATCAGCATCACGCATTTCCTCGCTGGAGGCATTCCAGTGACCGAGGGCGAACCGATCTGGCCCCAGCTGTGGGTGTTCATCTTGACCGCCTATGTCTTCAAGTTTGTCGCGGCTGCGGTGGATACCGTCCCGTTCTATCTCGGCACGCGTTGGCTCTCGCGCTATCTGGAGATCGATCCGAACTCTGAACTCGAATCCTGAGTGCTACCGAGTTGGGTGTCGTTAGGCTGCAGTTCGAGGCCTTCGCTGCTATCATTCGCTGATCCTTCGTAGGAAGCATAAACCCTTACCAAATCAACGAGTTAGAGCAATGAGCGACTGGTCACCAGAGAGTTGGAAAGCGATCGGGGCGATCCAGCAGCCCCAGTACGACGATCTGCACGAGCTGAACGCCGTGATTTCGGAACTTCAACGGCTACCACCCTTGGTTACGTCGTGGGAGGTGGAGGCGCTCAAGGTTCAACTGGCCGAGGCCGCACGCGGAGAGCGCTTTTTGCTTCAAGGCGGCGACTGCGCAGAGAGCTTTGCTGGCTGTTCTTCAGAGACCATCACCAACAAGCTCAAGATCTTGTTGCAGATGAGCTTGGTTTTGGTCCACGGCACCAAGAAGCGAGTGGTCAGGGTAGGGCGATTTGCGGGTCAGTATGCAAAGCCGCGATCGTCTGATACTGAGAAACGAGGAGACCAGGAGTTCCCGTCCTATCGAGGCGATCTGGTGAATTCGCTGGCCTTCGACGCAGAGTCACGCCGCCCGAATCCACAACGACTTCTGCGAGGTTACGAGCGCTCGGCGCTGACGTTGAACTTTGTGCGCGGACTGATCGATGGTGGTTTCGCCGATCTACATCACCCCGAGTATTGGGGGCTCGACTTCGTGAAGCACTCCCCTCACGCGGCCGAGTACGAAGCCGTGGTTACCTCGATTGGTGACTCGCTGCGCTTCATGGAAACGCTCGCCGGCATCGACGTTGGACAGATCGATCGAGTGGACTTCTTCAGTTCGCACGAGGGCCTCCACCTGCTCTACGAACAGGCGCACACGAGGCAGGTTCCAAGGCGAGAAGGGTGGTACAACCTGTCGACCCATTTCCCTTGGATCGGCATGCGCACCGCGGCTCCTGGCGGAGCCCACGTTGAGTTCTTTCGTGGGATCAACAATCCGATCGGTGTGAAGGTTGGGTCCGGCGTCAAGCGAGACGACTTGCTACGCATGTTGGATCTCCTGCATCCGATTGATGAACCCGGCCGGTTAACCCTGATCCACCGTTTCGGTGTAGGGGCGATTGAAGCAGGGTTGCCAGACCTGATCGAGACCGTTCGAGCTTCAGGTAAGACCGTGCTCTGGGTGTGCGATCCTATGCACGGCAACACCCGCGCCACCGAGAATGGTTTTAAGACCCGGAGTTTCGACGACATCTTGCGTGAGGTCGAGCTGGCCTTCGAGATTCATCAGAGTACGTCGAGCAAACTCGGTGGCGTACACTTTGAATTGACTGGTGAGAACGTCACTGAGTGTGTCGGCGGCGCTCGCGGGCTTTCGGAGGTCGATCTGACGCGCGCATACGAATCGCAGGTCGATCCGCGCTTGAACTATGAACAAGCGTTGGAGATGGCGTTCCTGGTTGGTCGCAAGATGCACAGCGTCGAAGGTTCAAGAGCCGAACGACTGCTGGCTGACGGCTCCAAGGGCAGCGACTTCGGCCCGATTAGGCCTTCGTTGTCTGGCCTGAATCACGAGCATTGATTCCCGTGTTCTTTTGTACCGGATTTTTCTTGAGAGACTCATAGGCCATGGCCGACGAATCGAAAGCAGCGTCTCAAGGCGCAGGGTTCCGCTTCCGGGACACCACCAGAGCGCCGTTCACCACGACGGTACGACTTCGCTTCGATCGTTTGGGGAGCACGGTCGCGGCCCAGTCGGCGGATATCTCGATGGAGGGCATGTTCGTCAAGACGGAAGAGCCTCGTCCGGTTGGCACCTTGGTCCAGTTCGAGTTCGACATTGAGGATCAGGACACGAGCGGAGCCCAGGAGGTCGTTCAGGGTCTCGGCGACGTGGTCTGGGTAAGAACCAGCGGCGGAACCAACAAGCCCTCCGGTATGGGAATCCAGTTTCGCTACGTCGACGCCCACAGCCGTGAGCATGTGTACCGGATCGTGACGAACTTTATTCGAGAGATTAGTGGAGACGGAGCTGAGCAGAGCGTTCCCGAGACGGCTGACGGCAGCAGACCGGCAGCGGTCGCAACCCCGCTGGGTACCAATGCGACTGTTGCCGCCCCGCTGGCGGCGTTGCCTGGATGGAACGAGGCTAGTGACGTCGGCGGTCCTGAGGTTGGGCTCACGCGGGTGAGCCCCGGCACGAATACAAACGACGACGGGCAGCTTTCGATCCAGGCGTTGGGGCCACCTGGGGCTAGCCCACTTGGTTCGGACCCGCCTGCGCTGACCCCGAGCGCAACGGACGGTCCATTTCGGGCGCTCCTGAACCCTGAAGCGGCTGACAGGTCAACTCCGCCGTTGCCCAGCGTGGACCTGCCAGCACCGCCCGCGCTGGGAGCACCGAGAGAGCCTTCCGCGATGGGTTCAGCGTCGGAGTCGTTCTCGCTGTCGGTGCCGAAACTGGGAAGTGACCAAACGGGTCTCAGAGCACATGATGAAGGCGTACCGCTCGGCGCGCATGATGAAGCCGTGCCGCTCGAGGCACATGATCACGGTGTGCCGCTCGGGGCTGAGTTGCCGCGATCCACCCGCGAACCGTCGGGAACTCCCCTCGAATCAGAACTCGGATCAACGGACTCGATGAATCCAACCCTGAATCCAATAGGGGACGACTCTGCAGCAGCCGCCGACGAGCCGCTGCCACAGTTCGGCGGCTTGCACGGCGCGGCGGGCGAACTCACCTCCCTGCGTCCGATCGAGCCCTACGATCCAGAGGTCGACTTGCAGGATGCCGCAGGAGGGGGTTACTACGGTGGCCGCGCCTCTTCGGGTGAAAGCCGGAAACCCCTGTTTGCGGGACTACTGATCGTCGGACTCGTGGCAGCTGGGTATTTCACCAAGCCTTGGCAGTATCTTGAGGCCTTGCGCTCTGGCGCGGACTCACCGACGAGCACCAGTGACCCTACGAGCGCGCCAGACGCGGCGGCAGTCGCAGCGGATATAGGTGAGGGCCCGCCGACGTTGACCAACGAGCTGGCCAACGGGGACTCTGAAGCTCCAGATTCCGGCACCTCCGAGTCTGAAGTCGAGTCGGGAGTTGAGGGGGCCGGCGGTTCGCCGGATGACGCAACCGTTCCGAGTTCTGGAACTCGGTCCGCGCAAGGATCGACCCCGAGACAGGCTCGGGTGGCCGCTCCCGGGTCGTCCTCCACACGCAGTTCGGGAGCCGCCGAGAGCGCTCCACGGGCGCGTCGCCTAGAGACCCTGGATGCTGCAGACTTTGCCGATCGCACACAGGTCAGACTGGTTGCCGATGAACCGATCGTTGCATCGAACTATTCAACCGCCGCTCTGAGTGGTCCCCCGCGATTCTTAGTCAAGATCAAAGGGATCACCTCGACCGCAGTTATCTCGTCGTCCAGTTCCCGCTTCGTTTCGATCCGCACTGGGCTGCATCAGGTTGAGGGCATGCCCGAATTGCATGTGGTGTTCGATATGACATCGGCTGGATTCGCAGCGGAGGTACGGCTTGATCGAGGCGAACTGCTGCTGTCGTTTCGTTAGCACGGTGCTTCGAGAGACTCTGGTAGGCGGAAGTCTGCCTGGGTTCAGCTCTTGGTAGCCACGGCCTCGCAAGACGCAATCCAAGGAGACCCGGGCGAGGCCCGACAAGTGATGGAGCCACCCAGCACTGGTCGGTCGTCCGGCAAGATCATGGTGGCGATGGTCCTTGGGCGGCTGTTGGGGCTGGTCCGTGATCGAACGTTGTTCGCCCTTGGAGGCTTCGCGCAGGTCAACGACATTATTGCGATCGCTCTGAAGCTTGCGAACACCGTCCAAAACCTGCTTGGCGATCAAGCTCTTTCCGCAGCCTTCATCCCCGTCTACTCGCAGCAGCTCAAGGATGCGCGTTCGGGCACGCCCGAGGCTGCACGTCGGCTCGCCGGGGCCGCCTTTGCACGTCTCTTGGTGGCTTGTGGTGCGCTGGGTACGCTAGGCGCACTGGGGGCTCCCTGGATCGGCTTGGCGGTGGTTGAGAAGGGCGAGGCTGCGGTGTCACTGCTGACCTTGGCAAGCTACTACCTCTTTCCGATGTCAGCGCTGCTGGTGCTTGCTGCTTGGTGCTTGGCGGTACTGAACAGCCATCGACGGTTCTTCCTGTCTTACCTGGCTCCGGCTGCTTGGAATGTGGCGATCCTGGCCGCAGTGGCTATCTTGACGCTGCGCACGACGGAGCCGTCGCCTCGCTCACTGATCTTGACCGTCAGCGTGGGAGCCTTGATTGGCGGTGTGCTTCAGTTCGGAGTTCAGTTGCCAGCGGCGATCAAATTGAACGGCGGCCTACCGCTCACGCTGAGCGCTTCTGTTCCAGGCCTGCAGGAAGTCCAGCGGCGATTCGCGCCGGTGCTCGTGGGTAGAGGCTCACTGCAGCTTCTGGGCGTCGCTGAGGCCTTGCTTGCGATCGCGCTGCTGACCGAAGGCACTGTTACGGCCCTGACGGCAGGTCAGCGCCTGTTCTTTCTGACCATCATGCTGTGCAGCATGATCCAGGCGATCGTGTACCTGCCGGAGTTCTCGCGGCTATCCGACGCTGGTGAACTGAAGCAGAAGTTTCGCGAGGCGATACACGGTGTTTGGTTTCTCGTCGTACCTGCCATGGTCGGTGTGATTGCTCTGGGCTTCCCACTGATCGCCGCTCTGTTTAGAGTAGGAAAGTTCGGTGTAGCTGAGAACGCTCTCGCCCATCTGATCCTGGCGGTCTACGTCTTGGGGTTGATTCCCACCGCCTCTAGCCGCATCTTGCAAACGGTGCTGTACTCGCGCGGGGAGACCAAGCTGCCAGCGTTGGTTGGCGTGCTTCGTTCAGGCGCGAGCCTCTTGGCCGCCTTCTTGATGATGCGCTGGTGGGACTCGGTGCCTCTGGTGAGCGTGCAAGACTGGCTACCGATCGCGATCCCCGACTCGCCGCTGACCTTGGGTGCTCTCGCGTTCGCATCCGCTTCGGCGGTGTCCGCATCCGGTGAATGGCTTGTTCTACGACACTTCGCCCGAATTGAGGGCACACTGTACTTTGCGCGAAAGGGCGGCCTGTTCGCGGGCCTAGCAGTGCTGGCCCTGATGCCCGCCGGTCTCATCTGGTGGGTGTGCAATCGTGCGCTCGACCCTGGCCAGCTCATGGTGGGATTCGGTTCGATCCATTCGGTGGACCTCTTCTTGGTGTTCCGCGGACTCCTCATTTTTGCGGCCTTCCTGTTCAGCTATCTCGCTCTCACCCGGTGGTTCGCTGGAGAGGAGTTCGAACGTGTGATCCGTGCGGCAGTCCGCCGATCTAGGTAAGCCCGGGCGGGAGGAACTTCTCATCCTTGGAACATTGGAGTAGGTCCATCCGTAGGGCTGCTTAGGCAGAGTTAGCTAAGAGATGTTAGGAGGTCTGTGATGGCGATACTGTTGAGTGTGTGTCTCGGTCTAGGATTGAGCGCCGCGTGTGGGTTTAGGATCTTCATTCCCTTCTTGGTGATGAGTGTGGCGTCGCGTGCCGGTCACCTGGATCTTTCGAGCCGGTTCGACTGGATCGCTTCGGATGCGGCTCTGATTACGTTCGGAGTCGCCGCAGCAGTAGAGATTGCCGCGTACTACGTTCCTTGGGTAGACAATGTCCTTGACACGGCGTCGACGCCGGTCGCTGTGATCGCGGGCATCATAGCTACGGCTGCAACCGTGCAGGACATGTCTCCGCTGATGACCTGGACCCTCGCTGTGATCGGTGGTGGAGGAGTGGCGGGGGTGATCCAGACAGGAACCGCGCTGCTGCGTGGCGCTTCGAGTGTGATGACGGCAGGCTTTGGCAATCCGATCCTCTCGACGGCTGAGGCCGGGGGCGCAGTGGGTTTGGCCTCGCTGGCCGTGGTGCTGCCGGTGCTGGCTGTTCTGGTGGTGCTGACGCTCATCTTGAAGATGGCGCTGCGCACGGGAAGCCGGCTGACGCCTGAGAAGGTAAACGCCTAGCGTCCTGAGACTCAATTGTCGCTTGCGATAGGCAGTTTTGGGTACTTCCCTTCGGGTAGGCATGGTCTACACTGGAGAACATGAGGACTAGAGTCATTCGTACTGCTGCCCGGGCACACAAGCCAGTCAAGACGTGCGTCGCGACGCTCTTGTTAGCGGTGTTTGTAACCTCTGCGGTTGGATGTGCGAGCACCAAGGGCTTCAGTAGTGCCAACGACCTCGAGGCTCACATAACCAAGAGCGGTGTGAGTCGCCTGGTCCTTCCCCACGCTGTTGACTCAGAGATGACTGAGTGGGCAACGTTGAATGTTCCGCTGCTTGGCAGCGACAGTCATCGACTTGGTGTGCTTGCCGAGCGACTTCTTGCCAAAGACGGCTTAGGCATTACCTATTCCCGCGACAACACAGGCACAGCGCGCGAGGTCTTCGATGGCCGCGAGGCGAACTGCCTGGCGTTCACCAATCTGTTTGTCGGATTGGCTCGTCACCTGGGCATTCCAGTGCACTTCCTTGAGGTGCGCGACATCGAGAGCTTTGTTCGAGAAGACGACCTGATCGTTCACTCGGATCACATTGCAGTTGGATTTGGCCCCAAACACCAGATGACGATCATCGATTTCGCCGCCGAACCGGGGCTTAAGTATCGACGGATCACTACCCTCAGCGACAGCGAGGCTGCTGCTCTTTACTACTCCAACCGAGGCACAGAGCTGCTGCGCGAAGCAGACATCGACGGCGCCTACCGGTGGCTGGTTGATGCGGTTCGAATCGCTCCCAACTTGTCTGCGGCGTGGGTTAACTTAGGGGTTGCGCAGCGCCGGTTGGGCCAAACCGAGGAGGCCGAAGCGTCGTATCGTCAGGCGCTCGTGATCAATCCTGCTGAGTTCTCGGCATATCAGAACCTGGCCGCCTTGCTGCAGCTACTGGGGCGCGGTGCGGAAGCGTTGGAACTGTTGCGGTTGGGCGACAGCTCAAGTAACAGGAATCCGTATGCATTTCTGGCGCTTGGAGATCTCAGCAGGAGCAACGGACGCTGGGAGGAGGCGGAACGGTTCTATCGGCGTGCTCTTAGAGTCATGCGCGACAACGCCGAGCCGCTGGCCGCGATGGGAAGCGTGGCCTTGCACAGTGGCGATGTTCGAGCGGCGGAGCGCTGGTTGAGACGGGCGCGAAAGATCGATCCGAGCGACGATCGCGTTGAGATTCTGGTCGAAGCTATCGAGCAGCGCCGACAGTCCGACTCAAAGCGCGGTTAAGGGGCATGGCAGTTGAGCAATGGCGTGTCTGGATCGACACGGGTGGGACCTTTACAGACTGCATCGCGGTCTCAAGCGTCGACCGGGTGCTGCGCCGGAAGGTGCTCAGCAGCGGTCGCCTGCAGGTCACGGTGCTTGATAGCGAGCGGTTGGATTGCGGGCGGCAGCAGCTTCTCGTCTCGCGGGTGCCGGGAACTCAGGCTGGTTTCTTCGAAAAGTTCGTCGTTGGTGTGCCGGCCACCGACTTAGAAGCGCCGGCTGCCACGGCGCGCGTGGAGCATCACGGTCCGAGCGCTTGTGGGCACGATTGGTTGACCCTCGAGCAGGAGCTCGACTTAGGCGGAGCAGTGGAGCTTTGGAACGGATTCGAGGCACCTCTGCTCGGGCTGCACCTTTTGTTCGGCATCAAGCCCGGAGAGCTCCTGCCGAACATCGAGCTCCGTTTAGGGACGACCCGAGGGACCAACGCCTTGCTCGAGCGCAAGGGTGCTCGCTGTGTGTTGCTGGTGACGCGCGGATTCGCAGACCTGTTGGAGATCGGAGACCAATCGCGTCCAGAGCTGTTCGCTCACGAGATCCGGAAACCCGATCCGTTGTATGAGTCCGTGATCGAGATTGATGAGCGTGTGTCTGCCATCGGCGAGATTCTCCAACCGCTTGCAGTTCACGAGCAACTATGCGCTGCGCTTGGTGGGCTTCGTGATCGAGGGATTGAGTCCGCCGCAGTTTCACTGTTGCATGGGTACTCATCAATGAAGCACGAGACGGCGCTTGCCGAGCTACTGAGGGCGTCGTCGATCATGGTTTCTGTTGGGTCCGAACTCTCGGGGCTCGCCGGATATTTACCGCGCACTCAAACGGCGGTTGTCGACGCTTACTTGTCGCCGATCTTCGAGCGGTACCTAACTGGTATCGGCGACAGGATCGGGCAGAAATTCAAGGTCATGAGTAGCGCTGGAGGCCTGGTGGATGCGATGTCCTATCGAGCCAAAGACAGTCTGTTGTCCGGGCCTGCAGGCGGAGTGATGGGGTGCCTGGAAGCCTGCAAACTTGCCGCTCTCGATCATGCGCTTGCGTTCGACATGGGTGGTACCAGCACGGACGTCTCACGCATCAGTGAGGATGTCGAGTACGACGAGCGTCACGAGGTCGGCGGGGTGACCGTGATGGCTCCAGCGTTGGCGATCCGAACCGTGGCCGCGGGGGGAGGATCGATTTGTCGTACGACCGGCGGTCGGATCACGGTGGGTCCCGAGAGCGCGGGCGCCTTGCCCGGCCCGGCGTGCTACGGACGAGGCGGTCCGCTGACCGTGACCGACGTCAATCTTCTGCTCGGTCGGATCGATGGAGAACGGTTTGAAGTGCCGCTGGATGTTGAAGCCAGCAGGGCGGCGCTAGTTCGGGAGCTTGCTAACGTTGATTCGATCGAGTCAGAGACGCTGCTCGAGGGCTTCCTACAGGTCGCCAACGAACGCATGGCTGAGACCATCGCGAAGGTGTCAACTCGCCGCGGATTTGATCCGAAGGATCACGCACTCGTCGCTTTCGGTGGAGCGGGTGGCCAGCACGCTTGCGACCTCGCCGGGCTGTTGGGGATCACTCGCATCCTGGTGCCAGACGACTGCAGCTTGCTCAGTGCTCGCGGAATCGGTGCGGCACAGGTGGAGCGCATCGTTCAAGAACAGGTGCTGTTGGATCCAGAGGATTCGCAACTGGAGGTTCGGATCGATACGGCGGCACAGGCGGCAGTTGTACTGGTGGCGAGAGAGGCCGATGGCGGCGATGGACCGGTCGACGAGAACGGATCAGCGATGCCTCAAGTGTCGACCACGCTGAATCTGCGCTACGTAGGGCAAGACTCTGGGCTTGAGTTGGACGCCGAACCTTTGGCCACTCTCGCTGAGCGCTTTGTCGAGTCGTATCGGGCAATCTTCGGCTATGCGATGAAGCGAGAGATCGAGGTCGAGTGGTTGCGTACCAGAGCACGCTTGCCCGCCCACGGCCTCAACCAGAGCCAAACCCAGACTGAAAGCCAGACTGAAACCCAGCCGAAAACACGGACTGAGACTCGGACCCAAGCCGAGGCCCAGATTCCCGCTGCGGGTGGGATCGCAGACGCCGAAGGCATCGGGCGAACGGTGTTGACCTGGGACGGAGGCGCTCGTCGCGAAGTTCCGCTGGTTGATCGACATCAGGTGCCCTGGCGGGGTGACGGCCAAGTGGTGGGTCCTGCCCTGATCACCGAGCCCTACAGTTCCACTTGGGTTGCAACCGGCTGGACCGCGGTCCGAGAACCCAGGAGCTTAGGGCTGTTGCTCGAACAACCTTGAGCTCCGTGTGTCCGCGCTCGGTCCTAGCAGGCGCCTCACCCTGGCGCACCCTGCCTCACCTAGCTGAGTAACAAGGCTGGAATGACGTGCCGCCCGCTCCTGCTACCCGAGCGTCTCGACGGAGAGGTTGCCATCCTTATGGCGGGCCCTGAGGACCTTCTTGTCGAACTTGCCAACGCTGGTCTTGGGGACTTCTTCAATGAATGCCCAGCGTTCCGGTAGCCACCATTTAGCCACTCTGCTGCCGAGGAACCCGGAAAGCTCGGCTGCAGTCGCGGAAGCGCCTTGCTCGAGCACAACGCATGCTAAGGGCCGCTCGTCCCAGCGCTCGTCGGGGACGCCAAACACAGCTGCCTCGACCACATCAGGATGGGCCATCAGCTCGTTTTCAAGATCCACCGACGAGATCCACTCGCCGCCCGACTTGATGACGTCTTTGGCGCGGTCTGTGATTTGCACAAAGCCGTTCGATTCGATCGAACCGACATCACCGGTGCGCAACCAGCCGTCCCGAAACTTCTCAGGGTCGTCATCCAGGTAGTAGCTGCCGGTGACCCAGGGGCCTCGTGCCTCGATCTCACCGATCGCCTTGCCATCCCAAGGTTGAACCTCTCCATCATCGTTGACGATGCGCAATTCGATACCCGGAAGAACACGCCCGGTCTTGGCCCGCCAGTCAAACTGTTCGGACTCGGGAACTCCCTTGGGGGTCTTGGCCATTGCGCCCAAGGGGGAGGTTTCAGTCATACCCCAACCTTGAATGATCTCAACGCCATATCGCTCTTGGAAGGTCTCCATGAGCGAGCGCGGGACGGCTGATCCACCGCAGACCACAAAGCGCAAGGAAGAGAAGTCGACATCTTTACCCTCAGCGTAGCGCAGAACGTCGTTCCAGATGGTTGGCACCGCGCCAGTGATCGTGGGTTTAGTTTCGCCGATGATTCGACACAGAGGCTCCGCTTGTAGGAAGCGGTCGGGCATGACGAAATCCGCGCCCATGAACCAGCCGACGTGCGGCAAGCCCCAAGCATTGGCGTGAAACATGGGCACGATCGAAAGAATAGAGTCGTACTCGCTGACAGCCATTGCCGCGCCACTGGAGGCGCCCATGGCATGTAGCACTGAGGAGCGATGGCTGTAGACGACGCCTTTCGGATTCCCGGTGGTGCCGCTGGTGTAGCACATGGCGGCAGCCGATTTCTCATCGATCTGGGGCCAAGGATAGTCGGCGGGCTTGCCTTCGAGCAGCTTTGAATAGCGGTGGACCTGAGCGCCCTTGCCTTCGAGCGCCGAGGCGTCGCCGGTACCCACAACGATGTAGTGCTCGACCGTCGTTAGCTGCTCTGCGACTCCCGCGAGTAGCGGGATCAGGCTGTCGTCAACCAGCACGACCTTGTCTTCCGCGTGGGTCACGACATAGATCAACTGCTCAGGGAACAGGCGAATGTTGAGTGTGTGCAGGACCGCGCCCATGCAAGGCACCGCGAAATAGGCCTCGACGTGTTCCTGGTTGTTCCAACAGAAGGTTCCAACTCGGTCGCTAGGTCCGATGCCAAGATCTTTGAGGGCGTGCGCGAGGCGCCCGACGTTGTCCGCGACCTCGGCGAAGGTAGCAGTGCGCGATCCGTCTTGCTCGCAAGTCGTCACTTTGCTGTCGCGATAGGCCTTGCGGCCATGATCGAAGATCATGTTGATGGTCAACGGAAAGTCCTGCATGGTGCTAAGCATCGGTGTCTCCTGAGTTCGAAAGATTGGTTGAGAGAAAGCTTGGTGAGAGCAGTCCCGGTTGGCAGCGCGGCGAACGGAAGGTTATAGCTGCGGTTGGTGGTTGCTGGGCGTGCCACTTTACTGCACGACTGAGGAGAATTGGTTGCTCTAGCTCTTGGCCGCGCCAGCTAGACTTTCGGAATGGACATGCACGACCAATCCGCCCGCCGGCGATCACATTCGGCAGTGGAGAGTGCGCTCTTCTCCGGGCGCTTCGGCGCAGTCGCGACGGAGATGGGTGAGCTACTGCGCCGGATGTCGTTCTCGACGAATGTGAAGGAGCGGCTCGACTTCTCTTGCGCCTTGCTCGATCCCTTGGGCCGGCTCCTGGTCAACGCGCCGCACATTCCGGTGCACCTGGGGGCGCTTGGTTTGTGTGTGCGCTCGGTGGTGGAGCGCTTGCCGCTGGTGGCCGGGGACGTGGTGATCACCAATCACCCGGGGTTCGGCGGTTCTCATCTTCCTGATGTCACGGTGTTCGGCCCGATCCATCACAAAGGAACGTTGATCGGCTACGCGGCGAGTCGTGCTCATCATGCCGAGTTCGGGGGCCTGCGACCCGGTTCGATGCCGCCATCGGCCACCAACCTTGAGCAAGAAGGAGTTGTGCTCGAACCCATCAAGATGGTCGAGGCGGGTGAGGCGAGGTGGGACCGGGTCGAAAGACGGCTGCGCGGAGCAAAGTACCCGAGCCGCTCGCCGGAAGAGAACTTGGCCGACTTAAGTGGTGCGTTGGCTGCTCACCGGCGGGCCGAGACCATGCTGCAGTTGCTGTGCGCGCGCTATGGCGCTAGAGATTTGGCTCAGCAGATGCAAGCTGTCTATGACAACGCTGCTGAGCAGATGCGCGAAGCCCTCGAGACATTGGGATCGCGCCGCGTGAGTGCTGAAGAAAGGCTTGATGACGGGACCAAAATCAACGTCGCGATTCAGATCGAAGATGGCGGTGCAGTGGTCGATTTCTCTGGATCGGGCCCGACTCTGAACAACAACTTCAACGCTACACCAGCGATAGTACGCAGCGCAGTGCTGTATTGCTTCCGCCTGCTCTTGGACAGAGATCTACCGCTCAACGAAGGGCTGTTGCACACCGTTGAGTTGCGGGTGCCCGAAGGCACCTTCCTCAACCCCGTGTTTGCAGATGACCCGATAGATTGTCCGGCCGTGGTTGCAGGGAATGTCGAGACCAGCCAAAGGGTGGTCGACACAGTGCTGAAGGCGCTCGGCATCCTCTCCGGTGGGCAAGGCACGATGAACAACCTCGTCTTTGGTAACGAGCGTTTCGGCTACTACGAGACCATTTGCGGCGGTGCAGGTGCTGGCCCGGGCTTCGCTGGTGCGTCTGCGGTGCACACGCACATGACCAATACTCGGATCACGGATCCAGAGATTCTGGAGATCCGGTACCCGGTGCGCCTCCACGAGTTCTCCATTCGGCGAGGGTCCGGGGGCAACGGCCACACCCGCGGTGGCGACGGGGCTCGCCGAATCCTCGAGATGACTGAGGCCGTGGAGGTCTCGTTTTTGAGCCAACACCGAGTCGAAGCGCCATTTGCGCTCGAAGGTGCTGAACCCGGGGAGATGGGAAGACAGTGGGTCGAGCGGGGTGACGGCGTAGTCGAGCAGCTTGCGGGTGTTTCCTCAGTCGAGATGCAGCCAGGCGATCGGTTCGTCGTCGAGACGCCCTCCGGAGCGGGCTACGGGGCACCGTCCGATTAGACCTTGATCGCTGGGTGGCCTTTCTTGGCAATAGACGCTGTGGGCATCAGTTGCGATCAACGAGTCTCTGGACGCCTGCGCCAAGGGTCAAGGCGCGCAACGCCATGAGCGTCACCAGAGCGCCCCACAAGAGACTCGGACTCTGAAGTAGGTTCGCCACGACAATCAGTGAAAGAGCGATTCCCGCGGACAGCAGCATCGAGGTCAAGAGTCGACGACCCTGAGTCGCTCCAAGGTAGAAGCCATCGAGGACATAGGCCGCTGCACCGAAGAGACCCAGCGGAACGATCCAGAGCGATCTAGCGACTGCTTCGTTCACCACTGCATCGTTCATCGAGAAAATGCGGATGATCGGTCCCGGAGCGATGGCCAGTGGCAACCAGACCAGGGCACCCAGCATCGAGCCTGTAATCAGGGCGTGGCGTAATAGCGCTCGGAGTTGCTGAGGGTCTCGGGCTCCCCAGAGCCGCCCGGCGATCGTTTCGGTGGCGTAAGCAATGCCGTCTACAAGATAAGAGAGGAGGGTTACCCAGCGCAGCAGGATGGCGTTCGATGCGAGCACGATGGTGCCCATGCGGGCGGAAACATCGGTGAACAGGGCAAAGCAGCTGACCAGGAGTAGGGTTCTCACGAACAGCTGTGAGTTGAGCCTCATGAGGCTCAGCAAAGGACTAAGTTGGAGTGCAGGTCGAATGCGGATTCCACGTCGATCCAGGGCTCCGCTCACAAAGGTGGCCGCGGTGACCGCCCCAACTGTCTGTGCAATCGCGGTCGCGAGTCCAGCCCCGCGCGCCTCGAGACCGAGATGAAGGATGAACCACCAGTTGAGTCCGATGTTCGACAGGTTGGTGATCGACATCACCACCAGGACCGCACCACTGCGCTCACGTCCGAGCAGCCAGCCGAGAAGGGCTAGTTGACAGATGGCGCCCGGTGCGCCCCAGATCCTGGCGCGGAAGTAGTCGCGACCGGCGGCCTCGACGTCCTGAGTTCCGCTCAGAGCCGAAAACGCGATCCGTTCGATCAAGGGGTGCGTCAAGAGGATCAACGCTGCAAGAACCAAGGCGATCGACACGCTGCGCAAGAGCACAGGCGAGGAATCCTCGCCGCGCCCTTCAGCTTGCGCCGTTTGGCCGGTGGTCGACATGCGGAGGAAACCGAGCCCAAAATAGAGGTAGTCAAAGATCAAAGAGGCCAGGGCCACGCCCGCGAGAAAACGTACCTCGGGCAACCAGCCGAGCATGGCGGTGTCAACCAGGCCTGAGAGCGGCACAGTGAGATTCGAACCGATGTTGAACAGGGCAAGCCGCCAGAATCGCCGCCTGAGATTAGCCGGCGGGGTGGTGCCATTAGAGCCAACGCTTGGCCGAGAGGTGTTGGTAGTGTTCAGAGTCATCGAAGGTCAATTGGGAATCGCAAGAGCGGCGAACGTGCGCGGGTAAATGAAGCCCCTAACAGGAGGATTGAGCGTGCAGCGGTGGATCAGTCGGATTGATTCGTTGTCGGGTGCCGTCGGCTGGCTGCTGGCCTGGCTCACTGTGTTGATGATCCTGGTCGGTGCGTTCAACGCTGTTGGTCGCTACGCCGGACGTTTCGTCGGCATGAACCTGAGCTCGAACGCCTACTTAGAGTTCCAGTGGTACCTGTTCAGCGCGATCTTCTTGCTGGGCGCATCTTACGCACTCTCGTCTGGCGCTCATGTGCGCGTCGACGTCCTCTATGCCCGCTTCTCTGCGCGCACGCGGGCGTGGGTTGACCTATTGGGAGGTCTGGTCTTCCTGATTCCCTTTACCGCCTTTTCAATGTGGCTCACCTGGGGCCCGGTTGCGCGTTCATGGCAGATCCGAGAATCCTCTCCGGATCCAGGAGGGTTGGCGCGGTATCCCATCAAGGCGTTGATCCTGGTTGGGTTCCTGCTTCTGCTGTTGCAAGGACTGGCCGAGATTGCCAAGGCTTGGATCGTATTGCGCTCGCCGCGAGGAGCCGATCCGGCGGATCCGTCGATCGAGGAAACCAGTCTCTTAGGCGAGAACGAGGTACCTCATGCAGGGTGACTGGCTAGCGCCGCTGATGTTCGTGGCGGTCTTTGTCTTCATCTTCTTGGGTTACCCGGTTGCCTTCTCCTTGGGCGGCGTGGCTCTCATTTTTGCCGCTGTCGGGGTGCTGCTTGGAATCTTTGATTTGGCGCTATTGAATGCGTTTCCTGAGCGCGTCTTTGGCGTTATGTCGAACTACGTGCTGCTGGCGGTTCCGTTCTTTATCTACATGGGAACCATGCTGGAGAAGTCGAAGCTGGCCGAGGACCTTCTCGAGACCATCGGGCTGTTGTTTGGGCGCGTCCGGGGTGGCCTGGCCTTGGCGGTGGTGTTTGTGGGCGGACTCTTGGCGGCGGCCACGGGCGTGGTTGGAGCATCGGTGGTGGCGATGGGGCTTATCTCGCTGCCGATCATGTTGCGATACAAATACTCCCCGGAACTCGCCACCGGCGTCATATCCGCGTCCGGAACTCTCGGCCAGATCGTGCCACCCAGTGTTGTGCTGGTGGTCTTGGCGGATCAGCTCGGTGTGTCGGTGGGTGACCTCTTTGTCGGCTCGTTCCTGCCAGGAATGCTGTTGATAGCGCTCTACGCAGCGTACGTGATCGGCATCAGTTTTATGAAACCCTCGGTGGCGCCAGCGCTGCCTGCGGAAGCTCTCAACATCAGCAGGGCGACTCTGTTGAAGCGCACCGCAATGGTGATGTTGCCTCCTCTGTTCCTGATTTTAGTCGTGCTCGGCAGCATTTTCTTTGGAGTTGCGACGCCCACTGAGGCCGGGGCGCTAGGCGCCGTTGGTGCGATGTTGTTGGCCGCGCTGAATCGGCGACTGACGGTGGCGGCGGTGAGAGAAACAGCCGACGAGACGGTGCGCCTGACATCTATGGTGCTGTTTCTCTTGATTGGCTCGACTATGTTGGCTTTGGTATTTCGAGGCTTCTACGGTGACCTTTGGATCCGTGACCTGCTGACCAATCTGCCCGGTGGTGTTATCGGGCTCTTGATCGCCGCCAATCTAGCGATCTTCATCCTTGGGTTCTTCATCGACTTCTTCGAGATCGCCTTCATCTTAGTGCCGCTACTAGCACCGGCTGCTGAGGTCTTGGGCATTGACCTAGTGTGGTTTGGCGTGATGATCGCCATGAACCTACAGACGTCGTTCTTGACGCCGCCGTTCGGCTTCGCGATCTTCTATCTTCGCGGCGTAGCGCCCAAGGAGATTCGCACGACGCAGATGTACCGCGGCGTGGTGCCGTTCATCATCATCCAGTTGATTGGGCTGACGTTGATCATCGTCTTCCCCGAGATCGTCACGGTTCTGCTGAAGTAGCAGAACTAACAACAGAGCGGACCTTTAGGGGAAGCGCCGGGTACGGCAGCAGTCCGGTTGCAAGGGCAGCGCAGAGTGGACGGGGGTGGGTAGCCCGTGCCCAAGGGATCGGCTTGGCAAGGCCCTTAGGTGTGGGACTCGGAAGGCCCTTAGGTGTGGGCCTCGGAAGGCCCTTAGGTGTGGGCCTCGGAAGGCCCTTAGGTGTGGGCCTCGGAAGGCCCTTAGGCGATTGGGCCTCGGAAGGCCCTTAGGCGATTGGGCCTCGGAAGGCCCTTAGCCAAAGGAGAACTTCGCGAGTGACGATTCCGCAGCGCCGAACCATTCGTTGGACTCCCGGCGGTACTTGTCCCACGACTCGAAGAGGCGGGCGTATGCCGGATCGGCGGCCGACTCCGAGGCGAATAGATCTCGCGAGGCCTCGCTGCAGGCGTTCATGATCTCCGGGGAGAACGGCCGAAGGGCGACGCCGCCCGCCTTGATGCTGGTCAGAGCTTTGGGGTTGAGCGCGTCGTACTTCGCGAGCATGTTGACGTTGGCTTTGTAGGTTGCCACCTTGAAGATCGACTTGTACTCCGCTGGCAGTTCATCCCAAGCCTTCTGGCCAACCAGGGCCGACAGATTGGGACCGGGCTCCCACCACCCGGGGTAGTAGTAGTTTTTGGCGATCTTGTGAAAGCCCAACCGTTCGTCGTCGTAAGGGCCGACCCATTCGGCCGCGTCTACAGCACCGCGCTCGAGGGCTTGGTAGGTTTCGCCGCCAGCAATCGTCTGGACGGTGACGCCGAGGTCGCTCAAGACACGAGCGCCGAGGCCCGGGATGCGCATCTTGAGGCCCTTCAGATCGTTCAAGTCGTTAACCTGCGAACGAAACCAGCCGCCCATCTGGGTTCCAGTGTTACCAGCGGGGAAGGGAATAACACCGAAGTCCGAAAACAGGGCCCGCATCAGGTCCCCGCCTTCTGAATACAGCCAGGCGTTCTGTTGGCGCGCGTTGAGACCGAAGGGTACTGCTGTGTCAAACGCCAGCGCCGAGTTCTTTCCGGTGTAGTAGTAGGACGCGGTGTGCCCCACCTGCACGGTACCGGCCTGGATTGCATCCAAGACCTGCAATCCTGGGACGATTTCTCCGCTTGGGTAGGGGATGATTCTGAAGCGGCCGTCGGATAGTTCTTCAACGGTCTCTGCCAGATCTTCTGCTCCGCCGAAGATGGTGTCGAGCGAACGCGGAAAACTGGACGCTAAGCGCCAGGTGACACGTTGGCTGGTCTGCACCGCCGCACTGCCTCCTGTATCCGCGCTTTCTCCGCCACATGCGGCTAAGCTTGCGGCTGCAGCGGCAGCGCCGCCAACGAGCAGCCTGCGACGATCGAGCCCGACTGATTCTCCAGTGGGCTTGCCGGTTGCTATACCAGTCGAAGCTGGGGTGCTGGGATTTGAGTTGTTCGCCACAGAATGCTCCTAGGGTTCGAGATCGATGACCAGTCTTGGTTGCGACTGTCGGTAGTGCCAGTTTAGCCCCTTGGACCACCGGGATGCGGTACTCAGCGTTAGGAGATCCGCGGTGGAGGCGTACAGCCAGAAACCTTGCAGTACGAGGCTTGCCAGGACGATGCCTTTGTGGGCACACTGTGTGCTCGACACAACGACCAGGAGCACGCCGCGTTGGTCCGTCCATTTCCTTTTTTTGCCCCCACTGGGAGGTTAGAGCATTGAATCGTCCACTGTTTCAATCCGCGCGGCACGGCCGCTTTCGACGCCTACTTGGCGGTGCGAGCATCGTGGTGCTTGGCTCATTGGTGGTCACCGATTGTTCGGTTAATCCTGCCACTGGGAGGCGCGAACTAAGTCTAGTGAGCGAGGCGCAAGAGATTGCGATGGGTAGAGAGGCAGATCCTGGCATCGTTGCGCAGTTTGGCCTCTATCCTGACGACGAGTTACAGGCCTATGTACAACAACTCGGCGCTCGCTTGGCGGCCGAATCGGAGCGGCCGCACCTGCCATGGACGTTTCGCGTCCTGGATGACCCACTGGTCAACGCGTTTGCCCTTCCGGGCGGCTTCATCTATGTGACCCGCGGCATCATGGCCCACTTGGGTTCCGAAGCTGAGTTGGTCGGCGTTTTAGGGCATGAGATCGGGCACGTGACAGCGCGCCATGGTGCAAGTCAAATGAGCAAGGGGATGCTGGCTCAGATCGGATTTGGGGTGAGCGCGGTCATGGCACCGCGAGTAAGCCAAGCCGTCGGGGGTTTGGCGCAGGGACTCACTCAACTGTTGTTCTTGAAATACGGTAGAGATGATGAACGGCAAGCGGACGGCCTGGGTGTTCGCTATGCAATGCGCACCAACTACGACCCTCGCGAACTGGTCGGGGTGTTTGAGACACTAGAGCGCGTGTCCGCTGCGGCCGGTGCTGGTGGGACTCCTGGCTGGGCAGCCACGCATCCTGCGCCAGAGAACCGGAAGTATCTAGTCGATCAGCAGATCGCCAGTCTGGGTGTGCCGTTGGACAGTCTGACGGTCAATGAAGAACGATACATCGGCCTCTTAGAAGGTGTGACCTTCGGCGACGACGTGCGGCAAGGCTTTTTTATCAACGAGCGCTTCTACCAACCGGAGATGGCGTTCGTGATGGATTTTCCGACCGGCTGGCGAACGATCAACACTCGTCAGCGGGTGGCAGCGTTGAGTCCGGACCAGAATGCGCTGGTCGATCTAACCCTGGCACAGGGCGAGACTCCGCAAGCGGCAGGCAATGCCTTCTACGAGCAACAAGGGGTCGCAGCAAAGGGCAACTGGAAGCAGTTGACTCGAGATTTCCGCGGTGTCTCTCGAAGCTTCGGTGTCAACAACGAGGAGGGTGCTGAAGTGATCGAAGGCAGTTCCCACTTCGTTCAAGATGGCAATCTCGTCTTTCAGTTGTTGGGCTATGGACAGGCACGTCCGGAGAAGAAGATTGACTGGCGTTCAGTGGATGAGTCCCTACATTCCCTGCGGAGACTGAGCGATCGCAAGCTGCTGAGTGTGCAACCGATGAAGGTGAACTTGGTGCGTTTGGACCGCCCACTCGACGTTGGCGACTTGGACCAGCTCGGCGCGGACGTGCCGGACCAGCAGCTGATGCTAATCAACCGGCTCGATCCCGGCCAGGTGATTCCGCCTGGGACCACAATCAAGGTGGTCAAGGGCTTCAACCCTGCTAACGGGTTGCCTCGTTGAACGAGCTTGAATCTGGTGGATTCGAGACGCCCTGTAAGGGACTGCCCTTAGGCGCGGGCGGACTCTTGCTCGGCGAGCCAGCGTTCGGCATCGATCGCTGCTTGGCAGCCCGTACCAGCAGCTGTGATGGCCTGGCGGTAGATCGGGTCCATCACGTCGCCAGCAGCGAACACGCCTTCGACACTGGTCTGGGTGCCCGGGTGCGCGACCTGCAGATAGCCAACATCGTCCATCGACAGGACATCGACGAAGAGCTCGGTGTTCGGCCGATGACCGATCGCTACGAATAACCCTTGAACAGGCAGGGTTGAGGTCTCTTGAGACACGGTGCTTCGGACCTCGAGTCCGGTGACGCCGCCTTCCTGGGTGCCATGGACGTCAAGCACCTCGTGATTCCACAAGAACTCGATCTTCTTGTTGGTCTTAGCACGCTGTTGCATGATCTGCGATGCGCGCAGCTCGTCACGTCGGTGCACTACTGTGACTTTGGATGCGAACTTGGTTAAGAACAGAGCTTCTTCCATCGCCGTGTCACCACCGCCGACGATTGCGATCTCTTTGTCGCGGAAGAAGAATCCGTCGCAGGTGGCACAAGCGGAGACGCCAAAGCCGAGCAGAGCCGCTTCTGATTCGAGGCCTAGGTATTTAGCAGTGGCGCCGGTGGAGATAATGACCGTGTCTGCCGAGTAGCTCAGCGTCTCAGTTGCCAACTTGAACGGTCGCTCGCTGAAGTCGACTGTCTCGACGTTCTCGAAACGCACATCGGCGCCGAACCGCTTGGCCTGATCGCGCATACGATCGACCAGCTCTGGCCCCATGATTCCTTCAGGGAACGCCGGGTAATTCTCGACATCGGTGGTGATGGTGAGCTGGCCGCCGGGCTGGACGCCCTCGAGGACGAGTGGCTTTAGGTCAGCTCGAGCGGCGTAGAGCGCAGCGGTGAGACCGGCCGGACCGGATCCGATGATGACGACCTGATGGTGTTCTGGCTGATAGTGCTGTGGCTGATGTTGTTCCGTCTGCGATACGTCCGTCATGAGTACTCCGCAAGAGAAGCTCTTGGTGTTTGCGTAACTGGTCGATGGTGAGAGGTCGCAATCTGCACAACCGCTCAGCTGCTGGCGACCGCTCTAGGTGCGCTGGGAAACCAACCAGCCCTCGACGATGCTGACTGCATTACGAGCGCTGCCGCGGATCAGATTGTCGGCGGCGATCCACACGAAAGCATGATCGGTTTGATCTGTGTGTCGTAGCTCAATCGACGCGATGGCGGTGTCTGCGCGATCGACGGTCGACTCACAGTTGCCGTCCGGTTCGAGGTTCCACTGAGGGCCCAAAGCGACCAGTGCCGCGCGCAGCTTATCGGAGGCAATAGGGTCCGCGAACTGCAACGCGGCGCTGATTCCAACGCCGTGGAACGAACCTGCTCTCAGCGTTTGCAGCGAGGTCCTAGACGAACCACCCAACAGCGCTGAGAGTTGCTTCTGACGCTCGTGGTCGCCGTTTGGAGGAGCCAGGGCAGTGCTGAACGCGATCTGTCGACCGAGAACTTCGGTTGGCGTCTTGCCGTCGAAGGTCAGCAGCGAACGGGCCTGGGCGAACACCTCGTTCATGGCCTCTTGACCAAAGGTGGATGCCGGTTGCAATGTGGTGGCGGTCAGTGCAGTGAGAGGAAGTTCAGCGAGGCCATGCACAAGTTGGGAGACCAAGACGACGGAGGCTGCCGGACAGAGCATTATCGGCGCTGGGATGGACTCTAGGTTGATGCCCTCGACCACCGCATGGCCTGCGTCAGAAGGGGCGTCTGAGGCCATGATCACTACCACCGGCGCCTTTTCTGAGTCATTGATGGCGCGTAGCACCGTCGCCGTCTCAGCGAAGCTGTGGCTCGCACAGACCACCAGATCGGCTCGTTGGACTGCCTCGGCGGCGAAGAGTTCGACTCTGGCCGCCGAACCGGCGATGTCGATGAGGTTGTCAACGTCCTCCTCATTGGTGGTGAGAGCACTGACAGTGTCGAATCCGAGACCAGCTTCGCCCAGCATCCTGCGCAGTTCCTGGCCGAGGAGAGTGCTGGGTTCGAACAATGAGAGATGGGGCAAAATTCAGTTCCTGTTATTAGAGCTATCGGGGTCGTCGGGATTGTTGGAGTCGTCAGCAGTCTCAACAAGACGGTGCGCGGCGAGGGGGAGCGGGCTCCCGGCAACTCGGCTCCCGGCTGTGGAGTCTAGAGCCTCTGAGCTTAGGGCCTCTACAGCACCCGGTCGGATCCGCCCCTTCAACCACAGCAGTGGCCCGGACAGCGCGTACGCGCCGCTGACCAACAAAAAGACAGCGGGTGGGTGTAAGACGACAAGCAGCAGGGTGAGGGCAATTGGCACGACGATTCGGAAGCTCCACCGACGTCGTGGGTCGAGCTCTTTGAAGCTGTAGTAGCGAAATGTTGAGAGCATGAGCAACCCGAAGATCAGCAGCGCACTCAAGAGCCCCAGCCGACCAACAGCCAGAAGAGTCTCGGTGCTGGCATCGATCGATGCGTCAGCAACGTAGAGGAGAGAACCAAGGCCGCCTGCCGCAGCTGGCGCCGGTAGACCGACGAAGAATCGTTTGTCTTGGGTACCAGTGTGAACGTTGAATCGAGCGAGTCGAGTGGCAGCGCAGACTGCGAACAAGAACGGCACCAACCAGCCGATCCGTCCAAAGGTGTCGAGTCCCCAGAGGTAGCAGAGCAAAGCAGGTGCGACCCCGAAGGTCATCAGGTCTGCGAGTGAGTCGTACTCGCGTCCGAAATCGCTCTCGGTCATGGTCACTCGGGCTATGCGACCGTCGAGGCCATCTAGGAAGGCAGCGAGGAAAATAAGCAGCACAGCCAACTGGAACTCGCCACGTAGGCCAAGCACGATGGAATAGAAGCCCAGAGCCATGCTGCCGACTGTGAAAAGGCTTGGAATCAGATAGGCGCCACGGCTCGGTTTGCGCCGGGTCCGCGGTTCTGACGTTTCCGGGGAGTTTTGGTCCATATCTATTGGATTCTCGGGTTGGTTCACGTCAGAGGGTTGCTCGAAGGATCAGTTGGCATGGCCACCGGGGTGGCCCCCCCTTGGAGTTTGTCACCGGCCGTCACAAACACCTCGTATGAGGGTGGTAAGAAGAGGTCTACGCGCGATCCGAACCTGATGAGTCCTAGGTAGTCGCCTCGTTCAACTTGCTGGCCGCGAGTCAGATAGGGCACGATCCCGCGGGCAATCAGGCCGACGATCTGCCGCACTCCGATGAAATCGCCTTCGTCGCGCTGGATTAGCGTAAGGTACCCCTCGCTCATTTCTTCAGCATCGGGCCGAGACGCCGCGTCAGGATTACCTCTCTTGCGCTTGCCACCGACCACGACACCCTCGCAGGGGCAACGTTGCAGGCGCACGTTGAACGCCGACAGGAGGGTGACAATTCTCACCGCCTCGCCACTGGTCCCAGTGAGTTCAGCCAGGGCTGGGTCGGAGACGGTGTCGATCTTGGTGACAGTGCCATCTGCTGGCGAGAGGATCAGCTCCGGAGGGCCTTCGAACCGACGCCTGGGGTCGCGGAAGGAATAGAGCAGGAACAAGACGATCAACGAAAGGACGATCGCCCACGGCCAGTTGCCGAAGATCGCGCAGCCCAACGACACCAAAAGTGGCGGCAGCACGAAGGGCAAAGCCTCGCGAGCGATTCTCATTGTTCTGCACCTATGGCCGGTGCGGCATCGAGGCCTCGAGGCCGTGCCGCGGATTTGGGCGACGAGCCGCAGGATGGGCGGCTGATGGCGCGTTGTTTAGCCCCGAGGGCGTCGAAGACGCAGGACCACTGTGGCGGGCGAAGAATCTACCACGCGCCAACAGTGGTGGGTGGCCGTTCTGCGCGGTCGCGGAGTACACGACTAAAGAGTAGGACGATCGCCGAAGTTTTGACCTATCTTGTCGCCGGTGATTGGAGAGCCGCAGTTCTTCCGGTGGCGACCTGACGTCGTGCCCCTTGCGAGCCTATCGCTCTGAGTCAGGGTCCTACTGAGCGGGCATCTGAGAGGGATACCGCGCAGAGGGTTCGTCTTGACGGATTCGAGGTGTTTGAGGAGCCGCGCCTGAGGCGGTTCCAGCCCGCCTCAGGATCGCAATCCTTTTCGGGGCTGTTAGGGCGAGGCGTTGGTTCGGATCAGCGCTTCCATTCGATCCTTCAATGCCAGCTTGTGGAGCTTGATTGGCTTCGCTTGCGTCTCGTAGACCGCGACCTCGAGATCGCTCTCTTCGAGTTCTTCAAGCCGGCCTTCGCACTCTTGGTGCTCCCTGAAGAGTTGTTTGAACTCCTTGTGGTTCTTCAGCAATTCTTCCCTGGTGCTCTCATAGTCCATATGCGTGGTGAGTCTCCTTTCCTATCGTTTGGTGAGTGGTGCCCTAAACATACACTGCTCGAAGATCGAGCTCAAGGCACCGGGTCGGCGACGCTGGGGTTTGTGGTGAACTTACAGCGGAGAAGGAGAGCGTCGGTGCCGTCAGGGTAGTACTTGGAGCGTCGTCCGATCTGGACATAGCCAAGACCTTGGTAGAGACCAAGCGCTTCCATGTTGGTGCTGCGAACGTCGAGGAGGCACTCTATGCAGCCCAAAGAAGAGAGCAGGGTGTGACTTGACTCAAGTAGGCGCCGTCCGACTCCTAGGCGCCGATGCTCGTTGGCGACAGCGACGCGGTTGAGGTCTGCGACAGGAGCTAGGATCCTGAAAAGAGCATAGGCGATCAGCGGTTCAGCTTGTGAGCTGGCCGCGGTAATGCCGCAAGCGACGGATGTCGGCTGTTGAAGCTCCATCTCGATCATGCCCAAACTCCAGGGTTGATCGAAACTGCGGGCCTCGAGGTCCGCGACAGCGCCGGCGTCGGAGCTGTTGAGTCGGCGGCAGGCACGTGCAGGCGGCGCTAGGTCATGCCTGGCCCTGCGTTCAACCTCTCGCCCAGCTGGAGCTTCAGATTCCATACGGCTCTCGTGCTAGGGCTACGGGCGCGCGGTGGCGCCGGACCGCGGGCGAGCTTGCGGTCTTGCGGCAACCGCAGGGGTTTGCGCGTAGAGCGGCCTGGTCAGTGTGTCTGACTTCCACTCGAAGAGCCCAGGATGCTCTGGAGGAGAATGAACCGCCAGCTGGACGAGGGCTGACGCGAGCCGGCCTGGATCAAGGACTGTCTCAACCATGGGAGCGAGCCGATCCCTCAAAACTGCGTCAGCGGACACGACTGTGACCTCCGCTTCGAGGTGCTGCTCGACATCGAGAGTCGTTGCGATTGGGCCTCGGCTCTTGGGCGCCGGCGCTTGAACCCGCGTTGCAAGGCTCGGCGACCGAAAAGTCGAGCTTCGAAGAAACTTCTGGAGATAGACCTGATCGCGATGAGCCGCGAGCACAGAAGTGATCAACGCGTCCTGATGGGACTCGAAATCGAGGGCCGCGACTTGCACCCAGAGCGAAGGTAAGGCGACCGCTGGGATTCCCAAGCTTTCGTGTAGGCCGAGCACGGTCGCCATACCGATACGCAGGCCAGTGAAACTGCCGGGGCCTGACGTGCAGAGCACGCCTGTGACCTCACGGATTGTGCAACTGGCCCGTTGCAGCGTCTGATCGATTGCATCCAGGAGTTCGCTCGACGAGTTGCCCAACGGTAGAACAGCCTCTTCTACGAGGGACGAGTCGCCGACGGCAACCGTGACCTCGCTGGCGCCGGTGTCGATCCCCAAGAAGACGGGGCGCTGATTGTCGGGTGAGTCGTCGGTCATGGCCTGTGCTTGATGGGCCTGCGCTTGATGGTTCGGTACGGGATGATCTGTCTCCGGATGGGTCCTATTCCGGATGACGTGGCGGCTTGAATCAGAGCTGTCGAATTGTAGCTCGCAGCAGGCTGCGGAGACAGCCGAACCGCTCGAATCGCATGACGCGACGAACTCGAGTCGGGTCTATACTGCCGCGGCGCCGGTCGGCGAGCGTGTAGCGCGCGACCAGAGTCCGGTGACGTGCAGATCTGGGTGGGCGGTGCAGATGTGAGGGTAAATGGCAATCGGAGAGGCGGTCAACCCGACGATGGGGAACTTTAGTGGCTAAGTCGAAAAGGCACAATCCAGATGGACTGACGCCGATGCTGCGGCACTACATGCAGGTCAAGTCGGAAGTGCCGGACGCGATCCTGCTTTACCGCATGGGCGATTTCTACGAGACGTTCTTCGAGGACGCCGTTGAGGCCGCTCCGATCTTCGAGATTCAACTCACGGCTCGGCAGAAGGGGACCCCGTCCGAAGCACCGATGTGTGGCGTGCCTCATCACTCGGTGGACGGCTACATCAACAAGCTCCTGCGAGCCGGACGCAAGGTGGCGTTGTGCGATCAGGTGGAGGATCCCAAGGAGGCGAAGGGGCTGGTCAAGCGGGAGGTGACCCGTGTTCTAACTCCGGGCACCTTGAGCGAGCTTGAGCTGCTCGACAGTGCGGTGGCGAATCACCTGCTCGCGATCGCCACGATGCCGAACGGTGAAGCGAGCGGAGCGCTCCTGGATATCTCGACCGGCAGCTTCCTTGGACGACGATGGCCGTCAAACGAGGCCTTGCTGAGCGATCTCGAGGGCTGGAATGTTGCGGAAATTCTGGTAATCAGCCAGACAACGAGACCACAACTTCTCGAAGCCCTGCGGCAGCGGGTCAGCTGCTTAACGGTGGAGTCGCCTGATCACGTGCCGCGCGCTGATGTGGCTGAGCGTTCATTGTGCGACCAGTTCGGCATCGAATCGCTGGCGGGCCTCGGACTGAGTGCAGACGAGCCTCTGGTGATCGCTGCAGCATCTGCGCTCAGCTACGCTCAGCGTAACGCGTTTTCGGATCTGCCGCATATCGAGACGCTCCATGTAGAGGGCGATGACGGTGTCCTGGTGCTCGACGAAGCTACTGTCCGCAACCTCGAACTGTTCAAGAGTGCCTCAGAGCGACGCAAGCATGGCTCCTTGCTTTGGGTCCTAGATTGCACTCGAACGGCGGCTGGTGCTCGTTTGCTGCGCGAATGGTTGGCGCGCCCACTGCGCCGCGCGGATGCCATCGAAGCGAGACTCGATGCGGTGGAGGAGTTAAGTCCGAGCACATTGCGGGATTCGCTCGCTGGCGGCCTAGGCGCGGTGCCAGATCTCGAACGTTTAGTGAGTCGTGCCGTCCTCGGCCAACTGAATCCGTCTGAGGCGGGCGCTCTACGCAACGGTCTGGTCGCGGTACCTCAACTACTCGCAGGGCTTAGTTCGTGCAGTTCTGACCAGTTAGTCGGGATTGCGGGTGCCGATGCCTGTAGCGACGTTGCTCAGTACTTGCTGCAATGGGTCGCGGCAGAACCGCCGATCTCGACCAAGAACGGTGGCTTGATCGCTTCCGGCATTGACGCTGAGCTCGATCGACTCCGCTCGATCACCGCCGATGCGAAGCAGCTCTTGCTAGAGCTTGAGCTGCGCGAACGGGAGGCAACTGGGATCGGTAACCTCAAGGTCCGATTTAATCGGGTCTTTGGCTACTACCTTGAGGTCACCAAGTCGAACCAACACCTGGTGCCGGACGACTACGTTCGCAAGCAAACCCTGGCCAATGCCGAGCGCTACATCACTGAAGAGCTCAAGGAACTCGAGACCGAGATTCTTGGCGCCGAAGAGAAGCAGCTCTCACTCGAGGATTCTCTGTTTGTCACCGTTCGAGAGCACATCGCCGCTGAGCACGGTCGACTGATGGAGTTGGCACGAGCCCTCGCGCAGTTGGACGTCTTGGTCGCCTTCGCTCAGATTTCGACCAACCATGGCTACCGGCGCCCGCAGATGACCCCCGCTGGCAGCCCTCTGGAAATTGACGGCGGTCGACACCCCGTCGTCGAGCGCACCGTTGCTACTGACTTTGTTCCTAACGATGCGCTACTGAACCAGGATGATGCGCGTATCTTGCTGATCACCGGCCCCAACATGGGGGGCAAATCTACCTATCTGAGACAGGTTGCCTTGATTTCCATCATGGCCCACTGCGGTTCCTTTGTTCCGGCGAACAAAGCGCAGATACCGCTGCTTGATCGGGTATTCACTCGGGTCGGCGCCTCGGACAACCTCGCGCGTGGTGCCTCGACCTTCATGGTCGAGATGACCGAGACTTCGAACATCTTGCGCTACGCGACGGCAGACTCGCTGGTGATCCTAGACGAGGTTGGGCGCGGCACCGCGACCTTCGACGGACTCTCGATCGCTTGGGCGATCGTTGAGTATCTGCATGAGCGCATTAAGGCCAAGACCCTGTTTGCCACTCACTACCATGAGCTGACCGAACTCGATGGCCACCTGGACGCAGTGCAGAACCGAGCGATCGCGGTCCGCGAGTGGGAAGACAAGATCGTGTTCTTGCATCGAGTGATTGCTGGTACGGCCGATCAATCTTATGGAATTCAGGTGGGCAAACTCGCCGGGCTGCCTCAGCAGGTCACCGAGCGCGCGCGGGAAGTCTTGACCAACCTCGAGAAACAGGCCTTCGACCCTCAAGGCCGGGCGAAGAGGGCACGCGGGGAGAACGCACCGGATTCAACTGGTGCAGACCAGTTGACCTTGTTCGCAAGGTCCGAAGACGTCGTTGCCCAACTCTTGCGCGAGTTGGACATAGAGCGCTTGACGCCATTGGCCGCACTGAACCTCCTAGAGACGTTGAAGAAGCGGTTGGAGTAGAGGCGCCGCTCCCTTAGCGAGGGTTGCTGCCGTGTCTTCCCCTTTCGCAAGCCTTCCGCTAGAGGCCGAACGGCGGCGGCGCCTCTGTCACTGCTGCGTGGTTGGCAGGAGCTAGAACGGCACGTCGTCGTCTTCAGCTGGTCCCGAAAAGTTGCCCGCACCACCCGAAGTTGAACCGCCACCCGCTGCTGAGCCGCCGCCGGTGTTGCTGTCGCCACGGCTGCCGAGCATTTGAAAGTTGTCGCAGACGATCTCGGTGCGGTACATCTTCTTGCCGGTCTCTCGGTCTTCCCAGGAGTCCGTCTGTAGCCGACCTTCGACATAGACCTGCTTGCCTTTGTGGAGATACTGGCCGGCAATTTCTGCTTGTCGACCCCAGCACACGATGTTGTGCCACTCAGTTGCTTCTTGCCTCTCACCGTCTTTACTGGTCCACTTGCGAGTTGTGGCGACGCTGAACTTGGCTACGCTTTGGCCGGACGGTGTGCTGCGCACCTCGGGATCTCTTCCGAGGTTGCCGACGACGATTGCCTTGTTGATCATTGGCTGTTGATTCCTTTGCTTCGAGCGCGGTTCTGGTTGTGTTTCTGCGCGCTGTCGCGAAAGCGCCTGTGGCCGTTGGTGACCAAGGGCCCGCGGGCCGCGAGTTTCGCTGCTGAACGCGACTTTCGCTGCTGAACAGGGCGCGCAACGTATCATAGGGGTATTGGAGGTCAATTTGACCGGAATGGGTGTTCAACTATCAGTTGAAGTCTGACCGATTGCCCTCCGTTCTTTTAGACGCCATGCCACCGCAAACCCTCGCAAATCCGACCAACCAAATCCCACGGGTGGTGGGTAGGGCGGTTCCTTGAGAGCTCTCTTGCAGCGGGTCGCGCAAGCGTCGGTCAGAGTCGACGGCGAGGTGGTGGGTTGCATCGAGGCAGGACTCCTTGCCTTGGTGGGCGTGGCGCCGACCGATTCCGTTGCCGAAGCTCAGGCCTGCGCGCGCAAGATCCGCTATCTCCGCTTGTTCGCCGACCAAGCTGGCCACATGAATCGCGATGTCTCGCAGGTCGGCGGCGGTGTGCTGGTCGTGTCCCAGTTCACGTTGATGGCGTCGACCCGAAAGGGACGGCGCCCATCATTCGATGGAGCTGCTCGAGGTGATCAAGCCGAACCCTTGGTTGCCCTAGTGGTCAGCGAACTCGAGAACCTTGGGGTTGCAACGGCAACTGGTAGGTTTGGTGCTGACATGCAGGTGGCGCTGGTCAACGACGGGCCGGTCACGGTGATCATCGACACCTAGAGTGCGACTTCGCCACCAGTGGTTCGAGTGTGCCGGGTTATCGGAGGCGAGAACTCAGATGTCTTTGAGGTCTTTGCCGGGCTTGAATCGGACGGTCTTGCCGGGGTGGATCGCAACCTCGACGCCGGTCTTCGGGTTGCGACCGACACCACGCTTGCGGTCTCGAACTTGGAAGACTCCGAAGCCGCGGAGTTCGATCCGTTTCCCCTCTGAGAGGGCGTTCTTCAGAGCGTCCAGAATGGTATCGACCGCCACTGCAGCCTTCACTCTGGAAACCTCTGAGGTCTCTGCGACACGACTTACGATGTCCGACTTGATCATGACTGCTCCAACCATCCACCTAGGCGTCGATCCGTCATTGGGTCGAGTGCGATCGTCTCACGATCGCGTTCGTGTTGAACAAGAAGTTCTGGGGAAGAAGTCGGCAGAGTAGCTACCAGTCTGATTGCTGTCAATGTCTGCACCTCAGACACCCCGCGAAAACTGAAGTTTCTTTTCCGGCTGGCTGGCCAGCGACCGGCGGGGGCTGGTTCTCTTGCAACCCGAGAGCTTTGAAGTCTGCGCCCTCATCAATCCGACGAGGCTCGTTGCCTGACCAGGTAGCTGGCGAAGGCCTGACCGAGCGCGTTGCAAGCGAGCGCGATCTCGTCTCGAGTGGCCGCTGGGTCGTGGCTTGGCGCGGGCTCGCCGATCACCACACTTACTAGCCGCTGGCCCAGACGGATCGGTACAAACAAACACTCCTCGGGGGGCTCGCCCCCGAACGCCGCGAACACGTCTCGGTGAGCGCTGAGCGAGGCAAGCGGACCTTGATACATCGCACGGCCGCTGAGCAGGTCGTGAAAGATTGAAGGGCGATCTACTCGAATCTGTGAGTTGAGCAGACGGGTCTGGTTGATGCCGGCTCCGGAGCCGACCCAACCGACGACGGTCTCGGGCAGGACTTTGAAGAGGAGTAGTCGTTCGAAGTGCGGCCGGAGATGTTCGACGAACATCAATGCCATGGCCTCGCGGTCCTCGACTTCGGCGAGCGCCTCGCTGAACAGTTCGACGTTCTCGAAACGTCGAAGAAAGGGGCTGGTAACTGCCGATGGAGGGCGCAGGGAGGGTGCAGGGCTGTCGAACTGGGGTGTGGCCGATGCGCGTGGGCTCAGGGCATGAGCGGCTGTGCTGCCTACGCTCCGGGGCCCGCGGTTGGCATTCGCCGCGGCGGTGTCGAGCTCCGCCAATGGGCTCGTTGCTGAGACGGCATTGCTGGGAACCGTTGGTGGTGGTGTGGCGTTCTTCCGCTCAAGATGGCGTCCAAACCCGGAGCTGCGCGGCACCGTTGGGACCGGGCGATCCAAATAGTCTTCAAGCAGCCGATAACGGTCAGACAGCTCGCGGTCGTAGTAACGATGGAGGCTGCTGAAGATGCGAACCTCGTTGGCGATGTGGATGCGAACCTGTTTGCCGGTCGCGAAGGCAATTTCGTCATGGAGATCGAGGTTAGCGGCGTCGAGGAGGGCGACGTAAAGGTCAGGACCGAGCATGCGAAATGGAATCGCCAAACAACGAAGTGCAACCCGGGATGGAAGAAGCGAGATCACCTCGCCTGGAACGGTCGCGAGATCGATTGTTCGCGCGGCTGGAACTGCGCGTTGGTGAGCTAGTGCCCGCAACAGCATGGCCTCGTCGATGGCTCCGACTTCGAGCAAGCATGAACCTAGGCGGCCCCCGACAACACGCTGCGTTTGCAGCGCTTGCTCCAGTTGCGGCTGGTCGATCCAGCCGAAGTCGACGAGTAGTTGGCCCAGTTTCTTCAAGGTGTTGGTCTTAGTGCGCAATGCAATCAGAACGTCAGAAGCGGTGAATCAGTTTGGTCTCAAGACGTCAACGCCGATACTCGGTTGCGCCCGCAAGTCTAAGTAGCTCAAGGAGATATGTCGAAGTGAGGAAGTATATGACGGGAGTCGCCAGCATGCGAGAGGCCATGGGTATGGCAGTTCATTCGAAGCGCCTATTTGGCGCGCATGCACTCTCGGTGGTCCTGCGATGAAGAGTCCGCGTGATATCTTCCCAACGATGAAAACTTCGACCCCAACGATGAAAACTTCGATGAACGGTCCTCTGAAGACGCCGCGTGGTTGGGCCTCTTCTGCGCTCCTGTTCTTGGCGGCCGCGCTCACCTCCACCGTCACGATGGCGCAGGCTTCGTCCGCTTCCCAGGCGCCGGACGGAGCCATGGTTGAGTCCGCAGCAGTGCATTTCGCGCTGGCCAAACTGCTTGCTGACGAGGGTAAGTTCGTGGAGGCCCAGGAGCGGTTCGCCAATGCGGTAGTAGCGGATCCCGAGGACGCGATCCTGCGGATCGAGTACTCGGAATTCCTGTTTCGGTTTCGGCGTGCAGCTGAAGCTCGAGAGCAGATCGCTGAAGCCAAGCGGCTCGCGCCGGATGAGCCAGCCGCGCTGAGGATCTTTGGGCAGATCTACCTGTCTTCGGAGAACCCTTCGAATCGCGATATCGCTGCAGCGGTTGAATCTCTGGAGGCACTACGCCTTGCTGATCCTAGTGATCTGATGGGGATGGTCACCCTGGCCCAGGCCTACGAAGGCTCGCGTCGGGTTGGTGACGCTGCGGATGTGATCGGTGAACTGGTGGGACACCACACCGCGAACGATCGACTGAAGCGGTACTGGGTGGACCTGCTGACTCGAGCCGGTCGCTCCAAAGAGGCGACCGAGGTTCTGCGTGAGATCGTACGTTTGGAACAAGAGTCGATTGAGAGCCGACTTGAGCTCGCTGATCGCGAAGCGGCCGAGGGGAACTTCAGCGCTGCGATCGGTTTGCTTGAGCAACTCCGTGAGATCAAGGGCGAGAGTACCGACGAGGGCGTGATTCGCCGCTTGGCTCAGGCCCACCTGGCTCGGTCGCAATCTCCGGGTCTTACCGATAGCCAACGGCAAGCAGACCTGGAGAGCGCTGAGAGCCTGGCTGGATCATTAGGAGAGGCCGAGGGGCTAGCTTTGAGAGCAAGGGTGTTGGGCCTGTCGGACCAGGGCGACGCTGCGATCGACCTCTTGTTGACTGGTCCGGCCGAGACGGCAGATGACGTTGCGAATCAGGTGCTGCTAGCTCAACTTCTGGAGCGCGAGAATCGACTCGACGAGGCGGAGGCGGCCTACGAACGTGCGGTCGACCTGATGCCGAAGAACGAGCGACTGCCGGTGCAGGTGCAGCGCATTAGGTTCCTGGCGCGGGCAGGTCGCTGGTCGCAGGTTGCCACGCAAGCTGAAGCGGTGATTGGTAACAGCGGACCAGAGGAGTATCCCGGGCTGCGGGCGCTGCGGCTTGAGGCCTTGGTCAAGTTGGGTCGGCACAGCCAGGCGCTCAAGCTGTTGCGAGTAGAAGGCGGCAAGCAGCCGCGCCCTGAGAACCTGATGTCCCGCGCCGAAGTCCTAGCCGCACAAGGCAATAGGAAGGATGCGCTCAAGGAACTCGAAAGGGTCGCTAGCGACGATCCGGGCCTTGAACAGCGGCGTGCGGAGGTTCTGATCAGCCTAGGTGACGTCGAAGGGGCGGCTGCGGTCGTCGATCGGCTGATGGGCGATCCTAGTTTTGAAACGCGGATATCAGCAGGACAGTTCTTCTCGCGCGACGGACTGTTTGCCGTGGCGCAGCGCTATTTCGAGCAGGCCCTAGCGAGCCCAGAGGCGTCGGCGGATGACAATCGTCGCGCCGATGCTGAGTTCTTCTTGGCCCAGGCTTTGGAGCGCCAAGGCCAGTTCGATGAAGCCGCTGGGTTGTTTCGCTCCGTCCTGAAGGTGCGTGGAGATGATCCGCTTGCGCTCAACTACCTTGGCTACATGCTGGCTGACGCGGGTCAGGATATTGAAGAAGCACTCGAATTGATCCAGCGCGCCGTCGCGATCGATCCACGGAGTGGGGCGTATCAGGACTCACTGGGATGGGCTCAGTACCGTCTGGGCGACTATGAAGCGGCTGCGGAATCCTTGGAGCGTGCGGTCAAACTCAGCCCGGGCAATCCGACAATCTTCGACCATCTGGGTGATGCGTACCGCGCGTTGGACCGGATCGATGAGGCATTGAGCGCCTACGAGCGCGCCGCTGCGTTTGCAGAAGACGACGAGGCGGCTGCGGTGCGCGAAAAGATTCGAAGCCTGGCCGGATCGCTCGGATCGCAGTGATTGACAGTCGGGTCGGCGTGCCGCTGCTGCGCCGTCGACGCTGGCGATCGACTCCGCTGGCAATCTCGCTGCTAAGTCTGGGTGTTGGCTGCACGATGGTGTTGAGCGGCAGTGCTCAAGGCAGGTCTCAGTCGGAGCCGGATCTCTGGCCGCCACCGTCGGTTGGTCTCACAAATGAGCATCTGCGCAAGCAATGGGTTACGAAGCTGCACTACGGTGGGCCCGAGGGTGACTTCGGTATGGATCTCGTCTTCAGACTGCAAGACGGTGACACCTTTTCGATCCTGGCCAAGGACCGGGTCGGTCGGAGTTGGTGGGAGCTTGCGGTAGCTGAAGGAGAAGCATTATCGCTCGAGCGTCGTCGACGGACCTACTGCAAGTACGAACGAGCGGTGGAGATCTCAGCATTGCCTTTGGGGCCATTGGAGTTTTCGGTCGTTCCACAGTTGATCCTTGGACGACTACCGTTCACGCCAAGTGCGAGGTTCCATCGCGGCGAAGGGCGGTGGAGTTTGCAGGATGAGCGTCTGCGTGACTGGATCGCGCGGACCGACGGCGCCACGCTTTCGTCGTGGGCCCTGCTTGAAAGCGGGCAACCTTCGATTTGGTGGTCGAGCACCGGAACGCGCTGGGCCTTGAACGCGCGAGAGCAGGGCATGCAGCTGCTGTGGAAGAACGGCACATTGCGGGAGCTGTCGCAGCCACCACGGGGGCTCGAGGTTCCTGAGGGGTACACCGAAGACTGCAGTGGGCGAGGCGCGTTCACTGACTGAGAGTGGACACGGCTGCCTGAAACCACTCAAGGGCGCGCAGAAGTTTTGTCTGGATTTTGGACGGCAAAGAGGTTCTCCCATTGCGGAGCCTCATGTAGACTCTCGCCGGCTAGGGAGCTGGTGCGCAAGTTGACTTGCACAGCGGCACCTGCGCGGACGAATTGGGGCGTCGCCAAGTGGTAAGGCACGAGGTTTTGGTCCTTGCATTCGGGGGTTCGATTCCTCCCGCCCCAACCACCTTCTCGTCGAGAGAACTTCACCGGATCGATGGCAATGAACAGCGAACTGAAGATCTTCGGCGGGCGCGCACATCCCGCATTGACTGAGGAGATTTGCGCCTACCTCGAACTGCCGATTGGCGCGGTCACTCACTTCAACTTCTCCGACGGCGAAATCTTCTGCCAGATCGAAGAGAATGTCCGGGGCTGCGACGTATTCGTGGTTCAGCCGACGTGTCAGCCGGTCAACGACAACCTGATGGAGTTGTTGGTCCTCATCGACACATTCAAGCGCTCGTCCGCTTCACGAGTGACCGCTGTGATCCCCTATTACGGCTATGCGCGGCAAGACAAGAAGGACAAGCCTCGAGTTCCAATCACCGCTAAGCTGGTCGCGGACCTGCTGACCGCAGCAGGGGCAGATCGTATTCTGACGATGGATGTGCACGCTCCTCAGATTTCAGGATTCTTCAACGTGCCGGTCGATCACTTGTTTGCGGCACCGGTCATGCTCGACGAGATTCGCAAGCTAGGCCTCGCGGACTTGACCATCGTTGCGCCGGATGCTGGAGGGGTTGCCCGGGCTCGTGCAATCGCCAAGCGGCTTGATGCTGACCTTGCAATCGTCGACAAGAGACGTGTTGCGACCAACACCGCAAGGGTGATGAATGTGATCGGCGATGTCCAGGATCGACCAGTTTTGATCCTGGACGACATCATTGACACCGGTGGAACGCTGGTCAATACGGTCGAGGCGCTGGTCGAAGAAGGCGCATCAGATGTGTATGCAGCCGGAATTCACGGTATCCTCTCGGGACCGGCGCTGGATCGGATCACTGAGTCCAGCCTGGCCAAGGTACTGGTCACCAACACGACCCCCTTGCAGAGCAAGCTCGAAGCTTGCCACAAGATCAAGGGCCTCTCAGTAGCGCCGCTACTTGGAGAGGCCATTCGTAGGATTCACGACAACAGTTCTGTGTCCTCACTGTTCGTCTAGTAATTGACGCGCCGTGCGCGTCAATTACTGAGCGAGTTGTTGAGGCCCTCGGAACATACTGAGCGACAGGTCTTTCGGTCCACTGGTGCCCTTCCGGCGCTCCGGGTTGGATGACCAGCCTCAAGCTTTAGAAAGCGAAGATTCATGAGCGACACCACAATCGTTGTAAGTAATCGGGAGCAGACCGGAACCGGTCCTAATCGCCGACTCCGCGCGGCCGGCCAGGTTCCCGCCGTTGTTTACGGTGGCGGCCGACCGCCGGCGACTATCGAAATCAAAGAGGCAACGGTGCAAAAGCTTCTCCGAGATGCTGGCGAGAACGCGGTCTTCCTGCTCAAGCTCGATGGCGGCAAACAGTCTCGAAACGCCATGATTCGCGATATCCAATACGAGCCTCACACTGACCGACTGGTGCATATCGATTTCATGCGGGTGGATCTGAACGTGGCTGTGGAAGTCACAGTTGCCATCGAGACCGTCGGAACTCCAGTAGGTGTCAGCGAGCAGGGTGGGCTGATGGAGTTCATCACTCGCGAGATCGAGGTCACGTGCCTACCCAACGAGATTCCGGATCATCTGACCATCGAAGTGGGCGCGTTGGAGATCGGTGACAGTGTCGGGACCGCCGCAATCGAACTGCCCGAAGGTGTGACGCTGGTGGACGATGAAGATCGCATTGTAGTGGCGGTTAATCATCCCAAGGTTGAGGCTGAGGCCGAATCCGAAGACGGCGAACTTCTCGAGGGAGATGCGGCCGAGCCAGAGCGTGTCGGAGAGGCCGCTGCGGACAGCTAGGGCCTTCCGGCTATTGGATCAACGAAGCGCTGATTGCGTTCGCGTTTCGCGGCGGACGGACGTTGCAGGCATTCTTGCCGGCGCCGTCTACGCTTGCGCGGACGCAGTGCCCAAACTGGTGCAACACCGAGTGGATACAGAATGGCTGTAGCGGAGAATTCATCGGCACAGGCCGAAACAGACCGCGCGGCGGTCGAAGACAACGATTCGTCCGAGACCGGTGTTCGACGGCTCGTGGTCGGTTTGGGTAACCCGGGCGTGCAATATGCCCGGACACGCCACAACTATGGCTTCTTCGTGATCGATGTGCTGACACAACGTCTAGGCCTAAAAGCTACAGATCTCTGCTCGTCTGATTTTTATCAGGGCAGCACGGCGCAGGCCGTGGATCTGGCCAAACCGCAGACTTTCATGAACCGCAGCGGGCTTGCGGTGAGATGCCTCGCGCAGCGATTTGGCTATGAGCCAGCTAATGTGTTGGTGATCTACGACGATGTAAGCCTTCCTCTTGGCCGCCAACGGTTGCGCCCGAAGGGTAGTCCAGGGGGGCATCGCGGGCTGGAGTCAGTGATCGAGAACCTACGCACCGATCGGGTGCCAAGGCTCCGGCTTGGCATCGCCGAAGAAGCCGAAGAAGCCGAAAATGGGATGCAGCTGGATACAACTCCCGCAGATCGCTTGGTGGAATTCGTGCTTGAACCGTTTACCAAGAGCGAGGAATCACGGGTTTCCGCTTGTGTTGAGTGGGCCGCAGATGCATGTGAGGCCTGGTTGCGCTACGGTATCGACCACACGATGAATCGATTCAACGGATCGCTGCCCAGCTCCTAAGAGCAAGACGCGCGATCTCAACTTTGTAGGTATCGGAGCCCAGAGCTCCGATACCTGCCAATCTACTCAGACAACATGTCTTAAGCTAAGGAGACAGCTCTCGTGGACAATCTGTATTACTTCCTTCCGGTCGCGGCGGTGGTCGCTCTGATCTTCGCCTACGTGCGTAGCGCTTGGATCAACAAGCAAGATGCCGGTGACGACACCATGCAAGAGATCGCTGGCTACATTCGCGACGGCGCAATGGCGTTCCTCGGACGCGAGTATCGCGTGCTGGCGGTGTTTGTCGTCGTTGCTGCGGCCTTGTTGGCGTGGGCCAACTCGGGTGACGTGGCAACCTCACCTTTGATTGGTGTATCACTGATTGCTGGTGCGCTTTGTTCCGGTTTGGCAGGCTTCATTGGCATGCGGGTGGCTACATCGGCGAACGTTCGCACGGCAGCCGCTGCGCGCACCAGCCTCAATGACGCTTTGAACGTCGCGTTTTCTGGCGGCGCAGTCATGGGTTTCTCAGTGGTAGGTCTGGGCCTCCTAGGCATGTCGCTCCTATTCTTCTTCTACTCCGCCCAGTTCGGGAGCGGGGACAACGAATCGCTCGGACGAGTGGTGACCGTGATCACTGGTTTCTCGTTCGGCGCGAGCTCGATAGCGCTCTTCGCCCGAGTTGGTGGTGGGATCTACACGAAGGCTGCTGATGTTGGTGCCGATTTGGTCGGCAAGGTCGAAGCCGGTATCCCTGAGGACGACCCCCGAAATCCCGCAGTGATTGCAGATAACGTTGGCGACAACGTTGGCGATGTTGCTGGCATGGGCGCTGATCTCTTCGAGTCGTATGTCGGAGCAATCGTCGGTAGTTTGGTCTTGGGAGTTGCAGCCCAGACTGTAGCCGGCAAGGAGTTCACGCCTGAACTCGTCATGTTGCCCCTGGTGCTAGCCGCTGCAGGCATTGTGATTTCGCTGGCGTCGACCTTCCTTGTGCGAACCAAAGAAGGCGGTGATCCACAGACCGCTCTTCATCGCGGCACCATGACCGCCTCAGTCGTGATGTTGGCGGCGATCTACTTCATCAGCGATCGCATGCTGACTGAGACCTACGTCATCGACGGCGTCTCCTTCACCGCGCTTGGTGTGTTCTTCGCTACCGTGGCTGGTTTGATCGCGGGTGTGCTCATCGGCATGATCACTGACTACTACACGTCTGATCACCGTGCACCGGTGCAGGGCATCGCGAAGGACAGTTTGACTGGTGCTGCAACCAACATCATTGGCGGCTTGGCAGTCGGAATGCAATCGACCGCGCTACCAATCATCGTGCTAGTTGCTGCCATCCTGGTGGCTCACGATCAAGCTGGCCTCTATGGCATTGCCATCGCGGCCCTCGGAATGCTGTCGACCACGGGTATTCAGCTCGCGGTCGATGCCTATGGTCCGGTTGCAGACAATGCCGGCGGTATTGCTGAGATGAGCCATCTTGGTGAAGAAGTTCGCGCACGCACGGACAAGCTCGACGCAGTTGGCAACACCACCGCGGCCATCGGCAAGGGCTTTGCAATCGGTAGTGCCGCCTTGACCACCTTGGCGCTGTTCGCCGCGTTCAAGACAACGGTTGGGTTGGAGACCATCGACCTCGGCAATCCGTTGGTCATGGGAGGCCTGTTCTTTGGCGCCATGCTCCCTTTCCTGTTCTCCTCGATGGCGATGAAGGCCGTGGGTCGTGCAGCCTTCGAGATGATCGAAGAAGTGCGTCGTCAGTTCAAGACCATCCCAGGGCTTATGGAAGGCACGGGCAAAGCGGACTACGCGAAGTGTGTGGACATCTCCACCAAGGCCGCTATCCGCGAGATGGTCTTGCCTGGGCTGTTGGCAATTCTGGCGCCGGTCGCTGTCGGTTTCATCTTCGGTGCAACCGCCCTCGCTGGTGTGCTCGCGGGCGTTACCACTTCGGGAGTAATGATGGCGATCTTCATGTCCAACGCAGGCGGTGCTTGGGATAACGCCAAGAAGCACGTTGAGGGCGGCGCTCACGGTGGCAAGGGCTCTGACGCCCATCACGCCGCTGTTGTTGGTGACACCGTTGGCGATCCTTTCAAGGACACCGCGGGCCCCAGCTTGAACATCCTGATCAAACTGATGTCGGTGGTCTCGTTGGTGATCGCGCCGCTCCTTCTGGCAGCAGGCTAGAGGCAGTCGTCGGTTTTCCCGCAAACTGCTGTGGGATAGTGAGATAGCCCTTTGTCACTCTGGTGGCAAAGGGCTTTTCTTAGCTCCAATGCGTTGCCTGTAGCCTTGAAATGTCGTAGGGTCCCGGCCTGACGTGTGTCAGTGCTTTGCGCGTCGCAGCCCTGCTGCGTCATGAGCAAACGCTGCGGCCGATGCCAGCTGGTTCGCAGGACCGCTTCTTGAGCAACTGTTTGTTCTCGAGAAATTGACTCCAAGAGCGAGCAGGGCGCATTAGAGGCACCGCACAGGGCGGGAATCGCTGAGGGCGGAATCGCATAGTGCTTAATCGCACAGGGCGAAATCGCACAGGGCGTCTGCCAAACAACTGGTTGCTGAGTTCGATTGCTCAGACACCTAATGAGGTCATGAGGGCCGGTCAGGCCTTAGGTCCGCGCGATTAGAGCACTGCTGACGTGAAACGTTGGCGAGGTTGTCTTCGCCGGCCAAAGCAAGTGAGCGGCGGTCCGGCACACGCACCAAACGCTTTTTTTACTCCGTCGCTCTTACCGCCCCACGGGTGGCTGAGGGCCAGCTAACAAGGTTCAGAAGAGGTTCAGAAGTTGACACGCACATACGAACTGGTTTTCATTGCTGACCCCAGGCTCTCCGACGAAGAGGCTGTTGCCCTGGTCGACGAATACAAGGGCATGTTGGAGGCAGATGAAACCACCAAGATCACCAAAGAAGAGAGTTGGGGCAAGCGCAAGTTTGCTTACCCAATCCAGAAGTTCAATGAAGGTCGCTACCACATCTACTACCTCGAAGCCGAAGCAGAGAACACTCTGCCGTCGGTCGAGCAGCGGATGCGGCAGAACGACAAGGTTCTGCGCCACCTAGTGGTGCGCACCGACCTCGATCTCAAGCGCGCTGCTTCCAAGGGTAAGCCCCCGGCTGAGGAAGAAGTTGCCGAAGCAGAAACCGCTGAGACCGAGGCTTAAGGAGTCAGTTCATGGCACGCCGTAGAGTTATTGTTCGTCGCCGGAAGGTCTGCAAGTTCTGTGCAGACGGTATCGAGTACATCGACTACAAAGACGTCAACCTTTTGCGCTCCTTCGTTCCGGAGAGAGCCAAGATTTTGCCTCGTCGGATCTCGGGCACTTCAGCCCGACATCAACGCATGTTGGCGACTGCGATCAAGCGCGCGCGCTTTCTAGCATTGCTGCCGTTCGCAACCGATTGATTCGATTCGAGGTTTCGCTGAACTGGTGCTCGCTGATCGCAGGGGCGCCACGTTCCGACCTCCGCTCTAGAACGAGCGCAAACCATTTTCGTGGAGATTCGCAGTGAAGGTCATCATGCTCAACGACATCCGGCACACTGGTCGCCGGGGCGAGATTGTCGACGTCAAGCCGGGCTTTGCCCGCAATTTCCTGTTGCCCAAAGGGCTAGCAGCGCTCGCAAACAACAGCAACGTCAGTTGGTTCGAGCAGCAGAAATCTAAGATCGAAGCCAAACTGGCCGCGGAGCGGCACGTATGGGTGGAGTTGGCGGCGCAGATCGAGGGTTCCACTGTCGAGATCCGCAAGCGTGCTGGGGAGAGTGACACTCTCTACGGTTCGGTAACGCCAGTTGAGATTACCGAAGCGCTCGCTTCCAGAGGCTTTGAGGTGGATCGCCGTACCGTCGACTTGACGGGAGGTATCAAGACTTTGGGTGATCACGAGGTTCGTATCGAGCTGCATCCCGATGTTGTGGCGCAGATCACCGTCCGGGTGTTGCCGGAAGGCTGACCGAACTGAGGATGGTGATGGGCCCTTGGGAGCTTGCCGAAGACGACCTGCGCTGCACAGGCAGGGATCTGTGGCTTCGGGCAAGGCCTCACCGACCCGGACGATGCTCTCCCGTGCGAGGCTACGGGTTATCACTGTCAAGGAAGCGTAACGAGGCCCTGGGACGACGCTGTGCCTCCTGCGCTCGAAGCGTTGCGACAAGCTTGGCGCCTACTCGTGGATCGCTCTGGCACCGCTGGTGCTGCAGGGTGTTGTTCCCAGCGATAGCCCCACACATGGTATCCAAGGGGGACGAAACGACCAGCAGAGGACTCCTACAGCAGGCTCCTAGGCTGTTGGATCCCGGCAAGATTGGTGGCCTCGATACCTACTTGATGCCTCCTTCACCAAGATGAGCGGTCAGCCGCCTAAGACGTCTGGCGCTCAGGCGTCTGTACAGCCGTCGGCCGCGGTTGATATCTCGTCCTTTGCTAGCGCTGCGCCGACGCGATCGCTGGATGAGTGGCAAGCGCTGTGGACCGCGGACATCGCATTCCCGATCGAAAGCCACCGGCCCGTCATCGGACCGGTCCTGGCATGGCTGCGGAGGCTCGCAAGGCCGTTTGTGCGCTTGCCGCAGAACGATCTGTGGGAGCGCCAACGGATCTTCAATCTGATCGTTATAGAGAAGCTCCGCACGTTGGAGACCCTCCAGAGCCTCCAGGCGCAGCTGGGTGCGCTAGAACAGCGGCTAGGTGCTCTGGAAGCGGCCGACAACGTGCGTGCCGACGACATGATGCACTACAACGATGCGCTGTACAGCCGCGTAGACGCAAAGCTTGACAGCTACACCGAGCTAGCGCGCCAACAGGTTCGTGCATTGGATGACCTTTCCCGGGTGGAGAAGTCGTCCTCGATCGATCCGCAGCAAGCTGCTCTGAGAGCGCTCGACGATGCCGCCTACCTAGCGTTCGAGAACCGAGAGCGGGGCAGCCGCGAAGCGGTTCTTGGGCGAATTGAGCGCTACTGGGACGACCTCAAGGAGGCTGGGCCGGTGTTGGACCTGGGCTGCGGCCGGGGTGAAGTCATCGAGTTCCTTGAGGGGCGTGGCGTGGCAGCTTCAGGAATCGATGGCAACTCCGCGATGGTCAAGCATTGCCAAGGGCTTGACCTCGACGTTGTCGAGGCAGACCTCAATGAGTTCCTAAGGTCTGCCGATGAGGCAAGCCTCGGAGCCATTACGTGTTTTCATGTCATCGAGCACATTGGGCCTGAACAACTCAACGGGCTCCTGCGTAACGCCCGGCGCGTCTTGCGACCAGGTGGCTTGCTTTTGCTGGAGACCCCTAACCCCTTGTCCGTCGTGGTTGGGGCCAGTGCATTCTGGGTCGATGCGACCCATCAGAAACCGATCCACCCGACCGCGCTGCGTTCGGCGATGGAGCTAGTCGGCTTTTCCAACGTCGAAATCAGAACCGCTCAGCCGTTTCCGCCTGAGGATCGTCTGCCCGAGATTGAGTTGAGTGGGAACAACACGGAACTGGATCATGTAGCCGATGGAGTCAATCGGCTACGTGATCGCCTCGACGGTTTGCTGTTCGGGGACCGAGACTTCGCAGCACTTGGTCGTGTTCCGCGTGAGTAGGAACGCGGTGAGTTGGCACAGAAGTGTTGGCACAGAAGTGTTGGCACAGCTGAGTGGCATCAGGATTCCGTCAGCAGCGGTTAGCCAAGTTGAGGTGGCGGCCTAGTTGGCCTCGGGTTCGTCGCCTGGAAGAGTGAGACCTTCCCAGTGAGCGCGGACCGTTTCCCAGTCCGCTTCGTCTTCGGGCATACGCTCGCCGTCTTTGGGCTTGCCGTAGAACGAGCGCTGTTGGTACCAAGGCAGCTGGTGGATCGCAAGCCAGCGCTCGTCGAACTCCTGCACCGGCTCGGTGCCGATGATGAATGCTTCGTTGATCGTGGAGGTACTGTAGCTGTTTGCTAGGAGACCGGTGGTGGACTCAACCTTGCGAAAGGCGATCGACGGAGGCACCGGGAAGTCGAGATCGGCCTCGACCCACCCCGCGGCGAGACCAGCGTTGATCACCTCCATCCAGATAGGCAGAGCTGCCTCGGCACCAGTCATATCGTTCCCAATGGACAGTTTGACATCGTGGCCGACCCACACCGTGATCGAGTACTTAGGCGTGATTCCAGCGAACCACGCGTCGGTGTAGTCGTCTGTTGTGCCGGTTTTTCCGGCGAGAGCAGCAGGGATCTTGCGGGCAGCGTTGGCCGTGCCACGTTGGACAACGCCGCGCAGGGTGTGGACCAGTAGAAAAGCGACCTCGGGGCTCATCGCTTGCGTGGCTTGAAGCTGGTGAGATTCCAACAGGCGGCCATCTGGGGTGGCGACACTCTCGATCAAGTATGGAGCGACTGCAACCCCCTGGTTCGCGAACGCCGCGTACGCCGAGGCGACCTCCAACGGCGTCATCTCGGCTGTGCCGAGGGCGAGGCTGTCGACCGCTGGAAGCGGCGCGCGGATTCCTGAACGCCGGGCGAAGTCGATGACGCTCTGGACACCCACTAGATCCATCAGCTTGACCGAGCTGACGTTGATCGACTTTTCGAGGGCACGGCGCAGCGTCAGGATGCCTTCGTAGCGGTCGCGGTAGAAGTTTCTTGGGCTATACGGATCGCTGCCAGGCCGATCGAAAACGACGGGAGCGTCGAAAAGGGTGTCGGCCGGCGTGTAGCCCGCCTCGAAGCCAGCACCGAAGACAATGGGCTTGAATGCCGAGCCCGGTTGTCGTTTGGCTTGAGTCGCCCGGTTGAACTCGTTGCGATCAAAATCCCAGCCGCCGACCAAACCGCGGATCGCGCCGGTCGCATTCTCCAGCACGACCAGAGCGCCTTCGACTTCGGGCTCTTGCACCAGGTCAACGAATGCTGAGACCTGAGAAGCTTCGCTCGCTGATTGTTGCGGGCCGGTGGTTGAGTCCTCGGGTTGATCTGCTTTGCGGGCTTCAGCCGCTTCGGCCAGGTCTGCTTGGATCAGCTCTGCCGCGTCCAGGCGGGTCTTCTTCTCCTCCTGCGACGGTTCACGATAGCGAAACCATGCGACGTCGCCAGTGGACACAAGTGAGGACGCAGACCGCTTCCGGGTCCAGGCGATACTGTCTTGATCGAGCTGATAGCGCGCCTCACCGATCAAGATCGTCGCCCCACGAGGCGTTGCGTCGAGCACCACACCCTCTGCCCATTCGCCCGGCAGTGGTGCGCTGTCCCAGCCGCGCAGCTTTGCGTCCAGCATCTCTTCCTTGGAGAGAGTTCGCAGCGCTCCGCGCCATCCACCGGTACGGTCGATGCGTTCTAGGCCGTCTCGGAGGGCCTTCTCCGCAGTGGCTTGGATGCGTCGGTCCAATGATGTTTTGACTTGCAGGCCGCGTTCGTAGAGTGCGGTTTCGCCGTAGGTGCGATAGAGGTACTTGCGCACCTCTTCACTGAAGTAGTTGCCTACGACCTTTTTGCTGGCGGGTCGGTTGATGCCGAGTGGTTCAGCCCGGGCTTCGGCGAGTTCTTCATCAGTTAGCTTGCCGAAATCGTGCATTGAAGAAAGCACGAGGTTGCGTCGCTCGAGCATGAACTCGGGCCGCCGGATGGGGCTCCAGCTAGACGGTCTGGGCACGATTGCGACCAGAGTTGCAGCTTCAGCAACGGTCAGCTGATCGACGGTCTTGTCAAAGTAGAAGCGCGCTGCGGCCTGGAACCCATAGTTTCGGTGTCCTAGCGGGATCAGGTTGCAGTAGAGCGTCAGGATCTGCTCTTTGCTGAGCTGCTTTTCCAAGTCAACGGCGTGGAGGGTCTCCGCGATCTTGCGCTCCCATGTCCGTTGGGTGCGATCGAGAAAGACGATGCCAGCGGTTTGCATGGTCAGGGTAGACGCACCATGTCGCCGTTCCCGGAACAGGTTGCCGATCGCAACCCGAACGACGCCAAGCAGGTCGAAGCCTGTGTGGCTGTAGAACTTGCGATCCTCTGCGGCAAGCAAAGCATTGCTCAGATTGTCCGGAACTTCGCCCTCTTGCAAGATCAGGCGATTCTCACGGAAGTACTGCCGGTAGGTTTCGCCGTCTTGGTCCTGCAAGCTGGTGACGATGCCTAGCGCATGCTCCGAGATACCGCCCACCTCGGGGATATCGATCGAGACTGCGACTCCTATGCCCAACAGGCAGCCGCAAACAATCGCGACGACCGCTGCCAACAGGATGCGGCGTATCCAATTCCATTTGGCGGGGGCTTTGACCGCGGATCCCGAGAGTTCACTCATGGTTCTATTATAGGTTCACATGCCATGAGCGACGATCGAACTAACGGTGCGGGCGACATCCCTGAATTACCCAGGCCCTGGGGCCAGCCCCCTAACACGGATGAAGAGGACAACGCTGGTTGGTCCGGGGTGCCGAGTGGCGACCCGATCAAGCCAACAACACCTGGGGATGGTGGTGCCGCAGTTGAGCCTCCGCCTTCAGGGGCTGGTCCCGTCGCGGGTGGTCTCGGTGGCCCAACCGCAAGCAGCGGTGGCCCGGGTAGCAGTGCGCCAAATGCCGCAGGCTGCGGAAAACCTGCGGCCATTGGTTGTGGTTGCGTCGGTTTGGCTCTGGGTCTCTTTCTGGTCCTTGCGGTGGCCATGAGCGGGCGCATCGTCACTTGGTTCCTCGACACCAGCGAAGAGGCAATCTTCGAGGCTCTTCCGGAGACGGTGCAAGAACAGCAGCGCACCGAACTGCGCGCCGCGTTCGCAGGCTTCAAGGCAGGACTGGCGAACGGCGAGCTTCGCACCCAAGGTGTGACTCAGCTACAACTCGAGTTGACCAATGCCTACTCCCGATCACAGAACGGTCTACTCGAACCGGTCGACATCGAGCGTCTGCTCAACGCATTCCGCAGAGTTCTTCCGCTCGAAGGAGTGAGCCCAAGTCGCTCCGAGCCAAAACAGGAGGGAACGCGATCGCTACCGGTGGCCTTGCTGTCGTGGCCTGAGTTCTCAGCGGTCATCGAGTGAGCGACTCTGGGGAGGCGCGACGGTTCGAGGTGGTGTCGCCATTCTCGCCACAAGGAGACCAACCAGCGGCAATCGACGAGCTGGTCGACGGTGTGAATCGTGGTGAGCGGGAACAAGTGCTACTGGGCGTCACCGGTTCGGGAAAAACGTTCACAATAGCCAAGGTGATTGAGGCGATTGACCGGCCGATTCTTGTGCTGTCGCACAACAAGACTCTCGCCGCTCAGCTCTACCAAGAATTCAAGAGCTTCTTCCCGAACAATGCGGTCGAGTTCTTCATCTCGTACTACGACTACTACCAACCTGAGGCCTACATCCCACAGAGCGATCTCTACATCGAGAAGGAGACGTCGATCAACGAAGACATTGAGCGCCTGCGCTTGCGAGCAACGACCTCGTTGTTCGAGCGGCGCGACGTGATCTTGATCGCTTCGGTCAGTTGCATCTATGGTTTGGGTTCGCCGGGGTCCTTCTTTGGCATGTTGCGCTTCTTTGAGGTAGGCCAACAGGTTGGGTTGCAGGAGGCGCTTGCTGCACTGGTCGAAATGCAGTACGAGCGTACCAGCCTCGATCTGTTTCACGGCGCCTTCCGTGTGCGCGGGGACGTCCTCGAGATTCTGCCGAGCTACGATGAGCGAGGCGTGCGGATTGAGTTCTTCGGCGACGAAATCGATCGCCTCGTTCGCTTCGATGTGCTCACCGGCAAGGTGCTCGAGCCCTTGGATCAAGTGCCGATCTACCCGAACAGTCACTACGTGACGCCCGAGGAGCGCCTGAAGCTCGCGATCAGCACGATCGAACAAGAGCTTGAAGTGCACCTGAAAGGGCTGCACGACAACAATCGACTACTCGAAGCGCAGCGGATTGAACAGCGCACCCGCTTTGACCTGGAGATGCTGAGTGAGATCGGCCGCTGCACCGGCATTGAGAACTACAGCCGACACTTGTCCCAAGGCGTTCCGGGCGCGCCGCCACCGACCTTGATCGACTATCTCCCCGAAGACTTCGTGCTAGTGGTCGACGAAAGCCACCAAACGCTTCCGCAGGTCCGAGGGATGTACCGCGGCGATCGAGCTCGCAAAGAGACCTTGGTGGAGTTTGGCTTCAGGCTCCCAAGCGCACTCGACAATCGGCCGCTGACCTTTGAAGAGTTCGACCAGAAGATCGGTCAGCGGATATATATTTCAGCGACGCCTGGACCGATCGAGTTGGAGCGCACCCAAGGAGTGGTCACCGAGCAAGTCATCCGCCCAACGGGTCTGCTAGATCCGGTCATTGAACAGCGAACTTCGACCGGACAAATCGACGACCTCCTGGCCGAGATCCAGGAGACCACCAAGAAGAACGAACGAGTCCTGGTGACGACGCTCACCAAGCGCATGGCAGAAGAGCTGAGTCAGTACCTGGCTGAGCACGGAGTGCGCGTTCAGTACTTGCACAGTGACATCGCTGCTCTCGAGCGGATTGAAATCACCACCGCACTGAGACGCGGCGAGTTCGATGTGCTGGTCGGTATCAACCTATTGCGCGAAGGTCTGGATTTGCCGGAGGTCTCCTTGGTGGCGATCCTCGATGCTGACAAAGAGGGCTTCTTGCGAAGTCAAACATCCTTGGTTCAAACGGCAGGGCGCGCGGCCAGAAACCTCAACGGGCGCGTCATTTTCTATGGCGACAAGACCACCGAGTCCATGCAATACGCAATGGATGAGACAGCTCGGCGTCGAGCGATTCAGGATAAGTACAACCAAGACCACGGCGTCGAGCCCGCGTCAATTATCAAAGATATCCACAGCCCACTGGTCAGAATGAGTGCGCTCGACTACTTGCAGCCCCCGCCCGAATACGCACTCGAGATCGCTGCCGATGAGCGAGTCCCGGTGAACAAACGAATCGAGCGTCTCGAGAAGGAGATGCGGTCAGCCGCCAAGCGGCTCGAGTTCGAGGAAGCGGCTGCGCTGCGCGACAAGCTCAACGAGCTCAAAGAGCTACGGATTGTGGGTTGAGCCGGTGATTCGCTGGCGCGCAACAGAGGCTGGTTAGCACCGTGCTCGAGCAGGTCAAGGAACGAATTCGGGAGTTGCCGGATGCTCCCGGTATCTACATGTTTGTCGATGCTGGCCGCAAGCCGCTCTACGTTGGCAAGGCGAAGTCGCTTCGCAAACGTGTGGTCTCCTACCAGAATGTCACTGGCGATGCCCGACTGAGTGCGATGACCTCAGAGGCCGTGGATCTTGAGTTCGTGGTCACCGGTTCCGAGGCAGAGGCGCTTCAACTCGAGAATACCTGGATCAAGAGCCGACAACCGCCCTACAACATTCGCCTTCGCGACGATAAGACGTACCCCTACCTGAAGTTGACACTCAAGGAGCGTTATCCGAGGATCGTGTTTACTCGGCACTTGCGCAACGACGGGGCGGAGTACTTCGGACCGTACTTCCCAGGTGGTTTGGCGCGGCGGGCGATCAAACTGGTACAGAAGCTCTTTCAGGTCCGGGTGTGCCACATTCCGATCGATGGGAAACTCCCGCGACCATGCCTCTACCACGACATGAAGCGGTGCTTGGGCCCCTGCGTGGATGGGTTGACCGACTCGGATAGCTATACCGAGGCAGTCAATGAGGCGCGCCAGTTCTTAGCTGGTCGCACGGATCCGTTGGTGCAGTCCTTGAAGGCCAAGATGACGGCCGCTTCGAGCAATCAAGACTTCGAAGAAGCCGGGCGGATGCGGGACCTTCTTGCAGAGATTGAGACGATTAGTGCGAAGCGCAGAATCACTCGTGATCACGCTGATGACGTCGATATCTTTGGGGTGCATGTCGCGTCCAAACACGCGGCGGTGACTCAGCTCCTGGTCCGCAACGGTCAGCTCATCGACCGACGCGATCTGTTTTTTGAGGATCTTGGTCCGGTTCCCCCAGAACGGCTGCTCGCCGAACTCCTTCCACAGATCTATGATCGAACGACCTTTGTACCGCGCGAGCTGCACCTACCGGTACCGATTGAAGAAGATTCCGCGCTGCTGGCATGGATGGGCGAGAAACGCGGCGCCACGGTCACCCTCCGGTTGCCGTCAAGGGGTCCAAAAGCCAAGCGGATCGCAATGGCAATGGAGAATGCTCGCCAGGCCTTTCGCCGCCGGTTCAGATTGTCGCCCGAGCTTTTGGCTGGTGCTGAGCGCTTGAGCGAAGCTCTGCGGTTGCCCGAGACGCCGCGGCGCATCGAGGGCTTCGATATTTCGAATTTTCAAGGTGCCTACACCGTCGGCTCGATGGTCGTTTGGATCGACGGCAAGATGAGCAAGCGCGACTACCGGTCGTTCAACATTCGAGGTCTGAGTCAACCGGATGACTTCTTCTCGATCCACCAAGCAGTGGAGCGGCGATACCGGCGACAACTCGAGGAAGGGCATGAGCTGCCCGACTTGATTCTGATCGATGGCGGCAAAGGTCAGTTGAGCGCCGCACTGGAAGCCCTAGCGACTGTCGGGCTGGATGAAATTCCTATCGTCGGACTGGCCAAGCGGGAGGAGGAGTTGTTCTTGCCTCACGAGCAGGACCCGGTGTTGCTAGATCGGCACGACGCGGGGCTTCGAGTACTCCAGCAGGTCCGGGACGAGGCTCATCGGTTCGCGGTATCAAGGCACCGCGCCAGGCGGAGCAAGGGCTCGTTGCGCAGTCAGTTCGATGACTTGGTAGGGATCGGCGAGCAGCGACGCAAGCGCTTGGTGCGGCGATTCGGGAGCTTCAAGGGAGTACGCTTGGCTTCGTTGCTTGAGCTTCAGGATGCGCTCGGAGAACGCCTGGGCCAGAGTGTCCACCAGCAACTTCACGGCACATCGCCTGAAGGGCAGGGCGCTTCGTTCGAGGCGAGGGTAGACTGCTAAGCATGAGCGTCGAAATCGCAGGCGAAATTGGAAACCCGTCACTGATCGGAGTCATCCGCCAGATCTACCTAGCCGAGGCGTCTGGCATCCTTGAGGTGACCCAGGCTGACCGCAAACGGCGATTCTTCTTTAGCAAAGGGGAGCTCTATCTTCCTGGCTCCCATTTCTTGGGAAAGCGGCTCGGTAGCTTGCTTCAACTCGAGAACGAGATAGCCGCCGCGCGTAATGGCTCTTCGCTGGGGAAGGCAGCCACCAACAGCGGCGCTGAGGCAACCGACGCCTTTCGTCGCGCGCGAGAGCAGCAAGAGCACGATCCGAACAAGAGTACTGAAGCGCGAGAGCAGCTGCGAGAACTGGTCACGCGCATTGTGGATGTCTTAGTCGAGTGGCAGAACGGGCGCTATGAGTTGTTGGGAGTACCGCTGCCGACCGACATGTCACTGGTCGGCCCGCTACCGACCGGCTATCTGGTGATGGAAGGAACCCTGCGTGATCTGGACCCGGAAGCCGCGCTTGCAGAGCTCGGCGGGTCAGACGCCGTGGTGGTCGCGGATCCAAGTTCTCGGTTGTTACTGAGCCCGTACGGCATCGACTCCGATGAGATGTTCCTTCTGTCTCGAGCCGAGACGTCGACCGCCGTTGGCGAGTTGCTTCGTCAGCTGCCAGCGCCGCGCGAAGAAGGGATCGTCTGCATACTGCGACTGCAGTCGGTCGATTTGCTGCGTCTTTCGGCGCCACCGATGCAAGATGATTCACAGTATGACCAGCGCTACTCAGAGTCGATGAATGAGCGATTCTTGTTGCGTTTCGCGTCGCTTTTGCCGCCCGAACACGTGCCAGCTGACGCAGAGGAGCGTGACCAGGTACGGGCATTGATCCAGCGGTTCGCTGGCCTTGACCACTATGAGTTGCTGCAAGTACCGCCGGACGCCGACACCCAGGCCATCCACGACGCGTACCAAGAGCTTGCACTGCGCGTGCATCCTGGGAACGCCAAGCGCCTGGACATGGTGCGCGCGGCACCGGCTCTTGGCCTCTTGTTTGAGAGGGCCACCGAGGCCTATCTCACTCTCGAAGATCCTGAGCGGCGCGCGGGGTACAACATCGAAGCGGGCGTCGAGATTACTCGAAGCGTTGGTGGTGATGGGCGCAATACCGAGCAGCGTCAGGTTGCTCTCGCCAACTCACGCCGGGCCGCTCGACTCTTGGACACAGGCGAGTATCACTTCGCGATGGAGTTGGCTCGTCAGGCAGTCAGAGCCGATCCCAAGGCCGAGTACATCGCCTTACTCGGCCGCATACAACGACGCAACCCGAACTGGCTGCAAGCTGCTAGCGACAACTTCAAGCAGGCGATCCGGATGGATCCGAAGAATGCTGATTATCGACTCGAACTGGCCGAGCTGATGGAAGAGACCGGTCATCCCGACCGCGCAGCGGTCCATTATCAGTCAACGTTGCAGCTGTCCCCCGGCAATGGCAAGGCGATGGACGGGTTGGCCCGCGTGCGCGAGCAACAGGAAGCCGCGCAAACTGGGGGCCGCTCCTTCATCGGGCGGATCAAGGACATCTGGGGCGACAGTTCTCACGGTTAGTGCCGCATCTTGGCTCTCCTGCCGCCGGCCGCCACGCTTCGAGGGTAGGATACTGACTTCGATCGGAGGATCTGGAGACCGTCGCGGTGACGCTTGCGTCATCGAGGAAAGTCCGAACTCCTTCGGGCAGCATGCTCGCTAACGGCGAGGCGTGGTAACGCGATGGCCAGTGCAACAGAGAATAGACCGCCTCAACCGCCCTTCTTTTGAAGCCGGTTGCGGTAAGGGTGAAACGGTGCGGTAAGAGCGCACCGCCCGAGCGGTGACGTTTCGGGGCTTTGGTAAACCCCATGCGGAGCAAGACCAAATAGGGAAGTCAGATTCGCGAGCCGCCCGACTCGCGGAACTCCGGTTCCGGGCTTCCGGGTAGGTTGCTAGAACCTCACGGCAACGTGGGGTCCAGAGGAATGACGGTCCCCCTCCTTGGAGGGTGAACAGAATTCGGCTTACGAGGGTCCTTCGATCGATTTCGTTTCGTTCTCGCAGTGCACTCGCCCTTCCTTGGACCCGAATCGCCCCATGCAACATCCTTCTAGATCTGCCGCACCCGCGGGTGCCGTCCCAGAGTTACGGGTCCCAGTGGTGGTTGCTCGAGGTGCGCGAGTAGGGATCGCGGCTCTGTCGGGCCCAGTTGACCTCCAGTTGCTAGCCAAGGGCAAGAGAGAGCTTGAGTCGATGGGTTTCGCAGTGGAACAGGCACCGAATGTTGCGCTTGCGTCGGGTTTCTTAGCCGGAACTGACACCGAACGACTCGATGGCTTTCATCGACTCCTGCGCAGCGAGGTTGATGGGATTCTGTTCAGTCGTGGCGGTCACGGCGTGCTTCGGATCATCGACCAGATTGATTGGACGCTACTGTCGGCTCGGCCTCGCTGGTTCGTCGGCTATTCAGATCTCACGCCGTTGCTCTTGGAAGTCTCGAAACGCACCGGATGGATGACGGTCCATGGCCCGATGGTGGCCACAGATCTTGCGCGTGGACTTGTTCAAGAAGAGCGCGAGACCCTGTTGACTGCGCTGAGCGGACGATACGATCGCCGCTGGCAGTTGCTCCGTGCGACAGCGGACGGCGACGACGGCGCAGAGGGATCCAATGTGTTGGGCCTGCGCGACGGCATCGAAGGACCGCTGTTCGGTGGCTGCTTGGCAATGGTGTGCGCCGCGCTGGGGACCGCCTTCGATCCAAGTTCGCTTTTCGAAGACGCCATTGTTTTCCTGGAAGATGTGGGGGAGGCGCCTTACCAGATCGACCGCTACATGGCGCAACTCGGCTTGGCTGGCCTAGGCCGCGCGCAGGCAGTCGTGTTTGGCCATTGTCGAGAATGTCGCGCTCAATCGGACGCGTGCGCTGAGCACCCCGAATCTTCGGATTTACTCGACGAGGCGGTGGCGCCGATCCTGGCTGATCACTCAGTTCGTTTGGGCGTACCCATCTTCTACGGGTTGCCCGCAGGCCACGGAACTCCGAACCTGTCGTTGCCGCTGGGAGCAAACGCTCGGATCGAACGAGACGAACTTCGTTTATCAACCCTGGGGTAGGCCCCTCTCACTCAGACAGTTCCCCTTCGATCGCCAACTGGCGGTACAATCACCGGCATCCAATCATGAGCAAACCAGTATTCAAAACCGGCCAAGGCGGGGCCAAGCGCCCACCTTCCTTCGAGTGCACATACCAGGCCGGGGACTACATGTTCCGTGAGGGCGACCTCGGCACCGAGATGTACATCATCCAGACTGGCACTGTAGAGATTGTCAAGGACCTCGAAAACGGACCGACCGTGCTCGCTACGCTAGAGAAGGGCGACTTCTTCGGCGAGATGGCTCTGCTCGAGGACCTTCCGCGCAGCGCAGCGGCTAGAGCAGCGTGCGAAACGAGATTGCTTCAGTTCAATGGCTCGACCTTCGACCAGATGTTGCGCTCGAATCCCGAGATTGCGGTACGGATGATGCGCAAGCTGTCTCATCGACTCCGGCGGACGGACGATCTGCTCAAGCAGTTGAGCCTTCGTCTCAGTCATGGCGCGCTCGAGGCCGCGGCGCCCGACACGGGACCGGCGCCGATCATGGAGTCGTCTGAAAGATTTGTTCATGCCGATACCGAGATTGAGTTTCCGGTGTCGTCGAGTTCGGAAACTCTGATCGGTCGACGGGACGCGGTAACGGGAATCAACCCGGGTGTCGACCTGACGGATGTGGATACGCAACGCTCGACCAGTCGGCGCCATGCAAAGTTGTTTCGGCGCGGCGACAAGTTCTTCATTACCGAGGAGATCGGTGTCACCAACGGCACTTTCGTGGGTGGCGATCGGCTTGAGACCGGGGTTCCGGGTGAGGTCGAGGTTGGCCAGGACGTCCAGTTCGGCCTAGTGAAGATGCGCTTCGTTCGCGACTAGTGGGCTGTTCGCAGCGCTCGGTCGGAAGTCTGCCGGGTGTCGGGCCGAAGCGACTAACGGCCCTAGAGGCTGCCGGTGTTTTCACCGTCGCCGATCTGCTCAAGCGGGTTCCCAAGCGCTATAGCGATCGCCGGAGCAGTCTGCCACTCGACCCGGTAGCGTTGAAGACAGTGGTGGCGTCCGGGAACAGTGAGGTCACAGTCGAAGGACGGCTCCAGAGGGTTCGGCGCATCTTCACTCGCCGCCCAGGCTTCAATCTGGTTCAAGGCGAGGTGATCGACGGTGACGGCAGGACCCTGCGCTGCATTTGGTTCAATCGCCCGTACCTCGCGAAGAGTGTTGATGAGTCCAAACTGGTCTTGCTGACTGGTCAGCTGCGACAGGGACGGTCAAGCATTGAGCTGATGAATGCGGATATCAGCGATCCCGCTGCAGCCCGCGGTATTCAGCCTCAGTACGGCTCACTCGGCGGTCTCGGTGATAAGGCACTTCGTCGATTGATGGCGGCTGCGCTCGACGCGCTCGGCGAAGAGCCGCGCCTGATCGACGATCCGGTTCCGCCGGAGCTGCTAAGCAAACGGGGCTTGCACCCATTGGGCCAAGCACTAAGGGAGCTGCACAGGCCGGCCGACGACACTGATATTTTGGACCTGGTAAATGCCACGACGACGGCCCATCAGCGCCTGATCTATGGCGAACTCTTTGCGATGCAACTTGAGATGGCGAAGGCAAGCCTGGCCATACGGGGCCGGCGGAAGCCGCACCGCTATGTCATCGACGATCGCCTGCGCGCGACCACCAAGGCGGTTCTGCCGTTCCGGTTGACCGGTGCTCAACGCCGGTGCCTGGGGGAGATTGTCGCTGATATGAACTCCGCGACGCCGATGCTGCGGCTGCTTCAGGGTGATGTTGGTTGCGGCAAGACCATCGTGGCCGCGATGGCTGCGCTGGTGGCCGTTGAGAGTGATCTCCAGGTGGCCTTCTTGTCGCCGACGGAGATGCTCGCTGAACAGTTGGCAGAGTCGCTCGAGGGTTTGTTCGAGGGACGTCATGAAGTTGGGCTGTTGACCAGTTCGGTCGAAGATCGGTTGACGGTGAGCGATCGGTTGAGTAAGGGCGAGTTGAAACTGGTATCTGGGACACACGCCTTGATCCAAGATGCTGTGGGTTTCGACCGCCTGGGCTTGGTCGTGATCGACGAGCAACACCGCTTCGGAGTTAAGCAGCGGTTGGGGATGGCCGCCAAGGGCACCGTGCCCGACTTGTTGTTGATGACCGCGACTCCGATTCCACGGTCACTTGCTTTGGCCGTGTTTGGCGATCTGAGCCTCTCGACCATTGATGAACTGCCGCCTGGGCGCGGGATCGTGCAGACAGAACTGCTGGAGGACTCCCAACGCGCTGAGGCGATCCGAATTGTTCAGCAGGCGGTGGTTGCGGGTGGGCGCGCGTTTGTGGTGTTCCCTCGCATCGACAACGATGACGCGGGTGCGGCGTCGCTGAGTGAACAAGGCGTGTTGTATCGGAAAGCCTTGGGCACATCAGTTGGTGAACTCACTGGCCGCACCGAGGCTTCGGAACGGAAGCGGCTCCTTGACGACTTTCGCGGTGGTGAGATCTCGGTGCTCTTAGCGACCACCGTGATCGAAGTCGGCATCGATGTACCAGAGGCGACAGTGATCGTGATCGAAGGCGCGGACCGATTCGGCTTGTCCCAACTGCACCAGTTACGCGGAAGGGTCGGACGCTCGAGCAGGGGAGGCCGATGCCTGGCGGTTCATAGTTCCAGCTGTAGTCCGGAGACGCTTCACCGCCTCAGTGACTTTGCATCGACCGCAGACGGTTTTGCGCTTGCAGAGTTGGATCTCAAGACTCGTGGGCCGGGCAATCTAATGGGCCTGGAGCAGTCAGGGTTTTCCCAGTGGACTCCGGCGCGTCTGGCCAGTGCTGTTCAATGGCTAGAGGCGGCACGCGAGGATGCGTTCGCGTTCGTTGAAGCACTAGAGACGACGAGCAGCACGCGACAGCGGGACTTAGGCGTAGCCAAGATACTGGGAATGGCGGGAGGCTGAGGCCCCTGCAGCTCGAAGCGTCTCAAAATCGCGCCGCTTCGCTTGCGACAGTGGCGCTCCAATACCGCTATCCTCTGCCCACGATGAAGACCACGACTTTGGCATGGCTGATGTGGGTTGCAGGCGTCCTAGGCTGGACCTTTCTGGGAGGTGCGTTGGGCTTATGGGAGCTCGGCAACGTCACGCTCGAGCCAGGAGAGCCAGGTACGCTTGAGTTTCTGACTGTGTTGTTCTCGGGTGCCTTCCTCCTCGGCCTAAGCCAGTCATGGCTGGGGCTATTTGCCGCCTGGACAAACCGAATCTTAGGGCGCGCGGGAGCGCAGAAGTCTTCTGCAGGGATCCTCCTTGGTGGAGCGGGGTTCGCAGTCACTGTGTCGCTGGTAGTAGGTGTCTTGGTTGTTGGTGCAGATCCCTCGACCGCAAGTTTGTTCACCTGGTCGGCTTCGACAACGATCAGGGCTTTCTTGGTGGCCACCTTGATCGGGCTCGCATTCGATTTGGCGCTCGAGAGTCGATGGATCCAAAACTTCGCGCGACGGTCGTCTGATGTTGAATCCGGTTAAAGGTCAGCTACGAGACTCCAGTCGCAAGGCAACAGATGCCCAAACAAGACCAGATTTCAAGAAAACCACTGCAGACTGAGATGAATGTGACCGTAGACCCTCAGATTGAAACCGATAAACCGGTTTCTGAGCCGATGGCCAGCGAGACGCCGACGTCGCACGGCGAGCCGTTGGATGAGACCCTGGTGCGTCAGCATCGCGAGCGCCATCGCAGCCTCCTGCCGAACGATTGGCGTGTGAAATTGCCCGCCTTCGAAGGGCCGCTGGACCTACTCCTTCACCTCATCCGTATCAATGAAGTCGAGATCACCAACATCCCGGTAGCTTTGATCTGCGATCAATACCACGAGTACCTGGATTTGATGGAGAAGCTGGACCTAGATGTGGCGGGTGAGTACATCTATGAGGCCGCCGTTCTGATTCAGCTGAAGTCGCGGCTACTCCTACCGCAACCCAAGGTCGAAGAAGGTGAAGAACCCGCGGAGGATCTGCGCGAGGAGCTAGTTCAACGGTTGCTCGAGTACCAGCGGATCAAAGAGGCTGCTCAGACCCTGGCTGAAGTGTCGAGCGTTCGGAGCGGCCTGTGGATCCGCGAGAAGAATCGTCAAGACGCGGTTGCAGTGTCGAGCGACGGAGATCTCGATGTAGGTGATTTGTCGCTCTTTGACCTTCTGAAGGTGTTCCGAACGGTCTTGAACCGCTACGATCGCGAACACCCGCCAGAGATTGTTCTGCGGAGTGAGACGTTCTCGGTAACCGGTCAGGTCGAGAGGCTGCTAGCAGCTATGTCAACGCTCAAACCGCTCGATCTTGTGGACGACCTTCTGGCACTGTCCTGCCGATCAGAAGCGATTGCGGCGTTTCTCGCGATCCTTGAGTTGGGCAAGCTCCAGCTGATCAAGCTCCACATTGGCGAGAACGGCGAGGTCCTGATCTTTCGAACCACTCGCGAGTACTCGGCGACAGACTTTGAAGGGATCATGGCCTGAGGTTTCTTGCCGCTCGCCGTTTCCGAACCGACAGTACACCCGACGCTTGGCCAGATGGTCCTGCCGCTGATTTGAGCCTTTTGAACAAGTGAATACAAAGCAAGAAGACCTAGCCTCGAACGCTGAAGTTGTCTGCGGTGAACAAGTCGATCCGCTTGAGCGCGAGCTTGAGCTTGAGATCGAGGCCGCTCTTGAGGCGATTCTGTTCGTCTCCGGCGAACCAGTGCCGGTCGATCGCCTGATGAGCGTCTTTCGCAAGAAGGATGCACCGATGGTTCAGAGTGGGTTGGCGCGGCTGCGCGAGCGCTATGGAGCACGGGACGACTCTCCGGAACGAGGCCTCATCTTCGATGAGGCGGGTGGTGGTCTCCGCTTGGTCACTCGCCCGGACCTTCATGGGCATCTACGCAAGTACTTTGAGGTCAGCGGTAGCAACCGGATGACGATGGCGGCACTCGAGACACTTGCCATCGTCGCCTATCGTCAGCCGATCACCTTGCCAGAGATTCAGGAACTCCGTGGCAGGAACTCAAGCGGCGTTATGAAGACACTGCTCGATCGTCGGTTGATTCGGATCTCCGGCCGCAAAGATGTGGTGGGCAAACCGTTCCTCTATGCGACCACCCGTGATTTCTTGCTGCACTTTGGTTTGAGCAGAGTTGAGGATCTACCTCCATTGGAGGAATTTGAAGAGACCTTCGGCGTCGAGAGTGCAGAGGCAGCGTCGGACCTGGTTGGGGGGGATCGCGAGGAGCACGTCCTACAGCAGCTCGCTCTAGTTGAAGAGAAGGATCAGGAAGAATCAGCAGACGAGGAACGCGCAGAGATCGAGCAAGAGCGAGAGCAGGCCGAACAGGAGGAGCCGGTCACAGCTCAAGATGAAGACCTTGAATCCGAACCCGACTTTGGTGAAACGGAAGGAACCCGGGAAGAAGTTGGAAACCTGCCTTCTCCGGCCAACGACCCCGAGCCTCTGGACGAAGAGTTAGAGACTGACTGCCCCGATGCTGATCATCCCGAAATCAGCCGGCCCGAGGGAGAGGAAGAATGACTGCTGCAAGACGCGGAGAACGATCCGGTTCTGGTTCGAAGGCGCCTGGCGCAGAGCGGAGTTCCCGGCCGGCCAGTCGACCTACCGGTCGGCAGGGCGCGCAACGCCGCAGGTCGAAGGCGAAAGCGGCGCCCAGCAAGCTATCAGTCGAGGTTGACGGCGAGCGGCTGCAAAAGTTCATGGCTCGGCTAGGCGTTGCATCGCGGAGAGGCTCCGAGGAGATGATCCGCGAGCAGCGCGTTACCATCAACGGGCGGATTGCAAAGCTCGGCGATCGGGTACGCCCTGAGGATTCGGTGAAAGTCGGGGCGAAACTGTTGCGCGCGCCTGCCGCTCAGGAGCACCACTACCTGGCGCTGCACAAACCCGAAGGCACCATGACCACCAACCACGATCCTGAGGGTCGACCGACGGTGTTTGATTTGGTACCGCACCGGTATCGCAAGGGGCTGATCAGCGTCGGGCGCCTCGACTACGGCACTGAAGGCCTGCTCCTGTTAACCACAGACGGCGCTTTCGCTGAACGGGTCGCGCACCCGCGCTATGGCTGCGCCAAGACCTATTTGGTCAAAGTCAAGGGCACGCCTGAAGTGAAGAGCATCGAAACGCTGGCGAAGGGAATTCGTCTAGACGGAGTGCGCCTGCAACCGTCCAAGATCACGCCACACCGAGTGGGTGGCAAGGTGCGAGTAGCCAAGAAGAACACTTGGTGGAAGGTGGAAATCACCGAAGGAAAGACGCGTCAAGTGCGTCGGATGTTCGAGCGCTTTGGCCATCTCGTCACGCGTTTGCGCCGGGTCCAGATCGGCCCGGTCACCCTGGGCCGGTTGCCCAAGGGCGACTTGCGAGAGCTGACCGAAAGAGAAGTTAATGCCCTGGTCTCCGTTTCGAGACCCAGCTAGGCAGTGGTGTTGGTTGTCGCACATGCGTGACATCCACGCTCCAAAGGCGCCGATGGATGGCACGCGGCTGAGATGACACGCGATGAAGGGTAGTTCCAAGATGCTAGTGGCCATCGATGGACCCTCTGGGGTCGGCAAGAGCACCGCGGCTCGCCGCGTCGCTGAGTTGCTCGAGATTCCCTATCTCGATACGGGAGCGATGTATCGTTGCTTGGCTCTGCACGCCGATCGAAGCAATCGAGCGCATGATGTTTCGGAGGAGACTGTTTCGCAGCTGCTCCAAGGCTTGCAACTCGACCTTCAATTTGAGGGTGGCAAGGCGTGGTTACGACTGGATGGTGAGGACGTCGATCGAGAAATCCGCACTCCGCGGATCAGCGAGATCACTTCCCGTTTCGCCGCTCACGCGACGGTTCGCAAGTCAATGGTGGCGCGACAGCAAAGATTCGGAGCACTGTATGGCGGGGTGGTGGAAGGGCGGGATATCGGCACAGTGGTCTTTCCCCATACGCCGTACAAGTTCTTTCTGCAAGCAAGTATCGAGGTGCGAGCTATGCGGCGCTACTTGGAGCTAAAGGAACGGCACCCAGAGTTGACCCTTGATGAGGTGACATCGAGCATCGCGCAGCGCGATCAACGGGACTCGGATCGTGCTGCGTCGCCACTGGAAAGGACGCCAGAGCACGTGTTGGTTGACACCGGATCCGCTGATGCAGAGACGGTCGCCCGTCGCATTGTTGATTTCGTCGGGACCGCTTCCGTTACAGTCCGTTGAGATGCTGCGACTGGTCGCCTACGCTCCCAACGGCGCGCTGAGATTTCCCCTCGGCGCTGGCAAGCTGCTGCTTGGCAGTGGTGGGCAGTGTGATATTCGCTTGAACGTTGAGGGCGTGTTGCCAGCTCACGCCGTTCTCCAGCGCATTGGGTCTTCGGTCCAAGTTCAGGTAAGCGAGCCGGGAACCGCTGAGTTCAACGGAAGTGCTCAAGATTCGGGTGTTCTGGAGCTGCTCGACGAACTGAAGGTCGGCGAGGTTACCCTTGTTCTAGAAGAGACTGACGACCGCCCGCTGAGCAAGCTGGCCACCGAGACCCGCTCGCAAGATAGGCGCGCAGGCACGAACGATCAGGAGGCCCGAGTGCGCTTTCCAGAGCACTCAGAAGCCGCGATATCGGTCGCCCGGAAACGGTTGCTCGAGCACCTGTCGAGTCTGAGCTCCTGGGTCTTGAACGATGCGGCGAGCGATCAGAGTCTCGAATCTGTCTTGGCGGAATTGATCGAAGATTTCGGCGGCGGCGCGGTCTTCCTGTTTGATGGGCTGCCGATCGCAGATCCAGCTTTGAAGTTAGTGGTCACGAAAGATGAGCTTTGGTTGCAGCAAGCTGAGGTCGTACTCTCGGCCTGTCGCGAACAAGCTCATCTAGGCCCGGGCCGGACCCTCGGGCAGTTCAATGCCGAAATTGATGGGCGGTCTTGGCTGGTTTGCTACCGTTCCGCTCGCGCAATGGACCGGGACTACTTTGGTGCGATCATCGTGCCTCGTTTGTCATTTGACAACTGGAAGCCGGAGCTGGGCTTCGCGACGGTCACCGACTTGATCGTGCTTGGGCTGGTTCACCACGTCGGTCGTTATGAACCGATTCTTCCGGGACGCGGTGAACAACGCGAGCTGACCCTCACTCCGGGCCTGGTGGTGGGGCCATCGCCGAAGATGAAGGTGCTGCTAGAGCGCATGCAGATGGTGGCTGATTCGCGAAGTAACGTTGCGGTACTCGGGGAGCGGGGTACGGGTCGAGAGTTGATCGCCCGATCGCTGCACGGCTCTGGTCCCGCACGGCACGGCCCCTTCGTCATGCTGGACTGCGACGGGGCGACGACTGAGCAACTGGCCGCGGACATGTTTGGTGCCGAGATTATGGGCAAGACGGGGCCCGTTCGGCGCGAAGGGAAGGCTCAGCTCGCTGCTGATGGGACCCTGTTTCTGCGCAACGTCGAACTGCTGCCGCTCGTGTTGCAAGGCCAGTTGATGAGAGTATTGCGCACCGGTGTGGTGAATGGTCCGGGCGCTACAGAGCAGAGAGATATCCGATTTCGGGTGATTGCTGCCAGCGATCAATCACTGGCTCGGACGATGTACGAGGATCGGTTTCGAGTAGACCTAGGTACCGCGTTGTGCGAGTTTCTGATCGAAGTCCCTGCCCTGAGGGAACGTTCCGAGGACCTACCATTGTTGCTGCAAACAATGGTCAATCGCTTCTCCCATGAGACCGGGAAGCGGGTCAGAGGCATCACCACGCGCACGCTGCAAGCGTTGAGCACGTACCAGTTTCCTGGAAACCTCCATGAACTCGAGAATACAGTTCGCCAAATGATCTTCTTGGCCCGAGATGAGTCGCCTCTAGATATCGACCTGCTACCGCAGCAGATCAAGAGTGCGAGCGGGCCTGGTGCGGTGCGCCGGTCAGTTCAGGAAGCGGGCTCGCTTGCACAGTCTGTCGCACGCGTCGAACGGCAGGCGATCTGGGAGGCACTTGAGCAAAGCCGAGGCAACAAGTCGAAGGCGGCACGCATGCTGGGTCTATCTAGGAACGGATTGGCCCAAAAGATTCGGCGTTACCAGTTGTGAAGGGGCCAGCGGCTTTCTGGCCGGCGGCGGTATTGGCCAGTATTGCCTCGATAGCAGCACTGCTGCTGTCAGGCGTTGCCTCGCCACTGGTCGAAGGGACGGGCTCGAGGTTGTTGGGCTGCGGTCTTCTTGCTGGAATGGGGGGCCTGTCACTGTTGTGGGCGACTCCGAGAGTGCGTGGCCTGAAGTGGTTCCTTGTTGCACTGACTATTGGCTTGCTGGCTGCCTTGTGGGTCCTAGAGGACTGGTCGCAAGATGGTCGACCGGCGTTGCTTCAGAGCCGCTTTGAACAGGCGCTCCACCTCCTGCGTCTACAAGCCGACGAGGTGGCTGAGCGGCTCACCGAGGCGCACACTCAAGATGATCGAGATGCAGGAGGCGCGGTTGGTGATTCGACTGATCTCGATCTCTTTCGGTTGGCCTCAGAGGCGATCGCCGCGAGCACCGGGCCGGCAGATTCGCTGTTTATCGTTGATGTCGATGGCGTAGCTGAAGCTTGGGCAGGGTCTGGGCTTCGCCATACTCTGCCGGAATCGGATCTTCCGCAGAGCGGTTCGTTTTCCCTCTCCAGTTTTACCGCGACTACCTTGGGGCACGTCGCGGTGATTCGAGGGGACCCGCAAGGGAGGCGAGTCGTAGTGGGTGCTAGCTATTCATCGTTGCGCTTGCCCGTGTTCCTTGAGTCTCCGTGGTGGGCGTTGGAAACTGATCGGAACGGGCGAACGAGAGGTCATGGACGGGTCTGGTCGGCGGCGGCATCGGGCCCCACTAGTGCCGTCTCGACGGGCGATCTGGAGTTGGTGGTGCAGCCTTCTGCGTTGGTGGGTCGGCCACCTGGACTAGTTGCGATCGGGGTGTTGGTGTTGCTGCTGGTGCTGGTCGTTGATGTTGTTGCAGGTCAGATAGCAGCCGGCTCAGTGCCCCCTACGAAGCTTGTGGCTAGAGTAGTGTTCTTCGCCGCAGTCTCGGCTACGGTCGCTGGGTTGCTTGATCTGCTTGCATTCAAGGTCGCGTTGGGCCTACTGCTGTTGGTGGTGGTCGCCGGAGTGGCGAGCGCCCTTGCGTATCGCTCGCCGCCGGTCGCGTTACGGGTCGGAGGTGCCGTTGGGCTCCTGGGAGCTACGGCCTGTCTGGTTACTTGGCTCGGGTCGGACCTGCTTCGCGAAGGCGCCGGTCTGGAACTCAACGGTCTTGTGTTGCGCTTGAGTGTTGAACCGGCGGTGCTGATTGCTGGTTTGCTAAGCGCCCTCGCGGCGGTGGCAGTACTGGTCTGCTGGAGCGGCGAGTACGAAAGAGTCCAGGTGCCTTCGCGCCCACTCATAGCAAGTGCTGCGGGGCTGCTGTTGCTAGCGCACGCTCCGATTCCGCAGGTCCCGGCGCTGGCAGCTGGCTGTCTCGCCGGCGGGCTACTGGTCGCGGTCTCTTGGAAGCGGGAGTTGCGCAGTCAGGTCACGTTAGGCGTCGCGGGGCTGTTGATCGCTGCCAGCTTTTGGACGGTCGTCTCGAACGAGACCGCGGTGAGACAACTCGGAGCCGCCGCTGACCCGACGCTGTCGAGCTTCAGTTCACATGGTCGGCAAATGCAGCGCGATCAGGTGGCGGTGTTCTTCGAGAGTTTGGACATCCATCGGTTGACGCTCGGGCTGGAGCCTGCTCGCAGTCATGCAGACGACCTTTCCTTGTTACTTTGGATGGCATCCCCGCTGAGTCAGACCAGCGGGCCGTCCGCGTTGCGCCTAACCCAAGCCGGGGCCAGCCAGTTCTTCGGAGTTGGGCTGAAGGAGCAGGAGTCCGGTGAAGTGACTTCGCACGCCGCCAACCCGGAGCGCCTCAGACGCTGGTCCCAGTCTGCGATGGTCAGCGGTTCGGTCGATTCAGGAGCGGGCTGGCTGGTGGAGTTCTTTGTAATGCCGACACCTCAGTTCGGTGGCGAAGAGCAGGTGACGGAATCCGACCTCGCGCGTCGCTTTCTCCTGGGCGAGTCGTTCTCTTCGGCCCAGTGGAGCACAGATTTGGCGATGGTTGCAGGGCCGTGGGAGGGGGAGGCGGGCATTGTTCTTGGCGATTCGCAGCGTATCCGCGAACTCGAGGACTCGAATGGGCGATCTCCTGCGAACGTAGATGGTGGCGCTGCGGACCCGGTGGTCTTTCGCGAGCAGTGGTTTGAAGAGAGCCTCACACTCGTCCGTACCTATCTTCCGCAGCGACCCTGGTTCGAATCGTTGCTGCGTACTGCAATCCAAGTTAGCGCACATCTTGTGCTCGCGGCCGTGGTGTTGGCGCTGTTGGCTCTGGTGTTGGTTGGTGCCGCGCGTCGTGAGTCCCAGTTTTTGGGATCATTCTCGAGGCGATTGGTTCTGGCGTTTGCACTACTTGCGTCGATTCCTATCGTCTTACTTTCGGTCCTCTTGCTGCGTTCTTTCTCGGATCGTTTGCAGTTCGATCAGCAGTTGGACGGGGAAGCGGCGTTGAGCTCAGCCGAGCGAATGGTCGGCGATTACTTGTCCTCACTGGAGCCTGGATTCAGCGTGACCACGGTCTTAGACGATGAACTGCTGAGTTGGATCAGCTTGATCGTCGGACACGAAGTCAATCTCTACTGGCGGGGCAGCGTCTTGACCTCGAGTCGGCCCGAACTCTTTTCTTCCGGCTTGTTGCCTAGCCAGATTCCAGGCGAGGTCTTTTCAGCGCTGGCACTCGAGGGCAGGGAGGTTGCGGCACGGATGAACGACAGCAAGAGTTCGAATCGCTACCTTGAGCTGTATCAACAGGTCGATCTACCGAACTCCGGCCGCTCGGGCCTTTTTGTGTCGGTGCCGCTGTTGGCGCAACAGATTGAAACGACCTTCACGTTGCGTCGGCTGCTCAATCAAGCCCTAGTGCTGGCAACCGTATTGACCCTCCTGTTGATCGCAGTGGCGGTGCGCTTTGCCGAGGGCTTGACCAAGCCGATTACCGCAATCGTGGCCGGAACCCAGCGGATTGCAGCAGGTGAGGAGGCTTTGGGGCTGACGCCACGGATCCCTGAACTGCGAATCCTGGCCGATGCCATCGACGACATGGCGGGCAAGATCGCGTCGGGGCGAGAGCGCCTCGTGCGCGAAAAGCAGGTAGTTGACACCGTGATCGCGAACATCAAGTCAGCGGTGGTCTCCTTCGGAGAGAACGAGCGGGTGATCATGACCAACCGCGAGGCCGCGGACCTGCTGGGTGTGCGGCCAGGAGATTCATTGGAACAACTCACCGGTCGAATCGAATCGGAAGAATTGGCAAAAGCCGTAGGGTCACGGCCGGCGATCGCAGAGCGAACCAGTATCCGCGTGGATCGTGCTGGCCGAGGAGCCGAAGAGTGGACCGTTCAATGGCTGCCGATCGCAGGAATTGGCGATCCTGCAGCGTTGCTGGTAGTGGAGGATGTCACCGAGGTCCTTCGAGCTCAGCGGCTGGCGGCGTGGGCGGAGATGGCGAGGATCATCGCTCACGAAGTCAAGAACCCGCTGACGCCGATTACCCTGTCCGCTGACCATCTGCGCCGGGTCTATCAATCCACCCCGGAACGTCTGGATGACGTCTTTGAGCGTTGTATCGATAACATTTTGGCGCAGGTTGACGAGCTTCGACTGATCGCTGAGGAGTTCTCGACCTACTCACGCATTCCGACCTCGAACAAGACGAGGGGTGACTTGGGCTCTACGGTCCGGGAGGTGGTGAACTCATACCGTTCAGGTACATCCGATGATTTGGTCTTCTCAGCTCAGATCAGCGAGCAAGAGTTCAACTGTGAGCATGATCGCCGTCTCATTGGTCGGGTGCTCAGAAATCTCTACGAGAACGCGATCCGTGCTTGCGAGGGTGTTGGTCGAGTCCATCTGGATATGCATGTTGAAGCGGCGCTAGGCGTTGCTGGTAAGACGGCGAAGGCAGAGGATCGGGTCGTTGCGCTGAGCGTGCGCGACAGCGGCCCAGGGGTCGCGCCGTCCGATCTGCACCGGATCTTCGAACCCACATTCTCAGCCTCGACCGGTGGTACTGGACTGGGTCTCCCGATTGCGAAGAGCATCATTGAGGATCACGGTGGGACCATCACCGCCGCCAATAGCCGGAGTTCGGCATTGGACCCAAGCGCTCAACAAGATCAGGAACTCGCCGGCCTCGTCGTTTCGATACGATTGCCTTTTGATGCTTAGATCGGCCGTGACGGCCTCAGTAGCGTTTGCAACAAGGTGCGCGTGGCCAAGCGATGGGGTCGGCAACAACGGTTGGTGCAAGGGCGGTTGATGCAAGAAGAGAGACGATCCTTGGGGTCGAGGACAGCGCGCCACATTCAAAGACACCTCAGAGTTCGGTGCACCATGTTTGAGCTCTGCGCAAGCCGGAATCAACGGCACAGAACTCAGGCTTTGTTCGCCGTTGCTAGAACGAAACGGCCTGGTCGAGGCGACCTTTCGTGTACCGGTTTCGGTGGGTAGACTGCCGCGGCAATCTTTAGATCAGTCACTGGTGAGAAGCTGGAGGTCAGCTCTGCGGTCTGGCCGGACAAGGAGGGCGATGATGGGACTCGGTAGACCTAGCCGGATGGATTCTTGGGTTCGCGGGATCGTGAATACCTCACTAGTGTTGGGCTTTGGCCTCGCAGCCTGCGGGGCTCAGCGCGGCGAGCTCGGCGAAAGTGCTGCGAAGGCTGAAAGGAGCGAGCCAGGCCCCGTGACCAAAACGCCAACAGCGACAACCAGGCCGGAGCCTGTGCAGTTGAGCGTCGAAGTGTTGCGCGAGCTTCCGCATAGCTCTAGTTCCTATACCCAGGGTCTGTTGTTTGTTGACGGTCGTGTGTTTGAGTCTAGAGGGCAGAACGGCCACTCGGGGATCGATGTCTGGGACCCGGAAAGCGGGGTCATCGAGCGCTCGATCGACCTAGAACGAGAGTTCTTTGGCGAAGGAATCGCTCGCGTAGGCGACGTACTCTGGCAGTTGACCTGGCACTCGGGGCTCGCCTTCCGCTGGTCGATTGATGGTCTCGAAAACCTGGGTGAAGCCTCCTTTACGGGCCAGGGTTGGGGGCTAGAGTTCGACGGTGAACGACTGATCCTGAGCGATGGCACGCACGAACTTCGCTTCTACGACCCCGAGACTTTTGAGCTGCTGGGGAAACTCCCGGTCCTGCGCGGATCACGCCCGCAGGACGATCTGAACGAGCTCGAGTACTACGCCCAGGGCAAAGCGTTGTTCGCGAACGTCTACCAAACCGATGAGATCGTTCGCATCGACCTTAGAACCGGTCAGGTGACGGGAGTTGCCGATCTATCTGGACTGCTGACCCCGGCCGAGGCCCGGCGGGCGGAAGTGTTGAATGGGATTGCCTATTGGCCCGAGCGCGACAGTTTTTTGATTACCGGGAAACATTGGCCGAAGAGCTTCGAAGTTAGGTTCAGTGAAGAGACTGAGTAGGTTTGAGGCTGCGGCGTGAAGTGCCTCGGCCATGCGATCCTTGGAAGCGCACCGATTGAACCGCGTCAGCTGCCAACGCGTCCCAGTGGTAACGCGTGCATTAGGTAGACTGGCGTTGGGTAACCTGGCATCCTTGATGTCGGTTTGAATTTCCTTAACGAGGGCAAGAACACAACATGAGTGGGACAGATCAGTGGTTCGTGGCGGTCAACGGAGAACAGCAGGGCCCGTGGTCCGCGAGCGAGATCGTAAACAAGGTGAAGGCCGGTCAGATCGACCAGTACGCACACGTCTTTCAGCAGGGCATGGCGAGCTGGGCCCCAATTACCACGACCGACGAGTTTTCCGAGTTGTTCGCTCAGAGTTCAGGGGACGCACCGCGTGTCGCAGCTCCGGGTCAGGTTGCGGATCAGATCGATTATGAGATCTTCGGCGAAGAGATGCAGTTCGTCGAGATCACCCTCGACCCCTCAGAAGCGTGCGTGGCTGAGGCCGGCGCGTTTATGTTCATGGATCCTGGCATCGAGATGAAGACGATCTTCGGTGACGGCTCGGCTCAAAGTGAGACTGGCGGTTTCATGGGCAAGCTGATGTCGGCTGGCAAGCGCGTGTTGACCGGTGAGTCGTTGTTCATGACGGTGTTCGGCAATGGTGGTCAACAGCGCCAGAAGGTGGCGTTCGCCTCGCCTTATCCAGGCCGCATCATTCCGCTTGAGCTGAATGATCATGGCGGTACCGTCTTGTGCCAGAAGGATGCCTTCTTGTGCGCGGCCAAGGGGGTGTCAGTGAGTATCGCCTTGCAACGAAAGCTTGGAGCTGGCCTATTTGGTGGCGAAGGCTTCATTTTGCAACGGCTCGAAGGAGACGGCTGTGCGTTCGTCCATGCCGGCGGCACCATTGTTCAGCGGAGGCTGGAGCCCGGCGAGAACATGCGCTTGGATACAGGTTGTTTGGTCGCCTTCGAGGAGACCGTGAATTACGACATCCAGATGGTGCCCGGCATCAAGACTGCGTTGTTCGGTGGGGAAGGTCTATTCTTCGCGAACATGACTGGACCGGGTATGGTCTGGGTACAGTCCCTTCCATTCAGCCGACTCGCTAGTCGCATCTTCGCTGCCGCTCCGCAGGCCGGCGGTAAGCGCAAGGGTGAGGGTTCCGTGTTGGGCGGCCTCGGCGACTTGATGATGGGTGACTAACTCAGACTGCCGACGCTCAACCGTCGGTTTCCTTGCAGTTTCTGGTTGACGCGGTCCCGGGCGAAGGGTACCTTCGCCCCTCAGGCGGGCATAACTCAGTTGGTAGAGTGCCAGCTTCCCAAGCTGGATGTCGCGGGTTCGAGTCCCGTTGCCCGCTCCAAGAATCACCCCGGCAGTGAGCACTAGAGTCGTGCTACCCCGGAGGCCCCCTTTCAGCAACGCCGACACGGCGGAGGCTAAGCGCGATGAGAATTGGTGTACCTGCCGAGATCAAGAATCATGAGTACCGGGTTGGCCTCGTGCCAGCCAGTGTGGCCGTCCTAGTTACAGCCGGCCATGAAGTAGCGATCCAAGCTGGAGCGGGAGCAGGTAGCGGCTTCACCGACGACGAGTACAACGCTGTTGGCGCGTCGATTGTGGCGAGCGCCGAGACGGTCTACGCAGAGGCAGAGATGATCGTCAAGGTCAAGGAACCGCTGTTGCCTGAATGCGAGCTCATGCCCGAGGATCAACTACTTTTCACCTACTTACACCTTGCGCCGCTACCCGAACTCACTGACGCGTTGCTCAACAAGAGAATTACAGGCATCGCCTACGAGACGATTGAGGATCGACGCGGGCAACTTCCTTTGCTGACGCCGATGTCGGAGGTCGCTGGTCGCATGGCGACCCTGGTCGGTGCCTACTATCAGCAGCGCGCCTACGGTGGGCGCGGCACTTTGTTGTGCGGCGTTCCGGGGGTCAATCCTGGATCGGTAGTCATCGTCGGTGGGGGCATCGTTGGCCTCAACGCTGCAAAAGTAGCCATCGGATTGGGAGCGCGGGTCACCGTCCTCGATCTCAATCTTGAACGCTTGCGCTTCTTTGACGACACCTTCGGTGGGCAGATCGCAACCGTGGTGAGCAACAGTCACAGCCTGGCCGTGGAAGCTGCTAAGGCGGACCTTCTGATCGGTGCCGTACTGATTCCGGGCCGCTCCGCTCCGAAACTGATCACTCGCGAGATGCTCAAGGATATGAAGCCGGGTGCAGTCCTGGTCGATGTTGCAGTCGACCAGGGAGGTTGCGCCGAGACCACTCACGCCACCACCCATTCGGATCCTGTCTATGAGGTGGACGGCGTTCTCCACTACTGCGTGGCCAACATGCCAGGCGCTGTGCCCAGGACCTCAACGGTCGCACTCAACAACGCAACACTGCCCTACGCACTGAGTCTGGCCAACCAAGGATTCAAGGATGCTGCGGCAAAGGATCCCGGCCTCAAGCTCGGCGTCAACACCTATGCCGGTCATGTGACCTGTGGGCCGGTCGCTGAATCGCAGGACCGCCCATTGACCGATCTTGACAGCTTGCTCTAGAGCTTCGCTCTCGGCAAGCAGCGGTTGGTATTGCTAGCGATGGCCGGCGAGCAGCTCGTCAAGGCCGGGGCAGGGCTGGTCGTGCGTTAGTTCCGCCCAAAGGCCGGCAAAGTCCGCCGCAGGGGCCGCCTCATATGACTGAAGAGCGCTGGTTGCGGGATCGTTGAACTCGAGATGCCAGGCATGCAGGGCAGGCCTTGAGAATGCGCTCAACGGCTTGCGTAGTGGCTGAGCAGCCGCTTTCCACCGGGCCTCACCGTAAGTCGGGTCGCCGATGAGCGGGTGATTCGCTGCTTTAAGGTGGACGCGAATTTGGTGCGTCCGTCCAGTATGTAGTCGCACAGCAACCAGCGAAATATCACGCTCCTTAGTGGTGGCAATAGGGTGCACAGTGCTGCGAGCGGGGCGCCCGTTACGCCTGATCGTCATGCGCTTACGATCGCTTGGGTGACGTCCGATCGGCAGATCAATGTCGAGTGATTCTGCGACGTCGCCGTACACCATCGCTAGGTAGACCTTGCGGATCTTGCGCTCAGCGAAACCGACTGAGAGCGACTGGTAGCCGAGTTCGCTACGGCCGACCATCATGACGCCAGTGGTGCCAACGTCAAGACGGTGGATGATGCCCGGTCGCTGCTCGTGACCCAGATGAGCGACCTCCGGCCAACGGCCAACCAGGAAATGCGCCAGCGTGCCATGGGTACGCCCGGCACCCGGGTGCACCACTAGGTTCGCTGGCTTGTCGAGCACGATGTAATGCTCGGTCTCATCGAGCACTTTGATCGAATCCGGCCAGTCCTCGCCGGTTAGGGGGGCGTCAGTGAGCTCCGCCAGCCGCGATTGCAGCACTTGAATCGCGTCGCCCACGTGAACCTTTCGTGAGCGCGAGACCACTGTACCGTTGACCTTAACGACACCGCGTTCGATCCATCCCTTGACTTGATTGCGCGCGACTGCGCATTGCGCGGCCAAGTAGAGGTCAAGGCGGAGCCCGTCGTCATCGCACGTAACTTGGAAGGAATGCTCTTTGGAATTGGTACTTGCGAGTGTTCCCCCTTCATTGTCGCTCAAGACTGGGCCGCTGGGTTTCCAGCACTAGAGCCTGTCACCTCGTCCGGAGAGGAAGGTTCGTTCGACTCAGTCTCTGGGCCGGGCGCCGCATGCTGTCCGAAGACACTGTCCCATGCCAGGAACACAATGCCCACGCTGATCGCGCTGTCAGCAATGTTGAAAGTCGGAAAGTGCCGAGTGCCCACGAAGACATCGAGGAAGTCGGTGACAGCACCGAGCATCACCCGATCAGTGAGGTTGCCGATGGCCCCGCCCAGTACCAAAGCTAGAGCGAGCAACAGCAGCGGTTGCTGCGCTGGGGTTCGCACGAAGAGGGTCGCAACCAGGCCCAGCGCGAGCAGTCCAAAGGCGGCCAGGATGGCGGTGCCTAGGGCCTCGCCTCGGCTCGGAAACAGACCGAACGCGATGCCTGTGTTTTTCGCCATGATGAGCTGGAAGAACCCTGGAATGACCTCGACGCTGTGGTAGGCCTCAATGGACCTTTCAACCCACCATTTGCTCCATTGATCCAGGGCGACGATGATGAGTGAGAGCAGTAGGAAGTGTGGCTTGTTCACAGGCAGATATTTCGCTTCGATTCGGGCTTCGGTTTCAGGACGCGGTACTGGGAGAGGTGAGGCGGCTGGATGGTAGCAGGGCAGCCGTCGAGAGACTTAGGCTCACTGCATTCCTGCATAGCGCTTTTCGAGCTTCTTGGTGGCCTTGCCGGAGACACCGCCAAGTGCTTCAATGGCTGCTCGGAGCCGTGACCTGGTGAGGTCGGGTCCAACGATCTCCATGGTCTCGAACAGCGGGGTGGAGGCCGCTCGTCCGGACATCGCAACGTAGAACGGGCGTGTGAAGTCCCTCATTTTGAGTTCAAGCTGATCGGCGAGACCACGCAGAGCAGTCTGGATTGACTCAGCGTTGAAGCGCTCGAGAGCCTCCAGTCGCCAGATGGCGAACTGAAAAACGCCGATCAGTTCTTGTGTCTCCGCGCCCTTAAGTACCAGTTCGCTTGCCTCGAGGGGGACAGCGTCCGCGAACAGGTGCGCGGTGAGGAATCCCCAATCACCCAGCGTCTCTAGTCTCGGTCGGGCCAGCGGGAGAATCGCCTTGACGCGCTCTCGATCTAACGCCCAGCTGAACAGGCGGTCGCACAAGGCATCGTCGTCGAGGTCTTCTCGGAGATACCGGGCGTTGAGCCAACGCAGCTTGTCGGTGTCGAACACCGGCCCGCCGAGCGAGATGTCGTTGAGATTGAAGTTGGCCACAAAGCCGTCGAGAGACAGTTTCTCTTCCCCATCCGCCTGCGAGGTGCCCATCAGGGCTAAGAAGTTGACCAAAGCTTCGGGTAGGAAGCCGGCCGCCCGGTAGTAGTCGATCGAGGTGGGGTTGCGACGCTTTGACAGCTTGGTCTTGTTGGCGTCGTTGTTGCGCAGCAGCGGTAGGTGGCAGAACTGTGGCGAGTCCCAGCCGAAGGCCTGGTAGAGCAGAAGATGCTTCGGCAGCGAGTTGATCCACTCTTCGCCGCGGATCACATGGCTGATCTTCATTAAGTGATCATCGACCACATTGGCTAGATGGTAGGTGGGGAAGCCGTCTGACTTCATCAGAATCTGGTCGTCGACCAAGTACCACTCCCGCCTGATCTCGCCTCGGAGCAGGTCGGTCATCACGCACTCGCCCTCGAGCGGAACCCGCAGTCGGATGGTGTGGGGGTCGCCTCCTTCAGCTCGAGCCGCGGAGGCCTTGGCGTCGAGTTCGCGATACTCGCCTTTGGTCATGCTGAAGTCTTTGGTCTCCGCTTGACGCTGGCGTTGTGCCTCCAGATCTTCCTTGGTTGAAAAATCTCGGTACGCAGCTCCTGATTCGACTAGCTGGTCGACATGTATTCGATAGATGTCCAGGCGCTCACTTTGGCGGTAGGGCCCGTAGGGCCCCTCCTTGTCTGGGCCTTCGTGCCACGGGATACCGAGCCAACTCAAAGACTCGAGAATCTTCGTTTCTGAAGTGCGCGTCGAGCGCGCCTGATCTGTGTCTTCAATGCGCAGCACGAACTGACCGCCGTGTCGTTGGGCAAAGGCGTAGTTGAACAGTGCTTGATAGGCGGTCCCGACGTGCGGGTCGCCGGTGGGCGATGGGGCGACACGCACGCGAACGCCGTCGGCGTGTTGGTTGTGTTGAGTTGGGGCGGAAGCCACGAGAGTTGAACTCCGGGTTGGTTTTGCAGAATGCGCTTGAAAAGCTGAGGACTGGCAAGATTCATTGTGAAGCTCGGGCGCCGTGGGTCGAGCGGGTTCTCCAGCAGGCAGAAATTCGCGCGAGAATGCGAGGCTCGCTTGGGTCCACGAAACGCCTAATTCTATTGCTTTCAAGCACTTGGCGGGTTGTTCGGTTGTACCCTTCATGTTGTGGTGTCGTTGCCAACCACCGCTAGATGTAGTAGCTTGTACGGCATCGCTCGTGACACGTGGTCGGCGGCAAAGCGAATAGAGGGGTAGCCGGGAGACAGTTTTCGGCGACAAGAAGCCAGAGGGCAGTCGATGCTGAAAGGCGGTCAAGCCCAGATCTCTAGAGCCTAGTCGAGAATCCGTTAGTCATTGCAGGCCAGGTATATCGGCCGCTGTGAGGCTTCTGGGTAAGAGCGACCGCTGTGTCCAATTTAGCTCGCTTCAGGTTCAGTGTGGTTTGATCCGCAGAGTTTTGGACTCGTCGGTTGCAGCGGAGCGCCTAGCTTGGCTCAGGATCGCGGTCCTCTCCAGAGAAGCATGACCAGGGAATTGTTGATGATGGATGATTCGTCCCCCACAATGGCAGCAACAACGATCGGAATCGGTCGCCTGTTGGGTCACCTGGGAGCTCGACGTGGTCGGGTGGAGCATGCAAGGCCGAGCCAGTTCCGGCGAGCATCGCTAGAACGCCGTTGGCCGTGGGGTAGAGGGAGCATCGGAGAATGGAGTTGGGGTGGTGCTGGATCAGGGCAGGCGGGAAGTTGGCGTCAGTCACTGGCCGCGACCAGATCGCCGCCGCCGGTGGAGTTAGCTAGCGAGTTCGACTGCGGCGCGCGAGTCGGTACCGGTCGGTTGGACGGGTGGCGTGACTGCGGTCACCCAGCGCAGCGTTAGTTTGGGCGGTTGCATTGAGCATAGGACATTGAACCCATAGGGCCTTAGATCTAAGGTCCATGTCGCCCGAGGAGGGGACACCACAGTGAGAGTCGTCAAGAGGACAGGTGAGATCGTTGAGTTTGATCGCGACAGGATTGGTCGTGCGGTAACTAAAGCTGTACAGGCCTCAGGGGAATCATTGGCAGCGAGCGAGCCCGATGATCTCGTCAACCTAGTGGTCGACGAGATGCAAGGTCGTTTCACCGACTTCTTCCCCAACGTCGAGAACATCCAGGACTTAGTCGAGAAGCATCTCGTACTGGCCGGTCGCTATGAGACCGCGAAGGCCTACATCCTCTATCGCGCCGACCGCCAAACCGCTCGTAAGGCCGCGCGGAAGCGGGCGATCGAGGACGCACGTCTTGGCAAGTTGACCGCGGTCAATCACGACGGCCGCGTTGTCCTGTTCAATGTGCGAGAGATCGAAACCGCGGTTAGGCGTGCCGGGCGCGGCCTCGATGACATCGACATCAACATGGTGTTGCGCGAAGTCGTTCACAACGTTTACGACGGCATCCCCACGAAGCAAATCCAGCAGGCACTGGTGTTGGCGGCGGCGGCGTTCATCGAGAACGACCCGCAGTACAGCAAGCTGGCCGCGCGCCTACAGCTCGACATCGTCTATCGGGAGGTACTTGAACGGTCCACAACCGAAGAAGAACGGGACACGGTCTATCGAGAGTCCTTCACCCAGAACATCGAACAGGGCATTGCCTGCGGTCGTTATGACGAGCGCATGAGCCGCTTCGACTTGGAGTTGATGTCGAAGAGCCTCAAGCTCGATCGCGACGATCTCTTCCAGTATCTGGGTATCCAAACCCTGTACGACCGCTACTTGCTACGCGACGAGACCGCGCACTGCCTCGAATTGCCGCAAGGTTTCTGGATGCGAGTGGCAATGGGACTGTCGATCGAAGAGCGAGATCCGAACGCCCGGGCGCTTGAGTTCTACTCGGCGATCTCGCAGCTAGATTACGTGCCTTCAACGCCTACGTTGTTTCACTCAGGCACCGCGCACCCACAACTGTCTTCGTGCTACTTGACCACCGTCGGTGATCACCTGGCCCACATCTTCAAGTGCCTGGGTGACAACGCGCAGCTGTCCAAGTGGTCGGGCGGAATCGGTAACGACTGGTCCTACATTCGAGCGACCGGCGCGCACATTCAGTCCACCAATGTCGACAGTCAAGGCGTAATTCCGTTCTTGAAGATTGCCAACGACGTCACCATGGCGATCAATCGCAGCGGCAAGCGGCGCGGCGCGACCTGTGCCTATCTGGAAACCTGGCACTACGACATCGAGGACTTCCTCGACCTGCGCAAGAACACCGGCGACGACCGGCGACGCACCCACGACATGAATACTGCGAACTGGATTCCTGACCTGTTCATGAAGCGCGTTCAAGCGGGCGGGCATTGGAGCTTGTTCTCGCCGGACGAAGTGCCCGAGCTACATGATCTCTTCGGCTCGGCGTTCGAGAAGCGCTTCGTCGAGTACGAAGAGATGGGCCAACGAGGTGAGTTGGGACTCTACAAACGCATGGAGGCGAAAGACCTCTGGAAGAAGATGCTGACCATGCTGTTCGAGACGGGCCATCCCTGGATGACCTTCAAGGACGCGTGCAACGTGCGCTCGCCCCAAGACCACGCTGGTGTCATCCACAGCTCCAACCTGTGCACCGAGATCACGCTCAACACCTCGTCGGATGAGACCGCCGTGTGCAACCTGGGATCGGTGAATCTTGCCCATTGCATCAAGATCAACAGCGACGGCGTAGCCGAGCTGGACGAGGTACACCTGCAACGGACGGTGAGTACCGCAATTCGGATGCTCGACAACGTCATCGACATCAACTTTTATCCGACCGACGAGGCACGCAACTCCAACCTGCGTCATCGCCCGATCGGTCTCGGTTGCATGGGGCTCCAAGACGCCTTCTACCTGCTGAATATTCCGTTCCAGTCGCAACAGGCTGCGGAGATGGCCGACCGCATCCAAGAGGTCATCAGTTACCACGCGATTCTCACGTCCTCGCAACTGGCTGGGGAGCGTGAGAGCTACCCGAGCTACCAAGGTTCGAAGTGGCAACGAGGGCTGCTCCCATACGACACAGTAGATCTCTTGGAGCAGGAGCGCGGTGTACCGGTCGAAGTGTCGCGTGCGATGTCGCTAGATTGGACTCCGGTGCGAGAGAGCCTTAAGGCAAACGGCATGCGCAACTCGAACACCATGGCGATCGCGCCCACTGCGACGATCTCGAATATCAGTGGTTGCTTCCCGTGCATCGAGCCGATCTACAAGAACATCTACGTCAAGGCCAACATCAGTGGCGAGTTCACTATCGTCAATCACTACTTGGTCGCGGACCTCAAAGCGCTGGGGTTGTGGGATCAAGGCATGCTGGATCGCCTTAAGTACTACGATGGCAATCTCGACATGATCGAAGAGATTCCGGAAGAGATTCGCGTCAAGTATCAAGAGGCGTTTGCCATTGACGCTGAGCATTGCTTGGACCTCACCGCCCGCCGCGGAAAGTGGATCGATCAAAGCCAGTCACACAACGTGTTCCTGCGAGGCACCTCCGGCAAGAAGCTGGGGGATACCTACATGGCGGCTTGGCGTAAGGGGCTTAAGACCACCTACTACCTTCGAACCCTGGCAGCAACCCAGGTGGAGAAGTCGACTCTGGATGCAAAGAAGTTCGGCTACACCCAGAAGCGTGAGTACGCAGATCAGTCGGCAGCGGCCGTGGCCGCGCCGGTAGCGATTCCAGTAACTGAGACGGCTTCGACACAGGGCACCACGGCTACATCCGCGCCCGCACCGATCCCGAGGCCCGGAAGCGCGGTCTCCGCAGGGCCGCTGGTGTCGCCACCTGCTGAGTCATCGGCGGCGACTGCGGCCCAGCCCGCAGCTCAGCTAGCCGGGGACACAGCGACCGAGCAGCAGCCCAGGCCAGCGACCATGGAGTCCCGGGAACTGGAGACGGACGGTTCAGTCAAGCTGTGCCGCATAGACGATCCCGACTGCGAGGCCTGTCAGTAGTTCGCAATCAAAGGCGCCACAAACGCATCGTCATTCGGCGTGTCATTTGTGGGGCTGCGTCTGGCCTGAACCAATCCTAGCAACATCGCTTTCGAAGAAACCTGAAAATCAAACACGGGCTCAGCGGGCCCGGCCAGGAAGTCAGCCCTTGTCGATCATCAATAATTCAAAGACCGATCCCAACAAGATCCTTCCAATTACCTACAGTTGGGCTCGGGAGTACTACAAGAACGGCATCGCTAACAACTGGACGCCCGAAGAAATCTCCATGCAGAAGGATGTGGAGCAGTGGAAATCCGACTCCGTGCTGAGCGCCACCGAGCGCCGCCTGATTCTGTGGAACCTTGGCTTCTTCTCGACTGCCGAATCGCTCACGGCGAACAACATTGTGTTGGCGGTCTACAACCATGTGACCAATCCAGAGGCTCGGCAGTACCTTTTAAGGCAGGCCTTCGAAGAAGCCGTGCACACCGATACCTTCATCTATTGTTGCGACACGCTGGGGCTCGACCCGGACTACATCTACAACATGTACTTGACCATCCCGTCGATCTCCGCCAAGGATGAGTTCGTCGTTGAGATCACCCAGACGGTGTTTGATCCGCATTTCACCACTGACACTCCCGAGGACGTGCAGAAGTTCGTTCGAGATTTGATCGGCTACTACGTGATCATGGAAGGGATCTTCTTCTATGCGGGTTTCGCCATGATTCTGGCCCTGCGTAGGCAAAACCGGATGGTCGGTATTGGTGAACAGTTCGAGTACATCATGCGCGACGAGAGTGTGCACTTGGCCTTCGGGTGCGATCTGATCAAGACCATCTGCGCGGAGAATCCAGGCGTGTGGACCGATGAGTTCAAAACTGAGATCGTAGAACTGGTGCGTCGCGCAGTGGTTCTCGAGTGCGATTATGCGCGCGATGCTTGTCCGGAAGGAGTCCTCGGCATCAACGCTGACAAATTCAGCCACTACGTTGAGCATGTCGCCGATCGCAGGCTCGAACGATTGGGTCTGCCCAAGATCTACAAACGCGACAATCCCTTCCCGTGGATGTCGCAGTCAACCGATCTCTCGAAGGAGAAGAACTTCTTCGAGACCCGAGTCACCGAGTACCAGACCGGGGCGAGCCTGGACTGGGACTGAGCCACCCTTAGATACCAGAACTCTCTGTGGGTGGTTTGAACCGGATGACCCCTTAAGCCGACCTTGCAGGCCGGCCCTGGCTAAGCGCTGATCTGCTTCTTCAGCAAACCGCGGATCTTGCCGCCATAGGGTGGACGAAGTAGCTTGCCAACGTCGATCTTGGATTGGGTGAATACGGCACGCGCGTGCGAGAAGGTGCGAAACCCGTCTTGACCGTGGTAGGAGCCCATGCCGCTAGGGCCAACGCCGCCGAACGGTAGGTCTTCCATTGAAACGTGCATGATGACGTCATTGATAGTCACTCCACCCGAAGTGGTGCGATTGAGCAAGTGGTCGCGTTCGGCTCCAGCCGGGCCAAAGTAGTAGAGCGCGAGCGGGCGTGGATTGGCATTGATGTAGTCGATGGCGACGTCGATGCTGGGCACGGTCTTGACCGGCAGCACCGGCCCAAAGATCTCGTCAGTTAGGGCGGGTGAGCCTTCCGCTGGCTCGAGGATCAGGGTCGGCGGCATCTTGAGTGGGCGGCTGTCTGAATCGAAAGTCTCCTGAGCCGGGTTGATCTCAACCACCCGATCGCCAGCCGCGCGAGCAGCGTCGATGGTGGCTTGAAGGCGTCGGTGGTGGCGCCGGTTAATGACCGCAGTATAGTCAGGGTTATCGCCCAGCGTTGGATACATCTCGGCGACAGCCTCCTCAAGGCAGGCTACGAACTCATCGAGCTTGCCCTCGGGCAACAGGACATAGTCGGGAGCGAGGCAGATCTGTCCTGCGTTGAGCATCTTGCCGTTCATCACCTTCCTCGCCACCTCTTTGAGATCGGCTTGGTCGGAAACGACCACCGGGCTCTTGCCACCGAGTTCGAGTGTGCACGGAACCAAGTTCTCCGCAGCTGCACGCAGGACGTGGTAGGCAATGCTGGTGCCTCCGGTGAACAGCAAGTGATCGAACGCAAGTCGGGTGAACTCTTGACCGACCTCAGGACCGCCCGGGAAGACAGCGGCCTCTTGGGGGTCGTAGGCTGAAGCGATCAGCTCGGTCATTAACTCGGAGGTGGCTGGTGTGTACTCTGAGGGCTTGATCATGACCCGATTGCCTGCAGCGAAGATGCCCGCCAGTGGTCCGAAGGTCAGGTTGACCGGAAAGTTCCAGGGACTAACGACGCCAACCACGCCTAGCGGCTGATACTGAACCTCCGCTTTTGCACCGAGGAGCCCCAGCGGAAACTGCGACTTGCGTTTGCTGGGACGCATCCAACGATGCAAGTTCTTGCGAGCAAACTTCAGCGCTTCAACCGAGGCTGCGACGTCAGCCAACCTGCTTTGATCGACACTCCGATGGCCGAAGTCGTCTGACAGAGCTGAAGTGATACGCGTCTCATTGTCGACGAGTAGGGCGATCGCGCGCTGTAAACGATCGACTCTGAGCTCCGCGGTTGGTGGGCCGTCGGCGTTGACTGCCTTGCGCTGATTCGAGAGGGTGGCCTGTAACTGATCGGCGATCGGGTTGGTTGCCGCGTCGGCAGCGATGGCCTGTTCTGGTTGGGCGCTCATGGTGGATTTCCTTTGGCAATAGCCGGTCTTCTATTGGTCTTACGGTCAGTGTAACCGCTGATCCTGAAGCGTTGGTGCCAAACGCGGTTGATACAGTTTTCAGGTCCCATACAGCAGGAGACATGTCAAAAGAGATTGGACGGTCCCCTCATCGAGGATTCTTGGGCAATCGCGCTCTCGGCAACGTAGGACTAGGAATGACTGACGGCAGTACCAACACCGGCGATACCGGAACTCTGGACGACGTAGCAGACCTGGACGAGCTGGTACGAGAACTCAACCAGCCGGAGCGAAGCTCGGTTGCCCCTGGTGCAACCGGACATGGTGACGAGACTGAGCAGCGCACGGATTCACCCCAGGTCAAGTCGCCGACCTCTGATTCTCTGCATTCGGGACCTGGGTCTATCGTGATCATAGATCGGGCACGCTTTGAGCTCACGGAGGGACTGAGGTCACTACTGCAAAGAGTGATCGCCCGGGGCGGTAGTGACGTTCACCTGGTCGACGGTGTATGCCCGTTCATAAGAATCGATGGCGATCTTGAGCCGTTGGACGCAGAACCGGTCAGCGAAGCCAGAATGGAGTCCTGGATCGAGCAAGCGCTGACCGATGATCAACGGCGCCGACTTGACCGCGACGGAGCCGTCGACTTCTCGGTCCACCTGGCGTCCGACTCCCAATCGCAGGCACTCGGACGGACGCCATCGGCAGCACGATTCCGGGTCAACGTTCACAGGCAGAGAGGCAAGCTCGCAGCCAGCTTGCGAGCCCTGCCCACAGAGGTGCCGAATTTCGAGGAACTTGGGTTGCCTGTGGAGCTCCGCGACCTAGTGAGGCCGCTCCAAGGCGTGGTGCTTGTCTGCGGTCCTACCGGCGCGGGCAAGTCGACCACATTGGCTGCGTTGGTCGATTGGATCAATCGCGAGCGTCGAGCCCATGTGCTGACGCTCGAAGATCCCATCGAGTATGAGCATCGCAATCGGCGGAGTTTGATTCAGCAGATGGAGGTCGGTATCGACATTCCCGACTTCGCTCAAGGGCTACGCTCAGCTCTGCGCCAGGACCCGGATGTGATCTTGCTCGGTGAGATGCGTGATCTCGAGAGCATCGGGACCGCGCTCGCAGCAGCCGAGACCGGACACCTCCTGCTTTCAACGGTGCACACCAGCGATCCGGCGCAGGCGATCCATAGGGTGGTCGATGTCTTTCCTGCCGAGGCCCGAGAACAGATTCGCCAGCTGCTCGCGGCGGGTCTCGAGGCGATCGTGTGCCAGCGGCTGTTGCCGAGAATCGGCGGCGGCCGCGTGTTGGCGGTCGAGATTCTCAAGGCAACCAACGCGGTTCGGCATCACATCAGGAGCGGTGGCCTTCACAAGTTGTACAACGAGATGGTCACCGGCCAGCGTCATGGCATGGTGACCATGGAAAGCGCGCTTGCGCAGTTGGTCGGATCGGGTCTGGTGACGCGCGAAGATGCATTGGCGCGCAGTACCCGGCCGGACGAGATCGAGAGCTTGTTGCGACACCTCGGTTAGGTCCGCTTGACATCGTGCTGATCCAACGGAATCTGTCTCTTCACTCACTAGGGACTTGCTGGCACTCCGTAGACTGAACACCGCCGCTTGGTTAGCGCCGAAGAGACTACGCGACGCCCAGTCGGCCATCGAGTTCGAGGTCTGCAGCGATCGCCTTCAAAGATTCGAGCACATGGCCGACATGCGTCCACAGATCGAGTTCACCGTCGTAGCACTCGCGGGAGAAGTCCTCAGTCACTGCCTCGACGTGGTCTCGATCCACTCCCGCGGCGAAGGAACGCTCTTTCCATCGCTTGCGCACCGACTTGAGCGGAACCTCACGCAGATCTTTGCTCGGCCGGACCAGGGCAGTAGCACTGATTAGCCCCGTGACTTCATCGCAGGCAAGTAGCGCAAAGTCCATAGCAGTCGTTCGCTCGATCCCGGTGCCTTCCGTGTTGTGAGCGAGGATGGAAGTGACCACCTCTTCCGGGCAGCCGCGGTCGCGCAACAGAGCGGCGCCGTCCCTTGGGTGTTGCTCCAGAGTCGGATGAAGCTCCCAGTCGTAGTCGTGGAGAAGACCGGCGAGCCCCCAAACCTCCGGGTCTCCGTTGAGGCGACGGGCATAGTCCTTCATGGCGGCTTCGACGCAGAGCATGTGCTTACGCAGTCCAGGCGCAACCACGTGCTCTTCTACCAGTTGCAGTGCTTCTTCTCGGTTCATTGAGAATGTCTCCTCGATGGCGGGGTTTGGGTTGAGCGGTCGAGTCAGCAGGCCTTGACTGGCGGTACACTCGGCGGTCTATGGTGTACAAAACGCAAATGCGACAGGTACGGTTTGGTGGCCTCGATGGCCCAGCGCAACGCGACGTTGTACTGCTGGTGGCGGTGGTGTTTGTGACCTATTCCGCGCAGTTTTTCACATCGGCGCTGTCGGTCCTCCGACTTTCGGACGCGGTCTGGCTGCAAGGTCAGGTCTGGAGAGCGGTCAGCTATCCGTTCATCGGCCTTGCCAACGGCGGCTTGAGCGGACGCCCGATGGCAAGTGTGTTCATCTTGCTCGAACTCTTCATCCTGTACATGTTCGCCAGCGACGTGTTCCGAGTGTTGGGACGACGACGCTTCTGGCGAACATTGGTGTTCTCAACAGCGGGCGCGGCGATCATTGCGCTGGTGGTGCACGCCGTCGGTGGGCTCGCTACAGGCGACCGGGCTCTGGGTGGGCAAGCGATGAATGCGTTCGTGCTGATGCAAGGGCAGCGCATGGTACTCGCGGTAATCATTGCGGCGTATGCTGTGCTGCGCGCGAATGCCACGATCCTGTTGTTCTTTGTCTTGCCGATCAAAGCGCGGTGGTTCCTGTGGCTCGAAATCGCCTTTGCATTCATCGGTTTCTTGAGCACAAAAGACTTTGCGGGCTTCGTGGGAGTGTGCGCCGCGATCGGACTAACGGTTTGGTTTGTTCGGCACCCAACGCTCAAGGGTGGGCTCCACGAGCTACGGTTGCGTACTGAACAAAGAGTGCTGCAACGTCGTCTTGGGCGAATGCGAAACAAGAGCAAACTGCGGGTAGTTCGCGGAGAAGGCGAATCTTCACTGAAAGATCCATCAAAGAAGGATGAGCCGCCATGGGTGAATTGATGTCTGTTTCAAAGCCCTATCGTTGGAGCAGCTGGCGGCACGGATGGGGGCTTTTGATCGGAATGACCGTGGGGCTCTTAGGCTGCGCTGAAGGCGAGCCCGACTATGACGTGCTCATCCGTGGCGGGAACCTCTACGACGGTGTGGAGGTCGAAGCCAGGCGATTGGATGTGGGTCTCCGTGGTGACCGCATCGCGGCGATTGGCGATTTGGCCAGCTCAACCGCAACCACCGAGATCGACGCTGCCGGACTCGCCGTTGCTCCGGGCTTTATCAACATGCTCAGTTGGGCCACAACTTCGCTGTTGGTCGACGGCACCGGGCTGGGCGATTTGGTTCAAGGTGTCACCCTTGAGGTGTTTGGTGAGGGTGGGTCGATGGGCCCACTGAACGACGAGATGCTGGCGTTACTCGAAGCGGAGAAGGTCTACGACTATACGGTCGACTGGAGAACGCTTGGCGAGTACCTCGAAAGCTTGGAATGCCGCGGAGTGTCGCCCAATGTGGCGTCCTTTGTGGGAGCGACTACGGTACGGACGCACGTCTTGGAGTATGACGATCGAGCACCAAATGAGTCTGAACTCGATCAGATGCGAGCCCTGGTTCGCGAGGCGATGATGGAAGGAGCCCTCGGGGTTGGCTCATCCCTCATCTATCCACCAGCGTTCTTCGCCTCGACCGAGGAGTTGATCGAGCTAAACAAGGTCGCCTCGGAGCACGGCGGCGCCTACATCTCGCACCTGCGCAGCGAGGGCAACCAGTGGCTAGAAGCGATCAACGAGCTGATTCAGATCGCGGAAGAAGCCGACATTCGCGCGGAGATCTACCACCTCAAGGCCGCGGGTGAAGCCAACTGGAACAAGATGGATGCGGCTATCGAGCTGATCGAAGGCGCTCGTGCTCGAGGGCTGGAGATCACCACCGACATGTATCTCTATACGGCCGGTGCCACAGGGCTAACCGCGACCCTTCCTCCCTGGGTCCAAGAGGGTGGCCATGGGGCGATGATTCAACGGCTGCGTGACCCCGCAGTGCGAGCGAAGGTGGAAGCGGAAATGCGTAGCTCGAGTGCTGATTGGGAGAACATGCTCCAGATCGCCGGGGACGCTAGCCGAGTCCTTCTCATCGGCTTCAAGAATCCGAGTTTGGCCGAGCTGACCGGGCAGACGTTGAATGAGGTTGCCCTGGCGCGAGGAACAAGCCCGGAGGCGACCGCGATCGATCTCATCGTTGAAGACGATACGCGCGTGGAGACGGTCTACTTCATGATGAGTGAGAACAACGTCAAGCGCCAGATTGCTTTGCCCTATATGCGGTTCGGTTCAGACGCGGGTTCGATGGCGCCACGCCCTCCGTTCACCGATCGCAGCAACCACCCCCGCGCATATGGCAACGTCGCTCGCTTGCTGGGCCACTATGTTCGCGACCAAGGCGTGATCTCGCTGGGAGAAGCCGTTAGGCGACTCACAAGTCTGCCAGCGGAGACCCTTAGGATCCGGGATCGCGGCCGCCTTGCAGTAGGTGCCTTTGCTGATGTGGTGATCTTTGATCCGTCGAAGATTCAGGATCACGCCACGTTCGAGGACCCTCATCAGTTGTCGACTGGGGTCAACCATGTGATTGTCAACGGGCAGTGGACTCTGCGCGACGGGGAGCCAACAGGAACTCTGGCAGGACGCGTGGTACGTGGGCCCGGATGGGGTGGGTGGGACGCGACCGACGCAGGGAATCCTCCACCTGTCGACTGTAGCGGCCGGTTGGACCCAAGCGCGGCGGCCGACGAATGACCATCGACATTACGGCGCCAGCCTCGTGGTTCCCGGCGGGTCCTGCAGCCGTGGCAGCGCTCACTGCACTGCGCGAGAGTCTGCATCGGAATCCGGAGCTTTCCTTTGAAGAACACCAGACAACCGAACGACTGATCGCTGCGGCTGAAGGTTTCGGTTTGAGTGCGGCCAACGGTGTCGAGATACAACGCTTCTCGGGAACCGGGTTGTCTATCCGCATTCCCGGCACGGATGCGGGCGGCACCAGCTCCAAGACGGTTGCGGTGCGCGGCGACATCGATGCGTTGCCGATTCAAGAAGAGGCACGGTGCGCCTTCGCATCGACCGTGCCTGGAGTGATGCACGCATGCGGTCATGACGTGCACGCTAGTTGGGCCCTAGGAGCGGCGTCGTTGATTGCGCGCGAACCGGCGGCTGGCGATGTCGTGGTCGTTTTGCAGCCCGCAGAAGAGACAGGCTTGGGCGCCGCGACTGTGGTTGAAAGCGGCGTGCTCGATGATGTTGCCATGATCTTTGGTGCTCACGTCGATCCACGCTGGGTGGTCGGCGAGGCGGTGGTGCAGGCCGGGCCGGTGGCAGCTGCCACCGATGAGTTTTCGATCACCATACACGGAGCCGGCGGTCATGGCGCCCGTCCGCAGCTGGGGCGCGACCCAACCGTGGCTGCTGCCGCCTTGGTGATGGAGCTGCAGACGATAGTTTCTCGGAGGGTGACTCCGGGAGACCCTGCAGTAGTCACCGTCGGAGAACTGCACGCCGGCACGGCCCCGAACATCATTCCTGAGCAGGCACGAATCGCGGGCACCTTGCGTTCGACCTCAACTGCCACCCGGGAGCTGCTTCGAGCTGGCGTTCAGCAGCTAGCAGCGGGCATCGCGAACTCCTTCAGTGTACGCTGTGAAGTGGGCTTCGGTGCCGGGACCCCACCGGTGGTCAACGACGAGAAAGCGACACAGCATGCCGCAACCGCCGCGGAGCAATGGCTGGGGAAAGCTGCTTTGCGCGCGTTGCCTGAGCCCAATATGGGCGGTGAGGATTTCGCCGTCTACCTCGAGACCATGCCCGGCTGTTTCTTGCGGATCGGGTCTCGCCTACCCGATGACCCGATCGTTGGTGCCCACACACCGCAGTTCTACGCTCGCACGGAGTGCGTTTTCGTCGGGGCGGTGGTCCTGGCAGAAGCAGCGCGTAGAGCTTCCCGGGGCTAGGAAGCGGGGTCGGTGCCGGCCGAGGACGCCCGATGGTAGGGCGGTCTAAGTGCCTCTCGAACGCATCCGGCAACTGAACGGTGCCGGTGCCTCGACGCCTATGTCTCGACCAGGTAATGGAACCTTGCGGGGTGGTGAGGGCTACGGCCCGCAGCGGCGCTAGTGTCGTAGGCTGCAAGTTCTGGGCAAAAAAAATGGGCACTCGCCAAGTGACAACTTCCAAGAGGTTGCTAGAGAACCTGTGTGGAAGCATTGCTGTCGCTTGGAGTGCCCCATGCCCAAATAGAAACTAGCACATACGTACTAGCCCTCGCAAGCCGTACGCGCAAGAACCCAGAATGCTTACAGTGACCATACTGGTGGGCTGCTAGAAGGAGAACAACACTCCACCGGCTATGAAACCTTGCGTCATTGCAGCGCCCTCATCGCAGCTGCGTCTGCAACGGTCGTTACGATCGTAGAGGTCGTCGTCGAAATCAGTGAAGAAGAGCCGCGCGTCCAAGCGCAGTCCAAAGTGATCTGTGAAGCGGGCCTTCAGACCGCCGCCGATACTGGCCGAGGGGAAGGTTTCGTCTCGGACTCCGTCGATCTTGAAGTTGAATCTCGAGACTCCACCGCTGAGTGCGAAGTAGGGCTCAATCTGACCCAAAGGAAAGTGCCAGACGATGCCAGCGTGATAGTAGTCCAGTTCCAAATCTCCGATCACGAAATCTCCGTTGAAGGGACCTTCGTCAATGGCGACTTCGGTGTCCTGACTGATCGCGATGAACTCAACCTGCAACAGTCTGTTCACGGGGACGCCAAGAAAGACTGCGGTTCCACCTGAGTCCTCAACCTGGAGGTCGATGAATCCAAACTCTGGATCAACCAGCTCGAAAGCTCCGCCGAACTGAAAGGTGCCAGCGACGGTTATGTCGACTGAACCATCCGCAGCTGCGGCCGGAAAGCTCGCGCCGATCATCAGTGCGATCATCAATGTGATCGCGAACAAACGGCACGGGAGCGGCATTGGTTTGGACGCTGAGGAGGACTGGCCCATGATCGGGTACGTGTTCGTTGGGAGTGAGTAGTAGTCCACGTGTCGGAGGCTCCTAAGGTTCAGAACGGCCGCGTTGGGTCTAGCCGGTCTTAGTTGGGCGTTGTGCTGGGGCGTTGTGCGTCAGCTCGCTTGAGGTGGCTTGGATTCTCTAGGGCCATCCGTCCCACTGTTGAGGCAGCACTAGTCAGCGCTTCGAAGGCGAAAACCACAAGTCCCACACCGCCTATTCCGCGGCGGGGTACTGGTGGCTTAGACTTCGCTTTGCTTGCCTTAGCCGTTTTACCTTCTCAAGAAGCACTTCACCTCATGGCCCGCATCTTCCTAAGCAATCTCGGATGCAAGCTCAACCAAGCGGAAATTGAAGCTTACGCTCGCCGCTTCGCGTCCGACGGCCATGAACTGGTGAGTGACCTCGCACAGGCCGATCTTCACGTGGTCAACACTTGCACCGTGACTCATCTGGCGGCTCGAGACTCGCGTAAACTCGCCCGTCGAGCCGCGCGGGTTTCGATGAACTGCAAAACCGTCCTGACGGGTTGCTACGCAACGCAGCAGCAGGCAGCGGCCGCCGCGCTCGATGGAGTTTCCCTGATCGTGGAGAACGCTCGCAAGGACGCTCTCGTTGATCATCTCTACGCTGAGTTTCCTGATCTTGCTCCCACGCCGCAGGCCTCGCCAGAAGGGCCGGTGCCCTTCGTTCCCCTCCTGTTCGGAAATGTTCGCGGAGCGCTCAAGGTCGAGGACGGCTGCAACATGACGTGCGCGTTCTGCATCATCCCTCAAACGCGAGGGCGCCAACGAAGCCGCTCGATCGAGCGCGTCGTGACGGATTTGAACCTACTGGTCAAGCGCGGCTATCAAGAGGTGGTAGTGACTGGAGTTCAGATCTCTTCCTACCGCGATCAGGACCAGCGGCTTGCCGACCTAGTGCGAGCCCTGCTCGCCGAGACCGATGTGCCGCGACTCCGTCTGACCTCGATCGCGCCGTGGCAATTCGATCTAGGTTTGCTTGACCTCTGGCCCAACGAACGACTGTGTCGACACTTTCACCTGTCTTTGCAGAGCGGCTGCACTGAGACGCTGCACCGGATGCGACGACCGTATTCCTCGGAGCAGTACCGAAATCTCCTGGCCGCCATTCGAGACCGCATCCCTGGGGTCGCGATCACCACAGACGTAATCGTCGGATTCCCCAGTGAGAGCGAAGCAGAGTTCGAACGGTCATTGCACTTTGTGCAGGATTGCGGCTTCGCGAGGACACATGTGTTTCCTTACTCGGAGCGAGAGGGTACCCGTTCGGCTGCAATGAAGGACTCAGTGAGTCCTCAAGAGAAGAAACAGCGAGTGCGTTTGATGAGGGCAGTGGCAGCGACGGCGTCAGCGAACTTTGCTCGGCAACAGAAGGGACAGCGGCTCCAAGTCCTATGGGAGCGCGAGATCAATGATGGTGCAGGCCTGGCCGGCACGTCCGACAACTACCTCCGCGTTCACGGTGGACGGCTGGATGGCACTCGGATCGGTGACTTGACCAAGGTCGTGGCGGCCCAATGTGATGGCGAAGCTCTCGAAACGGTCGCAGGGGCACAGGCCCGCGAGCAAGAATCTGCCAACGGGCACCTCGCCCCAGCTAGCGGGCTGCGGGTCTTAACCTCGTAGAGCTAGTAGGCCGAGGTGCTGAGGCCGCCATCCACGTAATGGATCTCACCGGTAATGCCGGAAGAGAGGTCGCTTAGCAAGTAGACGGCAGCCTTGCCAACGTCATCAATGGTGACGTTTCGCTTGAGAGAGGAACGCTCAGCGGCTTGTCCCAGGAGCGAGCGCAGACCAGCGACACCGGATGCTGCGAGCGTCTTGATGGGGCCTGCCGACAGTGCATTGACCCTTACATCCTGGGCGCCGAGGTCCGCAGCGAGATAGCGTACTGACGATTCAAGAGCAGCCTTTGCGATGCCCATCACGTTATAGCTGGGCGCAACCTTGATCGCGCCGTAGTAGGTCATCGCGATGATGCTTCCGCCGGGCCGTAGGAGAGGTTCGGCTGCTCGGGTGAGCGAGATCAACGAGTACGCACTGATCTCAAGTGCTCTTAAGAAACCCTCCCGGCTAGTGTCGACCGTACGGCCCTTGAGGTCCTCTCGGTCCGCGTATGCGACCGAGTGCACCAGAAAGTCGAGGTGGCCCCACTGTTCTTTGAGGGTCTCGAAGACGTGAGTCGTTTCCTCCTCGCTGGTTACGTCGAGGGGCAGAACGATCGAGGAACCGACCTCCTCGGCCAGCGGCTTAACCCTCCGCTCGAGGGCCTCGCCTTGATAGGTAAAGGCCAGTTCCGCGCCTTCTGCCGCTGCGTTACGCGCGACGCCCCATGCGATAGAACGGTGATTAGCGACGCCGACAACGAGGCCCTTCTTGCCACGCAGGAGGCCTAGGCCGGGGGCGCGGGAGGGTACGGACGGAGCGATATCGGTCGAGCGAGGATCAGTGGAAGCACTCATGTGGGGGAAGTTTCTTTCTGGTGGGTGAATCGGTAATGGGTGGGTCAGGTGCTGTTGTTTCGAATCAAACAGGTCACGTCTGATTGTGAGCTTAGAGTCCAGTAACGCGGACGACTTCTTCAAACGACGTCTCGCCTTGAGCGAGCTTGCGCAGGGCGCTTTGGCGCAGCGTCCGCATGCCATTCTTGACCACTTCGCGCTTGATTCGATCGCTGTCCGCTCCTTCTTGAATCAACTCTTTGACCGCGTCGTCGACCGAGAGTAGTTCGAAGATGCCGGTGCGGCCACGATAGCCAGTTCCTCGACATTCTCCACAGCCCGAACCCTCACGAACCGAAATCTGAGTGCCGCTCTGCACCGAGAGCCGCAGCGTCTGAATCTGCTCTTCGCTCAAGTAGGTGTCGACGCCACACTGCGGGCAGATGCGCCGAACGAGTCGCTGTGCCATCGCTCCGATCAAAGTCGACCGGATCATGAAGGGCTCAATATCCAGGTCGATCAGGCGGGAAATTGCCGACGCGGCATCGTTGGTGTGCAAGGTTGAGAGCACCAAGTGCCCAGTGAGTGCGGCTTGGGTTGCGTATTGAGCAGTCTCTGCGTCTCGCACCTCGCCGACCATGATCACGTCTGGATCTTGACGCAGAATGCTTCGCAGCGCGACGGCGAAAGTGATCCCGGCCTTCGGTAGAACCGCTGTTTGATTGAAGTTGGGATGGACCATCTCGATTGGATCTTCGATGGTGGTGATATTGATCTCAGGACTCGCGATGCACTCGAGTGCCGAATAGAGCGTGGTGCTCTTGCCGGAGCCGGTAGGCCCAGTGACCAACAGGATTCCGTGCGGTTTGGCGATGAATTTCTCGAAGATCGCCAGCTCGTCTGACTCAAAACCCAGCTCCGGGAGGTCCTTGAGGAAAGTCTCTGGATCGAAAATACGGAGCACTACCTTCTCGCCGAAGGCGACGGGCAAAGTTGAGATTCGAAGTTCGACCTCTTGGCTGCGCCGTGCGGTCTTGATGCGTCCGTCTTGCGGCCGTCGCTTCTCCGCGATGTCCATTCGAGCCATGGTCTTGAGCCGACTCACCACCGCGCGATGCACCACCTTCGGCATGTTCTGAACATCGTGGAGCACGCCATCGATGCGGAAGCGAATAAGACTGTGCTCGCGCTTGGGCTCGATATGGATATCACTCGCACGGGTGTCATACGCGTGCTGCAACATGAACTCGACGGCATTGACGATGTGTTGATCGCTCGATTCGATCTCGCTCTCGGTCTTCATGTTGACCAAGGCTTCGAGGTTGCCGAGATCGATACTGCTGCCAAGGTCAGCTTCGGCTCGCTTTACCGATTGGCGGAGTCCGTAGAACTCTGTGATGGCACGCAGAATGTCGGGCTCTGATACCACCACCAGCTCAACATCTTGACCGACGAGCCGTCTAAACGAGTCAATGGCCTCGAGATCGCGTGGGTCGGCACAAGCGACGCGTAGGCGACCCGAATCCATGTTGATCGGCAACATGCGATGCCGAAGTGCAAAGGGCCGTGAGATTTTGGACTCAATGAGATCGGCGTTGAGCTTCATCGGGTCGATGCGTAGGTAGGGAAGCTGCGCATCAGCGGCTATTGCCTGCGCGATGTCGACCTCGAGCAGCGGGTTGCCACCGTTGTGCTGATTCTTAAACTGCATCCGCTCGACAGTCTCGTAGGCCCATGAGCGTTGCTCAAAGGTCTTCGCGGCGCCGGCCGAGCGTGACTGTTTTCGCGACTCCACCAGGAGTTGCTTGACCTCAGCGGGACCGATTCGTCCGGTGCGCTGGAGCGTGTTGGCGAGTTGTTTGACAGTCAGCATGTGAGATCAGGAGAGTAGCGGTCTTTGGGTTGTACCGGTAGCGGGTATGCTTCGCCGCCAAGATTACCGGAATCGGCTCGCTAGTGAGACCCACTGAGGCCTATGCTCGTCGCATCAGTGCCGTGTCGCGTTCCTCCCCTGAACTTCTACTAGTGAGTCTTTCGCTGCGCCTATGAGTCTGTTTGAGATTCTCCTGATCCTGGGAGCCGCGCTTGGTTTCGTCACGCTAGACCTGCTTCGCAAGGTCTTAGCGGAGCGGATGCGTCTAGTTCCGCTGCTCTTCTGGATGACGGCGGGGGTGATCCCGCTTTATGCGACTTGGGCAGTTCTCAGTGGCGCCGAGCTACCAGGGACGGACTATTGGGCCCCAGCCCTAGCCTCGATCGCGCTCAACGTGGGAGCAAACTTGCTGTACCTCCGAGCGGTGCACGTGGGGGAGCTGTCTCGGACCATACCGCTATTGGCGCTGACACCAGTGTTAACCGCACTGTTTGCGGTACCGCTGCTGCAAGAAGTGCCGGCCCTGCAGCAGGTTTTCGGGATCTTGCTGGTCGTTGCCGGAGCGCTGCTCTTGCAAGTCGGCGCATCCCCAGATCACGACGCTGTAGACCTTGCCGGCCGTTCAGCGCAAGTCGATGCCGTAGCAGTTAGGTCGAGATCTTGGCGGCCGCGGTTGCCTCGAAGCGCATGGTTGATGCTTGCGGTTGCCTGCTTGTGGTCGGCCACAACTCCGCTTGACAAGCTCGCCCTGCGCAGCGCCTCGGTTCCAGCGCACGCTCTGATGTTGCACCTGGGAATCGCGCTGTCGATGCTCCTCTGGCTGCTCGCTCGAAGGGAGCAACAGCAGCTCCGCCTTCGGGCCTCGGCGCGCTGGTTGTTGGGCGCAGCCGTGGTGGTGTCTGCGGTGGCTTTGGGGTGTCAGCTCCTGGCTCTCGAGCTGGTGTACGCCGCGCTGCTTGAGACGATGAAGCGCGGCCTAGGCGGCATTGCTGCGCTCTGCTTTGGCTATCTTCTGTTCAAGGAGCGAATCACCGCGGCGAAGCTCGCGGCTGTCGCTATCATGATCGCAGGCGTTGGCCTGCTGATGTTCTAGTTCCCTAAGAGAGGCAAGTGAATGGTAATCCGCCCCCTGTCCCAAACCCGCCGGCAACGGTTTCTTCGGGCTGCACTCGTCTTAACGATGGCAGCTTTCATAACGCAGCCATCTAGCGCACAAGGAAACATCGAGGACCAGCTGGATCTAATCAAGCTTCCGGAGGGGTTCAAGATCAGCCTCTACGCCACCGGCGTTGAAGACGCCCGATCGATGGCCATGGGGAGCGAGGGCACTCTGTTCGTTGGCAGTCGCCGCAGCGGCAAAGTGCTGGCCCTGCGCGACACCGACGCTGACATGAAGATCGACCAGCAAACTATCGTGGCGAGCGGGCTGAACATGCCCAACGGAGTGGTGTTCAAGAATGGCTCCTTGTGGGTTGCTGAGGTGCACCGCATCCTTCGCTTTGACGAAATCGAAGGCAAACTCTCTGCTCCCGGCGAGCCGGTGGTGTTGCGCGATGACCTGCCGACCGAGCGTCATCATGGTTGGAAATACATCGGGTTTGGCCCCGATGGCAAGCTGTATGTTCCGGTCGGTGCACCTTGCAATGTCTGCGATGAGCCAGTGCCCTACGCCAGCATGCTGCGCATGGACCCCGATGGTACGAATCAAGAGGTAGTTGCTCGCGGTATTCGGAACACAGTTGGATTTGATTGGCATCCGAAGAGTGGTGAACTGTGGTTCTCCGACAACGGCCGCGACATGATGGGAGACGAGATCCCACCGGACGAGCTCAACCGCATCAGCGCTGCTGGGCAGCATTTCGGTTATCCGTCGTGCCACGCGTCCGGGATCATAGATCCGGAGTTCGGCAAGGCGGGGTCGTGTGCCGACAAGGTCCTTCCGGCGATGGATTTGGGGCCCCACGTGGCGGCCTTGGCGGTCAAGTTCTACACCGGTGAGAACTTCCCTGCGGAATATCAAGGAAAGCTCTTCATCGCCGAACATGGATCCTGGAATCGCCGAGAGAAGAGTGGCTATCGCATCATGACCGTCGACATCGCGGCAGACGGAACTGCCTCGAACTATGCCGTCTTTGCCGAGGGCTGGTTGCAAGGCAAGAAGAGCTGGGGGCGCCCCGTCGATCTTCTGCAGCTGGCTGACGGGTCGTTCCTGCTCTCTGATGATGGGGCTGGGGTGATCTATCGCATCCACTACAGCGGTGGCTAGCGCGGTGCAGCCCACTACTGAAGTGAATTCGTTGGTGACTGCGACCACCGAAGCACAGGAACGGTATGACGCAGCCATCGGTCGCGGTTTGGCTTTGGACCTCACCCGCGGCAAGCCATCGCCGGAACAGCTCGACCTTTCGGCCCCGCTTCTCGGTCTCTTGGCTCAAGGGCATACCAGTCCGTCTGGGATTGACTGCCGCAACTACGGTGTTCTCGAAGGGCTTCCGGAGGTCCGGGCTCTATTTGCCCCGTATCTAGACGTCGAACCTAGTGAAATCTGGGTGCAGGGCAACGCCAGCTTGCGACTCATGTTCGACACGGTAAGCTGGTGCATGTTCCTAGGAACAGGGACCGGGCCTGCATGGGCTCAGCAGGGGCCAGTCAAGTTCCTCTGCCCAACCCCGGGCTACGATCGGCACTTTCATCTACTCGAACATCTTGGCGCCGTTCTTGTCCCCGTGGCGATGAGAGACGATGGGCCTGACCTCGAATCCGTTCAGAGATTGGTGCGAGACGACGCGTCGGTCAAAGGCATGTTCTGTGTGCCCCGATTCAGCAATCCAACCGGAACCGTGTATTCAGACGAAACGGTCAATACGCTGGCGGCCATGGAGACCGCTGCGCCTGACTTTCGAGTGTTCTGGGACAACGCCTATGCACGCCATAGCTTTGAGTCCCAGGCACCAGAGCTGAACCCGTTCTTAGAAGCCTGCAAGGTCGCAGGCCAGGCCGAACGAGCGTTGATCTTCGGATCGACTTCAAAGGTCACCCTGGCTGGTGCTGGTTTGTCGCTGGTCGCGGTAGCGGGAACGAATCAGGCCTGGCTCAAAGGACACTTGTCGAAACAGGCGATCGGGCCGAACAAGTTGACGCAGCTTGCGCACCTGAGGTTCTTCGAGGGGCCAGGAGCGATCGAGCGTCATATGGCGAAGCACGCGGAACTGTTGAAACCACGATTCGAGGCGGCCGGCCAGGTCCTGGAACAGACTCTTGGCGCGTTAGGCGTGGCCCAGTGGAGCAAACCTGATGGTGGCTACTTCATCTCGCTAGATACCATGCCTGGTTGCGCCGCGCGGGCAGTCGAACTTGCCTCGGCCGCCGGGGTGAAACTCACGCCCGCCGGGGCGACGTCACCTTATGGGCGCGATCCAGAGGATCGTAACCTTCGGCTAGCCCCCAGTTTCCCGAGCGTCAATGAAGTCCGCGATAGCACGCAGGTACTGGCAGATAGCGTCATCTTGGCCTGCGCAGAGCGAACTGCCAACTAGCCGTTGGATGGGGCAAGTCAGCGTTGGATCGGTACTGGACTGGGGGTCCTCAGGCCGATAGTGAGGCGACCGAACCTCTGCGCCGACCAACCTGAGCGTCGATGGTCATCACCGTGAGAGCCAGCCAGATCAAGACGAAGGTGAGTACCTGCGTTCCACCGAAGGGCTCCTTGAAGACCAGGACTGCCATCAAGAGCTGCATGGATGGGGCGATGTACTGAAGGAATCCGAGGGTGCTCAGCGGTAGCCGCCGGGCAGCGTTTGAGAACCAGAGTAGCGGGAGGGCAGTTTGCAGCCCGGCGCACACTAGTAGGATTCGATCTAGCCCCTTCAGCGGCGGTGGCGCTGCTCCGAAAGAGCCCGGGATGAAGAGCAGCGGAAGCGCGAACGGCAGCATGAAGAGCATTTCGATATTGCTACCAAGGAGTGCGTCATGGCGTACGGTTTTGCGCATGAGACCGTAGATGCCAAAGGTCGAAGCAAGCGTGAGCGAGATCCAGGGCGTGCCTGCGGTTTCCACCGCCATGAGCCCGACTCCCAATGCCGCTAGGGCAACGGCCACCCACTGCGCCGCGCGTAGACGTTCTTTTAGGAAGGCGAGGCCTAAGACCACGTTGACCAACGGATTGATGAAGTAGCCCAGCGACGCGTCCAGGATTCGATTGGTGTAGACCGCGTAAAGATAGACAAACCAGTTCGCTGCCAACAGCACTGCCGCCGCCAGAAGGATCCATGCGGAGCGGCTCGTTAGGGCTCCGCGCAGCTCGCTCGCCCGGCCTCTGAAACCGAGGAGGATGGCGAAGAAGACGCCGGCCCAGAGCACCCGATTCGCGAGGATGTAGGCAGGGGGCATGTGCGCCAATTCACGCCAGAAAAGGGGGGAAATACCCCAAGCAACATAGGCCAGGAGCGCATAGATCACGCCTAAGCGCGCCTGCGAGTCGCTCACTCAGTCGCCGCCGACGTAGCCAAGGCTCTCAAGTTGTCTGCGATCCTCATCGGATAGCTGGCCGGACTTCTTCTCGAACTTTGGGAGTGCTCGGTACCAGTCGGAAAGCCGTCGCCGCCAAGGGGGCTTGGTGTTCTCAGGAGGTGCGGTCAGTGGTCGAGCCTCTCCGGGGTCGGTGGAGAGGTCGTAGTAGACGACTTTCTTGCTGGAGAAGTCGTAGGTCACCTTCAATGTTGTCGACTGCAGGGAGATTTCCTTCGGATTCTCGAAGTTAACCCGCGCGGAGGAGCCAAAGGCAGTATGGCGATCGCCGACCGTGAACCGCAGTCGATCAGTCGGCAGCGAGTTCGAAAAGCCCGGCACCAGGGATTGGCCTTCGAAGGCAGTGGGGGACTCGGGCTTGTCCAACGAGAGCAACTCCACCAGGGTCGGGAAGATGTCGAGGTTCATCACCGGCGCGGAAATCCGTTTCCCTTTCGGTACACCGGGTCCCTTGATCATCATAGGAATGCGGAGGTTAGGCCAGTTCGTGTTCTTGCCGTGCCCCCAGTAGCCGTGCTCGCCCAGGCTCTCGCCGTGGTCGCCGACGAAGACGATGATGGTCGAGTCCAAATCGATGTGCCGCCCAAGTGTCTCGAACAGCACGGCGACCCTGGTGTCGGTGTACGCAACCTCGTTGGCGTAGCGCCAGCGTTTGACCCACCCGGAGGTTCGCGCATTCTGTGGGGGTTGCGGCACCGTGACCCCCTCATGAAGGTCAAAAGGAGTGTGCGGTTCGGTGAAGTGGACCCATAAGAATAGGGGCTTCAAAGTCGCGGTCGGGGACTGGGCGCGTGAATCTAGGTGAGAAGACACGGCCGCGATGACTGAGTCGGCCTTGCGTTCATGTGCACCAAACATGTTGCGCTTGGCGTCGAAACTTTCGTCGTAGGTCTGGAATCCCCGATCGACACGGGCGAGCCGAGCGCGCAGGGTCCAATTGGAGACGAATGCCGCGGTTTCGTAGCCGTCGTTGAGGAACGACTCAGCGAGGGTAGGCACATCGTCTCGCATTGAGATTCCGTTGCGCCGGGCACCGTGGCTGGGCGGGGAGAGGGACGTGAACACTGACGCGAAGGACGGGCCGGTCTTGCCGATCGTGGTCAGCGCGTCTTCGAACAGTACGCCGTCTGCTGCGAGTGCATCTAGCGTGGGCGTGATCGGTAGAGGGTAGCCGTACGCGTGGAGGGCATCGGCGCGCAGGGTGTCGACCGAAAGTAGGAGCACGTTGGGCTGCTTCTTTCCGTCCTGGGCCCTTCTTCCTTCGAGCTCCGCAGTTTGGCCGCTTGACGGGGAGGTGCCCCCGAGCAATCCCACCACAGCAAAGACCAGCGCAAAGACCTTCTTCATGACTCGCTTCCTTCGTTCGTCCGGTCCATCGCTGCCGACTCAAGGCCAAGCGAACTGGCCTCTTCGATCGTGTCGATGTCTCTCGCCAGAGACATGACCTCTAGAAAGGGTACTCGGACCTTGCGCTCTGGATGGGCTTTGCGGTGCTCCCGGCGTGTGAAGATGCGCCGAATGTTGTCTTCGATGCCGGCATGTTCGAGTTTGCCCCGATGGAGCTTGAGAGCGGCACGGCTCCCGTGTACAACTGTGTCCCAAGTGAGAGTCGGCAGCCTGAGGCCCACTAGGTTCAACAGGTCTCGATAGAGGATGCCGGTGAGCATCTTGCGAACAACAAACGCCCGACGGTCCAGAACTGGTCGGTTTCGACTGTTGTAGGCGGTCTCAAGAAGTTGGTACACGAAGCGCAGCCGCATGGCATCAGGATCAAAGATTGCCAGGTGGCTCGGCAAGACCGCAATCGCCTCCCGCTCGCCATTGACGATTGCTCCCGTGGGAATCCGGTAACGGGGCTTCCAGGCGGATTCACCCAGCCTGTTCTGATCAACCGGGGTTGGCACCGCAGGAAACCACAGATCTGAGGGAGCGTGCGCTCGATAGTCGTCGAGAGCGAGTTCAACCTCTTCGGTCTTAGGAAGAATGTCGCAGGTGGCCATCGCCAGTGGCCCCTCAGGATGTCTAGCACGCATGGATTCGACGCCCACGCGGATATTGCTTCCGAACGGCCCATCGGTGTCGAAGACCTCAGCCGCGCCTTCAACACCTTTGTAGGCCGCGGCAGGTCCGGCAATGTAAATCGGGCCGAAGCCGACCTCTGCCAACTTCTCAGCAATAACAGAGACCAAAGGAATCCCGTGAATGCGCAGGTCGACGCCTTTGCACCCGGTGAGGGGGCGTTTTGAGACGCCCGATGGTGGCAGACGACTCGCCTTGCGATCGCTGCCGCCAAGGATTGTGAGGGGAATAGAGAGCTTCGACATAAGGGCACGCTGGCGGTTGGCCAAGGAGCCGGTATTGTACGATGCACACGCGATGATTAGCGGCAGGTTGGTTTGCCTCTGGCGTCATTTTTTTGAGAAGTCTTCGATGAACCTGCCGAGCCCACCAACTGCGACCCTAGTCACAACCGACGAAGAACTCACTCGTTTGTGTGCTCGCTGGAGCGATTGTTCGCACTTGGCGCTCGACAGCGAATTCATCCGAACAAGAACCTTCTATCCGAAGTTGGGACTGATCCAGGTCGGGGATCCCGAGGGGCTCTATCTGCTGGACGCAGTCGAACTCACCGATTGGCAGCCATTTGTTGAGCTGATGCAAGACTCAGCGGTGACCAAGATTCTGCACTCTCCCAGCGAGGATCTAGAGCTGTTCAGCCACTGCTTCGGTGTATTGCCACTTCCGTTGGTGGACACGCAGACTGCAGCAACGCTCGCCGGGGTGGCTTCAATGCCAGGGTATTCACGGCTTGTGCTTGAGCTGTTTGAGGTGGAACTGCCGAAGGGGCAGCAGCGATCCGATTGGCTCAAGCGGCCACTCAGTGAGTCGCAAAGACTCTATGCCGGTCTCGATGTGGCATACCTGCTCCCAGCTTGGGAGTTGATGTCAGCCCGGCTCGACGAACTCGACCGGATGCCTTGGTTTCTTGAGGAGATGGATCGGCTGGTGCGACAATGCGCGGCCAAGAATGATCCGGCAACCATCTTTGGTCGACTACTTAAGTCCAATCTGAACGAGGATCAGGCTGGTGCTTTGTATGACCTAGTCGCTTGGCGCGAGGAACAGGCTCGCAAGCGCGATTTGCCCAGGCGTTTCGTGGTGGGTGACGATGCCCTCTTGGAGCTAGCCAAGAACCGACCCAGTGAGCCGGAAAGCATCAAGGCGATGACTACGCTCGGTCCCGGTCAAAAGAAGAAGCTGGGGCCAAGGTTACTAGAGGTATTGACGGAGTCTACCGCTCGTGATCTCACCCAAGAGAAACTCGACTTTCAGAAGGTTAGTGGTGCACGGCTGCGCGCGGTGCGAGAGGTGCTAGCTACGGTCGCTACAGAGGAGCAGATACCGGTCGAGTTCCTGAGCTCGAAGCGCGCTCTCGAGAAGTTCCTTCGTCGAACCAAGAACGGAGTCACCGAGGCGGTCCCAGCCGAACTTGAAGGATGGCGCTGGGACCTCTTCGGCAAGAAAGTGCGTGCAGTGTCCTAGCGTTGTTGCGGGCTGCGATCAGGCGGTCCCGCGAAGCAGGGAAGCAGGGAAGCAGGGAAGACTACCTTGAGTGTTCTTCCCGCCGAGAATCTGAGCGCTTGAGTGCGAGCGGCTAGCGCAAGGCCACGTGCTTGTGGGCTGCTACAGGCCGGTGACCACCTCGAGGAGGTCAACTGCGGGACTCTCGTTGCACAGAATGGTGGCTAGGCGCCCGTAGAGTGGCCCTTGAATGTCACGGTTGGTACTGAGGCTGCTCTGAATCTGAGGGTTGGCGTGGATTGACAGCAGCCCATGGGTCGAAATCCGCCGAAGAATGTCGTTCTCAATCAGGATTCTGCCGAGCGGCGTTTCCTCAGCCAAGATGAGGCCTCGAACATGCGCACTCACACGCCGCAAGTCAAAGCGCATGATGCCGTACTGAACGATCAGACCGTCAGCATGGCGTAGCAGGATCTTGCGCGCATAGAACGGCTCTTCGTGGATCTGATCGAGCACCTCGAGAGTCACTCGAGTCTCATGGTGCTTCTCAAGCGTGACTGTCATGTGGCGCTCGTGGTGTAGCAAAGAGCGCTGAAGCTCCGGCACAACCTCAGGGGCAAGGTGTTCGTGCTCTGGCGGAGCTTCACCGAACAGGCCGAACAGGTCGTCGAGGTGGGTGAGCGAACGCTCCGCTCGGGCAATCTCTCGTTGGGGTGTAGGCATCTTAGGTTGGGCAGGGTCCTTGGTTGGAGGGTGGCCGCTCGTGCAGGAGCAGTGAAGTCTACTGGCAGGGCCAGAATGCGCGACCCGAGTCACATCTCTGCGACGCATGATCACTGTCCTTTGTTGCTTCCAGGAGTTTGCTCGGGTCCAGTTGTTGTTCAAAGATCGGCAGAACGAGCATCGGTCGCCTTAGAGGCCAAGTTAGTACGTGGTCGAGAGCTGTGAAGGGCTCGTCAATTCGGTAGGGTCTCGGTTCCGAGCAAACTGCTAGTACGCCAAAGATGCCAACTTGATTTATCGACAATCAACGACCGACTTTCGGGTTCAAGAACAATTGTTCTTCGAACCTTGTGGTCGTGGTGACTACTACTACGTGGAAATCGAGAAGGAAGGTTTGGACTCGACCAGCGTCGCTGACGCGTTAAGCCAAGTCACAGGATGCTCCACAAGCGAGATTGGCATGGCCGGTCGTAAAGACCGATGGGCCGTGACATCGCAGTGGTTCTCGTTTCCTGCGGCATCTGGGTTTGAACTGCGCGAGATCGGGATCGATCGAGCGAGGATCCTACGAACCGATCGCCACACCGAACGACTGCGAACCGGACAACTCAAGGCCAATCGGTTCACCTTGGTAATCCGTGAGCTCGAAAGCGATGAACAAGGCGTCGTTGAAGGCCGTGCCTCCGAGATCGCGGTTGGCGGCTTCGCGAATCGGTTCGGACTGCAACGATTCGGCCGACGAGGTGACAACGCGCTTCAGGGTAAGGAGATCCTCCTGTCTGATCGGCTGCCCAAGGATCGGCGCGCAGCGCGGTTCATGGTTTCCGCTTTGCAATCCGAAGTGTTCAACCGGACTCTCCAGCTGCGTGATGAGGACATCGGTCTTGCCACCTTGGTCACCGGTGACCTTGCCCTCGATCATCGCGCTGGGGCGCTCTTCTGGATTGACTCAGGCGATGCCGAACAGCCTCGCGCGGATCGGCTTGAGTTGTCGCCGACCGGCCCACTGTTCGGAGACAAGATGCGCCGGCCATTCGCGGACGCCGCGCGATGGGAGCAGCAGGCACTGCTCGACTGTGACGTCCAAGAATCGCTGTTCCGCTCGAAGCGAGGCCTGCGGCTCGCCGGGACTCGTCGCGCATTGAGGGCAATGGCCCAGGACCTCTCGGTCGACTTGGACGGCACCAATGCTCACGTGGGTGTGAGCCTTGGGCCGGGCTGTTATGCCTCCGTCCTGCTGGAGGAGTTGTGCGGGCCGGGCCTGACCGAGGGGCGGCCCGGTTCCCCAAGCGAGCCTGGTTCGCCAAGCATGCCTGGTTCAGCGAGCGAAGAGTGATGCACAACCAAGTAACCACCGCCGGAAGCAAAGGGAGTCTCCAAACATGACTGCATCGAACATCGCTATCCTTGCTGAGGATTCACTTCAGCGCCTGGGAGAACGCCGTTTGCTCAACTTCGAGGGCGAGTGGGTCACCAACGCGCAGACAATGAATCGGGCTCGCCGACTCCAGGCCGCCTTCGCCGAGCTCGGTGCAGGCAAAGGAGACATCGTTGCGTTGTGCATGGTGAATCATCCGTTGGTCTACCCAGTATTCCAAGGCATCTTTCGTACAGGGGCTGCTGCTGTTCCGGTGATGTTCCAACTATCCGAAGCAGAACTCCGCTACGTGCTCGAGGACACTCAAGCGGCGGGCGTTGTCACTGATTCTTTCAATCGCGAGAAGGTACTCGCCGCATGCGCCGGCGTTGAGAGCGTGCGCTGGATCGCAGTCCTCGACGCCCCGGGCCAGCAAACATCGCCGTTGGAGCACTCTTTGCGAGCGTTGCTTGAGACTCCTGCTGCGACCGAACTGGCCGATATCGGCTGTGACCAACTCGCGATGTTGCTCTACACATCAGGAACGACTGGGCGCCCGAAAGGCGCCATGTTGACCCATCGGAACTTGATCTCCTCGGCTGAGCAGGGTCAAGAAGCTGGAGAAGTCGACCGGATCGAGTCGCCGCGTCGCTCGATCAGTGCTATGCCCATGGCGCACATCTTCGGCGTCGGCGTCATGAACTCTGGCTACCTGCAACCCGAACGCCTTGCAGACGGGTTCATGGTGCAGCATGTTTGGTTCGATCCTGAGCGGTTTATGGCTGGGATTGAAGAGCACCGCTGTCACAGCATGCCAACGGTACCGACCATGCTGTCGTTGATCCTGAATCACCCGAAGGTCAATGACTACGATCTCACCTCGCTCGAGGACGTCGTGTGCGGTGCGTCACCCTTGCCAGTCGAAGTGGCGAAGACCTTCATGGAACGTTACGGCTGCCGAGTTAGGGAGATCTACGGGATGACCGAAAGCACCGGTATGGGCAGTGCGAATCGCCTATCGGATCCCTATCGCCCGGGCTCAGCCGGTCGACCGTATGCGGCAACCGAAGTGCGGGTCGTCAGCGCTGAAGAGGAGAGCCCGGAGACCGAGCAAGCGAATCACTTGAGCCTTCCCGCGGGAACGGCTGGCGAGATTGTGCTGCGAGGGGAGTCGGTGATGAAGGGGTATCTGAACCGTCCCGAAGCGACTCAGGAAGCCATTCAAGACGGTTGGCTGCACACTGGCGATATCGGCTATCTCGATGAGGATGGCTTCTTGTTCATTGTCGACCGCAAGAAGGACATGATTATTCGAGGCGGCGAGAACATCTATCCGGCCGAGATCGAATCCGTGTTCTACGAACACGGCGCTGTGGCCGAGGCGGCAGTCGTGGGCGTTCCCGATCCGATTTACGGCGAGCGAGTGGTTGCCTTCGTCGTCCTTGCGCCGAGCCTTCGCGTCAAGCCTGGCGTGCTCGAGGGGTTTGTGGCGGAGAGACTGATGAAGATCAAGGTGCCCAGTCATATTGAGTACGTAGCAGCCCTGCCCAAGAGTGGCGTCGGCAAGATCCTCCGGCGGGAGCTGCGGGAAATGGCCGCCGAGCAGCAGTAGGCATATGAGAAGGTGCGGAGTGGTCGGGTGGTTTAGTGCGGCGGTGTGGTCCCTGGTGGTGCTTCTCGCGGGCAGCGGTGCTGCGTTTGCGCATAGCTTCACCCTGACCGACGTTGTCCTCGTGGTTCGCTCTGGCGGACAGTTTCACATCGATATCGTCGCCGACCTTGATGCCCTGGCGCTGGGCGCACCGTCGTTTGTCGACGAAGCGGTGCTACTCGCGCCAACAGAAGCACGCCACGCCACCGAAGCACTGGCAGCACAGATCATTGAGTCGAGTCCCGAAGAGAGAGTGGCCCTTGAGAAGCGTCTCCGGCGATTGTTCGAGACGCGCGTGCGCGTGCGCTTTGATGGCCAGCCGTATCGACATCGAGCGACGTTTCCAGACCGAGTCCACACGACGCTCGAAGTTCAGGCCGCCGCTGATGGCTCGTTCTTCGGTGTGACCGCTCGATTGGCGGGAATTGTGCCGGCGGGCGCGCGCGAGGTCACGCTTTCTGCCTCCCGAGCATTCCGCACAGTTCACTTGACGGTTCTGCAGCAGAGCGGCGAGGCCATCCAACGACAGGTGCTTCAGCCGGGCGAGCAGAGCCGGGCGATCGACATTGCAAGCAGCGTCGCTAGCGCCTCTGCGAGTCGAGCTGCGACAGCGAGCGGCGGCCCAGCTGATTCTGTCGATGGGCTGGCTGGGAATACGGCTGGAGATCGTCGCACCGAGAGCCGCGTCGGCCCGCTTGTTGACTACGTCGGGATCGGGGTGCGACACATTGTGCCCGGTGGCACGGATCACATCGCCTTCCTACTAGCGCTATGCCTAGTGAGTGTGAAGTGGCGGGTCCTCGCGGTCTGGGTGAGCTTATTCACCATTGGCCACACCGTGTCTCTGGCTTTGGCTGCGCTCGGACTAGTTTCGGTGTCCCCTCGTTTGGTTGAACCGATGATTGCTGTGTCGGTCGGAGCGGTTGCTTGGCGAGCGCTCCGCCGTCGCGAAGCGGCCGAGGATGAGGCTCCGGCCACCGTAGGGATCGGGGCCGAGATGCTAGTGGTAACCGGCTTGGGGCTGCTCCACGGCTTCGGGTTTGCCGGCGCCCTGGGAGAGATCGGACTTCCCACGTCGGGGTGGCTACTGGGCCTGTTGGGCTTCAACCTGGGGGTCGAATTCGGGCAGCTTCTGGGTTTGTTTGCAGCGGTGGTGGCCCTCAATCTCGCGTCGCGAGTCGTGCCAAGAGAGCGTCTGATCACTGGACTCGGGTTGGCTCTTCTTGCCCTATCCGCGTTCTGGACGGTTGAGCGTTTGGGCTTCCTGAGCTGAGGGCGGCGTCGAATAGCTAGCGATAAGTGACCACGCTACCTAGGTCGGTGGCACCGGAAAGAGCCATCAGCAACCGATCGACCCCCATTGCCACTCCCGAGCACCGTGGTAACCCTTTGGTCATGGCGTCGAGCAGGTGTTGTTGCGATCCGGCCGAAGGCAGGCCGCGGGCGTCGCGCTGCTGGTGGTCGCGGGCGAACCGTGCTCGTTGCTGGTCGGGATCGGTCAGTTCGCCATAGCCATTGGCGAGCTCGAGTTGGCCCAAATAGACCTCGAATCGATCAGCCACCAGGACGCCATCGTGGTCGTGGATGTGCCGAGCGAGTGCTGCTTGTTCGGCCGGATAGCGATGAACCACAGTGATTCCTTGATCAACAAAGGTGGGTTCAATCTGGTGCGTCATCAGGAACGACAGCGCACCATCGCGATCCACCTCGGGAGCACCGTGCGCGAGTGCACAGTCGATCATCTCTTGATCAGAAGCTCGGGCGGGATCGAGAGAACAATGAACCTGAAAGAGCTCGCGATAGGCCGTTTGATTCACCGGCAAGGGCTGGTGGGCTACCCCGAGAGTCCTAGCGGAAGCTTGTACCAGCGCGATCACTTCGGTGATCAGGCGGTCGCTGTCCCAGCCCACTCGATACCACTCAAGCAGCGTGAACTCCGGGTTGTGGCGCCTGCCGCGCTCACCTAGCCGGAACGCTTTGCAGATCTGGAAGCACGAGACTTCTTCGGCCGCGACAAAGCACTTCATAGCGAGCTCTGGCGACGTCTGCAAGTGGAGCGCATGCTCGACACCAGCTTGCCCGTCGCGCAGCAAAAGGCCGGTCACCTCAGGGTCGGGGACGTTGCCTTGCCAGAGCGTAGGCGTCTCAATCTCGAGTACGTCCGTGTGATCGAAGAATGTCCGGATCGACCGGAGAAGTTGTGCACGCTTCTTCAAGACCGCAAGCGAGCCCGTTGGCCGCCACGCAGTCTCGGTTGAGGACCGGTCGAAATCACTGGCCGATTTCATCTGGAACTCAGCAACCCTGCTCTTTGAGCCGGCCGCGCTACTTCGCGCGCGAGGAGTAATCGCCTGTGCGCGTATCGACCTTGATCTTCTCGCCGTTCTGCACAAACAGGGGGACGCGCACAATAGCCCCGGTTTCGAGGGTCGCAGGTTTGTTGCCACCTGAGGAAGTGTCGCCTTTGAGACCCGGGTCGGTCTCGGTGATGAGTAGCTCGACGAAGTTGGGCGGGGTAACTTGAATCGGTTGACCGTTGAACAACGTAACGGTGCAAACGTCTTCTTCCTTGATCCACTGGTCCGCTCCGTTCATCGCAGTCTCATCAGCTGTGACTTGCTCAAAGGTCGCGGGGTCCATGAAGTTCCAGCCGTCGCCATCGGAGTAGAGGAATTGCATATCGGTATCAATGACGTCGGCGCCCTCGAAGGAGTCGCTCGACTTGAGCGTCTTTTCAGTTACGCGGCCGTTGAGGAGGTTTCGGATCTTGATCCGGGTGAAGGCTTGGCCCTTGCCGGGCTTCACGTAGTCAGTACCGATGATCGTGCAAGGATCGCCGTCGACCAGCAGCTTGAGGCCGTTCTTCATTTGATTCATGCCGTAACTGGCCATGGTGCTGATCTCCGAGTCGGTGAGGTTGGGGGCAGAATGCCGGGCTGAGAGCGACCAGTGCGGTTCGGGTCGGGGGTTCAGAGGGCGCAGGATAGCAAGCCGTTAGCCAGAATCACCGCTGCAGCTGAACGGATTCGAAACGATGGCCCGAGGGGAAATCTGCTCCGGATTTGTGATGAAACCCAAATACCGCCAACGCGTAAACTGTTGTGTGCCTCCAGAACTCATACTGGGACCACAGAATCGCTTGTAGGCGACAACGCCAGGAGTCGAAGCATGACGACACTTTCTCAGCCCAGAACCAATCGACGCATCGCCCATTCAGTTCCAGACCAAGCAGGGCTTGGTAGCGGCCTTAAGCGTAGCTTGGGGAGAAGCCTTCTCACTGCAGGCCTCGTGGTCGGAGGCCTGCTCAGTGGCGCGGCCGTGGCCCAAGAAGAAACCCGCACCTTCACTTTCGACGCCGACAAGCTGGCTGTGGCGAACTTGATCGGGTCGGTGGAGGTGGTTCAAGGACGGGGCAGTGCCTTTAGGGTGACTGCCGAGGTGAAGGGTCAAGACGCTTCCAAGGCCGAGATCGGCTTCGCGCAGAAACAAGGGTCCGTTTCGCGCCTGGTGGTCGAATTTCCGGTCGAGCGCAACAAGCGCTACGTCTATCCTGAGATTAACGGCACCACTACCATTCGCAATCACAGCGGCGAGCGCTCGTCGCTCTTCGCACGGGTCCTGAGTGCGATCGGCTCGGACGCGATCAAGGTCAGCGGTCGTGGCTCGGGTCTTGAGCTATGGGTGGATCTCTTGATCGAAGTTCCGGAGGGCTCCAAGAGCCTGTCGGTGGAGAACGGCGTCGGCGACTTGGTGGCGAATGGTGTGGTCGGCGATCTGGTGCTGAAGTCTCAGTCCGGCCGCCTCACTGGCACCAACCTGACTGGTGATTCGACTTTTGACACCGGAAGCGGTGCGGTCCACCTGAGCGACGTGCAGGGCGAACTCACCGTTGACACAGGCAGTGGTTCGGTCTCGCTTGAGCGTTTCGAGGGGCCGAAGCTGTCGATCGATACCGGAAGTGGGCAGGTGCAGCTCAGTGCCATCCGCACACGGCGGCTTCACGTTGATACCGGTTCTGGAGGCGTCAGCGCTGAAGGCGTTGCCGCCGACGAAGCCAGCATCGACACGGGTTCTGGGTACGTTCGCCTGGCCTTGACCGAAATGGGCGACGGGGAATTCTCGATCGACACCGGTTCAGGTGGGATCACTCTGCTACTGCCTGACTATGCATCGGCAACTATTGATGCGGAGACCGGCTCCGGTGGGATCGACGTTGCTCTGAATGACCTCAAGCTGCTGCACCGCGAACGTAACGAGATGCGCTTCGAGGTGGGCAAGGGCGATGCAAGAGTGGTTCTCGACACCGGCTCGGGCGCAATCAAGATTGCGACGGTGGAGTAAGGGTTTCAGGCAAGCCCTCTGAGTTCTGCTCGCGGCACGGTCGGGAGCAGAACTGCTCTACGCTTGTGGAGCAACCGTTCGCAGCGCGAGACCGCGTTCGAGTAGCGAATTGAACCCTAGTTCCTCACAGAGCGGAGTCCAATCGTCGGTGGGGCCACGCCATGCGTAGTGCTTTCGGTCACGATTCACCGGGGCGTCCTGAACGATCAGCGCCAGTTGCCACGAGAGTCGGGCACTCTCTTGATGTGTGGTCAGCTTGCTGGCGATGCCTGCAGCACCTCGCAGGGGCAGGTGCGCGACCTGGTCGATCTGTCCGAGAAGATCATCAACTCCGGCGAACGATGCGAGCAAAGCGGCCGCAGTCTTGGCGCCGATGCCGGGTACCCCTGGAATGTTGTCGACGCTGTCACCCGCGAGCGCTAGGAAGTCCACAAGTTGGCTGGGTGGCACGCCGAACTTCGACTGGATCTCTGCTTTGCCAAGGTGTAAGCCCTTGGCAAAGTCGTATAGGTCCACGCTGTCGGTCACCAGTTGCCCGAGGTCTTTGTCCGAGCTAACGATGGAGGTGTGAAGCTTGGCTGGTGGTTGGGGGGTTCCCCAGTCAACCTCATGGAGCCAGGATCCGATCAAGTCGTCGGCTTCGAAGTCGTCGCTGATATCTGTGGCGAGGCCAAGAGCGGCGGCGATCCTCCGGCAGAAATCGAGTTGGGCGACCAGTTCTTTGGCCGGCAGATCGCGATTGGCTTTGTAATTCGGGTAGATCTGATTGCGAAAGCTGGTGGTCAGGCTGCCGTCGAAGGCAACCGCGACGTGATCGGGCTGCTCCTCGGTGAGCAGCTTGACCAAGAAGCTGGCAAAGCCGTTCGCTGCGTTAGCGGGCGCACCTGCGGGCGTGCTGATCGACGATGGCAAGGCAAAGTAGGAGCGGAAGATGTAGGGGCTTGCGTCGATCAATAGTACCCGTTCTGGCGGTAGGTCCCGTTCTGGGTTGGCCATCGATCTAGGCCTTAACACCTGCGAGCTTGAGAACGATCTTCCACTCCTTGGCTGTGACTGGTTGCACCGAAAGCCGCTGACCCTTGCGCAGCAGGGCCATACCCTCGAGAGAAGTAGTTCCGCGCAGTTGGCTCAAAGAGATCATCTCCTCGAAGGTCTGAACATGGCGAATGCAAACACACTCCCAGCGAGGATTGTCTTTGCTGGACTTTTGATCGAAGTACTTGGAGCGACGGTCGAACTGGGTGGGGTCCGGCGCGCACTCTTTACTGACTTCGGCGATGCCAACCACACCTGGCGGTTTGGCGTTGGAGTGGTAGTAGAGGACCTTGTCGCCGACCTGCATCGCGTCGCGCATGAGATTACGAGCTTGATAGTTGCGTACGCCATCCCAGATGGTCTCGGTGTCGCGCTCGAGATCGGAGATGGAGTAGTCGCCTGGCTCGCTTTTCATCAGCCAGTACTGTTGCTTTTGGGGCATTGGGGTGTTGGTCCTTGAGTTATCGGTACGGCTTGGGGTGGGTTTAGGGCTCGTCGATGTCGACATGGCGCCAGAGGTAAAAGCAGGCGATCGACCTCCAGGGGCGCCATGCAGCAGACAATTCTTCCATTGTCTTCGGGTCGGGCCTTTCTTTAAGACCGTACGCCCTCTGGATGCCCTTCTGAATGCCAAGATCGCCGGTTGGGAGGATGTCTGGGCGTTGCAGCGTTGAGATCTGGAACATCTGGACCGTCCAAACGCCAATACCCTTGACTCGAGTCAGAGCTTCGATCAGCTCCTGGTCCGTTTGGTATGCAAATCGGCGAGGATTGAGTAGACCCTGGTCGAAATGGCGGGCGAGATCCACCAAATAGGTTCGCTTCTGTCGTGAGACCCCAGCGCCGCTGAAATCTTCTTCGCGCAAGGCAAGAACCTCCGCAGGTCGAGGAAAACGACCGCGCTCAAAGCGGGCGGTGAAGCGCCGGAGGATGGTGCCGGCCGCTTTGCCGGTCAGCTGCTGGTAGAGGATGGCACGCCCGAGGGCAGCGAAACTACTGCGCGCGCGACGGTAGATCGGTTTCGGATGACGCTTGATCAACGGCCCCATGATCGGGTCGCGTCGGAGCTCGCGTAGCGCCTTGTCTAGGTCAACCTTGCGGGGTGCCTCAACGGTGTGGCGAGCCGTCATCAGAGAATCGAATTCCCCATCAGCGAAGCCACCAACTCGACTGCGAGCCGCGCGGTCTCGTTGCGCTGATCAAGGATGGGGTTGATCTCGACCACGTCCAGCGAGCCCAAACGGCCGTCTTCTGCGACCACCTCCATGAGTAGGTGAGCTTCTCGGTACGACAGGCCGCCAGCAACCGGAGTTCCCACGCCAGGCGCCTCAGTGGGATCCAGGCTGTCCATGTCGAGACTGACGTGTAGTCGATCATACCGCCCATACCGTCCGAGTTGGTCTAGAGCATCGTGAGTGACACGTGCGATGCCCTTTTCGTCGATGTCCCGCATGGTATAGAGCGTCATCCCGTGCTCCACCAGAGCGGTTCGTTCCTGGCGATCCAGATCGCGAATGCCGATAGCGACCACTTGGTCTGGGCGCAACTTTGCGCCGGTGCCACCCAGGTTGACCATTTTGTCGTCACCAAGCCCACACAACGCCGCAAGGGGCATGCCGTGAACATTTCCCGATGGCGAAGTCTGAGGTGTGTTGAAGTCGCCGTGGGCATCGACCCAAAGGACTCCGCACTTAGACATACTGGTAGCGCCAGCGATGGTGCCCAAGGCGATCGAATGATCGCCACCGAGGAAGATCGGAAGACGGCCGTTACCCATCAACTCGCGAGCGCGTTCGAAGACCGCCTCACAGACCCGTACGACCTCTGGCAGGTAGTCGACCCCGCCGGCAGGGGAGAGCGTGTCTCGGACTGGGACCGTGATGTCGCCTGCTTCCTCCACCGAATAGCCAAGGCCTTCCAAGCGTTGCGCGAGGCCAGCGTAGCGAACAGCGCTTGGCCCCATATCGACGCCGCGCCGTGCCTGGCCTAGATCCATCGGTACGCCAACGATGGCAAGAGTAGGCAATTCGGACGCGTCGGTGGGTGGGTGCTGGGAATCGGGCATACCAGGGATGGCTCCAGTGAGGCAGGGGGGAATGTTTCTAGGCGCGGATCTACGAGCAGTCTGAGATACTATCCCGCGTCCCACGCTTGCTCGTACACCTTTGGTCACGTCCAAAGATTGAGCATTGATCGGACATCGAGCCCACAGCTGCGCCCCCTATGAGCGCCCAAGGATTCTGTTGGAAAATATTCGCAACTTCTGCATCATCGCCCATATCGATCACGGCAAATCGACGTTGGCCGATCGTCTAATCCAAAACTGCGGCGCGGTCGAGGACCGTGTGTTCCGGGACCAGATCCTCGATTCGATGGATATTGAGCGCGAGCGCGGGATCACCATCAAGAGCAACTCGATTTCGCTGCTCTATGACGCAAAGGATGGCAAGCGCTACATCCTCAACCTGATCGACACTCCCGGGCACGTTGATTTCTCGCACGAGGTGAGGCGATCGTTGATGTCCTGTGAGGGAGCGCTGCTGATTGTTGACGCCTCGCAAGGGGTCGAGGCGCAAACGGTGGCCAATCTATACATTTCGCTCGAGTACGACCTCGAAGTTCTACCGGTGATCAACAAGATAGATCTGCCAGCCGCTGATGTTGATCGGGCGATGGAGGAGATCGATGCAGATCTTGGACTCGACCCTTTCCAAGCGGTGACCTGCTCAGCCAAGACCGGCCTTGGCGTCGACAAAGTGCTCGAGGCAATCGTCACTCAGCTGCCGCCTCCCGTTGGCTCTCCAGATGCACCCACCCAAGCCTTGGTGTTCGATGCTCAATACGACGCCTATCGCGGCGTGGTGCTGCTGGTACGGGTAAAGGAAGGTTGCCTGGTGACGGGGCAGTCGATCCGGCTGATGCACACGGAAGCTGACTACGAAATCGAGGAACTGGGCACGCTCTCGCTCAAACGGTTGCCCGGCAAGGAACTGTCGGCCGGATCGGTCGGCTACGTGATCGCTGGGATCAAGAACATCTCCGACATCAACATCGGCGACACCATTACCGATCCTGCGAGGCCGGCGGCCGAGCCGATCCCTGGTTATCGCGAGGCGAAGCCGGTGGTGTTCTCGTCGATGTATCCGGTGAGTAGCGACGAGTATCCAGATCTGTCGAAGGCACTCGACAAGCTCAAGCTCAACGATGCGGCCCTGGCATTTGAAAAGGACTCCTCAAGCGCCCTGGGTTTCGGATTTCGCTGTGGCTTTCTGGGGCTGCTGCATCTAGATGTTGTTCAAGAGCGGCTCGAGCGAGAGTACAACTTGTCGCTGGTGTTGTCTGCGCCGTCGGTGCGGTACCAGATCTTCCTCACCGGAGGTCAGGAGATCTTCGTCGACAACCCCAGCCTCTACCCTGAGCCGGCCAACATCGACAAGACTTTCGAGCCGTTCATCAAAGGAATGGTGATGATTCCCGAGCGCTACGTCGGCGCGGTCATGGAACTCTTCATGGAGCGCCGGGGCGTGAACACGCAGTTCAACTACATGTCGGCGGGGCGTGTTGAGCTGACCGCCGAGCTACCGCTGGCCGAGGTTCTGTACGACTTCTATGACCGGCTGAAGACGGTGACTCAAGGATATGGGTCCTTCGACTACGAGATGATCGAGATGCGCGAGACGGACCTGGCGAAGGTCGACATTCTGGTCAATGGGGAGCCGGTCGATGCGCTGTCACAGCTGGTCCATCGCGAAAAATCGCGCGCTCGGGCGCTTCGCTATTGCGAGCGATTGAAGAACACCATTCCCAAGCAGCAGTTCAAGATCGCGATCCAAGGCGCCATTGGCGGTCAGATTATTGCGCGTGAGACGATCACAGCATTCCGCAAGGATGTGACCGCAAAGTGCTATGGCGGAGATATCTCCCGCAAGCGCAAGCTGCTCGAGAAGCAGAAGGCAGGCAAGAAGCGTATGAAGATGGTCGGAGCTATCGAGATTCCTCAAGAGGCATTCGTCTCCGTCTTGCGTTCGGACGACTGAGGGCGGCGCCCGGTGGACCCGCGGCCTGGGCTCTATGTCCACATCCCGTTCTGCTCCGCGGTTTGCCCGTACTGCGACTTTGCGGTGGTGCGATCACAGCATCCGGGGCGGGTGTCGTTTGTTGATGGGCTGACTAGGGAAATCGAGTTGGTTGAGCGCGGTGCACACCCGCATGGAGCGGCCTTTGCCTACGCAGAAACCAACGCAATCGGTCCCGAGGCCGGCAGCTTCAGCACGATCTACTTTGGCGGTGGCACGCCTTCGGCTCTAGCTCCCGAAGAGCTTCAACAGATTCAGGCCGCAATCCGGCGATCACTGTCGATCGCCACCGACGCGCGCTGGTCGATCGAAGCGAACCCTGAAGACATCAATCCTGAGGCGCTCAAGGCATGGACGAACCTGGGCTTTGACTACCTCAGCCTTGGCGTGCAGAGCTTTTATGATCCCGCGCTCAAGTTCCTCGGCCGTCGTCACACTGCGGGCCAAGCCAGAGATGCCTGCGCGCTTGCACTTAAGAGCGACTTCAGCACCGTGTCGATTGATCTGATGATGGGGTTCGAATGCTTGACGCAGGAAGCTTGGGAAGGCGTGCTCACTACTGCGACCGAACTCGGCCCGCACCACCTCTCGTGCTACGAACTCACGATTCACGAAGGCACTTCCTTTTGGCGTCGTCAACAAGCGGGCACCCTCGGCCTCATCGACGAGGAAGCGCGTGCAACTGCGTTTCGCAGTACCGTCGAACGCCTCAGTAGCTGCGGTTACGAACAGTACGAAGTTTCGAACTTCGCCCGACGGGAGGTGGATCGTTCGCCTCACAATCAGAAGTACTGGCAATCGATCCCGTACCTCGGTGTAGGGCCGGGAGCTCACTCGTATGACGGCCATCGACGCTGGTGGAACCATCGCGCTCTGAAGGACTGGTCTGCTGCGGTTGCCGGCGACCAGAGTCCCATTGCCGAGACCGAAGAGTTGACCGCCGAGCAGCAGCGGCTCGAGTGGCTCCTAACGCGGGTGAGGACGACACAGGGGCTGGAGCTGGCCGAGTATCGCCAGCGCTTTGGTCGTGGCCTGCTGGAGGAGTACCGCGAATCAACTGAGTCACTTGTAGCGCGAGGCTTGCTTCGTAAGGAGGCGGGCGCGCTGAAACCCACCCTGGAAGGGTTACTGCTCGCAGATTCCATCGTCATGGAGCTGTCTTGAACGGGGATTCTTCGCCTGACTCTTGCGCCGAGGTCACGGGCGTGATTCTCTCCGGAATGTAGATTCGGAGTACACGCCATTGAGCCAGTCTCCGAAGCGGGGGTAGGCTCAAAGCCACTCTTGGCCCTTCGAAGCTGGTCGATGAAAAGGACGCTCCAACAGATGCCCACGCCGTACTTCTGCCGCCATGACTGAGACTAAACCCACTGTCGCTCTGTTGACCGGAGGCTCGACCCCTGAACGGCCGGTCGCCCTTGCAGGTGCACGGCAAGTGGTCGACGCGTTGCGTGGCCGAGGTTACGTCGTGCGCGTGTTCGACACCTGCTCTGGCTACCTAGAGCAGGCGTCCGAATCGGCCGTCATGACCGATGCCGTCGGTCGGACAACCCCAACGCTGAGAGAACTCGAAGACCTGGCTCAAAAGGAAGATCTTCTGGCGTTGATGACAATGACCGAGCTGCGTACGGCCGATGTCGTGTGGCCTCTTCTCCATGGGCTGCAAGGCGAAGGTGGTGCGGTGCAGAGCCTGCTGGAGGCGAATGGCATCCCGTTCGTTGGGAGTGATGCTCGAGGAAGCACCCTAGCCATGGACAAGGGTGTGGCGAAGATCTTAATGGAAGCGGCGGGCGTGCCCACGGCGGCCTGGTCGCTGTGGAGGGTGGGCGACCCGGCGCCAGTCCTTGCTGGATATCCGGTCGTGGTCAAGCCGAGCCGGGTTGGGTCCACCGTGGGGCTAACGGTGGTAGAGAATGTAGATCAGCTGGATGCTGCGATTGAGTTCGCGATCGGCTACGACGACGAGGTCCTGCTTGAGCAGTTTGTGCCAGGCCGCGAGCTCACGGTCGGCGTGCTCCGCGATCAAGCACTTTCAGTCGGCGAGATCCGCACCAGCGGAGAGGTTTTTGACTTCGAGAGTAAATATCAAGCTGGAATGGCCGCGGAGATCTTTCCGGCTGAGATTCCTCGCGAGCTTTCAGAGCACGTTTGTGCGCTTGCACTTGCCACCCATCGAGCACTCAAGCTTCGCGATTTTTCCCGCGTTGATTTCCGGTTGGACGCGACGGGCGCCCCCTTGTGTCTCGAAGCGAACACTTTGCCAGGCATGACGTCAACCAGCTTGTTGCCCCAATCTGCCGCGGCGGCAGGCATCGGCTTTGCCGACCTGTGCGAGATATTCGTCGGTCTAGCCTATGGACGCCTGTCTGAGGTTTAGGCGGGTCGCAGGCATTGAAGGTTCTTAGGCGGGTCGAGGGGTCCTAGGGGGGTAAAGGCGCTTGGAATCTGGCGATCACCACGGTGCAGTCATCAACGGGTCGCTGCCCACAGGCGAAGGTTGCGATGTCGTCCAATAGGGATTCACCGAAGGCATTAATCTCAAGCGCGCGGTGACGTTGCGCGGACTCGCTAAGACGCTCTGGACCGTACTCACTGCTGTCCGGGTCTTCGGCCTCGGTCAGTCCATCGGTGTAAGCAACCAGCGCATCCCCCGACCGTAGTGTCTCGCGCTCCACAGTGTACTGCGAGCCCCGAACTAGACCTAGTGGTCGACCAGCAAGGTCGAGCTTGGTGCAGCCGCCCGACGCTTTGACCAAGAGCGGCGGGTTGTGCCCAGCGTTGGTGTACTCGAACTGACCCGTTTGCGTGTCGATGACGGCAATGAAGGCGGTTGCGTACTTCTCTGGTGGGCTGCGCTCGTAGAGTCGTCGCGAGACGCTCTCAAAGATCTCTTTCGTAGATCTGTTCTCTTCGATTGGACCAACCGCGAGGGCTTCGATTGACGCTGTCAGCATCGCTGCCGGGACCCCTTTGCCCGAGACGTCAACGACGAGTAGCAGGCAGCGTAGCCCGTCGAGCTGGCTAGTGATCTGGAAGAAGTCACCGGAAACTCCGCGGGACGGAGTGTTGCGAGCGAACAGCTCAAGGTTCTCGAACTGAGGCAGGGTCTGAGGTAGCAGCGACTCCTGGATCCGTCGCGCAATCTGCAGCTCCTGCTCCAACCGCTGGCGGGCGATAGCTGCGTGTACCAGCCTGAGGTTGCGCATCTTCAAGGCGGCAACCGAGGCGATCGACGCAAGAAGTTCGAGATCCTCTTCAGTGAACTCGCGAACTGACGCAGCGCTGCTCGCTACCACCATGCCTAAGCAGCCATGTTCATTGAGCAGCGGCGCGGCGGCCATGGATTGCGGACCGGAGAGAATGAGGCTCTCTGACTGAGAGAAGCGCTCGTCATTCGCGGCATCTCGAATCAGAGCGGCCATGCCTCGATTGCAGACTTCGTCGATTAGGCTGCGTGAGTAGAGTGGTGGACGGCTGACAGCGTCATCGGTCGAGCGATGGGCCGCCTGCTGGTACGAGCCATCTGATTCTTGGAAGAAGACGGCGACGTGGTGAGCTGAGAGTAACTCGATCACTTTGCTCAACAGAATGTCGGTGAGCTGCTCGGACGACAGCGTGGCACCAATCAGCTGATAGACGGCGTTGAGGCGGTGCAGTTTGTGCGCGTAGTCACGCAGACTTTCAGAGTCAACATCGCCATCCTGGGTGTCCAGATCAACATTTCGCAGGAACTCTGTGGCGGGCCTGAGCACGGTAGCCTGCAGGTCAGCGGTGCTCAAGTGCGAGGCAACGAAGGCAAGGTCGATACGCGATCCCGAAACGCGGATCGCGTCACCTTCGAAGACTGCAATCGGACCAGCGATGAGCTCGCCGTTAACCTCGGTTCCGTTGCGCGAGTCGAGGTCTTCAACGTAGGTCTCTCCCTCGCGCTTGAACAAGCGAGCGTGGTGCCGCGATAGGAACGGGTCTGGAATCAACAGGTCCGAAGTGGACGCTCGACCGATTATCATCGAGTCGGTGTCAAAGACGCGTTCGAAAGACGGCCCGTCGGCTGGTTCGATAAGGAGCTTCACGGGTGCAGATTCATAGCAGGAACGTTGAATGAGAGTCAGTATATCCAGCGCCGCGTGGCGTGACCGTTTGCGTCTGGGTGTGGCGGTAATCCTGTTGCTAGGACTCGGTACCCTGGGCGTGTTACGCGCCTACGAACTAGCGAAGTCGCGCACGGTGCCACGCACTGCGATCGGTGAGAGCCGGTGGTTCCACTATGCCACGCAGTCGCGGGCTGCTGCGGTACTGAGAACTCTTCCACCGGCGCCCTGGGAGCAACTACAAAGCCCCGAAGCCTTCGGCGACTCTGAGCAAGCCTGGTTCCTTGGAGTCTTGCGCTACGCCTGCCCAGCGTCGGAGGTTCAGCTCGACGGGGGGGATAGCGTGCACGACGACGTGACCTTCAGTCTAATGCCGCCCTGTGTGGCCCAGTTTCCTCAGTACCTTGAGGCATCAGACACCCAGCAGGAGCGCGGATTGGCCCTAGGCCTAAGAGTGACGGGCTGGGCGCTAGCGTTGCTCTTGTTCGGACTGGTGGGGCGAGCAGTATCGGGTGGTGGGGGCCAGCACCGCACACTGAGTGAGCTTTCCACCCAAACCGCACTTGAAGTTGCGGTGGGCTGGGCTTGTGGTGGTTTGCTCGGTGTCGTGTGCTTTGTCGCAGGGGTGTCTCCCATGTTTGGATTCGCCGCGCTCTCGATCGCCAGCGGTGGGGTCCTCTTCGCACGGCATCGGAAAGGACCCGCAGTCCGGGCGTCAGCTGGCTACCGCCGCTTGGCACAAGCATCCATTGTCGAGACTCAACTCGCCGCCGCGATCGGTCTTGGCCTGGTCGGCTTGGCGCTTGCTAAGGCTTGGTTGAGCCCGATCTGGAGCTGGGATCATCATTTGATCTGGGGCTTTAAGGCTAGGCAGCTGACTGCCGGAGCGAAGCATTTTCTGCAGCAGTCAGGCTATGAGGCGTCAGCGCCTGACTATCCTCTCTGGTTGCCCATCGCCTCAGGGATAGGAACACTCGGGCGAGTGCCAACTTCGCTGGACTTTCATCTCCAGTGGTCAACAGCAGTAGTGCTCAGCACGGTTTTGGTGTGGGGGTTACTCGAGGCGCGCCGGCCAGTAGAACGGTGGTTGACCCTGGGCTTGATCGCTGCAAGCCCGGTGTTCTGGGACATGGAAGGTCTTGGGCTGGCCGAGGTTCCGCTACTGGTTCTCTCTCTGTCGGCTCTTCTGAGCGCTTGCCGAAAGAGTAGGCGAGGGCTCGTCACCATCCTCTGTTTGATGGTCATGGTCAACCTCAAGAATGAAGGGCTGGTTCTGGCGGTCGCCCTGATCCCGTGTGCCTGGTTGCTGTCGAGGTCGGGCGGTAGCGGATCGCTGGTGCGACTGTGGCCCGTCTCAACATTGGTGGCAGTGCTCGCCTCTCGTTGGCTGGGTGGGCTCGCCACAGCCCCTGGGACGCCGTTCTTGGGGGGGCAGCCGATTGCTCGGGCGGTAGAGCGAGTTCGCGATCCGGTAGCCGTCCTCGAACCCGCCTGGAGGCAGGTAGTGGACGGTTCATGGCTTGGGCTGTGGGTGGTACTGCCAGCGATCGCGGTTCTTTTGATTCGATCTCTCGTCCGCGCCCGCTCGCGTGGCCACTTACTCGGTCGCGCTCTTGGGCAACCGACGCGGGCGAGTGCGGGCTTCGCGCTCTGGGGTGCTGTAGTTGCGGTGATCGCGGTGTATCTCGCTGTGTACTTCGCGACGTACCTAGATCCCGAGGCACACATTGTGTCGTCGTGGCACCGCATCCTCGGCCCGTTGTTGGTGTGGTCGCTGATTGCATTCAACTGGGTGAATCCGTCGGGTGGTGCCCGCTGACCAGCGGGCCTGAATACCTCGGCTTGCCCGCTCAGAACGACCGCTGGTACACTTTAAGGGGAACCGCCGTTTGGGCGGGGACCTCTGATTTGATTTGATTCTAATTGTCCTCGCAGGAGAGCCCCAGATGCCTGACTCCAAGATTCGAACGGCTGCGATGCCCACTCATAGTGCGCAGGACCGCGCCGCGGAGACGACGACAGCTCAAGGAGCGTCAAGACGTCCTTACGTGGCGCCCCGGATTGTCTCGCGGGAGCCGCTCGAGGCGGCTGCCAACATCTGTAACCCCGCCTTCGGCGGTAAGGGTGATATCAGCATCTGCTTCGGTGGCACGCTGAACTCATAAGGTCTGCCACATCCGGGTTTCGGGCTATTGGCTCTCGGGCTATTGGCTCTCGGGCGATTGGGGCGGGCTAGAGCCTCTCGATCAGCGAAGACCGTATCGCTTTAGTTTGCGATAAAGAGTCGTCCGTCCAATTCCGAGTTCTCGGCAGACCTTGGACAGGTTGCCGCCGAGTTGATCGAGCGCAGCAACGATCGCGTCTCGCTCGACATCTTCGAGAGGCCGGATTGGATCGGACGCTAGCAGGCGCGACTCAACATCGTCTGGGTGGCGCGTGGCATTGCCAGCGGCTAGGCTCGGGTGGTTCGCCTCGTCCGGTGCTGGCTCTAAAGCGATCGTAGGGCGATCTAGCGTTTGGCCTTCGACCGTCTGTTGGTCGCTGAGGGCTTCTCTTGTTGTGCCTGCAGCTACGGGTGAGAGTGTCTGGGCGGCGTTCTCTGTTCCCGCTGCCGAAATAGCTTGGAGCAGCCGTGGCGGCAGATGATCTCGTTCAATGACACCGCCGTCGCTCGCTACCGTCCCGCGCTGCACGGCATTCTGCAGTTCGCGGACATTGCCAGGCCACGTGTAACGTTGGAGAACTTCTAGCGCTGCTGCACCGATCGATCCTGGAGTTCTCTGCTCACGGCGGGCGAACTCCCGTTGAAAGAACTTCACAAGTTCAAGAATGTCTCCGGCACGTCGCCTCAGTGGTGGCACCTCCAACTCGAAGACGGCGATCCGAAAGTAGAGGTCTGCACGGAAGTGCCCTTCGTTGACCTTTTGACCGAGGTCGCGATGGGTGGCTGCAATCAGTCGGAATTCGGAGGTGACCTCCTTATCGCCACCGACGCGCACGAAGCGCTGTTCTTGCAGCACACGCAGTAGCTTTGCCTGCGCTGCCGGCGCTAGTTCAGCCACCTCGTCTAAGAAGAGCGTGCCGCGGTGGGCCTGTTCGAAGCGGCCGGCCCGGCGGGTCGTTGCTCCGGTGAAAGCCCCTTTCTCGTGCCCGAACAACTCGGACTCTTGGAGAGTCTCGGGGATTGCAGCGCAGTTGACCGGGACGAACGGCCCTGCGCGTCGATGACTCTGCTGATGGAGAGCTTGCGCCACGAGCTCCTTGCCAGTGCCGCTCTCGCCTTGAATTAGGACCGTGATGTCGCTATTGGAAAGGCGGTCCATCTGGCGGTACAGCGATCGCATGGGTTCGGAGTTACCTACGATGCCAGAGAAGCCGCTCCCAGAGACGTCCCTTTCAAGCTGGGCCAGCTTGAGGGTCATGCGGTATGCGTCGATCGCGTGCTGAAGTCGGTTGGCTAGATCCGGGCGATGAATGGGCTTGGGGAGGTAGTCGTAGGCACCCAGCTTCATCACCTGCACGATGGACTCGACGTTGGTGTCGGCAGTCAAGATCAGGACCGGTAGATCTGGGTGGCGGTCGCGAATCTGCTCCAGGGTACGGAGGCCACTGAGGCCCGGCATGTTGAGGTCGAGACAGATCGCGTCGGGCAAGAACCGGCCAAGTCCGGCGAGCGCCGTTTGGCCGTCTTGGAAGGTGTGGACCTGATAGCCCTCGGTGAGCAGCCAACTCTTGACCAGATGACAGAGCGCACGATCGTCGTCGACCACCAAGACTGAGCGCTGCGGCTCCTCATGTCCGGCGGGTGCAGGTGCGACGTTTGGATCTTGATCGTTGCGGGTCAAAGTGGTCTTCATCGATCCTGCAGTCGGTGGAATTAGGTTGGACTGAATCGATATCTCTGAGGGCTTGATGGTAATCGGCTGTTCGACGAGTGTAGCGCTGTCGCTGAAATCGGGGCAGCTGCGAGCCTCGGGTTTTGCGGAGCGGGAACTACAGGGCTTCTTCAGTGTTGTGGTTGCTTGATGGGTGAGCGGATTCGATAAGATTCGATCGCGCGTCGAGCGCCGCTCCTGTGGACGGGAGCTCCGCGCCCCAGCGACCGCTGTTGCACTTTCGTTGGTTTAGGAGCTTCAAGTCGATGAGCGGCTTCGTTCCTTGGTTCGGATGGGCGGCGACTTGAAGAAAACGCCAGACCTTTTGATTGTGAATACGCCAAACCGTTCTCCCAAAGTGGGGGTTCCGGTACAGGTTCTCGGAGGATTTCGTGGAAGACCTAAAGCTTGAGATCGAAGAGCTGACCCCCGTTGTACAGCGAGTTAGAGACGAGGTCGGACGTGTCCTGGTGGGACAGCGATACATGGTCGACGGCCTACTGCTTGCGCTGATCGCGGATGGCCACGTCTTGCTCGAGGGAATTCCCGGCCTAGCGAAGACTACGGCGATCAAGAGCCTCGCTGAGGCGATGCACATCAGCTTCTCTAGGTTGCAGTTCACCCCCGACTTGCTGCCTGCTGATCTCACCGGCACTCAGATCTACCGTCCCGATAGCCAGACGTTCGCTGTGCACCAAGGGCCGATCTTTGCGAACCTCGTGCTCGCAGACGAGATCAATCGCGCGCCAGCAAAGGTCCAGAGCGCTCTGCTTGAGGCGATGCAGGAACGACAGGTCACGATCGGCGACGAAACGTTCAACCTGCCTTCTCCGTTCTTGGTGATGGCGACGCAGAACCCGATTGAGCAAGAGGGTACCTACCCGTTGCCGGAGGCCCAGATCGATCGGTTTATGTTGAAGCTCAAGGTGGGTTATCCGAGCAAGGACGAGGAGCGGGAGATCATGCGACGTATGGCGCATCGCCAGAAGCCGCAGGTTCAGCCGGTACTGAACGTGGCTGATCTGGAACGCCTGCGAGTTGCAGCTGACGCGGTCTACATCGATGCTCGCATTGAGGACTATATTGTCGAACTGGTGTTTGCGACGCGGAGCCCTGCTGACTACGGCCTAGGTCGTCTCGAGACGTTGATTGAGTTCGGCGCCTCACCGCGTGCCACCATCTTCCTGGCGCAGGGTGCTAAGGCATCGGCGCTGCTTGCCGGTCGGAACTACGTCACCCCGCAGGATGTGAAAGATGTCGGAACCGATGTTCTGCGTCACCGGATCCTGTTGACCTACGAAGCGGAGGCCCAGGAGCTGGATTCCGATGCCGTGGTCGCTGAGATTCTCAACGCTGTCGACGTGCCGTGAACTCAACCAACGAAGCTAGCGCTTCGGTCGGGCTCTCGCCGGAGCTGTTTCAGAAGATCAAGGCGATCCAGATCCGTACTCAGCGCTTGGTCACGGACGTTTTGGCCGGTGAGTACGAAAGCGCGTACAAAGGGCGTGGCATGGAGTTCGACCAGGTGCGCGAGTACCAAGCGGGCGACGACGTGCGCCACATCGACTGGAACGTGACCGCGCGCATGAGCTCGCCGTTTGTCAAAGAATACCGAGAAGAGCGGGAACTCACCGTCATGCTGCTGGTTGATGTGAGCTCTTCGGGCGCGTTCGGCACGCGCGGTGGATTCAAGAACGAGGTTGCAGCTGAGATCGCCGCAGTGTTGGCCTACACAGCAATTCATAGTAACGACCGCGTGGGCTTGATCGTCTTCTCGGACGAAGTAGAGCTGTTCATTCCGCCGAAGAAGGGACGGGCTCATGTCTGGCGCGTCATCCGCGAGATCCTTGAGTTTCGACCGTCCGGACAAGGCACGGACATCCAAGCGGCGATCGAATACATGGGACGGGTGGTGCGGCGCCGCGCGGTGGGATTCGTCATCTCGGACTTTTTCGATTCCGGCTATCAGGAGCGGCTCGCGGTGGCCGCAAGACGTCACGATCTAACTGCGGTGACCCTGCGGGATGTGCGCGAGACCGAGCTTCCTCCGATAGGTTTGCTAGAGGTCGAGGACGCTGAATCTGGTGAGGTCATCCTCATCGACGCCTCAAGAAAGGGTGTTGCGGCGCACCGAGAAGCACAGGCAATGGAGGCGGCCGTACTTTCGGAAACACTGCGCAGCGCTGGCATCGGCGAACTCAGAATCCGAACGGACAAGCCCTACATCGATGAGCTCATCACCTACTTCCGCGACCACCGCAGCGTCAAGCGGAAGCGCAGACGGCTCGCAGGCTAAGTGGTGATGAAGCGGAACAGCGTCTTGCTCACGCTCGGCGTCCAGCTGGTCCTACTCAGCGGGTGCGGATCGGGACAGGCTGAATCTGCAGGGCCGAACCTGGCAGCGGCCGAGCCCTCGATCACGGTTACGGCAGCAGTAGACAACGGCGTCGTCACCGTCGGCGATTTGGTGCGTTACACCTTAGAGGTTGAATACGACGAGGGCCTGCTGATCGACGCTCTGGTGGTTCCCGAAACCCTTGGCGATCTCGAGGTGGTCGACAGTGGCCGGAACCTCTTGCGCGTCGTCCGTCGGCGGGGCGGCTTGGTCGACTGGATCGTTCTGCGAGGCACCGAACCTGGTTCGTACATCATTCCGGAGATCGAAATCACCGGTGTGGCCGCCGATGGTACGAGCTACGAGGGGAGCAGTACGCAGGTCTTCGTGGAGATCGTGAGCGTGCTTGCTGATGGGACGGAAGATATTCGAGGCCTCAAGGCGCTCGAAGCGGAGCCCTCATTCTCGATCTGGGTCTTAGGAGCTTTGGCGTTGGTGCTGCTGGTGCTCGCGATCTGGTTTCTCAGGCGCAGAGGCTCCTTTGAGGATGAGATCGTCGAACTCTCGCCTCACGAGGTCGCCTTTCGTGACCTCGAAGCTCTCCGTTGCACCGATTTCGGCAACCTAGCGGAGCTGCGCGAGTACTACTATTCGCTGTCGGCGATTCTACGCGGGTACATCGAGGGTCGATTCGGACTGAATGCGACTGACTTAACCAGCCAGGAGATCGCCGATCGCCTGGGCGAGATCGGCCCGCTTAAGCCCAAGCAAGAGAGCACCTTGCTGGCCTTCAACTCGGCGGTGGATGCAGTGAAGTATGCCGCTGCGGTGCCACAGGAGACCGAGATCGAGCAGGTTTATGAAACCGCATTAGGCTTCGTCGAGGAGACGATGCCTGGCGAGTCTCCATCCGCTGAAGACGAAGTCGTCGAGTCTGTTGGAGTAGCGAGCGACGAGGGCGGGGCCGCTGGCGTCGGGACCACCGCCCCAGCGGGTAGTAGGGAAGCTCTCGCGTCCGCTCGACCCCAGGCAACCGAAGGTGACGAAAGGTTCATGCGGTGATCGAGGTGCTCCAAGGGCTGGTGTTCGCGGACACACGGTTCATCCCGTTCTTGCTGCCGATCTTTCTTGTGTGGCTCGCTGCCTGGCTTTGGTTGCCGCAGCGGCGGCGCCACCAGGCCGGGCGTGGACTCTTGTATTCCGACACCAGCCGGCTGCACTCGCTGAGCGGCGGCAAGCCCGCCGCGCTCCGCCCCTTTGTTCGCGGCCTGCGCTTGCTGGTAGTGGCTTTGCTTCTGCTTGCCGTGCTCAGGCCGCAGACCGGCCGTCGAATGACCCAGGTCGAAACGCAGGGGATCGACATCGTATTGGCGGTCGACACCTCAGGTTCGATGCAGGCTCTGGATCTCGACACCGCAGAGCGCAACGAGGCCCGCCGCAGGAATCGACTAGAGGTCGCCAAAGAGGTGATCGCCACCTTTGTCAGCGAGCGATCAAACGATCAACTAGGTTTGGTGGTATTCGGTGAAGAGGCTTTCACTCAATGCCCGCTGACTCTCGATCACAACGTCCTGGCGACTCTGCTGGATGGCGTCGAGATCGGTATGGCCGGCGACGCAACCGCGATCGGTTCCGCGGTTGGGGTCGCGGTTAAACGGCTGCAGAACTCGCCAGCGGAATCCAAGGTAGTGGTACTGCTGACCGATGGTCGCAACAATGCCGGCATCATCGCACCGCGTACGGCGGCCGAGATCGCACAGACGCTGGGAATCAAGATCTACGCCATCGGAGCAGGAACGCGCGGCAAAGCCCCGTTCCTAGTTCAGACTCCACTCGGACCACAGGTGGTCTACGAGAATGTGGAAATCGATGAAGAGATGCTTCAGGAGATGAGCGAGATGACCGGCGGAGCCTACTTCAGGGCCGAAGACGTGTCTGCTTTGGCTGGCATCTACGAGCAGATCGACAAGCTGGAGAAGACTGAGATCACCACGGACTCTTACCTCGAATTCGACGATCGATTTGCTTGGTTTGTGGTTCCGGCACTGGTACTGCTCTTGCTCGAGGTTGTCCTGTTGAACACGCGGTTCAGAGTGCTGCCATGACGAAGACTGTACCTCTTGCAACTCTGCCGTTGTTGGCGGTGATCGGCGGCTGCGACGCTCGACTGGACAATCCTGAGAGGCTCTGGCTCCTGTGGCTTCTGCCCCTTGTTGCGGCGTTCTTCGGGTGGGCTTTCAGGCGGCGCCAACAGCTCCTAGATTCTTTTGCGTCGGCGGACTTGCTTGTGCGATTGAGTGGCGGCGGTAGCTCGGTGCGCCGAGTGCTGAAGGCTGTACTGATCGTCATAGCAACCGCATTGTTGCTGTTCTCGCTGAGCGGGTTGATGGTCGGCTTTGAGTGGGAGGAGGTTCAAAGACGCGGTGTCGACATTGTTATCGCTCTTGACACATCCGATTCGATGTTGGTGACGGATGTGGACGCCCGCGGCGATCTGAGTCGTCTCGAACGTGCCAAGCGCGAGATCCAAGACCTCCTTGGGCTGATGGAGGGCGATCGTGTAGCACTCATTGCTTTCGCAGGAACCTCGTTCTTGGAGCTACCCTTAACCCTCGACTACGGTGCCGCGTCGCTGTTCTTGGGCGCCATCGACAACGACATTATTCCGGTCAAGGGAACTTCGCTTGGATCGGCAGTGCGAACCGCACTTCAGGCCTTCGAATCTTCAGCTTCCGAGTCGCGGGCTCTGATCTTGATCACCGATGGCGAGAATCACGATGGAGATGTCCTCGAGGCGGCTGCGTTAGCGGCCGAGAAGGGCGTTCGGATCTTTCCCATTGGCATCGGCCGAGAAGAAGGCGCACCGATCCCCAAAACGGGGGGCGGATTCCGTCGGGACGGCCAGGGTGAGATCATTCTTAGTCGTTTGGACGAACCCACCCTTCAACGGCTGGCGTTAGAAACCGGCGGCCGCTACGTGCGTTCTGTGACGGGCGACATGGACCTCGAACAGATCTATCAACAAGGGATCAAAGTGTCATTGGAGGATAGAGACTTGGAATCAGGCCGGAGACAGCGATGGAAGGGGCGTTTTCAGTGGCTTCTGCTGGTGGCTGTCGTACTGTTGATGGTGGAATCTCTGATGGACTCCCGGCGTGGCCGGAAACACCAAAGCTCGGAAGCACCAAAGCTAGGACCCTCGGCTGATGTGGAATGAAAGATCAGTTCGGATGAGACAGAACCAGTTGAACGCCACCAAGCATGTTTCCTTAATCGGTGCCGTCGGCGTGCTCTGGGCCTGCCTCGCCCTGACAATGATCACCCCTTGGGCTGAAGCGCAGGAGGAGACAGGTGCGCCGATCGCACCGCGCGGGACAAGCGGTGAGGGCAAGCCGAAGTCGGCGCACGAGGCTTTTGCGGCCGGACACTACGACCAAGCCGCTGCGACCTTCGGCCGACGCGCAGAACGTCGGCCCGATGATCCAAGTGCGCAGCTCAATTTGGGAAGCGCGTTGCATCAACTCCAAGATTACGAGGGTGCGAAATCTGCGTTCGAACGAGCACTAGACGCCGACGATCGCCGCTTGCGAGCGAAGGCAACCTATGACCTAGGCAACACCGCGTACCGGCAGGGGCGTCTGAAAGACGCGATCAAGCGGTATCAAGAGACGCTGGCACTCGACCCCAATGACGAAGACGCCAAACACAACCTCGAGTTCGTTCAACAAGAGCTCGAGCGACGACAAGAACAAGCGGAGCAGAGGCAGCAGCAAAACCAGGATGGGGAAAACTCCGAGCAGCAACAGGGCCAAGATGGAGGGGATCAAGAAAGCCAAGACGGCGGCGAAGGCGAGCAGGGGCAAGATGGGGAACAAGGCGAGGGTGATCAAGACCAGCAGCAGAGCGACCCGTCCTCGCAGGAGCCGAAAGACACGGACGGTGATGGGTTGCCTGATCAGGTCGAGCGAGAGGGCGAGAACCCGACCGATCCGAGCCAGCCCGATAGCGACGGCGATGGCCGATCCGACGGTGAAGAGGACCGCAACGGCAACGGCCGGGTAGACGAGGGCGAATCGAACCCGAATCGGCGCGATGAGGCACCGGTCAGCGACGGCGGATCCCAAGAGAGTGAGCAATCCCCCACACAGGATCAACAGGATCAGGAAACACCAGGTGAGGGCGAACCGCGCCCGGCCGCTTTGACGCCTGAGCAGGCCGAACGGCTGCTCGCAGCGCTTCAAGACAAGCGGCCGCCTTCAGGACGCAAGACTGAGGCTGCTCAGCGATCGAAGTCCGCGAAGGACTGGTAGGCGAAACGATGCTGAAGAGGTTCCTAGTTTCGCTTGCGCTCGCCGCCCTCGCCTCCCAGTCGGACGCTCAGAGCGTCCAGGCATCAGTCGACCGCGGCCAGGTGGCTCTTGATTCCCAGCTGCTGTTGACGGTGGTCATCGAAGGCACACAGGACGCGCGCCCAGTGCTTCCGGACCTGCCCGATTTTCGTGTCGTACCCCGAGGGGGCAGTTCCCGTGAAATGTCGATTGTCAATGGCGCAATGACGCAGCGGATCTCCTATCGTTTCATCTTGATTCCAAGTCGAGTTGGGCGCTTCACCGTCGGCCCCGTGTCCGCTGAAATCGGCGGCAGGCAATACCAAAGCGAGCCTTTCAGAGTGCGCGTGCTGGCAGCGGGAGAGCAACCCGCTGATCAAGCTGAGGCCTTCCTTACGGTCGCGGTCTCCGATGAGCAGCCGTTTGTCGGGGAGCAGATCATTTACACATGGCGGTTCTACCGGCGGATCCGCGTCGCCGACGCTCGGATCACCGCTCTCGACTTCGGTGACCTGACTTCAGAGGAGCTAGGCGAGGTTCGCGAGTACGACACCAACTACCAAGGCGTACCCTACCGGGTGAGCGAACTCAGACGTGCACTGTTTGCCCAGCGTCCGGGCGAGGTGACTATCGCACCGTCAGAACTCACCTGCGAGATCGCTATGGCGAGTAATCGTCGTTCAAGCATCTTTGACTTAGGACGATTGACGACAGAGCCGCGCATTCTGCGCTCGAGGCAGGTCAAGCTCAATGTGCGACCCCTGCCATCTGTGCCTCCGGGCTTCTCGGGTCTGGTCGGTGATTTCAGCATTCGGTCTTCCTTGAGCAAAAACGAGTTGAGGGTAGGCGAGTCAGCCACCTTTGAGGTGAGAGTCCAGGGCAGTGGCAATATTCAGTTGATGAGCGAGCCTGAGCTGCCGAACTTGAGCGCGTTCAAGATCTACGAAGACAAACCCAGCACCCATATCAATCGCACAGGTGAGGGGCTCCAAGGCACTCGGACCTTCCGAAAAGCGCTGGTTCCGCTTGGTGTCGGGCTGGTGGACCTGCCGCCGATCAACTTAGTGTTCTTTGATCCCACGCGCGAGGCATTTCGCACCCGATCAACGGAGGGGATTCCGATTCAGATCTTGCCGGGCGCTGAGGACGAAGACTTGATGCTGACCGAATCCTTGAACCCCGGAGCAGGGAAGGTGGCCGTCCGAGTCCTTGCTGATGACATTCTGCCGATCCGCACTGATCTGCGGTCGGTTCGCCGCGCCGCTCCCTCGATTCTTGAGCTCGCTACCTGGACGTCTGCCGCCACTGGGCCTCCTGTTCTGGTCGGATTGGTTTGGCTCTTCGGCCGGCGCCGCCGCCGATTCGCGAGCGAGCAGGGACTGCGCGCAAGGCAGGGCGCGTTTCGCCAAGCGCTGGCTTCCCTGGAACAAGTCACCAACGCTCGGGACGTTCCGATCTCGACACTCGCTGCAAACGCGTCTTCAGTCCTGAGAGGCTACGTTGGACAAAAGCTTGGCGCCAACGGCGAGGCGATGACCCCAGCAGAAGCCGAAGCCTCGCTGGTCCGAGCACGCGTGCAACCGGATGTAGCCAAGGAGGCACGAGAGACGCTGGAACGCTTGGAGGCCCTGGCTTTTGGTGGTGATAGCCGCAGATTCACCGGGCAACAACTGGCTCAGTCGACGGGATCGGTTATCAAGGAGTTGGAGGAGCAGCTGGCCGCAGGTTTTAGAGTCGATGGCCGACGCGGCCGCTGGTTTGGCGGCCTCCGGAGCACTCGAAGATGAGAGTTGTGACTTGCAAACTGGAACGTTGGATCCAGATGGCCGCCCTCTTGAGTTTGGCCACTTGTTGCAGCGGCGCTGCAATGGCCCAGCCGGACATAGGCCCCCTGGAGATATCCGTTGTTGAGCCAGCCCAGGAAAGCGCAACCGGCGGCGATCTAAATCGCGCGACGGAGGGGGGCGTGTCGGGCGTCGTGAACCCAACGGAACCGCTGGCAAAGGGCGTTGATGAGAGCAACGCACCCTCGCTGTTCTTGAAGGCGGCTGAGGCCTATGAAGAGGGAAACTATCAAAGCGCCGCGGTGTCTTATCGCATTCTTGTTGACGCAGGGTTCGGCACCGCGGACGTGCACTACAACCTGGCCAACGCACTTCTGCGTTCAGGTGAGCTTGGGCGCGCGATCGGCGCGTATCGGCGGGCTCAGATTCTCAGGCCCCGCGATCAGGATGTGCGAGCGAACCTGTCCTTCGCGCGCGACAGCACCAAGGATGATGTGGCGCCACCAGCGCCGCCGTCTTGGTCGCGGACCCTGTTCTTTTGGCATCATGCACTGAGCTTCGAAGAGACCGTAAAGCTGCTGCTCGTTGTCCTAGCGCTGTTCTGGACGGTGGTTGCGGTGCTGGCGTTGCGCTTAGCGTGGCGGCCGAAGGCGCTGGCTGGCGGTCTATTGATCATCGCCCTCGCGCTGCTCGCATCTGTGGGCTATCGGTGGAGATCGCCCCAACGTATTGCGGTCGTCCTACCGTCTCAGACTGACGTCTTCTCTGGAACTGATTTGCAGAGCCGCGTGATCTTCAATCTGCACGCTGGGACCGAACTCGAAGTGGCGACCAGCGGTGCCGCGTGGACGCAGTTCAGGATGCCAGACGGGCAACGCGGCTGGCTGCCCACCGAACACTTGGAGATCGTTGATTCGGCTTCGCTGTAATTGTAGGTCTCTGTGGAGCAGTCGTCCACCTGGGTCGCCAATCACCAACGGGCCCGAGGTCTCTTTCATAAGCGCTCATAAGCGCGTAGCACAACGGTCCAGATAACAGGCGCCTTAGCTAAGCTAGTCGGCCGTCGGCTGGGGTCCCGTCAGCTGGGCACCCTCAGCTACTGGCCTGAGCGGCTAGCTTCCGGTGGTTGGCTCTTCTGGGGCTAGTCGGACGCGCCAACTTGAGGGGTTCTGGCCCGTTAGTTTGACGAAGTTGCGCTCAAACGTCCTCAGGTCGGTATAGCCAACGCGAGCTGCAACGTCGCTGATGGTGCTCCGGGGCTCTGTCCTAAGAATCTCGATGGCCTTCGTTACGCGTACCGCGTTCATCCAGCGGACAAAGGTGATGCCCACCTTCTCACGGAAGTAGGCCGAGAAGTAGGTCCGCTCGAAACCGGCCACTGCCGCCGCCTCACTCAGCAAAACACGACGATCCAGGTTGGCCTCGAGATGTTCGCGAACGCGACGAAGGGCGTCGTCTTCTTCGAACGCACGAGAGCGACGACGCGGCTCGAACGGCGATGTAGTGACCATGGTCAATCTGAATTCAGGTAGCAGGTTGGGGGACACCATCTTGTCTCGCGGTCTGTGAGCGTTTTTTGGATCTGCCTGAACGGCGCGCCGATAACAATACTAGATGCAGACTAGCGCCATCGGTCGGTCCGCACGAACGATATCGAGACGAAGCCCGGTGGTATCGCCCCTCATCGCCCGTTCGACGCTGGCGCTAGAAGCAGTTGAGGCACCACCAACACGGATCATGAGATCACCGGCCTCCAGACCACAGCGACTGGCCTTGGAATCTAGCTCGACGCGCTCGACGCGGATCACGTTGCGGCCGGTCTGGGACCACCGGAAAGGTGACAGCTCAAGGCCAAGAGCCAAGGACCTGGTTCCCTGGCTCTTGGCGCCGGGGGCCTCATTCGTTTCGGCTGCTGGTAGGCGCTCCTCTCGTCGCGCTCCGGCAGAGTCGGCGGCGCCCGCGGCGCCCAGTTTCCCAGCCCCCAGCGACACACCCCCCCCGGTCGACCACGCCCGGCGCGTTGGAGCGGCTGGGAGTGAGGCTGCGGATGCATTGGCAGCTGGCCCGGCGCCACCCTGCTTCGCTCTGGGGCCTTGCTCCGCAGTGAGACCTTGGTCCGCTATCAGACTGCGTGCGAGTTCGAGGTTCGCTCGAACCTCGTTCAACTCGGGGTTGTCCACTAGCAGGCGTTCGAAAACCTCGACCGCTGTCTGGTACTGGCCGGCCAGATAGTGGCTGTTGCCTAACAGATTACGAAGGTCGATTCGGTCGGGTGCCATCGAGACGGCCTTCTTGACCTGGGCGATAGCTTCTTCGTGACGGTCTTGATCAGAGAGCAAACGCCCATGCATGGCAATCGGTTCGACGCGTTGTGGGTAGAGGTCGAGCGCCGTGCCGATGGCAGCACTAGCCGCGGTTGGATCGGAATCACGGTTGAGGCGGGCGCTCGCAACCAGCGCCAAGACCTTGCCCTCATGATCGACGCTATCTGTTGGCTCAAGTTCGGCGGCGCGTCTGTAAGCAACCGCGGCCCCAGGATTGTCGTTCATAGCTTCGCGCACCTGTCCCAACTCATGCCATACCGAACTCGAGGCGGGCAAGGTTTCACTGAGGTTGATGAGAAAGGACTCTGCATCGCGCTGCCGACCGAGCCGAGAAAGTAGTCGCGAGTGAAGGATTGCGGTTTGCCGATCTGCGGGCTCGATCTCGAGCACTGAACCGTAGGCTGCGACGGCACTCTCCAGGAGCCCTTGCCGCTCGTAGCTGGACGCAAGTTCGAGCCAAAGCTGACGCTGAAGCTTCCCGGTTACCCTTCGAATTTCGGTGCTAATGCCGTCGAGGCTACCGCTGCGGATCCGAGCGAGAGCCATCAGGCTCATTGTTCGCTGTTGGGTGTCAGGGTCCAAGAGTGCTAGATCAGCGCTGAAGGGAGCGAGCGTGGCGGCAGCTGCGCTTGGCTTTCCAGCATTGAGTTGAATCACGGCCAACTGCAACCGGACTGCATGGCGCTCTGGCTGAAGCTCCATGAGCTCTTGGTAGAGCTGAATCGCCTGATCTGGCTTGTTGGCTTCGACCGCCGCCTGGGCAGCGGTGGTCAGTGAAATTGCACGGTTGGAACGTGTGGTCTCTACCTCGATCCGGATCGCCTGAAGCCGCTGAAGGAAATCGGCGCTGTAGGCCGATGGGTCCGGTCTGATATCAGGATGCTTTCCAACGGCGATGCGTAGGGCGTTGTCGCGCTCCGGAATGTCCTCGTCCTGATGGTGGATCCACGCAGCTATGACTGCGAAGCGTCCTCCCTCGGTCTCGTTTGTGGACCGTTCGGCAAGCTCGAGATAGCTCGTTGCGGCCCCAGAAAGGTCGTCCTCGGCGTATAGAGCACTGGCTTGGCGTTCGAGAGTCGCTACCGCATCCGGGTTCAGCGGTTGAGCGTCAGCTCCGTTGCTAACCAGCACGAATGCCAGACTGAAGGCGACGACAGCCAGGGACGGCCTGCCGAGTATGCATTGTAGAGCGCCAGCCCGTTTCGCGCTGTAGGGCTTCATTGGGGTGCCCATGGCTTGGTGCTTGTGACTGGCGATTCCTTGGAATCGACGTTGACGGTGATGATGGTCTCCTCGGCGCTATTAACGATTAGCGGGAACGAGGTTGCATTGACTGTTTCGGTCGCGGAGGTGGATGCGCTGACCTGGTAGTTGCCCGGCGGCATTGGCTGCTCACTGATAGGCGCCCAGCCGATCGGATCGTCGTCGATGCGGATGAAGGCTTGTGAGGCTCCGAGTGCCGCTCGAATGGTAACTGCTCCGGGCCGCTCGAGCCGAGTCTTGACGAGCGTTTCCTGATTGGCGTGAATGCTCACTTGCCGCCGTTCAGATTGCGATTCGTTCCAGCTGGTATCGGGGTCGTCTTCGAGACTAAAAAGCACAGTATGCTCGCCTGGCGGCAATTTTACCTGTTGGGTTCGGCGCAGGGAAAGAGTCCTTCCTCGCACCAGCGCCGTCATCTCGGGATTCCAAGCAGGCTCGACTAGCAGAGTTCCTAGTTCGAGAGGTACGGTCGCTACGACGCCGTCCTCAAGCGGAGATGCCGTGGTCTTGGCCGGCTCCGTCGACCTGCTGGCCAAGTCCTCGCTCGCCTGAACATCGCCGGCGTGGACCGGCGAAGCGGCGCTGGCGGTTGGTAGGTCCCTCGGCGCTTCCGGTGGAATGGGTCGGCCAAAGAACCAGGTGGCCGCCACGGCTCCGAGCACACCCATGAGCGCCAGCCCCACAACCAATCTCATAAGGGACGGGCCTTGGGGAGCCTCAACTGCGCCTTGAGGAGCCTCAACTGCGGCTTGAAGAGCCTCAACTGCAGAGCCCGCCCTAGTTGGCCGAGGACGGTGTTCCTGAGGCTTGACTAGATCCGGGTTCGCCTTGTGGACCATAATCGGTTGATCCAACTGTTGCGTTCGTTCACTGTCGTCTTTAGGTTCGTCCTCGCGTGCGATTGCTAATGACACGACCGGCGGATCGGCACCGGACGCCTGATCAGTGGTGACGGTACCTAGATCGAAATCAGGGCTACCCTCAGTGGAGCGCGAGAAGTCCTCTGCAGGTCTTTGGGCCGAGTCCTCCCCTAGGATGGCGTCGAAGTCTGCAAGCACCGATCCGAAGTCGTGGTGGCGATCGCTCGGGTCCTTCTCCATGCATCGCTGGACGAGTGTCGAAAGCGCGTCTGGGCACCCGGACCAATGCTGGGTAATGGGTGCGGGCGCGGACTCCATCGCCGCAACCAACACCGCATCCGAATCATCACCTGGGAAAGGACGCTCCAGGCAGAATAGCTCATATGCGGTAACTCCGAAGGAGTAGATGTCGCAGCGTTCGTCGACCTTCTCTCCACGAATCTGCTCTGGAGCCAGGTAGGCGGCGGTACCCATGGTCTCACCGGCAAGCGTGAGCTGTGCGTCGTTGTCCAGGGACTGCGCAATCCCAAAGTCCATCAGCTTGATCTGTCCGTCAGGCAGTACCCGCACGTTCGATGGCTTCACATCGCGATGAATCACTCGCCGACTGTGCGCGTGTCGGAGGCCTCTCGCCAACTGGATGAGGTACTGCAATTTGGTTGTGACTGAGAGGTCCTCCTCTCGGGCAATCTTCTGGTCGAGGTCTTCGCCTTCCAAGAACTCTTGGACCAGATAAGGGGTTCCATCCTCAGTGGAGAAGTCGTATGTCGCGGTCAGGTTCCGGTGGTGCAGCGATCCCGCCAGCGCTGCTTCCTGCTCGAAACGGGCGATCAGTTCAGCGTCCTGTGAGCTACAGGTCTTGATCGCAACTCGGCGTTTGAGATCGGGATCGTAGGCCTCGAAAACCTCACCAAAGCCGCCCTCACCAATTTTGGCAACAACGTCGTAGCGGCCGAATTTCGTCAAGCACTGCCCCTTGCGAGTGGCATCAGTTGGATTATGGGCGGAGCCCGCTCGATTGAACTCGAAGGATAGCATTGGCTCAATGACTACTAAGAACTGCAATCCAAGCGCAGTCGACCACCTCAAAATCTGGGCTGAGGGACTGGTCTCAGAGGGTGCCTTCAGTGCGATCGCCCTAGCGGGTCGCTCAGCCAAGTGTGAGTTTTCAGCCTACGGGAGTTGCGAAGACGCAGAGTCCCTGTTTGACCTCGCATCCCTCACCAAACCTTTCCTTGCGACAACCGCGCTGTGGTTGGCAGCTCGAGGTGAGCTGGATCTGCAGGCCACCGTGTTCCCAGAAGCGGCGTGCTGGGCGGCGCCCGATCCGCACAGCACGCAAGCGATCACGCTGGATCTGCTGTTGCGCCACCTAAGTGGAGCGGTCGCCTGGTGGCCCGTTGAGGTCCTAGACCAAGGCTCCGTGTTGACGCCCAGACTGTGGGGTAAGGAACGTGGTGTGTACAGTGATATTGGATACATGGCAGCGGCGCGCTGGATCGAGGCGGTGACCGAGCGCCCGTTGTGGGCCTCCGTTGAGCGCTGTTTCGGGGATCTGTTACCCGGCTTGATCGCGAACAAGCAAGTGGTCGCAGCGCCGGATATCGACTGTGCCATCTCGCGCGTTCTTCCATGCCGAATGAACAGCGCGAAAGAGGTCGACCTCGCCAAGGGGATTGGTGTTGAGTTGCCACTGCGCCGGGCACCAGAGCTAGGCGAGGTACAGGATGGCAACGCACGATTCCTCGCGAACCAGTCGGGCATACTGGCCGGGCATGCAGGTCTCTTCGGCACCATCGACGCTGCGCTTCGACTCGGCGAGTTGTGGCTGAAGGGGTCTGGCAGTCGTGGCTTCCAAGTTCAGATGCATCAGGAGATGGATTCCAGTCTCGACCCACGGGAAGGTCGATTCCTTGGTTGGTTCCGGGAGGCCGCTTCAAGCGCCCAGTTCTTTCATACCGGGTTCACCGGCGGTGGAATCTGGGTTGATCGCGAGCTGGGCACAGTTCGAGTGATGCTCGGGCACCGGACCGACCCCATGGTAGGACTCGCTCCAATCCGCGCGGGCTTCCTCGAGTTGGCGCAAAAGGCACTCAACGAGTCCACATAGGAATTGTCCAATCATGGCACGGGTTTGCATCCTCGACCGCAACCACCTCCGTGCATCGAGCACAGCGTAGCCTGCTAGACTGCGCTGCCTTTCGCACAACAATTTCATGGATCAAGCTCCGCCCGACGGATGGTGGACTTCTGAGGATCGACTCCTATGCTTGAGAACATCGGCAACGCTATTGCAAACACGATCAACAACCTTCTTGGCCCGCTCGCCCGCTTTCTAGAACACTATGTTTGGGCATGGCCCCAAGACGTTCCACTGCTTGCCGTTCTACTGCTAGGGACTGGTGTCTTCATTACGGTACGCCTCGGATTCGTTCAGCTCAGAGGCTTCAAGCACGCGATCGATATCGTGCGAGGCAAGTACGACAACGATGATGACGATGGTGACCTAGCCCATTTTCAGGCGCTGACCACAGCGTTGTCGGCAACCGTCGGCATCGGCAACATCGCCGGTGTTGCGATCGCGATTCGCATGGGCGGCCCGGGCGCACTGTTCTGGATGTGGGTGACGGCCTTTTTGGGCATGGCGCTCAAGTTTGCGGAGTGCACTCTGGCTGTGATGTACCGCAAGGTGAACGACGACGGTTCAATTTCCGGTGGCCCGATGTACTACATCGAGAAGGGGCTGGGAGAACGCTACGGTCGGTCCTTCAAGGGAATGGCCATGCTGTTCGCGTTCTTGGCAATGATCTGCTCGTTTGGTACTGGCAACATGAACCAGGCCAACACCATGGCCGACCAGTTGCAAGCGCAGTTCGGCATCGCCCCAATCTTTTCGGCCATGGTCTTCTCTGCATTGGTTGCAGTGATCATCATTGGCGGGATCAAGCGAATCGGTCGAGTGACCTCGGTGCTCGCACCGGCGATGGCCGCCATCTACGTGGGCGCCGCCATGATCATCATCTTCTTGAATGCGGCTCACGTGCCTTCCGCGTTTGGCACGATCATCGGCGAGGCCTTCTCGCCGACCTCGATGGTCGGCGGTGCGGCTGGCTCCTTCCTGATGACGCTGATGTGGGGCATTCGCCGTGGCTTGTTCAGTAACGAGGCAGGGCAGGGCAGTGCACCGATCGCGCACGCAACCGCCAAGACAGACGAGCCAGTTCGTGAGGGCCTGGTGGCTTCGCTCGAGCCATTCATCGATACGCTGGTTATCTGCACGATGACCGGCCTAGTGATCGTCATGACTGGCGCTTTCCGTGAGAAGGTCGAGCAGACGTTCACTCTGGGCGAGGTCACTGGTGTCACCCAGAGCGTCGACGACACCGGATTACAAGCCGCGCTTTCCGCCAGCACCGCGGGCGAATTGCAGGTCGTCAACGGTCGATTGGTTGGTGGCACCTTGGTTCACCTGGGCGCTGTGGTCGAAGATCCGCGCTGGGTCGGTGGTGACGGTGCGCCCTGGTCGGGCCAACTTTCGATGGAGGACGGTGGTGGCCTTTCGAGCACCAGTGACGGCCCAAGAGTCCGCGGACGTGGGCTCTTGAACGGTGCACCGATGACCGCGCGAGCATTCCAGTCGGGACTACCAGGAAGTCGCGGCAACCTGATTGTCACTTTCTCGGTGCTGCTGTTCGCTGTGTCAACAGCAATCTCGTGGTCCTACTACGGTGATCGTTCGACCGAGTACCTGTTCGGGAGCAGAGCGGTGCCGATCTATCGATGGGTCTACATTGGATTCTTCTTCGTCGGCTGTCTTCTGCCTCTGCAGACGGTTTGGATTTTCGGCGATGTTGCATTGGGTCTGATGTCGTTCCCGAACTTGCTGAGCCTTATTCTGCTATCCGGACTAGTTGCCAAGGCCTCCAAGGACTACTTCGCTCGTCAGAAAGGCTAACGCTGAGCAAGACGCGACCTGTTCAAGCAAGGAAGCTCGGTGCGGAAGCGCCGAGTGAGCCTGCAAAGTTCGAGCGAATTCAAATGTGGGCCCAGCAACCCCTTGGGTGCTTGGTATTTGGCGGCTCACAGAACCTTGATCCGCCACGAATCCCGTGCTGAGAACGATCGGGTACCCGGTAGGTGCCGGTGCTGTGCAAGGAACTCTCTTGATCCGCTGGAGCGAATTCGCTTGGCGGACCACGAATGGCTGAGGCGAACGAACGCGCCGGCTTAAATCCAGTTGGGGACGGGATCCCGCAGGCTCCGCCCGCGTGCTCCTTCATGCGGGAGGCGTGTCGAGGACCGGGTCCTTGACTGCCTGGTAGGTAGCTTCCGGCTAAGGCCACAGCTCGGACTTCCACAAAGAGCTGAGCGACTGCGATTGGATTCCGCGTCCTTGATAGATGGAGCACAGTGCTTGGCGTGCCGTGCTCCAACGAATTTTGCAGCGGCACGCCTCCGACGCCCGTGTCGGCCGGCGGGAGCGAGGCTACTTAGGAGGACCCGGCTTGGACCACCAACAGATCTCAGATTCGCCTAATCCGACCAGCGAGCCACCCGGTTTCCTGGACTCAGCGCCCCCGCCAGCGCCGTGCGATAACGCGGGGCGACAGCCGCGCGAGCGGCTGATGCGGTTTGGTGCGGCAACGTTGAGCGATAGTGAGCTGATTGCACTGTTGCTAGGCACCGGCACCCGAGGAGAGTCGGTGCACGACATGTCGGCTCGACTGCTGGCCGAGGCGGGCGGCCTTTCCGGTTTGCGCATGGCCGACCCCCTCACCGTAGCTCGCAAGGGCGTTGGACCCGCAAAGGCCTCTCGAGTTCTTGCCGCCGTGGAGCTTGCGACTCGGCTCGCGTTTCGGGAGTTGCCGAAGCGGCTTCCGCTGGACCGGCCGGAATCGTCTGCGCGCTATCTGCTCCTACGCTATGGCGTGAGGGATCAGGAGGTGATGGGAGCTCTGTTCCTCAATGTGCGCAATCACGTGATCTATGAGACCGAGATTTTCCGCGGAACCCTGCGTCGCGCTGCAGTCGAACCCAGAGCGATTCTGAGAGTCGCCTTGAGCGTTGGTGCAGCGGGCGTGTTGATGTTTCATACTCATCCGAGTGGCGATCCGACTCCGAGTGCCGAGGACCTGGCGTTTACGGAACGCCTGGACCGGGCGCTAGATGCGATCGGCCTGCAGCTTGTCGATCATTTGATTCTCGGTGACGTTGAAAGATGGACATCTTTGCGTCGCTGTGGGGCTCTGGCTTCCGCTCGGCGCAAGAAAGCACCAAGCGAGAGATCGCTTGCCCGACCGTCGCGACCCCAGATAGGTAGATGACTGTGAACTCAAAGACCGTCGTACCGATAGAGCAGGGCGCTGTCAACGGCGCTCGAGTCATACACCTGGACTGTCCGAGCGGGCTTTCCGGGGACATGTTCCTGGGCGCCTGTCTCGATGCTGGTCTGCCACGCGCGGTGCTTGACGAGATTCCGCACCGGCTCGGCCTTGACCAGGTGAGCCTGTCAATTGTGGCAGCGACTCGCGGTGGCCTTGCTGGCGTGCGTTTCGAGGTGCTGGAGGCGGGCGGCGAGATTCAGGGCTCGACTTCGGCTCTCGACGGAGTCGCTCATCACCATAGCTCTGGCCACGGGATCGAGCCTCGACATGATGACCATGTTGAACATGATGACCCTGATGAAGAGAACTCTCAACGTGTACCGGCCTCAGATCACCGCTTGGGCATCGATACTCGTCGTACCCAGCACCGAGGACTCACCGAGATCAGGCGCCGGATTCACCGAAGCGGCCTCAACGCCACGGTCCGCGAGCGCGCGGAGGAGATGTTCGTCAGGTTGGCGGAGGTCGAAGCAAGGATGCATATGGTTCCACTGGAGGACGTTCATTTCCACGAACTGGGTGCCATCGACTCGATGATCGACATCGTCGGCGCTGCAGCTGCAATGCACTACTTTGCCCCAAGTCAAGTCACCTGCGGGGTCGTCGTGACGGGCGACGGCACGGTCCAAACAGCCCACGGTCTACTCCCGGTGCCAGCGCCTGCAACCGCCGAGCTACTGATCGGGGTTCCAGTGAGCAGTCGTGGTGGCCATTCTCTACGCGATTCTCAAACCGATAGTTCGGCTGGCATCGCGGCCCCGCTCGGTGAACTGCTGACTCCCACTGGCGCGCTGATCTTGGACTCGTATGTCGGCAGGTACGCACGGAATGTAGACATGCGAGCGACCAGCTACGGCTCGGGACTCGGACGCCGCGAACTTTCGGATCGGCCGAATGCTGTGCGGCTCACACTGGGCGAAGCGACCAACCGCTATGCATCGTGCACTGATCAGGTGATCGTGCTTGAGACCACGGTCGATGATGCCAGTGGAGAGCGTATCGCCGCAGCAATAGCAGCGCTTCTAGCGGGTGGCGCACTCGACGCGTACGCCACCTCGGTGATGATGAAGAAGGGAAGGCCTGGCTTTCTCGTTACCGCACTTGCTCAGCCGGCTGATACTGAGCGGCTCGCGGCCAGTCTTCTTCGAGAAACAGGGTCGTTAGGTTGCCGTCAACGGATGATTGGTCGGTTCATCGCGCAACGAAAGGTCGTGCCAACTGAAACACCATGGGGTAGCGTGCCGGTCAAGATTGGATGGCTGGGTTCCGAGATCATCAGCGTCGCCCCTGAGTCCGATGCATGCCAGGCGATCGCTTTGGGTAACGGAGTGTCATGGAGCGAGGTGTATCGGGTCGCCTTGAATAGCGCCAAGCGGAGAATTAGTGGAGAGATCGAGTGACAGAGACGACAAATGAGGACACCAAGCAGGAGAACCGCCCGAGCGAACTGAACGTGGGCATTGGTGCCGGTGGTGCGTTCCGCTGGGTTGGCGTGGATGTCACCGACGTCACCCGTGCCGCTCAACAGCGGCTAGATCTTGGGCCGGTAGCGAGCATTGCTTTCGGCCGGTGCGCGGCGGCTGCCGCCATGCTCTTGCGACTGACTTCCAAGGCGCCCAGGCGGCTAATCCTCGACATTCGCGGTTCGGGCCCGCTGCGCCGTGTTCTTGTTGAGGTCGGCAAAGGCGGCAGCGTGCGAGGCCTAGTCGGCGAGCCGCACGCGACCGGGCCAGAGGGCATACTGGATCTGTCAGTAGCAGATGCCGTGGGTATCGGCCTGCTGCGTGTTCGTAAGGAGGAGGGCAGAGTTGCTTCAGCTGAAGGATCAAGCTCCGATACCGATACCGAGAGCGATCTGCGAGCGGGGACAGAGAGTCGCGTCACCTATGAGAGCCAGGTCGAACTCTCTACCAGCGAGATCGGCTCAGACGTCGCCTACTACCTTCAGCAAAGCGAGCAGCGACGGTGCGCAATCGCTGTCGGGGTAGAGGTCGGAACGACCGGGATTCGATCGGCAGCAGGTTTCCTCGTGGAAGCATTACCGGGTGCTGACGACGCTGCGGTGGCGAGTCTGGAGGCGGGCTTTCACGCCATCGACCCGATCTCTAAGACCTATCGACGATTGGGGAGTAGGGGCATCGCCAAGAACCTCTTTCCTGATGCGCGGCTGCTCTTTCAGCATGGGCTGGAGTATCGCTGCAGATGCTCAGGCGAACGGCTGGCCGACCAGCTTGCAGCAATGCCAGCGACCGAGATTGCGGCGCTGAGCGACGACGGCGTGGTCAAGGCGGAATGTGCCTACTGCGGCGAGATCTATCATCTCAGCGAGCTGGATCTCTTGCAGCGTGGCGGAGACCTCAACTAAAGCTACCGGCGGGAGCTGTCGGCCCCCGGGCACAGCAGAGCGGACACAGCACAGGGTTGGTCCAGCACAGAGTGATCCAGCACAGAGTGATGCAGCAGAGTGTGGTAGGCCGGAGCGCGGGAACGTACTAGCGAAATGCTGGTTGAGCCTGACCGACAGGAGAGGCGAGGCCATGAGAGCTCTTCATCTGCTTTTGAATCAGGTCGAACTTCTTATGGCAACGCGCGAACGCGTCCACTAGGAGTGGATCGAAGTGGCTGCCGCTGTCTTCTGCAATCCGTTCTCGTGCGACTTCATGCGACAGCGCGCACTTGTATGGGCGATCTGAGGTAATTGCATCGTAGGCGTCTGCGAGCGCCACAATTCTGGCACCTAGAGGGATCGTTTCGCGGGCTTTGCCAGATGGATAGCCACTGCCGTCCCAGCGCTCGTGATGGTCATAGGCGATTTCCATAGCCATCCTCAAGAATCGCGCTCCTTGGCCCTTGGGCGAGCGGTGGCTCTCGATGACCTCGCGCAGTGTGTCGCCGCCCTGACTGGTGTGAGACTTCATCACCACCCACTCATCTTCGTCGAGCGCGCCGGGCTTGAGAAGAATCTTGTCCGGTATCGCGACCTTGCCGATGTCATGCAGTGGACTTGATTTGAACAGGTGCTCCACGAATTCTGGGGTTGCGACTTGTGCGTACGGTCCTTCAGCTGCGAGTTCCTCAGCGAGGATTCGCGAATACCACTGCATGCGATCCAGATGGAAGCCGGTGCTGTCGTCGCGACATTCAGCCAACTTGGCTACCGCGAGGAGCGCGATGTCCCGGGTTTCCAGAACCTCGCGCGTCTTCTCTTGGACCTTGCGCTCGAGGTCGCGCTGGTAGTCCTGGACTTCCAGCAGTAGACGACGACGCTCAAGCGCCCGCTCGATGGTCTCCGACAAGTCCTGCAAATCGTAGGGCTTGGTGAGGTAGTCGTAGGCGCCGGCCTTCAAGCACTGCCGGATCGTACCCATGTCGTCGTTGGCGGTGACCATCACAACTTGCATGTTCTCATCAAGCTCGTGGAGCTGGCGCAGTAGCTCGATCCCTGAGAGCCCGGGCATCTGGACGTCGGAGAGCACCAGCGCCGGGAAAGGAGCGGTTGAGGCGGCCGTTAGTCCCTCAAGTGCACTACTTGCACCGGCACACTCGTGGCCCATGTAGTTGACCTGCGAGACTAGGAGCTCTCGGATGGCATCTTCGTCGTCGACGACCAGGATTCGTTCGGGCATATTGGGGGAATCATACTCGTAACTCGCCAGAGGCCAACAGTGCAGTGTCAACCAATTCAGACAACACAGAGCGATTGGGCCCCAAGGTGAGTGTTTCAATGATCCGGCTCATGCCAACGAGGGGATCAAGGGCGCGGCTGTCAGGCTACAGGAATGACAGGCAGAGTTTAGCGAGCTTCTCGTTCGCTTCGGTCTTAGCTAGGAACTTGTCCGCTCCAGCCGCTTTGATGCGCGTCACCGTTTCGCTTGATGACTCACCGGAGATGGCGATCATCTTCACTGCCTTTCCTTGAGCCTCACGCAAGCGTTTGCAGAACTCGAATCCGTCTACATCGGGCATAAAAATGTCAAAGACCACGATCTCTGGACGCTCCGCTCCAATGATCACAAGCGCGTCAACAGCATGGTCGACGGTAATGATCTTGGCATTGGGAATCCCCGCCTCAAGTAGTGACCCGAACAGTTTAAGCACACCGGGTTCGTCATCGAGCACAAGGATCTTGTGTTCCTCGGAGGAGAACGCTGGGGGACTGTCCAAGTTGCATTCATCGAGGAACTGAAGGACCGAGGAGTGCGTGATTCGACGATGTCCCCCGAGAGTCTTGAAGGCCCTTAACTTGCCAGCTTCGATCCAGTCGATGACAGTGGTGGGTACCACGCCAAAGAGTTTTGCAAGTTGATTGGTCGTGTATAAGCGATCAGACATTTCCTAGAGAGCCTTCCCGATAGTTGGTAGGAACTGCGGAGAGTCGAAGGCAGGCTGCCGACGGCCAAGCTGTGTAGTAAGAAGGAAGGTGCACCAATTAACTCTAGTCGCTGGCCGACACAGTGTAGATCCCTAACTGAATCGAGGATCCCACCGGGCGGCTTAGGGTTCGCCCGCCCCAGTCTGGCGGAGGCGGACCCTCGTGATCGCGCTCAAGTAGAGCGCCCTTGTGAATGATCTAGCTCCGGGGCTATCTTATGAAAAGCCCAGGAGCCAAGATTCGCAGGCTACCTAACTCGAACCTACCGCCGACCGCCGCGGGGCGGGCGGCCACCACGACCACCGCGATCTCCACCACGGCCGCCGCGGCTTGGAGGACGACCACCACGATCGTTACGGTCGCTCGCGGTGTGTTGCGGCTTGTCTGCATAGTCGGCTGGGTCGTAGTCCGGAGCCTCCATGATGACCGCTTTACGAGACAATCTAACTCGACCGGTGCCATCGATTTCGATGACCTTGACGGTCATCTCGTCACCCTCAGAGACGAGGTCTTGGATCCTCTCGACACGGTACGGTGCGAGCTCACTGATATGCACGAGACCGTCGGTGCCGGGCATGATCTCAACGAAACAGCCGTAGTCCTCGACTCTGCGCACTTGGCCGTTGTAGACCTTGTCGATCTCGGGAACCTCGGTCAGTCGTTCGATCATCGAGATGGCGCGCTGAGCAGCGACACCGTCCGGCGATGCGATGGTGACGCGACCTTCGTCGTCGATCTCGATTTGGCAACCGGTCTCCTCGGTGATTGACCGAATGGTCTTGCCGCCTGGGCCGATGATGTCGCGGATCTTGTCCTTCGAGACATGAACTGTGTGTAAACGAGGAGCGTGATCCGAGAGCTTCTCTCGAGGATCACCGATGGTTTTCTCCATGTGGTCCAGGATGTGGAATCGGCCAGTCTGCGCTTGCTGCAGCGCCTGTCCCATGATCTCGCGGGTTACCCCCTTGATCTTGATGTCCATCTGCAAGGCAGTGATGCCTTCGCGCGTACCCGCTACCTTGAAGTCCATGTCGCCGTGGTGGTCTTCCTGGCCAGCGATGTCCGAGAGCACGGCGAACTCGTCGCCACGCTTGACCAGGCCCATTGCCACACCGGCAACCGGTGCAAGCATCGGCACGCCTGCGTCATACAAGGAGAGTGAACCACCGCAGACCGAAGCCATAGAGGAGGAACCGTTCGACTCGAGGATCTCTGAGACGATCCGGATGGTGTAGGGAAAATCTTCTTCGGCTGGGAGTACCGGTGTCAGTGCGCGTCGTGCGAGCACGCCGTGACCGGTCTCGCGCCTACTGGTTCCGCGCATGAAGCGTACTTCGCCGACCGAGTACGGTGGAAAGTTGTAGTGCAGCATGAAGTTCTCGCGACGCTCGCCTTCGTACTCCTCAATGATCTGTGCGTCGCGCTTGGTGCCGAGAGTGACGTTGACCAGAGCCTGGGTCTCTCCTCGTTGGAAGAGGGCTGAACCGTGGGTCCGAGGAATGAGACCGACTTCGGTCTCAAGATCGCGGATTTCGTCAAGCCGGCGACCGTCGAAACGAGTGCTCGACTCAAGCACTTGCTCGCGCAGGGCTAGATCCTCTAGGTGGTTGATGACCTTCTTGGCCTGGCCCCGCTTCTCGTCATCACCCTCGGGGAGGGTAGCGAGGAAGGCGCTGGTCACGGCGCGGACTGCGTCGCCGCGCTCGAACTTGCCAACAGTGTTGAGGGCTTTGCAGAAGTCATCCCAGATGGCGGTCTTGACCTCTTGCTCGAATTCAGGAGTGTACGGCGGTGCGGGATTCCAGTCAGGCTTCTCGAGGTTCATCTCGCGAAAGAGCTCACGCTGGACCGCGATGATCTTTTGAATCTCATCATGCGCCTTGAAGATGGCGTCGAGCACGTGATCTTCGGAGAGCTGGTTTGCAGCAGCTTCAACCATGACGACCGCTTCCTCGGTTCCAACGACGATGAGGTCGAGGTCCGACACGTCGCGCTCGCTGTTGACCGGGTTGAAGACAAGTTCGCCGTCAATAGACCCGACCCGGACAGCGCCTACCGGATGGAAGAACGGGATCTTAGAGAGGATGAGCGCGATGGAGGCACCGTTGATCGCAAGAATATCCGGATCGTTCTCGGCGTCAGCCGAGAGAACGGCTGTGATGATCTGGGTCTCGTTGAAGTAACCGTCGGGAAACAGAGGGCGCAACGGACGGTCGGTCAGGCGGCAAGTAATGATCTCTTTCTCGGAGGGGCGGCCCTCGCGTTTAAAGAAACCACCGGGAATGCGTCCTGCGGCTGCGCTGAACTCGCGATAGTCGACGGTCAGTGGCAAGAAGCCGCGCGGCTCGCCGCCGGAAGCCATGCATGCGTTGGTGAGCACCATGGTGTCGCCGAGCCGGACCGTGCAGGAACCATCGGACTGCTTGGCGAGTTTGCCGGTCTCGATGGTGATGGTTGAATTGCCGATTTGGACTTGCTTGGTATAGATAGGCATGTCTTGCCCTTTCTGTTTGCGCCGCCTCGCTTCGAGACGGGTGACCTCATCGCCGGGCCGTCGGCCGAGCTGCTTGCTGAGATCGTTGGGATCGCCAATTGCGATCGATTGTGTTTCTTCGTTCTTTCTGAATCGGATGGCGGGCTGCAGCGGAGCCGAGGGCAATGGGTTGAATTGGTTGCTGTTCCCGGCCGGCGCTGCGCTGCCTGCCCGAGGAGGCGCTGGCCAGACCGCACGGTCGCCAGGCTGGCGATCTTCTCGATCCGGGATCGTCCGAACGCGGCCCTAAGGTGCTGTGTCTGGTCAAGGTGCTGTGTATTGGTCCTTCGGCGGCTTGTGTGCCGTGTAGGTACCCTGCGGCTGCGCGATGTGTTATTGCAGCCAGTCAACGGGGCTTGCTCACTCGCTTTCGCCAGCAAGCTGAACTGGCCAGCGCCGCGGCAAACTAAGTCAACCCCGGTTCGATGAGTGGACTAGGGCTGAGGGTTCTAGCGTTGCAGGAGGCGCTGGGATGTCGTTAACGCTAAGCCAGAAGCTCTCCGCTGTGCTCGTCACACAGAAGCGAGCCACTGTCCCAAGTACTACTTACGCAGACCGTTGCGCTCCAGGGTGCTCTTGTAGCGTTCGAAACTCTTTGAACGCAAATAGTCGAGTAGCCGCCGACGACGACCAACCATGATGAGCAGACCCCGACGACTGTGATGGTCGTGCTTGTGCGTCTTGAAGTGCTCGGTGAGGTGGACGATCCGGGCCGTGAGAAGGGCGATTTGCACCTCCGGCGATCCAGTATCGGTTTCGTGTAGCCGACTCTCGGCGATCACAGCGCCCTTTACGGACGGGCCTGCGGTTGAATCTGTGGTGGTATCTGCTGTCTCTGTCAAAACGGTTTACTCCTTCGTTCTTTCACCGGCGCACTTTAGCAGGCCTAACCCTTGCGAACCAAGGGATTTACCGGCAACAAGTGCTCCGGCTGGAACGGTTGTCTGTCAGTTGGGCCGGCGCCTCGCCGTCCATCTATAGGTTATTTAAATACGATCTTCGGTTGTACAACCGCTAAGGAAGCCTCGGCGACTCGTTCGCTGACCACGCCAACAGCTAAGACATTGCCGCGCTGGTCCTTCACGTGGACCCAATCGCCTTCCTCGGCATCGAGCTTGGGCGCCAGGACGGTCTGCCCGTGATGAATCCTCTGCTCGCCACGAGAATCGACGCTTAGCTGAACGAATGGAAGCGGGATCTCATCGAAAGGAATCCAGGCGTCGAGATCGCTCGCCTCAGGCGCCGTCTCTGCGGTTGCAAGGTCCACGAGGGAGTCTTGCGGAGTGGACGCGTCGAGCGAGAATGGTCCAATCTGAGTGCGCCTTAGGCCTGAGAGATGAGCGCCGCATCCGAGTCTTTGCCCAAGATCGTGCACAATGCTTCGGGCGTAGGTGCCGCTGGCGCATGACAAACGAAAACGAAGGCTACCGCCCTCGAGCGGACTGATCCGTTCGAGGGCGAAAACTTCGACATCGGACCGGCGCTCGGGAACTTCTAGTCCAGCACGGGCCAGCTCGTAGAGCTTCTTGCCATTCACCTTTTTTGCGGAATACGGCGGCGCGATCTGCTCATAGGTTCCAACGAACTCGCTCATTGTCGAATCGATTTGCTCTTCAGTCACGTGTTCGTAGTCAGCAGTCTCGGCGGTGGTTCCGTGTGCATCATAGGTGTCCGTGCTACGACCGAGAGTGGCGACGCCCTCATAGACCTTGGGAGCGCCGATCAGAAATCGGGTCAGCCGTGTTGCGTGTCCAGCGGTGACCAAGAGCAGGCCCGTGGCCATCGGATCCAACGTTCCGCAGTGCCCGATCTTCTTTTGTCGAAGGGCACGACGCACCACACCAACTACATCGTGCGAGGTACAGCCGGCAGCTTTGTCGACGCACAGGAGACCGTGAAATTTCAAGAGAATGGAGCCTTTGGTGAAGCGCGGGCTAAGGAGCCGCGTCGGTGAGCGCTTGTTCTAGTTCTGAAACGATGCTGCTGCGAGCAGGCGTGAGTGGCCCGTTGACGGAGCAGCCGGCAGCGTTGCGATGCCCACCTCCACCATGTCGGCGAGCGACGGCTTCCACGGATACGGGCCCTCGACTCCGCAGTGAAACTTTGTACTGGCCCGATCCGATCTCTCTAAACAGAGCGGCGATCTCGACGCCCGCGATCGAGCGGGGAAAGTCAATCAACGACTCGCCGTCTTGTTGGCTGGCTTTAGTGCGTACGAGCATCTCTTTGTTGAGCACCACGGTTGCGACTTCGCCGGTTGGGTTCAACTCAAGTGTCCTTAAGACCTCGCCCAATAGTCGAACAGCGGGCTCCGGTCTACTCTCAAAAAGCCACTTGGAGACGCGTTCCGGTGATGCTCCCGCGGCGACCATTCCGGCCGCAGCTAGATGCGCATCAGTAGTCGTGTTGGAGAACCGAAAACCACCAGTGTCGGTTACTAGTCCCAGCAGTAGCGAATCGAGCGCAAGCTGATCCAGTTCGGCCGAAAGCGCCTGTGCGATCGCGAAGATCATCACGCTGACGGATGCAACATGCGGCAAGACCCAGTTGTGCGCGCCATAGTTGTCGTTGCCTAGGTGATGATCGACATTGATTTTGACTGAGCTGCCAAAAACGGGTTCGTGTCCAGACCGTCCAATGGTGGGACACTCGACAAAGAACACCAGATCGAACGCTTCCGGGAAGCCAACGGGCGGCTCCTCGCCAACCAGGATCTCCAAGCCGTCAGTCCAGGGTGCATAAAGAGCGGGAGTCGGGTCACGATTCCAAATGACAACCTGTTTGCCAATAGAGAGCAAGGCGCGCGCTAGTCCAGACTCAGACCCAATCGCATCTCCGTCGGGATTGGCATGGCTGGTGATCAAAACACGCTTCGCCTGCGCTAGGCACGAGACCAGTTCCGGTGGCGGCGTCAGCGAAGCTCCGACCTCAGCGCTCATTCGAACTCACCTTCGTCTGCACGAAGACCTGCGGCAGAGGAATCTGCGGGGGGAACTGCCGGGGAATCTGCACGAGCATCTGTGGGAGCACTGACGCCAGTTTCGATCAAAAGGTTCTCGATGCGCTCGCTGTACTCAGCACCCCGATCCAACCGGAAACGCAACTCGGGGGTGTGACGTAACCGTAGTCGTTGGGCCAGATGATGCCGGAAGAAGCCGGCCGCGCGTGTGAGAGCCTCAAGGCACTCGTCACGATCGGCTTCAGGGTCGGAGAACGAAACCGCAACGTCAGCGACGCCGAGGTCCCTGCTGACCTTGACCGAGGTGACGGACGCCAGGCGCAAACGTGGATCGCGCGCCTCGGTGAGGAAAAGTCCGCTCAAACTAGATCGGATATTGTCTTCGACGCGCTCGAGGCGATGGTTCGACATGGGGTGCTATCCGGGTTCAATACTGGGTGGGAAGTGTGGCGCAAGGCGCGCTCAAACGAGGTCGACAATTTCAGCATTCCAACCGCTGATCATTGCCGTTGGATCCGACTCCAGGTGTCTACGCAACTCCTCAGCAAATGAGGACTCCTGCGCGAGCACGATGGCAAAGGTCACCTCTGCGCGTTGGTGCAGGTCGTGGAGTCCAGTTTCTGCGACGGAAACGCGCAAGCGCTGATGTGATCTCTCAATCAGACTCTTGATGACACGGCGCTTGTCCTTGAGCGAACGTGCTCCGGGAATGTGCACTTCGGCGACGATGATCTCAACGCTGGGCATCAGTTCAGTTCGGTATTTGCGACTAGAGCGTTGCGGCCACAGCCTCCTGCGTGAAGGCCTCGACTACGTCGCCCGGTTTGATGTCTTGAAAACGCTCAAGGCCGAGACCGCAGTCGAATCCAGAACGGACTTCGGAGACATCGTCCTTGAAGCGTCGCAGCGATGCCAAGGTGCCTTCGTAGACCACTACGTTGTCGCGGAGTAGACGAACGCCAGCGTTGCGCTTGATCTGGCCCTCGGTAACGTGGCAACCAGCGACCGTGCCGATCTTCGGAACCTTGAAGGTCTCGCGGATTTCCGCGCGCCCCAACTCAACCTCACGGTATGTGGGTTCGAGTAGGCCGGTCATTGCGAGCTTGATGTCGTCGGTCAGTTCGTAGATCACCGTGTATGCCCTGATCTCGACTTCTTCCTGGCGCGCGAGGTCCGCAGCATTGCGCTCTGGACGCACGTTGAAGCCGACAACGATCGCGTTGGAAGCGGATGCAAGCAGCACGTCGTTGGTTGAGATGGCACCCGCGCCTGCGCCAATGACGTTGAGTTTGACCTTGTCAGTGGAGAGTTTGCGCAGGGTCTCTCGTAGCACTTCGACCGAACCTTGAACATCGGCCTTGACGATGATCGGCAGCTCCTTGACCTCGCCTGCCTCAACTTGGCTGAACAGGTTTTCTAAGGACATCCGTCCCGCCGAGGGCGCGAGTTGCTGTTGATGCATCTCGTGACGCCGCATGTCGGCAATGTCGCGAGCCATCTTCTCTCGCTCAACAACTTGCAGTGCGTCGCCTGCGCCCGGAAGGTCGTTGAATCCGGACACCTCAACGGGGGTCGCAGGCCCAACTTGCTTCACTCGCTCACCCTTGTCATTCGTCATATAGCGAACACGGCCCCAAGCCGGACCGGCGACGTAGGCGTCGCCGACACTTAGGGTTCCGTTCTGCACCAACACAGTGGCGAGTGTGCCTCGACCCTGCTCCTTCCGCGCCTCGATCACCACGCCTTGGGCGGGGAGGGTCGGATCGCAGCGGAGCTCAAGAATTTCCGCCGTCAGCATAACGATTTCGAGTAGATCGTCGATGCCTTCGCCTTTGAGTGCTGAGATCGGAACGGAACTCACGTCACCACCCCAGTCTTCGACCAAGAGCTCGTGATCTGCAAGTTCCTTCTTAACGCGATCCTGATTGGCGTTGGGGCGATCGATCTTGTTGATGGCAACGATGATCGGGACACCGGCGGCCTTGGCATGCTGGATCGCCTCAATGGTTTGGGGCATCACACCATCATCAGCTGCGACCACCAGGATCACGATGTCGGTGACTCGAGCGCCCCGTGCACGCAGCTGAGTGAAAGCCTCGTGTCCGGGCGTATCGAGAAAGACGACGCGCTGCTCTTCAGTCACATCCACCGAGTAAGCGGCGATGTGCTGAGTGATTCCACCGTGCTCTGCGTCGGTCAACTTGGACGAACGGATGGCGTCGAGCAGCGAGGTCTTACCATGATCGACATGGCCCATGACGGTGACCACTGGCGACCGCAATTGACTGCCGGTGGTCTTTACTTTGTCTTGCTCGTTCTGGAGTTGGATCTCTTCTTCGAAACTCACCAGCATGACGTTGTGGTCCAGGCTTTCGGCGATGGACTTAGCAAGTTCGGGATCCAACACGTGATTGACGCTAGCCATGATGCCTCGTCCGATCATGTGCTTCATGAGATCCTTCGACAGCATGCCGAGTTTCTCAGCAAGGTCGCGCACCTTGATGCCCTCGGAGATCGTGATGGTCTCCTCCGTGCGTCCGGCGAGTTCGTCTGTACGCTGCTTACGTCGCTCAGAGCGACTTTGCTTGGGGCCCTCTTCTTCTTCGACGGCCTCTTCTGCTGGTGCTGCTTCGGCCTCCGGCTTAACCGGGGCGTCAGCCGCAACCTCAGCCGCGACCTCGATGGTTGGCTCGACGGCTGTTGCCTCTTCCTTGGACTCAGCTGCGACCTCAGCCTCGGTTGCCGCTAGCCCGGCGGTCTGAGCCTCTTGCTCCACCATTGCGGCTGCGGCGACTTCCTCGGGCGTCGCCTTCTTCTCGCGCCGGCGACCCGGAATCGTTTTGATCTTGGGGTCGCCCTTTTGCACAACGGTGCGACGCCGGTTCGGGCGCATCGGCGGGGGAGCGGGGCGGCGCTGCGGGGGTGGCGCTCGGCGAGGCGTCGGCGGCGCGGTCTGCTGCGCTTCCTTGTCTCGCATGATGACGTCACGCGCCGGCGCTTGGGGGAGATTCTTCCCCTTGAGAACCGCCTGGATCGCGTCGGTGTCGATCATCGCGTCCTCTCCTTCGACTCGAATGCCGATGGATTGGAACTTGAAGGCGAGGTCCTGCTCGGGGACGCCCATCTTGGTTGCTAGATCTTTAAGTCGAATCTTTCCCATGAACTGCTCTCTTCGCCTCTACGGCGATCGCCGGGTGGTGTCTGCTTGCTTGAATCGGACGGTCAACGGGTTGAGCCCGCTTTTGCTTGGCCGGTCGTCGGTACTGGCCTGGAACTACTCTTCTTCCTCCGAAGCGTCCGTTGCAGTCTCGTTGGCCACTTCGTCAACCGCGGCCAAGAGTGCATCAAGCCCGCTTGCAGCATCAGTGGATGCCGGGCTCGCTGCTTCGTCGCCTCCAGCAGCGGACTCGGACCCATCGTCGTCTGCGAACGCTTTGGACAAGGCAGCGAGGAAATCATCACCACCGCCTTCGTCACCGTCGGCCTCATCTTCCTCGGTGTGGCTGGCGGCCCAAGTCTTGAGCGCCTCCGCATCGATGCCCTCGACCGCACTGAGTGCGTCTTCGTCAGCGGCCGCGATGTCCTCGACGGTGCTGAAGCCCGCTTCCTCAAGCCGCACCTTGGCCTCATCATCAACGCCAGGAGCCTCGGACAAGTCAACGTCTTCGCCAACATCGATGTCCAGCATCTTCGCCAATGCGTCCGCGACTTCGTCTTTGACGTCGGTTTCGCTCTTGATGTCGATGCGCGAGCCGATCAATTCAGAGGCCAAACGCACGTTCTGCCCGCGCTTGCCAATAGCAAGGGATAGCTGCTCGTCTTCGACGATCACGTCGAGGTGTGCGCCATCATCCGTGTGGGTGACCGATACTCGAGTGATCTTCGCGGGCGCTAGTGCGCTTTGGGCAAACGTCACCAAGTCGTCACTGTGCTCAATGATGTCGATCTTCTCTCCGCGCAGCTCGCGAATGATCGACTGGACTCGAGAGCCCTTCATGCCGACGCAAGCGCCAACCGGATCAACATCACGTTCGCGAGACATCACTGCGATCTTGGCTCTCTCGCCGGGAGCGCGCACTGCGGTCTTGACGATGACTGTGCCGTCATAGATCTCCGGCACTTCCATTTCGAACAGCTTGACCAGTAATCGTGGATCTGTGCGCGAGAGCACGATCTGCTGTCCCTTAGGCTGAGTGTGCACGTCCACGACCACGGCGCGGATACGCTCGCCTTGGCTGTAACGTTCGTGCCGGGACTGCTCGCGCTTGGGCACGACGGCCTCGGTCTGGCCCAGGTCAATGATGATGTCGCCGCGCTCGAAGCGTCGCACCGTGCCATTGACGATGTCACCAACCCGGTCGTGATACTCGTCAAAGATCTTCTCGCGCTCGGCCTCGCGGACGCGCTGATAGAGCACCTGTTTCGCTGATTGAGCGGCGATGCGACCTAGGCCTTCGGTCGATAGGGGAGTCAGAATCTCGTCACCGATCTCTGCATCGGGTTTGATTTCTCGCGCTTCGTCCAGGTCCCACTCAGCATAGGGATCCTCGAGCTCTTCAACCACGGTGCGAACGATGCAGGCCGTGAACTTGCCGGTCTCTCGGTCGAGTTGGGCACGGACCGGCTCCTTGATCTTGTGCTGCTTCTTTGCAGCGGACGCGACAGCGTCCTCAAGGGCGCTGATCCAGCGATCGAGATCGATCTCTTTCTCGTGTGCGACCTGCTTGAGCACGTCGTTGATGTTGATCTCGGGTGTCTTTGCTTGCGCCATTGGCTGATTCCCTACCCTGAATATCCCTCGAGCTCTGGAAGTAAGCGCCAGAGGGTATGTGGTGACGAGGCCTAGATGTCGATCTCTAGCCTTGTGGTTTGTATGTCGCGGACGTTGAGCTGAACCGCTGTTTCGCTGCCGTCCTGAAGAACTTCAATTCGGGCGCTCTCGGGATCGAAATCGGTCAGGGTGCCGCGAACGGTCACCTTGTGCCCGTTGTTGCGATGCACAACTTTGACCTTGCTTCCAAGGAAGGTCTCAAAGTCACTGAGTTGGTAGAACTCGCGGTCGAGTCCGGGAGAACTGACCTCAAGCACATAGCGACCGCGACCATAGTCGAGACCGTCTAGCAGCGCGCCAGACTGTCTTGAGATCGCGCTGCAGTGATCTAAGGTGACCCCTTCAACATGATCGATCACCAGCTGCAAAGCGTTACCGTGGCGACCAACGTGAAGAAGCTCGCAGCCTTCGTCTCGAGCGACCGCCAACAGTTCGTCAAAGATCTTCGGTTCAACGGCTCTTGCTGGCCCAACACTTGCTGTCCCGACACTTGCTGTCTCGACACTTGCTGTCTCGACACTGATCGATTCTCCGCGGGCGGCCCCGCCAACCACTGGAACCGTTGACGCCACGTCTTCACCAATCCGATCGGTGTCGATCGGTGCTGCGGATGGGTCAGTGTGATTGGAGTCAGTGTGAGAGGTATCGGTGTGCATAGAGTAGAAACTGTTCGTGGGACAGAGAGATTCCAATAGGCGCAAGACAATCCCGTCCCGTCGAGGACCCCGGAGAAGAGAGGGGCGTTCGCAAGCATGGCTCGATGCTTGCGACGACGGCCGATTCGCTACACCGGGTTGACAACCTCAAGGTCTCGAACAACCGGTCGTGGTGTGCAACGCTCCTCTGAGCCGTTGCGTGAATCGGGCGAGAAACTCGCGGGTTTGGGAAAGCTCGGAAGCCCGAAAGACCCAAACCTAAAAGAGAGCGGGTAGAACCCCGCGCCCTCGAGCCGACTGCCCACCGACGGACTGAAGCCTCGCAACCGAGGTGTCGATGGTCAGACGGAATTAAGTCTATAGCGGCATGGCGGGGCGGAGCAAGTCTCTTGCAGCGCGCTTGCGTCAATCCGGAACCCAACCCCCGACATCGACAGTATCCCGCAGGAGGGAATTCATGAGCTCGACGAGTCCGTTAACCTAAGCCAGCGGGACAGCGCGACGCCGAGGTGGCTCACTCCGCTGGACCCACTCTAAAACCTACCGCGAGTTATGTCATGAAGTCGTCCCAGTTCAATGTTGCCGCAACCTGTGCGCTCCTCTTCGGCGCAGTGGTGTTTGGGATGGTGCTCGCAGGGGCGCTGGACTTGACCCCGGAGACCTTCGGAGCTGCTCTTCTGGAGCAGGAGGAGGCCCAACAACGCTTTGCAGACCCCGTTGCGGCCTCTGCGAACGCTCAGATTCAGAGTTTCGCCGACCTTGCAGAAGCCGTTTTGCCGGCCGTAGTTACCGTGCATGCGACCACTATCGAGTCGATAGGCGAGGATCGCGGTGGTGACTTCTTTCGCTTCATGCCTGGTCGCGAAGGGCGTGCGCCGCGAGAACGCAGCTCGCGCGGTGTGGGCTCTGGTTTTTTGATCTCACCTGACGGGTGGCTGGTCACCAATCATCATGTGATCGATGGAGCCACCTCGGTCGAAGTAACGATCGGCGAGGAGGGTGTCAAGGCAGAAGTGAAGGGTTTTGATCAAACGACCGATCTGGCCGTCCTCAAGATTGAGGGTGACGGATACCCGTTCTTGGAGTTGGGCGATAGTGAACGGCTGCGAGTTGGCGATTGGGTAATGGCGGTCGGCAGCCCACTCGGAATCGGATCCTCGGTGACTGTAGGTGTCGTCAGCGCAAAGGGGCGGATCCTCGGTATTACGGGAGATCAGGCATTCGACGACTTTATTCAGACCGACGCTGCGATCAATCGTGGAAACTCCGGGGGCCCTCTACTGAACACGCGTGGCCAGGTTGTAGGTGTGGCCACCGCCATGAACTACGCGGCCGAGAACATCGGATTCGCTGTGTCCTCCAAGATTCTGATGGAGGTGGTACCCCAGCTGCGAGGACGCGGCCGGGTGGCGCGCGGCTATCTCGGTGTTGCTATCAGGGATCTAGATGAAGATCTCGTGGCTAGCCTGCGTGGCGTTGAATCAACCAATGGAGCTCTGATCACCAGCGTCGAAGCGGCCCCGGCCAGAACTGGAGGTCTCAAGGAACTGGACGTGGTGGTCACCGTGGACGGCCGTTCGATCGCTGACGTTGCGGAGCTGATTTCGCGAGTATCCCGTCGTCAGCCAGGTGAGAGTGTCGAGCTGGGGATTGTGCGTCGGGGCAAGGACCTGGCCAAGACCATCGTGCTGGGGGATCGCCAACAGAACCTGGTACCGACCCCGATTGAGCTGATTCAAGAGCCGCAAGAAGGCAACGTTGACTGGCTAGATACTGACGTTCGAGAGCTGGATCGTGAGCTGCGTGACGAGATGCGCCTCGAGCAGAAAATTGACGGCGTCGTGCTGCAACGGATCGGCGCAAGCAGTCTCCTCACCGAAAAGGGGTTGCGCCCCTACGACATCGTTCGTGAAGTCAATGGTGTCGCGGTCAAGTCCGTGTCTGCTTTTGAACGGGCGATTGCCGCAGTGGAATCAGGGGATCGCTTGGTGCTCTTTATCCATAGCCCAACGCGGGGTGGCTTCCAAGATCTTGTAGTGATCCGGGTGCCCTAGATTGGAGAGCACAACTCTGGGACCGCGAGTCCTCATCATCGACGACGAGAAGGCGATTCGCGAGAGTCTACGGATGATCCTCGACTACGAAGGTTATGAGGTGGACGAGGCCCCATCGGGCATTGCCGCACTTGCAAAGATCGCGGATTCGCCGCCAGATGCAGCCTTGCTTGACGTCAAGATGCCCGACATGGACGGCCTCACAGTGCTCGAGAAGCTGGGTGAGCGGGGCGAGTCATTTCCTATCGTTGTGGTCAGTGGCCACGGCGATATTCAGACCGCAGTCGAAGCGACGCGCCTGGGCGCATTTGACTTCCTCGAGAAGCCTCTGCACCGCGATCGGGTTCTGACCAGCCTGCGCAACGCGCTCGCCGGGCACAAGCTGGTCGCGAGCGAAGGAAAGGGTGGGCGCACGGCCCCGGAATTGATCGGCGAGTCAGGAACGATTGATGCCCTGCGCGAAACCATCGATCGAGCCGCCCCAACGCCAGCGACGGTGCTAATCACCGGCGAGAGTGGCACAGGCAAGGAACTGATAGCCACTGCGATCCATGAAGGCAGCCCTCGCCGGCAGCAACCATTCATTCAAGTCAACTGCGCGGCGATCCCGGAAGAGCTAATCGAGTCGGAGCTGTTCGGTCACGAGAAGGGAAGCTTTACCGGTGCTGTTCGCAAACAGATCGGCAAGTTCGTCGCGGCCGATGGAGGAACTATCTTCCTGGACGAAATCGGCGATATGTCCGCGCGCACCCAAGCTAAGGTACTGCGGGTCTTGCAAAGCGGTGAAGTTGAACCGGTGGGCGCGGCTGGGACCAGAATCGTCGACGTACGGGTGGTGGCCGCGACCCACCACGATCTTCGTGCAGCGATCAAGAAGGGTGACTTTCGCGAGGACTTGTTCTATCGCTTGAACGTGCTCCCGATCACCTCGCCGCCGTTGCGAGAGCGGCTCGAGGATGTGCCACTGCTCGTCGACCACTTCATCGAACAGTTCGCTGCGGTCAACGGCTATCAGTCCCGTTCGGTTGCGGAGCCCGCGATGGAACTACTCAGTAGCCTGCCGTGGCCTGGCAATGTTCGCGAGCTCAAGAACTTGGTGGAGCGCCTCCTGGTGCTCGGGACCGGCGACACAATCAGCAAGGATGTCGTATTGAGTTGCATCGGGAGTGGACGCCTCGAACTCTCGGATGCGCTGCTGTCGGCGCCCTCGCTGAAAGAGTTTCGAGCACTGTCCGAGTCGCTCTACTTGCGACACAAGCTCGAAGAGAACCAGTGGAACGTGACTCAGACAGCTCAGGCGATCAATACGCCGAGGAGTAACCTGTATAAGAAGATGGAGCACTACGGCATCAAGCGCGCGCAGGCAGAATGACGGCTTCACGTCTTGCTTGAGAGGGGACCTAAGTCTTGAAAGCCGCTATGCTTCGGTTAGCAATGTCGCTCGAAGCCGTTATCAGTCCGCAGCTATCAGTCCGCAGCAGGGAGAAGCGCCTTGGAACTCACAGATGAACAGGTTGACCAGATCGCCAAGCGGGTAGTTGAACTCATCGGGCCAGATGCCGTTCGCGAGGTTGCCTGGGAAGTGGTGCCGGATATGGCCGAAATCGTGGTCCGCGAACGACTGCACCTGCTCGAACGAGAGGCCGAAAAGGCCTAGGCCTTCCGGTCATTGTCGCGGTCGGCCGAGGGCGAGTTCGCCATGCGCTTGAACCATCGGAGTAGCCAGTGGATCTTGAAGCGCTGCGCAGGACTCTTGCTAAGGAACCGCAGGACAGCGCCTCGCGTCGGGCGGGCCCGCAACAGAAGAGCCTCGGCGAGGGTGCGAAGTGCGGATCGAAAGTTAGACCACTTCCTGATCCTCCAAATGACTCCGTAGCGAAGGACCGCCGGAACTCGGCTTACGAACTGATCGTGAAACGAGATCCACAGTAGAGATCCACGCAGGTTCTTGAATGTCAGCCATGGCTTGTTGTGGGTGATGTGAACGACGACGCCGGTCGGCTCTTGGAACTCGCCAGGGGCTACATCGCCTACATCGAACAGGTTCCATGATGGATCGAGACGGCCCGCCTCATGCCGTAAGACATAGTTCAGGATTGTCTGGTCATGAGTCTTGAGATCGTTGGCGTAAGCTTGAATCAAGTCCGAGACACGTTGGCCTACTGCTCTAGACCTCCATTGATGAAGGTCTAGAGCGATGGTGCCGGAATTGAAGTAGGGCAGCTCCCCGTCTGGGTCGTCAGTGGCGAGCCAGACGCAGTCATCCCTCAAAGTCACACCCGGCTCGAACACCGCCAATGCCGTGTTTCGCTCCATGTCGAGATCCCACAACGCGCCGACATCCTTCAAAACCAGCATGTCGACGTCGAAGCACAAGAGTTTCTGTCGATTCACCAGCTCCGGTAGAAGCAAGAGAGAATACGCGGCGTGGCTACCCCGCAGGGACGGGCAGCCCATGAACGCTGATAGGTCTGGCCGCAGACGAACAGTCTGGACGCTGCTGGAGAATTTTCGAACGTGGGCTTTAAACCGGTGCCACGATCGGTCGGACAACCCCGTATCTAGGACGAAGAGCTCCACGGGTCGCTTTGGGTCCATATGCATGAGGATGCTGGTGGCCGCCACAAACAGGCCTGGGGCATAGCGCTCATCTGAGCAGAGCGCGATGGAGACGGATCGTATGGAACGCATTTTCCGGGTGTCGCTACTCAAACGGTTCGTCCCGAGAGAGCAGCTTTCGATAGGCTGAGTGAAATAGGTCGATCGAGAACGAATCGCGCGCTCGCCGATACGCCGCAGTCGATAGTTTCTCTCGCAACGAGGCATCGCGACACAGTGTTTCAATGGCCTCGACGCACTGCGCGACGATCTCCGCCTCATCTTCCGTGTCGATAAGGATCCCACAGGTCTCATCGATGCATTCCCCAATCGCCCCGACGTTGGTGGACAGCGGGATGACGCTTTCCGCCATCGCTTGGAGGATCGCGATGGGTACCCCTTCGCTAACCGACACCAAGATCAGGAGATGGCTTTGACGGTAGTGGCCGGCCAAGACCTCGGGGTCGGCGCTAGGCCCCGTGCAGTGGACGTAGGGGCGACAGTGTGGGTCGAGACAGGACTCGACTCCCGGGCCTACGAGCACAAACTCGATATTGAGTTCTCTCGCGGCGCACTCTCTTGCGACTTGCCCAACCAAGTTAACCCGCTTGCCGCCGTCATTGGTGCCACGGCCAACGAAGAGAACGCGCAATGGGGGAGCTTCTGGTTTCGGGGACGGCTCGAGCGTCACCTCAACTGCGTTCTGTACCACGCTGATGCGGTGCTCCAGAGATTCTGGGATCCCCGTTTGTTGATACAGCGTGCGCATTTCGTCTTGCAGTTTCCGGCTAATCACGATGCGCTGGTCGAGGTAGTGAGCAGAGGGGGTCTGCCAAAGTTCCCGGTAGCCATCAAAACTATGCGTCAGGTCGATACGCTTGACGTGGGTCTCGAGCAGGGGCAATAGCTGATAAAAGAGCGGCGAGAGCGAACCAAACACTACTGGCGCAGGATGTTTGTTGATGAGCCTTGCGAGCCAACCGAGTACCAGTAGGCGTTGCGCGGCTCGCGGCCAGAATCGTGACAGGTCGAGCATGCGTCCAGCGGCCTGTCGATAGTCGTCGAGAAAGCTGGGCTCGATCGTGGGGTGCGACACAACCACCCACGGTCGGCTGGCCCTAACTGCGAACGTGATCTCTTTGTGCACCCACTCCGCGCCACCGATATTGCAACCGAAGAAGACTAGGTAGACGCCATCTGGGCTTCCCTTGGAGATCATGGCTCCTAGGGCTCCCAGGCGCACCAAGCTGCGTTGAAGACGCTGTGAGTCATGGAGGCGCTGGTAAAGCCACCGCTTCAACGAACCGAGCATCTCAATCCCTGACGACGGCTTCAGCTCTTGGAAACTCAAACAACAGGTGACTCACGCTGTCCGAGTGCAGCGCCTCATCGAGAGAGATTGCGAACCGAGTGCCGTCTTGGTTGAGTAGGAAGGATTTGGCCCCGAACTCGTCGACGAACCGCACCAGCAGCTGCTCCAAGTCGGGCCAGCCAGCACCGGCGTGCGTGTCGACCAATTCGATATCCAAAAGACGGATTCGGCGCTCGGCGACGAGTCGACTTGCACCTTGAAGTGCCGCCAACTCTCTGCCTTCGACATCGATCTTCAGGAGCCTAATCTCGTGGAGATGCTCGAGAGCGTCGTCAAGCCTGACCACTTCGACTTCAACCGTGGTGGCAGGACCTCCAACGCTACCACCCATCATGTTCGCTCTTCCCGGATCTGAATCGGAGTAGGCAAGATCAGCGGTTGCCGATTCCGCACCTACTGCACTCTGGATGATGGCGATCTCCGCGCGCAACCCCAGCATCTGGTTCATGTAAACGTTCTGCCGGAGCAACGAGCAGGTGCTCGGGTTCGGCTCGAACGCAATCACCCGCCCCATGAAGCCGACCGTGCGTCCCGCAGCGATCGTGAATAACCCGATGTTGGCGCCCACGTCGACGACAACGTCCCAGGGTTGCAGCTCCCGTTCCAGAAAATGGTGAAAGGCGGGATCGTAGGTGCCTGTGGATAATAGCGACGCGGTGATGTTCAGATCCTGAGAGAAGGCTCGAATGGGGTAGCCGTGCACTGTGTTGACCATGATCAGACGATCCCCGACGTATGTCGCGTCGACCGATTGGCGGGGCACCTCGGCGCGGGGCTCTAGGCGATCCCAACGTTGTTGCAGTCCCACTGCTTGAAGCTTCAGCTGTTGCGCGAGCCTTCGAAGTCGCGAGCGCAGAGTGTTTCGTACAGGCTTGAGTGGCGTCGGTCGCCAGCTGTGTGCCCAATGATGAATGGCAAGGGTAGAAGGCGAGGGTGCGACGGTCAATGGGAACTGGGCCGGTCCCACGGGAAATAGTCGATCGCGAGCGAGCACTGTGCACTTGGTCGCATGCACAGCCCTCCACCGCCGCACACAGCGCGTGAAGAAATGAGGCCCAGAAGCCTCGTTGGGCGGACGCTCTGGGCCAGCGCCGAGACTGATCCTGAGCTCGGCGATCAAATAGGTCAGAAAAGGGCTATCCGGCACAGCTCCAAAGAAGCTGTTGACCAAGATCTCACTGCGCTCTTCGGCCAGAATCAGTTCATTGTCGCCCTCGAGTAACGAGTCGAAGGGTTGCAAGGGCTCGAAGTCGGTGTCGAGATAGATGCCGCCCTCCCGCCGAACGATCTCGTAGCGCGCTATGTCGGCCTGCTCTGCCTTGGTGCTGGCAGCCCTAAACAGGTCAGAGTTTTCTAACCATTGAAGGTCTTCCTCTGACCAAGTTCGAATTTCCCAGGCAGGGTGCAGTGCGGCAAGCGCCTCACCGAACCGTTGAAACTCTTGAGGCATCGACCCGCCCAACCAGATTCGATGGAGCTTTCTTGGAATCATCATCGCATCTCTGGGAAGTGGCCTTGCCGAGTGATCTTCGAACTTCTGAGGCTATCGCAGTCCAACTTTGTACGGCAACGAGACCGGATCGGACACGGTTTGTTGGTGCCCGGTCCGAGCGGCAAGCTCGCTGGCGCAAGAGCAACGGGCCTAAGGGAACGCGATCGCCGCCGTCGTAGGTTGATAGAGGCTGCACGTGGTGTGATCGACTGGCATTAGCAGGGTAGAGTCGCGAGCCAATTCGCTGCCGTTTCTGTTGTGGAAACGGCGGCTGCTCCCAACATTTCATCTGTCGCCTGTTCGCTCGGCGACACCGCCCGGTCTTTGGTTATGGAAAAACGATTCGATCCCAGTAGCTACGAACAGAAATGGCAACGGGAGTGGCAGAAAGCGAAACTGTTCGAGTGTCCTGAGACGTCTGACAAGCCGTCGTTCTCGATCATGATCCCGCCGCCGAACGTGACCGGCAAGCTGCACATGGGGCATGCGCTTCAGAGCGCGCTGCAAGATCTGATCGTGCGCCGCAAACGGATGCAGGGCTTCAATGCACTGTGGTTGCCGGGAACGGATCATGCTGGCATTGCTACGCAATTGATGGTCGAGCGACAGGTCGAGTCAGAGGGCACCAGTCGACTCGAAATGGGGCGCGAGACATTCCTCAATCGGACCTGGGAGTGGAAGGAGCAGTATCAGTCCAATATCCGCTCTCAGTTGGAGTTACTGGGAGCCAGCTGCGATTGGTCGCGTGAGCGGTTCACCCTCGACGAGGGCCTGTCTGAGGCTGTGCGACGCGCTTTCGTCGATCTTCATCGGGACGGCCTTGTCTACCGTGGCGAGTACGTTGTTAATTGGTCACCAAAGCTGCGCACCGCGGTCTCGGATCTCGAGGTTGAGTCGAAGGAAGTCAAGAGTTCTCTTTGGCACTTTCGATATCCGTTCGCCGACAGCGAAGGCGGCATTGTGGTCGCCACCACGCGGCCCGAGACCATGCTCGGCGACACCGCCGTTGCCGTGCACCCAGATGACGACCGCTATCGCGACGCCGTCGGCAAGCAGTTGCGGCTACCCATCGTCGGGCGACTCATCAAGGTGGTTGCTGACGAGCACGTGGATCCCGAGTTCGGGAGTGGGGCTGTCAAAATCACCCCGTTCCATGACCCCAACGACTTCGAACTCGCCAAACGCCACGATCTCGAAGGCATTCGTGTCATCGGTTTCGATGGGCGAATGACGGAGCAGGCTGGACCTGACTTTGAGGGTCTCGATCGCTTTGAGGCTCGCAAGAAGGTCGTCGAGCGATTGGACGGCCTGGGCTGCCTGGTCAAGATCGAGGATCACGTGCATGCGGTCGGGCACTCTCAACGTTCGGGGGAACCTGTCGAGCCGATGGTCTCCAGTCAGTGGTTCGTCAACGTGGAGTCCATGGCCAGAAGCGCCCTCGAGGCCGTCGACGATGGCCGTCTCGAACTGGTACCTGAATCGTGGGTCAAGACTTGGGAGCATTGGCTCGAGAATGTGCGCCCGTGGGTGGTGTCACGTCAGTTGTGGTGGGGCCACAGGATTCCAGCTTGGTATCGCGAGGACGGCGAGTTCTTCGTCGCGATGAACAAGGAAGAAGCGGCACAGATGGCGGGGACCGAGGAGTTGACCCAGGATCCGGATGTTCTTGACACATGGTTCTCCTCAGGCCTGTGGCCATTCTCAACGCTCGGTTGGCCCGACCCCGACGCGAAGGATGTCAACACCTTCTATCCGACCGATGTCTTGATTACGGGCTTCGACATCCTCTTCTTCTGGGTGGCCCGGATGACCATGATGGGGCTCTACTTCACCGGCGAGAGCCCCTTCAAGCAAGTTCATCTAACCGGCCTAGTGCGCGACGAACACGGCGAGAAGATGTCGAAGACCAAGGGCAACGTGATTGATCCGTTGGTCATGGTCGAGGAGTACGGTGCAGATGCAATGCGATTCACACTGTGTGCACTTGATGCGCCTGGTCGTGACATTCCGCTCAACCCGCAGGTCATGGCTGGCTATCGCGCTTTCGGAAACAAGATTTGGAATGCGACACGCTTCATCTTGAGTCGCATAGAGAGTGATGAGAACCACCCCAAAGTGCCCACGGAGATCGACCCCTCGGGCCTTGAGGAGCCGGAGCGATGGCTACTATCCCGCTTCTCGTACACCGCCGGCTACGTCAATGATCGGCTGGACCGATTTCGCTTCGATGAGGCCTGCCAGCGTCTCTACGACTTCTTCTGGAAGGAGCTGTGTGATTGGTCAATCGAGTTCGCTAAACCCTCGTTCAATGGCGAGGCGGTTCGCCCGCAAGTGGCCGAGGTATTGCTCTACACGCTTGATCAGAGCCTGCGCCTACTACATCCGGTGATGCCTCATCTCACCGAAGAGCTCTGGCAGAAACTGCCTCGCGGATCTGGGGACGGTGCACCGAACTTCGTGGCCATTGCGGCCTATCCGGATCCGCCCGAAGGCTGGCGAGACCAGGCCCTTGAGGGGCAGATCGATGCTCTGCAAGAGGCCATTGGTTTTGTGCGCTCGTTCCGCAAAGAGCGAAATGTTGCACGAGACGTCGCAGTTTCGCTGTTCGTCGAGGGTGGTGAACATCAAGATTTCGCCGTCGCACGCGAGGCGCAGATCAGGTTCTTGACCCAAGTCGAACAAGTGGTGGCGGAGCAAGGGCCGGACGACTGCCTGCGGGATCGTGTCGCGGGTCTGGATCTCGCCATTCATGCAGAGATCCCATTGAGGACCGACGCCGATCGCGCTCGGCTGGACAAGGAACTCGAAGGGATCGAGGCTGAGATCAAGGGCGCGCAGCAACGGCTCTCGAACCCTGGTTTCTTGGAGCGAGCTCCGGAGAAGGTCGTCGAGGGCTCTCGTGCCCGGTTGGCTGAACTAGAACAGCGACGCGCCTTGATTCAAGCCGAGCTCGCCTAAGGGCTAGAACCGATTCTTAAGGCATCACCGAGGTTGACGCATTTGGCAACTCAGTTCGAACGGTTCACATCGCAGGTCCTGACTCCTTGGAGTCGACCGAACTGCGTGCTGCTGGAGTCGGTGGATTCGACCAACCGACTCGCGCGGGAGCTCGCGACCTCCATCTATTCTGGTGGCAGTGAGCCAACTGCGACCTGGGTCTTGGGCTACGAGCAAACGGCAGGTCGCGGGCGCTTGGGTCGTTCCTGGCAAAGCAACGCTGGCACTGGCATCTACGCAACCCTCCTTCTTCCAATCTGTGGGCCGATCGACGCTGAGCGCCTCTTGAGCCTGCCCATCGCGGTAGGTGTTGCCACCTGCCGGGCGATGGCCTCTATCGTGGGACCAACTACCCAATCTGACCCACTCCAAGGCCAGGTAGAGGACGATCCCGCGAGTCGAATTGGCCTCAAGTGGCCGAACGACTTACTTTTTGACGAAAGGAAGTTGGCGGGCATACTGATCGAGGTGGTGGAAGGGTCAGCCGACCACCGCTGTGCCGCGATCGGCATCGGCGTGAATCATGGCAGCGGCCAAGCGTCGCTCCCACACCCGAACGCAACTTCTCTGAGACTCATCGCCGAGAGTTGCAATCGTCCGCTACCGACCCTGGCTGAGTGTGCGGTGGTTCTGTGCAACTCAGTTTTCGAAGAACTGGATCTGGCTCGATCACGCGCGGAGCTGTTGGCCGACTACCAAGAGCTGTCGGTGCATCGCTGTGGTGATCGTTTGAAGTGGACGAGCAGCACCGGCCTCGTCGAAGGCGTCTTCGATCGATTTGATGTGAGCGGGCGGATCGTGCTGCAAACGGAGAAAGGCACCGTGAAAATCTCCGCCGGCGATGTACTGTTGACGGCGTCCTGATGATCGGCCAGCAGGTGATCGGCGAGCAGGCATGAAGAGCCCCTTTGGAGCCTCCGAGCAACACCAGTATTTTCTCGAAATCGAGGCACTGTTCAACAGTCTCAGAGGGTCAGCGGCTCTGCTGAGCCCCGCAGATTGGAAGATCGCGAAAGGGTGGTTCGATCGTGGGTTGCCGATCGGCGTGGTGCGCTCAGCTCTCGAGAATGTCTTTGTACGTCGGCGCGAACGAGACCAGACCCGGAGCGTGCAGAGCCTCTCGTACTGTGAGTCAGCGGTCGACAATGCCTTTCGCCATCTCCAGGAGTTAGGCTATGGAACCCACGATGCTGAGGAGGTGCCGAAATCGATCAACGAGCGGCTCGCTCGCCTGGTTGAGAGCCTAAAAGCGTATGGAGCGACACACGCTGCCGCGATCATGGCGTGCGGCGAAGGCGCGTCCGACCCGGCCGAGGTGGAAAGACGCCTGACCGATCTCGAAAGGAGGCTCACCCAAGTCGCGTGGGCGTCCTTAAGCGACGCCGATCGAGCCCTAAAAGACGAACAGATCGAAGCCAGGGTGCTGGACGCTACCCAAGCCCTGCGGTCTCGCCTGGATCCCGAGACGCATCAGCGCACGGTCGTCCGAACGCGAGAGCGGCTTGAAAAGGAGCTGGCTGAAACGCCGCGACTCAGCCTCTTTCTCTGAGCTCTTCGGAGTGTCTGTCTAGCATTACGCATTCTTCTGGCCATGACTGTTCGGACTTCCTTTCAGCAGCCGGGCCTCCGAGGTGCGATCGGCTGCTCTGTGCCGGCGCCTAGCCTTCGCGCGGGCTCGTCGCCACGCGTCGTATGTCTCATGCACCACAAGTATTTGCGCGAGCACGCTGCCGCACTGCGTCTTCGAGGGTGTGGAGAAAGTTAACCGACATCGTCGATCATTGCCTCGATCCTTACGTGACTCATTGCGAGCGGCCGGCAATCAGCCGCCTGCGGTTCGCCATGGCTTGCTGTTGTGGTTGGGAATAGAGGTTGGCCGGGCACTAGATCCTGGTCTCCACGATTGGGAGGCAGGCCTGCTGTTGCTCAGTGTGCTGCTGCTCGCCCTGGACGGCCGAGCGAGGAGCCTTGGCACAGTGTCTTGCGGACTTCTGTTGGCGGCGCTTGGAACAGGACCTGGGTCTCTCAAGCCTGGGGTTGAGCATGCGGTATCGAAGGACGAGCTGCGAACTGGAGTCCCGGTCTCTGCGGTGATCACTGGGTGCGGGACGTGGAAGGAGCGTGAGTTCGGTCGGGTTGCTCGTTGCCACCTCAGTTCAGCGCGACTTCGAAGCAGGGTGATTCCACTTTCCGGCGCGATCTATGTGCGCGTTCCCCTGGATTCGGAGGATGATCTCAACTGCGCGCGGATGCGGGGCATCCTGAGGCAACCGGTGCCCCCACGAAACCCTCCGGTAGCCCAAGTCGGCGCTCCTGGAGACCCGTCGTTGACCGTGAAGTCGAATCGGTTGATTGAGGCTTTCGATTGCTCGTCGGAATGGTCGGGCCTCTCTCGAATCGGGCTGCGGCTAAGGAGGTCGATCGAGCAATCCCTGCTCTTGCAAGGCGAGCAGTCACCATCCTTCGCGCAGCGGCTGGCGGCGGCCATGTGGTTAGGCGAGCGTGATCATCTGAGCCGGCGGGAACAGGCCGGGCTACGCAACTGGGGGCTCACGCACCTTCTAGCTGTCTCCGGCCTGCACGTAGGTGTTCTTCTCGCACTCGGAATGCTCTTCATTCAAAGCTGGCCAGGGTCTCACCAACTTGGGCGCCCAATGCTCGCTTTAGTCTGGGTGATTTTCGCTGGGAGTTGGATCATTCTGACGGTGGGGCCTCGAGTGTCCGTGTTACGAGCGCTGTTGATGGCCATGATGGTTCTCATCTCGCGACTTGCCAAGCGGCCCTCGGGAGCTCTAGCTAACGCGGGTATTGCGCTGGTGGTCATGACCGCGCTGGCTCCCGAATCTGTGCCTGGTCTTTCATTCAGGCTCTCGTTTGCTGCCACCCTGGGGATCATCGGTGGTGCTCCGGCTCTGGCCGCAGCCTGGTCAGGGTTGCCGCGCTGGCTCGCGATGCCGCTGGCCGTTTCGGTTGCAGCGCAGCTCGCCACACTGCCGTGGACGTTAGCGATACATCCAGTGGTCCCTCTAGCTGGACCGCTGGCAAACTTGATTGCTGTTCCCGCAGCCGCGCTGACGTTGATTCAGACGCCATTGTGGATGGCCTGGGGTTCGGTCGGCCGAGGGGACCCGGTCGGCGGAGGCTCAGGCACGTCAGGCTCGGCCTGGATCGACTCCATCGCTACAGGTGTATTAGGCTTTCCTGCTCGAACAATCGAGTGGCTCGCACTTCTGGATCCTCTGCCCTGGCTGCAGCCCACCTGGGCATGGGACCCTTGGTGGAGTGCTCTGTGGGCGGCCGGGGTGTTCGCGTGGGCGCTCGCCCCTCGTCGCAGGTGGGCCTTGCTCGCGCTCCTAGGAGGGGCACTATGGTGGCCAGCGGAAGGTCACTCTCAGATGAGTTTTCTTGACGTAGGTCAAGGTGACGCTACCCTAGTCCGCTCCGGCAAGCAGGCCTTGCTCATCGACGGAGGAGGATGGCGCGGTGGGGAGGTCGGCGCCCGCGTTCTGCTACCCGTGATTGCGCGCGAACGGCTACGACGGCTCGACGCCGCGATCTTGACCCACGCCGATTTCGATCACTGCGCGGGCCTCCTCGAGTTGTCGTGGGTCATCGAAATTCAAGAGCTTTGGGTTGGTCCTGGCCAACACACTGGTGCCTGTGGTCGAGCATTGCTCGAACGCTTTGACCGCCGGGTTGTGATCCTCAGTGATCTGGAGACTCGTCAACTCGGTGACTGGTCGTTGACGGTGGTATCGAACGGCGCCGCCTCCTCGACGTCGAACGGCCGCTCGCTGATCTTGCGGGCCGAGTCGAACGGCTGGAGCGCACTGCTGACGGGAGACGTCGACGCCAGGACGGAACGTCGCCTGCTCGCCGCGCGCGCAGCACCGGATAAGAGATCACTGATCGACGTTGACTGGCTCAAGGTGGCTCATCATGGCTCAAAGACATCGACAAGCCAGGAGCTTCTGGACCACGCCTCACCATCGATTTCTGTGATCTCCGCTGGGCACCGCAACCCCTACGGTCATCCCTCACCAACCGTGATGCGGCGACTAAGTGCAGGCGGAAGCACAATCCTTCGTACTGACCTTGACGGTCGAATCGACTATTGTCCACGCGATGACTGTTGAACCCCATCGCGGGGTCGTGGTGGCGCTCGTGGGTGCGACCGGGACCGGAAAGAGCTCGTTGGCACTCGAGATCGCGCGTGCGATTGGCGGCGAGATCGTCAACTGCGACGCGTTGCAGATCTATCGAGGGCTGGACATCGGAACCGCGAAACCCTCGACCGAGGTGCGCTCAAAAATCCCGCACCATCTATATGACATCCGGGATCCGCACCAGCGCTTTTCAGCCGGAGAGTACGCGAGTGACGCGACCGAGACCCTCGACCAGTTGACGCAGAGATCTCACGCAATCCTGGTTGGGGGTACGGGGCTCTACTACCGAGCATTGACGCGCGGGATCGCAGCGATTCCACCCATTCCAGACCACGTCCGTGCGGCAGTGCGAGGTTCCGCTTCTGAGGCGGGTCCAGCCTCCACACATGAGTTGTTACGGGAAAAGGATCCGGTAATGGCCGCTCGGATCCAGCCAACGGACACCCAGAGAACCTTACGTGCGCTCGAAGTCCTGGCGGCCACCGGAAGGAGTCAATCGGCGTGGATCGCTGAGCAACAAACCCCAGTTCATCCCTGGCAGCTCGTCCCATTTCTGTTGACCCTCGAACGATCCCTTCTATACGATCAGCTTGAGCTGCGGACACAAGCCATGCTGGCTGGTGGCTGGATCACTGAGGTCCAAGCGCTGCTCGAGAGCGGGGTGCAATCCAGCGCTCCTGCCTTCCAAGCAATCGGCTATCGGCAGATCGTTGATCTGCTGGCTGGCCGGATCAGTAGTGTTGAGACACTGGACCGAATTCTTCTAGCAACGCGCCGCTACGCAAAGCGACAAAGCACCTGGTTCCGTCAAGAACCCGGGCTTAAGAGCATTGATGCTCTTAAGCCTTCGCCCGTCATCGATGGCCTTGTCGATCTTCTTTCTTTTCATCCTTTTTCGAGCGGGGGCTCTCAATGACCAAGCACAGCATCAACATTCAGGACGGCTATCTGTTTCAGAACCTCAAGGAATCCACCGTCCTCGAAGTGCTTCTGATGACTGGAAAGTCATTCACCGGCCGCATTCGGCGCTTCGACCGGTTCGCGGTGGTTCTCGAACCACTCGACGGCGGTGAGGTTCTGATCTACAAACACGCGATCGCCACCATCTCTGAAACATAGGAGTCCCGGGCCAGCCTTGGGCCCGCGGACCGCGCCATCTTGAAAAGTCGTCAATCCCTAGCCAGGCGCTTGTCGCTGCTGACATCCCTGATTGCCCTCGGAGTTGTTGGCTGCTCGTCTGTGGAGCCTCCACTGACACCGCGCACTGACGCGCGCCCGAGTGAACAGGTGCTGCGCTACCTTGAGAACCCTCTTCAAGGCTACGAGCTCAGCGTCAGCGCCGACGATGCACTCAAGGTCGACCAGGCCTTCGCAGGCCTCATCAAGTCTGGTGATTCGATTGCGGCTTTGGGGATTGCTCGCCAGTTGTTGGCGCGAGATGACCAGTTACTGCCTGCGATTGTGCTGGAACAGCAGGTCTCGTTTCTTGCCGGTGACTACCGTTCCATCGTAGATCGATTGAGCCCCGAGTTGACCGAAGATTCCACCTACGGCGCTGCGCTCCTATTGCTGGCGCGATCGCAGGATTTGCTGGGCGCAGAGCTGGATGCGTTTGACCTCTATGAGCGACTCCCCGAATCTGCAACCGCAAAGGCACGAGCCAACGCACTCAGACCTCGGGTGGTAGAACTCTTGGTTGAGCGGCTGGAGCGGTTGCTTGCGGAGGGATCGGCCGAGCCGGCGCGTGTGATTGTTGAGAGGCTTCAGCTGACTGCGCCAGAGTCAATCGTTGCCTTGCAAGCAGCTCGAGATTTTGCGGCGATCACTCTTGACGTGAGCGCCGAACTTGAGGCGCGGCGTAGCCTGAGTGCCAAGCGCACCGAGTCCCCAGCAGATCTTCGCCGTCTCGCTGAGCTTGAGGTCGAGATTGGCGATCCGACCCAAGGCGTCGACATACTCCAACAACTTGTGGATCGATCACCCGATGACTTTGTGCTCCGCGAGGCATTGGATTCGGCGAAGTTCAGTTGGCGGTTGAACATGCTTCCGCCGGAGGTAGTGGAAGTGGCCAAGTCAGACGCGATCACGCGAGCGGACTTCGCGACCTTGCTCTACTGGGTGATCCCAGGTGCCAGGTCGGGGAACGCTCAGAGTGCGCAGATCGCAACCGACGTGCCGTTGGATCATCCCCAACGCCGCGAAGTGCTGCGTGTCCTCAATCTGCGGTTGATGTCGATGGCGGACGCTGCTCTGCGAAGCTTCGAGCCCGATCGGCGCATCACCATCATCCGATCACTCGATGTGCTCCTAAGAGTGCCGGCACTCCAAGGATTGCCGCTTGCGTGCGGTCGCAAGTACGAAGATCGACTCCGTCATCGGGCCGATACCACGTGCGCGACGGCCGCACGATGCGAGATCGTTGCCGACATCGAGGCCTGTTCCATCGACGGGCCGGTGAGCGGGCCGGTGGCTCGAGAAATGGTGCGACGAACCCTGAACCTGCTCGGTGGTTCACGCCCATAGATTGATCCGCTGCGGCGTCATTCAACGGGTCGCTTTGTACGGCATCCGTCTGTTGGATGGTGGTCCATTGAGGGTCCTTCTGGAGCAGTCCGCGTGATACTTTCAAGACTCATTAGCAGGCGCTACGCGCAAACGTTGAACGGTCAAAGATTGGGGATTCAGTGATGTCTGAACGCAAGGGACTTCCTTGGTTTGCATGGGTCGGTATCGGTTGTGGCGTCCTAATCATTCTGGGGGTCGTGGCGATCGCTGGGCTCGGCCTGTTCGTCGGCAGCAAGGTGAAGGATCTTGCTGAGGACTTCGAAGATCGTCCGGTTTATACGACTGCAGCAGCCATCGCTCGCTTCAATCCTGAGATCGAACTCGTTGAAGCGGACGAGGAGAAGCAGATAGTCACCATGCGCAGTGTTAAGACCGGTGAGGTCATGACCTTCCATCTAGACGACATCAAGTCAGGCAATTTCTCGTTTGAGAAGGATGGCGAACGGGTCGATGTGTCGACCGGTGGCAACGGAGTTACCGTCACCTCGGATGAAGGCACAACACGTTTTGGCGCTGGGACTGGCACAGACCTTCCCGACTGGCTGCCGGTTCCGCGCGGAGCCAGTACCAAAGTGGGCTACACGGCCAACAATGACACCGAGTCGTCGGGTCTTGCGCAATTGCAAGACTTCGGCTCCAGCGAGGACGTTCTGGATTTTTATCGGCGTGAACTCAAGGGCCAAGGTTACGAGCTCGCTGAACAGAACATGAGCAGCGGCACAACTGCCATTTCGAGCGTGACAGCCTCGAAGAAATCGCCCAAGCGCACGATCACTGTCACCAGTAACCGCAACGGCGATGAAGCTGAAGAGATCACCATCACCTATTCCGGCCAAAACGGCTAGGCAGCCGCTCTTTGATGACTGTCGTTGCCCTAGATCAATCAGTGTTTGTCTTGATCGATGTTCAAGGCAAGCTCGTGCGTCTGGTTCACGAAGCCGACCGATTGTTGGAAGTGAGCCATCGATTCTTGCGGTTGGCCGAGGCCTTTGCTCGACCGGTGGTCCTGACCGAGCAGTACCCGCAGGGGCTCGGGCCAACCGAGCCTGAACTCCTGGAGCGGTTCGAACAGCTCGAAACACCGAAGCGTCGAGTGTCGAAGGACGCCTTCGGGTGTGGGGCGGAACCGGCGTTCGAGGAGGCGGTGGCCGAGCTTCTCCCGGGGATTGCCGCCTCAGATCGGCACTACGTAGTGGGCGGCATGGAAACCCATATCTGCGTCATGCAGACAGTCTTGTCCCTGCTTGGAACCGGCGCTACGGTGTTTGTCCCTTTCGACTGCGTCAGCGGTCGGGGTGAAGAGTACGGTCGGCGGGCACTTGAGCGGATGGCCCAAGCCGGCGCGATCATTACCAATCACGAGTCTGTTGGTTTTGAGCTTGCGGGCGACAAGAACCATCCGGCATTCAAGACCCTCAGCAACATGCTGAAGGCTGGCCAACCTGGGTCGGCATCGGCGTGAGTAGTGGGTCGCTAGCGTCAGCTTCGCTGTTGCGCTGGTGGCTGGGGACTCTGCTCGTGCTGGTAGGTCTAAGCGAGCCTGGTGTCGCTACAGCGGGCCAACAGGTTTCCTCAGAGGAAGCTCGCGTCAAGCAGGTGTTCATCGACTACAAGAACGCGTTAGTCAATGGTGACGGCGTAGCTGCCGCGGCCCTGGTCGACCAGAAAACGCTCGAGTACTTTGGCGAATTGAAAGACCTCGCGGTGTCGGCAGACGAGGCGACCGTCAGGGCGCGCCCGTTCGTGGATCGCCTGCTCACCATCAGTATGCGGCAGATTCTGGCACCCTCCGAGCTACGCGTACTGGAACTGGGGGAACTGATGAACCGAGCTGTTGCTGAAGGTTGGATCTCTCCGCAGACCGTCGCCCAGCTTGATATTGGCAAGGTCACCGTCACTGGTGATTCGGCGACCGCCGAGGCTCTATCCTTGAACCCAGCGCTCTCGCTCGAGGCGGACAGCGACGAGGGTGCAGGGCTCGACTATCAGTTCTCTCGCGAGAACGATGAGTGGAAGTTCGGCTTCTCTTCGCTGGTCAGTAGCCTCAATCGAATGATTGAGGAATTCACGGCCCAGCTGGGGACCGACCAAGACGAACTTATCTTTGTCCTGGTGCAGTCGCTGACCGGTAAGCCGGTACTGCCCGAGGTCTGGCAGCTGCCGACCGAGACGCCTCCGTGACCGTCCACCGAGTGGTGTCGAGGTGAGCAGGTCTAAACCCGTTGAGCAGCTGCGTCGCTCGTTCCTTGCGCGCTACCCGTTGGTGTTCATCGTTTGCGCTGAAGACTCAAGAGTGGTGCGCCATCTCGAGAGATTTAGCGATCGCGTGGTACGAGGGGAGACCTTGGACCTGGTTCGTTGGAGTTGCGTGTCTGGCTTCTCAGACGAGGCTACCGCCGATCAACGAACCTTGGACCCGGTCACGGCGCTTGAGCGGGTGTTCTCAAGCAACGATGCCGGGTTCTTCTTGCTTTGCGATTTCGGTACCTTCTTTGACGACGCGCGTGTAAGGAGGGCTCTGCGTGAAGGTTATGACGCGCTTCGCCATTCGAACCGAACGCTGTTCATTAGCGGTGCTGAGCTGACGCTGCCGCTCGATCTCCAACGGCAGATGCACGTTGTCGACCTCGGATTGCCGGACGAGATAGAGCTCGAAGCCTTGGTGAAGAGCTATCAGCAGTCAGCAAAGGTGCTACAAGACGATTGGATCCAAGAGCTCTCGTTCGCACTCAAAGGTCTAACATTGGCCGAGGCTGGGCACTGTTTGGAGCGTGCTTTGCGCCTTGGGCCGAGCGAGCTGAGTGAGATCTTGAACGAGGTGTCGGAGGACAAGTCTGAGGCGGTCAGGCGGGCGGGATTCTTAGAGTACGTTCCCCAGCGCTCAAGCCTCGATGGCATCGGCGGACTAGACAACCTCAAAGACTGGCTGATGCGGCGTGAACGCCTGTTTCAGCGCGCCGCAGTCAATGACGGCATGCCCATCCCCAAGGGCATGCTGATCATGGGCATGAGTGGCTGTGGCAAGAGCCTAGCGGCCAAGTCGGTGTCGGCGCTGTGGCGAGTCCCGCTCTTTAGGCTCGATATGAACTTGATCGTTTCAGGGATCTATGGGTCCCCCGAAGCGGCGTTCGCTCGGGCGCTGCGGACGGTAGAGAACCTCGCTCCTGCGGTCCTGTGGATCGATGAGATCGAGAACAGTCTTGGCGGCGAGACCGAGGGGGCTTCGGGCAACGCTGGCATCTTCTCGAGCTTTCTCACCTGGATGCAGGAGAAGCCACCACTGATCTTTGTTGCGGCGACGGCGAATCGGATCAGCGCGCTACCGGCGGAGGTGATCCGTAAGGGCCGCTTCGACCAAGTTTTCTTTGTGGACCTGCCGACGATGAGCGAGCGCCAGCAGATATTCGAGATTCACCTCGCGCGCAACGAGGCCAATATCGAGGACTTCGATCTGGAGCTACTCTCTATCGCGACCCGTGGCTGGAACGGCGCTGAGATCGAGGAGGCGGTGCGCGCCGCACGCATCGACGCCTACCAGGTGGGCCGCCCATTCGTGATGGCAGACCTGACCCGCAACACCTCAACCTTGGTACCGCTATCGAAGACCATGCACGAGCAGATGAAGCGAATTCGTGGGTGGGCGTACGGCAGAGCGACCCTCGCCTCGGCTGAGAAATATTCCGAGACGGAGCAGGGCGCCCTCGGCTGATCCTGTGGGCCTTACCGCGTTCCATGCCGCGCAGGCACTGAAGCGAGCGGACCGGCTCGGTCTCCGGAAGCCCACCGGATCAGTGGGAAAGCGCGTAGAGAACGGTGTTGACGCCGAAGGCGTAAGCGACGCTTGAGAATCTCTCGAAGAACCAGTCGCCATAGGCCTCGCGCTCCCAGCCGTCACCGATGTCGCTGTTGTACGACGCGATCGCCACGATTCGCCCAACGCTGTCGGTGAAGGCTCGCAACTGAGCTTGCTCAATATCGTAGGCGGGTTGTCGGTGAATCCATGGCGGATCATGGCTTGAGCGGTGAGCGAAATCCCGGGCCGGAATCTGTGGCAAGTCGTCCAAAGGGAAGAGCATGCTCAACAGCGGGTGTTCGGCTCCTAGTGTGTGCCAGGTCGAATCAGGGATGATCTTTGCCATTGCCCGTTCGAAGTTCGACCATTCGGCGAAGCCCCAAAAATCGTCCGCCCAGATGAAACCGCCTCGCGAGAGGTAGCTGCCCAGTTGGCGGGCCTCCGTATCATTCAGAGTCAACCAGCCGACATCGCATAGGTACAGAAACGGGGCATCGAACAAGGACTCGGTAAGGATGTCAACCACCGCCGGCGACTGGTCGACCTCGACCGTTGATAACTCCTGGAGCCGAAGCACGAAGTTCTCATCAGCGACCGGATGGTCAGTCTCCCAGCGCTCCCACCAGCGGCCGTCGTAGGCGTAGTAGGCCTCCTGCTGGCCCCCTTCGCTCCGGTAACGTAGTCGAGCGAACTGAAAGCCGGCCTCGGTGGTGAGCTCCTCGGTGGTCGCCGAAGCGATCATTCGAGGGGCTTGAATCGCGTGGTGCTGGCTCGCGATCAGCACAGCGAGCAAGCACAGCGACGCGATCAGAACCCTGCTTCGAGGCCCCCTGCGTCGAGCCGCTTCAGGTGAGGCAGGGCGGGGCTTGGCAGACTGACGACGGGGGCCTAACATGGATCGAAACAGACGGGGTGTGTCCTTCGTTTTGCTGAGTGGAGTCCAACAGTTCGCTACACACTCTACTGCTTGATCTGGAACCAAACCTCGTCCGGTCGGGTTCTAATTGAACGAGCGTTCAGACTCGGGTGATCCATGGAGTACGATCGCCCTGTCGACCGTACGCCCCGGACGGCTAGGCCAGTCGCTCGACTAAGACTCCAGTGAGCCTCAACGCTGTAGGCGCACTTCTACGCTTTCAAAGGATCCCTTGACTTCGTACTTCCCCCCTAAGCCCAGCTCGGTCGACCATGCGCCATAGCCTAGGCTGGCGCGCAGGCCTGCTTGCCGCGACTGTTCTGGCTTCGGTGGCGGTCGGATCGACTGTGCTCGCGATGACCGCGTCCCGCCCGGCGGGCTCTGGACCGGGCGCTCATGGCCCGGTCCAGACCCCTCGACTTGTCCAGCAACAACCCAGAGAGCGCGGTACCTTCAGGCCGCGCTCAGTTCCTGGTGGGCAGCGCGGCTTTGGACCTCTCCAGTTGCCGCCCATGCCGCAAGATCCTGACGATGCTCCGCTGGCGCGCCGAGAGCCTTTGTTGCGCGACGGCAACGTCCCCTACGACTTCTATTTCTCCCGGATCGCCTACAGCGGCACGGCACTGTGGGGCTACGCCAGCTGGAGTGTCGACTTTCCCAAGGCGGACCGCCAGTTTCTGCTGGGAGTGCGTCGCCTGATCGAAACTCTGGACCTCTATCCGTTCGAGAACGCCATGCTTCTCGATAGCGAGAAGTTGCGCGACTTTCCATTTCTCTACGCGGTGGAAGTGGGGCACATGCTCTTGACGCCATCAGAGAGAGATGGCCTGCGGAATTACCTCTTGTCCGGTGGCTTTTTGATGGTCGACGACTTCTGGGGTTCCCTGGAGTGGGCGCACTTCGTGCGTCAGATGTCGGAAGTGCTCCCCGGCTTCACGATCGAGCCGGTGCCGATGGATCATCCCCTGTTTCACACCTTCTATGACATCAATCGAGTGGTACAAGTACCCAACCTCGGGCTTGCCAGAGACTTTCGTAGGGGTATCAGCACCAAAACGTGGGAGCAGGACGGATATACAGCAGAGGTGCTCGGGATATTCGACGAGAATCGCAGACTCATGGTGGCGATCAATTGGAACTGCGACTTGGGCGATGCCTGGGAGTGGGCAGAGAGTTTTGAATACCCGCTTGAGTTTTCCACGTATGCATACCAAATCGGCGTGAACACCATCGTGTACGCGATGACCCACTAGCAAGCAATCCAAGGCACCAACTGTGTTCGAGTTTCTATTCAACTATCGGTCTGAGCTATTCAGTCAAGGCGAGCTCACGTTTCTCGCTGGGCCCGTGCGTTTGCTGATGCTCTCGGTCGGCCTCGCCCTGACCGCATGGGCACTTCATCGCTACCGTAAGTCGCTGACCGGGTCCGACAAGGCAAGCGGCCCCGTCCAGGGGCTCTTGCTCGCTTTGCGGGCTTTAGGAGTCGGGGCGCTAGTGGTCGCTCTGTTGGAGCCCGCTTTGGCACTCAGTGCAATCAAGCCTCAAGAGAGCTTTGTCGCAGTTCTCGCAGACACCAGTGCGAGCATGACGGTCACAGACACTGAAGACCTTGACCAACCGGCAGCCACGAGGGCAGCGTGGCTCGACCGATCTCTGGTTGGAGCGCCTTTCGACAACGAGCCGGGCGATCTCTGGCGGGATCTGGCAACTCGTTTCCAGGTGCGAGCCTACGCCTTTGATGAGACGGCAGGGCGCATCGACTTCGCTGAGCCACTCTCCTTCGACGGTCGGCGCAGCGACCTCGGCAGCGCATTGACCATGGTGCGATCGGAACTGACAGGGGTCCCGCTAGCGGGCGTCGTGGTCCTGACCGATGGAGCAATCGAAAGCACGGACGTTCTGATTGATGAGAGCCTACGTTTTCGCAGCGCCGGAATACCGATCTTTCCTGTCGCCGTTGGCTCGGCGCGGTTCGATCGTGATCTTGAGATCGCCGAAATCAGGGTCCCGCGTCGAACACTCTTAGGTTCAACGGTTCTAGCGCAGGTCCAGATCGGCTATCCCGGGTTCGCTGGAGAAACGATCACAGTGGAGATCCGCGATGAAGGTCGAGTGATCCAGCAGCGAACTGCGGAGCTCCCCGTGGGCGGCGACGACACCATGTCCCTAGAACTTTCATTCCGTACACAGGCCGAGGGCACGCGCTCTCTGGAGTTCGCGGTGACCCCACAGTCGCGCGCCGCTGAGGCTGTGACCCTCAACAACACAAAAACGGTGTTGCTGGAAGTGGAGTCGGGGCCGCACAAGATCCTCTACTTCGAAGGCGAACCGCGCTTCGAGTACAAGTTCATTCGCAGAGCGGTTGCTGAGGATCCCCAGCTACAGCTCGTGTCGCTACTGCGCATGGCCGACAATCGGTTCTACCGACAGTCTGTCGATGGGGAAGACGAGCTACGGGGCGGCTTTCCCACCCGCCGCGAGGAGTTGTTCAAGTATCGAGGCCTGGTCCTCGGATCGATCGAGGCTAGCTTCTTCACCTACGAACAGATGCGCATGATCGTTGACTTCGCCGCCGAGCGGGGTGGGGGAGTGCTGTTCCTCGGCGGCTCGAACGCGCTCGCCGAGGGCGGCTATGCGGGAACACCCTTGAGTGAGCTGATTCCTACCGAACTTTCGGATCGTCGGGAAGTGGGCCCTCGCGGAGTCTCAGTGAACGTGCAACCGACGGCGCTCGGCAGAGAGCATGCGGCACTGCAGCTGCAAGGAACGTCGGACGACGCTTTTTGGGCATCGCTGCCAGAGTTATTGGTACTCAACCGTACTGGCCGACTCAAGCCAGGTGCGGCGGCACTGTTAGCCGGACAAACGGCTGGCACGCAAGAAGCACAGTTGGTCCTCGCACATCAACGGTTCGGGGCCGGTTCCTCAATGCTCTTCTTGCCTACCGACTCCTTTCGGTGGCAAATGCGACTTCCGACCGAGGATCAAACCCACGAAATTCTGTGGCGCCAGATACTGCGCTGGTTGATCAACGGAGTGGACGACCGAGTGGTCGCTTCGCCGCAACGCGATCGTGTTGAACTTGGAGGAGATGCAGTTCTCGAGGCAACAGTTCGGGATCAACGGTTCCAAGCTGATCCAAACGCCCTGGTGGAAGCCGAGGTCACATCACCTTCGGGAGCCACGTCCAGGTTTGATCTCACCTGGGATCCACTGACCGAGGGTCGCTATTCGGGCGAGCTCAGTGTCAACGAACCGGGACTGCATGCGGTGACCGTCTTTGCTGACACCGGTGAAGGTTCACAAGCCACCGCTGCAACCGCAAAAGCGAACTTCACCTTCGAAGCTGGCAGTCTCAACGAAGAGTTCTTCGGCGCCGTCAGACAAGCTGGGGTAATGACACGCCTAGCGTCTGAAACAGGAGGCCAGACCTTCGCCGGCAACGACATCTCCGCCTTGATCGACCAACTCTCCTACTCAACAGCTGGTGTGACCGTTCGAGAGGAGAGACCCTTGTGGAACATGCCCATCCTCTTGTGCCTGATCCTCCTGGGATTACTCGGGGAGTGGAGCGCTCGCCGATGGAAGGGCCTGCGATGAACAAGTTGCAGCAACGCTTGGTCCGCTGGCTGCTCGTGATCGGACTCATGCTTGGCTTCACTCTCGGGTCGGGTGCCGCTGCGCCAGCGGATACCTACGGATTGTTCGTGTCCGGCCTCGGTGGCGACGAGAAGTTCACCACATCGTTCGTCGAGACCGGTCGGCTGCTGTACGAGTCGGCCATTGCCAGCGGTATGGATGAGGATGCCTTGCTCTGGCTATCTGAGGACGCTAGTCAGGATCGTCGAATCCGCGGTCGGTCGACCAAAGACTTGGTATTGAGTTCACTGGGTGAGCTCAAGGACCAGATGAAGAAGGACGACCTTTTGTGGATCGTGTTCATCGGGCACGGCAGCTATCGGGATCAGACTTCGAAGATCAATCTGCCGGGGCCGGATCTCACCGATCGTGACCTTGGACTGGCCCTGGCCGCCTTCCCCAATGATCGAGCCATTGTGTTTGTCAACACGGCCAGTGCCAGCGGAGGATTTCTTGAAGCTGTTTCAGGCGAGGGACGAGTGGTGCTCACTGCCACTAAGTCGGCCGCTCAGAAGAATGAGACGGTATTTGGCACATTCTTCGCCTCAGCATTCGCCGAAGGAAAAGCGGACTCGAATCAGGACGGTTTCGTCTCAGCTTTGGAAGCCTTTGTGCATGCCAATGAGCTGGTCAAGGGGTACTACGAAGACCGCAACCTCCTAGTCACGGAGAATGCACTCCTCGACGATAACGGTGACGGGCAGGGGTCGCTCGACCCTGATGTTCTGGGTGGAGAAGACGGATCAATCGACGGTGCCTTGGCCGCAAAGCTGGTGCTCGGCGCCGCAGCTCTTTCGAGCGTCGAGAGGACGCCAGAGAATCTGGCCATGCTGGAACGAAAGAGCGAGTTGCAACGCAAGCTCGACGCACTCAGGCGGCAGAAGGCGACCTTGGAAGAGAATCTCTACTTGCAGGAACTCCAGTCGATCCTTGTCGAGATCGCGCGTATTGATCGGAACCTTCGCCAGCAGAGCGAGGAATCAGCCCCGAGCTCCACGGCCAGCCAGGAGAGCGGATCATGAACACACCAAGACAGGCGTCCCTGACATCCCTGGTGCGCCGCACGCATCCAGTGGGTGTAACGTTGGTACTTGCTTGCTGGCTGCTGACAGCACCTTTATTGGCCCAGGAGGTAGTGCCGAAGCCACCTGTTCCGAATCGGGTTATCACCATTGGTGCGCAGGGTCAGATTCTCGAAGGCCAACCCGAGCAGACTGAGACTGAGGTTGTCGGCGTCGAGGGTGAAGAAGAGGGGCCCAACTCCGGGGAGCCTGATGATCAAGCGAAGGTCGAGCAGGAGAAGGCCGGAGCGAACCTCCGAGCTCTAGCCGCCCAACTAACAGCCGCCAAGCCGGTGCCAGTGACCTCCGAGAGTCTTGAGCTGTCGACGCTCGAGCTTGAGCTGGGCCGCTACGAGGAACTCATCCAGCGGCTGGACCAATCGCTTCAACTGGTGCCTCCGCGCCAGGGACAACAGTTACCAGTTCTCGAGATCGCTCTACTGCGCAACCTCGCTGATGCGCACACTGTGGTCGGTGGGTTGGCACGGGCTGAAGAGATTTACCAGCACTTAGCCACGCACTTCGACGACCTACGCGCTCGCTCGCGCTTGGCGCGTCTACTCGAGCGACGCGGAGAGCGGGAGTCATCCGAGAGTATCTACTACGGATTGATCAGGACGTACAACGAACGGCCTCGGTTGAATCCTGGCGAGTTGGTCGCGGTCGCCGAAGCTTGTCGGGAGCTCGGTCGGAACAACCCACAGTTGTTCCAGGATGCGCTCAAGGCGTTAGATCAAGTCATCGCTCGCGCCGGTAGCACGGGAGCAGGAGCCAAGGCCAGGATCGCGCTGACTGATTTGTTTGTCGAGAAGTACGACAGTCCTCAGGCGCGCGACGCATTGCAACCACTGATCACGGCTGAAGAGCCGAACGCGGAGACTTTGCTCGCAGCGGCGCGAGTGGAGCGCTTCGACGGGCGACCGACCGCGCGCGACCTCGCGCTGACTGCGCTTGAGATCAATCCCAATTTCATTGAGGCGTTGGTGTTTCTAGCGTCGCTTGAGAACGAAGCTGAGGATCGTGTTGCTGCTGCGGAGTTCACCGAGCGAGCGTTGGCCGTGAACCCAGACTCACTGGAGGCCTTGACGGTCAAGGCGGGCCTTGAGTTCTTGGCGGAAGATAGCCCGGCCTTTGAAGCCGTTCGCGACCGCGTGCTTGCGCTCCATCCCAGCTATGCGGACTTCTTCGTCGAGCTTTCTTTGATCGCGATGCGCAACCGCTTGTATCCACCCGCCCAAGCTTTCGCGCAGCAAGCAGTGGACCTGGATGAAAAGTCGTGGCGTGGGTGGGGCGAATTGGGTCTCAATCAACTTCGGCTCGGCGCAATCGATGAAGGCCGCACCAGCCTAGAGAAAGCGTTCGGTGGTGATCCGTTCAATGTCTGGAACAAGAATACGCTTGATCTGCTCGACCAGCTCCCTGGGTACAAGACGGTCACCACCAAGCACTTCGAGATCGTCCTGCATCCGGAGGAAGCCGAGCTGCTAGGCCCAATCGTCGGCGACCTGGCCGAGCGGTCCTACACAAGCCTGGCAGCGCGCTACGCCTACGAGCCAGAGACTCCCATTCGGCTCGAGGTCTATCCGAGCCATGAGGATTTCTCGGTACGCACGGTTGGGCTCTCGGGGCTTGGTGCTCTGGGGGTGAGCTTCGGGCCTGTGATCGCGATCGACTCACCTGCCGCTCGCGGTATTGGAGACTTCAACTGGGGCACCACCCTGTGGCACGAGATCGCCCATACGTTCACTCTCGGCCTTTCCAAGGGGAAGATTCCGCGATGGTTGACCGAAGGACTGTCGGTTTACGAGGAGCGTCAGGGCCCCAAAGGTTGGACCGACGATCCCTCACCCGACTTTCTTGCGGCGTACACCGATGGACGCTTACTTGGGCTGAGGGCGATGAACGACGGTTTTGTACGTCCGAGCTTTCCGAACCAGATCGGCCTGTCTTACTTTCAAGCGTCGTTGGTCGCCGAGTACATCGACAAGACCTGGGGCTTCGATCGCATCGTTGAGATGTTGAAGGGTTATGGCGACGGGAAAGACACCGAGCAGATCGTTCAGGCCGAGTTCGATCTCACTCTCGAACAGTTCGACGAGCGCTTCTGGGCGTATTTGGATGAACGGTTTGCGCTGACCTTGCCAACCTTCCGCACGACCATCATTCCGATAGAGCCGGATTCAGGCCAGACCGGAGACGACGAAGATCTTAGCGAGAGTCCCGCTGCGATTCATCTTCCGAAGGCCGGGTCGCACGAGGCTTCCGGTGGTCTTGAACAAGCAGCGAACGAACGCACTCAAGACTTCCGCGCCCAATTGGCGTACGGGCAGGAGCTGCAAAAGGAAAAGCGCTGGCAAGAAGCACGAGAGTACTTGGATAAGGCTCGTGATCTGTTCCCAGAGTACGCTGGGCCCGGTTCTCCCTACCACTCGCTAGCTGCGATTGCCCTCGAACTGGACGAGAAGCAGGCTGCCACTGAAGCGTTGCGACAATTGGTCGATCTCAACGAGTACGACTACGAGGCTCACTTGCAGTTGGCCGATCTGTACGAAGAACTGGCTCGTCCGGAGGACGAATTGGAGATTCTCGGTCGCTCGATCTTCATCTACCCCTACCGCCCTGATGTCCATGAGCGAATAGGAGAACTCGCCCTCGAACTCGGCAAACTGGAGCAGCGCGTTGGAGCCCTAAAGGCGACCTTGAGTCTGCGCCCCAGCAGTCGACCGCGGCTGCTCTTTGAACTGGCTACGACCTATCGTGATCTCGGCTCTCTGGCAGACGCAAAGCGCTCGGTGCTCGGAGCGCTGGAAGTGGCACCGAGCTACGCGCAAGCACAAACCCTCTTGCTCGAACTGATCGATGCCGACGTGATCGGAGGGGACTCGTAGTGGCACCAAAGCCTTCAAGCTTTCGCGCAAGAGCCACTGTGGGTCTAGCGGCGGCGGTCGCCGCAGCCTTACTGTGGCTTGGCTCCAGCATTGCTACCGCTGCCGCGGCCGATGGCGATCGCTCCGGTGCTCCTCAGGTTGAGTTCCCGGTCTACGACTATGATCATCGATTCACTTTCGCGCGCATCAAGTTCTCACCGATCGAGTGGGGATTCTCGCGGCGGTACACCTGGGGTCTCGACCTCAAGTGGAACCACGACTACCCCCAGGCCGAGCAAAACTTCGCCAAGGTACTGGACGAGATCACGGGAATCAAGGCCAATCCCGAGGGCGGCAACCTGATCGAACTCGACGACCCGCGGCTCTTCGACTACCCGTGGGCCTACCTGTGCGAGCCCGGGTTCTGGGACCCAACCGAGACGGAGCTGGTTGCGCTTCGCAACTATCTGCTGCGTGGTGGCTTTCTAGTGATCGATGATTTCTTCGATCAAGTAGGTGGATTCAATGAGCAGTGGGACAACTTCGAACGCCAGATAAGGCGCCTGTTCCCTGGTTCGACGCTGTCCCCACTGCGGTTGGATCAGGCTGCGTTCCGGGTCTTCTTTGAACTCGATGACCTGGACTTTTCCGATCCGCGCCTTCCGTTCAACGTGCCTGCGATGTACGGCATCTTCGAAGACAACGATCCAACCAAGCGGTTGATGATCGCGGTCAACTACAACATGGACATCGGGGACTACTGGGAATGGTCCGACCAAGGGCTCTACCCAGTCAATATGACGGAGAAGGGTTTCAGGCTCGGCCTCAACTACCTCTTGTATTCGATGACCCACTGACACTCCCTCCCAGTTTCGACCACCCGCTTGGGCCCGCAGCCCAACTGGGCAATCCCATCGGCCAAAATATTCCGCTTCGAAAGAAGCACGATCGCCCTCGACCCGCATTCTGGAGATCTCTCACATGAGCAACGACACACCCAATGATGAAGGCCAGCAGGAGGCGGAGGCACACAACGCGCTTTCGGCTGTTCCCGTGATTGAAGAGCAGCCGATGCATAGCGTCGAGAGCAGCGATGACGAGCAGGATGCTGCGGCGGCAGAGCGACTAGCCCGCGGGCGCCAACAAGTGCTGGACGAGATCGGTAAGGTCATCATCGGGCAAGAGACGGTTCTCGACCAACTCCTGCTCTCCCTCTTTGTTGGCGGCAACAGCATCGTCACCGGCGTCCCGGGTCTGGCCAAGACTCTGATGATTCAAACCATGGCGGAGATCCTGCAGCTGGACTTCAACCGCATCCAGTTCACCCCTGACTTGATGCCGTCTGACATCACCGGGACCGACATCATCCAGGAAGATCCCGACACGCATGAGCGGAAGATGACGTTCATGCCGGGCCCGATCTTCAGCCAGATCGTGTTGGCGGATGAAATCAACCGGACCCCTCCCAAGACGCAGGCAGCTCTGCTTGAGGCGATGCAGGAGAAGCGGGTCACTGTACAGGGTCGCACTTACGATCTGGGTAGCCCCTTCTTTGTCTTTGCTACCCAGAACCCGATTGAGTTGGAAGGCACCTATCCGTTGCCGGAGGCCCAGCTTGATCGGTTCATGTTCAACATCATCATCGATCATCTCGATGAAGATGGAGAGATGCGAGTAGTTCGGTCGACCACGTCTGGTGACCAGGTTGAACTCCAGAATCACATCACCGCCAACGATCTCAATGGCTTCCACCGCTTGGTGCGCAGGGTGCCGCTGGCGGACAGCGTGTTGCGCTACGCAGTGCGGTTGGTGCGCATGACCCGCCCCGACCATGATGAAGCTCCCGACTTCGTTCGCACCTACGTTCAGTATGGCGCTTCGGTCCGGGCTGCTCAGTACCTCACGCTTGGTGGCAAGGCGCGAGCTCTCACCCACGGTCGGTTCCACGTCAGCTATGACGACATTGCAGCGATCGCGTTGCCTGTGCTACGCCACCGCGTGCTGACAAATTTCCAGGCCGACAGCGAGCGCATCACCACAGATGACCTGATCACTCGCCTGGTCGAGACCGTGCCAAAGGACGAGTCGGGCCTTACCTAGACCTGTTTGGAAGAAGGCTCGAACGTTGAAGAACCAAAGACACTATTCATGACTGTTGCATCCCCATCGCCGCGCCCCCGCCAAGGGGCGACCACTCGTATCGATCGATATCTCGATCCGCGAGTGCTCGGCCGCATCGGCAACTTGCAGGTCTTGGCGAAGACGGTAGTGGAGGGCTTCGTTTCCGGATTGCATCGATCACCGTTCCTCGGTCGGTCGATGGACTTCGCGGAGTACCGGTCCTACCTGCCGGGCGATGACATCCGCCAGATCGACTGGAAGCTCTACAGTCGCAGCGACCGCTACTACGTGAAGCAGTTTGAAGGTGACACCAACACCAACTTGACCGTGCTAATGGATGCCTCAGCGTCAATGGCTTACGGTGGCAGCGACACTACTGGCAATCCCTCGAAGATCGAGTACGCCAAGTATCTGGCCGCGAGCTTGGGGTATCTGACCCAGAAGCAGCGCGATCGGATCGGCTTGATGGTCCTAGGCAATGGCATTCGCAAGGTGGTGCCGAACGGTGCCAAGCAGCTACAGACCATCTTGGTGGAGTTGGATGCCACCCGCGCCGAAGGAGAACTAGACCTGGATCCAGTGCTAGCGCAGATCGCCGGCGGCATACGGCGCAGGGGCCTCATCGCCTTGCTGTCGGATCTGTATGAACCGTCCGACCAGATACTACGGGCGGTGTCGAAGCTTCAGGTACGGGGCGCCGATGTGGTGGTCTTTCACATCCTCGATCCAACCGAGGTCGCACTGCCGTTCTCTGACACGGTTGAACTCGAAGACCTTGAGAGCGGTGGTCGTATGGCGATCGAACCCGAGGTGCTGCGCGATCGCTATCAAGAGCGTATCCAGCGGCATATCGCAGAAGTCAAGGACGGCCTAGTACGAGCGGGCGCTGATTATCATCTGACCATGACCGACGAACCTCTCGATCAGAGTCTCCATCGGTATCTCTCGACTCGACTTTGGTCGATGAAGAGCCGCTAGTGAGTTTTCTCGCCCCATTTTTCCTGTTCGCTGGGCTTGCGATCGCGGTCCCGATTCTGGTGCATCTGCGACGACGCAAGACCAAGGAGCGTTTTGCCTTCCCGTCGTTGATGTTCCTAGAAGAGGTGCCGCACGCCACCATCAAGCGGCGGCGCCTGCGCGACCTGTTGCTGCTCGCCCTGCGCTCCCTCGCCGTATTGTTGTTGGCTTTGGCGTTTGCACAACCCGCACTGCGGAGCGGCTTCGCGACTACGGGTGAGCCGACCACCGAGGTCTTCATCTTGGTCGATCGTTCCGCCTCGATGACAATCGGCGATCGCTGGAATCGGGCAAAGGAGCTGGTTCAAACGCATGTCCAGTCGCTAGGCCCCGGTGACGCGGTAACTCTCGCGCTGTTTGACGAGACCGTCGAGCTGCCGCTGATCTCAGTTACTGATGTTGCACAAGCAAGCCGGGTCTTGGACGAGACCGAGCCTAGGGATCGTCGGACGTTGTTGGCCAGCAGCCTGAGAGTGATCCGGCCGATGATTCTCGATCTCCTCGGCGATCCCCTAAGGCCCTCGTCCGCGGATGTGGTGATCGTCAGCGATTTCCAACGCAACAGCGCCCTCGACTTGGATGAGGTGCGACTGCCGGCGGGTGCGAAGCTGACGCTATTGTCGGTGGGAGAGCCTTCGACCGACCCGAACCGTTGGGTCCGAGACGTCGAGCTCCACCGTGGTGCAGGGCCCAACGCGAGTCCAGGCCGAGAACGGGTCCGCGTCTCTGCGACCCTAGGTCAAGAGGATGCGGTTCTAGAGGGACGTGTTCGGGTTTCTCTATGGCTGGACGGGCGCGAGATGGAATCGAAGACCGTGACCGTCACCGGCCGATCGACAGCCATCGCATTCGAGCCGATCGCGCTGGATGCAGAGCGGGTGAGCAAGGGTGAAGTTCGAGTGGAGCCTGACTATTTTGCGGACGATGACGTCTTCTACTTCACCGCCTCTGCGGCTGATGCGCTAACGGTCTTGGTGGTAGAGGGACGTCGCGAAGGTGCTGGCCTGTTCGTTCAACGGGCGCTTGAGAGCCTCGAGGCCCCACGCTACCGGGTTGAGCGAACACGTCGTGGCGAGATCACCACCGCGGACCTGCAGGGCAAGCACGTGGTGGTCCTGCAAGATGCTGGCAGCGTGCAAGGGTCGTCTGCAGCGGCGCTGCAGACCTTCGTTGAGGCCGGTGGGGGCGTGCTGGTCGCTTATGGGCGCGAGTCGATCGGCACGCGCCTACCAGCCTGGCTCGATCTCAGAGCCAACGATGACGTCAAGCAGAGTCGTTCCGGCATACGCTTGGTGTCGGTGGCGCGCGATCACCCCGTATTTAGAACCCTGGACGGAGGCGACTGGGGATCGGCACCGTTCTTCAGACACTTCGAGTTGAACGCCAGTTCTAGCGCACCCGCTCAAGCGCCAACGGCGAACCCAGCGCAAAGCAGCGAGCAAGGCGGAGAGCAGAACGGAGCGCAGGGCGGAACACAGAGCGCAGTTCTGGCTCGCTTCGACAATGGAGATGTTGCTCTGGCCGAGCGCAGATTGGGTGAGGGCCGCGTGATCGCGGTGGCCTCGACGCTCGACACCGACTGGAATGACTTTCCACGTCAGGGCGTGTTCTTGGGCTGGCTCGATCGATCCATGCAATATCTAGGGGTCTTTAGGGCATCAGAGGACTCATACACGGTCGGCCAGCCGTCTCTGGTGGAGGTCTCCCGCGATCGCTCGTTGGAGTGGGTCCTGCAGCCCTCGGATGGCGAGGCAACCCACCTCCGACTGGACGGACAGGACGAAGGAGACACCGCGGTTGGCGACGAGGTTCTACTCAACTTCGAAGTCGCCGGCCACAACTCTTTGCGGCCGCCAGGAACCGACGTGAGCAGCGGTCGCTGGTTCGCCGCTAACCTGGATCGCAGCGAGTCGGAGTTGATGATTGCCGATTTGGCGGTGCTCGAGGCGCAGCTCAAGCCCGATCTTGAGGAACGTGCGGTCACTGCCGGACTCAATCCCGACCTGCCACCTCGAAGCTTTTGGTGGCTGGTGCTGTACGCCCTCCTTCTGCTGCTGGTGAGCGAGGGCTTCATCGCCAGCCGCCTCCCGGCCCGGACTCAGTTGAGTCGATCTTAGTCAGACATGTAACGTTGGTCAGAGAGGCCTTGAGATGACAGATCCAGGATTGCATCGCAGCGAGTTGTACTCTCGAATTGAGCGCTTGATCCGTACTGTTAGGCGCCGGCGCAACCTGCGCATGATGTTGCGCGGGACGGTAGCCACCGTAGCGGTCGCTCTTGGTGTCTTCTTTGCTTCGAGCTGGGCCATGGATCAGCTGCTCTACACAGAGCGTTCAGTGTCACTGATTAGAGCGCTCTCCTGGGTCACAGTGGCATGCTGCTTCATCTCACAGTTGGTCTTGCCGTTCCTACGCCGCCCGTCCGATCGGCAGATCGCTCTTTACATTGAAGAGCACGAGCCCGATCTCGAATCCGCACTGATTACCGCCCTTGAGGTTGGGTCCGAATCTTCGGCGCACGATCCGGCCCTCTTGCAAGTGGACTCTGGTGATGGGGTTCATGAGCGCTTGCTCTATCGCCGGTTGCTCGCCGACACGATTGAGCGTTGTGAGCGCATCGACTTTGGCAAGGGTATCGAGCGCGGTGCCTTCCAGCGTGCTTCAGGAGGACTGGCACTGGTAGCGGGGCTCTCGCTTCTCCTAGCGCTCCTTAGCCCGGCCTTCCTGCGGCATGGTGCGTCCTTGCTCATGTTTCCGTGGAAGACCGCGGCGATTGACAACCCTTACGACATCGTCGTTTCGCCCTCGGACCAAATCTTTGCCAAAGGCGCGGATATTCCAATCCAAGCGCGCCTGCAGGGATTCACGGATCCCGACGTACGGTTAGCACTCAAGATCGGCGATGCAAGCGAGTGGACCCGCGAAGACATGGTTTCAGGCGCAAACCTTGATTCAGTGTTTGGCCCGCCCAGCGGTGGTTTGCGCAACGAAGGCTCCACCTATGCCGACTACGAATCCCTCTTGATCGCAATGGATCAAAGCTTCTCGTACTTCGTGGAGGCGTCGGGCATCCGCTCTCAAGTCATCGACATCGAAGTGATCGATCTGCCGTACACCAAACAGATCGATCTGCTCTATCGCTATCCCGCCTATGCGGGTGTGGCTGAAGAGCTAGTCGAGAACGCCGGCGATATCGCAGCGCTCCGCGGGGCCCGAGTGGAGATTCGGGTAACGCCGACAATGGCAACCGATGGCGTCCGATTGGTGGTGGAGGGAAGCGAGGCTGTCGACATGGTGCGTGGGGAGGAAGATGTTTGGACACATGAACTCGAGATCCAGGATGCCGGGTTCTACCACCTAGAAATGCTCGACAAGCGAGGAAGGATGGCTCGCGGATCCGCCGACTATGGGATCACTCCGCTCGACGATCGGCCTCCGATGATCGAGATGCGCAACCCGGGACGAGACCTGCGGGTGAGCAAGATCGAAGAGATCTTCATCGAAGCGGCTGCTGAAGATGACTACGGTATCCGTGCAATCGATCTGCACTACTCCGTCAACGGAGGGGCCGAAGACTCCAAGCGGCTGATGACTGCACCGCAGGGGGCAGCGAGGAAGAAGGCGTCGGGTACACACACGTTCTTCTTGGAGGAGGTCGAACTCCTCGATGGTGACTTCATCTCCTATTACGCAACTGCGCGTGATGGCCGCCCCGGTGCGGGCGCTCGGACTGAGACCAGCGACATCTACTTCCTTGAAGTCCGCCCATTTGGGCAGGATTATCGCAAGGCCGACAGCGGAGGTGGCGGGGGCGGTGGGGGTCAGGGCGGAGCCGACTCGGAGCTGTCGAAACGCCAGCGAGAGGTTGTTGCGGCTACCTTCGCTCTGATGCGGGACAAGAAGGACTTCTCTACTAAAGAGTTCAACGAAAGTGTGGCCACTGTCGCACTGTCGCAGACCAAGCTCCGCGAGCAAGTCCAGACCCTGATGACCCGCATGGGCAACCGCGACATGTTGATGAGCGACGAAGAATTCGCTCAGATTCTGGAGTATCTCGAATCGGCTCTTGCGCCGATGAATCAAGCTATTGAGGAACTGACCGCGCAGAAACTGGCGGCTGCCCTGATGTCTGAGCAGCAGGCTCTGAGCGCATTGCAGCGCGCAGAGGCGATGTTCCGAGAGGTGCGGGTCTCGTTCGACCCGGGTGGGGGTGGTGGCGGTTCCGGAGAGATGGCCGAGGACCTTGCAGACTTGTTCGAGCTCGAGCTCGACAAGCTGCGCAACCAGTACGAAACCGTTCAGCGTGGACAGCAGCAAGGTGCCGATCAGAAGGTCGATGAATTGGAAGAGCGATTGCGCGAACTAGCGCGCCGGCAGCAGAAGGAAAACGAGCGCAAGAAGCGACTTGGCCAGCAGTCGAGCGCAGGCCAAGGAGCCGGTCAACAGCAAGAGTTGATTGACGAGACCGAGGAACTAGCGCGGCAGCTAGAGCGATTGGCAAGAGAGCAGTCCTCGCCTGAGCTACGGCAGACGGCTAAGCAACTTGAGCAAGCAGTCGACCAAATGAAACGCGCTGGCAGCGAAGGGCAGGCGAAGGCTGGCAGCGCGGGGTCCGGTGCGGCTCAAGCGCTGGAAGATGCACGCAGACTCTTAGATAAGTCGCGTCGCGTTGACGTGAAAGAGGGGGTCAGCGAGCTCGAGTCTAGGGCTCAAAACCTAACTGAACAGCAGCAACGCATGCGCGATGAGGTTGAAGCTTCGAACCGCGAGCGACAGGCCACTGGCGCCACCGGCCCGCTGGAGCGCGAGCAATTGCAGAACCTGATGGAACGTAAGCAACAGATTCAGCGCCAAGTTGATGGCCTCGAGGAGGAACTCGACCGTCTGGCCCGGCAGTCGCGAACCGAGGAGCCGGAGCTGGCGCGGGCGCTTCAGCAGGCAGCGAACGATCTCAGAACATCAGGTGTCTCGAAGAAGATCGAGTACTCCCAACGGATCCTCGAGGAGGGCGACATGGAACTCGGGTCGCGCTTCGAACAGGTGATCGAGCAGGATCTGCAGTCGTTGCTTGAAGGTGTTGAGGACGCTGCAGGCAAGGTGGGTGAGGGAGGCCAGGCAGCCGGAGAAGATGCATTGGAACAAGCTCGCGATCTCGTGGAAGGACTCGAGTCGCTCGAACAACGTCTAAGGGACGGGGTTCAGGCTGCGCAGGCCGGTCAAGAGAGCCAGGAGGAGGGGCAAGGACCAGGCCAAAGCGGAGAGTCGCAAGAAGGCTCAGGTCAACAAGACCAAGGAGAGGGCCAGCAAGCACAAGCGGGCGAAGGTCGTGAGGGCCAAGGCCAGCAGCCCGGGGGGCAGCCAGGCCAGACCGGACAAGGCCAGACCGGGGAAGGCCAGCCCGCGAAAGGGCAAAGCGGTGAACGATCGGGTTCCAACCAAGGCAGGGAGGGCACCAGCGGCCAAGGCGGCTCTCGTCCGAGTCCGGGCGCCGACGGTCGATCCATGTCCCAAGCAGGACAACAAGGCAATGCCGAAGGGCAAAGCCCCGGTGAGCGCCTGGGCCAGGGAGCACCCGCGCTGGGCTCGGGCAGCAGCAGCGGATCCCTTCAGCCCGGAGCGTTCAGCGCCGAAGATATTCGCCAGCTCAGTCGCGAGGTGCGGGAGCGCCTGTTAGAGACCGAGGAGTTGCGCCAGTCCCTTGAACAGCAGGGTGTGGACGTCAGTGATCTGAAGGACATTCAGCGCAACATGAATCGTTTGGATACACGCCAGTTGACCAATGATCCACTGGCCCTCGAGGCGCTGCGCCGCAACATCGAGGAGCTCCGTCACTTCGAATTCGGCCTTTGGCGCGAACTAGGCCGTGACACCACCGAACTCAGGTCGCCCCGCGCTGAGCGAGCACCTGAGGGCTACGAAGATGAGGCTGAGCGCTACTTTCGATCACTCGCCACCGAGGCAGGTGGCCAGCGCCCAAACTAAACGTTTGTGGCGCGGCGGACTAGATCGATTCCTAGATGCGATGCCGGACGACGTAGCCTGCGCAAGCGAGCTTGCCGCCACCGGGCCACGACCGGGCCGCCACCAGGGCGCCACACCAGGCCGAGGGAGACGCCTTGGCCCGGGTCAGCCGGGCCTAGAGACCTGGGACCGGATAGCGAAGGCAGAGTTCCTCGACTTCGTCCCTGATTCGCGCCAACGTCGTTTCGTTTTCATGCCCTTTGAGGGCATCGTCCATCCAAGCGGCAAGCTGCACCATCTCCGCTTGGCCAAAGCCGCGCGAGGTCGGCGCCGGGGTGCCCAAGCGGATACCTGACGGACGCATTGGGGGAAGTGGATCATCGGGGATGATCTGCTTGTTCACCGTGATCGACACCTTGTCCAACGTCTCTTCGGCCACATGGCCGTCTATGCCGTAGCTGTCGACGGTGTTGACCACCATCAGGTGATTCTCAGTACCACCCGTCACCAAGTGTGCGCCTCGCTGACTCAATTCGGCCGCCAGAGTGCTCGCGTTGTTGATGGTGTCTTGGGCGTACTGCTTGAACTCTGGCTTAAGTGCTTTGCCCAGGGTGACTGCAATCCCTGCGATTGCATTCATGTGGGGTCCCCCCTGGAGGCCAGGAAAGACCGCCTTGTTGATCTGGAGCCTGAAGGGCTTGCGACAGAGAATCATGCCCCCTCGAGGCCCTTTCAGACTCTTGTGCGTTGTGGTGGTGACGATGTCGAAGCCATGATCGAAGGGATTGCTGAGCACACCGCCAGCGATCAGGCCGCCAATGTGGGAGACGTCGGCCATGGTGACTGCACCGACCTCCTTGGCTACTCGGGTGAACATCGAGTAGTCAAGGTCAAGGGGATAGGAGGAGTGACCGCACAACACCATCTGCGGCTTGTGCTCGTGGGCCAGCGCTCGCAGCTCTTCCTCGTTGATGCGGTGAGTCACCGGATCTGTCTTGTAGCGGACAAAGTTAAAGATCTTGCCCATGTGTGAAACCGGCGCTCCGTGAGTGAGGTGCCCGCCGTGAGAGAGATCCATCGCGAGGATCGTGTCGCCCGGATTGAGCACACCCATGTAGACCGCCTGGTTCATTGGAGAGCCTGAGAGCGGCTGGACGTTGGCGTGCTCGCAGCGAAAGAGCTTCTTGGCGCGCTTCACCGCAAGACGCTCGATGGCATCGGTGAACTCCTGGCCACCGTAGTAACGGCGGCCAGGGTAGCCCTCCGCGTACTTGTTGGTGAACACCGAGCCATTGCAGGCCAACACCTCGGGATAGGTATAGTTCTCGGAAGGAATCAACTCGATGCCACGTCGTTGCCGATCTTCCTCTCCCAGGATCGCCTCGAAAATTGCAGGATCGGACTGCTCGAGGTCCCGCCATTGGCGGATGATGTGGTCGCGGTCGCTGTTGTTGGTGGTGCTGCTCATCTGAGTCTCTCGTTGGATGGTCTTGGGTTCTTGATACGGAATGGGCTTGACGCTTTACTTCTACCGGTCGGTCGGTAGAATTGGCATAGCATCCGAGAGGTCAATCTCGACCCTCTGTGCTTCTGCTGGTTCCAATCCGGTTCCGATCTACTGTGAGAGTCTAGCCTGCCATGGCGCCTACACCTGACACCGTTTCCAAAGAAGACAAGTCACCAGACTCGGCGGCAATGCCTAGCGCTGGGGAGAGCAGTGTTGACTCAGACAAGACCCGGACTATCTTTCGCGTCGCTGCTCGCATCTTTTCCGAGCGCGGCTTTCATGCAACCTCCATCAACGAGATTGCAGAAGCCGTCCAGCTCACCAAAGCCGGGCTCTACTACTACATCAAGGGCAAGGGCGACCTGCTCTTCCGCATCATGGACCATGCCATGGAAACCATCGAAGAACAGGTGGTCAGTGCGGCCGAGAAAGAAACCGATCCAGAACGCAGGCTCGAAGCGGTCGTTCGTAAGCACGCGGCGCTGGTGACACAGCCGGCCAGTGCACCTTTCGCTATCCTTGTCGACGAACTCAGCGGCCTGGCACCCGAGTTGCGTGAGAAGATCGCAGCGCGGCAAAAACGTTACGTTGATTTCATCCGCCAAACGCTGCATCAGCTCGAAGATGATGGCAAGCTCCGCCCGAATGTTGATTGCTTGGCAGCCTCCTATGCACTCCTCGGCATGGTCTTGTGGAGTTCGCGCTGGTACCGCCAGGGTGGCAAGCTCGACTCCGACCAAGTCGCCGACCAATTGGCTGCAATGGCGCTCAATGGGCTACTCAAGCAACCGGCGCCGGCTGCTTAGACTCAAACCCGACGTTCAAACTCGACTTCAATCTCAAAATAGACAGCAACGACTCATCGCGGAGACCAACTGAAATGAAGATCCTCGTCTGCATCAAGCAGATCCTCGACCCTGACATGCCGGCTCGTGACTTTAAGGTCAACGCCGAAACGAAGGAAGCAGAACGTGGGGGAGCCAATCTGGTGACCAACATTTTCTGCGAGAACGCACTCGAAACCGCGCTCCAGATCAAAGAGAAGACTTCAGGCAAGGTGACAGCACTGTCCTACGGTACCGATGACACCGAAGACTCGCTGCGCAAGGCGCTAGCGATGACGGTCGATGAAGCAGCTCTAATCCTGCGCGAGGGTGACTCCAACCCGGATGCCGAAGCAGTAGCGAAGGTGCTCGCCGCTGCGATCACCAAGCTCGGAGAGTTCGACTTGATCCTCATGGGGCGCGAATCCGGTGACTGGGGAGTCGGCCAAACCGGTGGTCTCCTGGCTGAGGAACTCGGCTTACCCTCCCTCGCCTTCGTCGATTCGATCGAGGCAAATGACGGCACCCTGACAATGCGTCGCCAAACGGACAGCGGCACCGAGACTGCCACTGTCACCGGGCCTGCGCTGGCATTGATCACCAACAACGAATTCAACGTCCCGCGCATCCCCAAAACCCGCGATGTGATGATGTCTTACCGCAAACCCCTCGAGAAGTTTTCGCTCGCCGACATCGGCCTGAGCGCTGAGGATGTCAGCGGCTCCTCCTTCTATGAAGTCACGGACCTCTCGATCCCAACCAAGGATGTCCAGTGCGAGTTTGTCGAGGGCGATTCGATCGACGAAAAGATCGGTGTTCTCGCCTCGAAGATTCAACCCGTGGTTGCGGCCAACTCCTAAGCTCCCGAGCAGCAAAGAAAGTACAAAGGTATTTCAATGAGCAATGTCATCGTCGTTCTCTTCGGCAACAACGGCTGGGATCGGTCCGCTGAAGGTGCTGCTGGTACCGGCCAGCGCTTGGCCCAATCCACCGGCGGCAACCTGAATGTCGTCTTCCTAGGCGACGCATCTAAAGAAGCCAGGGACGGGGCGGCAGCCTGCGCAGCGTCGGTGGTTGTGGTCAATCAACCAGAACTGGCCGAGTACCAACCCGAAGCCGCGCTCGAGGCGGCCCAAAAGGCATGTGCAGAGATCTCCGACACAAGCGTCGTGTTGTTTGGCAACGACACCTACAGCCAAGAACTGGTGCCGCGCCTCGCGCATCGGCTCGGCGGGTGCTCGTTGGCTGATGTTCAAGGCGTCACTGCAGACGGTGGCCAGGTCTTAGCGACCCGCTCGGCGTATGGCGGCAAGGCGATGTCGACCTACTCGATGAAAAAGACGCCGGTTGTGCTGTGGGTCCGAGCTCGCGCCATGGATCCGGCGACCCCAGGCGCTGGTGGTTCGCTGGAGGAGAAGGCCTACGAGCTGGCCACACCCCGCCTTACCATCACCAGCCGAGATGTGCTTGAGAGCGAAGGCCCGAGCTTGGAAGATGCATCCATCATTGTTTCCGGCGGCCGTGGCCTGGGTGGTCCTGAGGCGTTCGAGAACGAGCTCAAGGGTCTGGCAACAGCGATGCACGCAGTCCAAGGTGCGTCCCGCGCCGCGTGTGATGCTGGTTGGGTGCCGCCCAACTGGCAAGTGGGCCAGACCGGCAAGAAGGTTGCTCCGGAGCTCTACCTTGCAATCGCGATCTCTGGTGCCAGCCAGCACTTGCTGGGCATGGGCGACTCCAAAATGATCGCCGCTATCAACACGGACCCGGATGCCCCGATCTTCAAGCACTGCAGCTTCGGTATTGTTGAGGACTACAAGAACGTGGTGGCGCCTTTGACGGAGAAGCTCAACTCCATGGGTTGATCCGGTAGCGCTTTGCTCCAGCGCACCGCTTAGAACGCATCTCACCAACTCGAAGGAAGTCCTATGTCCTCAATCCCAGCCGGTGTACCGACTCGCGAGATCTACTGGAACGTTCCGTTTCACGACCTTCTCTACGTGTTCTTGGTTCCGACTCTGGCGATTGCGGCTTGGGGCGTCTATCGGCGGGTCCGCTTGTGGAGGGCCGGCCAGCCGATCCTGCGCTTTGATCGGCTAGGCGAGCGCTTGGATCTCTTCGTCAAGGACGTCTTGGCGCAAGGCCGGGTGGTGCGCAGCAGCTATGCCGCGTTCTTTCATACCGGCTTGGTGATCGGTTTCTTGGTGTTGTTCGCAGCGACTACGGTGGTCGCGATCCAAGCAGACCTGAAGATCCCGATCATGCAGGGGCCGTTCTATCTGTTCTTTCAATCGCTGACCGTCGACCTGTTTGGCCTCTACGTTTTGGTCGGTTGCGCCATGGCTGGGTACCGGCGGTGGAAGACCAAGCCCGCCAAGTTGGTTTACACCGACGAGGCCACGCGCCTGGTGCTGTTGATTGGGGTGATATCGCTCACCGGATTCTTGTGCGAAGGCTGGCGGATTGCGGTGACCGACGATCCGTGGGGTGGCTGGTCGCCGGTCGGATTCGTTTTCGCTGCAGCGTCTGACTCAATGATGAGCGACAGCCTGATGAAGACTTTGCACACAGGAACCTGGTGGTTCCACATGGCGTTGTCGTTTGGTTTCGTCGCCTGGGCGCCTTACACCAAGATGCTGCACGTGCTGACCTCGCCGCTCAACATCTTCACTGCCAACCTCGACGGCTATGGAGCGAGCCTCAAACCGCTCGACTTCGAAAAGGCCGAGCGTCTGGGCGTGAACGCGTTGACCGATTTCACCTGGAAGGACTTGCTCGATCTCGACGCATGCACTGAGTGCGGTCGGTGCACCGCCGTTTGCCCGGCGAACACCGTCGGCAAGACGCTGTCTCCGCGCGACATCATCCTCGATCTGCGCGAGCTGATGCACAACAATGCGCCTGCGCTGCTGACCACGCTCGGCGCCAACGGAGCCGGCACGAAGGGCGCTGACTCTTCCGCGCCCGCTGGTGCAATCGACGCAGCGGCAACGCTGCCCCCTGTCATTCGCGAAGGCACACCGCTTGACCCCGAGGCGCTCTTTTCATGCACCACCTGTGCAGCGTGCATGGAAGCATGCCCGGTGCACATCGAGCAGCTACCGAAGATCATCGACGCTCGCCGTTATCTGGTGATGGAAGAAGCGGAGTTCCCCGAGGGAATGATGAATGCGATCACTTCGCTCGAGAGTCGGCAGCATCCATTCCCTGGGACCCAGTTCAACCGCACTGACTGGGCCGAGGGCCTTGGACTCGACGTCCTGGGCGACATGGAAGATCCCACCGAAGCCGAAGTGGTTTTCTGGGTAGGTTGCGGCGGTGCACTGGTTGAGCGGAACCGATCCACCGTGCGCGCGACCGCAAAGTTGCTCAAACGAGCGGGAGTCAAGTTCGCAATCCTCGGTCGCGAAGAGTCCTGCACCGGTGATCCGGCACGCCGCATCGGCAACGAGTTCTTGTACGAGATGTTGGCAAAAGGCAATGTCGAGACCCTGAACAAATACGGCACCAAGCAAATCGTCACCTCATGCCCACACTGCTTCAACAGCTTCAAGAACGAGTATCCACAATTCGGTGGCGACTATCAGGTGCACCACCACAGCCAGTACTTACAAGAGTTGGTTGAAGACGGTCGATTGCTCAACGGCAAAGACGACGTTGAAAAGAAGCTTGATCGCAAGGTCGTCTACCACGACCCATGCTACTTAGGCCGCCACAACGGTGAGTACAAAGCACCTCGCGCGTTGCTTGATGGCGCCCTCAACACCAAGCGGGAAGAGGTCGCTCGCAGCGGCCGCGACTCCTTCTGCTGCGGCGGCGGCGGCGGCATGATGTACATCGACGAGAAGCCGGACCAGCGGGTCAACCAGGAGCGCGCCTCACAGCTGCTCGAGAGCGGCGCTGACACCGTCGCTGTTGGTTGTCCGTTCTGCGCCACCATGCTCGAGGATGGCGTTAACGCTCGTAAGGGAGATCGCGAAGTGAGCGTGATGGACATCGCCGAGCTGTTGCTCGAAGCCGCAGGCGACGACGAGGCCTCAGCCCCTGTCGCGGAGTAGGCTGCCCGCGGACGAGCGCGGTTTGCGCACGCTTGCAGTCTCTTGCGCTGTCATAGCGCTGAGTTCACTTGCCCTCGGCTGCTCGCCAATTGAGCCATCGGAAGAGGGTCGCGGGGGTTCTAGCAAGCAGGACCTGCTCTATGTCTGGGCTTTCGATAGCGATAAGCAGAGCAGTGACTTCCTCGCCGTGGTCCAGGCCGACGCAGACGCTGATGACTATGGCGAGGTGATCGAGACGGTGCCGGTCGGCCTAGCCGGTGGAGCACACCACACCGAACATCGCATGCCTGACGACAAGATCTTCTTCGCCAATGCCTTTGCTGGAGGCACCACCTTCCTGTTTGATGCGGGAGGTCCTGGCACACCACGCATTGCGGGTTCGTTTCGTAGTCGAGCCTCTTTCACTTTCCCGCACAGCTTCGAGCGGCTACCCAGCGGCAACGTGCTCGCGACGTTTCAGAATCTCGGTGAAGGCAATGTACTGGCTGGCGGATTGGTGGAGCTTGATGCAGCGGGGAAGTTTGTCCGTGGCAGCGAGGCAGCGGATCCTGCGGATCCGGAGTTGCGCCCCTATAGCTTGGTGATCCTGCCTAAGATCGATCGAGTTGTGAGCACCACAGCGGACATGCGCGGCCAGCTACGTGCGACCTCAATTCAGGTGTGGCGATTGTCGGATCTTCAACTACTGAAGACGATTCAGCTACCGTCCGGAGAGCGCGGCGATGAGAATGTGATGCCTGCTGAGCCCCGTGCCTTGCCCGACGGAGAGACCGTGATCGTCAACAGCTTCTCGTGCGGCCTTTTCATGCTGAGCGAACTCGACAGCCTGGAACCACAGGCCCGCTACCTCAGGAACTTCCCATACCAGCCGCCACACCGTTGCGCCTTAGCGGTTCTTGCTGGGTCTTTCTGGATTCAAACTGTACCGACCAGCGAAGCTTTGGTCAGCCTCGACCTGAGCGACCCCACAGCACCCACGGTCGTCCAGGAGCTGAAGCTCGGTGAGGACTATCGCCCGCATTGGATCTCTGCCGATCAGACCCAAAACAGAATCGTTGCGACCGGCCGGGGCGCGATGGAACATCGAGTGGTCTTGGTCAGCCTCGATCCTAAGACCGGAAGAATGACGATTGCACCCAACGGCGGAGGCGACCTTGCGGGCAGTGCTGGCATCCGGTTCGACCGCACCGATTGGCCGCACGGCTCCACTGGCCCAGCAACCCCACATGGAGCGCTCTACCGCCACTGACCGATCGCCGTCGGAACGGGTCTTGAGCCCCGGTCGGAGTTTTTCAAACCGATTGGCATCGTCCGGACCCAGCGGTTTCCGTCGCACGCGGCGGGTTCGCGGTTGGTCCCTCGGCAGACAAGACGAGCCGTGCGCTCGCTCGCGTTTCGCCTTGCGACGACTTGCAAACAGCTGTCGGCAACCCTATAATCCACACATCCGGATATCCGGATCTTTGCCATGAACTCATTCCTGAATCACCTCGGCCTGCTTTCGGACGTCACCCGCTGTCGTCTGTTGCGAGCTGCCGAAACCGACGAGCTAACCGTGGGGGAGCTGTGCGCCGTCCTGGAGCTGCCACAGTCGACCGTCAGCCGGCATCTGAAGCAGCTGGGCGATCTGGGCTGGGTCCAACTCCGCAAAGAAGGCAGCCGCCGTTTCTACCGAGTCGACCTAGAGCCCCTCGCTGCTCGCGAACGTCGGCTCTGGATGCTGCTGCGCAACGAGCTCAACGAAGATGACGCAGACTTTCGCGGCGATGCACGTCGCCTCCAGCGTGTGATCAACAAACGCCGAGCAGCCTCTCAAAGCTTCTTCTCCTCGGCGGCCTCAGAGTGGGATCGCTTACGCACGGACCTTTTTGGAGAACGCTTCGACCTGCTCGGGTTGCTGGGCTTGCTCGATCCTTCTTGGGTCATCGGCGACCTCGGGTGCGGTACAGGAACCATTGCAGCCACCTTAGCGCCGTTCGTTTCCAAAGTGATCGCGGTGGACTCTTCCACCGAGATGCTCGAAGTCGCTGGCGCCGCACTCAAGAACGAGGCCAACGTGGATCTGCGGGCAGGCGTTCTTGAACACTTGCCCATCGAAGACGCGACTCTCGATGCGGGCATCCTGTTCCTGGTTCTCCAGTACACAGCATCACCTAAAGCGGTGCTCTTCGAGGCACGTCGCGTGCTGAAGCCGGGCGCTCCGCTCCTGGTCGTCGACTTGATGAGCCACCAAGACGAAGAGCTTCGAGTCCGCATGGGTCACCAGCGGCTCGGATTCTCCCAGGAGTCCTTAGCGGCGGAGTTCGCGCGTGCCGGTTTCGATCCCATGCGATGGGTCGAGGTACCAACCCAACCCCGCACTAAGACAGGAGGCGTGACCCCGCCGCGGCTGTTCTCAACTAGCGCTAGAGCTCCTGAGACTGTTGCAGCGCGACGGCCACGCCCTACTGCAGTCTCGCCACCCGCTTAATCATTTTGTTCGACGAAGGATCGTTTGATCGTTCCTTCATTCACCGTTTCTCACTGACTCAACCGAAACCAAGGAGCACTCATGGCAGTTGCCGAAGTACCAACCGCAGTTACAGCTGACTACAAAGTTCGAGACCTAAGCCTCGCAGTCCAAGGACGCAAGGAAATCACACTCGCCGAGCACGAAATGCCCGGCCTGATGGCATTGCGCGCTCAGTACAAGGACGAGCAGCCGCTTGCTGGCGCCCGCGTCACCGGCAGCCTTCACATGACCGTGCAAACCGCGGTTCTCATTGAGACATTGGTCGACCTCGGCGCACGAGTGCGCTGGGCATCGTGCAACATCTTCTCGACTCAAGACCCGGCCGCCGCCGCGGTTGCCGTTGGTCGACCTGATACTGGCGGAACCGTGGAGCAGCCAAATGGCGTGCCGGTGTTCGCATGGAAGGGCGAGACCCTCGAAGAGTACTGGTGGTGCACAGATCAAGCTTTGCGCTGGGACGGCGAAGATGGCCCCACGCTGTTGGTCGACGACGGCGGCGACGCGACCCTGCTCATCCACAAGGGCGCTGACTACGAGGCGGCTGGTTCTGTTCCTGCGCACGATCCCAAGGACGGCGAAGAGTTCGGCATGATCCTTCAGGTCTTGCGCGCGCGTCTCATCGAAGACAACACGTACTTCACCCGCATGGCCTCCGTGCTGAAGGGCGTTTCTGAAGAGACCACCACGGGCGTCTTGCGCTTGAACCAGATGATGGAAGCAGGCACCTTGCGCTTTCCTGCAATCAACGTGAACGACTCGGTGACCAAGAGCAAGTTCGACAACGTATACGGTTGCCGCCACTCGTTGATCGATGGCCTAAACCGCGCGTCAGACGTCATGCTTTCCGGCAAAGTCGCTGTCGTTTGTGGCTATGGCGACGTTGGCAAGGGCTGCGCTCAGGCTCTCAAGGGTCAAGGTTGCCGCGTGGTTATTACCGAGATCGATCCAATCTGTGCCCTGCAGGCCGCGATGGAAGGCTACGAGGTCAACACCCTCGAGAACTTGATCTCAACCGCCGACGTTTTCGTCACCGCGACTGGCAACAAGGGTGTGATCACCGCCGATCAGATGGCGCGCATGAAGGACAAGGCGATCGTCGGCAACATTGGCCACTTCGACAACGAGATCGAGATGGCGGAACTCGCCGACATGGAGGGCGTGGAGCGCAACGAGATCAAGCCTCAGTTCGACGAGTGGCGCTTCCCGGACGGACACAGCGTCTTGGTTCTGGCCGAGGGCCGGCTCTTGAACTTGGGTTGTGCAACCGGGCACCCGAGCTTTGTGATGTCAACCTCGTTCACCAATCAGGTGCTGGCCCAGGTAGAGCTGCAGAAGAACACCGATCGTTATGAGAATCGGGTGTACCTGCTTCCGCGTCACCTCGACGAAGAAGTGGCCCGTCTACATCTCGGCAAGCTGGGCGTACAACTCACCGAACTGACCGATGAGCAATCCTCCTACGTCGGCATTCCGAAGAACGGCCCGTACAAAGCAGATACCTACCGGTACTAGACCTTTGGGCCCCTCTTGCCGGGGGCTAGGGGTGCGCGGAAACGCGCCACAGAACTGTTGCAAAGAGAGCCCCGTGGCGCGCGTCACGGGGCTCTATTGCGTTTCTGGGGCAAGTGCTGCCGCCCACCCGGTTGCGGCGTGGCCGGAAACAAAGAGGGCGGTCCATGCGTTCAGGATGCAAGTGCTTGCCCAATTTCGCCGTTGCTAGACTGCGGCTTGTTGATGCAGCTTGATACTAGAACCCTGGCTGCAAAGCGGGCAGTACATCTTTGGCTTGTTGTCGCTCCTTCTTTTTCACTTCTCGTTGGTGGTGCTTTCACTCGTGACACGACTTCGGTTTCGAATCCCACTTGGCCTGGCGCTGATCGTCCTCACTGCGACCACTGGATTGCTGGTCGGCGTACCCCAGGTTGCCTTTGCGCAAGGCGGCTATCACCCGGCGGTCAACGAACAGATCTTTCCGGTGCCGGTGAGCCTGCGCCCTGCGATTGCCTTCTGGCGAGACATCTTCGCCAAGCACGATGCGCATCACGTGGTGATCCACGATGAACGCGAGTTGGACCTTGTCTACGATGTGGTCGACGTGTCCGACCTTGTGCTCAGTGGCTTATCGGATGTAGCGCAAGCAAGGGAGAGGACACGACGCGTGAAGGAGGTTTTAGAACGCACGCGGGCTGCGCTCCGGGTACTTTCTGGCGATCGACGCGCGAAGGCCGCTCAGGAAGATCTTGACCGGATCAAGGAACTAACCCTTGCGCATGCCGGTGAGTCGAGCGGTGCCCAGGCGAACTGGTATCGCAGCGCACGTGAGCGGGTTCGTTCGCAGAGCGGGTTGCGCGAAGATTTTGCCAACGCCATCCAGATCTCTGGCATGTTCATGCCTGGCATCGAAGAGGCCCTTGCGGCTGAGGGACTGCCGGTGGAGATCTCACGGCTGCCGTTTGTCGAGTCCATGTTCAACTACAAGGCGCGCTCCAAGGTGGGAGCGTCTGGCGCTTGGCAGTTCACGCGCTCAACCGGCAGGCTCTATCTGCGAATCGACTCTGCAGTCGATGAGCGTTCGGATGTCCTGCTAGCGGCGCATGGTGCCGCTAAGTATCTTCGTGCCAACTACCGTCGAGTGGAGAGCTGGCCCCTAGCACTGACCGGCTACAACCACGGCATCGGCGGCATGGTGCGAGCGATGAAACGGTTAGGCACCAAGGACATGGGTGTGATTGCAGATCGCTACAAGAGCCGAACATTCGGCTTTGCGTCGAGGAACTTCTACGCCGAGTTTGTCGCTGCCGTGGTGGTGTTTGCCGATCGAGACGAACACTTTCCCGGCATTGACCAGTTGCCCCGATTGACCTTCGAAGTGTTCAGGCCTGATCACTATGTGTCGCTCTTGGACATCGCCGCCATCGCAGAACTACCCAAGGACAAGTTGGTGGAGCTCAACCCAGCGCTGAGTCGAAGTGTGATCGAGGGTGACTTACTAATTCCAAGTGGTTTTCAGTTGAAGGTCCCGGAAGGTGCACTGACCGAAACTCTCAACGCCTACGGACTGATCCCGGAAAATCGCAAGCGTACACGGCAACTGGCTCAACGCCACAAGGTCCAACGCGGTGAGACGGTCGGCCAGATCGCGCGCCGTTACGGCACCAGTATCCGCCGCATTCAAACCGCCAACAACCTGCCACGAGCCGACCGGATCTATGTCGGGCAAGTGCTCGATATCCCGTCCACTGGTCGCAGTTCGGGATGGCAACGCCAATTGTCCGGCGAGCAGATCGCTGCACTTAAGAATCCGCCACCAGTCAGGGAACCGGCCCGCGCAGCGGAGGGTGCTCATATTGTCAAGGCTGGTGAATCACTGTCCTTGATCGCCGATCGATATGGTGTCTCGATGGACTCTCTAGTACGCATCAACGGCCTACGCTCGCCGGATCGTCTCCGGGTTGGTCAGCGTCTCAACCTGGAGGGAGCCGCAAGCAACGGTAGTGAGGCACAACGTCGATACCGAGTCCGGGCTGGCGATACGCTGAGCCGGATCGCCACTGCCTACGACACCACAGTACGAGCGATCATACAGGCCAACTCGCTCGGCTCGACGGTGCTGTCCATCGGACAATCGCTCATTATCCCTTAGATGACCAGCCCGCACTCTCCGGCTGACTTCGTCGATCTCGAACGCAGGGTGATCGAGCGGCTGCTGCGCGAACTCGCTGAGCCCGAGGATAGGACTCCGAGCGGTCGTAACGTGCAACCGCAGGCTCTACGAGCTGCAGCCGTGGTGCTGGTGCTGTGCCCCAACGAGGTTGGCAAGAGTAGTTTCGTGCTGACCCGCCGGTCGGCTGACCTGAGACACCACCCGGGGCAGTGGGCGCTCCCCGGTGGGGGCCTCGAGCCGGGGGAGTCAGCGATCGAAGCTGGGCTTCGCGAGTTGAAGGAGGAGGTTGGCCTGCACCTCACCGAAGCTTCTGTTCTTGGTGTTCTTGACGATTTCGTCACTCGTTCAGGGTTCCGCATGACGCCAATCGTTTGTTGGTGCGAGCAGACGCCAGTACTCGAACCCGATCCTGATGAAGTCGCATCTGTGCACCTAGTATGCCTATCGGAGTTCGACGTCCCGGAAGTCCCGCTGCTGAGGTCCATCCCAGAGAGCGATCAGCCGGTGTTGTCACTGCCTGTTCGAGGAATGAAAATTCACGCGCCCACAGCTGCGATCGTCTATCAACTGTTTGAGCTGGTGTTTCGGCGCAAACTAGTGCGGGTCGCACACTTTGAACAGCCGGTGTTCGCATGGCGCTGAGAGCGGCGCTGCCCGTCCTAGTGCTAGCGCTGTTGAGTGCGCTGGCCGGATCGAATGCCGCGAGCCAGGTGCGCTTTCGCAGCGACGAACTCGTGAGTGCTGAGCGCGCTGCGCAGCGTGAAGAAATCTTGGGGCGTGACGTAGAGGTCTTTCGCCTGGACTGCCGCAACGCACGCTTTCGGCGCGAGATCAGCCTGTTTGGCAACGGCACCTTACGTGTGCGTGAAGGCGCGGTGGAAGCACCGGAGATGTGGCTGGGCGAGCTGGACAGAGCCACTACCTCCGGTCTGATCGAACGGCTGCAGGGCCCAGACCTAGCGGATGTGGAAACCAACTCGCGCACCGTCGTAGGAGATTGGGTGGAGACTTGCAATTTCTTCTTGAGCTTGCCGGGTGAAGCATCCCGAGACTTTCAGTTCGAACGCCTGGACGCGCTGGAGCTCCCATTGCAAAAGGCACTTAGTGTTGCTATCACGGCACTAGGAATGGTTGATCGTAGTGTGCCTTCCGAGGCCCGCGACCGACTGAGTGCTCGGTATACGCCGCTCTTAGGGGATGTCTTAGTGAGCGACGACGGTCGCGAGTTCCGTGTCTCCGGTTTTGCCAGCCAGCGGACGGTGGTGGAGATGACAGGCGTGGATCAACCGGTGCTTCGGTTCTACGCGGTGGCCGATCTCGGTAAGTACTTCGTAAGCCTCAAGGAGCCGAGGCGCTGAGCCGATTGAGGGTCACGGGTGGCCGGTTTCGGGGGCGCCTGGTCAGCGGCGCGCCGAAGACCAGGCCCACCCAAGATCGCGTGCGCGAGGCATTGTTCTCTCGCTGGCAGAGCCGTGTGTCCGATGCCACGGTGCTTGAACTCTTTTGCGGCTGCGGCCTCGTCTCGATCGAAGCCCTGAGCAGAGGTGCTCGTTGGGCTTTCCTGGTGGATCAGTCGGCGGCCTCATTAGCGGTCGCTCGAAGCAACTTCGATGGTCTCGACCTGAAGCAGAACTCGACCAAAGCGGAGCTGCCAAAAGAGATCGATCGGCTCCCTGACGCCTGGCCCGCCAAGTTCGACTTGATCTTTGCCGACCCGCCGTACGGGTTCACGAGCCTTGCCGCGTTGGTGGACGCCGCTGCAACTCGGCTGAGCATCGATGGAGAGATGGTGATCGAGCACGGCCGTCGCGATCCGATTGACGGCACTGATACCGTCGAGTTGTGGGATCAACGGCGTTACGGTGAAACGGTTCTGAGTTTCTTCCGAGTACCTGCAGTGCCTCGATGAGGTTGGTATGGTGATCCAGAGGCCGTGATCCAGAGGCCGGTTTGAGCCAGAATCCAGTTTAGGGGAGAGGACCTCAGCTCGGATCCCTACGAAAGAAGGCGAGTTCCTCGAGGAAGACCCGAAAGTCGACATTCTTCACGCGCACATCGGAGCGGTGGGGGAGTTGCACAGCCGCAAAATTGAGGATGGAACGGATCCCCGAGGCGACAAGCCGTTCGTAGCACTGAGTCGCGGCTTCCGGCGGAATAGTGAGCACACCCATTTCGATGCCGGCGCTCTCGACAACTGTCTCCAGCGCTTCGAGTGGCTGAACTGTGATGTCGCCCACCTGCTTGCCCACTCGCTCAGGGTCGGCGTCAACCCCGGCGACGACCCGAAAGCTCGAATCATTGAACCCCAGGAAAGAGCACAGTGCGCTTCCCAGATTACCGATGCCGACAACCACCAGGTTGTGCTGAGCATTGAGTCCCAGAAGTTCGTGCAAGTGCGCGCCGAGACTCTCGACGTCGTAGCCAACGCCACGAACTCCGAACTCTCCGAAGTGAGCGAGGTCCTTGCGGATCTGCGCAGGGGAGAGTTCAAACCGATCGGCGAGTGCGCCGGACGAGACCTTGGTCTCGCCCTCAGCCTCTAGGATCCGCAAGCAACGGAGGTAAACCGACAAACGGTTGAGCGTGAGGGGTGAGATGTCTGGGATGAGACTCACGCGCCGTGTGCCTTCTCGATATGAGTTCGATGGTGCGAAAGGGGGGACTCGAACCCCCACACCCGTTAGGGCACAGGAACCTGAATCCTGCGCGTCTACCAATTCCGCCACTTTCGCGTGGTCCGTCGATGGGCAATTTGCCCGCCGACGGATTGTAGGGAGCGATAAGGTCTACTGTCAATGACGGTGAGTGCAGTTCTGGCTGTTCCTGTAGTTTTCTCGCCTGCAGGGTCTGAGTTCGTTCAACCGGTGGAAGCCCATCCGGTGATCGAGCGCTCGACTAAGAAACTAACTAGGAATTTCAAAAATTGGATAGACGACGCAGCGGCACAGACCGCGAGCGGCGCACGGTGCCTTCGGACACCTTGCAGAATCACCGGCTCAGACCGTGGGTCTCAAGCCGTCTTCGATCATTGATCGAGGCCACAGACCACGCGGGCAGCACCAGTGATGCTCTGCGCGACGTATTGATGGCCGAGGGAAAGGTCGCTGGGGAGTCGGGCGACGACCTTAAGTCTGTGAGCGCTCTCGTGCCGGCATCTCTGGAGGCTATGGAAGCTGGCGGGCACGCCGTGTTGCGCAACGGCCAGTGGCAGGCACCGAGCGCTCTCGGTTTGAGACGCGGACGAGTAGAAAGAACGGGGGCTCGGTTCTTTCGCATTCGAGATCTCACCGCCGGGCCTGGCAGCTTCTACGACATCGATGCGCGACGGCTCGCGGGGGCGGGTCAGGGCGACGTCGTCCTATTCGCAGCACGCGACGCTCGCACGAGCGCGCGGTCGCGGCGCGATGACACAAGATCTCGGGACCGAGGGGCCTTGGGCACTGCCCGCGTGGATCGCGTTGTCGAGCAGCGTGGCAGCCGATGGGTTGGCTTGCTTCGCGACGGTGACTACGGCATCCAGTTCCAGCCCTTTGACCATCGCCTCCGCTTTGACGCCCGGGACCTCAACCTGCGCTCAGTCCTTAAGGACAAAGCGATGCTTGGCGCAGACTACGGCGAGGGAATCTACGTTTCGCTCGAGGTGGAAGCAGGAGGGACTGAAGCGGGCGGGCGGTCTCAAGATCGTGGCTCGAAGAGGGGCCAGCGAGGCGGTCGCGAGCATCGTGGTCGCGGATCTCGCGAGCAGCAGCGCGGACGCGACGGTGGGGCCGGAGCCACCCGAGCCACCGGCGTTCGCATCATCGGATCGCCCTCCGAGCCAAATATTGAAACCGCAGTCGTGCTCGCTCATGCGGGCATTAGTGACCACTGGCCCGCGGCGGTCCGAGCGGAAGAGAAACAATGGGTCGATGCTGACAATGCTGAGCTAGCGAGCGGCACGAGCGCTGACGGCAAGGCGTCTAAGTCGGATCGTCGCGACCTGCGCGACCTGGTGACCTTCACCATCGATGGCGCTACCGCACGCGACTTTGACGACGCACTCAGTATTGAGCCAGCGGAGAACGGTGTGCGCCTGTGGGTGCACATCGCCGACGTCTCCCACTACGTTCGCCCTGGCAGCGCTTTGGACGATGAAGCACGGGCGCGCGGCACCAGCGTGTACTTTGCCGACCGGGCCATTCATATGCTGCCGAAGGGGCTGAGTGAGAATCTCTGCTCCTTGAGGCCGGATGTCATTCGTCGAGCGATGACTGTCGAGATGGTGTTCGATCCAACAGGTGCGCGCAGCCAGACCCGGGCCTACCCAAGTCTCATTCGCAGTGACGCGCGCTTGACCTACAGGCAGGTGGAGGCCCATTTCGAGGGCGAACAACCGATCAAGACAAAGGGCGTTGCAAGTGCTCTCAGCAGAGCGCAAGCCCTGGCCCGAGACCTGCTCAAGCAGCGCAGCGAGCGCGGCGCGTTTGAGATCGAGCAAGACATCGGTGCGTTCACCATCGGCAAAGACGGCCAGCCCGAGTCGTACGACAGTACTCCGCGTTTGTTCGCGCATCGCTTGATCGAGGAGTTCATGATTCAAGCGAATGTCGCGGTCGCGGAACTCGCTGCTGAGCGGTTGGCCAAACGCTCGACCGGATCAGTGGACGCGACGGTGAAGGCGAAGTCACCAGGGAAAGGGAAGGCTAAAGGGAAGGCGAAAGTGACGCCGAACGCGAAAGAGACGCAGAAGGGTCTCGACCAGCCACCGACCTTCTTGTTTCGCCGGCACGATCCGCCGAAACCTCAGGCGATGGAAGAGTTGGTCGAACAGGTGGGAGCTCTTGGAGTCGCATTGCCGGTTGAGGAGATCGAAACGGTCGGAGATCTTGCAGCACTCCTCGAGTCGGTCAAGGACGGTCCAATCCGCAGCTTTGTTGAGGGCCTGCTTCTGCGGTCACTGAAACGCGCGTTCTACACCCCGTCGACCAGCGAGCACTTTGCCCTCGGGCTAGGGGCCTACTGTCACTTCACCTCCCCGATCCGACGCTACCCAGACCTCGTCAACCATCGCTTCTTGAAGGTCGTGCTGTTTGGCGATGAGGTCCATTCGCCAACCGGCGGCCATCACGTTGGAGAGGAAGAACTCGCGGAGGCAGTGAGCGATCTCGAACGGCGCGCCGAGCAAGCCGAGCGGGAACAGTTCCGCTGGCGCATGGTGCGTTGGCTCATGCACCGTGAGGGCGAAGCACTACCGGTGACGGTCAGCGCTGTGCAACCCTTCGGCATGTTCGTCATGCTGAGCGGTCTTGGGATCGACGGCCTGATCCCATTCGAGGACGTCCCTGGAGGCGAGATCGAGATCTTGACCGAGGGGGTCGAGGTTGTGGTGCACAACACAGGACAAAAGAGCCAGCGGTATCGGTTGGGTGACTCTTTGGATGCCGTGCTAGTCAAAGCGGACGATGACCGCCGTCAGTTGCTTCTCTCCCTCGATGCGCCGGTCCGCGCTCCAAAGAGACGGGCTGCTGACGGAGCCCGGGCTACCCCAGGCCGGGATGGCCAAGAGCAGGCTAGCCAAGAGCGGAAGAACCGAGGGCGTGCAAAGTCGTCACGGCGCCGCCGAACAGGTCGCTAGCGCGATCTGGAGGCAGTCAGAGCGCGCTGGTTTGGGAACTGGACAGTGATTGAGGGAGTCCAATTCACTGAGCGGTCGGATAGGCTCCTAGCGGTCAAGGCCACCGTCTGCGATCTTCAACAACGGTGCAGTTAAGCCCACTCGGAACCCTATGAATAGCTCATCTCGAACTCAGGTCCCCGCGGCTATCTCACGCGCAGTCTTGTTTCTCATGCTCGCCGCCCTGGTGTCCTTCCAGCTCGCTTGCAGCGCTTCCGACGCCGGGCCTAGCGAGAAAGACCAGCAGGCCATCAAAGAGCTCCTAGAGGGCTACCTGCCGAGCATGGCGGAGGCTTATCGTTCGGGCAACGTCGAAGTATTGCGAGACTATGCAGTTGAAAAGGAGCTGGCGACGCTCTACAAGCGCATCAGCGACTTTATGGAGCAAGAAAACCGAATCGTGTCGTCAGACCTCAAAGGCTTTGAGATCGACGACATCAAGGTGTGGAGACACTCCAACGCGGTGGTGAACACGACCGAGATCTGGGACGTTCGAGTGCTAGCTAGCGGCTCAGAGACGGTGCTTTCAGAAGGCCTTGATCAGCGCGACCAAGTCCGGTATCAGCTCAAGCGAACCGACGAGGGCTGGCGCGTGATCTATCGCGAGCGCGTCCAGACCATTCCTCAGCAATAGCTGAGGCACTCGAGGAACTTACCCGTGTCAGAAGAATTCGAACCCGCAGTCGTCGGAGCTGGCGACCAAGCCAGTGCTGCCCTGATCGGATTGCCGGTGGTCGCGGTCGTTGGTCGACCCAACGTTGGCAAGTCGACCCTGTTCAACCGGCTAGTCGGTCATCGGCAAGCGATCGTCCACGATAAGCCAGGTGTCACGCGCGACCGGATCACAGGTACATTCGACCTCGGCGAAGGGCGCAACGCCGACATCATCGATACCGGGGGTTTGGTTCCGCAGGACGACCCTTTGGGACTGAACGATCAAGTCAAGCTCGCGATCGAAGAGGCAGATGCACTCATCTTTGTGGTCGACGGCCGAGCGGGCCTGGTTCCTCCGGACCAAGAGGTCACAGAGCTTCTGTGGCGCTACGACGTGCCGGTAGTGGTTGCGGTCAACAAAGCCGACACCAACGCCGCCCAAGAGAGCTTTCACGAGTTCTACGAGTTGGGCTTCGAGCACTGCGTGCTGCTCTCGGCGGAACACGGGACCGGAATCCCTGACTTGACCGAAACGCTGCGGCTGGTGTTGCCCGCCGTTGAAGGCGAGGGGCAACCAGTGCTCGGTGATCGTCTGGCAATCGTCGGTCGGCCCAACGTTGGTAAGTCGTCGCTCATCAACCAGCTTTCCCGCCAAGAAAGAGCATTGGTTTCGCCAATCGCGGGCACCACCCGCGATCCGATCGATACCAAGATCGAGTTCGAGGGCCGCCCCTATTGGCTGGTCGATACAGCGGGTATTAGACGGCGTAGTCAAGTCTCCGAACCGTCTGAGGAAGTCGCGGTCATGATGGCCAAACGTCAGATTGCAAAGGCTGACCTTGCCTTCTTGATCATCGATGCCTCGGCCGGTATCACCACCGGTGACCTAGCGATCGCGGATGCCATCTGGGACCAGGGCAAGCCGTGTGTGGTGCTGATCAACAAGTGGGATTTGCTCCAAGAAGCCGAGATGGATGAAGATGACGAAACCCGGATGCGTGCTGAAGAAAGCTGGGAACGCCTAGATGAGATTCTCAGCAACCCTCCGCGAGTCAACATCTCTGCACTGACTGGGCGCCATATCGATCGCGTGCTCAAGCCCGTGCCAGCGGCACTGGAGCGTTGGCGCACAGAGATCAGCACCTCAGAGGCCAATCGCCTTTTTGAGCGTGCTTTGCAGCGTCATCAGCCGCCAGCCCACCGCGGACGCCCTTGGAACCTGCTGTATGCAACCCAAGTGACCACCGCGCCACCAACCTTCATGCTCTTTGCGAACCGCACCATCAAGCGTCAAGACCCCTATCGTCGCTATCTCGAGAACAGCGCTCGACGCGAACTCGAACTGGACGGCATTCCCATCCGGCTGATCATCCGAGAGCGATCGAAGAGAGCGCAAGAACGTGGACCCAGTGGTGCTGGAGCGTCGGGTGGGGCAGCACAATCGGGTCGGACGGCAAAGTCGAGCAGTTCGGATCCTTGGGGCCGAGGTTCAACGGAGCCTTAGCGGGTTAGGATTGGCCAGCAACGAAAGATGATCGTTAAGCCTGCGACCCGTGTGCAACCACCTGCGTGTCCGCCCACTTGGGCCAAAATCGATGAGCAAGACCTACAAGACCGCCGAAGCCTGCCGTGTGCTCGACGTGCAACCGTACGTGCTGCGCTACTGGGAAGCCGAGTTTGCCGCGTTAGGCGGGAAGAAATCGAGTCCCCAGCGCAGCTACACCGAAGATGAGCTCAACATCCTCAGGCGGATCAAGTTGTTACTGTACGACGAGGGCTACACCATGGGCGGGGCCAAGAAGAAGTTGGCCGCCGAAGTGGAGGAGGCAGCAGGCGAGGGATCCGCACCCAACGGTGTATCCACCGCGGACTCAAAAGGAAAGGCCGCTGCAGCAGCGCCGACCACAAAGTCTAAGAGCCAAAAGAAGCCCTCGCCTAACTCGGCAGCAAAGCGCGCTAAGCCCGCCACTTCAAAGTCCAAGACTTCCGCATCAGAGAAGAAAGAATCTCTTGACACAGGAGACCCGGTACGGATAGAAACCGTCCTGCTCGAGCTACGTAAGCTCCATGCTGAAGCGGAGCAAATCCTCTCGCTCGTGCGTGCCGCAAAATAGGCACCCACCGACGACCAATCTCTCTGGCTAGGCGTCCAGTGAACGGGTCATTCGAAGACCGGCCCACACAGGAGAGATTGACAGCGAATCGAGCAACAATCGAAGGAACGGGACGTGGCGCAGTCTGGTAGCGCACCTGAATGGGGTTCAGGGGGTCGGAGGTTCGAATCCTCTCGTCCCGACCAACGATTGCCGGTGTCAACAGAGGTTCGCGGGCAGACATAGTATTGGCGATCTGGCCTGTCTCGCAGCTTGCCTGCGTGTTTGTGTAGGCATTTGGCGCGAGCTCCCGTCCGTTCGGGCCTTGCCCTAAGCCTCCACAAGCTCTACGCTCGACGAAACGGAGCTTTTCAACGTGCTAGGCGGTTCAGGTAGGTGGCCGGGCCGTCAGATTCCAGCGCCTGCAGCTCGAAGAGCGCGCATGGTGTGCCGCGCTCCGTGGTAGTTTGGGTTAACAAGAATCAGGGTAAGGACCTTTAGATTGAGCGATTTAGATAAACATGCCGGAACGCCCAATGCGGCGTTGAGCAACGGCCAGGGATTGCGCTTTGGCATCGTGATGTCGCGCTACAACGAGGGCATTTCGCGCTGCTTGTTGGAGGGTGCCTCCGAGTGCTTGAAGCATCACGGCGTTGCTCCAGATGACATCAGCGTGATCGAAGTTCCTGGCGCCTGGGAGATCCCCATGGGGCTGACTTGGTTGAGCAAATCAAGCACTTTCGATGGGCTGCTGGTGGTTGGCGTGGTTATCCGCGGTGAGACGCCGCACTTTGACTACGTTTGCCGCTCCTGCGCTGACGGCTGTGACCGGGTCGCGGCTCAGTCCAACTTGGTGGTGGGTTTTGGTTTACTGACCTGTGACACGGTCGAGCAGGCGAACGAACGCGCGGGCGGGGCAGTAGGAAACAAGGGTGTTGAAGCGGCGATGGCAGCGCTCGAGATGGCCAATCTCAAGCGCTCGTTGATCACGCCGGTGATTGGGCATCTCTAATGATGAGTGAAGTCCAATCAACAGCCGAAGCGCTGGCAGGTGAGCGCAAACGCGGCGAACGCGGTAAGCGGCGGCAAGGTCGAGAGATGGCGCTGCAGATGCTCTTTCAGTGGGAAGCCAGCGGCCTACATCCTTCTGAAGTGTTGCGCTCGTTCGACATCTATCTCTATCAAGCAGAAACAGCGAAGGGCGCCAAGAGTTCTGGTGGGCTCGAGCCGACTGAACCGGGAGCAGACGGGCTCTTGCCAAGTAAGCTCGAAGCAGAAGACGACGATCCAATCGAGATGGACTCGATCGATCAACGCCGCGAAGCGGCTAAGCAAGAGAACATTGATCGGCAGGTCAGTATTGACATAGGGGCAAAAGGCCAATCGAAGCCGTATCAGTTCGCCCGTTCGCTGGTGCTGGGTGTGGTCGAGCACCAGGAGACGATCGATCAGACCATTTCAGCGGGCGCAGACAACTGGCGCATCGAGCGCATGCCTCAAGTTGATCGAAACATCCTGAGGCTAGCGCTGTTTGAGGCTCAGCATCTCGGTGAGTTGCCGAAGGCGGTGATCATTGATGAGGGCATCGAGTTAGCCAAGAAGTTTGGTGGCGAGAACTCTGGTGCGTTTGTGAACGGCCTACTTGACGGTTTGCTCGCCGGCATTGGCACTGGTGGCAGCACGGATACGGTTGCGAGCGGGGCGTCAATGGCGGGTGCGAAAGAGTAGGCGGCGGATGTTGCGGCTCGAGCATCGTCAAATGCGCCGAGTGCGCCGGTGGTTGTTCGGTGTTGTCCTCCTTGTCTCTGGCGGCACCGGAAGCGTGCTGGTTGCGATGCCTGGAGCCGAATCGGTGGAGCCAGACCGCAGCGGCCTGCTGGTGTCCGGCACGCAGCGGGTCCGCGCCCAGGTGCCACGCTCCGCACCGATCACCGCGTTCAGTAACCAAGGATACTCCTTAAGTCTTGTTGAGCCGGAATCGCAGGCGAAGGGGGGCAAGGATGGGTTCGCCGAGATTGAGGTGAGTGTGACGCTTGATCCCGTGATCGAAAAGACGCGGTTCCAGATCAACTCCTTAGCGAGCGGTCAGATCAGCGAACTGGCGCAACGCCTGGCTCGCCGAGCGCGGTACCAAGAAGACGCGGTGGCTCTGATCCTGGGATGGCAGGCACGGAACATTGAGTATCGTCTCGATCGTTCCCTCGATCAGGGCGCTGTTGCCGTGTTCGCTCGCAGAACCGCATACTGCACAGGCATGGCTCGGCTGGCGGTAGCACTCTTAGGTGCCGTCGGCATCGAGTCGCGCGAAGTGGTTGGCTACGCACTCGACGGTCAACGGGGCCCAGATGGCTATCACCGTTGGATTGAAGTGTTCTACCCGGGCCAAGGTTGGCGCTTTGCCGATCCGCAGGCAACGGTGGATTTTGTACCCGCGACCTACATCCGCCTCGCTAGTGAGTCGGTGCCAATCAGCCCTCAGACAGCATCTACTTGGGCGATTCTAGAACAGGGCGATAACCATCTTCCGATCACCAGCGATCCGCAGTTACCCGTTGGGCTAGAACGGCGGTATGCAGGGGAGCCGGTGAAGGGCGCACGCCTCCGAGTGCTTCTCGGCCTCACACACATCTCCTCGAGCCACGAGGTCCCGATGCTGTTGGGGCCAGAGCAGACAACACAGCGGACAACAGCGCAGATGCCGGGGCAGGACCAGGCGGCACAAGCAAAGACCAAGCCGATCAGCACCGCGGTCGCGGTGCTCACTGGAACGAGTTGGGTACAGAGTCGAACGATAGATCGGCCGATCGTCGATTTTGTGGACCTAGCTCCAGGCCGCTACACCCTGAGTATTGGCGAGCACCGAGAGCAGATCACGCTCGATGAGCGAGATCAGGTCACCATCGATCTGCGCTCGGACAAGTAATCGATCCGCTTGCGCGGTCTAAGCCTTGGTAGTCTCGCCGCACACCACCGGCACTGTCGTTCGAGCGGCACTGTTCTTCGAGCGGCACTGTTCTTCGAGCACCCGATGCCGGGCCCCAATAGATTCACACGGTAGATTCACAGAGTAGGTTCACAGCCGCACGCGCGCTAAGAGGATTGAGTGATGCATTCAGGCCGAGAGAAATTTGGAACTAGTACGGCACGAGGCACCGCCATCAACCCGTTGCGAGGCTTGGCGCTCCTTACCCTAGTGTCTATCCTGGCGACAGCGGTTGGCTGCGGATACGCCCTGGTCGGCCGCGGCACAAACATCCCAGAGGACATCGCCCGCGTCTACGTTGCCCCGTTCATCAACCAAACGTCGCGCGGCGAGATCGAACAGTTCATCACTGCTGCTGTGAGCAGTGAATTGGTCACCCGCCAACGATTTACGGTGGTCAACTCCGAGGCCGACAGCGATGCAAGCATTGCTGGCGAGATCACCGACTTTCGAGTGACCCCAATCACCTTCGACGCCGACGGGCGAGCGACAGAGTACGAGACCACCATCATCGCGAAGGTCGCCTTCACTCGGCGACCGATTGCGCCTGGCGAAGAAGGCGAAACGATTTGGTCCAACTCGAGGTACCTCTTCAAAGAGACGTACGAGTTAGACGCGTCCGAAGAGTTCTTTGACCAAGAGAACATTGCGCTGGATGACACCGCAGAGCTGTTCGCCAAAACCATGATCAGCGACCTTCTTGAAGGCTTCTAGGGGCTTGTGGGGAACACCAGCTCGGGCGACTTCCGATCGCTAGGCGACGGCCAGGTCGCTCGCAAAGCGGAGACCGCTGACCGCGGCTAAGAATGGAGGCCCGAAACCTGCGCATCACGTCCTGACGCAGTACGCTTGCCGAAGCGCAGCGTTTCGGGAGACGGCGTTTGGAGACCGCGGGGACGCGACCCGTTGCCGAACGAGGGAACGTCGAAGACCTAGGCGAGCTGATGCCGCCAAGTCCGCCCTGAGGCTGCCCGCGTTGATTCGGCTCGCGTTGCTTCGGGCCGCGCTGATCCGGGCCGCGCTGATTCGGCTCGGTAGATCCGCGCCAGCGCGGTCACGACAGGGGCTATCGCTGCGAGCAAAGAAACAGGACGGCAGACGAAGCACATCCGTCTCGCCGAGCGGCGCTGGAGAGGCCTATCGGTCCTTATTGACTCCCAGCGGCGACGAGCGCGCCGCCTGAGCAAGCAGAAGAAGGCCTAGGAGGCGGCGGCCGCTTCCGTTCCGCGGACGAGCCGAGTCAAGCGCGACTTGCTGCGTGCAGCAGCGTTGGCGTGGATCGAGCCAGCTTGGGCTGCGCGATCGAGCTTGGAGATGGCATCGCTGAGTCCAGCGGTGGCAGCCTCAGTGTCGCCTTCGGCGGCGGCGGTCCGCACACGTTTGACAGCGGTCCGGAGTGCGGACATGCTGCCCCGGTTGCGGTCGCGGCGCTTGACGTCTTGGCGGATTCGTTTGATGGTGGAAGCGTTATTAGCCATTTGGTGATTCGTTCCTGTTGGGAATAGAGCTGATTGAGGTCTTGACGCGGCCTGAATGCCAGTTCGGCCTGGATGCCAGTGGAGCCCTAAGTCTCCCGCAACGTCTCCGCCGCGCGCGTCGGGCGCCGCACAGGCGGCGCAAGTCGTGGGATTCTATTGGTTTAGCCTGTGTGTGAGCAAGGTTCAAGGCGGTCGAAACGATCAGTTTTCACTGGCTCGAGGTCGAGCGTTCTCGATTGGCGCTAGCTCGGTATCTCTCTGAGTTCGCGTTGGGCGAGAATCGCTTCGTCTGACCGCGGGTAGTCGGCCATCACTGAACGAAAAGCTGACGTGGCTTGTTCGCCATCACCCAGTTCCAAGTAGGCCTTGCCGGTGCGCAGAAGAGCGGACGGAACCTTCTCACTAGCGGGGTAGCGCTGCCGCACAGCAGTGAACTGACGAATCGCACCGCGGAACTCCCGCAGGCTGAAGTGACACTCACCGGTCCAATACAGGGCGTTGTCGGCCGTTGCGCTGTCTGGGTTGCCTTCGAGGAAAGCAGTGAAGCCTCGTAGAGCCGTTCTGTAGTCTGCGTTTTGGAATGCTTGCAGGGCCGCCTCATACGCCTCCGATCCGGAGAGAGTCGGAGAGGGTGCAGGCTGCACCGGGCGATCAACGATGGCCTGAAGCTCAACGATGGCACGCCTAAGAGCCGCCGTCTCTTCTGACACATCCTTGACCGCGATGGTGCTCTCTTGCACTGAAGCAGCGAGTGCCTCGATCCGACCCAGCAAGACTCTGAGGTCCGCTTCGGCGTCGGCACGGCCCTTCAGGAGTTGTTCCTGCGCTTGTGCCACCGTGGCTTCCAAGCGCTCCACCTGCCCACGGTCAGAGGACTGCTGCTGGATGGTTGCCAGCTGTTGTTGCATCACATCCAGCTGCTGCTGCATGGAGATGATCTCGGGTGGAGTAGTGGCGCACCCTGATCCGAGTACTGCGAGAGAGCCGAGTATTACGAGAGGCAGTAAACCAAAAAACGGAGACCGCTGCTGGCCTCCGTTTCCCACGTTGCCTGGGTTCCCGCGCGAGGCGACGCCCGCGGGGCCCCCTGTGGGTGCCCCGGGACGGTCTTCTGCCTTGGCGTGGCTACTATCTACCCAGATTACGACCACCGCCGACTGTCAACCGCTGCTAGTTGCGGCCGGTGAGGCGGAAGTACGCGCGACGGTTCTTGCCCCAGCAGGACTCGCTGCTCTCGGCGCAGGCACCACGCTCTTCGCCGTAGCTGATGGTCCGGATGCGGCTTGATGGCACACCGAGTTCGGTGACGTAGTCAAGAGCTGCGTTCGACCGGCGTTCGCCGAGAGCCAAGTTGTACTCACTGGTTCCACGCTCATCGCAGTGGCCCTCAATGGTGACGACAAACTTGTCGTTCTCTTTGAGGAACGCCGCGTTCTTCGCTAGCCGCTCGCGAGCAGCAGGAGAGAGTTCGGAGCGATCGAACTCGAAATACACAGTTCCGAGAAGACCGTTCTCTTCGGCATACTGCTGCGCGATCAGCAGGTCGTCATCCAGCGGGTCGATCACGGGGTCCTTCTCGGGAGTGGGCTCCGGACGGGTGACTTCCACAGGTTTCGGTGGCTCAGGTGTTACGACCGGCTCTGGCGCGGGCACGGGTGGTTCTGGCGGAACGGGCTTGTTGCAGGCAAAACTAAAAACCAACAATGCGGCGAGAACCGCGAACGGCAACCTACGGACAGACATGCACATCTCCTTCGACCCTCACGGTCTCGTCTGAGGCCTTCGAGGTGGGGTTAGCTGGGAAGCTTCGCTTTGAGAAACTCAAGATCAAAGACTTGGCAACGGATTCTGGGACTGACCGGTGCCGCTCATGAAAGCTCACTCTATCTTGCCAAGAATGACCGCACATTAGCAAAGGCCAGATTGCGGTTCAACCGCCAAGTCCATGAAAATCAAGGGATTATGGGCATTGTACCCTTGGACAGTGCGCTGTTTCAAGAACCGCATGCTCGGCTCATCGAACTACTCATCGAAGTAGCCTGACCAAGACGGCCCGAAGTTGCTACTCCCGTTGGTCAGCTGCGCCACGGGTTCTCCGTCGGCAGTCATGATGTAGATCTGCTTGCGACCGGAGCGATCCGATTCGTAGGCGATAAAACGGCCATCTGGCGAGAACGTTGGCGCCTCGTGGCTTCCTGGCGCAGCGGTGAGGGTGGCCTGCTCACCCGTCTCAACATCCACTTTGACGATGTCGAAGCGCCGGCCGTCGCGAGTCCTCGACGCGTAGATGAGATATCGCGCGTCTGGATCCCAAGCAGCACCATCGTTGTACTTCGACTGGAAGCTGATTCGTCGGATGTTCTTGCCCTCTAGATCCATCACATAGATCTGCGGTGATCCATTGCGGCTTGAGGTGAAGGCAAGCTGGTTGCCCCGCGGCGACCAGGCTGGGTTGGTGTCAATGCCGCCCGACCTAGTCAGGCGCTTGAGACCCGCGCCATCCCGATCAATCGTGAAAATCTCGAGGTTGCCGCGCAGCGAGCGCGCGAAGGCAATCCTGCGACCGTCTGGTGATGTGGTTGGGGAAAGTGCCTGGGCGGTCTCCTCGAGGATAGGGCTCTTGCGGCCAGTCTCTCGATCAACCCAGTAGAGCGAGGCACCTTCGCCCGAGTAATAGGAGACGTAGGCAAGGCCCTCGCCGTTGGCTGCCCAGGCCGGCGAAAACGACAACGAACGATGGCCGCTCATCTTGCGTTGGCCGTAACCGTCGTAGTCCATGAGGTAGAGCTCCTTGATGCCGTCACCATCCCGATCGGAGGTAAAGGCCAACGAGGTGCGAGCAATACCGCGGACTCCGGTCATATAGAGCACGATCTCGTCGCTCAAGGTGTGCGCCATCTGGCGCGCAAGCTCAGTACCGGCGACATAGCGTTTGCGGAGAATGGCCTCGCGCGAACCCAGATCGTAGAGGCTGCCTTCGAGCACTAGGCGCGCTCCGTCGACCTTGGTCTCGACCAAGAGCACCATCTCGTTGCCGAGTGAGCGGTACTGCTCAAAGTCGTTGGCACGGTCACCGCTAAGGCGAAGACCAGCAAGTTCGCGCGGGCCCTGCAAGGAGAACACGCCGGTTAGGCGAAGGTCGTTGCGTAGGGTGGCGTCGAGTTCGTCGGCCGCACTGGCCAATTGGGGAGAGGCAGACACAGGCCGCCTGGGAGCGGGGTAGGCAAGGCGCATCTTGGCGCGCTGATTATCCTCGACTGTGATCTGGACGCGGCCTTCTGGAGGCAGCTGGGCCGGCGGCGGCTCGGTATCCTGAGCGCGACCGCTGTCGGGGAGACCCACAAGGCAAAGAGCGGCAAGCAGGAAAGGAAACACTGTTCTGGTAGACAACTTCAAGCGACAAGTACCTCGCGAGGACTTCTATGGGGTTTTTTGAGCGAGCGATGGAGAAGAAGATCAAAAGGGGAGCTACGGATGGCCGACCGCTCCAAACCTAAGTCTAGTTATATCAAGACGTTAGAGTCATTGTAGCCACACGATCAATGATGCTTTGCCTCGGGCTACGGAAGAAGCACGGTCACTCCAAGGCTCTGTTTGCGATAGGCGACTGGTAGCGGCGGCAGGGGAGATGCATCCTGGATGCCGCGAAGCCCAGCACGATCGTAGGACGGAATGCCAGAGGTCCGGACTAGTTCGACGTCGCTCACTGTTCCGTCACGGCCGATGCGGAAGTTGATCGCCAAATCCATGCGTCGCTCGAGCCGAGGGCGCCGCCAGGCACGCCGGATCGCCTGGATCAGACTGCGGGTGTAGTAGTCGTACTTAAAGTCGGGATCATCAAAGCCTGCAACGGTGGTGTCCTGGACTTCGCCTTTGGAAGCAGCGGGCAGCTCCGGCTCTTCGGGTTCGGCGGGCACGGGATCGTCGACCTCTTCGTCCTCGTCGCTCGATTCCTCGGGAACCTCAACCGGCTCTGGTTCGGGCTTCGGCGGGTCCGGCTTCTTCTCCGGTTCCTTGTCCGCGACCAGCGGAATATCCTCTGGAACCTCGACTGGCTCGTCTGGGATCACCGGCTCCGGTTCGGGCTCGGGCGGCTTGGGTCGCCGGGTCTCAGGGCGAGGCTTCGGAGCCGGCGCTAGATCCGCTGCTGGAATCGATACGACTTCGACGTACTCGATCCGCGGCGGTTCAGACCGCAACAACCCGGGCACCAGAATCACCGCGATCAGTATCCCGACATGGACAACTGCAGAGACACTGATAGCGATGCGCAGCGGCCGCTTACCAAACTGGCTTTGCCGCTGTGAGAGGAGTTCATTGACTTGGTTCAAGTCTTCAGCCTAGTCACGACTTTGGTGGGTATTTGGGACACCCCCCTTCAGGGGGGTCTCGGTCACGAGGCCGATGCGAAACGTGCCAGCTCGATTGATGATGTCGATGACTTCTAAGACCAGCCCGTAGGGCACGTCCTTGTCTGCCTTGAGAAACACCGCTTGATCCTGCCGAGATTCCATCAGAGGCAAGAGGGTCTCCGACAATTGACTTGGCTGGACCGGGTTGTCCTTGATGTACACCAACTGATTTTTGGTGACGGTGACCACCATTGGGTCCTCATCGCGCATTGGAAGTGGGTCATTGGCGACTTGCGGGAGTGCCACCTCAACCCCTTGGTGCAACATCGGTGCTGCGACCATGAAGATGATCAGCAGCACCAGCATGACATCGACCAACGGAGTGACGTTGATGGAGGCAATGACTTCGTCGTCGTCGTTGTTCATGTCGAAGGCCATTAGTTAGGGCCCCCGCGTTGATCGGCCGCGGCTGCTGCTGAAGCCGACATTAAGTGAAGTTCCGCTCTGCCAGGTTGAGAAACTCGAGTCCGAAGTCCTCGAGCTCGGTTCGAATCGACTTGAGCTTGGCCGCAACTTGGTTGTAGCCAATGAGTGCGGGGATGGCGGCGACCAGCCCAGCCGCGGTGTTGACCAACGCCTCAGCAATACCCGGAGCAACTGCCACGATGGACGCGGTGCCCGCGGCTCCAATGTCGCTGAACGCGAACATGATGCCCACGACCGTACCGAAGAGCCCGATGAACGGGGTTGCAGCCGCCGTAGTCGCCAGGAACGCCGTGGTTTTCGAAAGGCCCTGCAGTTCGACGCCGATCGCTCTGCGCAAACTCCGTTCAACACCGGTGAGCGATTTGATGCGATAGGCAACAGCGCGGGTCTCCATCGGGTCCTCCCCGCTTGGTTGTTGCGCCTTTACCTGCGCGTCAATCTCGATGTAGCCCGCCTGGAACAGGCCGACCAGCGGAGACGCGGCATATTGTTGAGTAACCGAGTTGATCTCCGAGAAGCGAGCGCTCTGGCGGAAGATCGTCAGGAACCTAGCGTTGTCTCTACTAACGCGCTTGAACTGTCGCCACTTGTTGAACATCACTGCCCAGGAACCGAGCGAGAAGAAAATGAGAATCGCGAAAACAAGCTTGGCGATGGGGCCAGCGTCGAGGAACAACGAGACGATGCTTCGTTGGCCGAGGGCTGCAGCTGGAGCTAAGAAGAGTGTGTTCATCGTGTTGGGATCTAGTGTTGGGATCTAAGGGTGACTTCTTAGAGGGGTAGTGGCTCGGAGAGGATCTGAAGACGGAGCTTCTGAGTCGCGGTCAAGGTAGCACGAGAGAAGTGTGTGCTCCAATAGGTTACGAGAGTGATTGCAAGATCAAGCTGCAGAATGTTCGGTGACGAGGGGCTCTACCGGTTGTCTGTCCGATCGCTCGTGCGATCCGTAGTTAGGGCGGGGCCGCCGATCGCGTAGGTGAGGGGTGATCGTCGTTGGATCTCAAACAACGCCACGGCAGCGGCGGTCGCAACGTTGAGGGACTCGATGTCGCCCTCCATAGGGATGGCAAGAGAAGAAGTGCATCGTCCAGCCACCTCTGAAGACAACCCGTGAGCTTCTGAACCCACAGCGAGCACGCGCGGGGAAGCCACCGGCACATCGAACACGCTGCGGCCGCCGGCTTGCAGGCCGTACCAGTGTGGAGTTTCGCCTAGGATGGCCTCGATCTGATGGGTCAACTCTTCGCTGCCAATGCCGTCGAGGATGGTAAGTCGTAGGGCGCTTCCTGCTGATGCTCGCAAAGCTCGCGGGTGGCGCCAGCTCGCGGTTCCCGGGCCCAGCACCACCAGGTCAACACCAGTAGCCTCTGCGACGCGCAAGACCGCACCGACATTGCGTGGGTCGCGGAGTCGATCGAGGTAGAGAAGCGTGCTCCAACCGTCCTCGAGCGCTGACGCCAGCGTCCACTCAGGTGCAGCGACGATCGCCACCAGCCCGCGCGGAGAATCAGCATCCGCTAAAGCGTCGAGCAGCGACTCCTCGACAGCCAGTGGTGCGGTCGCGAAGCGGTCGAGTACCAGATGATCACTAGCAAGGAAGCGCTCGGTTGAAACGACCAATGGCATCGGTAGGCCAGCGTCGAGGGCTGCTTCAATGAGATTGGGACCTTCGAGTACCAAGAGTGAAGCGTCTGCAGCGATCTCGGTGCGTACCAAGTCTGCCACCAGCAGGGTTGCAGCTTTGCGCGTGGCCTGACCTTGGCCGCGCCCCGAAATGAGTGCTCGAAGCGCCTTGAGGCGTTGGTTTTGGGGGCTGACGATCATGGTCGCTCAAGACTAGAGGAAGGCGTACACTGCAGCAATCCGAAGGCTAACGGATCGTCGGCCACAGCATCGATTCCTACTACGGGATTCTGCGTAGTTCTGCCGCGAGTTTGCCTTGGTATGGCAAGCTTGCTACCCTGCCCGCGCTGCGCCACGGCAGGCATCAGATGCCTCCATTGTACGCGCCTCCCGCAGTCCCCTTTTGGTGCGAGCTGCAAGTCTTGGATCCCACTGGTTCTTCTCGGGCCTCAAGGATCCACCCATGAAAGGAACGGGATTAGTCCTATGTCTGATAGCTATCTCTTCACGTCGGAATCAGTGACTGAGGGTCACCCCGACAAGGTCTCTGACCAGATCTCCGACGCCGTGCTCGACGCTGTTTTGGAACAAGATCCAACCGCGCGGGTTGCTTGCGAGACTTTGGTCAATACCGGTCTTGCCATGCTCGCCGGTGAAATCACCACAACCGCCAAGATTGATTTTTCCAAGGTTGTGCGAGACACCATTCGCGAGATCGGCTACGACAGCGGCGACTACGGTTTCGATGCTGATTCGTGCGCAGTGATGAATGCACTCGACCGGCAGTCTCCCGACATTGCGATGGGAGTCGACGTGGGTGGAGCCGGCGACCAAGGCCTGATGTTCGGTTATGCCTGCGATGAAACCGAAGAGCTAATGCCGCTTTCGATCACCCTCGCACATCAGTTGGTCGAGCGCATGGCGCAACTGCGCAAAGACGGAACCCTCGGTTGGCTGCGCCCCGACGGTAAGAGCCAAGTCACGGTGCAATACAGCGGCGAAGGCAAGATCGAACGGGTTCATACCGTGGTCCTTTCCACCCAACACGATCCAGACGTTGAGCAGCAAGAGATTCATGACGCGTTGTTTGAGCACGCCATCCAGCAGGTGGTGCCTGCGCAGTTCCTGGACGATGAGACCATCATCCACGTGAACCCGACCGGGCGCTTCGTCATCGGAGGTCCGCAGGGCGACTGCGGCTTGACCGGTCGCAAGATCATCGTTGATACCTACGGCGGAGTTGGCCACCACGGCGGCGGCGCTTTCTCGGGCAAGGATTCGACCAAGGTAGACCGCTCAGCGAGCTACATGGCGCGCTACATCGCCAAGAATCTGGTCGCAGCAGGCCTAGCCACACGCTTAGAAGTCCAGCTCGCCTACGCAATCGGCGTAGTGGATCCAGTATCGGTCAATGTTGATGCGTTTGGCACTGGCACTATCAGCGATCGCAAGTTTGAGGCGATCGTGCGCGAGGTCTTTCCGCTGAGCCCGCAAGGCATCATCGATCACCTCGACCTACGCAAGCCGATCTTTCGTCGCACCGCAGCCTACGGCCACTTCGGTCGCAAGGGCTTCCGTTGGGAAGACACCGACATGGTGGAGAAGATCCAGCAGGCCGCTGCATAAGGTTGCAGCGCTCGCCTTCGATAGCGGAGGCCAGTGGCCCGGGACCTCTTAGTAGGTCCTCGGGCCTCTGCATAGGTCTTTGGCCTAGGTCTCGATCCCCAAGAACAGGTACAGCGAGAGGCTGGCAAAGAGCACGTGGGGGCTCCATACCGCGATCAGCGGTGGGAGCGATCCTGCCTGTCCGAGCGTCGTGAAAACCGCCACGATCGCGTAGAAGAAGATGCCTAAGCCGATCGCTAGGCCGACCCCATACAGAGCACCCTTGTTGCCGAGCCGGAAGGCGAAGGGTAGGGCAACGAAGGCCATGATCAGTGAGATCGCTGGCATTGCGAACTTGTTGAAGAGCTGAACCTCGAGCTGATGCACGTCTTGGCCGCCGGCAAATTGATCGTCGATATAAGCACGGAGCTCCGCGGGCGACATCTGACTGGGGGCCTTGATCTCCATGTCAAAAAAATCAGGTGGCTCCGGCATTGTCAGTATGGCGCCGTCCTGCGGAGTGAAGAGGCCTGTTACGCCATTTTGGTTGAACTCTCGCCTCCATGCGCCAGCGAGCCGCCATTGATCGTCCCCGAGATGAACGGCCTCTTGGGCGTACATGCGAGCGTCGATCACATGGCTAACGGGATCCAGGTGGAACACGTGCAGACGTTGTAGGCGCTCAGCAATGCCGTCGTAGTTCTGGAAGTGGTAGATGTAGCCACCCTTGCCGTAGAGCCACTGGCGATCGGCACGTCGGAACGTGCGCTGCGCCGCCCGTTCGCCGCCCTTAATCTCGGCCTTGAACGCCTCGGCCTGGAGGTTGGTGTAGGGCAGCACATAACTTTCGAGCACGACGTTGCCACCACTGACAATCGCCGCAGCCACGATAGCTGGCACCGAGAGCCGGTAGAGACTCAGGCCCGCCGCCTTTGCGGCGGTGATCTCGTTGGTGCGTGAAAGGACGCCGAAACCAATCAGGACGGTGAGCAATACCACCACTGGAGACAGGTCTCTAAAGGCCTGGAAAATCAGCGCTTGCAGGTACCCCTGGATCGTGTCCCAAGGGGTGTCGTTACGCATGATGTCGTCGAGCAACTCGGTCAAATCAGCTAGTAGATAGATGGTGATTCCGCTCAAGACCACGACTACGAAAACCCGCAAGAACGTGCCCATCAGATAGCGATCGATCAGCGCTGGAAAATTCAGCGTCAGGCGGGGGAGTCGGATGACCAAGCCGTTCGCCTTCGGCGGAGGATGACTCTCAAGATCCAAGTCGTCCTCGTCGGCAGTAATCGTCCTAAACGAACCAGTGGCGAGATGATCCGTACCATAGGACCGCGAGTCTGCCTGTGATCGGGCGCGCTCCTTAGCCTGCTCTCGTCGACGGACAATCTTTTCCTTACGATCTTCGCGACGACGATGCTGACGGCGTTGGCGCAAACGGCTTCGTGTACGGACTCGTCCCCAGAGTCTTCGTCGAACCCAGGAGTCGATAGCGCTGAACAGCAAACTCTTGTCACCGTTCTTGCGCCAAAGCAGGAAGAGGCCTGCCACCAAGAAGACGAAGTTAGGTAGCCACATCGCAAGCCAGGGCTGCATCGTGCCCTCAAGAGCGGCGCCCTCGCCGTTGCTCTGCAGAACGTGGTAAACCAAGATGATCGGGATGGACATGGCGAAGCCGGATGAGCTGCCCCCGCGGCGATTGTTAAAGCCGAGTGGTACTGCGAACAGGCCGAAGACCAAGCAGGCAGCAGGAATCGCGAACTTCTGGTGAATCTCCACATCGGCGACACGGCGTTCGCGCGCCTTCCGATTCGGGAGTTCTTGCCACTGCCTGAGCTCCGCAATGTTCATCGACTTAGGGGATCGGAACGCCAACTCTTGCGAACGGGCTTGGCGTTTCAGTAGGTCGTCGGCCAAGACCGCAGACAAGCGGTCCTCTCTGGCGACCAAGTACTGGGCGTCTGGATCGTTGAGGTCGACTGTGTGCCGGGTGGTCCCTTGGAAGTGAATCTGCATCCGGCTGCCGTCGCCGACCACCTGGACTCTTGCGTTTCGCGCCACTACAACCTCGTGCTCGCCAGTCGGCAGGGCGTCGGTGAAGAACACACGTTCCCAACCCTCATCGGTCACATCGAAGACGAACAGCGTCTTCTCAGATAAGCCGTCGTAGAAGACGCCAGCCTGGACCTGCTTATTGACGCTTCGAGCAAGGATCTCGCTGTATTTGGCCTCGGCCATAGAGTTGCCTTGCGGCATGGCAACCAACATCAGCCAGCCTGTCAGAAGCGTGGCAACCGTCGAGAACAGCATGACTGGCCGGTACAACGCAAAAAGGCTGATCCCGGAAGCTCGCATGGCGACAAGTTCGCTGTCCGACGAGAGTCGCCCGATTGCGATCAGCACGCCGAACAGCAAGGCCATTGGAATCGTCAGGACCAGAATGTTCGGCAGGTTGAGCGCCAGCACCTGCAGCATGGTCGCCGCTGGCACGTCGCGCTGGATGATCATCTCGGCCAACCGGAACATCAGGTTGATTAAGAGCATGAACGTGAAGACCAGCACGCCGAGGGCGAATGGCGAAAAACATTCGCGAAGGACATAGCGGTCGAGCAGGCGGAACATCGCCCGGGATTATAGGGCCTTGGGTGCGCCTACGTTGCTCCTATCGTGCGCCTATCGTCGCCTAATGAAGCATCCACACATAGAGCCGAGTGTGGGAGTTCCACCGGGCACCTCGCGGTCCCGAATACAATGTCCGATAAGATGAATTATGTCAACCTCGATGCGCTTACAGGCGCGCCTTGGGCCGTACAATTCGCCCCGCGCGTCGCAGCATCGGCCTGACGCCACCCGTGGAGCCAAAGCGCCAAAAGCGAGAGACCAACCAGTCTAGAACCCTGAGGGACTAACTGTTGGCTTCTGCGCGCAGCTTTTCCAGAATCTCTTCCAGCGCATGAATCAAATCTTCCTGGTCCACAGTGCTCTGGCGGAAGCTCAACGAAAGATTGTAGTTGTTCTCTGGAGACTTGAACTTGAAGGTGTACGGCTTTGGCCGTTGCGACTTCTTAGCCTGGTCCGGCTTCTTGAGTTCCTTGCGCAGGCCTGAGCGGGTCAAGCCTTGATGTGCAATCCGTTCGACCAGCCGGATCATCTCGTCCTCGCTGTCGGCTTTCATGACTTCGAGTAGCAATGACTTGCTGTGGATCCCCAATGCGTTCGCCGTCTCTCGAACGCGGCTCGGCATCTTGAGCAACGAAAAAGCTTCGGTGATGGAGACCCTGGACTTCCCCACGGCTTCAGAGATCTGGTCATGGGTGAATTCATGAAGATCCTGCAGAGCCTTGTAGCCATCGGCCTCTTCGAACGGGGTCAGGTCCTTGCGCTGAAGATTCTCCACAAGAGCGATTTCCAGCGCCTCTTGCTCAGTGACCTCCATCTCAATTGCTGGCACCTCAAGTAGACCCGCTGTCAGCGCCGCTCGATAGCGTCGCTCACCGGCGATGATGCGATAGCGCGCAGAGCTGTCAGCGTCCGGGGTCGGCCGTACCAGAATCGGTTCCAAGATGCCACGCTGCAAGACCGATGCAACGAGTTCGTCGAGCTCCCCGATCTCGGCCCGAGGTTGATCGGGATCCGGCTCAATGCTGGAAATAGAAAGCATGCGACCGACAGACGGCTCACTTCGTCGAGCTAGCTCCTCGACGAAGTGACTGTCGTGGCGCATCTGTACTCGCTTGGGCAAGCCGCGCTTCTTGGCGCGACTGACGGACGTTGTACTAGACACGACTCAGCACCTCCTCAGACAACTTGTAGTACTCAAACGCGCCGGACGACCTCGGTGCAAACGCGAAAATTGACTCCCGATAAGCCGGGCTCTCCTCTAGCCGAACGCTCCTGGTGATCACCGTGTCAAACAATTTGTCACCGAACACGTTCCGGATCTCCTTCTGGATATCTTTGGCCAGCAAGGTTCGCTTGTCGTGCAAAGTGATCACTGCTCCGAGGATCTGAAGTGCCGGATTGGATCGGACTTTGATCTTGTCGATGGTTTCGAGCAGGTCGTCAGTCCCTTCCAACGCGAAATAGCTGGACTGCACCGGGATCAGGACGTGAGATGCGGCGACAAGTGCATTGATGGTAATGATCCCCAAGGTCGGCGGCGTATCCAGGATCACGTAGTCAAACCCGGAGGCGCCGTCGCCTTGCTTCCCGCCGTCGCACTCGTGAAGCCGGTCCTTCAAGCGAAACTGATTGTCGAGTTCACCGACCAGCTTTGACTCAATCTTGGCCAAAGCGATGCTCGAAGGCGCCACGAACAGATTGGGCACGTCCTCGACCGGGCGGACTGCTTCCTCAAGCGGCACATCGTCTTCCGTGAGCACCTCGTAGATGGTCTTCTGGCCAGGCGTCACAGGTTCGATGAACGACACCGTGCTGTTGGCCTGAGGGTCAAGGTCGACCAGCAAGGTCTTGAGACCCTTGTTGGCGAGTGCGGCGGACAGGTTGATGGCGGTCGTGGTCTTGCCCACGCCGCCTTTTTGGTTCGTTATCGCGATGATCATCGTGAGCGACAGTGTATTCGGGAGCTAGCAGGCAAGCAACGATTCGCGACTCAAAACTTGCCTGAACACCATCATTTTGCATCAACCTCGGCATACACTGATGGGTTTTGCGCAATGTCGGCCGGCCGACATCGAGGGGCTGAGCACGAGCTACATCGTGTACTTGCCCAAGTCGTCAGGGCCCATATCCTCGAGCCGCTTGCGGATCGCGTCTTCGTTCTCGTCGACCTCGGCTCGCACATGGCCTCGCTCAAGGACTTCGCCTGCGACCAGAATCGGTGCGCCGCTTCGAACCGCGACAGCAAGCGCATCGCTGGGCCTCGCGTCGAGAACTTGCAGCTCCTCCTTGCCTGCCGCGTTGCCGATCGACAAGGTGATCTTCGCAAAATACGTACTATCCCGAAGTCCGACAATTGCGACCTCGGTCACTCGGGTTGCGGTTGCTTCGGCCAACGACAGCAACAAATCGTGCGTCAGCGGTCGCTCCACCGCGACTCCATCCAACGCGATTTGGATCGAAGTCGCCTCAAAGACGCCGATCCAGATCGGTAGAACCCGATCGCCATCTTGCTCTTCGAGCAGGACTACAGGGCTGTCGTTCGAGTCTAGAGCGAGGCCCTTGACGGAAACCGGCACTAGCTCCCTCATAGAGCCGAGCCACCGATCCGCCCCATCAAGCTGTGGGCGTTGGCCTTGGTTACTGTGACTGGGACGATCTTGCCCAGAGCAACTCTTGAATCTCCATCTTCCGCTGGGAAGTGCACGATTCGATGGCAGTCGGTTCGGCCACTGAAGTAGCCCCGTTGCCGGCTGGGCGCAGTGACCAACGCTTCGACATCCGAACCAACCAGTGCGTCGTTGTATTCACGCTGGATCTCGCCTTGAATACGAAACAGCTCTTGAAGCCGCGCATCCGCGACGGCCAGTGGCACCGGTTCGTCCTTGAGGCGCAGCGCAGGCGTATTCGGCCGTGGCGAGTACTTAAACGCGTAGATAGTGCTGTAGCGAATCTGTCGAACCAATGCCAATGTCGCCTCAAAATCCTCGTCCGTCTCGCCAGGGAAACCGACAATGAGGTCCGTGGACAGAGCGAGGCCCGGCCGCGCAACTCGAAGGCTATCGATGAGCTTGAAGTATGGCTCGATCTCGTATCCCCGACCCATACGCTTCAAGACTTGATTGGATCCCGACTGAACAGGTAGGTGCAGGTAGGAACTGATGTTCGCGTGAAGAGCGAACTGATCAACCATCCGCTGGGTGAAGTCTCTGGGGTACGAAGTAACGAATCGTAGCCGCCTCACTCCAGGGGTCCTCGCCACTGCATCGAGCAGATCAGCGAAGTCCGAACCGGCGTGCTCAGACGCTTCACCAGCTTGCCCCGCCGGCTCAACCCAGTGATTCACTGTCTGACCAAGCAGTTCGATCTCAACGAACCCTCGCGCTACCAGCGAGCGTACCTCTTCGAGAATCTCTTCCATGGTACGACTGCGTTCTGGACCCCGCGTGGTTGGCACGATGCAGAACGTACAGCGCTTGTTGCAGCCCTCGACGATCGTCACCATGCCTTTGTACTGGCCATCCCTCGAGATGGAATCCAAGTCGTACTCGCGATCATCCGGGAATCCAGTTGCGACGATCCGCTCTCCTGTTGCTCGAACCTGGTGCAAGACCTTCGAGAACTCTCCGACCCTGCCGGTGCCCAATACGAAGTCGAGGTCGTGCACCTTACGGAGCGCCTCCTCCCCTTCTTGCTGCGCAACGCAGCCGCAGAATCCGATCTTGAGTTCTGGTTTGTCCTGTTTGAGCAGCCGGTACGTTCCCAGGCGCGAATACGCCTTGTTCTGGGCCTTCTCGCGCACGCTGCAAGAGTTCAGCAAGATCACATCGGCATCTTCGGCCTGATCGGTCGCTGAGAAGCCGTCGCGGTGGAGCTGGCCTGCGATGCGCTGGGTATCGAGTTGGTTCATTTGGCAGCCCCAGGTCTCGATGAAGTACTTGCCAGCGGTAGTTGCTGAGTCTTCAGGCACTCGGGTTTGCGGCTCTTGATCTATGGACATGAACTTCTCTGCTTGCCGACTTGGCTGGTTCTTCATGAGACTTCTGAGAGGTGCGTGGAGACCGAGCAGGCCCACACATCGGTCAGGACGAATCGAGCGCGGCGCAATAAGAATGGCGCTCGCCGAGGGCGGATCATAGCGAACCAACCCTTAGCCGTGTCGCAACGACGCGCGGCGCTTTCGGGCTCACCGCGCTTGGCGAGTGATCCGGGCCACACCTTACGGACCGCCGGGAGCACCAGCAGGCCGCGGGCGGCCTCCCCCCACTAGCAGCTAGCGCGCTAACGAGGAGGCGCTTCGCCTGCAGGTTGGCCGCCGCTGCGCTCAGCTGAAGCGGCTTGAGCTTCGACTTCGTCGGGCCACGGCTCAAGCTCAATTCCTTCACGCAGCCAACCATCTAGGGCGCCTTGATAGCGGCCTTCTTCGTACATCAAATCGAGTTCGTCTTGCGCTTTCTCGATCGTCCGCCGGGTTTCGCCGAGAAGGTCTTGAGATCGGTCCCAGGCTGGTTTGATCTCACGATCGCGCACAGCAATATCCTCCGCAGCGTAGAAACGGCGACGCCACTCTGCGGCCTCGTCCTCCAGCCGTTCGACGGAGTCGAAGGCCTCACGCCATCGCTGGCGAATGTCTCGCGCGCGGCTACGCCAGTACTCTTCCTTATCTGCAAACTCGTCTAGGGTCTCCCGTGCTTCGGCCAGCTGCTCAGGATTCACGACCCGCGGAGTCCCCACGGTCAAGCGCCCCCCTTTGGCCTGCTCCGAGATGTTCTCGTCATTGATCACTGCTACCGGCCGCGCCTGACGTCGGCGTTCCCGTTCTCGGCGGGCCGCTTCGACCAGATCCCGGTTGGTGGTCTCCCCTGGCGAACCGTCGTGAGCGCCGAGTATCAGTAACGAACCATCGTCGCGGCTCCGGCTCGGCTCTGATTCGGCCGGTGGCGGCTGGACGCCCGCTGCTCCGGGGGAAACCGGCGGCAGCTCAACCGGTGGTTGTGCAGGCGGCAGAACCTCAGGTGGCAGCTCGCGAACGATGTCAGCTGGTGCCGAGTTCCCCGCTCCCGGCGTCACTGTTTGCGGCGGCAACGGAACCTCCTTCGCAGGCGCCGCACAACCGGCGATGGAGATTGCACAAACGGCTAACGTCCCAAGCGTCCCCACGTGGCTTGCCCGGAGGTGAATCGATCCCAAAGATTGTTGAAAACTGGTGGTTCGCATCACCATACGGTAGCAGACCCTTGGCCCCTCACCTTCGCCCCGGCACAGATCCCTAGCAGCCAAGACCCTATTGTGTTCCGCCAGATGGAACCCGTCTGGATAGCATTCAATTCTTCTCAGGTTCTGTTTTAGATAGTAAAACTATTTTGCACGCAACCCGTCAGGGCGGCAACAAGCCCACCCCGGAACTGGCGTCGTTTTCGGCGTCGTCTTCGGCCTCGCCTGAGGCCCTTTCTTCTAAGGGATCGCGCCACAAGCAACCGCTCGAGCGAAGCGAGGCCCGATCCGACTAGAGAGAAACTACCTGATGAGGTTCCCATGTAGTACTTGGCGGCATCACAGCGGGTACCTACAGATGCGTATCCCTGTGCGACGCACGAACCCGCCAGTCGCCTTGCAAGCGTGTCGCCAGCGCCTCCACCATCGCGACCGACCGGTGTCGCCCGCCCGTACAGCCGACGGAGACTGTCAGGTAGGACCGGTTTTCCTCTTGAAACTTGGGCAACAAGAATTCGAGCAGTTCGCCAAGCCGAGCTTCGAGCTCGCCAAACTCGGGTTGATTGTCCAGGAATTCTCGAACCGGACCATCGAGCCCAGTCTGCTCACGCAAACCTTCTACGAAGTGAGGGTTTGGGAGGTAGCGCACATCGAAGAGCAGATCTGAACCATACGGGATTCCACGCTTGAACCCGAAGCTCACAAGCGATACCACCACCCCATCGCGATCCAGGGCTTCCCCGCCGAACTCGTTGATCACCTCGGCGCGGATCTCATGAACGGTCCAGTCGCTGGTCACCATGATCCGATCTGCTTGACCACGTAGTTCTGTCAACAGCTCGCGCTCAGCCGCAATGCCATCGATCACCGGACCGTCGCTGGCGAGTGGGTGCTTGCGTCGGGTCTCGGTGTAGCGACGCAGCAAGACCTCGTCTGAAGTATCCAAGAACAGCAGGAACGGGTCGACCTTGGTCCGATCCAGCGACTCGAGCAAGTCCGGCAAGTCAACGACCAAGCCAGGGGCCCGCACATCAGTCACGACGGCTACCCGATCGGCCCCGGGCACATGATCAGCGGGGGCGGTGAGCAGTGGCCTCAAGAGCGATAGCGGTAGATTGTCGATGCAGTAGAAGCCCAGGTCTTCCAAGGCCTTCATTGCGCTGCTCTTGCCGGCGCCTGAGACCCCAGTAATCAGAACCAACTGGACTCTGGCTGCACTGGGAGGACTGGGAAGACTGGGAAGACTGGGAGCGCTGCCCTCAAGCCGACGGTCGCTTGCCATAACTCTAGAACACCTGCTTGCGATCTGTGGACGAGGGGATGCGCAGTTCGTCGCGGTACTTCGCAACCGTTCTGCGGGCGATCTGGATGCCCTCGGATTTCAACCTATTCATCAGGGTCGAGTCCGAGAGAGGCTTCTTGGGATCTTCCGCATCGATGAAGTGTTTGATCTTACGCTTGACCGATAAGGACGAGATGTCCCCCCCCATGTCCCGGTCGATTCCGCTGTGGAAGAAGAATTTCATCGGATGAAGGCCACGCGGGGTGTGCATGTACTTGTTCGATACCACTCGACTGACCGTGGATTCATGCATCTCTATGTCTTCTGCGACATCGCGTAGGACCATGGGACGTAAGTACTCGATCCCCTTCTCGAAAAACTCGAGCTGCTGCTTCACGATCGACTCCGCGACCTTGTAGATGGTCCGTTGACGCTGGTCGAGACTCTTGATCAACCACATCGCCGATCGCATCTTGTCCTTGATGTAGACCTGGGCCTCGCCATCGCTACCCTCAGCCTTCATCTGCTTGAGCATGTCGCGATAGGCCTTGCTCACGCGGAGCTTGGGCAAACCGTCATCATTGATCTGCACCACAAACTCACCGCCGACGTTGACCACGTGTACATCGGGTTCAACGTAGTGAGTGCGCTCGCCCCCATACTTGCGACCGGGCCGCGTTTCCAAGTGGCCTATCCGCTCGGACGGTTCCTTCAGTTCTTGCAAGTGAACGCCCATATCCTTGGCAATCGCAAGGAACTGCCGCCGCAGGCACAGATCCCAGTACTCATCCACCAGCCGATAGGTCAGCGTTCCCTCTTCGCCGAGCATTGTGAGTTGAAACAGCAAGCTTTCGCGAAGAGAGCTACAGCCAACGCCGGGAGGATCAAGGTTCTTGACGATCTCGATCGCGCTTTCCACCGCCGCGACCGAGTAGCCCGGCACCTCCAAAACTAGCGGATCCACCGCAGTTGCCTCCAGGACGTCCTCAACTGCAGAACCCGCCGCCGTCAGCTCACCGTCGTCGAGACCGGGATCCATTTCGATGCCTGCACCCGTCGCCGCCGCGCCTAGCCCTGCCGCGCCGGCTACTTCTGTGCAAGCTATTTCCGGGTCAATGGAGGCAACACCATTATCCAGCAAGTCTCTACTGGCAGACGCTTCGCTTGCTCCCTCGACGCCTGACCCCTCACTGCCGTTGCGGGCCACGGCCGCTGCAGCTGCCTCTTGGCGGGCTGCTGCGGCGCGGTACGCCTGCGCCGCCTCCGGGGCGGCGCCGAGTAACTGAAGTTCTTCAACAGTCGCTGCCAGAAAGCCATCTTCATCCAGATTGCCGATCACCAGTTCTGCGATCTCTCGCGGCTCGGGCTCCAGCTCCTGCATCTTCAACTGCCACAACAGATGATCATAGAGGTCCTCGATCGCGGCCACAGTTGCTTCAATCGGGACAGCTTCGCGCGGCTCATAGGTTCCACTCTGGCGCTCTGAGGAAGCCTCTAGGTACTCGTTGAAATACGCGTCGAGATCGATGTCCTCCATCTTGCCGTCATCGTCGGCATCGGGAGCTTCTTCCGGCTTCTCGATCTCACCTTGGTCTTCGGCCGGATCATCCTCGGGCTGCTCGAGCAGCGGGTTCTCTTCGAGTTCCTGAGTGAGCACACCCTCCAACTCGAGCCGAGTCATCTGCAACAGCTTGATGGCCTGCTGCAAGGCAGGCGTCATGACCAGCTTTTGTGAGAGCTTGAGTGAGAGTCGTTGCTCGAGTGCCATGAAGGATCTTCGGAGTTTCGTCTAGAAGTTGGAGTGACGGCGGCAAGAATATGCGGTCAAATCCGCTGCTACTACCAGCAAGCCTCCGACCTTACTCCACGCACGAGCTTGCGCCTGCAAATTTGATGCCCTGCTTAGCCAATTCGGCGAATCGCTCCCGGGGAATCTAGCTGAGCCGAAAGTCCTCGCCCAAGTAGATCTTCCGTACTTTGGGATCCGACGCCAGTTCTTCAGGCGTGCCGCTGCGCAGAATTTCACCGTTGTTGATGATGTAGGCCCGATCTGTGATGGACAGTGTTTCGCGCACATTGTGATCTGTGATCAGGATGCCGATGCCCATGTCGCGCAGGTGCCGAATGATCATCTGGATATCGAGCACTGCGATTGGATCAATGCCAGCGAAGGGTTCGTCGAGCAGCAGAAACTTCGGATCGATCGCGAGTGCACGGGCGATCTCTACCCGTCTGCGTTCTCCGCCGGACAGTTGATGCCCATGTCCCTTGCGCACCTTCTCAAGGTTGAAGTCTTGGATCAGCCGATCGATCCGTCGTTCCATTTCGCCATGCGCAAGCGGCTGGGTTTCGAACACGGCGCGAAGGTTCTGTTCGACAGTAAGTTTGCGAAAAATCGACGGCTCTTGTGGCAAGTAGCTGATGCCACGCTGCGCCCGCAGATACATCGGTAACTCAGTGATGTCGTCGTCTTCTAAAAAGACCGAACCATCATCTGGCCGCGTCAAGCCAACAACCATGTAGAACGTTGTGGTCTTGCCAGCCCCATTGGGGCCGAGCAGGCCGATAATCTCGCCCTGTTTAAGGCTCAAGGACACATTGCGCACCACAGCTCGACCGCGGTATACCTTCTTCAGGTTCTCAGTTCGGATCGTTGTGATTGACACTTGTGGGTTTCCAGCTGATTGCTTGATGCGGCCGTTCGCGCCGCAACCATCAGAGCGACAGGCGGTGCCGCGCATGCTACCGCTGAATGCGTCGCGCCGCTCCTCATGGGAGGGCAGCTAAGGTTCTCGCGCGACTTTTCCGCCACTGAATGAGCCGTTTTCGAGATCGTACATCACCCGGTCTCCCGAGAACCGGCGTTGTCCCTCGACCGCCTCGACTCGCCCCTCCACTTCGAGTTGCTCAAGCTTCGGGTAGTAGGTCATCCGTTCACCGAGGATCCTCCGACCGATCTCCTCATCCGTTAAGGAGGCGCGCTCTTTGCCACCAACGCAGAGCATGGATTCCACCTCCTCGGCGTCGTCGAGTTCCAGCAGCAGAGTTGCACATTTCATGAGTCCAGCCGCCTGCTGAACTCGCACGTCCTGCTCGTACTTGAGTTGCCCACCGTCGCGGAGGTACTCCATATAGCCAGCTCTAACCTCGACGGGCCCATCATTTGCACGAGGGTTGTTGGAAGTAGGGTCGTTAGAAGTAGGGTCGTTGACGCCCTGCCCTGCCCCACCATCCGTGCGTTGCACCTTCGCTTCGGGAAACCAGACCGTTCGAACGCTGCCGATCGCGCTCAGATCCGCGCCGTTCCGTTCACCCCGAAGCTGGTCGCAGATCAAGAGATTCTTCCCCTGCCAGGCTCGAACGCCACCCCGAAACAAGAAGCCGCCGTCATCTTGGCGAAAAAGCGACTCCTCAGCTTCGACATAGACCGGATCGTCCGTCGCGCCACCTCCGCCCAAAGCGACCACCGCTGCCCCGGTTTGGCTGTCGTCCAAGCGTGCGCGAGTGCCACCCGATGTCTCAAGCAAACCAAGACGTTGATTGAACTTTGCCAAGGGTGCACGCAGTACTCCCTCGGCGCTGGTGAGCTGAACGAGCGGCTCACCGAAGAGTTCAACAATCTCCTGTAGGACCAGCATCTTGACCCTCGCGGCGGTTGCGCTGAAGCGGGCATCCTTGATCTCAACCTCGCGCTCTAGATTGACCATCACAACTTGGCCTGCATCGTCGAAGGTTGTGGTGCCGACCCGGGCCGACGCCGATCGCAGTGGGAGGTCCGTTTCAAGTGCGTCCGCCGACGAACTCGATCGCTCTTCGATCAAGATGCCACTGACGCCGGTCACCGTCTCGATTGCTCCGTCTTTGAAATCGGCGATCAAACGCCCAGCGCGGATCGTTCGACTCAGGCCTTCAGTGGGGCGAGTCCACATCAAAACCGGCATTCTCGGAGTTCCGCGCAACTCCGCATCGCGGGCCTGGCCTCGCTCATCGAGCCGGATCCTCAGGCTCGTGGCCTCATAGTCGACCACCGTGGCCGGCTCGACTGCCTCCGCATCAATCACGGCCCCGTCAGGGTTTGCTCCCCTCAGGGGAGTCGCAGGCTCACCAACTGTTGAGCCAAGGGCACCGGAATCAAGAGTGCCAGAGCCCAGAGTGCCGGAGCCCGGAGTGCCAGAGCCAAAAACCCCACCATCCAAAGAGCCGGCCGCTTTGAATGACCCCTTCACCTGCCAAATGCCGCGGATAGACGTGACCCGATCAGTAAACTCGTCGAGAAACACGGAGACCGTTCGCGCCTCAAGGCTGTTGGCGCCTTGCACAAGCTGAACCCCACCGTCGGCCCGGATCAGCCGGCTGTCATCCTGAAACTTGATGACTTCTGCGTCGAGGCTGAACGGTGTCTCGCTCCCGGGCAGGGACGCAATGCTGACGCCTTTGTTCATCAACATGGCTTGGTGCAACAGGTCGACGCGCAGCTTCGTCGCTGTCCCTCGGGCAGTCTTGCCCAGTTCAAAGCGGCTACCGTCGGCAGCGATCAGAACATTGCCTTGGTTGATCAGATCGAGCCAATCCGTCCACAACTTGAACGGCTGCGGCCCAACGACGACAACGTCGCCTCGCAGTACTGCCTCTTGCCGCTCCTTGCGGAAAGTCCCACTGTTGCTTTTCACATCGTAGCGACCCTCGGGGCGTGGAAGGCCGATCTCGACGTCGATCATCGCCAACGAGCCGTCCTTGTCTACCGTTGCTACGGCCGCAACCAGTTCAAGCAACACCCTTCCGCCTTGGGTTACGGTTTGCCGGTGCCCGGTCGAGCGAACTGCGACGGTGTCGTCCTCATCTAAACCTGCAGCCGCTTCATCATCGGTCGAGCCCGCGTCAGCAACCGGCTCCGAGGCGGCAATGTCATTCGAAGATGGGATCTGACCGGCCCCACCATCACCCGAGAATCCCAAAAGATAGACGATGCCACCGGCTGACACCAAGAACAGCGTCAACAAGACCGCGCGAAACCAACGAACACCAGAACGAGCCATCTAGTACCTCATCACCAACAGCCATACCTTGAGTGTACGGTGGTGCACGTCAGTTGGACCACCGCTTCACGCATCCTGTAGCAAGCCACTCAACGCTCGAGTCATTAGATCGGACGAGCGTCGACCAAGGTCATCGCAGCTGCGCCGGTGTAGTCGTCCCAACCCATGCGAGCCAACAACTCGAAGCGACCACCGAAACATTCTTCCTTGTCCGCCCAATTCCACGCAGTAGTACGAATACGTCCGTTGGACGCGTCTTGGACTAGCAAATCCAGGTGCCCTTTGCCGAAGATTCGAGCCGGGCGCGCCAGCGACAACGGTCCTACACGGATAAGTGGCGCGGGATTCGCCTGGCCAAACGGTTGGAATTTCTCCAACAACTCGTAGAGAGTGTTCCGTAGAAAGTCGACTGAATCGACTTCGAGTTCATAGCGATAGCGCTTGATCAAGATCTCGTCTTCCCAAGCGGCTGCGGCATCGTTCCATTGATCGATCAGCTGTGGCAGTCGAGCGACCTCAACCGTCATGCCGATGGCTTGACTATGTCCCCCGAAGCGCATCATCTGGTCCTTCCACGGCATCAAGAACTCGTGTAGATGAACCAGCTCGATACTGCGGCCCGAGCCCGTCGCTTCGGTTCCTTCTGCGCCCAAGAGAATGGTCGGGCGGTGAAACTCGCGGGCCAAACGGCCGGCCGCGATCCCCACCACGCCGCGATGCCAGGACTCACTGGCCGCTACCAAGATTCGCGGCATCTCATCCATCTCGAGAAAATGGGCTCGAGCCTCACGAACCACCAGGCGTTCAGCCGACTGTCGCTCTTGATTGAGATCATCAAGATCGGACGCCAGCTGACGAGCCCGCGTCTCGTCCCGTGTCAAAAGCAGCTCCAACGCGCGGTCCGGAGAGTCTAAGCGTCCTGCGGCATTGAGACGCGGAGCCAGCCGATAGCCGACATCTTCCGCTAACACGGGGGCCTTCACCCTAGACACCTGCATGAGTGCGACCAAACCGGGTGACCTGCTCTGACCGAGAGCAGTCAGCCCAAGGGCTGCAATCGAGCGATTCTCACCGGTTAGGGGAACCAGATCCGCGATTGTTCCCAAACAGGCGACGCGCAGGAGCGAGTGAATGGGGACCTTCAGCCCTAGCGTCTCTAAGAGCGCAACTCCGAGTTTGAAAGCAATCCCGGCGCCGCACAGTTCAACGTTCGGGTAGGGCGGCTGCTCATCATCGAGCCGTGGGTTGACCAACACAATGGCCTCCGGAAGCTCATCGCTTGGTAAATGGTGGTCGGTGACAATCGTCTGCATGCCGCGCGCTGCGGCAAATGCCACAGCGTCGCGAGAGCTCATGCCGCAGTCGACCGTAACGATCAACCCGCATCCCAGCTCGCTAGCGCGTTCCACCTGCGCGTCTTGAAAACCGTAGCCGTCACGCAATCGGTGCGGGAGGATTGGCTCCGTGTTGATCCCCGCCAGCCGCAAGCAAGCCGTGAGCAGCGCAGTGCCACTGATGCCGTCCGCGTCGTAGTCGCCAACCACGGCGACCCGCTCTTTGGACTCGGAAGATTGAATCAGACGCTCTACAGCCTCATCGAGGCCAGGCAAGAGCGAGCCGTCGTGCAGTTGCTCAAGCGATGGATTCAGATACTCCTCCGCTTGCGCGCGTGAACTAACACCACGGCGAGATAGCAGTACCGACAACTCCTCGCCCAACCCCTCGGCGACTAGGCTTTGAGCGATCGGGGAAACGTCGGCTGCTAGCCATTCTCGATCGATCCGCACCGAAGCCCGCCCTTTGCTACTGGCCTTCTCGGTCTTCGTGCTTGCATCTCCCACCATGCCAGCAGCATAGCCGCATTACGACTATCTCTCGGGCCTACTCAGAGCAGGTTCTGAGGATCAACGTCGACGACGATGTCCCAGTTTGAGGTGAGGATCGAACTGCGTTCGAGCAACGCTCTCAGCTCAGCCTGACTCCGCCCGCGCAGGAGGATCTGAAAGCGCCACCGCCCGCGCAGGCGCTCGAGTGGAGCTGGCGCTGGACCGTTCATCAAGACATCTCTCCCCCGAAGCTGCTCCAGTTCTCGGCCTAGCTCGCGGATCCGCTCGCTGCCTCGACGCTGGTCCGAATCGCGCAGCAGGATAGAGACCACGCGGGAGAACGGCGGGTAGGCAAAGGAGCGGCGAAACCGCATCTCTGCTTCTTCGAAGCCCGCAGAGTCTCCGCTGAGGACCGCCCTAACCGCGTAGTGGTCCGGGTGAAACGTCTGCAGGATAAACCTGCCAGGAATTTCACCGCGACCTGAGCGTCCAACAACCTGGGTCAGCAGCGCGTAGGTTCGTTCGACCGCTCGAAAGTCCGGGAACTTCAAATAGCTATCCGCAGAGAGCACACCAGTGAGCGCAACGTTGGGGAAATGATGCCCCTTCGACACCATCTGAGTGCCGATCAGCGCCTGGGTCTCGCCGACCCTGAAGCGTTCCAGGATCCTGGCGGCACCACCAACTCGTTGGGTGGCATCACGATCGAGTACATCGACCGAGATATCGGGAAAGCGCTCTCGAAAGAGACTCTCTACCCGCTCCGTGCCCGCACCGATCGGCTCCAAGGCAGATTCGCCACAGGTCCCACACCTTTGCGGAACCCGGAGTTTGGAGGTGCAGTAGTGGCAGATCAACAGCTGCGACTTCCAGTGCAGCGTCCTGGGCAGTCCACAGTCATCGCATTGGTGATCCTCGCCGCAAGCGCGGCACAGCACCACTGGTGCAAAGCCGCGTCGATTACGTAGCAGAATGATCTGCTGGCCGGCCGCAGCAGTATCGCGAATCGCTGTATCTAGTACCGCCGAGAAGTGCACGTCGCCGTGTCGAGCGCTGATCTTCTCTTCGCGGAGATCAACAACTTCGCCGGTCGGCATGCCAGCAGCACCCGCCCGCTGGGTGAGTTCGAGTAGGCCGAACTTTTCCTGAGACACTCGTCCCAGCGCCTCCATACTTGGGGTCGCCGACGCAACGATCGCCACCGCTCCGGATCGTTGAGCACGCAACAAGGCAACATCACGCCCGCTATAGCGTGGCGACGCCGCGTCCTGTTTGTAGGCGCCGTCGTGCTCCTCATCGACCACCACCAAACCTAGATCGCCGATCGGGGCGAGCGCGGCCGACCGTGGCCCGACCACCACACTCGCACCACCCTTGCGCAGACGTTCCCATTCCTGAATGCGCTCCGCTTCTGAGAGGTTGGAATGCAAGAGAGCCACCCGATCCCCAAAACGTTCTCGTAGCACTTGCGCGAGCGACGGCACCATCGCGATCTCAGGCACCAAAATCAGCGCCGATCGGTCCGTATTGAGAGTCGCCTCGATAGCTCTCAGATAGACCTCCGTCTTGCCCGAGCCGGTTACGCCGCGGAGCAAGAACGGCCTGAAGCCACCGCTCTTGATGGCAGCCAACAATTGGTCCACTGCGACTGCTTGGTCGGGCCGCAAGATCAACGGTTCAGCGACCTCGGCCCCTCCAAGGTGACGTCCGAGTGCCAGAGATTCGATCTGCACAAACTCGCGTAAGAGCCCGAGCTTCACTAGCCGCCTGACAACTGCTGGTCCACACCCGACCAGCTCTGTTAGCTCTGAGACACGCGCAGGCCGACCGATCGATGACAGATGATGAACAATCTCCTTCGCCTTGGCGGAGCGACCGCATTGCACCAACATGGCGTCCAGATCGCCGGGCATCAACTCAACCGCACTCGCGAACCGGCTTCCACGCTTGGCGCCGCCCTCGATACGTACCAACCCCTTCGACTGTAAGGCGCGAGCGCTAGCGATCAAGGTCAAAGCGTCAGGCGCACCCTGTGCACAGCCTGCTGCACACGCCTCTGCCAACTCCAACAATGAACAACGACCCTGTTCTCTGAGCAGGTCAACAATGAGCTTTGCGTCCCCAGACAGCGATGGGGCCATTGCTCCTCCCGAAGTCAAGGAGATCTTGGCGCGTGCAGTTGCGGGCAACTTGCTAGGCACCAAGGTGCCTAGCACCTCGCCGATCGGGCTCAAGTAGTAGCTCGCGATCCACTCGCCAAGCTCCAACAGCTCGAGGCTCAAGACCGGCTCGAGATCCAGCAGGTCCTCGACTTCTCGGAGCTTGAATCCTTCGGGCTCGCTGGTGGCCAGTTCCACCACGGTGCCGATTCGGCGCCTCTGCCCAAGTGGCACGCGAACACGCTGGCCCTTGCCGATCATCGATCTCAGGCGTTGTGGAACTGAGTACCAAAGAGCTTCCGGGAGCGGAACTGGCAGCGCCACCGCAACAGCGAGCGGCACAGCGAGCGGCGCAGCACCACCACCTCCCAACGGCTCAACCACTACACTCTCCAGGCCACCCACTCAGACCCAAGTCGGTCTCGAGGGTGGAAGATCTCAAAAACCTCTAAGCGTCCGCTCGGCAGCGACCGCAGACGAACCCGGCGATGTCAGTGGACGATCCTGACGGCACATGCTCGCCGCAACGTGCGCACTTCATCAGCGGGGAGCCTCCCCCCTTCACGCCGCCGCTGCCAGGCCTAGCAGGCCCAGCACCACCATCGTTTGCTTCGCGCAACGACTGGAAGACCTGACCTAGAAGGGTGCCGCGAAACTTGCGAGCACCCAACAGCAGGATTGTGCGCGCTCCCACGACGAAGCCCAAGATCAGGAGCAAGATCACCAGCAGCCTAGACATTAGGCAGGACCCTCTATTTGCCTCAGACGGTTTCTACGATCAGCCCCTGTGTGTGGCTACTTCGGTTCTTTGGGAGTGCTCTTTGCGCGCTTCTCAAGGCTGATGTCGAGAGCCTTCTCGACCTTCTTGAGCGCGTCGTCCTCGCCGATGTTGTTTACATGCGCGACTTCACTGACGATGAAGTACTTGGCCTTCTCGAACATCTTCTTCTCGCGGAAGGAAAGGCTCTTCTTCTCGCTAACCAGGCGTAGGTTCTTCAGAACGTCAGCCACATCGGTCAGATTGCCTGTCTTCATCTTGTCGAGGTTCTGCTTGTACCGGCCCTTCCAGTCCTTGTAGGTCTCGATATCGCCGTCTTCAAGCAGTTCAAACAGGGCCTTGATGTCTTTGGGACGCGCTAGCGGCCGGAGACCGACCAGGTCGAGATTCTCCTCTGGAACCATGACCTTAGAGTCGTTGGATAGGAGGCGAAGAAAGAAGAAGTTAGTGATCTCGCAATCATCTATGCTGTGTTCGCCGATCGATTCGACGACACTCACACCATGATTGGGGTACACCACTTTTTGACCAATATCGAACAAAGAGACTCTCCCACGATGGAACGTAGCTAGGCGGCTCGCAGCAGAGCACAGCGCCCATCTTTGAGTTAGAAAATCAAGCGTCGCAGCCGAAGTATGACTGCGCACTATGCGTGCAGTCTTGAACTACGGGCGTTCCATGCTCCGAACGCAGCAACCAGGGTCTGGGATGCTTCCGGGGCAGGCCGCTGCGGTTTGAGATCCGTGGCGACGACCAGGACCTGTCAACAAACACCGCGAACCCGCGTTTTTACTATAGTTCCCGACGTTTTTCAAGGGGGTACCAACGGCTTTCGGTCGCTGCATCAAGATAGCTTTCGAAGCACCGCGATTGAGGCAAGGACCCCTAGAACCTCGCGGCTGCGACGTGGTATCGCGTCATCATCGAAATCCTCGGGCGGATGAACTCGCTCCTCGTCGTCATCCGGAGCAAGCTGATCAAACGGGCACCGGGGCTCATGGCCCCAGGCGCGTGATCAAGACTTCTTGGGGTTGGGCGACGACAACCCAAACTGAGAAGCCACTCGAGAAACTGGTACCGGAGGCGAGAGTCGAACTCGCACGTCCGTGAGGACAATGGATTTTGAGTCCACCGCGTCTGCCATTCCGCCACTCCGGCACTAGGGCGGCATCGTAGGTCCTGACCCTCCTCGATGTCAACGCAAATCGAGAATCTTTGTCAGGACACTGCCACTACCACCTCTCCGACCCTTGGATCTCCAGCGGCTGCTACGGCCTCAATGCATCGGGATCAGTTTCGTCTTTGAGCTCAATGCCGTTCTCCTCGAGTACCCGGCCGATCGCTCGGTGATACAGCGTCACCGCTCTTCGATAGTTGGTGACTGCACTGACCTCTCGGCTGCGTGCGTTGGACAACTGCTCTTGAATTTCCAGCACTTCAAACGACGTTGCAAGTCCATTCTCGTAGCGCTTCTGTTGGGCTTCGACGTTCTTCTCTTCGAGTCGACGCGACGCTCCAGCGGAGTCGATCTGTTGAGCCGCCGTCAGCACTGCACGCGCGGTGCGCCGCACCTCAGTGCGAATACCCAAGGTTGTCTCAGTCATCACCAGTCGCCCACGTTCGAGGTTGAGGTCGGCGATCACTCGATTTGCCTTGGCGCCCCGATTCTGAATCGGATATCGCAGGTTGAATCCCACGCTCCAGCCTGAGAAGTCTGTGTCGGCGATTTGCCCCAGCGCGTCACCGTAGCCGCCTGGAATGATCGACGTCGGGGCCCCAGGGTCAAAGGGGCTTGCACCAGGTGCCAGGACGAGGATGTCGCCACCCAGGCCATTGAAACCGTAGCGAAGATCGAACGTCAGATCGGGCTTGGTCAGGTTGTGGAAGAACTTGGCGTCGATCTCAAGTTTGTCCAATCCAAGTTGCTGCGTACGCAACTCGCGGCGATCCGACTGCGCGGTGACCAGAGAGCTGTCGAGATCAATTTCGATACGTTCGGTCTGGGGCGGTGTGGTCGGCACAATCGAGGCTAGCCACGCTTCCCCATCTTCAATATTCAGCAATTGGCGCAGGACATCGCCCGCATCCTCGACGGCCGCCTCATTGCGAATGATGTCTTCCTGACGGGTAGCGATGCCGGCTTCACTTTGAATGAGCTCGAGCGGCGCTTTGGTTCCCACCTCCACCTGAATTCGATTCTGTTCATGCAGCTGCTCGGTAAGTTTGAGGCTTTCCCTCGCCACAGTCAGCTGTTCACGCGCCTCAACCACGGACCAATAGGCAGCCTCGACGTCAACAATGGTGTTCACCACTTGCAGTTCAAGATTCTCCATCGAGATAGCTGCGTCTAGCGCGGCGACTCTGATGTCACGTTCGACGTTGTCCTTGCCGAAGCCCTGCAGCAATGGCTGCGAGAACAGAACGTCGAAGTCCACTCGAAATAGAGGATTGATCTGAGAGAACAGAGAGTTCGTTTTACTGCGAACGTTGCGCCAGTCCAAGGTCGCCGTAGCGCCTGTGCGAATCAGCTGGTCCAGTCGCAAAGACAGGAATTTCGTCTCAGACTGTTGAACGCTGGCACCATCCAACTGCGAGGCCGACGGTGAAGTTTCGTCACTGAAATTCAGGCTCGCCGTTCCGACCAGATCGTAGATCGAGCGACGCTGCTCAACACTGAACAGAGACATAGCTCGGTCGTAGCGCTGGATGCGAAGCCCCAGATTGCGAGCCAACGCGATTGAGACCGCGTCTCTGAGCTCAAGCCGGACCTCGCCGTTGCGCACCACCAGACTGTCCTCGGGCTGCACCGAACGCCACGACGAGTTGAAGGAGTTCGTTTGGGCAAGAACTGAGCTTGGGATCGAGGCAACCATGATGGCGAACGCGAGCGCCAGAAGAATCACCCTGGTTCGAGGGCGCCACTGCTGAGAGGGTGAGGGCTCCGAAGTGCGAGACAGTCGGCGACCGCTAGAAAAGGAACGATCGCTGGAGGTTGGACAACTCATAAAACTAGGGGCCTCTGTCAGTTGAGTGGCATTCTTAAGCCGCATTGTCTGTGACGCGCTAGAGGTCACGACAGCCGTGCCTAAGAAATTCGTGTTGCATGTGAAGGGTGCCAGAAGTAGGGCTTGGCGGTTCTCTGTCGCTGGTATCTGTAGCTGGTATTTGGTGTCGGTCTCGAAGTGCCAAATGGAGGCTTGCCAATAAAACTCACTCTTGCGCCAGCTCATCGCCAGCAACTCCAGAATGACCGCTGACGAATCTCCAACAGAAGACGTTGGAAGTACTGCAGATGTTTCTGGACTCAAATCATGGTGGAAGCTGAGATACCTCTGCGATCATAAGGGCTTGCGTTGCGGTCGGGCTAGGGGGTCAACGCTCGACTTCCAGCACCACTCGGCAGACGCAATCTCCTCGTTGAGCTCTTACCAATCGCTCAATCTGGTACGTGAACTCAAACAGAAGGTTCAGGCTGTGCGAACCAGCACTGGTATGATTCGTCGGACTCTCGGATCCTTCATTTCGCCTGACCTCGCGGCGCTGCGCCCGGCGCTGGCCCAAGGGAGATCGAAGAGCCAACAACCACCTAAGACCTGCGATTGCTATGGACTCGATCCTCCCGAAGCTCAGAGGGCCATTCAATTTCCTCGCCAGTGGTCTGGAGGAAGTGCGGTTTCATTTTCCTGAGATCGAGCGCTCCCTACCAAACCCGGTTCCGATCTTCTTAGGAGACGGCAACAGCAGCCCAGTCTTTGGCTACCCGATCGCCCTCAGCCCGGGGCTGAGCCTGCTCGAGGCTGCGCTGCGCGACTACCTGCTCGCAGAGGAGCTGCTGCAACTCGCTCGACTGGACGCTGGCAAGGTGGCTGGCTTCTCTCTCAAGGAGCAACAGGACGCCTGGGCACGCTATCGCGAGTTGCTAGACCAGATCTGTCACAACGTCATGACCTCGAACTTCGGACGCTCTTTCCCCGAGTTGTTCTGGCTCCACCAATCCCTGGTGGTGGCCCGCGTTCTCGAAGGAACCGCAGGCCGTGTACGAAAACACAATCTTGAGCTAGGGCGCGAGCGCGGCGACGCGTTGCGCTACGTCGTCCTGTTTCAGTTTCTCGACAAGGTCTTCGCACTGCTGTTCGACCTAGCAGGCAGGATCGCCGGCGAAACGAACCAACTGGAAGACGAACTGTTTCCGCGCCTGCTAACACGCATGCGCGACAACGTTTTGCTCTTCACCCAGGATCACATCGGTCGCGACCTACAAGAACTGACTGGCTACTTCCGCGGCTACCTCAAAATGGACGGCCGCGACCTGCTCTATCGGTATGCACGAATGCGCCACTGGCACCGCGGTCAGTTCGACGCAGACCCGCGCTTGCAATCTGCAGCCAAGGGTTGGGCGGCGCCGGGCGCGAGCGACCTACAAGCCGATCAGTGTCTCTTTCAGCCAGGCTACATCGAGCACCTGACAACGCTTCCGAGCTACCGCCCGAAGGAGTTCTTCTCAGACAAGGAAGCACAGCTGTGGAGCGCCTTGGTCTTGCGGCTAAAGGAGTTTGAGTTCCTGCATGCTGCTCGCAGACTCATCACCCCTCTCGAGTTCGAAGACGGCGCGTACGTCTGCGATGCCCGCTCCGCTGCGCGCCTCGGCGCGGGCGACAGCCCACGGCGCATCAACACCGAAACTCGCGCGTATGACTTCACCGCTCAATGGATCATCAATCCTGAGGTCGCGCGTTCCGGGATGATCTACGATCTTCGCGATTTTTCCTCGATCGTCAGCATCCTCCGGCTGTCGGAACGAAAGAAGCAGCGTGAAGCGTTCCAGCAGTTTCTCTACTTTCAGCACCGCGTCGAGAACATCGTCCGGGCCCTTCATCTCCACTCAGAAAAGTATCTGGGAGATGGTGCGTTCTTCTCGGGGCGGAACTCGATCAGGATCTTGTCGGCAGCTCTACAGATCCAGCGCGCTTATCGGGACGCCCTGGGCGCTGGCCTTCCCTTCGACAAAGGCATGCGTTTGGCCCTCAACTTCGCCACCTATCATCTGCTCCCGTTGGGGCTCACGGCATCATCCGACCAGCGGCACGAGGTCTACGGGCACGGCTTGGTGGAACTAACCCGGATGGTGAGTGGCAAGAGGGGCTTTGATCTCGCCGAGGTGACCAACACCCTGCTCGCGCGCGGATATGAAGACGGTCACGTGAACGACTTCTTCCGACCGATTCTGGAAGCCGAGGGCGAGCCGCGCGACAACCAGTACACCGAAAGTCCGTTCCGCGCTCGGCTAGACGCTGATGGCACCTTGATCAATGAAGGCATCGTCGCCACTCATCCGTTTCTCCAACGGGTCCAGTTCCAATACGCCAACGGCCCGTTGCGCGTGTTCACCAAGAGCGGTTCTCGCTTCGTCGGCATCCGTTACCATCTGGAGAAGGAGGCGGAACGAACCGCCTTTCAAGTGGGCATCCGCCGATTGGGCCTGGCAACGTTCAAGGGCCTGGACAAGGTTTCCGTCTTCGAAGTCATCGACGGTCGCGACTGGAACTTCGACGAAGGCGTACTGCCCGCTTCCCAGCAGCTCCTCGAGGCGGTAGAAGCGGAGTTCACGGCTTCGCTCGCGCATCCTCTGGCAACACGAGGCAACGGTAACTAGGATGCGCCACACGGACGCTTCGGCCAAGCTCTGCCCTCGCCGCTCCGCCCTTGCCTCGAATCAGTCCCATTTCAGCCCCACCGTTCCGAACCACGAACCACAAACCACCGCTGGAGTCCCCGCGTTGAGTAACTCATCCTCGTCCGCCGCCATCCTCGAAACCAACCTGGAGGGCTTGCCCGCACCGAAACGCGGCAAGGTACGCGACATCTATGATCTTGGCGACACTTTGCTCATCGTGGCCTGCGACCGGCTCTCCGCCTATGATCATGTCTTGTCACCGCCGATTCCCGACAAGGGCCGCATGCTCAACCAGCTCACCAACTTCTGGTTCGAGCAGTTCGAGGATCTGGTTCCCAACCACTTGCTCGCGACCGACGCAACCGACTTCCCCGCCACACTCTCCGCACACACGAATCTACTGCAAGGCCGCGCCGTCCTGGTCAAGAAGGCCGAGGTGGTGCCGTTTGAGTGTGTTGCTCGCGCTTTCCTCGCCGGTAGCGCCTTTAAGGAGTATCAGCAGACCGGCGCCGCGTGTGGCCACGATCTCCCCGCCGGTCTCCAGCGCGCGAGCAAATTGAGCAAAGCGATCTTCACCCCCGCCACCAAAGCAGAAACCGGCCACGACGAGAACATCGACTACGACACGCTGGTTGAAGGCGTCGGTGCTGAGCTCGCCGAGCGGCTCAGGAGCATCACCCTCGCGCTGTTCAAGGCTGGCGGTGAACTCGCTGCAAAGCAGGACCTACTGCTCGCCGACACCAAATTCGAGTTTGGCCACGTCAACGGTGAGTTGGTTCTGATCGACGAGGTGCTGACTCCTGATTCGTCCCGCTATTGGGAGGCCAGCGCTTGGAGCCCAGGGACGGAGCCAGTTTCGTTCGACAAGCAATACGTGCGTAACTGGCTCGACGCCGAGGGTTGGGATCACGAGAGCACGGCGCCAGTCCTGCCGGAACATGTAGTCCAAGGAACCCGCGAGCGCTACTACGAAGCGTTCAAGAGGATCACTGGTCGCGAACCGGTGCTCTAAACGCCCCGCTTGTTGGCTTAGGTTGTCGTCTGCACAGGCAGGCGGCTGCCGAAGGCCACCGTCACTGCGTAGGGACTGCAAGCCATCAGTTCGGCGTACTCGGAAGCCAAGATCGCAGTGCCAGGGCTCCTGCTTGCCGTTCCGAGCAGCACGACTTCGTCACCCACCCTTGGCGCAACGCTAGCCCGCTGTGCCGCATCGGTCAGGTCGATCGTGACCAGGTCCATGCTGACCGTGCCGACCACCGGTGCGCGCACCATTGCACGGTCCTCGCCAGCCCTCGGTTCAGCAGCTCCCAGGTCAGCTGTCCCAAGATCAGCTGACCCCGGACACCAGCCAAGGGCGGGCAGTCGCGGTCCAAGTCCGTCGGCGTAGCCCGCAGCGACCAGCCCGATGATGGAGTCGCGCTCGGCGCGCCAGGTGCCGTTGTACCCAACGGCCGTACCGTTTGCTACCCTATGCACTTGCACCAAGCAAGAGCGCACGGACATGACCGGCTCCAGAACATCGTTGACCTCGCTCGGCGGCAAGTCGACTACACCATAGAGCGCTCCTCCAACCCGAGCGACCTCGTACTGCTTCGCGATTACCAGCGCACCAGCGGAGTTCGCCATGTGGATCTGGGGCACACCCGCCGTTCCCGGATCCACTCCTGCGTGAGAAAGGGTGGCATTGAATAGCTCGTGTTGACGTGCCGTGATCGGGCTAGCCGCCACCTCGGATTCCACGTAGTGACTAAATACCGATGCAACGGCAATGCGCTTCTCTCGCAGAGCAGCAAGCACACCCTTCAGTTGCTCAGGTTCAATGCCCTCACGACGCATGCCGGTGTCGACCGCGATGTGAACCGCAGGCACCTTCCACACCCGGGCAGCCGGGGCCTCAACCAGCGCGTCGACATCTTGCTGGCAAACGATCACAGGCGAGATCTGTAGCGCAGCTAATAGCTCCAGCACCTCAGTGCGCACTCGGCTGCCATGCGCTGCAAGAAAAGTTCCCAGGCACAGCAACGGTTTGCCTTCACCCTCCGCGAGCGCATCTGAAGCGCGCAGGGTATCTGAAGCGCGCAGCGCCACCGCTTCTTCGAGTCGAGAGACCACGAACCCGTAGCAGCCGGGCTCAGCTGCGAGGGCCCGCGCCACCAGACTGGCGCCATGGCCGTAGGCATCCGCCTTGACCACGCAATAGGCTGGAACGCCTGCGCTCTTGACCGTGGCGGCGAGGTTCCTGCGTAGCGCATCGGTTTTCACGTTAACCGTGGCGATGGACGGCACTCTCACGACAAACGCACTCCCACCCTCCAAGATTACGAAGGCTGCATGTCCGCCGGCGGCACCGCGTAGCGATCGATCGTGCGGAACGTGGTGGTATCGCCCAGGAAGCTGAGTTCGATCGTGCCGGTCTGTCCGTGACGATTCTTCGCCACGATCAGTTCGGCCATGCCCTTGTTGTCAGGATCGTCCGGGTTATAGAGCTCATCTCGATACACGAACATCACGATGTCGGCGTCCTGCTCGATCGCTCCTGATTCTCGAAGATCCGCCAGCTGAGGCCGATGGTCGGAACCCCGCCTCTCCGTCTGACGTGACAGCTGCGAAAGCGCGACCACCGGGATCTCGAGCTCCTTCGCCAGCTGCTTCAGACCACGACTGATCGCAGCGATCTCGAGGTTGCGATTCTCGTACTTGCCACCGCCCGCTTGCATCAACTGAAGGTAGTCGAGGATGAGCAGGCCAAGCTTCCCTTCTTTCTTCAACCGCCGGGACTTCGACGCGACTTCTAGCAACGAAGGATTGGAAGAGTCGTCAATGTAGAACGGTGCCGATCCAATACGAGCTTGCGTTCGCCGGACCGTATCCTTCTCCCGGTCGGTGAGTCGGCCCGACCGAATGCGCGAGAACTCAATGTCCGATTCGGAGGCCAGGATCCTCATTGCGAGTTCGTTCTCGCTCATCTCCAACGAAAAGATAGCCGCGCCCACGCCTTCATGGATCGCGGCGTGCTGTGCCAGGTTGACCGCCAAACTGGTCTTGCCCATGCCGGGTCGACCAGCAACGATCAATAGATTGCCGGGGTTGAGCCCCTGTGTTGTGCGATCGAGATCCTGAAAGCCGGTGCGTAGGCCAATGACATCGCGGCCGCCCAGCGTCTCGATCTTCTCAATGGTGTCTTCCAGCACATCTCGAAGCAGCGAAAAGCCCTTATTGATCGACTCGTCGCCGAGTGCCAAGAAGCGCTGCTCTGCTCGTGCCAGTGCCTCGTCTGCTTCCAGACCGCCGTCAAGGCACTCACGGTAGATCTCGGTGCACGACTCGATCAGCTGGCGCCTGAGTGATCGCTCCTTGATGATCTCAACATAGGCCTCGACCCGGCTCAGATCCGGCAGGTCGACATCTAGACCTGCCAGGTACGACAGACCGCCGACCAGCTCGAGAGCATCCTGCTGCTCAAGCTTGGCCTGCAGCGTCCGCAGGTCCAGATCCGTATTGTCCGCTTGCAGCTCGACCATTGCCGAGAAGATGCGCTGATGGCGATCGAAATAGAAGTCGTCCTGGATCAGACGTCCCGCAACCCGCGGCAGGTTCCCCTCCGCATTGATCAAGACCGCAGCGAGAACCGCTCGCTCAGACTCCTCTGAGTGCGGCAACTTGTTGGATGCCTGGCCGGGCACAGCATTTGGATTCGGGCCGCGATTGCTCATCCGCCGGGGGCCAAAGGATTCAGGATTCGTCATTCAGAATTGAGCGCTTAAGGGTGGATTTCAGGTGCAACGGTGGTTCAGCACCATACTCCAGACTGGCTGGCTCAGTCACGATCTTTCGCAGGGAAGAATGAGCTAGAACTCCAACGCCCGCACGCCACGTAGCAGCAACACAAACGAGGAGACCGCGGAGAGCAGCAAAACCGCCCGGTAGGACGACACCGGATCAATGCGATCCTTCACCCCTCCAGAAAGCAAGAATCCGAGTACCGTCGCGGGCAACAGCCAGCCCAACGCCACAAAATCTCCGAAGCGACCAGCAGCCACCAACAAGATCGCAGACAGACCAGTCCCAACGAGGAAGTACCCACCCAACGTCGACCGCATCCGCTTCGGCGGTAGCGAACTCCACACCAGCGCAACCGGCGGGCCACCCACACCCACCGCCGTTCCAGAAACTCCCGACAAGAACCCCGCCGCCGCAACCGTCAGTCGCTTCGGCTCAACATCAACTTGCCCCTTGAGCGCGGCTAACAGCACGCAGACGAGCAGTAAGCCGCCGAAAAGCACTTCCAACCATGCGGACCCCGCGAGCACCGACAACAGCACCACCGCCACCACCGTGCCTGGAACCCGACCAACCAACGCGATCGCCGAACCCTTGAGATCAACATCCCGCCGGTCGCGTAGCACCACTAACGCCGACAGCACAAAGGCACACGTCAACAGTGGCCCCGGCACCGCCCCAGGCCACAGCAACGCCAAGATCGGAGCAGCCAGAATACCCAGCCCAACGCCTACCGATGCCTGCAAGCAAGCTCCCGCACACACCACAAGCACACAGATCACCGTCGTTGTCATCTGACTCTTCCTTACAGCGATTCTCACGACCCTTTGGTCCCACTTCGCTTGAGGGCAGCAATTCGCTCCTGACCAGTGCTCACGAACCAAGCGCTCCAGAAGCGCAATGAGGCGAACAGCTCGCCCCCCGCAAACTCACAAATCGCGTCGAGCGCAAAGCCTAGCTGACCGCCGCAGACATTCCATCACCACACTCACAACAAAGGCCTCGGGCGTTGCGCGAAGCTGTAGTATTGGCCGCCAATCAGCAATGCCGGAGTGGCGGAATTGGTAGACGCAGAGGACTTAAAATCCTCCGAGCTTCGCTCTTACGGGTTCGAGTCCCGTCTCCGGTACCAGAAGGCATGTTCGCGTCGCCACGCTTGAGGCTTCGACCTCAGCGCTGGCTGATCATCGGAAGCACCAGGGTCGCCAGCACGTCGTCCTGCAACAGTTCCACGTCACTCCTGGTCACAGCAACGTGCGCCACAGGTCGTTTGAAACTGACTCCTGGACAGATCCGCAGAAACCCCTGCAGTCCTTCGAATCGATGGATTTGTCCATACCCGCTCAGCCAAGCTCTACATAGCGACGGCTAGCCCTGCTTTCTGCGGATCGGCTCAAGAACGGAGGCAAGCGATCAGGAAGATCGTGACTCTCTCTCCGAAATGGCCCACCTACCCTTGCTTTTCGCCTGTGCACGCCGCATCCGCGCCATGACATCTATGGGCAACCTCTTGACAGGCGCCTAGTCGTTCAAGACTGGGGATTTCCGGGGTGCCCCGGCATCGCCGACTCGTCGCCGGGCTTCACG